>CAWFJG010000029.1:0-660558 GCA_963816065.1 uncultured Alphaproteobacteria bacterium | reverse complement strand
GAGTTATAGGCGATGCGCTCGTGCCCGCAGCTGTCGCATTGCTCGACATGACCGCCAAGCGCTGCTGTGCGACACAACTCGATTGCGGTCATAGCGCGACGCTGCGCGGTGGAGAGAGCGGCGCCGTGCTGCTGTCGATATGCGTCGCCGTAGCGGCGGAACACATCCGCCACTTCGGGGGTGTCGCTGGCCATCGGGCCAGTGTTCAGGCGGGCGCTGGCGTGGGGCGCGGTGGCGCTGAAGTGGATGAATGTAGGGCGTCCAACGGGCTCGCCGTGGCGCACACCTTGTTGGTCGCCAGGCGCAGATAGCGGGCCGTGGTGCTCAGGTTGCGATGGCCAAGCAACAGCTGGATGGTGCGCAAGTCCGTGCCGGATTCGAGCAGGTGGACGGCAAAGGCATGGCGCAGCGAGTGAGGGGTGACCGGCTTGGCGATGCCGGCCCGGCGCCGCGCCTTTTTACAGGCGTGTTGCACGGCGAAGGTCGAGATCGGTTGATCGGGGATGTCGCCGGGAAACAGGAGATTCTTCGGGTGGACGGCACGCCAATACGTCCTGAGAACCTCCAGCAGCCTCGGCGAGAGCATCACGCAGCGATCCTTCCGCCCCTTGCCCTCCTCCACGCAGATGACCATCCGATGGCTGTCGATCGCCGCTGGCGTCAGGCGGACCGCTTCGGAGATACGCAGGCCGGCCGCGTAGCAGATGGTCAGGATGGCGCGATGCTTCCGGCTGTCGACGGCGTCGAGGAACCGGGCGACCTCGTCCTGGCTGAGCACGGCAGGAAGCTTTTGCGGCTTGCGACAGGTGGGGATGATCTCGTCGACGCTCCAACCCCGTCCGAGCGTGACCTTGTAGAGAAAGCGGATGGCGGCCACCGCGACCAATATCGAACTGGCCGAGAGTTGCTTCTCCTGGCTGAGATGGAGCTGATAGGCCCGGATATCAGCCGGGCCCAAGATCTCGGGTGACTTGCCAAAATGCCGCGCGAACAGTGAGATCTGCTGGAGGTAGGCGCGTTGGGTGTGCCGGGCGAGGTTCCGAACTTGCATGTCCTCGATCATGCGTTGGCGAAGCGGGGTCATTGACAGCTCCATTGCGGGACGAAGTGCGCGTGAACGCGCCGCCGCATCGTCCTGCAATCTGGGCTGTCAGAACATTAGAGAGTGGTGGCGTGACCCTCATGAATCCCCTCATTTTTCGGGACTTTGAGAACGCCGGAATTTCGGAGTTCTGGCACGGCTGAATGGGGAATCAGCGGGCTGGGGGATTGATGCGCGCGCCGAAGGAGCGGTTTGATTTCGTTCATGAATTCTTGAACCGCGTATTCATCGACGATTTGCACGCCAAGCGCGTGCTGTCTTTGGCCAATGGAACGCTCGGGGTGATGAGCGGGGCATGCCTGGCGGTTTCGTTGATCGGCCAGGCGCTCGCGAAGGCGCGTGGACTGTTCGCCAAGTCCGCGATCAAACAGGTCGATCGGTTGTTGAGCAACGCGGGCGTGGTCCCCTGGGAGTTGTTCGGTTCGTGGGTTCGCGAGGTCGTGGGCGAGCGGCGCGAGATCGTAGTGGCGATGGACTGGACCGACTTCGACGCCGACAATCAGTCCACGCTCGCGCTGCATCTCATCACCCGCCACGGAAGGGCCACCCCGCTCCTCTGGCTGACGGTCGACAAGGACGAATTGAAGAACCAGCGCAATGATTTCGAGGACCTGTGCCTAACCCGCCTGAAGGCGCTCCTGCCCGAGGGCGTGGCCGTGACGATCCTGGCCGATCGCGGCTTCGGCGATGTCAAGTTATTCGAATTCCTGGAGAGCCTGGGCTTCCGATACGTCATTCGCTTTCGCGGCGCCATCCACGTCAGCGCCGCCGACGGCGAGACCCGGTTCGCCGCCGATTGGGTCGGCAAAGGCGGGCGGGCGCGGATCTTGCGCGACGCGGAAATCACCGCCGGCCGCCACAGGGTCGGAGCGGTCGTGTGCGTCAAGGCGGCCGGCATGAAGGAGGCTTGGCATCTGGCCGCCAGCGACGGCTCGCTCTCCGCCCCTCAGATCATCAAGCTCTATTCCAAACGCTGGACCATCGAACCCAGCTTTCGCGACAGCAAGGACCTGCGCTTCGGAATGGGCATGAGCGCGCTGAGGATCAACGATCCGCAACGCCGCGATCGCCTCCTGTTCCTGAACGCCTTCGCCATCCTGCTGTTGACGATTTTGGGCGCAGCCGGCGAGAGCCTCGGAATGGATCGTCAACTCCGAACCAGCACCGTCAAGCGCCGCGTCCATTCCCTGTTCCGCCAAGGCTGCCTGCTCTACGACCTCATCCCCAACATGCCAGAACAACGCCTGCGGCCACTCATCGAACGATATCAAGAACTCCTATGCCAAAATCCAACCTTCTCCGAGGCGTTCGGCATCACATGAATATGAGGGGATACTTGAGGGCGTGACCAGCCCCGCTCGAATGCGTCCAAGCCGCCTACGCCTGTCTGGTCACCAAACTCCCGCGGAGCGGGTTAGTCCAATTTAATATAATTTGCGTTGACTTACGCAAGGAAGACCTGAGTAGATTTTATGTAATTAGTATAATTTCAGATACGTATGGACATATACATGCATGATAACGTAGTAGGCAAATAATATTGTTATGTTAAAAATCGGATAATTACCGTGAACGACGAACCCTGCACGAACACTATCCCGATCGATTTTCGCTCGGATCGCTGTGGAGGGTCGTCCTATGGCGGCCGCAAGGCGTGGACTTTCCTCAATAGGGGTCGCGCTCGGGGAAGTCGAATGATGTTCCAGGGCGCACGAGCGTTCCCGCCCCTGGATCATTCCTCGATAAGCTCGCGGGCGTCGCAGACTTAGGCGTTACGCCCTTGTCTCGTCGCGATTCCTGCGCGGATCGGTCACGAACGCGCCGGGATTGCCGATCAAGTCCTGCGACGCGGAAGGCAATCGTATGGGAAGCTCGGAGTTCCGGCGACATGGCGACGCGCAGAGACTTTTTGGCTTATGTGGCGGCGACCTCGATCGTCGCGAGCCGGGCCGCACGGGGCCAGAGCGTCGCCGCGCCGGGCGCCACGGCCGAGCCGGATGTCGCCGGGTTCGATCAGGTCTGGGAGCTTGTCCGCGACCGTTTCTATGATCCTCGTCTGCACGGGGTCGACTGGTCCGCGATGCGCGAGCGCTACCGCGCACAGGCGGCTTCGGCGCGCTCGAGCGCGGACTTCGCCGGCGCGATCAACGCAATGCTCGGCACGCTGAACGCCTCCCACACCCGCTACTATACCAGGGACGAGCCGGCCTATTACCAGCTCGCCGACATCTTTGCCGGCGCGCTCGAACACCGCGGGCTGCGACGGATCTTTCCCGACGGCGAGATCGCCTATCCGGGGATCGGGATCCTCACCGAGACCGACGATCAGGGCCGGCTGTTCGTCGCCGGCGCGATCGAAGGCGCTCCCGCGCACCAAGCCGGGCTTCGAGTTCGGGACGAAATCCTTTCGGCCGAAGGCCGGCCGTTCGAGCCGGTGGGCTCGTTTCGCGGCAAGGTCGGCGGCGACGTTGCGCTGTCGATCCGGCGCGCCGCCGGCGCCGCCCCGATAGCGGTCTCGGTCGCGCCGGCGGACCTGAAGCCAGGCGACATGTTTTTGCGCGGTCTCAAGGACAGCGCGCGCGTCGTCGTCGCCAACGGCGGCATGCGGATCGGCTATGTCCACGTCTGGTCCTACGCCAGCCGCCGCTATCAGGGCGCGCTCGAGGATCTGATTGCCGGTGGGCCGCTCAAGGACGCGGACGCGCTGGTCTGGGATCTGCGCGACGGCTGGGGCGGGGCGCAGCCCTGGTATCTCGATCTCTTCAACGCCCGCTCGCCAACCATGCAGGTGGCGGACCGCGACGGCGAGACGGAAACCGTCGGCGCCAAGTGGCGCAAGCCTGTCGCCGCCTTGATCAATGGCGGCACCCGGAGCGGCAAGGAGGTGCTCGCCTTCGGATTTAAGGAATATCGGCTCGGGCCGCTGGTCGGCGCCCGCACCGAGGGCGCCGTGCTCGCGGCGATGGCCTTCCTGATCGGCGACCAAGGTTTGCTGCTGCTGGCGGTCGAGGACGTTCTGGTCGACGGGCAGCGGCTGGAGGGCGTCGGGGTCGAGCCGACCATCGCCGTCCCGTTCGATCGCCGTTATGCGGCCGGCGCCGATCCCCAGTTCGACCGTGCTGTGGCGATCTTGTCGCGGAGTTAGCGCGAGCCGGAGTGGAAGGCCCGGCGCGCCTCCGGCCGCCCCTTTCACGGAGAGCTTCGAGGCTGGCGTCGCTTCGCGGCGCGCCGCGCCGGCTGGCCGACGGGGAGCGCGTCAGGGGCAAGCCCGACGTCGCTCAGAACGCCGCCGTGTCCGGATCGGGACCCATGCGTCCGCCCGGTTTATCGAGGCTCCGCATGCGCTGCATGTCGTCGTCGTCGAGCTGGAAGTCGAACACGCTGATGTTCTCCTTCAAGCGCTCCGGACGGACGGATTTCGGAATCACGATCAGGCCGCTGTCGAGATGCCAGCGGATGACGACCTGCGCCGGCGTCTTGCCGTGCTTGGCCGCGATGGCCGCGATCACCGGTTCGGCGAGAAAGCGCCCCGCCCGAGCGGGCTCCAGGATTCCGTCTTGATCCCCATCTTGTCGTGGACGGCGCGCAGGGCCAGTTGCTGGAAACGTGGATGAAGCTCGATCTGGTTGACCGAGGGCGTGAAGCCGGTTTCGCCGACGATCCGCTCCAGATGGTCGCGGTTGAAGTTGGAGACGCCGATCGAGCGAATCCGGCCTTCGCGCTGGAGGTGGACAAGCGCATTCCAGCTCTCGACATAGAGGTCGACGCGCGGCCGCGGCCAGTGGATGAGGTAGAGATCGACCGGCCTGCGCTTGAGCCGCTTCTCGCTGGCGTCGAAAGCGCGCAGCGTATTGTCGTAGCCATGATCCGGGTTGCCGAGCTTGGTCGTGACGAACACATCCGGCCGGTCCTGCAGCGCTTCGCCAACGCCCTCCTCGTTGCGGTACATCGCGGCGGTGTCGACGAGGCGATAGCCGTCGGCGACCGCCTGCCGCACGACGTCGGCGGTCGTGTCTGGCGAGGTCTGGAAGACTCCGAGCCCGAATTGCGGCATCGCGACGCCGTCGTTGAGAGTCATGATCGGTTGCTCTGTCATGGCGCACGTCCTCGGCTACCTGAGGTGTTCGCCCGAGTATTGCCGAGCGGGCCATGGCGGCGCAAGCGCCCGGAGGCCGTCATCGGCTACGCCTGCGGAGCGGGCCGCTTTGGCGGAGATCTTAAGACTGGAGGAACAGATTTGGGTCGGCTCAGATTTCATACCGACCAGGTCTCGTAAACTGCGATGTTCTCATGCCTGACATTCCTGATAGGTCTGAAATGCCCGACGATCCGCTCATCCTGGTCGCCTTAGGCAAAATTGCCGCCGCGGCATACGTCGCGATCTTTATGTACGCCGCTGCGCTCGGGGTGCGGCTTCTGGTCACGCTCTGACGAGCGCTCCCGGAGCCGATCGTACGGATAGCGCGGTCACGCCTTAGCGATGCTGAGCGACGCGCCGATCTTGTCGAGCAGGAACGCGGTGCCGCGCTCGCGCGAGCCATCGTCGTCGTAGCCGTCCAAAAAGGCGCCCTGTTCCGTCACCTTCAGGCGCGTGCGGCCGGAACTCTCGGCCTTGAGTTCCATGGTGGCGAGCGAGACGGAGATCTTCGCGTCGTTGAGATGCATCGTATAGCTGTAGACGATGCGCTGATCGGGAACGATGTCGTGATAGACCGCGTCGAAGGTGGAGACGACGCCGTTCTTCCAGCGGCCCTTGGCGCGCTCGGCGCCGCCGACGCGGAAATCCATCGCTCGCTCGATCTCGGTCCACTCGCCGACCGTTCCGCCGAACCATTTGGCTTTGGCCTCCCGGTCGGACAGCGCGCGCCAGACGCGCTCGACCGAAGCGTCGTAGGTCCGCTCGACCGAGAAGACGCCGTGCGACACGGAACGCGTCCTCTCGATCCGCAAGACCTCCGTGGAGAGATTGTCGAGCGTCTGCGCCCAGCCTTGCGGCGCCCCTTCCGGCATCCAGGCCGCCTCGGGGTCGATGACCGTGTAGCTTTGGGTCGCATCGAGCAGCGTTCCGCCGAGCGTCTCGGAAAAGACGACTTCAGTGAGCGCGCGGAAGAGGCCGCGCCCGTTCGGCTCCTCGACCGTGAAGTCGATCACCAGCCGCTCGAACGGCGCGACCTCCTTGACGACGCCCCGCGCCCAGTGCTCTTCGCCGGCCGGCGAACGCATCAGCACCTCGAACGGTCCGCCCACTCTGAGCTCGACCCTCGCTTCGGGGATGGTGAAGCCGGTTGGAGCGAACCAGCGTTTGACGGCGTCGGCCGTGCTCCACGCCGCGTACACGCGCTGGCGCGAGGCGTGGAACGTGCGCGAGACTTGAACCGGCTTCAGCGTCTTGGCGGCGGATTTATTCATTCGTATTTCCTTCCTTCTCGAGGTTGCCTTCCTTGGCGAGATAGTCCCCCAGCCGGTCTAGGCGGTTTTCCCACTCGGTCCGCCTGTCGTTGATCCAACGTTCGGCGAGGCTCAGCGCCTCCGCCTCAACCCGGCACATGCGCACGCGGCCCGACTTTTCCGAGCGGACGAGCCCAGAGGCCTCGAGCACCGCCAGGTGCTGCATCACCGCCGGAAGCGACATGGCGAGAGGTTGCGCCAATGCGCTGACCGACGTGGGCTCGCGGGCGAGCCGCTCGACGATCGCTCGTCGGGTCGGATCGGCGAGGGCGTGGAAGGCACGATCGAGCCCGGCCTGATGGTTAAGCATATGCTTTAGTATCATGGCGAGGATAGTTGAGCAAGAGCTTTGCTTTCGCGCCCCTTCGCGGCTCGTCGAAGGCGCCCGGCTGCCATGGGGAGCGCGGTGACGACCGCAGGTCCTGTGCGCCTCGGGGTCGTGTTTGTCGCTACCGCGGTCCATGACGGCGGACTCTTGTCAATGCCAAACCTCAAGGTCTAAACATGCCGGCGCCGGGCGCGGCCGAATTGCTTCGCCTCATGTTCTCCACGGGGGCCCAAGATGAACGCCATTACCCGCCGGTCACTCATCCTCTCATCAGGGGTCGCGCTCGCCGGCGGCGCATTGCTCACGCCCGCGGAAGCCGCGACCGGATCGGTCTCAATCCGGATCGTCAGCGCAGGCTTCATCTTCGGCGCCTCGCTTGGCAGTGGCGTCCTCCGCTTTCAGGGAACCGACTATCGGCTCAGGATCGGCGGCATCAGCGCCGGTGCGACGATCGGAGCCTCCGGCACCGACCTGGTCGGGACCGCCACCCATCTCCACCAGCCCGCCGACATCGAGGGCATCTACTCGGCGGTCGGGGCGGGTCTTTCCGTCGCCGGCGGTCGCTCCGCCGCACAGCTCACCAACTCGCGTGGCGTCATGTTGCGGCTGCACGGCCGGCAGATGGGCCTGATGTTCTCGATCGACCTCAGCGGCATGTCGATCAATCTGGCGTAAGCGAATCGTCGAGCGCGGCGCGTTGTCGCCGCGCTCGACTTGAGAGTTGCGACGCGGTCGGTGAACCCGTCTACAGACTGCGACGATCGGCGGCCGGTCTACAGGGCGCCGTGCGCCTGCCCGTAATAGGCGCCAGCGCCGTGCTTGCGCTTGAAGTGCTTCGCCAGCAGTTCGGGTTCAATCGGTTTGAGATCGGGCGCCAGCGCCAGCGACATCAGCGCCATCTCCGCCACGCATTCCATTGCGACCGCCGTCTCCACTGCCCTGGCGACCGTCGGCCCCCAGGCGAAAGGCGCGTGACGATTGACCAGCACGCCGGGGAAATCGGCCGGATCGACGCCCTGGAACCGCTCCATGATCACCGCCCCGGTTTCCCACTCGTAGGCGCCGGCGATTTCGGCCGGCGTCAACTTGCGAGTGACCGGCACGTCGCCGTTGAAATAGTCGGCGTGAGTGGTGCCGAAGATCGGGATTGGGCGCCCGGCTTGGGCGAAGGCGGTCGCGCGCGAGGAATGGGTGTGCACGACGCCTCCGATTCCGCCGAAGGCGAGGAACAGCCGGCGATGGGTTGGGGTGTCCGACGACGGTCTCAGGTTCCCGTCCACCGTCCGGCCGTCGAGGTCGACGACGACCATGTCGCCGGGCGTGAGCGCGGCGTAGTCGACCCCGCTCGGCTTGATCGCGAACACGGCCCTGGAGCGATCGATGGCGCTGGCGTTGCCGAAAGTCAGGTTGATCAGGCCGTGCCGCGGCAACGCGACATTGGCCTCATAGGCTTCTCGCTTCAGCTCGGTGTAGGTCGACATGTCGGTCCGTTCGTATCTTCGCTCTAGAGCGCTGAATTCTGATCGAATCGCGCCGCAAACCCTAATCCGGCCCATAGCCCGTCGGTTAGGCCCCCCGTCTTCGACGGGCTCTGGCGGCAGGGCGAGGGTTCGCGGGCGCCGCCCTATTTCGTCATGGTCTAGGCCCGGAAGCCGTGAGCCAGATGATAGTAGACTTCATTGTTGCGCAGGTCCTGCTTGAAGGCGCCGATTTGCGTGCCCTCGCCGATCCTGACGAACTCGATCCCGGCGATGGTGGCGAAATCTTCCAGCATTTCGGAAGTCACAGCGTAGCTGAAGCCGCTGTGATGCGCCCCGCCAGCCAGGATCCAGGCCTGGCAGGCGGTCTTGAAATCGGGCTTGCACTCCCAGACCGCGCGGGCGACCGGCAGTTTGGGCAGCACCGGGTGATTGACGGCCGTCACCTCGTTGGTCAGCAGGCGGAAGCGCGACCCGAGGTCGATCAGGGTGGCGTTGAGCGCGGGCCCCGCCGGCGCGTTGAACACCAGGCGCACCGGATCCTCGCGGCCGCCGATTGACAGCGGGTGGATTTCCAGCGTGGGCTTGGCGTCGGCGATCGACGGGCAGACCTCCAGCATGTGCGCGCCGAGAACGAGTTCATCCTCCGCCGCCAAATGATAGGTGTAGTCCTCCATGAAGGAGGTCCCGCCCGACAGCCCCTCGGCCATGACCTTCATCGCGCGCAGCAGCGCCGCCGTCTTCCAGTCGCCTTCGCCGCCGAAGCCGAAGCCGTCGGCCATCAGCCGCTGCGGCGCGAGTCCCGGCAACTGCTTGAGGCCGTGCAGGTCCTCGAAGGTCGTGGTGAAGCCCTTGAAGCCGCCCTTGCCGAGAAAGGCGCGCAGGCCGAGCTCGAGCCGCGCGCCATAGAGGAGCGAATCGTGCCGCTCGCCGCCGCGGCGCAGCTCGGGCGCGACCTCGTAGAGGTCCTCGTATTCGGCCGCGAGGGCCTTGGCCTCCCCGTCCGAGACGCCATTGACCGTCTTGACGAGGTCGCCGACCCCATGGCCGTTGGTGGCGAAGCCGAACTTCATTTCCGCCGCGACCTTGTCGCCCTCCGTCACCGCCACCTGGCGCATGTTGTCGCCGAAGCGGCAGAACCGCGCGCCCTGCCAGTCGTGCCAGGCGCGAGTCGCGCGCATCCAGGCGCCGAGGCGTTCGTGAACCTCTGGATCGGCCCAATGGCCGACCACGACCTTGCGTCCGAGCCGCATGCGCGTGTGGATGAAGCCCGCCTCGCGATCCCCGTGCGCGGACTGGTTCAGGTTCATGAAGTCCATGTCGATCGTCGGCCACGGCAGATCCCGGTTGAACTGCGTGTGGAGGTGGAGGAACGGCTTCTGCAGGGCGTTCAGGCCGCGGATCCACATCTTCGACGGCGAGAAGGTGTGCATCCAGAGGATCAGCCCGGCGCAATTGTCGTCGGCGTTCGCCTCCATGCACAGTTTGGCGATCTCGTCGGGCGTCGTCAGCAGCGCCCTGTAGACCACCTTTAGCGGCAGCTTCGGCGAATTCGCCGAGCGCGCCGGCGATATCGCGGGCGTCGGCGGCGACTTTCTGCAGCGGGCCGGGCCCGTAAAGATGCTGCGAACCGCAGACGAACCAGATGTCGGGCTTGGCGATGTTGGTCATGGGAATGTCTTTCCTCGTGTCGTGCGTCAGGCTGCGGCGCGCTGAGCGTACTTGATCTCGATCAGGTCCTTCATGACCCGCGTGAGGTCGGCCGATTTGGTCAGGCCGCCGAAGCTGTCGTAGAGCTCGCGATAGAGCGCATAGAGGCGATCGTAGATTTTTCGGTTCGCCTCGTTCGGCTCGTAGTGCATGGGTTTGAGGCTCGTCATCGCCGCCTGAGCGCCGGCGAAATCGCGATGCTCTCCGGCGAGCACGGCGGCGGCGATCGCCGAGCCCAGAGCGCAGCCCTGGCTCGAGCCCGCGACATGCATCGCGCGACCGGTTACGTCGGCGTAAATCTGCATCAACAGCGGGTTCTTCTCGGCGATGCCGCCGCTGCAAACCACCCTGTCGATCGGCACGCCGTATTCCTGGATTCGCTCGATGATGGCGCGGGCGCCGAAGGCGGTCCCCTCGATCAAGGCGCGGTAGACGTCGGCCCGGGTGGTGTAGAGGTCCTGCCCGAGGATGAGCCCCGAGAGCAGCTGGTCGACGAGAATTGTCCGGTTGCCGTTGTTCCAGTCGAGGGCGATGAGTTCGGCTTGCCCGGGCTTCTGCCGCGCCGCCTCGGCGGTCAGTTCGGCGTGGAGCGCGGCGTCGCCGCGGCACACGCCTTCGACCCACCATTTGAAGATGTCGCCGACGGCCGACTGGCCGGCCTCGATGTCGTAGAAGCCGGGCAGGACGCCGCCCTCGACGATGCCGCAGACGCCGGGAATGTCGGCCACCTCTTGGTCGCGCGGGAGCACGCAAATGTCGCAGGTCGAGGTTCCGATCACCTTGACGAGCGTGCCTTCGCGAATGCTGCTGCCGATTGCGCCGTAGTGGACGTCGAACTCGCCGATCGCGATCGGGATTCCGGCCGCGAGGCCGAGCTTGGCGGCCCACTCGGCGCTGAGGGCGCCGGCCGGAGTGCTGGCGTCGTAAGCCTTGTCGTAGAGCCGATCGCGAAGGCCGGCGAGGCGCGGGTCGAGCGCGCCGAGGAATTCCTTGTCGGGCAGGCCGCCCCATGCGTCGGCGTAGAGCGCCTTATGACCGGCGGCGCAGACGCCCCGCTTGATCTTCAGGGGATCGGTCACGCCGGCCAGCACGGAGGGAATCCAGTCCGCGATCTCGACCCACGAATACGCCGCCTCGAACACCGACGGGGCGACGCTCAGGCACTTCCAGATCTTCGACCAGAACCATTCCGAGGAATAGACCCCGCCGCATTTGGCGATGTACTGCGGGCGCATTTTTGCGCTGAGCGCCGTGATTTTCGCGGCCTCGCTCCAGGCCGTATGGTCCTTCCACAGCCAGCACTGGGCCGAAAGATCGGCGCTCCACCGCCCGTCGAGCGCGAGCGGACGGTTCGAGGCGTCCACCGGCAGCGGGCTCGATCCCGTGGTGTCGACGCCGATGCCGACAATTCGGGCGGCGCTGAAATCCGGCCTCGTGGAGGCCTCGGCCAGCGCCCCGCGGATGCTCTCCTCGAGGCCGTAGAGATAGTCGCCGGGATACTGCCGGGCGAGAAGGCCGTCGTTGGCGTCGAGCAGAACGCCCTGCGCGCCCGACGGATAATCCACAACCCGGGCGCCGTATTCGGCGCCGTCCGAACAGCGCACGATCAGCGCCCGGACCGAATTGGTGCCGTAGTCAAGACCTAACGTAAACATGCGCGCTCCGGAGCTTGGCGGTCGCAATGCGGGCACTTTAGCCCTGGGAGGAACGCGCGGAACCCTCGGCCGACCATTTTTTTCGCCCGTCCAGCACGATTTCGCCCCAGCGGGGCCGTTTCCTCATATTGTATGACATATGCCCAAACCGACCTTCGTGGCAATGGGTCGGCGCCCGCGCCGCTCGCGGCAAGCAGCTTGCCACTCCGGGCCAGCGGTCCTCAGGCGCAGCGCTTGAAAACGCGAGTTATGAGCGCAGTCGCAAACAATGGAGTCAACAGGTTGAGAACGGGCACGGCGACCAGCACCGCGACAATCGCGCCTGCTCCAAACACCTCCAGCCAATGCCGGTCGAACAGGTCGCGGGCCTGGGCCGCTGACATGTGACGCATTGCCGCAAGCTCGAAATACTCCCGGCCGAGCAGATAGCCGTTTAGGACGAAGAAAGACAGAAGGCCGACGCCGGTGAACAGCGTCAGGGCGAGAACGACAAGGTTGACGGCGATGGACAGCAGCGCGAAATCGCAACCCGAGCGCAAGAGATGGCGCGAGCGGCAGCGGTCGCCCCGGCGCCCCGCGAGGGTCGATGGCGCACTCGACGATCGCGGCGATCTCGTCGAGGTAAAAGCCCGCCACCAACGATGCCGTTGGGGGCGCCAGAAAGATCATGCCGACGATCAGGCCGAGCGCAACGATGGTCGAGAGGACGAAGCTCAACCATGCCGGCCCGACGTGAACATAAGACGTCGCCAGGCGGTCGAGCGCCACGCCGGCCATGATCAGCATCGCCGCCGTCAGCCCGAGCGATTTTCCCATCACCTTCCGGAACGGCGGGGAGAAGATCTGGGCGAATGCGTCGAGGGCATCGGCGATCATCGCGAAATGCGGTCCTTCGCCGGATTCGTCACCCGCGCCGCCGCGGACGCCAGATGAGGCGGGTACTTACTGCGTAGTTCCACACGACGCTGAGCAATGCGCCCGCAAGACCAGAAACCCACCAGGTCTGGTTCGAGTTGTACAGCATGGAGGCGATATTAATGTTAGCCAGCGCCCCAACGCCACAGGCGAGCGCGAAAGCGAGGAAGCCGCGCGCCATGCCGAGCCCGCTGTAGCGCTGAGTTCGGTAGGTGATCTCGTTGTTGAGCAGGAAGTTGCTGCCCATCGCCACAATCGTGGCGATCAGCTGACCTTCCTGGAAATCGTTGGACCCAACCCAAGCGCGGAAGATCGATAAGACGACAATATGCACGACGAGGCCGATGAGGCCGATTAGGCCAAACAGAACGAAGCGGACCGGGAGCACGCCACCACTGGCATGGTGAGCGACGAGGCCAAGAAAGTCGAACCCAACCAGAGGCGTAAGCTTCGATTTGCCGGCAATGCGCTCGCGGAACCGGTAGGGAACCTCGACGACCCGGAGCTCTCCCGCCGCCGACAGGACCACGTCGACCAGAATTTTGAAGCCGTCCGGAGACAATCGCGGCGCCAGCCGCGAGATGATTTCGCGCCGGATCATGAAAAATCCGCTCATCGGATCGGCGACCGAGACGCCTGCGATCCGGTTGAAGACCCACCGCCCGAGGTCGCTGAGCTTCTGACGCGCGGGCGACAGGCCGCCCTCGGTCCCGTCGCGTACGCGTGTGCCGACCGCGAGATTGCCGGCTCCCGCTTCGAGTTGGCCGTACATCTTCGGCAGGATCGTCTCATCGTGCTGCAGGTCGCCGTCGATAACCGCGACGTAATCGGCGCTCGAGGCCATCCAGCCCTCGATCACTGCGCCAGCAAGGCCGCTCCTGTTGACGCGCCTGAGGCAGCGCATGCGCCGGTCGGCAACGGCGATGGCGAAGGCCACCTCCGACGTGCCGTCGGGCGAGTTGTCGTCGACGACGATCATCTCCCACGGCAAGCCGACGAGCGCCGTCTTTACACGTTCGAACAACACGGGAACGTTTGCGGACTCGCGGTAGGTGGGAACGACCACCGAAAGGCTCGGCGCAGGTTTCGCCGACGTTGCGTCTGAAATCACGGCGCTTGTCTCTTGGGCCAGCGATCAAACTATTCGCCGGCCGCGCCGGGATAAGGGAGGGGAAGCCTGCACGTCAAGCCGTGAACCGGAACGAGCGCGAGCGCGACCGCCGTTTGCCCGTTGCGCGTCAGAGGGAAGGGCTGCGGCGCGCCGAGCGACCGCGCCACCGAGGCCGCCTCGGCTTCCGCCGCTCCGAGGTCGGACGTCCTCGCCACCAGGACGCCGTCGCGGCCGCGAAGATCGTTTCCGCTGGCGACGAAAGCCCAGCCGCGCGGATCATCAGACACTGCGAAAACGGGAACCTTGGGTCCCAGCGCGAGCGCGATCTTTCCTGCGTCCGACCATTTGGCCGCCAGGACGAAGGCGGGCGGCGGATGCATCATCGGGGCGTCGCGAAGCGCGCCCCAGCTGAACGCCTCCAGCGTCGGGTCCGTCGCGCCCGGGCGCAGCGGCAGAAGCCGCAGCGGCCAACCGGTCGCGGCCTCAACCGACACGAGCCCGACGACCGCCGCCAGCAGGCCGGCGGAGGCGACTGCCCAGTGGCGCAGGGTCCGGTCGGCGATCCCCCGGTCCTCGACCCAGGCGCCGGCGAGAGCGAACACGAAGAACCAGCCGGGCATCGTCCAGTGCGGCAGTCCGCGTGCGCCCCACAGGGGCGTCAGCGTGAAAACGACGATCGGCGGCAGGGAAAGGCAGACAAGGAACAGCCAGCGTTCGTCGTCGCGTTTCCGCCAGGCCGCGACCAGGCCCATGACGAGGGGAACAAATAGCCACGGCGAAAGATAGGCGATTTCCCCGAGCCCCATCGCGAGGACTTGCGCCGGCTTCAATCCGCCGCCTGGCGCGCCCCGCCCGCCCTGGAAGCCGAACGAGACCCATCCGTGGCGCGCGTTCCAGACGATGACGGGCGTGATCAGGGCGAGGGCGACCGCGGCGGCGGCGTAGGGCGCGGGGTCGGCAAGCCACCGTCGCTGGCGCAGTGACAGCGCGATGAATGCGAAGAGCCCGAGGACGGTCAGCGCGGCGCTGTATTTCGACAGCCCGGCGACGCCAAGAGCGACGCCCGACACGATCCAGAGGAACCAGACGGAAGATCGATCGGCTGGCGTCTCGAAGATCACGCGCGACAGCGAGAGGGCCGCCGCTGCGAGGGCGAACAGCAGCGGCCCGTCCGGCACGATCCACGTTCCTGCGGAAGCGAAGAAGAAGGGAGCGGCGTTCAGCGCGAAGACGGCGACGATCGCCGCCCGAGCGCCGAACAATCCCGCTGTCGTCCGGAAATAAATCCAGCCCGTCGCCGCGAACAGGAGAATGAAAGGCAGACGCGCGCCGAACCCCTCGCCCAGGGTCGCTGCGGCGGCATGCGCGATCCATTGATGGAGCGGAGGATGATCCAAATAAGAGAGGTTCAGCGTTCGCGCGATCGCAAGCGTGTAGCTCTCGTCGACGCCTGGCCCGAGCGCCAGCGCGAAGACGATCCGGGCGAGCAGGAATGCCAGGATAGTGGCCGCCGCCAGGCGATTCGATCGGAGGCGTCCGTCTTGGGGCAGGCGGGTCGCGGTCATTCAGGCGTCGCCGCCGCGACTTGGCGGCCGGACGAGGCGACGCCGGCGACAAAGTCGTCGAACGCCGCCCAGAATTGATCGCGCAGGGCGTCCCGTTCGATCAGGATCTCGTGTTCGGCCCCCTCGACGACGACAATGCGCCCGTTCCTCAGGCATCGCGCAAACCGCTGCGCGGCGGCGCAATCCGTCACCTGGTCAGCTCCCGAGGCCACGATCAGGATCGGCGTGCAGACGCGCCCGGGAAAGCTCGGATCGTCGACGTGCCGCATGGCCCGGAAGGCCGCATTCGTCCAGCCGATCGTCGGTCCGCCCAGGAAGAGATTCGGCGCCGACCTAGCGAGGCCGGCGATCCGCGCGAAGCGCTTGGCGTCGGAGGTGAAGACGTTGCCCGCGAACGGCCGCGTCCAGAACGTCTCTGCGTCGTGGCCGGGCGCGAAGGCGCCGCCAAAGCCCAATGCCGCCAGCGCCCCGACCGCGTGTCGGATCGGCCCAAGATGATTGACACCTTTCACCGCAATCATGGGAGAGGTCAGGACCAGCCGGTCGAACGGGCGGCGTCCCTCCGCCTCGGCGATGATCAGCGCCGTGGCTCCCATCGAATGCGCGAGGCCAATCCACGGTCGCGCGCAGTGCGGCTCGAGGATCCGGGAGACGAAAGCGTCGAGATCGCGCTCGAACAGGGAAAAGTCGGCGACGTGGCCCTTGCGCGCATTGCGCAGCGGCCGCTCCGAGCCGCCCTGCCCGCGCCAGTCCAGCGCCGCGACCGCGAAGCCGCGCCTCAGGAGATCTCCACACACTTCGAAATATTTTTCGATGAACTCGCCCCGCCCGCCAAAAATTGCGACTGTTCCCCGGGTCGCCAGGGGCGGCGTCCAGCGGACGCAGCGCAACCGGACGCCGTCAGCGGACTGAATGGTCCCCTCGATCGCTCCGGGAGGCGGAGGATTCTCGCTCGTCGACGTCAATGACATCCGTCGCTCCCACAGATGAGGCGGCTCGATCGCCTCTGTCGCCTCATAACAGCGGGCTTGGGCGCCAGCCGAAGTCGGCGGCGCTTCGCCTTGCGCCGTTCCGTCCGTCGTCGATAAGAGAGGTGGGAAAGGGCGAGCCCAACGCGATCCCGGCGCCGAAGGCCGGAAGATTGGCGTGCGAACGCCTGCGCCCTCGGAGGCTGGAGTTGATGAAACAGGATGCCCGCCGCCTGGGAGACGCCGACCGACGCCTCCTCGACTCGCTGGTCAGGAAGCGCCTCGGCGCGTCGCCGTCAGCGCCTGTTCCGGATCAGCGGCCGGAACTGCGCGGCGCGGATCATTCGCGGTGGCTCGATTTCAAGAATCTGCCCGGCTACGCCGAGCAACGGCTGCTGCGATCCGCCGCATCGGCGATGGGGTTGAGAGACCCGTTTTTCCTGATGCACGAGGGCGATGCGGGCGCATTCACCGTCATTGACGGTCGTCGCATGCTCAATTTCTCGTCCTATGACTATCTCGGACTCAATCACCATCCCGCAGTCCGGGAAGCTGCGCGCGAGGCGATCGACCGCTACGGCGTCTCGGCGTCGGCGAGCCGGCTCGTTGCCGGCGAACGGCCGGTGCATCGGGCGCTCGAGGCCGCGCTCGCCCGGCACTACGAGCAGGACGCCAGCCTGACCTTCGTCAGCGGGCACGCGGCGAACGTGGCGGCGATCAGCGCCCTGATCGGTCCGCGCGACCTCGTCATTCATGACGCGCTCGCCCACAACAGCATCATCACCGGCGCGCATTTATCGCGCGCGGAACGCCGATCCTTCCCGCACAACGATCTCGTCGCGCTCGATGCGATGCTCGAATCGGCCCGCGATCGCTATGAGCGCGTCCTGATCGTCGCAGAAGGCCTCTACAGCATGGACGGCGACCTTTGCGATCTTCCGGGACTCGTCGCCCTCAAGGAACGGCGCCAGGCCTGGCTGATGATCGACGCGGCCCACGACCTCGGCGTCTTGGGCGAGCGCGGCCGTGGCGTGTTCGAGCATTTCGGCGTCGATCCGCGCCGGGTCGACATCTGGATGGGGACGCTGTCGAAGACGCTCGCCGCCTGCGGCGGGTATATCGCGGGCGCAGCGCCGCTGGTCGACTACCTGAAGCACGCGGCCGGCGGATTCGTTTACAGCGTCGGCATGCCGCCGCCGATCGCCGCCGCCGCGCTCGCCGCTCTCGAAATTCTGCATCGCGAGCCTCAACGCGTGCGCCGCTTACGCGAGAATTCTCAGACCTTCGCCGCGGCTTGCCGGCGCGCCGGTCTCGACATCGGCTCGAGTGTCGGGGAGGCGATCGTTCCGGTGATGACCGGGGATTCGATCCGCGCCGTCGCGCTGAGTCAGCGGCTGTTCGAACGGGGCGTCAATGTCCAGCCGATCATCGCCCCGGCTATTCCGGAACGCCTCTCCCGGCTGCGCTTCTTTCTCAGCAGCGAGCATGCGCCGGAAGATCTGGCCGCTTGCGCTCCGGTCGTCGCCGAGGAATTCGCCGCGCTTGGCGCAACTTCGCCGGCCGCGCTCGTCCGGCGAGCGGATCCCGCATGACCGCAATTCGGGTGATTCCGGTCGACGATCATGCGGGGATTTCGGCTTTCATCGCGGCGGGTCGCCGCGCGCAGGCGACCAATCCGCGCTGGATCGAGCCGCTCCACGTCGAGACCCGGATGATCTTCAGCCAAAAGCGCGCGCCGTTCCGCCGCGAGAACGTGGTGCAGCCGTTCGTCGCCTTTCGGGACTGCGAGCCGGTCGGCCGGATCGTCGCGACCATCGAGACCGCGCATATCCAGAAGTTCGACGACGCCTGCGGCTTTTTCGGTTTCATCGACGCCGTCGACGACCCGGCCGCGTTCGATGCGCTGTTCGGCGCCGCCGAACAGTTCCTTCGCGGCCACGGCATGCTGATCGTTCGCGGACCGTTCAGCCTGACGATCAACCACGAGTCCGGACTGCTGGTCGACGGGTTCGACGCGCCGCACGTCGTCAGGACCAACCACGCGCCGCCCCATTACGCCTCGCATATCGAGCGGCTCGGCTACCGGAAGGCGATGGACCTCGTCGCCTATGTGGCCCGAGTGGCGGAATCGAACGCGCCGGAACGGATTGCCCGTGTCCTCGACCGGCGATCCAATCCGATCGAGATTCACAGCCTGTCGTACCGGACCTGGCGGCGCGATTTTCCCCGCGTGCTGGCGCTCTACAACGACGCTTGGTCCGACAACGCCTGGGCGACCCCGGTCAGTCCGGACGAGGCGAAGTTCATCGCCGACCTCATGCTGCCGGCTTGCCGTCCGGACTGGATTCGCATTGCCAGTTGCGGCGGCGAGGATGTAGCGGTGCTGGTCCAGATCCCCGACGCCAACGAGGCGCTTCAGGGCCTGCATGGCCGCTTGCTGCCGTTCGGCTTGGCGAGGTTCCTGTGGCGCATCCATGTCGCGGGCGCCCGTCGGACCCGCGTCCCGATGGCGGGCGTGGCGAAGAAGTGGCGGAACACGCGGCTCGCTGCGCGCGCCGCTGGAGCGCTTGCCGCTCTGGCGATCGAGGACGCGCGCGAGGCCGGCGTCGAGGAGATCGAGTTCAGCTGGATGCTCGAGACCAACGCCGCCGCGATCAACGCTGTGCGCAGCGCGCCGGCGCGACAGACGCGCACCTTTCGGATCTACGAGCGGTCGCTCGCGTCCTGAGGGCGGGCGATGGCGCGAAAGGCGAGGAGAATGCGGCGCCGCGCCGGCTCTGGCAGGAGTTGCTGGAAGCGGGCGGCGACATAGAGGCGGCGGGGAAAAGCGATCACGGCCCGCCTGCGCCCAAGCCCGCGGCGAATGCGCCGGGCGGCCTCTTCGGCCCCCATCACGAAGGGCTTTGCGCTGTCATAGGACCTCGTCATCGGCGTGTCGACGAATCCGGGACAGATCACGCTCACCGACACGCCGTCAGCGTCGTAGAGAGCGCGCGTCGCGAGAGCGAAGGCGACGATCGCCGCCTTGCTCGCCGCATAGGAGGGCGAGTCGGGAGGAGGAGCGAAAGCGGCGATCGAGCCGAACAGCGCAATCTGCCCCGCGCCGCGGGCGCGCATGCGCGGCGCGAGCGGCGCCAGCGTGTTCATCACGCCATTCAGGTTGACGTCGAACAGGTCGCGGCAGCGGGTCAGGTCTTCCACGCCCCCGGCGCGCGGCGTGACCATCGTGACGCCAGCGCTGGCGATCACCCGCTCGGTCGGATCGGCGTCGTCGACGGCGAGCAGAAAGGCGCGCATCGCCTGTTCGTCGCGCACGTCGATCCGGCCGACCGTCGCCTTTGCGCCCTTTGCCCGCACGGCGTCCGCGACCTCCTCGAGGCGGGTCGGGTCGCGGCCGATGAGGGCCAGGGCGACGCCCGGCGCGGCGTATTCGATCGCCAGCGCGCGTCCCAATCCCCTGCTCGCGCCCGTGACGACAATGCCCTGCCCCATGGGAATTCCCTCTCGATTAAGGCCTATGATAGGCTGATCGACGCGGAGACGCACGGTGGGTCGGCGCGCCGCGGCCTTGCATCGGAGAGGGACAGAGTTGGCGAAGGCGGGCTCCGTTGCGCCTGGGCGATCGTCCAGGCCGGGTCGTGGCGGCGGACAAAGGGCGTTCGAGCCTCCGCACCGCATCCAGACCAGCCTGCTGTCGTCGCCTGAACGCCGGGCGATCGACGCCTTGTGCCCGCGCATGCCGCTTTGGGTCACGCCGGACCGGCTCACCGCCATCGGCTCCGCGGGGGCAGCGCTCGCTGCGCTCGGCTATGTCGGCGCGCATTGGCGGCTGGAGTTTCTGTTCGTTTCGAGCCTCGGCGTCGCCATCAACTGGTTCGGCAACTCTCTCGACGGGTCGCTGGCGCGTTACCGGAAGATCGAGCGGCCGCGCTATGGCTTCTTCCTCGACCACTCGGTCGATGCGCTCAACGGCCTCGTCTTCGCGATCGGGCTCGGCCTGTCGCCCTTTGTCGGCATGGCGCCGTCGCTGCTGCTGCTTTGCAGCTACTATCTGCTGACCGTGTACGTTATTTTGTCGGCGCAGGTCGACCAGGAATTTCCCCTGACGAAGAATTCATGTCGGTCCGACCGAGCTTCGGCTGCTGGCGATCGCGTTCAACTGCGTGATCTACCTTGTCGGTCCATGGAACGTCGCGGTCGCAGGATCCCCCGTCTCCGTCTATTCGGCGCTGGTGGGGGTGGAAGCGATCGCCTTCATCGCTGTGTTCGTGGTCGAGGTCGCCGTCACCGCGCGCAGGCTTGCCCGTGACGACAAAGGCCCTCGGCCGATCGCTTGACCTCCTTCGAAACGGTTGGGCCGTTGCGCGTCATCCGGACGTTGCAGAACCCCTGGCTTCCGGACAGGCGAGCCCGGCCGCGGCCGCGGCCGAGGCGAGCCAGCCGATCTCGGGCGCGGATTCCATGTTTTCAAGGCGTTGCGCCGGAATTTCCGGGCGAGCGCAGCCTGCCGCGGCGGCGAATGAAAAGTCTCCGCCGTCGCCCCGAGGAGCAGCGCCATACCGATCGGGCCGCAGCGTGCTCAAGCAGGCGCGGAGGTCCTGGCGACCGGCGGCGCTGGTCAGCAGGCTCCGCATGAGGTCGGCGGAGACCGGGCCGGCCGCGACGGCCTCGGCGGTCTGGGAGCGCAACCCAATCCCGGGCGCGGATTCAACCTTTTCATGAGCTTGCGCCAGGATTTCCGGGCGAGCGTCGCCTGACGACGGCCCCCTTTCCCAGCTTTGCTGGGGAAGGTGTCGGGCGGAACCCGACGGATGGGGTGTGGAAAGCAGGTCTCCGTCGCGGTCGGATCGCGGCGCGGCTTGTGCAATGCTATTCGAGTCGAAGCGGCGGGCCACACCCCATCCGTCGCCTTCGGCGACACCCCCGGGTCTTCGCCCGGGGGCAGGCACTTCCCCGGCCTTCGCCGGAGAAGGGGCGCCCGCCCGGCATCCGCGACGTATCCATCCCATAGCCGGGGATTGCCGGGCGCGGAATCAATCATTTCAGAGCTTTGCGCGAGATTTTCCGGGCGATCGCCGCCCCGGTCGTCCTCGAGCTCGCCGCCGCCGAGCCACGCCTTGGCGAAGGCGACGTCCTCGTCCGCCGGCGCGTCGAGCCGCGAGGCCGCAGGCCGCGCCCATTCGGCGGCGAAGGCGCCGCCGTAGCGGTCGAGCTCGCGCACGATCTTGACCACCTGGTCGACCGCCTTGAGGTTCGAGGGCGACATGGCGCTGAAGGCGACCAGCAGCGCCTCGTTGAGGCAACTCATCTGGATCGCGACAAACTCCGCGGGCGGATGCGGCATGCGGCGGGCGAGGATCTCCCTGACAAGCGCCCGCATTCGCTTCTCGCCGACGCCGATCTCGGCCGCGATCCTGGCGACCGACAGGCCGCAGTTGAGACAATCGACGATGCGCTGTTCGCGTTGGAACTTGGCGACCCGTGCGCCGCGTGCTCGCGACGGCGGACGGCAGGCGGAGGCGGAAACGGCGGTTTCGAGGGGATTGGACATGGCGGCGCTCTGTTTTCGGATATACAGAACATATATCGCAATCGTTCTAATTGCAAGAAAGTTGTCGCTTTTGCGCCGGCCAAAAATAGCGGGGTCGTCGTGGCGAGGGGTCCGAAGGGCGGCCGGCGATCGAGGGCCTCGCCCACGCCTGATGGCGTGGCGCGTCCCCTCGGTCGCGTCGTCGTGACCAACAGGCTCGGAGGCAAGCCGAAGGACGAAAGACCGATGTAGGTAAAGACGGGGGTGTCACCGTAATGAGGCCACTATCGCCACGACGCACGGCGCGAGCCGGCCAAAAAACTCCAACACGCCGCCGCGCCTGAGCTTGCGAACGACGACGACCTCGCCCTGCTCATCGACGCCGTAAATCTGAAAGACGTTCTTTGCAAGATCGAGCCCAACGCGCGTGACTTGCGCCGAATTCCCGGTAAACTTCGCCATGGACGGCTCTCCTTTGAGATGTTGTTTCGACAACACCATCTTGGCACGCTTGATGCCGTCGGGCGCCGTCCACCCCATCACCGTAACCCGAGTCGTCCGCGTCGCGATATCATCGTATTGGTGTCGCTGGTCGCCGGGTTGCTTGGCGGGGTCGGGTTGGCCTTCCTCCTCGAGTACTTCAACCGAACGGTCCGTGGGGTTAGCGATATCGAGAGTTTCGTTGGCTTGAAAGTGATTGGCACGATCCAGAGATTCCCTTGAATTTGCCGGCCAGCCGCGGCGTGGGGGGCTTGACGTGGACTCAGCTCGTTTCCAGTTGCGCGCCGCAGTGCCTGCTCGACTGCAATTGAGGCGTCCGGTTTGCAGGGTTCGCGCCGAAGCGCATTTTCGGGGAGCTCCATTCAGAGCGCCGAAATGCTTAGTGCGCGACACGGGTCACTGGCCGTATCGAAAGCTGTGCTGGCGCAGTATCTAGACGCATCTATTTCTGTACGTAGGAACATTGACAGCCATACGGTTTTACATCATCATCCCTACCATGTGACAGCCGTATTAGATCGGCCGCGGCTGGCAGGCAGCGGGGAATACGCCGAATGCTGAAGCCTCACTACGTCCGCGACTCCAACAGACTTGCGCGCCACGTGATTCGAAAGGCGCCAGGCTACGATGCGGCGATGGAACGGATTGTGGGCGGCTCGTATCTAGAGACGGGCGCCCGTCAGCGTCGTGTGCTGGAACTGCTGGGATTGCGAGAGACAGACTACGTGATCGACATTGGCGCGGGATCCGGGCGTCTGAGCACCGCTTTCAAGAATCTGCGGAACTTGAGGTATCTAGGAACCGATGTTGTTCCTGAGTTGCTTGATTTCGCCCGTCAAAAGAGCGACCGGGCGGATTGGACCTTCAAGCAGGTCAAGACCATCGAGATACCGGAGCGAGATGATGTTGCCGATTTCGTTGTTTTTTTTTCGGTCTTCACTCACCTCAGAGAGAACGAATGCTATAGCTACCTTCGCGAGGCCAAGCGGGTCCTGAAGCAAGGTGGGACAATTGTGGTTTCGTTTCTGGACGAAGAGGTCGCTGCGCACAGAAACATCGCAGGAAAATGGTGGGAACCCGTTGCGCGAATGCTTGGGAGAGGGGCCCTTAGCCAGCTTCTGAGCAAGGCTTTGCTTGAGAAATGGGCGAAGGACTTGAATCTCTCGATAGAGTATGTGGAGGCTGAGGGTTTCGGGCAGAGTGTTTGCGCTTACCGCCCCTTGCGGCCGTCCTGACCATGATGGGCATGGACCGCGGACATTGCCACTGAGGTTTGCGGTTTTTTCACGTTCGCTCTGACGGATCTTCGACAGCGCCCGGGACGGAATTTTCGATCGCGCACGGATTATTGCGCTTTGGCGGAGGCGCGGCACTACAGAACGGACGGAGTTCGTAGATCGGGCGCCCGCGATTTGGCGCATCGTCTGCGGCAAGACGACGCCGAGGGCGGAGAGGACGAGGCCGGCGCCGGGGCGGGGACCGAGCGCAGTTGAACTGGGCCCCGGATTTGGGACCATTGGCTAAGGTGTGAAATGTCCTGCTCTGTCGCAACCGATGGAGCGAGAAATGACGAAGTCACGGCAGAAGTTTGATGCGGCGTTCATGGCGAAGATTGCGCTTGAGGCGCTGCGCGAGGATGCGACGGTTCCGGAACTGGCGAAGCGGCACGGGGTGCATCCGAACCAGATTTATGCCTGGAAGAAGCAGGTTCTCGACAACGTCGCGAGCCTGTTCGCACGCGGGGCGAGCGTTTCGGGCGATGGCGAGGAGGAGCGCGAACGCGAGACGGCCAAGCTTTACGCCAAGATCGGCCAACTGACGGTCGAACGGGATTTCTTGGCCAGGAGGCCAGGGCGATGAGCGCGCCCGATCGAAGAGCGATGGTCGGACGGCCTGGCAAGGACCTGTCTGTGCGCCGCCAATGCGCGCTGCTGAATGTGGCGCGCTCGGGGGTCTATCGCCCCAAGCCAGTGCCCGGGGTGGACGATCTGGCGCTGATGCGCCGGATCGACGAACTGCATCTGGAGCTGCCGTTCTATGGCTCGCGGCGAATGACCTTCGAACTCAACAAGGAGGGCCGCGGGGTCAACCGTAAGCGGGTGCGGCGTCTGATGCGCACGATGGGAATCGAGGCGCTGGTTCCGCGTCCCGGCACGAGCAAAGCCGCGCCCGGGCACAAGATATACCCCTACCTTCACGTCGGCGAGCGACGTGACGCCGACGTTCTCACACCACGCTAGAAATTCCCGCGTCGCCTGCGCGTAGGCGCGGCGCGTGTGCTTGTTGCGGATCTGAGCGACCAAGAACTCGAAAAGGCGGGTTTCGGCCTCTGATCCGGTAACTCGAACGAGTAGTGGCGTAAGGTTCGCAACTTCTACAATTCTTGCCATTTGTGCCCCTGCAAATATTGAACGCCATAGACAAGCTCGATGCGACTTCAGGAACCGCCTCGTTGAATTCGATCTCCAGCTGGCGGCCGATCCTGTCTCTCTGATGGAACCGATGCGGTATTCGGCGATATCGAATTTACATTCCCAGAGAGCGTGAATAACAGCACGTTGCGCGACGTAGACAGGACCTCCTGGAATATTGAACCAACGGCTTTTCACAAGGTTCTCCAAATATCCGATAAAGGACTATCGATTTGATCCAAATGCAGAACGCTGTGGCGAGCGAAAACAAATACGACCAACCGGTCCGCGAGGGAGGACCGTCGCTCTCAGCTGCGCGAGATCGAGAAAAAGTCCTCGATCGCCGCGAAGAAGGCCGGCCATTCCGGCGGCGACCATTCCCTGCTGCTCTCAATCTGCCTCCTTCGCTCGGGCAAATCCGTCTGCGCGAAGGCTGAGACGGCCTCCCGCCAGGCGGGGCCGTCGGTCGGGTCGATCGTCAGCGCCCTTCCCTTCGCGACCTCATGGAACACCGGAATGTCGGATGCGATGACCGGCGCGCCGACACCGAGGGCCTCGACCAAAGGCAGCCCGTAGCCTTCCGCAAACGACGGCAGAAGCACCGCCCTCGCCCCGAGAAACAGCCGCCTCACGCTAGGCGTCGTCAGGCCCGAGGCCTCGATGACGCAGCTCTGCAGGCCTGGGCTGCGCTCGAGGAGATCGATGACGTGCTCGTTCTCCCAGCCGCGTTCGCCGATCAGCACGAGCTTCGGCGCCGCAGGGCCCAGCCGCGCGACAAGATCGCGCCAGACGTGCAGCAGAAGCAGGTGGTTCTTGCGCGGCTCGATCGTGCCGCAGGTGACGAAATAAGGATGCCGGGCGACGACGCAGTCCCCGTCCGGCCGCTCGAGAAAGATCGGATCGGGGGGCGGCGGCGCGACAAGGATCGGCATGTCGCGTCGCCCGAGGCGCGCAAGCTCGCGGCCGACCGCCTCGCGCACGACCTCCGAGGCGACGACGACCGCGCGCCCCCGCCGCGCGACGGTTTGAAGCCGGCGCATGTGCCGGGGGCGCTCGGCAGGCAGGAAATATTCCGGCGCCTCGATCGGCAGGACGTCATGCAGGAAAAAGACGCAGTCGATGTCGGTCCGATCTCGCGTCCACTTGAAATAGCGGTCGAAATCGACCGGGAACTGGCTGACGTTGAGATAGACGCCGCCCTTGGCGAGAAAATCGCCGGGGCGGCGGCCGACCGGAAGGCCATGGCGCCGGATCCAGGCGAGGGCTTCGGCGAATTGCCCGGTTCGCCCCTTCGAAATGCGCTTGGCGGCCCGAGGCGCGCCGTCGATCGCCGCGACGACCTCGAGGAGATGCGCGTCGGTCTCCGGCGCGGCGTCCTCGCCCCAGTGCTTGCGGATGTTGTCGAGGGCCTCGCGCGCCGCCCGCGGCTCGACGACCCGCGGCCCGAAGGGCGTGGCCATCATGCCGGACCGGTCGCCGGCGTCGGGATCGACGAAATGATTGGCGAGCGCAAAATCGACGCGATCGATCCCGTTCGGCGTGCGATCGAAAACGCGCGAGACGAGGCGCGAGATGTCGTAGACCACGGGTCGGCGCGGCATCGCGCTCACGCCGAGGCGGAATGGCGCGCCGGCGCTCCGCTGAGGTCGACGCCCTTCTCCTGCAAGGCGGTGATCAGGGGCTTGATCTCGCCCCAGTTCGCCTTGTCGAAGTGGCGCCTGGCGAGATCCTCGGCCACATCGTGCTCGGGCGCGGCGAGCTCGCCGCGCGTGGCCAGGAGGTGTCCGGCGAGGTCCCCGACGTTCAAGCCGCCGGCGGCGGCGGCGAGCGGGCCGTCCAGCCCGAACCGGCTCTCCAGGCTCATCGTCAGCTCGACCGCCATCAACGAATCGAGCCCGATCTCGGCGAGCGGCTTCGTCCGGTTGACCTCGTTGCGCGGCAGCTGGAGGATCCGCCCGATTTCCTCGACCAGAATTTCGACGACCGCGCGGCGCGCCTGATCCTGTCCCAGGCGCCCAACGAGCTCGGCGAGGTCCACGGCGGCGTCGACGGCCGAGTTGGCGCTGGCGGCGGCGCGCGCGAGGCGGCCGTAAGTCGGCGACGCCAGAAGCGGAAGATGGGAGCGGGCCGACGTCCAGTTCATCTCGGCGATGACGAGGCTCGGTCCGACGTTCGCGTCCGCCAGCGCCTCCCCCAGCGCGTCCAGCGCCACCCGGGCCTTGACGCCCTTGGCCCCGGCGCGATGGGCAAGCGAATCGCGGGTCGCGCCGCTTCGGGCGACGATCCCGGCGTCGGCGATCGCGCCCCAGCCGACCGCGAGCGCGGGGTGACCGGCCGAACGACGCTGAACCGCCAAACCCTCGAGGAAGCCGTTGGCGGCCACGTAGGCGCCCTGACCAGGATTGCCGATCGCCGCGGTCGCAGACGAAAACAGCACGAAATAGTCGAGCGCCAGCTTCCGGGTCAGGCGGTCGAGGATTTCGGCGCCTGCGATCTTCGGCTTGAGGACCGCGAGGAACCGGGCTTCATCGAGGTTCACCGCGATCGCATCGTCGAGAATCATCGCGGCATGGATGACGCCGACGAGCGGCGCCATGGTCGCCGCGACATCGACGAGGAACTGCTCGGTCGCAGCGCTATCGGAAATGTCGAACGCGCCGACCCGGACCTCGACCCCGCGGCGCTCGAGCGCCGCGACGGCGTTCCGCGCGGTCTCGCTCGCCGCGCCGGATCGTCCGACCAGCGCCAGCCGGCGCGCGCCGCGATCGACCAGCCATTCCGCCGCGGCCAAGCCAAAGCCGCCCAGTCCCCCCGTAACGAGGTGGACGCCATTCGGATCGGCTGCAAACGCCTGGGTCGGCGCATCGCTCGACCGGATGACGCCGGGCGGCGGCGGGCGGATGAGGATCTTGCCGATATGCCCCGACTGCTGCATGAGGCGCATCGCCTCCACGACCTCGTCGTGCGCAAACACGGTGAACGGCGGCGGCGTCAGCTCGCCCGAGGCGAACAGGGCCATGACCTCGTCGAAGAGCCGGCGGGAGACGTCCGGCCGCTCCGCCAGAAGCTGGTCCAGGTCGACCCCGAAATAGCTGAGATTGCGCCGGAACGGACGGAGACCGACCGGCGTGTCGGCGAGATAGTCGCGCTTTCCGAGTTCGACGAACCGTCCGAAAGGCCGCAACAGCCCGAGGCTGCGCTCCATCGCCTCGCCCGCGAGGGAGTTGAGGACGACCGATACGCCCTTTCCTTCCGTCACCCGCATCACCTCGTCGACGAACGCGCCGGAGCGGGAATTGAAAGCGTGCTCGGCGCCGAGGGCAAGCGCCAGAGCGCGCTTTTCCGATGACCCTGCGGTGACGATGGCGCGCGCGCCGCGCCGGACGGCGATCTGGAGCGCCGCCAGTCCGACCCCGCCCGCCCCGCCGTGAATGAGCGCCCATTCGCCCCGCCCAAGGTCGGCGCAGGAAACCAACCCATAGTAGGCCGTGAGAAAGGCGACCGGAACGGCTGCGGCGCTTTCGCAGCCAAGCGTCGCGGGAAGCGGCGCCACGAGGCTGGCGTTCACGACAACGTGGGAGGCGAATGCGCCGCCGACCAGGCCTACCACCGCATCGCCCGGCTTCAGATGCGAGACTTCCGCGCCGATCCGGACGACCCGACCTGCGAATTCGAGCCCGAGCGTCGCCCCCGCATATCCGTCCTCGAGCATCTCGTCGGGAAGAATCGACAAGGTCCACATGACGTCGCGGAAATTGAGACCTGTCGCCGCAACCTCGACTTCGACCTCGTCGGCCCCGGGATCGACGCGCGCGCCCACCCTCCACGCGAGGCGGTCGAGCCCGGGTTCGGAGGTCTTCTCGAGCCGGCTTCGAAGACCTTCAGACACTGTCGGTTCGGGTTTGCCGAGCGCCGGCGCCATGTAACGAAGCACGCGCGCGCCGTCGCAGCCGACCAGGACATCCGTCTCCACGCTGTCGGAAAGCAGGATCGCCGCAAGGCGCTCGGCTGACTGCGGGGTCGTCTCGGCGAGTTCGACCCGGCGGAAATCGATGATCGGAAGTTCGTTGGCCAGAGTCCGCACGAAGGCGAACAAGGCTTCCAACAGCGGGCGGTCCGTCGCCGGCGCGGCGACGACCAGTCTGACCTTCGACTCGGCCAGCGAGACGGCGAGATCGCGCAGCGCGAGACAATGCGCCATCACTCGGGACGCGCCGTCGCCGCGGCGGTCGCCGGCGATCCACAGGAGCGTCCGCATCTGCCCCTTTTTCGCATCGACGCCGCCTTCGACGAGTTGGCAAGCCGCTCCGCGCGCTTCCAGGGCGCCCTTCGCCATTCCCGCAAACCCGGCGCCGTCTTCGCCCGAGCAAAGGATCGTCACCAGACGGGACGGCTGCAAAACGGAGACAGCCCCGTGGGCCTCCGCACAGAGGAGCGTCGCGCGGTCCTCGCCCGTCTCGACGAGCCGCGCCTCCACGACGCGAAACCCGCCGCGCGCGCATTCGGTCGTCCAGGCCTCGGGGCCGAGCCGGTTGCTCGAAGCCCCGCTCGCCGCCGACTCCGCAAACGCCAGGGTTACGAGATGAAACAGCGACGGCGACGGCTCGACGGAGACGAGCGCGGCGCCCGGGGCGCATTTGCGCGCCAGGCGCGTCAGCGCGTCCCGGCCGTATCCAAGGCGGGTGAGGCCGCCCCCGCTGACGACGAGATCGATCCCGCCGTCGGGCAGAGTGTCGAGATCGCCACAGAAGGAAACCTCGGACGCGCCGCCCTGGGCGAAGCGAACCCTTTCGAGTCGCCGGGCGTCGGGTTCGAGGAGGGTCACCCGCGCGTCGCGAGTCTCAGCGAAACGAAGGACGACAGACCATGCCGCTCCCGCCCCGACCTGGAGAATGCGCAACGACGCCCGGTCGACCCCGACCGGCGCCAGGGCTTCGAGTTGCTGCTCGAGGGTGCGGGCCGTCGCAGTGGCGGAGGCGGACCTGAGCTCATGGCCGTCCACGGCGCTGTCCGACGGCCCTCTCACGTCCGCCTCGCCCGCAGCAAGCGCGCGCAGCGCCTCGCCGGCGCCGGCCGCAAGCAGGAGTTCGGCTGCGCGCTCGGGATGTTGAGCCGCGATCGTCGAAAAAACGGCCTGCGCGGACGGCAGATCGAGATCGTTCAACCGCAGAAGGCGGCCGGAGCGTTCCAATAGGCCGCTCCGTTCGAGTTCCCCCCAAAGCGAACTCGGCCCAGACGCGACGGCTTTCCGGGAGCAGGCCGGAGGGAACGAGCGCGTCGAGATCGATCACGCCTTCGGTCGCGAGACCACGCGCAAACTCGAAGGCGGCGGCGGTCGCCCACCCCTCGAACATCAGCGCGACGTCGGAAAGATTGATTTCCGCGCTCAACGGGTGCGCCTCGGTCCGGCCGATTTCGAGAGCCGGCCCATCCGAGAGGTCAACGGCGGCGGCGATCCAACGCGCGGCCACGGCGAGATCGGAAAGACCGGCCGAGGCGCGCAGCCGGGTCGCCTGGCAGCGGACGCCGAGGATTCTCGCGACAGGCCGCCCTTGCCGGTCGAAAACATCGACGTCGGCGACAAGGATTCGATCGTCGAACCGCCTCAACCGGATCCTGGCGCTCGCAATGTCTGCATTCGGCGCAAAAAGGCGCGCTTCTGCAAAACGGACCGGCAGATACGCGCCCCCCTCGCCGTCTTGGTCCGCAAACAGAAGGATCAGTCCGTGGAAACAGGAATCGAGTCGCGCGGGGTCGAGGCCGTAGCGAGAGTCTCCCGGAGCATCGGTCAACTGAACCTCGATGAGGTCGTCGCTCGCGCGAACGGCGCGTGCAAGCCCCTGAAACGCCGGCCCGAAGTCGAGCCCGCGCGTCCGCGCCCGAGCGTACAGGATCTCCCCGGTCACGGCGCCGGAGGTCGCAGCGCAAGCGGCGCTGATTTCCGGCCCCGGCCCGGGCTTCTGAACGATCCGCCCGCGCGCGTGGGTCGTGAAAGGCGCCTTGGTCAGGCGCGGCCGGCTGAGAATCTCGACGGTCGCCGTGGACGCTTCGATCCGGCTCAGGATGTCACGCGCAGCGTCTGCGGAGAACGCCAGGGGCTGCAGGATTTCGAAATCCCTCAGGGCTGCGTCCGGCCCAGCCCAATCCCGCACGACCGCGAGCCCCATTTCCAGGAAGGCGGCGCCGGGCAAAAGGGTCTGGCCGTCAACGCGGTGATCGGCGAGCGTCGGCTCGACTTGCGGATCCACTGTGACGCGCCATTCGAGCGATCCGTCGGCTTCGCGCGCGCCGATCAGCGGGTGCCGCGGCCGCACGCTCAGGCGGCCGGTCGCTTCGGCCGTTTCCGGGAATCGATACGGCGCATGGCGCCAAGGATAGGAGGGCAGCGCGACTCCCGGACCGGGGTCCGGACCAAAAGCCCACTGTTGCCCGACGTCCGCGCCGCCCGCGATCAGGCGCATCGCAGCCGCCTCGAACGGATCGCCGATTTCGCCGGCGCTTTCGTCCAGCACGCAATCGACGAGCGCGGCGGCGTCGAGATGCTCGGCGACGTCTCGCAGATGGGTCTTCAGCGTCGGCCGTGGCCCGATCTCCAGAAAGGCCCGTTTGCCCGTTCCGAGGGCGCGCTCGACGCCCTCCTGGAATTGGACAAGGTGACGCACATTGCGCCACCAATAGGCGGCGCCGGCGGCCTGGCCCTGGACGAATTCACCAAGGACAGTGGACAGGAAAGGGACCGCGCTCATCGACGGCTTTAGGGTCGCCAACTCTTCGATCAGCGGTTTTTTCACCGGTTGCATCAGTTCGGTGTGGAACGGATACGGCAGGTCGAGGCGGCGCGCGCGCAATTTCGCCGCAGGCGCAAGCGTCATCAGGCGGTCCAGCGCATGCTGCGGGCCGGCGACCGCGATGCATCGATGCGAATTGTGCGCCGCGATCGCGAGGCCCGGAATTCGCGAGACAATCTCGCAGGCCGCCTCGCGCGGACCGAACACGACCGCCATGCCGCCTGTGTTCTCGGTCGCCTGTTGAAGCCGGCTCCGATGAAAGATCACGCGAGTCGCGTCGGAAAGCGACAGAACTCCGGCGGCCTCGGCGGCCGCGATCTCGCCGACGCTGTGGCCCAGCGTCAAGGCCGGGCGGACGCCGACCCTGGCCAACGCCCGGACGCTCGCAGCCTGGATGGCGAAAATCATGGGCTGAGCGACGTCGGTCCGGGCAAGGTCGGTCGCGATGTCCGCAGAGTCCAGTTCCTCGACCAGCGACCACCCGGCGAGCGGGAGGAAGTGAGAATCGATTTCCGCCAACGCATCGCGAAAAGCCGCGTTCGCCTGGTAGGCGGCTCGGCCCATGCCCGACCATTGCGCCCCGTTGCCGGAGAAGACGAATACGATCGCGCCGTCGCCCTCGACGGCGGTCGTTCGGACACAGGTCGCATCGGCTTCGCCGGAGCGCGCAAACCGAGCCAAGGCCGGCGCAAGCGCGACCGAACTCGTGCGCAGGCAGCGCCAGGCGCTCGCGCATGCGTTCGCGCCTGCGGCCGGTGGCCGCGACGATCCTGCCGCGCTCGCGCGCGCCGGCGCCGTCCAGTCGAGTCGCATAGGCGCCCGCCAGCGCCCGCAGCGCCTCCTCGGTTTGCGCTGAAATCATCAGCAGGCGGGGCGCGGAGTTCCGCCAGCGCCCGGGCGACCGGGGCGTCGGAGATGACGACATGCGCGCTGGTGCCCCCGAATCCGAAGGAACTGACGCCAGCGAAGCGGCGCGCCGACGCTCGCGAAAGCGGAATCGAGCGCCTTGCGACCTCGAGATTGAGCCCGACGAAATCAATGCCGGGATTGAGGTTCTCCGCATGGAGCGACGGCGGGCTCTCGTCATGTTCGAGCGCCAGCATCGCCTTCATGAGGCCCGCCAAGCCGGAAGCGGGCTCGGTATGACCGATATTGGTCTTGATCGATCCGATCGGCAGGGGACTGGTTCTCGCTCGTCCCAGCACCGTGCCGAGCGCCGAGGCCTCGACCGGATCCCCGACCCGGGTTCCGGTGCCGTGAGCCTCGACGAAGGCGACGGAATCCGGAGAGACGCCTCCCGGACCGTAGAGCGACCGGAGCAATTCGATCTGGTATTTTTCCGACGGCATGGAGATGCCGCTGGTTCTGCCGTCGGAATTGACTGCGCTGCCGCAAATCACCGCATGAATGCGGTCGCCGTCGGCGATCGCTCTCTTGACGGCTTTCAGGACGAGGACGACGCCGCCCTCGGCGCGCACGTAGCCATCCGCTTCCGCGGCGAACGCCCGGCACAACCCGGTGGGCGAGAGCATCGTAGCCTGGGAAAAGCTGACAAACCCGAAAGGGCTGACAAGCGCGTTCACGCCGCCGACCAGAGCCATGTCGATTTCGCCGTGGATGAGCGCCTGACGGGCCTGGTGCAGGGCGACGAGAGACGACGAGCAGGCGGTGTCGATCGTCAGGCTCGGGCCGTGCAGATCATAAGCGTAGGAAACTCGGTTTGAAACGATGGAGAGCGCGTTGCCGGTCGCGTAATAGGCGTCCGCGCCGGGGAGGTCGTGCAGCCCGATGGTCGAGTAGTCGAGCGCCGACGCGCCGACATAGACGCCGGTCTGACTGCCAGCCAGCTTCGAGGCGGCGAAGCCGGCGTCCTCGCAAGCTTCGAATGCGAGTTCGAGCATCAGCCGCTGCTGCGGATCCATCTGCTGCGCCTCCCGCGGGGAAACGCGAAATACCGACGGATCGAAGCCCCAGATGTCCGGCAATACGCCGGCCGCCCAGGTGTAACTGCGTCCCGGCTCCTTCAGGCGGGGGTGTCCGTGACGCGAAAGCGGCCAGCGGTCCTCGGGGATCACGGAAACAGCGCAACGGCCGCCGTGAAGAAGCGCCCACAATTCCGCAGCATTCGCGACGCCCGGCAGCCGGCAGGAGCGACCGATGACTGCGACGTGAGAATCTTCAAGAGCGAAAGTGCGGCCCAATGCCTAATTCCACCGATCCGGTAAGAGCGAGAACCGGGGAGAGCAACCACCTCGCCGGCTCGGACAACGTAGCACCGCCCTCTTTTGGCCCGACTTGCGCCGCGGTGTCAACCGGAAGGGCCAATCCCGATTTCGTTATCGATAAGTTGTCACTTGGTATAATCTCTATAGTAACAGATTTCTCCGTAACTATCCCACTTACAGAAAACTATAAATGGCGCATCGGTCCCGTCGCCCCAGAAAGACCCCAAGCAGTCGGGTTGGCAAATCTTGATAAACGCACGTTCGCCTCCTGACCGTTCCGCCCGCGCATCTCGGAGCCGGGGGCAGGATCGGGGAGGCAAAGGAGCGTCGCATTTTGGCAACACCCTCTGCGTGAAGCGCGGCGGTCGCAACGGAGAGGTAGCCAGCGACAGTCCACCTTGATACAGAGAATCGGCTAGTTGGGGCAAATCATGCAGCGACCGCCTAAGTTTGGCCTTTCAGGCGCGGTTTGCGCTTTCGCTCTGATGTTGCTTACGGGCTGCGGATCTTTGCCCGATTCAGGACCAACCACGAGCGACATTACGGCGCAGCAGGTCGGCAAGGACGAACAACAGCGATATATGCTCGTCGACATCACGCCAAGGACCATCGAGGCGCTCAGGCGGCGAGGCTTCGGCAGTTTCAACGCCCAGTTCGGCGACCGCAGGATGTCGACCGAACCGGTGATCACCGTCGGCGACTCCGTGACCGTGACGGTGTGGGAAGCGGCCGCCGGCGGCTTGTTTTCCTCGCCCGCGCTCACCACTGGCGCGAACGCCGTCAGCACCGGCGCGAACAGCGCGACCATTCCGGAGCAGGTCGTCGGCCGCGACGGTGGGATCACGGTGCCCTACGCTGGACGAATCCGTGTCGTGGGTCGGACGACTCGAGCCGTTCAAGAGCAGATCGAGCACGCGCTGGAAGGCAAGGCTATCCAGCCCCAAGTGCTCGTCAATATCACGCGCACGGCCGGCGAAGCCGTCAGCGTCGGCGGCGAGGTTGCGGCCGGTGCGCGCGTGCCCCTTTCGGTCAAGGGCGACCGGTTGCTCGACGTCCTGGCCACAGCGGGCGGCGTGCGGGCCCCGGTCAACGAGACGTTCGTCGAACTGTCACGCGGCGCGAAGACCTCTCGTATTCCGCTCATAACTATCGTTAACAACCCGCGCGAGAACATCTACATGCATCCCGGCGACACGCTGACGCTGGTGCGCGATCCCCAAACATTCATCGCCTTTGGAGCCATGGGTCAGAACAACGAAATCCCCTTCCAAGCCGACGGAATCTCGCTGGCCCAGGCGCTGGCGAAATCGGGCGGCCTGCGAGACGAGCGCTCTGATCCACATGGAATTTTCGTGTTCCGATACGAGCCCGAGTCCGTCGCCCGTCAGCTCGATCCGACGAGCCCGCTTGTGCAGCCAGGCCGCCTGACGCCGGTCGTTTATCGGCTCGACCTGAGCGACCCCAAGAGCATGTTTCTCGAGCAGAGCTTCCACGTCGCCAATCGCGACCTGATCTACGTATCGAACTCGCCCTCGACTGAGGTGCAAAAGGTGTTTGCCATCATTGGCGGCGGACTTGGGACCGTCGGGTCCGTGGCGAGCATCGCGTCGGCCGGCTCGATGGTCGCCCATTAGGCGGGCGACCACGGTCTCCGCGGCCCGACCTTCGGACGACCGCGACAGCCGACCCGCCCCCGCCTTGGGCGCGCCAATTATTTCGTAAAAAATCGAATTCGGTCGTACTATGACTTCCATGAAGCAAAAGAATGTGACGTCGCCAGGCCGGATCCGGCCACTTTCCGGACGCCGAAACGCAGGCTCGCGAATTTTTCGTGAACTCCGGTGCAAGGGTTTTGGAGAAGCTCGAAACACCGGTGAATAAGGAGGCGCTTTGTGACGCTGAACGCATGTCGAACGCGCGCCAAACGACGTCCGAACGGGCGCCGAACGCGCCCTTCAGCGCTCCGGACGGGACGCCTCCCGCATCGCGTGAGCGCGGCCTCAGGCGGATAGGGCGCGCGGCCTCGGTCCGCCAGTGGCCCAGTCGAGAAGCTCCACCGTGTGGACCACCGGCACGCGCGTCCCGCCGGCGATCTGAGTTCAGGCAGCCGATGTTGCCGGCCGCGACCAGATCCGGCGAGAGGCTGTCAATGGCGGCGACCTTGCGGTCGCGCAGGCGCGTCGCCAACGCCGGCTGCAGGAGATTGTAAGTTCCGGCCGAACCGCAGCACAGATGGCCTTCGGGCGGTTCGAGGACGGCGAAGCCCGCCGTTTCGAGCAGCGCCTTCGGTTGCTCGCGGACTCGTTGGCCATGCTGCAGGGAGCAGGCGCTGTGATAGGCGACGCGCAGGCCGGTGCGATTGGACGGCGACCGAAGGCCGAGGTCGGTCATCAGTTCCGTCACGTCGCGGGCCAGGCCGGCGACAGCGGCCGCCGGCCCCGCAAGCTCCGGATCGTCGCGGAACATGAATCCATAATCCTTGATGGTCGTCCCGCAGCCGGAGGCGTTGACCACGATGGCGTCGAGGCCGCCCCGTTCCATCTCGCCCGTCCAGGCGAGTATGTTCGGGCCAGCGAAAGCGCGCGCATTCTGACCGAGGTGGTGGGTAAGCGCGCCGCAACAACCGGCGCCCGAAGCCACCACGACTTCGCAACCGTGGCGGGTGAGCAGCCGGACCGTGGCCTCGTTGATCTCCGGCGTCAGAACTTGTTGGACGCAACCGTTCAGCAGCGCCACGCGATGAACACGCCGCCCCTCGGCGGCGAACGTCTGGGGCCGGTCGACGGGCGAAGGTTGCGGCAGCCTTGCCGGGACGAGCGCCAACGCCGCCCGCATCCATTGCGGCAGGACCCGAGCGAAAGGCCGTGCGAGCCGCGAAGCTCTGATCGCGTTCCGGAACAACGCCGGCCGCGGCAGAACGGCGCCGAGCAGGCGGCGTCGGAGGCGATCGAGCGGAGGCCGGTCGAATGTGGTGTCGATCCGATGCCGGGCAAGGTCGACGAGATGCATGTAATTGACGCCCGACGGGCAGGTCGACATGCACGACAGACAGGACAGGCAACGGTCGACGTGCTTGACGACCTCCGCCGCCGGCGGCCGGTCGTTCTCAAGCATGTCCTTGATCAAATAGATGCGCCCCCGGGGGCTGTCGAGTTCGTCGCCGAGCAGCACGTACGTTGGGCATGTCGCCGTGCAGAAGCCACAGTGGACGCAGGCGCGCAGGATCTCTTCCGACGCCTTGACGTCGGGATCGGCGAGTTGCACCGCAGTGAAATTCGTCTGCATCGTCCTCACAAGCCCTCTTGCATGCGGCCCGGGTTGAGGATGCTGCGCGGATCAAACCCGCGCTTCACCCGAACACTGAGACTCCCGAGAGGGCCCTCAAGCGGCTGGAACACCGGAGTCGAGGCGCGAATCGCCTCAGGGGCCACGATAAGAGCCGCGTGACCGCCAGTGGACCTCACCGCCGCCCGCACGATGGCGGCCCCGCCGTCGTCGCCGGCCGCGCTCCCCTCAAGGCTCAGCCATATGAGGCCGCCGCCCCAATCGAACAGGACTTCGGCCGACGGCAGCGCGGCGACGCAGGCCCGCGCGACCGAGTCGGCGGCGCTCGGCGTCGGACACACGCGCCAAACGATGTTGCCGCGCGGCCCAATCAGCGGGCGGACCGCGCCGATCTCGCTCCACACGGCTTGTGTTTCCGCCTCGTCGAGGCGTGCGCCCGCGCCGACCAAGGCTTCCAGCGCGTCGGCTCGATAGGCGACAGAAGGACGTGGGCCCTCCAGCCGCAGAAGAGTCGCCGCTGAGTCTCGCGCCGACACCGCGCCGACCGAGGACCGGCCCGCGATCGCGGATGGAAGATGGGCTGCGCCGGAGACCTCGAATGGCGCGTTCAGAGCTTTGGCTAATGTGCCAATCGCGTCGTTGTTCGCAAGCCCCCGCAAGACCAGAGTGCAAGCCGTATCCGGCTTCGGGACGACCTTGACGGTGAGTTCGGTCAACACCGACAACGTTCCAAATGCGCCGGCCTGGAGTTTCGCCATGTCGTACCCGGTGACGTTCTTGACGACCTTGCCCCCGGCCTTCCATAATTCGCCGAAACCGTTGACCGCGGAGAACCCGAGGAGGTAATCGCGCGGCGATCCCGAGCGTACGCGGCGGGAGCCGGCGAGGTTGCAGGCGATCACGCCGCCGAGCGTCTGTTCGCCTAAACTGCCGAGCAGACTGCGCCAGTCCGGCGGTTCGAAGGCCAGCATCTGTCCATGTTCGGCAAGGACGGAGGCGATCGCCGAAAGGGGCTCGCCTGGGCGCGCTGTCAATACAAGTTCAGCAGGCTCGTAGTCGACAACGCCGGTCATTCGCGACACGTCAAGCGTGTGGTCCGTTGTGGTTGGCCGTCCAAGCGCTTGCTTCGTCCGGCCGGCCAGGATCTCGAGTGAATTGCCTTCCGCCGCAGCCCAGGCGACGATTTCCGCAATCTCCCGGTCGTTCGACGGCTCCAGATTTGGCACCCGCGATTCCGATCAGAAACGCGGCAAGTCGGGAAACGGGATCTCGCCAGCTCGCACGTGCATGCGACCGAGTTCGGCGCAGCGGCAGAGTTGGGGGAATACCTTTCCCGGGTTGAGAAGGCCGTCCGAATCAAAGGCGCATTTCAAGCGCTGCTGCTGGTTGAGATCGACCGGAGTGAACATCGTATCCATGAGGTCGCGCTTCTCGACGCCGACGCCGTGCTCGCCAGTCAGCACCCCGCCAACCTCGACACAAAGCCGCAGGATTTCGGCGCCGAACGCCTCCGCCTTCTCCAGTTCTCCGGGACGGTTCGCGTCGTAAAGGACGAGCGGATGCAGATTGCCGTCGCCGGCGTGAAAGACATTGGCGCAGCGGAGGTCGAACCGACCTTCCATTTGCTGAATTCGTCGTAGCACCCTACCGATCTCCCGGCGAGGAATGGTGCCGTCCATACAGTAGTAATCCGGCGAAATACGGCCGACGGCAGGAAAGGCCGCCTTGCGTCCGGCCCAGAAGAGAAGCCGCTCGTCCTCCGACCGGCTCGCTCTGCAACTCGTCGCGCCGCTGCGCATCGCGATCGCCTCGACCTGGGCTACCAGATGATCGACCTCGGCCTCGCATCCGTCGAGTTCGACGATCATGAGGGCCGCGGCTTCGAGCGGATAGCCGGCGTGCACGAAGGCTTCGGCCGCCTGGACCGCAAGCCGATCCATGATCTCCATGCCGCCCGGAATGATGCCGGCGCCGATCACGCTTGCGACGCACTCTCCAGCGTCCTCGACAGACGAAAATCCAATGAGGAGCGCGCGCGCCCCCGGCGGCTTTGGCAGTACGCGCACGGTCACCTCGGTCACCACGCCGAGCATGCCCTCGGAGCCGACCGTCACGCCCATCAGGTCATAGCCCGCGCTGTCGAAATGCTTGCCGCCCAGCCGTAGGACTTCTCCTTCGATCGTCACCAGCTCGATTCCGATCACATTGTTGGTTGTCATGCCGTATTTCAGGCAATGCACCCCGCCAGAATTCTCGGCGACATTGCCGCCGATGGTGCAGGCGATCTGGCTGGACGGGTCGGGCGCATAATAGAGGCCGAGCCCCTGGACCGCGTGGGTGACGCCCAGATTGGTCACCCCGGGCTCGGCGACGACACAGCGGTTGGCGATGTCGATCTCGCGGATGCGGTTGAATTTCCCCATGCCCAGCAGGACCCCGTCGGCAAGCGGCAAGGCGCCGCCCGAAAGCGAGGTCCCGGCGCCACGCGGCACGACCTTGACCCAATTCGCGGCACAATAGCGCAGGACCTCCACGACTTGTGCGGTCGTATCGGGCAGCACGGCTACCATCGGCGGCTGGCGATAAGCGGTGAGCCCGTCGCATTCGAACGCGCGCAGCTCAATGGCTTTATCGATCACGCCTTCGCCCGGGATGATCCGACGGAGCGCAGCCACGATCTCGGCACGCCGCGACAGCACCGCGCGGTCCGGCTCAGGCATCGCAATCATGGCGTGGCTTTCACCATCGACGGACCGACCGCGAACAGGCGTTTGCGGCGCAAAGGAGGGGGATTTGGTGTTTCGCTCCAGGGCATCGGCCCAAGAATGACGTCGCCGAACGCGGCGTCAAGTCGGCGGCCGAGAAAAAGCAAAGACCCCGGCCAGCGACCATGGTTGCATCACAGTGGCGGCCCGCGCGGCACGAGCCGGCGGCTCCCCCAGTCGCAAGCGCTGTTGGCTCGCGGGTCCGACCAGGCTGACGAGGTAAACAAGCAACCACAGCGCGATTGCAGCCAAGAGGAAGCCAACGACTGACGCCAGGCGCCGATCGTCGGCCAGATATCCGCGGTAGTAGGCCGCGTACTTGTCGAATCCGGCCATGGCGGTCACCGCTCGAGTCCGCCCCCATCGAAGCCGCCCGCATCCGGCGACGACGCTTCGCAAAGCCACGCGCTTGAACCACGAAAGGCGGTTCGGCCGCTGTGACGGGGATCACAAATCGCGGTCACTTTGCCCCCGTGGCGACCCGTCCTCCGGGCCGCCCTGAGCGGCCTTCGGACCTGCGCATTTGGCGCGACAGCCAATGATTTCAGAGCGTTACGCGCAAATTTCTAACTCGTATCGCCCCTGAGGGCGCCATTGGACATCTTTTTGCCACGTTTCCCCCCGGAAAACCACGCGAGGCCGGGTCGAAGCGCTTCTTTTCGGACCGCGACGACCCCGAAATCCGGCGGTCCGCGAGCGCCACGCCTTGCGAGACCACTTCGCGGAGATCCTGGCGCAGGCCGGCTGCATCGCTTGGCGCATTGTTTGGGTGGCGCGGCTGGATCGTCCTCGACGACAGCCTTCTCGTTATCGGAGACCATGGCGTGAGCGACTTCGATCTCGTGATCAGAGGCGGCGCGATCGTCACCGCCGCAGATACGGCGCGCGCCGACGTCGGTGGGCGCAATGGCGTGATCGCCGTCGTCGCCGATGCGATCGACGACGGGCGGAAGTCGATCGACGCCTCCGGACTCCTGGTAACGCCGGGCGGAATCGATAGCCATGCGCGTCTGGCGGAGACTTCCGGCGCCCCGCCCGCCCAAGCGAAGATTCTTAAGCCGGCCAACGGAACAAGCGAGACAATTTTGCCACAAGGGACACCAGGAGCCACGAAGACGTACCAAGCGCCCTGTCGTTCTTTGTCTCCTTTGCGCCTTTTGCGGTGAAGGTCGACCTCTAACTCGGGCTGTCGCCAGACCCTCAATTTGCGAGGTCAGCGCGCCCCCATCCCGGTGTTCCCTTTCAATCGGGCGTCGAAAGCGCCCGTGTCTCGATGGGCTTCGGGAGGACGGAGAACGCCTTCGATTTGCCTGACGCAAGTCGCTCGAGCATGATAAAGCCAACCTCACCCTTCCGCTTTGCGGCTTTCCTCTCCCGGCGGGCCCGGCGGGTGAGGGGCGTCTCCTTCCCCTTCGGGGGAAGGTGGCCGTGTTGCGGCCGGATGAGGGTGCTTGGCGCGATTCGATTGGAATTCACGCCCTGAGCAGATTCCTTTAGCCGGCCAAACGAGGGCGCGAGTAGCCGCCGACCCCGCGCGGTTGCTCGATCAGACGAATTTCACTGCGCTCGGACTGGCGGTGAGCGTGGCGGCGCTGACGCCGACAAGAGCGATGCTGTCGCCCCACTTGTCGCCGATCGTCACGCCGCCATTCGAGGCCGAGGAAGCATGGCTGAGGACCGCTGCGAGGTCCTGGGCCTGGGTCATGGCGCCGGTAAGATAGGAGAAGTCGGAGGTCGACAGGACCAGCGTGTCGGCGTTCGCCCCCGAGGCCGCAAAGCCGTTGATCGTTTCCTGGCCGTACCCTTTGCTGAAGACGAAGGTCTCCGCGCCGGCGTTGGCGTTGCCCGCCTGGATCGTCTCGTTGGCGTGATAGGCGAGCTTGAAGGAGCCGTTGCCGATCGCCAAGGTTTCGGCCTGCCCGGCGCGGGTGAGCGTGACGTTGCGTTCATAGAGGTCGATTTCGTTCGCCGTCGCGCTCAGGTTCAAATCGTCCGCGGCGACGTTGTTGGCGTAATAGACCGATTGATAGGACGAATAGGCCCGGCCCTTGACGTTGGTGTAGAGGTATTCGAACGCCGAACCGGACCGGGCGGTCGAAACGGAAAGCGCGGCGCCGTTGGCGACGTCCGTCGCGGACTGAGTGAGGCTGAGGGCGAAATTGGCCGCGCTGAGATTGAATTGGCCGCTGATGTCGATCGTCATGTCGGGCGACGTATCTCCGGCGAGCGCCACCTGGACGACGGTCATGTTGTGGATCGGGTCCAGTTGGTAGCGCACCTGGGCGCCGGCGCTGGTGAAGGCGTTCGTGCCGATGAAGGTGAAGGCCTGCACGCCGGCGGCCGTCAGGTTGGCGTCGATGTAGCTGAGATCGATGACGTCCTTGGCGACGCTGAAATTGAGGTTGATCCAGTCCGGCGCGAAAGGCGTGGAGTTGGCGGGCGAGAGGTAAGTGTAGATATTGGCCCCCGCGCCTCCGAAAATGTATTGCCGGCCGAAGCCGCTGATGAAGATGTTTTCGTGGGAGCCGCCTATCAGGTGGGCGCTCGGGCTGCCGTACAGGGTCGTCGGGCCGGTCTGCGTTTGGGCGTTGATGGTGGATCCGGCGGTCGAGACGAGGAGATACGGCGTCGACAGCCCGGCCGCCTTATCGGCCGCCCATGCGTCGGTGGAGTAGGCCGGGTTGGTGTAGTCGAAGATGACGTTTCCGCTTGTGGTCACGCCGGACATCGGGCCGGCATAGAAGGCCACGCCATACGCCGCGAAGCCGAGGTAGTTGTTGGCGATGGCGATGTTGCTGAACGTGCCCGATCCGGCGTTGCCGGCGTCGATGGTGGTCGACCCGCCGATCAGGTAATTGCCGGTGACCGTCACGTTGGCGACGTTGCCCAGTTCGGAAGTGATGCGAATGCAATTGTTGGCGGAGTTGATCGAGTTCGGATGGTTTGTCCAGTCGATGAAATTGTTTGAGATGGTCATCGGCGTCGTGCTGTTGGTGATCCAGATCGCGTCCGGATGGAGCCCATTGATCGAATAGCCCACGCCGGAGAAGTAGTTGCCGGAGATGACGCCTCCGCCCGTCACGTCGACGCCGTCGGCCGGCGTATCGATGAAGCGATTGTTGGTGACAGTGATTGGGGTCTTCGACGTTATCCAGGCGCAGACCTTTGAGGGGATGCCTTGGCTGTCGAACGTGCAGTTGGTTATGGTGGTGTTGGTTCCGCTGTTGACCTGGATGGCGTCGTACCCTGTCGTGGCGGTGAAGCTGCAATTCTCGATCGTGACATTGCTGGCGCAGACAAAGACGGTCGCGTTGCCGAAGTTATAGCCGCTGATGGTCGCGCCGGCCTGGGTGATGTAGACCACATTGGTCTTGGCGTTATAACTCACAGGGCCGCCGGAGCTGGGAAGAGAGGACAGCGGCTTGAGCGAGGCGGCTTCAAGCGGATTGCCTGCCGGCGTGTCGATGCCAGGGAGTTGCACGCCCGGATCGGCGTTGCGAAGCAGCTGAAGTTCGGCGCTCGTATACATGACAGGCCTTTCGACTGATGGACAGCATCTATATGTGACTTACCCGCACTGACGCATGATCCGGTGCTCTGTTTGAAATCTGTTTGGGGCAAACATTCAGAAAAGTAATAAATTTGAGTATCTACCTACAGCCTGACGCAACGATAACAATGCTTTATTGTATTATTCAATATTCCCAAGTAGATTAGGATAGATACGGCTGTCTGCCGAATGATCTATTTGCACCGATTCGAACAATGTAAAGATAATTTGCTCATAGATTTGCCCTAAGCAGACGTCAGTAGCGCTATCTTTGCTCAGATAGCGATCACAGAATGTCCTAGAGCCTTCGCTTCACCAATTTGATCTGGCCCATCGGAAGCGTAGTCCGTGGATCGCCGCATCGGAGCGCGGGGGTCACGCCGTCCTCCGGGTCGTTTTGTCGCACTGGCCGCGGCGAGTTCGACGCACCGCGAGTTTCCGCGGATGCACTGTCGATGGGCTTGAGAGCCGGACTCAAGCGCGCGTCCTTGCGAGGCTCCTGACGTCACGGAGACGATCCGCCAGGACATCTTCGGTCTGGCGCGGACGACCCGCCCCAAGGGGGCTCGCCGTTCCCGGCTGGCCGGTCATAGCGACCCTCGGAGGTTAGGTCGCGATGGAGGAGGGCCGTAGGCCCGCCGACCGGCGGCAAGTTCCATCTCCGCGCGCTCTCGCCCTTCGCCCCTATCCACCGGCGCCCGGCCGCCTCGGTAGAGATTCTCAGGCTGGGCAACGGAACACGCGAGACAAATTCAACACAAAGCACACGAAGCGCTACGAAGACATACCAAGAGCCCGGTCGTTCTTTGTGTCCTTCGTGCCCTCTGCGGTGAAAGTTGATCTCTGACTCGGTCCATCGATGCATCTCCGCTCCGAGGGCGCCGGCACACGCGAAATTATTCGTCCTCAGCCGGCGTAACGTTTTCGCGTTCGAACCCGTAGTCCAAGCGCGTCCCACGAGGGCGAACTTCAATTCGGAGTCAACAGAATGTCATCCAGGACTGTCATCACCTCCGTCATCCTTGCCAGTGCGCTGTCGAGCGCGCTCGCCACGCTCGCCGCCGCCGCCCCTTTGACCAAAGCGGAAGAGTCTGCCGCGATGGCCGCGCACAAGGAAAAGTGCTTTGGCGTCGCGCTGAAGGGGCAGAACGATTGCGCTGCCGGACCCGGCACGACCTGCCAGGGCACCTCGACCGTGGATTTCCAGGGCAACTCGTGGAAGTTCGTCCAGGGCGGAACCTGCACCTCGATCGTGCTGCCGAACGGCAAGCACGGAACCACCACGGCTATGTAAGCCCACTCGACCTCAACACCCGCGCGCCGGAAAACGGGGGACAGGCAGAATGAGAGATCCGTCGGCATATTTTGAGCGAGAGACCCCTCATCCCCGTCTTCCGGCGCATCCGATTCAGGGCCTGGCCGGAACAAGCCTCAAGCCCCAGCACTTGCAAGCGATCCTCGCGGGACCAACGCCTCGCGGCTTTTTCGAGATCCACGCCGAGAACTACATGGGCGCCGGCGGCCCGCCTCATCGCGCTCTCGAAGCCATCCGTCGAGACCATCCGGTCTCGCTGCATGGCGTGTGCATGTCGATCGGCGGCCCGCTGGGCCTGGACAAGGCGCATCTCGCGCGCTTCGGCGCGCTCGTTCGAGCGCTACGAGCCGGCGCTCGTGTCCGAGCATCTCGCCTGGTCGACACACGAAAGCGTCTATTTCAACGACTTGCTGCCGCTTGCCCTACACGGAAGCGACGCTCGCGACGGTGTGCAATCACCTCGACGAGGTGCAGGAGGCCATCCGCCGGCCGTTGCTGCTCGAAAATCCGTCGACCTATCGTCCTGTTCCGCGATTCGACGATGAGCGAGACGGATTTCATCCGCGCGGTCGCGCGGCGCACCGGCTGCGGCCTGCTGCTCGACGTCAACAATGTCTTCGTGTCGGCGACCAACCACGGCTTCTCGCCGCGCGCCTATCTCGCCGACTTTCCGCTGCCGCGGTCGGCGAGATCCATCTTGCCGGGCATGCCGAAGAAAGCGACGACGAAGGCGCGCCGCTGCTCATCGACAGCCACGACCGGCCCGTCGCCGAAGCCGTCTGGCGCCTGTTCGAGAGCGTCATCGCCCGGGCAGGCCCGATCCCGACGCTGATCGAATGGGACAGCGAGATCCCGGAGTGGCCGCGTCTCAACGCGGAAGCCGCCGCCGCGCAAGCATCCTCGATCGCGCCGGCTTGGGGAGAGGCGCAACGATGCGGCCTGACCCCTCTCCGCGCCACGGCGCCGCGGCCGGGGCCTATGCGGCCGCTCTTCTCGGCGTGTCTCCTCGAGCCCGGCCGCGAGACGCCGGCGCTTGTTTCGGGACCGGCCGGCAAGGCCGCGGCCAAGCGCTACGACGTCTATCGCAACAACGTCACAGTCAGCCTGATCGACGCGCTCGCGGCGGTCTATCCGGCCGTGCAGCGCATCACTGGCGTCGAGTTCTTTCGGGCGATGGCGCGTTTTCATATCCGGGAGACGCCGCCCATCTCGCCGCTCCTATTCGAATACGGCCGGGACTTCCCCGATTTCATCGCGCGCTACGCGTACGCCCAGGCGATGCCTTGGCTTGCCGACATCGCCCGCGTGGAGCGCGCCTGGCTCGACGCCTACCACGCGGCCGACGTAGCGCCGTTGACTGCGTCCGATCTCGCGTCCGTTCCGGCCGAGCGGCTTGGCGAGCTTGTGTTCGCGCCGCATCCGGCGACCCGGCTGATCGGCTCGCCCTTCGCCGCGGTGACGATTGTTGTCGCCAATCGCGCGGCGGCGCCGGTCGGCGAGATCGACGCCAGCGAAGGCGAAGATGCGCTGATCACCCGGCCGGAACTCGACGTGGTCGTGCGGCGGCTCGCTCCGGGGGAGGCGATTTTCCTGTCGGCGCTGATCGCCGGGCGCCCGCTCGGTGAGGCCGCCGACGCTGCGCTCGAGGCCCGTTCCGATTTCGACCTCGGCGCGGGGGTCGCGACGCTGATCGATTCCGGCGCGTTTGTGTCCGCAAGACCATCTGTCTCCGCCAGACTTGAGAAAGGCATGACCAGCGCATCGCAACAGGCGCCTTCGGTCGCCCGATTCGTCGATCGGATCGAGGGCCTCGTGCGCGCGGTCGCAGTCCCCTCTCTCGTGCTCCTGGTTATGCGGTTTGCACTGGCCACCCCGTTCTGGAAGTCCGGCATTCTCAAGTGGGACGGCTTTCTCAGGCTGAACGACACCGCGGTGACGCTGTTCACGGATGAGTTCATGCTGCATCTCCCCGGCGGACCTTACTCGTTTCCGGCCCCCTCAATGTTCGCATTCCTCTCCGGTTGCGCCGAGATCATCCTCCCCATCCTTCTGGCGCTCGGCCTGGCGACCCGCTTTGCGGCGCTGGGCCTGCTGTTCATGACCCTGGTGGTCGAACTGACCGTGCCGGACGGTTGGCCGATCCATATCACCTGGGCGGCGATGGCGCTCGCCATCATGGCGTGGGGACCGGGGCGCATCTCGCTCGATTTCCTCATTCGCCGATTTCTGGGACTGCCCACGCCCTGACGTTAGAGGCGATTTTCCGGGCTCGGCGCCGTCTCTGTCGACGTCCGCGATCCGCTGGAAAGCCGAACGCCGCGGTGTAGCTATTTTTGCCCAGTGAGGTCGGGGCGAAACCTCGTGCAAAATTCTGGACGGCGCCGAGGGGCTGCGGCTGGTCCGCCTCGAGCCCGGCGGCCGGCCGGGACAGGTTCTCCCCTGCTGTCGAGGCGGCGAGGAAGCTCGTGCCGGTCTGATTGTCGCCCTACTCCCATAGCGTCGGAAGACCGGCGTCCCGATAGACGTCCTCTGCAGCGGGGCGACGCGGTCAGCGACAGTCTGTGGCGTCACCGACCGCGTCTACAAGACGAGATCGGGATAGCGCGCGAGGCACTCGACTTCGAGCTTTCCCCCGAGCGCCAAGCCGTTGCAGCCGAAGGCGGAGCGGGCCGGCAAGCGGTCAGGCTTGAAATAGCCGACATAGACGGCGTTGAACGCGCTCCATTCCGACATGTCGGCCAGCATGACCGTGCATTTGACGACGTCGTCGAAGCCGAGGCCGCAGAAGCCAAGCACGGCGCCGATGTTCTCCATGGTCTGGCGCGCCTGCCCCGCCATGCCGCCTTCGGCCAGGGTCAGCGTTCCGGGAAGATTGCCGAGCGCGCCCGAGAGATAGAGCATGTCGCCAACCCGGACCGCAGCGCTGAACGGCAGGCCGAGGGCCTTCATCTCCGGGGTCTGGAACATTTGCATGCTCATCCTCCATTTGCGCGTCGCTGTCATCGCGAGGCGTCAAGGACCTCGGTGCACGCCGGCCTCGAGAGAGCCGACCCACCCGGATGCACGCTAATACCCTCGCGACCGATCGACCAGGTTGCTTAGCGGTTCGCCGCGCTCGAGGCCCTCGATCTGCCGCGCGATCGCGGCGACGATCGCGGCGGGCTCGGAGATCGCGGCGTTGTGCGGGCTTACGTAGACCGAGGGATGCGCCCAAAGCGGCGAATCCGCAGGCAACGGTTCACGCTCGAACACGTCGAGAGACGCGCCTTTCAGCACGCCGGTTTCGAGCGCGTCGACGAGGTCGGACTCGACTTGCAGGCCGCCACGGCCGGCATTGATCAGCACCGGACCGCCGAGCGGCCCGTCGCGTTTCAACCAACCGAAGAGCCCGGCGTTCAGCACCCCGCGCGTGTCCGGCGTGAGCGGCAACAGGACGACCAACAGGTCCGTGCGGGCAAGGAGCGGTCGCAGGCCGTCCGGGCCATGGAACAGATTCGATCCCCGCCAGAGCCTTCGGCTTTGCGCTCCAGCCGGCCACACGAAAGCCGAGCGCCGCGAGCTTCATCGCGGCGTCCGCGCCCAGCGCGCCGAGTCCGAGGACGCCGACGCGAAGGTCGGCCGCTTTCGCCTGCGTTTCGTCGTCGGCCCAGGTTTTTTCGCGCTGCTGGCGTTCGTATCGACGCAACTGGCGCAGATGGGCGAGTGCGTGCATCACGACCCACTCGCTCATCCGGTCGCGAAGGTCGGGATCGACAATGCGGACGATCGGCGCCTCCGGCAGCGCCGGATCGGCGAGCAGGTGATCGACGCCGGCCCCGAGCGAAAAGATCGCCTCCAGGTTCGTCAGGCCCTTCAGCGCCCCGGGCGGATGGCGCCAGGAGAGAACGTAGCGGATGCGGGCCGGATCGAAGGATTCTCCGAGCGATACGACGGCGTGCAGGGGCAGCCGCGTGGCCAGCCGCGCCCGCCACGGAACCGAGTCCATGTCCGGCGCCGCGAAGAGGAGGGTCATTTTGCCGGCAGAATGCGCTCGACAACCGGATCGGCGCGGCGAGGCGCGGCGTCACCGAGGCGATAGGCTCGGCGCAGGCGTTCGATCACCGACTTGGCCGAAAACCGGTCGCGGGCATGCACGATCGCGAGCGGCCGTTCCGGACCGACCTCTTCGCCGAGCCCCGCCAGTTTCGTCAGGCCGACCGAAGGATCGATCGCATCGGCGGCGCGAGCCCGTCCGCCGCCGAGTTCGACGACCGCGAGTCCGATCGCGCGCACGTCGATGTCCGTAACGAGTCCGCCCCGCCCCGGCGCGGCCTCGACCACGACGCCGGCCCGCGGCAGCAGCGACGGGGCGCGAGCGAGAAAGTCGGACGGGCCACCGAGCGCCGCGATCATGCGCTCGAACCTCTCCGCCGCCTTGCCCAATTCGAGCGTTCCGCGCAGCAGCGCCTCGCCCTCGACGACAGTCCCGGCAAGTCCCGCCAGGCGCAAAAGCTCGGCCCCGAGCGACAGCGTCACGCGCAGGAGCCGTGCGTCCTGGTGTTTCCCGGTGAGGAAATCGACGGCGTTCTGCACCTCGACCGCGTTGCCGGCGGCGCTGGCGAGCGGCTCGTTCATGTCGGTAATCAGCGACACGGTCGGCAGGCCGGCGCCGGTCGCGACCGTCGCGATGCTCTCGGCCAGTTCGCGCGAGGCTTGAAGCGTCGGCATGAAGGCGCCGGAGCCGGTCTTGACGTCCATCACCAGGGCTTCGAGGCCGGCGGCAAGCTTCTTCGACAGGATCGAGGCGGTGATGAGCGCGACCAATTCCACCGTCGCCGTCACGTCGCGGATGGCGTAGAGCCTCCGGTCGGCGGGAGCGAGAGTCGCGGTCTGGCCAATGATGGCGCAGCCGACGTCGCGCACCACCCGCTTGAAGCGCAAAAGGTCGGGCTTGGTGTCGTAGCCGGGAATGGAATCGAGCTTGTCGAGCGTGCCGCCGGTGTGGCCGAGGCCGCGGCCCGAGATCATCGGCACGTAGGCGCCGAGGGCTGCGAGCATCGGAGCGAGCATGAGCGACACGTTGTCGCCAACGCCTCCGGTCGAGTGCTTGTCGAGCACCGGGCCGGGCAGGTCGGGCGCGCCCCAGTCGATCGTCGTGCCCGAGAGCGTCATCGCCTCGGTCAGCGCCACCCGCTCGGCGAGGCTCATGCCGCGAAAGAATACCGCCATGGCGAAGGCGGCGGCCTGCCCCTCGGTGACGTCGCCGCTGGTCAGGCCGCCGATGAACTCGGCGATCTCGCCAGCGGTCAGTTCGCGCCCGTCGCGCTTGGCTCTGATGATTTCCTGGGGAAGAGTCATGCCGTTTTCGCCTCGTAAGCGCGGATGAACCCGCGCAGGAGCGTCTTGAACCTTTCGGCGGCGAGGCGGGCGTATTCCTGGGTCTCCTCGTGGCTCGGATCGCCGCCGGCGAGGCCCGCCGCATAGTTGGTCACCACCGAGACGGCGGCGACTTTGAGACCGGCGCGGCGCGCGAGGATCACTTCCGGCGCGGTCGACATGCCGACGAGGTCGGCGCCGAGGATTTGCGCGGCGCGGATTTCCGCCGGAGTCTCGAAGCTCGGGCCGGAGAACCACATGTAGACGCCCTCGTGCAACTCGACGCCGGTTTCGCGAGCGACGACGCGCAAGGTCTCGATCAGGCCCGGATCGTAGGCCCGGGTCAGCGGCACGAAGCGATCGGCGCCGGCGTGGCCGATCAACGGATTCGTTCCCGAGAAATTGATGTGATCGGTGATGGCGACGAGCGCCGGCGGACGCCACTCCTTTTTGAGGCCGCCGGCGGCGTTGGTGATGAGCAGCGTCTCGCCGCCGAGGCTCTTGAACGTGTCGATCGCGACCCGCATCGCGGCGGGATCGCCGCGTTCGTAGTAGTGGCCGCGGCCCTGGAACAGCGCGACCCGCTTGCCTTCGATGGCGCCGACGACCAGTCGCCCGGCGTGGCCCTCGACGCTCGGCACGGGAAAGCCGGGAAGCTCCGAGTAGCCGAGTTCGACGGCGTCCGTCGCTTCCCCGGCGAACGGGCCGAGCCCCGAACCGAGCACGATGCCGAGCGGCGGCAAGGTCTCGACACCGTGCTCCTTGAGCGCGACGATCGCGCCTCCCATGTCCTGATCCATGCGACGGCTCCCTGAGTGAGGCTGGCTTCAGTTGATAACGGCTCAGCCATGCAATGGTTGCGGCCGCGAAGGCGGCGAATCCTTCTTTCTCCTATTCGCTCTTCAAGTGCCCGGGCCCGAACGATTCCGGCAGGAGCGCCGCGAGCCGGAACGTGGCGCGGACGCCTTCCGGTCCGGCGACGTGGACGATCGTTCCGTCGTCGGCGAATTCGCGGATGCGCTGGCGACAGCCGCCGCAGGGGGTACACAGCGCCGCGCCGTCGCCGACGACGCAGATTTCCGCGATCCGCCGCGCGCCGGCCGCAGCCATGGCGGCGATGGCGCTCGTCTCGGCGCACCAGCCCTCGGGATAGGACGCGTTCTCGACGTTGCCGCCGGAGAAGATCGCGCCGTCACGGGTCATCAGCGCCGCCCCGACGCGGAACTTCGAATAGGGGGCGTAGGCTTTCGCCTGCGCGGCGTTCGCGGCGGCGAACAGCTCGGCGAGTTGGTCAGCGCTCTTTGACATAGGGAATTCCCGAGGCGCGCGGCGGGATTGCCTTGCCGATGAAGCCGGCGAGCAGGATGACCGTCAGCACATAGGGCAGCGCCTCGATCGCCTGCACCGGCACCGCGCCGATGATCGGGGCCTCGACGCCCTGCAGGCGGATCGCCACCGCGTCGAGGAGGCCGAACAGGAGGCATGTCGCCAGCGCCGGCCAGGGCCGCCATTTGGCGAACACCAGCGCGGCGAGCGCGATGAAACCGCGTCCCGCCGACATGTGCGGCTGGAAATAGCCGGTCTGCGACAGCGCGAGATAGACGCCTGCGAGGCCCACGAGCACGCCGCAGATGACGACGGCGCTGTAGCGCAGCGCACGGACGGAAATGCCTGCGGTGTCGACCGCCGCAGGGTTCTCGCCGACCGCGCGCAATCTCAGTCCGAAGCGGGTGCTGTAGAGGGCCCAGTACGTCAGCGGGACCATCAGGAATGCGACATAGGTGATGATGTCGTTGCCGGAGATGATGCGGTCGTAGACCGATCCGATGAACGGGATCCGGCCGATCTCCTGCGCGAACGGCCATTGGATCGCGCGGAACTGGGCGTCGTCCGGCAACTGCGGCGTGCGGCCGCCCTGCGCCCAGATCGCGTTGCCGACAAGCGCGGTCAGCCCGTCGGCGACCATGTTGATCGCGGTGCCGGAGACGATCTGGTTGGCGCGCTGGTCGATCGATGCGTAGCCGTGGATCAGCGAAAAGACGATCGTCGCGGCGACCCCGACCGCCAGCCCTATCCAGGCGTTGCCGGTGAAGGTCGCGCCGGCGGCGGCGCCGAACGCGCCGACCAGGATCTTGCCTTCGAGACCGATGTCGACCACGCCCGAGCGCTCGGACCACAAGCCCGCGAGACAGGCGAGGATGAGCGGGATGGCGAGCCGCATTCCCGAGGCGAAAACGACGGTGAAGGCGTCGAACCACTCCATGGCCTCGCCTCTCAGATCGGCGGCTGCGTGGTGCGGCGCGCGAGCAGCGTCGCCACCGGTCGGCGGAACATGTGCTCGAGCGCGCCGGCGAACAGCACCACGAGGCCCTGGATGACCACGATCATGTCGCGGCTGATCTTGGGCATGTCGAGCGAAAGCGACTGCCCGCCCTGGTAGAGCACTCCGAACAAGATCGCGGCCAGGATGATGCCGACCGGGTGAGCGCGGCCCATCAGCGCCACGGCAATGCCGACGAAGCCAAAGCCGCCGACGAAGTCGAGGATGAGCCGGTGCTGGTCGCCAAGAATGACGTTGACCGCGAGGCCGCCGGCGAGCGCGCCCGACAGCAGCGTGGTGATGACGGTCACGCGGGCGGGAGAGACGCCTCCATACACGGCCGCGGTCGGATTGGCGCCGACGGTGCGGATCTCGTAACCGAGCCGGGTGCGCCAGATGAGCAGCCAGAATCCGAGGCAACAGACGAGCGCGAGCAGGAACGAAAGGTTGAACGGGGTGTCCGGCCAAGTGATCCCGACGTGGGCGAGGATCTCGTGGAACTGTGGGACGAGGGCGGTGTCGCGGAACGCCTCCGTCTCGGCGTTCATCTGCCCCGGCTTGCTCATGACTTTGACGAGCAAGTAGCCCATAATCGCCGAGGCGATATAGTTGAACATGATCGTGGTGATGACGATGTGGCTGTCGCGATAGGCCTGCAGATATCCCGGTATCGCAGCGAACGCCGCGCCGAACACGGCCGCGGCGATGATCGCGACAATGACCAGCGCATAGCCGGGCAGGAAGCCGAAATGCAGCGCCACAAGCGCCGCTCCGAGCCCTGCGATATAGGCTTGCCCCTCCGTGCCGATGTTGAACAGGCCGGCGTGAAAGCAGATCGCCACCGAAAGGCCGGCGAAGACGAAACTGGTTGCGTAGAACAGCGTGTAGCCGATGCCTTCGAGATCCCCTAGCGCGCCGAGCACGAGGCTCCGAACGGCGTCGATCGGATTCGCGCCGATCGCGAGCACCACGAAGCCAGAAATGACAAAGGCGGCCGCGACGTTGACCAAGGGGATCAATGCGACATCGGCCCAGGCGGGCAAAGGTTTGAGGGGGGCGCTCACGCGGCGTGCTCGCTGACGCCGGCCATCAGCAGGCCGAGGTCCTGCGCGTTGGTCTCATCCGGTTTCCGCTCCCCGGTCACGCGTCCGCCGCACAGAACGATGATGCGGTCGGAAAGCGCAAAGATCTCGTCGAGCTCGACGGACACCAGCAGCAACGCCTTGCCGGCGTCGCGCTGCGCGACGATGCGCTTGTGGATAAACTCGATCGCGCCGATGTCGACGCCCCGGGTCGGCTGGCCAACCAGCATGATCTTCGGATTGCGCTCGATCTCGCGCGCCAGCACCAGCTTCTGCTGGTTGCCGCCGGAAAAATTGGCGGTCTTGAGCAAGGGCGCACGAGGCCTGACGTCGAAGGCCTCCATCTTGCGCTCGGCGTCGGCGATGATCGCCTTGCGGTCATAGAAGAGGCCCCTGCCGTAGACGGTCTCGTACTGGAAGCCGAGCATCGCGCTCTCGCAGGCCTCGAACGGCATGACAAGGCCGACGCGATGGCGGTCCTCGGGCACATGGCCGATGCCGATCAGCCGCTCGTCGTGTGGATTGTGGTCCGCCGCCGCCAGCGGCCGGCCGTCGATCAAGATCTCCCCCGAGCTCAGCGGCCGGATGCCGGCGAGCGCTTCGAGAAGCTCCGACTGGCCGTTTCCAGCCACCCCTGCGACACCGAGGATCTCGCCCTCGCGCAACACGAAGGATACGCCGTCGACGCGAACCACGCCCCGGTCGTCGCGGACGACGAGATTGCGCGCCTCGAGCGCAACCCGGCCCGGATGAGCCTCGCCCTTGTCGATTTTGAGGATCACCTTGCGGCCGACCATGGCGTCCGCGAGCTCCGGCGGCGATGTGCGGGCGGTATCGAAAGTCGCGACGATTTCGCCGCGCCGCATCACGGAGACGCGATCGGTCAGGCTCATGATCTCGCGCAGTTTATGCGTGATGAAGACGATGGTCTTGTTCTCGCTCTTCAGAACGCGCAGCATCTCGAACAGCTGATCGGCCTCGGCGGGCGTCAGCACCGCCGTCGGCTCGTCGAGCACCAGAATGTCGGCGCCGCGCACCAGCGCCTTGAGAATCTCGACCCTCTGCTGGAGACCGACCGACAAATCTCCAACGACGGCGCTCGGGTCGACCTCGAGCCCGTAGACCTTGCCCAACTCGTCGAGCCGCTTTCGGGTGGCGGTCGCGCCTTTGGCCAGCATGAGGCCGCCCTCGGCGCCAAGCATGACGTTCTCGAGCACGCTCAGGGGCGGGACCAGCATGAAATGCTGGTGGACCATGCCGATGCCGTGACTGATCGCCTCGCGCGAGGAGCGGATGCGAACGGTTTCGCCATTGACCCGAATTTCCCCGGAGTTGGCTTCGTAGAAGCCGTACAGAATTGACATCAAAGTCGACTTGCCGGCGCCGTTCTCGCCAACAATGCCGTGGATGACGCCGCGCTCGACGCGAAGATTGACGTTCTTGTTGGCGTGAACCGGGCCGAAGCTCTTGTTGATTCCGATGAGCTCGATGGCGGGAGGAGCCGCGCCGGCCTCGAAGGTCATGCGTGGCTCCATATCTTCGAGGCCTCGCCGCCACAAAAACGGGGGCTCATTCGCCCAGTCCGGGACGTTAAGGGAGACCTCGGGCCGCGCCACTGGGCGGCCGCTTCTGCGGACGCAACAGAATTGGCGTGACAACCAGGTGCGATCAGGCGCCTTACATCGGGCACTTGTTGTCGGACATGTAGTCGTGGACCTGGATCTTGCCCGCGATGATATCGGCCTTGGCCGCTTCGGCCTTGGCTTTGGCGTCGGCGGAGAGGATGGCCTTGTTGTTGTCGTCGACTGCATAGCCGACGCCGTCATTCTTGAGGCCGAACACCTCAACGCCAGGCTTCCAGTTTCCTTCCTTCGCAGCCTTAAAGGAATTGTAGGTCGCGACATCGACGCGTTTCAACATCGAGGTCAGAATGTGGCCTGGGAACAATCCGTTCTGGTTGGAGTCGACGCCGATGCCGAACTTGTCGGCGTCCGCCGCCGCCTTCAGCACGCCCTGGCCGGTCGAGCCGGCTGCCGCGTAGACGATGTCCGCTCCGCGGTCGATCTGCGACTTGGCGAGTTCGCCGCCCTTGACCGGATCGTTCCACGCCGCTGGCGTCGTTCCCGTCATGTTGGCGATGACCTCGTCCTTGCCTCCGGAGGCGTATTTGACACCCTGAGCATAGCCGCACTCGAACGCGGAAATGAGGGGAATGTCCATGCCCCCGACGAACCCGACCTTTCCCGTCTTCGAGGTTTCGGCGGCGAGCACGCCCACAAGGAACGACCCCTCTTCGGCCTTGAAGACCATTGACTGGACGTTGGGCTTGTCGACGACCATGTCGATGATGCCGAACTTGGTCTTGGGGAACTCGTCGGCGACCTTGCCGAGCGCCGTCGCCCAGGCGAAACCGGGCATGATGATCGGCGAATACCCGTCCTTGGCGAACTTGCGCAGAACCTGCTCGCGCTGCGACTCATTCTGGATCTCGAGGTCGCGGAACGCGATGCCTGTGTCCTTTGTGAACTTGGAGGCGCCGTTGAAGACGCCTTCGTTGAAAGACTTGTCGAATTTGCCACCGAGATCGTAAATGACGGCCGGCTTGATGTCCGCGGCAATGGCCGCCGTACACGCGATGAGGCTGCAACCGACCAGCGCGGCTGTCCTGAGCATGGAATTACGACCGAACATTCATTACCTCCCGGTGCTGGCGGCGGCCGACATCCGGCAGGCGCCACAAAAACTGACCGATCAGTCAAGACAACTCCAGCCGCGTCGACTCTGTCAACGGCCCGCGGCCGAGTTTTTGTCTCTTCCCGACGAACGCCGGAGAGACTATGCGGGGGATTTAGCGAGAGCAAGAAGGGATCGGACAGAAGGGATCGGGGAGCTTGGTGAGAGCTTTGCGCGCTTCCGCCAAACTGGCATGTCAATTGAACAGCGAGGAGACGCTTTCTTCCTTGGCGATGCGCGCGATCGCCTCGCCGATCAGCGGGGCGATCGAGATGACGCGGATGTTGCGCGCGACTCGGACCGCCTCCGTCGGGGCGATCGTGTCGGTCAGCACGAGTTCGCTGAGTTTCGAGGCGGCCACCCGCGCGACCGCGCCGCCCGAGAGCACGCCGTGCGTGATATAGGCCGAGACGCTTTCCGCGCCCGCCTCAAGCAGCGCGTCGGCGGCGTTGCACAGCGTCCCGCCCGAATCGACGATGTCGTCGAGCAGCACGCAGTTGCGGCCCTTGACGTCGCCGATGATGTTCAGCACTTCGGATTTGCCGGCCCGCTCGCGCCGCTTGTCGACGATCGCGAGAGGAGCGTCGAGGCGCTTGGCGAGCGCCCGGGCGCGCACCACGCCGCCGACGTCGGGCGAGACCACCATCACGTTCTTTCGGCCGTCGCCGCGCGACTGGATGTCGCGCACCATGGTCGGGGCGGCGAACAGGTTGTCGGTCGGGATGTCGAAAAAGCCCTGGATTTGCAAGGCGTGCAGATCGACGGTCAGCACCCGGTCGGCGCCGGCGCGGGTGATGAGATTGGCGACCAGCTTGGCCGAGATCGGTGAGCGGGGGCCCGGCTTCCGGTCCTGCCGAGCATAGCCGAAGTAAGGGATGACCGCTGTGACGCGATGCGACGAGGCGCGTCGCAATGCGTCAATCATGATCAAGAGCTCCATCAGGTTGTCGTTGGCCGGATAGGAGGTCGACTGGATGACGAAGACGTCGCGGCCGCGCACGTTCTCGAGTATCTCGACGAAGATCTCAAGGTCGGCGAAGCGACGGACATGGCAGCCTGTCAGCGGCTCGCCGAGATAGGCGGCGATCGCGTTGGCGAGGGGCGCGTTGGAATTGCCGGCCAGAACTCTCATTTTGCCGCTCAAAGCCAATCTCCCGCGCGTGTTGCGATGCGACAAAGCGGACGGGGCGGCTCATAGCAGCCGCTTCCGTCGTAAACAACATGACAGTTTGACTACAGAACCCGAGCCTCCGGGCCGCCGGAAGGCGTCTCACTGCGCATAGCTGAGCGCCGCGCCCGGCTCGGCCTCGGGCGTGTTCGAGAGATAGGCGGCCAGATCGTCGGCGCTCTTGGCGGCGATGCTATCGAGAGCGGCTGGGGTGACCATGGCCCACGGGTCCTGACCCGCTCCGTGCACCACCAGGGTGTCGCTGAGCCGCTGCGCGCGCTTCTTGTCGGGCGTGTAGACGTCCCAGACGAAAGCGACCGCGGCGCCGTCCTGCACCGGCGAGGCGCTCAAGTAGCCGCGCACGAGATATTTGGCCGAGGTCGGGGGGCTGAGCGCGATTTGCCGCTGGGTCGCGGCGGCGTCGAGGCTCTGGTCGAACTGCTGGGCGAGCGCCTCCGGCGCGCCTTCGACCGACATGATGGCAAGGGTCGCGCCCGCCATGCTGGCGTCGGGGCGCCGCACGAACTGCCAGGAACCGTCCGATGGACCGGTCGCCAGATCACCTGCGGTCTCGACGCAGCCGCCGAGCGCAAGCGCGACGGTGAGCGCGATCGACGCCCTGGTCAGCGCCCTCGCCGGCGTAAGACGGCCGCCCTGATGGATCGCCACGCTGGATGACTCCCGCTCCGTCCTAGGCCCGCCGGGGGGAGGACGTACATTAACAACTGCTTAACGCGAGGAGACAGCTAACTCCAATTCGGCGCGAGGTCCAGCCCGAGCCTGGTCGGACGCGCTCGCTGAGTGCGCCGGCTGGGTCACCGACCCGGCTCTACCGCCAACTGCGCCCTACGACCCTGCCCTATTCCCATCGCTTCCAGCCGGCCCTAGATAGGCCGCATGACCGGCGAGCCGAAAAGCTATCCTCCCGGAGAGGCGCCCGAGGCTGAAGCCCGGGCCGAGGCGGCGCTGGCGCGCGAGCTCCGCGCCGAGTTGAGTCCGCTCGACATCGCCCTCGACGAGCCGGCGGTCGAACCCTCGAATCTGGCGCGCGGGGCCGAGGCGATTCGCGACTTCTGGCGTCATGCGCCGCTCGGCCCCGGCGTCTACCGGATGATCGGCGCGGAGGGCGAGGTGCTCTATGTCGGCAAGGCGCGCTCGATCAAGAAGCGCATCGTCGCCTATACGACGCCCGAACGACAGTCGATGCGCATCGCCCGCATGGTGGCGCAGACCCGCTCCATGGTGTTCGTCACCACCGAGACCGAGGCCGAGGCGCTGCTGCTCGAAGCCAACCTGATCAAGCAGTTGAAACCGCGCTACAACGTAGTGCTGCGCGACGACAAAAGCTTCCCCTACATCTTGATCGCGCGCGGCGAGGCGGCGCGGCTCGTCAAGCACCGGGGCGCGCGCTCGATCCCCGGCGATTATTTCGGCCCCTTCGCCAGCGCCGGCGCCGTCTTCCGCACCATGAACGCGCTCCAGCGCGCGTTTCTGCTGCGCACCTGCTCGGACAGCTATTACGAGAACCGCACCCGCCCCTGCCTGCTCTATCAGATCAAGCGATGCTCCGGCCCTTGCACCGCCGAGATCGCGCTCGACGACTACGCCGGGCTGGTCAAGGAGGCCAAGGATTTCCTGTCCGGCCGCAGCCTCGCCATTCGCCGCCGCCTCGCCGAGGAGATGACCCGGGCTTCGGCTCAGCTCGAATTCGAGCGGGCCGCGCGTCTGCGCGACCGCATTTCGGCGCTCTCGGCAATTTCGGGCGAGCAGAGCGTCAATCCGCGCTCGATCCCGGAGGCCGACGTCTTCGCCATCGCCGAGGAGGCGGGACAGTACTGCGTCGAGGTGTTCTTCTTCCGCACCTACCAGAACTGGGGCAACCGCGCCTATTTCCCGCGCGCCGACCGGACGCTCGGACCGGAGGAAGTGCTCGACGCGTTCCTGGCGCAGTTCTACCTCGAGCGTCCGGCCCCGCGGCTGGTGTTGCTCAGCCACCTCGTGGCCAGCGCAGTCGCTCTGTGCGAGGTGCTGAGCGCCCGTACCGGGCGCCGCATCGCGATCGGCGTGCCCCGCCGCGGCGAGAAGCGGGACCTGGTCGATGCGGCGATGCGCAACGCGCGGGAGGCGTTGTCGCGAAAACTCGCCGAGGCCGCCAGCCAGGGCAAGCTCCTCGCCGCGCTTGGGCAGGCGTTCGGCGTCGAAAAGCCGCTCCGGCGGGTCGAGATCTACGACAATTCCCACATCATGGGGACGAACGCGATCGGCGCCATGGTGGTCGCGGGATCGGAGGGGTTCGTCAAGAGCGCTTACCGCACCTTCAACATCAAAAGCGCCGATCTGACGCCGGGCGACGATTACGCGATGATGCGCGAGGTGTTGACGCGCCGGTTCGCCCGGCTGAAGCGCCAGGGCGAGACGGCGGAGGCGGACGCCTTCCCCGACACGCCCGACCTCGTCGTCATCGACGGCGGCCGCGGCCAGTTCGAGGCCGCGCGCGAGGTGATGGCGTCGCTCGGCGTCGAGGGCGTGGCGCTCGCCTCGATCGCCAAGGGCCCCGACCGCAACGCCGGCCGCGAGACCTTCTTCGTCGAAGGCCGCGAGCCGTTCCGGCTGTCGCCGCGCGATCCCGCGCTCTTCTTCGTCCAGCGACTACGCGACGAGGCGCACCGCTTCGCCATCGGCGCCCACCGGGCGCGGCGCAAGAAGGATTTTGTCAAGAGCCCGCTCGACGAGATCGCCGGCATCGGTCCGGCCCGCAAGCGCGCGCTCCTGCACGCCTTCGGCTCCGCCAAGGCTGTCGCGCGGGCAGGTCTCGCCGACCTCGAAAAGACGCCCGGGCTGAACGCGGCGACGGCGAAGCTGGTGTACGACTTTTTCCATGACGCCGGCGGGGGATGACCGGATGGTCCGTCTCGGACCGCTTTTGCGAGACGGGGCAAGGATATCAAGGCTTTAGGCGCAAGATTTTGATTCACGAAGGCGGAAGACGGGCCGTTTGCCTTGAAAAAGCCGCGATCCGTCAACCATAAATTCGGATTCCTATCAACGATTTCAGTGGCTTAGACCTCGGCGGAGCGGCCGGCGCCGCCGGCTGCCCGACCAAAACGATGCGCGCCGCGGACTGCGACAGGCGTTACCGCGAGGGGAGCCGCCACTGCGAGGTCAGCGGACCGGAGGCGCCGGCGATCGGGTCGGAAGCGGGGACCGGCAGCGATTGCATGCGCGCGGCTTGCTCCCCGGTCGGCCGCTCTCGCCGGATGTCCCAGGGCGGACCCGGCGGATAGGCGCCGACCACCAAGAAATCGGGGCTCGCCTCCAGCCGGCAGTGGCCGGTTCCGACCGGCAGCACGACGACGTCTCCGGGGTTCACGTCGACTTCGATCCCCCCGGGTCCGCCGAGCATGAGCCGCGCCCGGCCGGCGGCGAAAGCCAGCGCTTCGTGGGCGGTCGAATGGTAGTGATGATAGCCATAGACGCCGTTGCGCCAGGCGGGCGGCCACGCGTTGCGCCGGAACAGGGCTTCGAACGCCGACGCCAGATCCTGCCGACTCTCTCCCAGCCGCACGCCGCGATAGCGCAAGACCGGCAGCCGGTCGTTATTGGGAACCCAGTCGTTCGGCCGCAGACGGATCGCCTCCGCGCCCTTCGCGAAATCGACCGAAAACGCCGCCACGCTCGCCAGGTCCGATCCACCGACCATTCTCGCCGCTCCTGTTTGGGGTCGCACAGGATGGACGCTGCATGTGGACCTTGTAAGGCCGGCGACGAGATGGAAGGCAGGAGCGCGGCGACACGCGGGGTGGCGGCTCTTGCAGCCGCTCCCCCGCCGTCGAGCGATGCCGCTTTCAGCTAGGAACGCGGAAAAAAGCAAGCACCCCGACAGCGCGTCCCTCCCGCACAGACAAAAGTTGAAACACGTCGCGTTACACGTTACAAGGCTTCGTGATTGAAAGCTTCAAACACAAGGGCCTGAAGCGCCTGTTCGAGGACGACGATCGTAGCAAGCTCGCCGCCGACATGGTGGAGAAGATCCGGCTGGTTTTGTCCGCCCTCGATGCGGCAGGCGCGATCGATGACCTCAGGCAGCCGTCTTTTCGGCTCCACCCATTGAAGGGAGACCTCGAGGGCTATTGGGCTGTGACGGTACGCGCCAACTGGCGCATTGTCTTCCGGTTCAAGGGAGACAAGGCGTCCGACGTTGATCTTGTCGACTATCACTGAGGAGGTACTTGCGATGGCGCCGAGCATGAAAAAACCGCCCCATCCCGGGGCGTTGGTCAAGGACAATCTCGATGAACTCGGCCTTTCGATCGCCGAAGCCGCCGAAGGTCTTGGCGTGACGCGACAGCAGCTGTACCGCATCATTCGGGGGGAAAACGGGATTTCGCCGGAAATGGCTGTTCGTCTCGAAAAGGCGTTCGGAGGCTCGGCCGACTTCTGGCTCAGGATGCAAATGAGTTTCGACCTGGCGAAGGCTCGCGCTCAGGCCGGAACAATCCGAGTGAAGCTTTTGGAGCCGAAAGTCGCTTGAGAAGCGCGGCTTGTCTCACGCCTGTGAATGAGGCTTGTTAGCAACAGCCATGCTCGAAGGTCTCCCTCCCAACAACGCCGCCCATCGCCTGACGCGCTGGCCACGCACGAATCGCAGCCCCGTCGTATTACGTCGCCGGTTTATCCACTCCCTGCTTGAGAGCTGCGCTTCTCCTGAAGAAGCACAGACCGGAGGCGGCGAATCGGGATTTCGTAAAATGCTTCGCAAGCGGATCGATGCGAGGCTCGAGTTTTTGGAAGCTCGAGCATCCCCGTGACAAATACGGCGGCCAGGAAAGGGATGAGAAGTTGGGCCGCCGATTGTTCAGGACGACTGGATCGGGTTACGGCGCCGAACTCGCTTTCGCGCGCCGAAGGTTTCGTCATCCCCGTCGCCGGGTCTTCACGATGAAGGGAACAGCCAGCAACACAAAGACAACAGCGCCGGCGCCCCAGACCCGGACGTAGCCCGGCATGCCGAGGGACGGCGAGAACTGATAGACCGCCGCCAAGAGCGCCCAGATCGCCGCGATCGAAAGCAGCAAGATGGCTTCGATCGGTAGCGCGCGTTTGGTCATCTCACCCTCCCTCAGTGGCCAGAGTGGCCGCCGGACGCGACGACCGGAAGCGAACGCATGAGTTCGAAGGCGCCGACTGTCGCGCCGCTCATCGCGACGACCAGCACGACGACGGCGATGGGTCCGGTCCATGCGCGCGCCAGCGGCGCAACCGGGGGCGCGTCTTCGGGCGCGACGTCGCTTGTCGAGACGGGAACGACGGCGCGTCCGATCAAGGTGCGCAGAACGCCGAAGAGCTGGATTGCCAGCCCCGCGGCGAAGACGACCGCCCCGAGAGCAAGCCCCTGCATGAGCAGACGCCATGTCGGAGGCGCGGCCCCGTCGTAGGCGATGTCGACTGTCCGGCGCGGCACGCCCTCGAAACCCGCGGCGATCCCGCTTGCGCCGAAGACGATCAACCCGGCGAAGACGACCCAGGGCAGCCAAGCGAGCAATCGAGGACGCCAGACGCTCCGCCCCGTCAGCGCTGGGATCAGAACGAGGAAGCCGGCGAGAAACGACTGCGTGACGGCGCCGACCGCGAAGAAGTGAAAATACCCCGGCACGAACATCGTGTCCGAGAGGAGCGGCGCGAACTTCTCCTGAATGAGGACGAAGGCGAACACCAGACCGACGAGGGTCGCGACCATGGCGACGCCCATCGCAGCGAAGGCCGGATTGCGCCACGGCAGCCAGCCGATCCATCCGAAGAGGCTTGCCGGCGCCCCTTTGGCGCGGGTCGACAGCTCGAGCGACGACACGATGATCAGGAAGGCTGTGAGCGTCGGAACCGAGACGAAGAGCGACAGGAGGGTCCCGACGACGCGCATGCTGTCGGGCAGGTTCGGCTCGAGAAACATATGGTACAGCGAGGTCGGCGGGACGAAGATCAGGTAGGACGCAAAGACCAGCTTCGAGAACCCCGTTCCGAAGCTCGACGTGGTCCCGGTGGTCTCCCGCGCCAGCACGTACCAAGTGAGGATGGTCGCCATCAGCGGCAGGTAGTGCAGATTGTGGAAGAGGATGTGCCAGTCGGTCGCCGCCCGGGTCGGGAAGCTGGCGTAGCCCAGCGCCCACAGAAGGTTCGGCAGGAAGGCGTTGATCGCGCCGATGCCGGACACGATCAGGAAACCCGCCCAGGCCAGCACCCCGAAGCCCATGGCTGACAATTCGCCGTCCCGATCATCGCGCGAACGAAGCGCCGTCGCGATCGCCGCAAAGCTGGCGAATGCGAGCCCCAGCGCCAGCAGCAGATATCCCGCCGCCATCGCCGCGACCGCCGCCGGGTCATCCTGACCGAGCTCGGGATTGGCGTCGTAGAGCAAGGGCGTTTTCGTGAGGGCCGCATATTCGGACACCGCAAAGCCGCCGACCAGCGTCGCCAGAGCCAGGACGACGAACGGCCGCGCGACGAGGCCCTCGGAGCGCTCGCCACCCGCAAAACCGAGCATGAGCGCGACCTGAGCGAGATAGAGCCACCAGAAGAAGGCCGACGTGCCGTGGAGCGTGAGAACCCGGTAGGCGGTCTCCGCGTCGAGCGTCAGGAAGCCTCCGCGAGCGAGCGCGAAGACCAGGCCGAAGGCGAGGCCGATCGCCAGGGGCGCAAGCGAGAGCGTGACGAACGCGATGAGGAGCCGCCGGTCGACGGACGGCAGCGCCGCCAACACTAGCCGAAAGGCGCGGCGGCGGGTGAGTGCTTGGCGCAGCACGGCGCCGGAAAGAGCGAGATCGGTCATGGACATTGTCCTCAAGCGACGGTGATTTCGCCGTGCATGGCGTCGTGGCCCGGTCCGCAGTAGACGGTGCAATAGACCAGTCTGCGTCCGGTCGTCAGGAAGGTGAGATCGAGCGTGGTGACGGTTCCCGGTCTGAGCCGGACGATCCTGCTCGCCGGCCCGAAGGCGATCGACGCGCCGTGGGCGATGTCGGTCGCCATCATGTAGAACCGGTACGGGCGGCCGACTTCGAGTTGCAGGTTGTCCGGCTCGAACGACCAGCGGGTCGCCGCGAGGAACACCTCCACAGGTTTGTCGCCGTTATGTCCCGGGCATCTTCGAGGTTTGCGCCATCGCATCCGCATCCGCGCCGTCGATTTGGGTGCAGGTTCGCTCTCCGACGCGTCTTGCGCGGCATCGCTCATGCCCGTAACGCCCGCCATGTCCGAATGATGCGCGCCTGACATTTGCGGCATGTCGGCGATGGCCGTCGCCGTGCCATGGCCCTCATCGGTCGGCATGCCCGCCGTCCGTCATGCCCTCCATGGTCTGCATGCCGTCCATTCCCGGCATGCCGTCCATCCCACTTGTCCCGGCGGCTTGCAGGCTCACGGAGGTCGGCCGGACCGAACCGTCCGCTTGCCGAAACTGCTTGAGGAAGTCGGCGTGCCGGCGTTCGAACTCCTCTCGCGACATCGCCGAAGTCCCATGCGCCTCGTGCATCTGGGGATCAGAATGTCCGTCATGGCCTGCATGTGAAGGGTGAGCGCCGTCTTCGCCCTTCCCTCCGAAGGGGAGCGGAGAAGCGCCGATTGCGGCCCAGGTCGCATAGAGGCCGAGCGCGCCAAATCCCATGGCGCCGACGAAGCCGCGACGAGTGGTGAAGTGTCTGTGGGACTCCATCCAAAACACTCCAATTCTTGTCAGGCGGCGATCGCCGGTGTTGTCTTGCGTCACCGGTTATTCTTGTGATGGCAATCCTGCACGGTCATTGTAACGCCACGACATCGGCTTCGTAACAAAGCGTAACGGACGGCTCACTCACCCGTTTGTGTCGCGGTGGATTTCGGCGTCAGCAAGCCGAGGCGTCCAGCGACTTCCCCGGCAGGTCAATCCCGGCGCGACGCAGGGGCCGGCCGACGTTCTGCGCCCATCCCCTCGCGGAGGAGAATTCCCGGCTTAGGACTTCGGACGGGTCGACCAGCCGCGGCGTGCCCCGGAATGGTAGAGCCAGAGCGCCGTCTTCGCGTAGTTGACCGGGAACCATTAGGAGTCCGCCACGAGCGCGATTGGTAGATGTCGCTTATCGCGGCGCCTTGCGATGCGGCGATCTGCATCAGGCCGAGCAGCGCCGAGCCGTGGTTGCAGTCCTGGAAGAACGTCGAGTTGTTGCAGCAGGGGCGGTACGTCGCCTTCGCGGCCGCGAGGACCATGCCGTCCTGCCTCGGCGTGAGGGGAGTGGCCTCGACGCTGTCGAAGTAGACGTGCCCCGGATTGTCGCCAAGCGTCCAGCCGCCGGTGCTGGCGAAGGCCGGGATGGCAACCGTGGCGATTGGGCTCGACGTGTTGAACGCCGCCTTGTTCGTGAGGCCGACCGCCCACAGGAGGACGAGGAGATGGCGGGAAGTGTCCCGCGTGAACACGATCGGCTCCTTCGAAGCGGAAAAGAACGCATGTTCGACCCACTCCGGCGGCGCGTCGAGGCCGGCGCGGTACTTCGCCGGATCGATCAAGCCCGCGGCGACGAGCCTTGCCACCGATTGCCGAGCGCGAGGCCGATCGCGATCCCCGCTTCCGGCACGACCTGGCCGAACACGTCGACAGACGTTCGGATGGCAACGGGGGCGGGGCGGTGACGAACGACGCCTCGCTCGCCCGGACGGCGGCGATCGTTCCGATCGCGCACGCGGCGACGCCGATGAACGCCCGCCGGGTCGCGGGCGCCGGCGGGCTTGCAGTCGGAGAGTCGGCCGATCGGTCCAAGGGCATCTCGTCGCCTCAGGTTCGGCAGGCAGGGTCACGGGGCGTCCTTGGCGACGAGCCAGCCGTCGCCGAGCCTCGACAGCGTCAGCTTCTCGCCCGGCGTCAGGCAGGGGTAGGTCATCATCGCGTGGTTGTGGACGACCTCGATCTCGCCGCCGCTCGCGAGGGCGACGACGTTGAGGCAGTGGCTGATGCCTGCGGCGTCCGGAGTGCAGTTCGTGTCGGTCTTGACCACGCCGTCGACGGAGACCGCCACCTTGGGCAGGTCGCCCCTGACGGGCTGGATGACGATTTCCCCGTCCTTTCCGTTGTCCGCCCACGACGTGAAGTGGGCGCCGGACGGGACGTCCGATAGCGCGGACGCGGGCTTGGCCGCGAGGACGGTCAGTCCGAGGGCGACCAGCCCTGCGGCGGCGACCACAGCCGCCGCGCCTGATCCGAGGCGGCCCCAAGGGCGCTCGGTCGTGTTGTCCACTGAAGTCTTCATTTCCGTTTATCCTGGTTGTTTCGGCGCCCGTCAGTCGTCCTTCGCGACGAGCCAATCGCCATCGAGTCTCGCGAGCGTCAGCCTGTCGCCCGGCGAGAGGCAGAGGCTGCGCATGTTCCTGTGGTGGAGGACGACCTCGATCTCGCCGCCGCTCGCGAGCGTGATCACGTTCCGGCAATGGTTGAGCCCTGCCTTGTCCTGGTCGCAGTCCGTGTCGGTCTTGACGACGCCCGTGACGGCGCCGGTCCCTGTGGGCAGTTCGCCCTTGACGAGTTGCAGGACGCGCTCCCCTGCCTTCCCGTTGTCGTCCGCCTTCCCATTGTCCGCCCACGACGCGAAGTGGGCGCCGGCGGGGATGTCCGGCGTGGCCGCCGTCGCCGGGGCGACAACGCCCAACCCGATGGCGACGAGCCCGGCGGCGGCGAGCGCCGCCAGGCCGCCGTTGATGAGCCGCGCCGAGGAAAGCCGGTCCGTGGGATGCATCAAAGTGTTCATTTCCGTTGTTCCTTGTCCGTTGGGTGGGCGCCGGCGTCTTCGGGCCGCCCGACATTGGATGCCTTGTGGGAATGGGCGTGCCGCATGTGGGCGCCGCAGCCGAACTTCATCATCAGGAGAAGGCCGCCGAGCAGCATCGCGGTCGAGACGAAGGCGTCGAGTGACATGGCGAGGAATCCTTCACGATCGAACCCTTGTTCGCCTGGGAGGGCCCGGTCTGAACCGCCAGCTTCCGGCTCCGACCGGTCCCTCCGCTGCCGCGGCGTTCAGGTGGACTTGCCGCCCATCGGGCAACCGCCGATGCCCATGACCGGGCCGCCCAGCAGTTCGTCAGCGGTCGCCTTCTGGGAGTTGGTCAGGACCGCGTAGAGCGCCTTCTCCGCCGCGGCGACCGCCTTCAGACCGTCAACGCGTGCGCTCATCATCGTCACCATGGCGTCGCTGCGGTCCGCCGCGTTGGCCGGCTGGTTCGCCTGGATCATGCCCGCCATCGAATCGCGCATGGCCTTCGCGTTCGCATGGTAGGCGTCGGCGAAGGCGTTCCACTGGGGCGCCTGCGCGTCCGTGACGGCAAGCTCGGCCTTAAGGAAGGCGATGCGGCCTTCGACGTGGGAGAACGGAGCCATTGCCGTCCCGCCGGCGCGCATTATCTCCATCATGCGGCCCATGTCTCCACCCGTCATCGCGCCTCCGCCCATCATCGCGCCCATGCCCCCGGAAGGCGCGCCGGGGTCGGAAGCGGCGGGAGGGTGATGCGCGGCGTGTCCGTCGGCGGACTGGGCGCCTGCGGCCCCGATCGTCGCCGCCAGCGCGGCGGCGGCGAGAGCCAATGCGGTGTTCTTGAACATGATGTCCTCCAAAGAAGGGGCCTCGCAGGCCCGAATCTCGATGGATCCGAATTTGTCAGCGTTCGGTAACGCGACGACAACGGCGAAAGTAAAAAAGTGTAACGAGACCGCACGGCGATGTTACACTTCACGCGTGTTCCAACCGAATTCGCTGAGTGTAAGTTTTGGAAACCAACCTACTGCCGGATTCCATCCGCACGCCGGACGGTGCTGACCCTTCTTGTCGGCCTGACCGCGTCCCATCTCGCAAGCATCGGGCTCTATTCCGTCACGGGGATGGGCATGGGCGCGTGGTCGCACGGGTCGGTCGCCTCCACGCTCCTGATGGCCGTCGCGATCGTCGCCTTCTCGTGGTGGGCCAGCGGCTGGATCACAGCGCCTCTGTCCGAGTTCGCGCGGGCCTCGGAACGGCTGGGGGTGGACGTCAACGCCCCGCCGCTTGCCGAGGATGGTCCCGTCGAGGTCCGCTCGGCGGCGCGCGCCTTCAACCAGATGCAGACCCGCATCCGCAGCTTCGTCGAGGACCGCCTGCGGATGTTGGCCGCGATCTCACATGATCTTCGGGGACCGATCACGCGCCTGAAGCTGCGGATCGAGCAGGTCGAGATCGAGCCCGGCGCCCAAGCCAAGATGTTGTCCGACCTCGACGAGATGGCGCAGATGGTCGACTCCAGCCTAGCCTTCGCCCGCGACGAGGCGACCGAGGAAGCCAGCCAGCCAGTCGACCTCGCTGCTCTCCTCAACACCCTGTGCGACGACGCGATCGACGCCGGGCGCAACGCCGTGTTCGAATGGGACGGACGCCTCGTCTACCAGGGCCGGCCGCTGGCGATGAAGCGCCTGTTCGCCAACCTGATCGACAACGCGCTGCGGTACGGCGGGGAGGTCGCAGTGAGCGTCTCGAACGACCAGAATGTCGTTCATGTCTGCGTGCACGATAGAGGTCCGGGGATCCCGGAAAGCGAGCGCGAGAACGTGTTCAGGCCGTTCTTTCGCCTGGAAAAGTCCCGCAACAAGCGGACCGGCGGGATCGGGCTCGGCCTCGCCACCGCGCGCTCGATCGCCCGCGCCCATGGCGGCGATGTCGTGCTGGCGAACCGGCCCGAGGGCGGGCTTCGGGCGACCGTGACCCTGCCTCGCCAACCGGGAGGCAGGAGCGCGTGAGCCCATGGCGTCCGAACCGCACATTTTGATCGTCGACGACGACAACGAGATTTGTCAGCTTGTCGCGCGGTTTCTTGAGCCGCACGGTTTCCGGGTCACATCGGCCGGCGACGGTCCGGCGATGCGCGCGGCGCTCCAGCGGGAGCCGGCGGACCTCATCATCCTCGACCTCATGCTTCCCGGCGAGGACGGCCTGAGCCTTTGCCGGGAGATCAGGGCCGCGAGCCGGATCCCGATCATCTTCCTTACGGCGCTCAACGGCGAGGCCGATCGGGTCGTCGGCCTCGAAATGGGGGCGGATGACTATCTGCCGAAGCCCTTCAGCACCCGCGAATTGCTGGCCCGGACACGGGCGGTCCTGCGAAGGTCCGCCCCGGCTTCCGATGCAGCCCCGGAACCGACGCCGAAGGCGGCCTCGGGACGTCGACTGCGGTTTTCGGGTTGGACGCTCGACACCGGGCGGCGCCTCCTGACGGCGCCCGGACGGCGTCCTGGTCGATCTGAGCGGCGGCGAATACGAATTCCTTATTGCATTCCTTGAGCGCCCGCAGTTCGTCCTCACCCGCGACCAGTTGCTCGACATCACGCGCGGCCGCGTACGCCGGCCCGTTCGACCGGGCGATCGACATGCAAGTCGGCCGGCTCCGGCGCAAGATCGAGGCCGATCCGAGGACCCCCGAGTTGATCAAGACCGTGCGCGGAGGCGGCTACGTCCTGGCCTCGCAGGTCGAGGTTCGCTGAAGCGACGCCCCGGCGCCCCAGCGCCGGGAGGGACCGTCTGAATTTACGGTGATGCGAGGCGACTTGACCTGATTGCCGTTCCAGCGCGGCCGCACGCGCTGGAGACGGGCGACCGCGGTCCCAAGCCACGGGCGGACACAGGAAAGCGGGAAAGACGGGCGTGTCGCCTTAACCGCCGGGCGCCCAATCGTCCCCTTGGCCGCACGGCGGCTTCGTGCGATCAGCAGCGGGCGCTTCAATCTGACTTGGCGGGCGTCGACAGTCGCCCCTTCGCCTCAAGAAGGCGAAACAAACTGAATTGGAAACGCTGCTCGCCGCCGGAAGGCGTCCTATGCGCTTGGCGACGCGTCAAGACGAGCTCGAAGTCTTCCCCGATCGCCTCGCGTAGACGCTGGGCCGTCATAGCGAACGACCGGGAAGACCGCTGCATCGCTCCGGCCCATCCAGCGCGAATGTCGCGATGATGGCGCATGACCTCCGGGCTTCAGCGCCTGCCGCAAGCGTTCGACATAACGAGCGCGGTCGCGCGCATCGGTGAGGAAATGAAAAGTCGCTCGATCGTGCCAGATATCGAACGCCGCCGCCTCGGCGCGCCATGTCGTCACGTCCGAAACCACCCACCGGACCGACGATGCTCTTGTCGCCGAGGCGGATCCCTCGCTTTTCAAGAGCGGCGTCCGAGATATCGAGGACGGTGAGCGCGCAGGAAGCCCCGATCGAGCAGGCATCGACCAGACGCGAAGCGCCGCCGCCGATATCGACCAGCGCCGATTCCGGATTCGCCCCGGCTTCCGCAATGAGATCCAGCGAAGGAGCGGGGTCCTCCTGGAACCAACTGACTTCTCTCTCGCCTTTGCTCGTATAAACAGTTTCCCAGTGAGCCTGACGGCTCTTCGCATCCATCACCGTTTCTCCTCCATGCGAGACAACACGACATCGATATGGGCACGCCGCCGCTTCTCAAACAAGTAAACCAATTGACTCTGTTTTCCTGCCTTCCGCTCTCTTGCGGGAAGCGCGGAGACAAAAGGGAATGCCTGTGGCGAGCGTTCCGCCTATCTGCATTCTCGATCCTGACGGCGATCTCGTTCGCCGGCTTCGGCGGACGGGCGCCGCTTCCCCGTTTCCGTTTTGGCCATGCTATCACACCGATCTCGATGTGTTCCCACTCGGCGGCCGTGAGGTCGGCATCGTCGGACGAGCGGTCGGCGCGTCGTTCGCCGTTCTGGTCGCGGAGGAACTCGTCGCCTCCGGATGCAGGCTCCTCGTCAGCCTCACTTCGGCGGGCCAGATTCTGCCGGCCGGGCCCACGCCCTACTTTGTCGTGATTGACCGCGCCCTGCGCGACGAGGGAACGAGCTATCACTACGCTCCGCCGTTGGATTTTGCCGAGGCCGACGGCAAACTCGTGGCCGCCGCCGCGGAGGCCCTGCGGACGCTCGAGCATCGCAGCACCGTCGGCGCGACCTGGACCACGGATGCGCCGTTCCGCGAAACCGCTGAGGCGATCGAATCCGCTCGAGCGAGAGGCATCCTCGCTGTCGAGATGGAAGCGGCTGCGCTTTATGCTTTCGCGCGCGCGAGAAACGCCAGCGTTCTCTGCCTCGCCCACGTCACGAACACGATGGGGCAGATCGCAGGGGATTTCGAGAAAGGGGAGGCGGACGGCACGAGCGACGCGCTCGCCGTCCTTGAGCGCATCGCGACGGCGCTCGCGTAGCAGACGTTGCACTGACCGCCGCGCCGGGACTATTGGTCGCCATGCTCGAAGGTCTCCCCCCCAACAACGCCGCCCATCGCCTGACGCTCGTGACCGACGAGCGCCGCGCGCGGGCGGTCGCCGACCTGATCGCCGAGAGCTTTGAAGCGGCCGAGGCGGCCTCGACCGCCTTCGAGACCGAGGAGCCTTGGCCGGGAGGCGGCAAGGCGTGGTCGGTCGAGGCCTATTTCGGGTTCGAGCCGGATGAGGACGACATCCGGGCGCTGATCGCCGCCGCGGCCGACGAGGAGACCGCGGCCGCGGCGACCTTCGAACTCACGGAACAGCGCGACTGGGTCGCCAATGCGCTGGCCGGCCTCGCCCCGGTCCGGGCCGGACGCTTCGTCGTCTACGGCGGGCATGACCGCGCCAAGATCAAGCCGCACGACATCGGCATCGAGATCGAGGCCGGCCTCGCCTTCGGCACCGGCCACCACGGCACCACCCGAGGCTGCCTCCTCCATTTCGACCGGCTCTTGAAACGCCGCCGTCCCGAGAGAGTGCTCGACGTCGGCTGCGGCGCCGGCGTGCTCGCCATCGCCGCCGCCAAGGCGCTGAAACGCCGAGGTCCGGCTCGGCGACATCGACCCGATCGCGGTCGCCGTCGCCAACGACAACGCCCGGCTCAACGGCGTCGGCGAGTTTTGCAGGGCCATCGTCTCGCGCGGCGTCGAGAGCCGCGCCTTGCGCGAGGATGCGCCCTATGACGTCGTATTCGCCAACATTCTGGCGAAGCCCCTGCGCCTGCTCGCCCCCTCGCTCGCCGCCGTGATCGCGCCCGACGGCGACGCCATCGTCTCCGGCCTGCTGCTCGCCGACGTTCCGGGCGTGCTGGCCGCGTGGCGAGCCCAGGGCTTTCGCCTCGCCGAGCGCGTCGACCTCGAAGGGTGGGCGAGCCTCAGGCTCCGGCGGCGATGAACGGCGCCGGGGCGCCTCCGGCGACGCCCGCCGAGGTCGGCGACGCCGTCGCCCGCGCGCGGGCGAGCTACGACCGGACGCCGTACGAATCGCTGCCCTACCCGCGCCAGCAGCCGGCGCGGATCTCGGCCGCAGCGCTCTGGGCCGGCGTCGCCGCCCCGGACGCCGCGACCGCCCGGGTGCTCGAGATCGGCTGCGCCTCGGGCGGCCACCTCATTCCGCTCGCAGCCGCCTGGCCCAGGGCGCGCTTTCTCGGCGTCGACATTTCGCCGGTGCAGATCGCCGCGGGACGCGAACGGATCGCGCGGGCCGGGCTTGCCAATATCGCGCTCGACGGGCGCAGCCTGCACGAGATCGGGCCAAAGGACGGCGCGTTCGACTACATCATCTGTCACGGCCTCTTGAGCTGGGTCGCCGAGCCGCTGCGCGAGGCGCTGATGCGCGTCGTGGCGGAACGCCTCGCGCCGAACGGCGTCGCGATGCTCAGCTTCAATGTCCTGCCCGGCTGGCGGCTCATTCAGGTCGCCCGCGACAGCCTGCTGTTGCACGCGCGACTCGAGGCCGAGCGCGGCCGCCCGCTCGACGGCCGTGCGCTGGTCGAGGCGTTGTCGGCTCAGAGCAACAGCCGGTATTCCTACGGCCGCATCTGGCGCGACGAGGCCCAGCAGGTGTTCCGCGGCGGCGACGCCTATGTCGCCCACGAATTCTACGAAGACGTCAACGAGCCGCTTGCCTTCCTGGATTTTTGCGAAGCGCTCGACCGGCACGCGCTCGCCTACCTCGGCGAATGCGACGTCTCGACCAATTTCGTCCGCGCCATGGCCCCGGCGGCCGCCGACACCATCGCGGCGCTCGCCGCGGGCGACGACAGGGCCCGCGAGCAATATATCGACATCTTCAGCGGCCGTGCCTTTCGCGAGTCCCTGGTCGTGCGGCGCGACCGTGCGGACGCGGGGCTTGGCAAGCAGGGCGTCGCGCTCGACAGCCTCCATTTCGTCGCGGATTCGGGACTGGCCGTGACCCCTGTCGCGGACCGCGGAGGGCCCTGGAAAATATGCGAGGGCGAGGACGGCGGCGTGACGGTCGCGGACGAGGCGGTCGCCGATGCGGTCGGGCGCTTGATCGCCGGGGCGCCGCGCTCCTCGACGCTCGAGGACGTCGCGCCGGTCGCGGCGACCGAGCCGGAGAGGCGCAAGCGCATCGCGGCGGGGCTGATCGAGCTCGTGATCTCCGGGTTTTGCGCCATCTCGACCGAGCCGATCGTCTGCGCGACGCGGCTTCCGGAGCGGCCCCGCGCCTGGCCGCTGGCGGCGAGCGACGCCCGCGCCGGCGCGGCGACCGCGAACCTGCGCCACGAGCCGGTCGCCGTCGAGCCGCTGCAGCGCCTCACTCTGCCGCTGCTCGACGGAACCCGGACCCGGGCCGATCTCGCTGCGCACGCCCTTGGGCTGATCGACGCGGGCGAGCTGACCATCAGCGGTCCCGATGGGCCGGTCGCCGACCGCGCCCGCCTCATCGAGGGGCTCGGGCAGGCGACCGACTCCTGTCTCGCCGACCTTCTGCGGCTCGCCCTGATCGAAGGCGAGTAGCCGCGCTGGAACATGATGAATTGATGTCGACTCGCTTCCGTCGTTGCGAGCAAAGCGAAGCAATCCATGAGCGTAGGGCGCGGCATGGATCGCTTCGTCGCTTCGCCTTCGGCTCGCGATGATGATGTGGACGGCCTCTCAGACCGTCAAATACCGCTTGCCAGGAGGCCGTCCACATATGACGGGAGCGAATGAACCTGAATCCACTGTAGACGAACGATAGGCGAGCTCCAGCGCCGTGGGAAGCCAGTGACCTGCCAACCCCTGGCGTTCGTCCTTGACGCGGCGGTTCGCGCGTGCGGGGACAGCGCCACGCGCTTCCGCTCCCGGGTTCAGGGTGCGGCACCAGGCGCGGCGACGGTCGCCTTCGGATAGCTCAGCGTTCCATCCGGCTGCAGCTTGGCCGCGGGCGTCATCCGCGCCGGCTCGATGTGGCCTTCGCCGAGAATGTGAAAGACCTCTTCGCCCGCAGCGATGAGATAGTCCGCAATGATCCGGCGATGGCATCGCCACCAGACGGCCTCGGCGCACATCACGGCCGCCCGCGCCGCATGTCCGGCCTCGCGCAGATTTTCGAACCCTGAGCGAAAGTCCTCGCTCATGGCGTAGTCGGCGAAATTGTGAAAGTTCGCGTTGTCCCAGAAGGCGTTGGTCTCGGGCGAAACGCCGCGCTGGACTCCGCGCAAACCGCCGAGCGCAGCCAGATGCCGATAGCCGATCTGGAATTCGGCGAGCGAGGCGGGAAGGACGTCGCGATTGAACTGCGGGTTGGCGCGCGAGCGCGGCACGGTCCTCACGTCGACGACGAGCCCGACCTCCGCTTCCCGCAGCAGCGCCGCAAACGCCTCGGTCGAGCGCGTGGAATGGCCGATGGTGAAGAACGGGGTCGCCGCCATAGTCTCAAAATCGCCGCTCAGCCTCGATTGGGCAAGTGGACGCCCTGATATGGGGCTGGACGCTCGCCTTGGGGCTCACAACCGGGTTCGAGTATATTCTCACGCGTTGACGCCCCCGGCTACGCAACTTCGAGCGCGAGTCCCATGCCTGTCGCCTTCAGCGAACTCCTCGACGCGTTCGAGTTCATCAGCGCGGACCCGATGTTTGGCAACTCGGCCCGGGTGGACCGGGAGACGGGGGCGGTCCACTGGCATAGCGACCAGGACCCGGAACTGTTCGAGGAGCCCGAGGATATCGAGGACGACGAGAAATATATTGACCTGCCCACGCCGCGCGACCTCGATCTCGGCAGGCCGCTCGTCATGCGCTTCGCCGCGGAACGGCTGGACGACCGCTATGACGAGGTCGCCGACATCTTTTCCCGCAAGGGCGCCTATCGCCGCTTCAAGGATTTCCTGGGCCGGGTGGGCGCGCTCGAGAGCTGGTACGAATACCAGAACGAGGCGAAGGAAAAGGCGCTGCGCGCGTGGTGCGAGGAGAACGGGATCGAGGTCGAGGGGTAGGCCATGCCCTTTCCGCGGGCGCGGGATGGATTAGTCGTCGCCCTAGTCCGTAATCTGCGCAATCCGCATAGTCACAAGAGGGCTGCTTGAGCAAGATGTAGAAAATTGCTATAGTTCATTCGCGTTCACAGCAATGCGAAGAAGATCATCGTAACTTTTCCCAGATGCTTCTTTTACAAACTTACGAAACGATCTGCAATCTCGCATAAGATTTTGCACGTTTATCCTCTTTGAAAATAGATTTTGATCTCGCGCCGGCCTGTATCCCTTTGCTCGGCAGGCTTTTTTCAGCGCTTCTTTTGCGCCACGCACTTCATGCGCGTTTGGAAAAGCCGCGTCGGAATCTATATTATACTCCGGTAGAGCATTGCGCAGGTCCGCCAAATTGGCCAAAAACCATGCTTCATATTCCCTTAGGCAAAAGCAAATCCTTAATTTCTTTCCAAACCGCTCCGCAATAGGGTCACCCCTTCTCCTGAATTCCTGCGCGAAATCCGCCGCGCACCCATCGTCCAAATCCAGAATAATGAACACTTCATCAATCTCGTGACTTACGGCAAGCTCGACGTACCTTTCGAGTTCTCCAATCCGCCGAAGCTTTTTTGCCTCCCCCGCTCTGATAACTGGCTCCTTCGCGATCACATGGGACCCGAACGCGGCGGCTGATCTGCAAAGTAGTGAGGCTGCGGCGGCCGTATCCCCTTTCCCCTCAACAATAAGCTTGACAAGCCTCATTAGAACAACCCTTCAGCAATAAGCAGTTCCCCAGGAGAAAACAGTTGCTTCTTTATAAGATCCAACTGCCGTTTCCTTATATGATCGCTTTCTGTTAAGCCTGACTTCATCCTAGCCCAAATGATATCTTCAGGATCAAATAAATCTATGAGGGTTGGACTATGCGTTGTTATAAATACTTGTCGATCCTTACGCACACGACTATTTATAAAGATATCCATTGCGTCTTTGATAGTCTGAAGCGCGCCTGGATGAATCATTAACTCAGGTTCTTCAATTCCAATTTTACTTGGTGCCGACGGTTGGTAAAAGGCCGTCAATAGCCCCAACGTGCGTAACGTGCCGTCGGATATCTGCGATAGGTTGAAGTCATGGACATCGTCATTATGCTCCGTCACTCGAATAACCGGGACATAAAAACCGGCCGCTGATTTTACTTGAATGTCTGTAACGTTCTTCATAACAGTCGTTAGGGAACTTATGAGGTCATCGCGTTGGACGCTGTTCCTTTTGTCGGCGCTCATTTTCTTGAGTATAGAGGACAAATTTGACCCATCTTCCTGTAGCATTGCGTCGTTTGAGATAACCTGTGGATTTCGAAGAGTATTTGGATATATATTGTATTTTGTGAAAGATGACAATTCCATGTATATTGGTCGAAAAAATACAAGTTGACTGGCGGTTAACCTCGCACCCAAATACTGTAGCAATGTAACCGTTCACACACCCGGTTGAATTACGCGGCGGCGGGGAGGGCTGGGGTTGGGGCTGCGGCGCGAGCGGCGGCGATGAGATCGCTGGCGTAGGCCCAGGGGTCGAGGCCGCGCTTGCGGCAGGTTTCGATGATGCTGAGGCCTGCGGCGTAGAAACGGCTGCCCTCGTCTGTGCGTGTGCCGTAGCTGATGCGGCGGGCGATCACGGCGTGACGGAGCGCGCGTTCGGCGTCGTTGTTGGTGGGCGGCAAGCGGGGGTCGTGGACGAAGGCGATCACCGCGTCCCAGTCGTTGAGGATTTCGTTGGCCAGGTCCCGCACCTTCTGCTCGATCTCATGACGGTTGCACTGGCAGTTCCACTTGATGGCGTCCATCAATGGCCTGACGGCCTTGCTGTCGGCCTCGCCGTTACGGACCCGCTCGATGAGGCGACGCAAATCGCGGACGAGGTCGCGGCCGAAGCCGGCGCAGTCGCCGTAGAGACCGCCGGCGAGCGCCAGGCCTTTGCGGTTCAGATGAGCAGACAGCGCTGACGGCGGGGATGGTCGCGATAGGCGGCGTAACCGTCGGTGACGAGCCAGCCGAGAAAGGCTTCGCCGATCAGGGCCGCCAATTCTTCCTTGCGCCGGCTGCCGATGCGAAAGACGACCGCCGACGCCGTCGCCGCAACCACGTCCACATCGAGCGTAGCGCTGATACCACGGAGTTTCGTCGAGATGGACGATCTCGGCCGTCCGGACCTCTTCAAGCAGTTTCTCGACCACCGGCTCGCTGGCGAGGCCGAACTCGTGAACGCACCGATTGATCGTGGCGGTCCCGAGTTCGAGCCCCAGCCAATCGTCGAGGAATTCCTAAATCTTGAGGCGCGACAGGCGAAAGCGCAGCGACAGCGATGCGATGAAGGCGCAGAGCATCGGGCCGACCAGACAGCGCTCGGTCGCGATCAAGTCGCGTTTGCGGCCCTCGACGCGCGAACGCGCGCCACCCCGGGGCGTTCGGCGCTCTCGTGACCGCAGCGGCAGCGCGCGGCGAAATACACATGTTTGGTCGCCTCGATCTCGAGCCACATGGCGCTTCGCCTCAGATCGAGACTGACGTGGGCGCCGACCTTGCGCCGCGAGGCTTGCGCATCGAGGTTTTGGCCGCAGGCCTCGCAGGTCAGCGGCGCATGCTCGCGTTCGCCGCTGACCAGGATCGGTTGGCTGCGCCAGAACCCCTTGGCTCCGAGCGGCTTGCCGGGGCGGCGAGCGCCCGCCCGCTCCGCCGGCCCCTTCGCCTCGCCGGTTTGGCTGTCGGGCGAGGCCGACGTTGTCTCGTCGCGGACCCTCCCAGTTCTCCCTTCTGTCGTCGGTCCTCGCGGCGATACGGGTTGTCGCTCGAAGGCGGACGCGAACTCGTTCGGGAGTTTCGGACAAACGTGCGTTCTGCGCCCGCGCCAGAGACAGAAGCTCGCACGCCGTCGCCAGCAAATCCTCATGCGACAGCGTCGCCAGGTCCGCCGCCGTCAAGGCTTTCAAATCGTCTGCGAATCGGTTCGGCGCACAAGGGGTAAAATTGCCTTCGCGACATGCGCAAGCCGAAAATGCCAAACTCGTCGACCCTTCGCCCCTACGCCGTCGCCGTTCCACCCTCATCAGAACCGCCAGCCGCGATGGGGCGGGTGTGAACGGTTACGTAGCAATAGCTCATCCGGCGATATGCGCTTTATGCCCTCGGGTAATTTCTCCGTCGCCGTTACTGACAGCTGTATTTCGCCATTCTCTAGGCGCTTAAAACTAGCTGATATCTGCTCACTTTGTCGATCTCTTGCAGGTCTATGAAATGGAGATCGTCCAATCCACGAGCCAGACTCCTCGATTATTCTGAAATTTCCCTTGTTTGATGAAATAACGACTCATATGTCCCGGACCCCTCTTCATTTTTGAATTGCAGGTCAATAATTATATGATATGGTCTCTTACGTGACCACTGCCTGAGGCTGTCAATTCCGTGACGTATCGTAATTGCGGTATCGACATCATTGGTGACGCAGTCATGCAAGAAGTATAAAGAATCAAGTATATTACTCTTTCCAGAGCCATTTGGTCCAACGATCACGTTTGTTGGTCTAAAAAAAAGACTAGCGTCAGCAATGCTTTTGTAATGTTGAATATGAGCCTTGGTAATCACGTACCCGGTCTTTCCGCCTAAATTTTTTGGTTGCGGATCTTCACCCTCAAAATAAAGAATACCTCTGACCCATCGGCAGCGATCTTGGCCGGCTCGCACACCAGAAGCTCGCGGTCCGCCGTCACCGTGTGGGTCTCCGCCTTGATCTCGATCTTCGGCTTCGCGCCGGTCTGGTTCAAGTCCGTCTCGCGTTTCGTCTCGGCGTTACCCCGACTTCCCGTCACGCCGCCCGCGGCGCGATGAGTTCGAGCGCGGGTCCCAATTCGCGGCGGCGCTCCATGAGGTCGTGATCGGCCTGCAGGCCGAGAAAGAAGCCGGGGGTCAGGCCGAAATAGCGCGTCAAGCGCAGATCCGTGTCGGCGGTGATCGCCCGCTTGCCGAGCACGATCTCGTTGATCCGGCGAGGCGGCACGCGCAATGCGCGAGCAAGCGCCGTTGGCCCAAATCAAGCGGCCGTAAGAACTCCTCGAGCAGGATTTCGCCGGGCGTCGGATTGGGAAGCCAGTCGGCGTTAGTGATAATCGACGATTTCGACATCGGCCGGCCCTCCCTCACTCCACGTAAAGCAAATGCGCCATTGGTCATTGATCCGGATCGAATATTGCCCCGCGCGCTCGCCCTTCAACGACTCCAGGCGGTTTCCCGGCGGCGCGCGCAGATCGTTGACAACCTGTGCCTGATTGAGGAGGCGAAGCTTCCTCAACGCGACCGCCTGTATGTCAACGGGCAGCCGCTTGCTTCGCCGGCCCGACCAGATGAGCGCGGTTTCGCGGTCGGCAAAGCCCTGGATCATGGGGAACTATAACGCATAACGTTATGTGAAGCAACAAATCCAAGATCGCTTCAGTTCATCGCCGGCGGCCATAGCGGCTGGAATCGCGCCTAGCGGAACGTCTCCCCCCTCAAAACAAAAAGTACCTCTGCGCCATCGGCAGCGTCTCGGCCGGCTCGCACACCAAGAGCTCGCCGTCCGCCGTCACGGCGTAGGTTTCCGCGTCGATTTTGATCTTCGGCGTCGCGCCGTTGTGGACCATGTGCTTCTTGCGCAGTTTTCCGCGCGTGTTCTCGACCGCGACCAGCGTCTTCTCCAGCTTCAGCTTGCGCGCGATGCCGCCCGAGAGGGCCGCGTCCGAGACGAAAGTCAGCGACGTTCCCGTGCGCGCCCGGCCGTAGGCGCCGAACATCGGGCGATAGTGGACGGGCTGGGGGGTCGGGATCGAGGCGTTCGGATCGCCCATCGGCGCTGCGGCGATCATGCCGCCCTTGATCACGCAATCGGGCTTCACGCCGAAGAAGGCGGGCGTCCACAGCACGAGATCGGCGAGCTTGCCCTTCTCGATCGAGCCGATGTGCTTCGACACGCCGTGGGCGATGGCGGGATTGATGGTGTATTTGGCGACGTAGCGCTTGGCGCGGGCGTTGTCGCTGCGCGCGGAATCGCCCGCGAGCGCCCCGCGCTGGCGCTTCATCTTGTCGGCCGTCTGCCAGGTGCGGATGATCACCTCGCCGACCCGCCCCATCGCCTGGGAATCGCTCGACATCATCGAGAGCGCGCCGAGGTCGTGCAGAATGTCCTCGGCGGCGATGGTTTCCTTGCGGATGCGGCTCTCGGCGAAGGCGAGGTCCTCGGGGATGCTCGAATCGAGATGATGGCAGACCATCAGCATGTCGAGGTGCTCGTCGAGCGTGTTCTTGGTGTAGGGCCGGGTCGGATTGGTCGAGGACGGCAGCACGTTGTCGAGGCCTGCGACCTTCATGATGTCGGGCGCGTGGCCGCCGCCCGCACCCTCGGTGTGGAAGGCGTGGATGGTGCGGCCCTTGAAGGCCTTGATCGTGTCGTCGACATAGCCGCTCTCGTTCAGCGTGTCGGTGTGGATCATCACCTGAATGTCGTAGTCGTCGGCGACCGAGAGGCAGCAGTCGATCGCGGCCGGCGTGGTGCCCCAATCCTCGTGCAGTTTCAGCGCGCAGGCGCCCGCCTTGACTTGCTCGACGAGCCCGGCCGGTTTCGAGGCGTTGCCCTTGCCCGCGAAGCCGAGGTTCATCGGGAATTCGTCGGCCGCCTCGATCATCCGGGCGATGTGCCAGGGACCGGGCGTGCAGGTGGTGGCGAAGGTGCCGGTCGCCGGCCCGGTGCCGCCGCCCAGCATCGAGGTGACGCCGGACATCAGCGCCTCCTCGATCTGCTGCGGGCAGATGAAGTGGATGTGGGTGTCGAAGCCGCCCGCGGTGAGGATCTTGCCCTCGCCGGCGACGACCTCCGTTCCCGGCCCGACGACGATGGTCACGCCGGGCTGGATGTCGGGGTTGCCCGCCTTGCCGATCGCATGGATGAGGCCGTCCTTGATGCCGACGTCGGCCTTCACGATCCCCCAGTGATCGAGGATGACGGCGTTGGTGATCACCGTGTCGACGGCGCCGCGGGCGCGCGTCGTCTGCGCCTGGCCCATGCCGTCGCGGATCACCTTGCCGCCGCCGAACTTCACCTCCTCGCCATAGGTGGTGAAATCCTTCTCGATCTCGATGACGAGCTCGGTGTCGGCGAGCCGGACGCGGTCGCCCGTGGTGGGGCCGAACATGTCGGCGTAGGCGGCGCGGGGGAGGGAGGCCCCGTATAGGTGAGGAAAAGCGGCGCGATGGTGAGGGTCGTCGGAATTGGCCATGAGAGAGTTCTCGGCAACTGGCGGTGACTGGGTGACCTTGTCAATTCCTTGCGCCAGCCTTCGGATTCAGGCGAGCCGAACGACCGGACGAGAGAGGGCGCTAGACCTTCCCCATAACCTCCTGGCGGAAGCCGTAGACCTCGCGCTTGCCCGCCAGCGCGACGAGGCGGACGGTCCGGCTCTGGCCGGGCTCGAAGCGGACTGCGGTGCCGGCGGGAATGTCCAGCCGATAGCCCTTGGTCTGCGCGCGGTCGAACTTCAAAGCCGGGTTGGTCTCGAAGAAGTGATAGTGGGAGCCGACCTGAATCGGCCGGTCGCCGGTGTTGGCGACGTCGAGCGACAGCGTCTCGCGGTCGACGTTCATCGTGATCTCGCCGGGCTCGGTCAGAACCTCGCCGGGCGCATCGGCCTCGTCGGCGCCGCGGATCGGGTGATGGACCGTGACGAGCTTCGTGCCGTCCGGAAAGGTCGCCTCGATCTGGACGTCGTGGATCATCGAGGCGACTCCGCGCATGACCTGATCGGCGGTCAGGACATGGGCGCCCGCGTCCATCAGTTCGGCGACCGAGCGGCCGTCGCGCGCGCCCTCGACGACGACGTCGGTGATGAGGGCCACCGCCTCCGGATGGTTCAGCTTGACGCCGCGTTCGAGCCGCCGGCGCGCCACCATCGCGGCCATGGCGATCAACAGCTTGTCCTTTTCCCGCGGCGTCAAATTCATGATCGGTCCCTCGTGCCCTCGTTCGTCCAGGCGCGACACGCGGCGAGCCGTCTCGGCCGCGAACGCAAATTTGCGCGTAAGTCTCGCGCCTATCGCCACAGGCGCGGCGGCTGGCGTCCGCTCAAGCTCAGAATGGCCGCAATCGCGGCCTCGCGCAATCGGCTCGGCGAAGGGGAAACGAGGCGCGCGACGACGAGCCCGTCGAAGGCGCTGGCGCCGGCTTCGACTTCGTCGCCGTGGGCCTCGAGCGCCGCCCTCAATCTCGGCAGGCGCGTCTCGATATTGGGCGCCGCGCCGACAAGGGTCGCAACCGCCCGGGCGCCGCCGCCGCACGCCGGCCGGTCGAGACACGCCCCCGCCTCGTCGATCCGGGTCGCGTCGGCGAACACGAGCTTGCCGCCGCGCCTGAGACGCCAGGAACTCGCCGAGCCGCGCGGCAATTCGCGTTTCCCCCATTGCGAGCCGCCCGAACACCAGCGTTTCGACGGCGATCAGATCGGCGTCGGGGGCGATATCGATCGCGAACGCGCGCTCGAGCCGGGCCCCCTCGAACAGGATCGTCTCCTGCGGCAGCCAGAGCATGCGGGCGCCCGGCCCAAGGGACAGGGAAGCTTCGATACGGGCCGCCGCCCCTTCGCTGCGGTAGATTTTCTCCGCTGCCGCGGTCGTCGCCTCGACAGCGGCGCCCGCGTCGAGCGCGAGCGCGATCCGGTAGGAATCGCCGCCGGCCACGCCGCCGCCGGTGTTGACGAGAACCGCCTCGCACGGGCTCTTCGAGCGGGGAAAGCGCCAGCGCAGGCCCCCGGTCTCGAACAGCGAACTCGGCTCCGTCCGCCCGCCGGCAAGCGAGAATCTCGCCCGCGCCTCGGCCACGGTCCGCTGGCGGCCCAGGAGATCGACGCCGGCGCCGGTCAAGGCCGGCAGTTCCGCTGCAGATCGACCTCGGCGCTCGGGCAGGGCGGATCGAGCACAGGCCCCGTCGGGTCCGCGACCCGGAAGAGTTCGTACCTCTGAACCGGACGACCGGCGCGACGGCGCTCGATCGTTCCGGCCGGCTCGACTTGGGCGTAACGCATTTTGAGCACCAGGTCGAACCGGCGTCCCGCCTCGGCGATGGCGAGGCCCGGGGCCGCAAACAGCGACTCGGGCGGCGACGACGCGAAAATCCAGCGAATCCGCTGCTCCGGCTGGACGACTGTTATCACCGGATCGCCGTAGTAAGTCATGAGTGAGGCGAGCGCGTAGCCTTGTGTCAGGAGATAGGGCGCGCCCGCGACGCGTGCGCGCAGGTCGACGTCGCGGGCAAGGCCGCGAAACCCTTCGAGGCGGGCGGTCGGGTCCGCGGCGCCGAGCGGCAGCATGCCGGTCAGCGTCTGGACGAAACCGACGAGCATGACCGCGACGGCGAGCGGCGCCGCCCAGAGCGCGGCGGCGGCGATGCGGCGCCTGACGCCGCCGGAACTTCGAAGCGCTCGCGCGGCCCAGTCGCCGGCGAGAACCGCCGAGGCGGGAAGGAGCGGCGCAAGCCAGTTTCCTTGCACCCGGTCGTGTAGCGAATGCACCAGGAAGTAGCCGGCGGCCGGGGCGATCGTGGCGACCAGCAACCGTCGCGCCTCCTCGGCCGAACCGGGCGCGACCGGCTTCCGCCACGAGACGGAGGCGACCGCTGCGACGAGCGGCGCGAAGACGAGCGGGTTGATCAAGAGGACCTGCGAGACGACGAACTCGGCGGCGAAATACGGCGTGAAGCCGCTCGCCGCCGCCCTCCCTCCCTGCTTCAGGAAAGTCGCCCAGCCGTGCCCCGAGTTCCACAGAACGAACGGCGAAACGATCGCCGCCGCCAGCGCCAGCGCAGCCCAGGCCGCCGGCGAGACGAGCCAGCGCCGCAGCGACGGCGTGACCAGGCAGGCGAGCCAGCCCCGGCGACGAAGAAAGCCGCGGTGAATTTCGACAGGAGCATGCCGCCGGCGGCGACACCCATCGCAATCAGCCATCGCGCCTTGCCTGTTCGCCACAATTCGACCAGCGCCGCGAGCCCCAGCGTCCAGAAGAGGACGAGCGGCGCGTCCGGCGTCACGAACACGGCGCCCGCCATGACGAGCGGAGCGGCGATCCACATCAGGACCGCCAAAGCCGCCGTCTCGATCGAGCCGAACAAGCGCCAGGCTATCCATCCGATCAGGGCCGGCAGGCCGCCGGCGAGGGCGAGCGACAGCCCTCGCACGCCGAGCTCCGAATCTCCAAAAACCGAGGTCGAGGCGCGGATCAAGAGGGCGACCATCGGCGGATGGTCGAGATAGCCGAGGGCAAGGCTGCGGGACCACAGTGTGTAGTAGGCCTCATCGAAGGTCAGCTCGAGCCTCGAGGCGGCGAAGGTCTGCATGGCGAGCAGGACAAGAGCGCCGCCCGCCGCGAGCGCGATGAGCCGCTCCGGGCGCCGGGTGGATCGGGGCCGCGATCCGGCGACGATGGAAGCCTCCGTCACGTCGTCGCCTTCTCCCGGGAGCCCCTGTTCGCTTCGCCGGTCCCCAGTCGCATGCAGGTGTCCCAAGGGTCAATCGCCCACGCCTGACGCGCCGACAAAGCGCCTTCAAGAATTGCTTCTCGGGTGTGGCGCCCTTCACACAGCCCTGGCGCGGACCCCGTCGTATAACCGTCAAAGACAAGCAGGCGGCAGCCGTAAGGGGCTGGGGTGGCGGATATGGCCTTTGGGGCACAGGAGCGAGGTCCAGCGCGGGCGAGCCGCGACGACGCGGCGGACGCCTCGCGGTTTTTCTCGCGCGTCGGCTACGCGGCGTTGGCGATCGGCGCGCCGGTCGCCGTCGTCGTCCACCCGCTTGCCCTGTTCATTGTCTTTCCCATTGGCGTCGCTATGATCGTGATGGCGGCCGCGCTCGAGGGAAAGCCGGGAATGGCCGACCGCGCGCTGCGGGCGTTCAGGACGCCGACCTTCTTGGCCCTGGTCGCCGGGCTCGCCTGGGCGACCTTGTCCGTCCTGTGGACGCCGTACCCTGTTTCCGCCCTGCAGCACGCACTGAAGATCGGGCTCCTGATCCTGGCGACGCTGCTCGCGGTCGCCGCGCCTCGTGACAACGCGCGCGCGACCGACCTCTATCTCTTCCCGATCGGCGTTGTCGTCGGCATGCTCGTCATGGCGGCAAGGGGCCTGGCTGGCGTGGTTGACCATGTCTCGGACGACAACGGCATAGCTGCGGGCGGGATCGCGCTGGCGGTGCTTCTGTTTCCGGCGCTGGGCGGCCTCACCGCCCGCGGCCGTAACGGCTACGCGCGACTGTTGCTCATTCTCGCGCTCGCCTTCGCCTATATCGCCGGCTACGCGCCGCTCACCATCGCCCTCTTCGCCGGCTATCTGGCGTTGTCCTTCTCGATCTCCGACATGAAGCGCACGGCCAGCGAACTCGCGTGGGGCTCGGCGGCGCTCGTCCTTCTGTCGCCGCTGATTCCGGCCTTCGCGCCGACGATCGCGGCCTGGGTGTTTCACGTCAAATTGGCCTCGCTGCCGCCGCCTTATCAGCCGCTGTCGGCGGCTGCCGACGTCTTCACCCACGACAAGCTCAGACTGCTCACCGGACACGGTTTCGCCACTGTGGCTCGTGGCGTTCGCGACCTGATCCTTCCGGCTTATACGCCGCGCTCTTTCGCCTTCACGGTGTGGTACGAGCTCGGCGCCGTGGGCGCCGTCATTGCAACCGTCGGCGTCTGGTTCGGCTTTCACGATCTCGAGAGCGCGCCCGTGAGGCTCGCGCCCTTTTTGGCGGCCGGCTTCGCTGCGATCGTCGCGCTTGCCTTTTGCAACGTCAACTTTGATGACATGACCGCCATGACCCTGATCGCTGTCGGGGTGGTCTCGACCGACGTTGCGGCCCGAAGTCAGTATCGCACTACGCGTCCTTCAGCCGCCCGCCTCGCCAATCTGTGAAGCGTCGCCACTTGCGCTCGCGCGGATCCAAGATTGTTCAGCGCTTTCGGGTCAGGTTGATCGTCGGCCGGATGGTGCGAGGTCGCTTATACTCGACCACCACCGCGCGCGTGCGTCCCGCCACCAGGCTGGCGCGCCCACGCATCTTGGCGGCCTGCTTGGTCGCCAGCGCCTGCACCTCTTCAACCGGCACGCCCATCAGTGACGCTGCGATTTGCGCGCGCTGCGCCGGATCATCGGCCAAGCTCTCGGCGGCGATCAGCGCCTCCTCGAGGGTCGGATTTTCGCGACGAACCCGCCGCACTCCCCATTTAGTCTTCCAGGTGGCTCCCATGGGGGCCCTCCACAACGATCCCGAACACAGATGATAACAGATATGCTGCGCTGCACAATCGATTTCAAGCCCACCAATTCCATTGCTTCCGTTCGCAAGCGCGGCGGGGTGAGATCTCTTCTCAATTCCCGGCCCGCCATGAGCTGCGTGAGTAGGAGCACAATTTGTGCCACTCTGCTTGTGTCGCGCAAGGGGGCCGCATCCTACGCGACGAATCGCCGCGCGCCGCGCCTCCAGCCGGGAAAGAGGCCCGGAGATGGCGTCAGGCTGCGCATCGATCGAACGACTGGCCTTCGCGGACGAAATATCGGATTGATAATGGTCCAGGGATCAAGCCCCGAGGAGAGACCCCAATGCAGGCTGCGGTCGTTTCGGTTCGCGGGGAGAATGGGGACGCCCCATGACCGAAACGCCCCTATGGTTCGTCGGCGTCGACGGCGGGGCGACGCGATGTCGGGTGCGAGTGAGGGAAGGCGAGGGACGCACGCGGGCGGAAGCGCTCGGGGCGTCGGCGAACGTCCATGTCGATTTCGCTGCGTCGATCGCGGCCGCGCGCTCGGTGGTCGGCGACGCGCTCCATGACGCGGGACTTGCCTCGGCCGATCATCCGCATATGGCGATCGGCCTCGGCCTCGCCGGCGTCAACGACAAGGAGGACGCCGAGCGGGTCGTCGCGGCGTTTCCGGGCTTTATGCGCGTTCGCGCCGCCAATGACGCTGTGACAGCCTGCATCGGCGCCCACGCGGGGGCGGATGGCGGCCTGGTGATCGCCGGCACCGGTTCGGCCGCAATCGCCCGAGTGGGTGGCCGCGATATCATCGTGGGCGGCCGCGGCTTTGCTGTCGGCGACGCCGGCTCGGGCGCACATATCGGCCTAAGCGCTCTGCGTGCGGCCGCGCGCGCCTACGATGGCCTCGGGCCAGCGAGCGCACTCACCCGCGATATGCTCGATGCGTTCGACGGCGACATCGTCGCCCTGGTCCGCTGGTCTCGCGCCGCGAGACCAGGCGACTTCGGCGCCTTCGCGCCCCGCGTCTGCTTTCGGGCGGGAGAGGGCGATCCGATCGCGCTCGCGATCGTGCGCCCGGCCGCTGAGGCGATCGGGGCGCTCGCGCGCCGCGCGGTCGCCCTCGGCGCGGAACGGGTTGCGCTGGTTGGCGGAGTCGGCGAGGCGTTGCGTCCGTATTTTGATCCGATCGTCGCCGCAATGCTGACGTCCCCCCTGCACGACGCCGCCGATGGGGCCATCCTGATGGCGGGCGGCGGGATTGCGAACCCGAAGGACCCCGCGCCATGACCGTGTTCTTCGGCGCACGCCTGTTCGACGGCGAGCGGTTTCTCGACGACCACGCCCTCATTGTGGAGGGCGGCGTCATCCGCGCCCTGGTCGACCTCGAGGAGCGCCCGCGCGGCGGCGATGTCGTCGATTTCGGCGGCGGGATTCTCGCTCCAGGCCTGATCGACTGGCAGATCAATGGAGGCGGCGGCGTCCTGTTCAACGCCGAGCCGACCGTCGAGTGCGTGGCGCGCCTTGCCCGCGCATTTCGACGCGAGGGCGTCACCGGATTCCTGCCGACCGTCGTGACGGACGCGCCTGCGGTGCTGGCAGCGGCGCTCTCCGCGGCGGGGCAGGCGGAACGCAGCGTGCCGGGCGCACTCGGGATCCATGTCGAAGGTCCATTCATCGACCCGCGTCGTCCGGGCGTCCACCCGCCGCAATGGATCCGTCCGATGCGCGAGGCCGACGCCGGAATGCTGATCGAAGGGCGATCCGGCGCCACGGTCGTCACGCTCGCGCCGGCTTCAGCCCCTCTCCAACTCGTCGCAAAACTCGCCCAATCCGGAATCGTCGTCAGTCTTGGGCACGCTGAGGCCAGCGCAGAAGAGGCTGAGGCCGTGTTCGACGCGGGCGCACGGGCGGCGACTCACCTCTTTAACGCCATGAGCCCGCTGACCTCGCGCGCGCCGGGCGTGGTCGGCGCCGTTCTCTCCGATCCGCGCATCATTTGCGGACTGATCGCGGACGGCGAACACGTCCACCCTACGGCCTGCCGGGCGGCAATCGCGGCCAAAGGCGCAGGCGGCGTCGCCCTCGTTTCCGACGCCATGCCGCCGGCCGCCGGCGGCCCCGACGTCTTCGATCTGCATGGCCGCCGCATGACCCGCGCAGGCCTCAAACTCGTCGACGAGAACGGCACGCTCGCCGGCGCCGCGATCACGCTTCGCGACGCGGTCCGCTATGTCGCGATCACGCTCGGCCTGCCGCTCGCCTCGGCTCTCGCCATGGCGACATCGACGCCCGCGCGCCTACTCGGCCTGGACAGCCGCATAGGCCGGCTGGCTCCGGGCATGGAGGCCAACCTCGTACATTTCACCGATGCACTCGAAGTCACCGGCGTTTGGATGGGCGGCCGGGCGATCGGCGACGACGGCGAGCCCCTCTGAGCTTCGTCAGCGCAAGGGCTCCCGCATCGCCATGCGCGCGGCGTCCGCGCCGGCTCGCATCGCGCCGCTGAATTCCGCCCGACTGGCCGAAGGACGAGGCGAGATAGACGCCCGGCAACGGCGTTCTGGGCGTGCGCGGAAGCCCCGCCCAGATCGAGCGCTCGAACGGCAGCGGCGCGAAGCCGTAGACCGCCCCGCCGGGCGTGTTCATGAATTCGGCCATCGAGCGCGCGTTGAGGAACAAGCGTTCGACCACCGCCGCGCTGAATCCCGGATAATCGCGGTCGAGCGTCGTCTGAAAGGCGTCGAGCCATCGTTCGCGCCGGTCCTTTTCCTCCTGCGGCGGGAGCGCCGACCAGTTGGAGAGCCGGTCGACTCCGACAACCGAGACCAGCGTCGGCCCTTCGGGGTTCAGCCCGCTATCGACCGCGCCGTAATTGGTGACGCCGTATGCTGGCAACGCGTCGCTGGGATCGGCGGAGAACAGGCTCGCGCTCGCCGCGATATCACTCTGTCGTGCAATGGACGGGGGCAAAACGCCGAGGCTGAACCGATCCAGTCCGAGTTGGACGGGCGGGACGCTCAGGCCGAAATGGGCCGAGAACAGCGAGATCGACAGCGGCCTCGCTGCATAGGCGTCCCCGATCTTACCTCGCTCGGCGTCCGGCAGCATGTCCGCGAGCACGTGCGGCGCACAATTGGCGAAGACACGCCCAGCCTCGATGCGCTGCTCGTCGCCTTTCGTCTTCGCATCGACGTGTCGCACGGCGGCCGGATGGCCGGAGGCGTCGAATTCGACGCTGTGCGCGTCGCGCCCGAGCAGCACCGATCCGCCCGCCTGGCTGACGACCTTGGCGAGCTTCATCGACAACACGCGCGAGCCGCCCTTGACGAACACGCCGCCCGACTTGAGGAAGCCGGCCTGAAAGATCGCGAATAGCGGCCAGGCGAGGTTGTGGGCGTCGTCGGCATAATAGCCGATGGTCGCGCCGACCGCGCATTTGGCGGCCTCGTCGGCGCCGAAGAAGCGCTGAAGCATGTCGGCGGTCGAGGCGCGCCAGTCGCGGGCGAGCGGCCTCAGCGCCATGCCGGCGCGCACGATCTTGCCGAGGGTCCGGTCCTCGCCGGCCTCGCTGAGCCGCGTCACGGCGTCGTGGATCTGCTCGAGCGCACCGAAGAACCGCGCCGAACCTTCGCGAATTTGCGGGAACCGCTGGCTCAATGCAAGATGGGCGGCGTCGAACCCGACCGGCATGTCGAACACTTCCCCGACCGGTCCGCCCTTCACCGAATAGAACGGCCGCACCGGGACCCACTCGATCTCGTCGAGTATCCCGAGTTCGGTCAGGATCGCATGCTTGGTTTCGGTGGGATCGCGCGGATCGGCCGTCTGGTGCAGGGCCGGTTCGATGGTCAGCGCGCCCTTCCTGAAGGCTGACGCGGCTCCGCCGACGCTGTGGTTGCGTTCGATGACGCAGACTTTGCGACCGTTCTTGGCGAGCAGCGCCGCGGCTGTGAGGCCGCCGAGACCGGAACCGATGATGGCTGCGTCAAAGGAATTCTCGCTCATCCTCCTCCCCATCCGGCTTCTGCGCTTGGCGGGTCCGATTGACTGAAATACGCGGGAGTGTACCGGGAATGAAGCGTCGGCGTTTGATCGTCGTCAAACGGGCGAAGGGCGAGCGGTGGGCCCGGGTTCCACGGCTGAATTGCGATCCGGGCCGAAGGCTTCGTGATCGACTGCAGCGGCGAAAGCGATGACATGGCCGCGAAGGACGCCATCCGTCGACGATCATCGGCTCGCCGCGGACGGGCCAGGCCTCCGCCCGAACGCGCAGCCGACGGCGCCTGCGCTCAAACCGCCTTGTTCTGGGCTCTCAGCCGGCGCGCCAGCACGCGCAGGACCTTGAGTGCGAAATGGGGCGTGTGCTTCACGAGGAAGATATATTGCTTCTCCGAGATCGGCGCGACGATCGCGTCGGTCTTGGCGATCGCGTCGGCGCTTCGCGGCTCCGAATCGATCAGCGCCATCTCCCCGAAGATCTCGTTTTCGTGCAGCGTTTCGAGCAGGCGGTTTCCCGAACGGATTTCCACCTCGCCTCGCCGAATGACAAAGAATTCCTGGGCCTGGTCGCCTTCGCGGAAAATGACCTCCCCAGCCGAGAAGAAGCGCGACGGCACGTCGGGTCCAAGCAGAAGGCTGAAGTCGCTGGGGTTGCTCATCGTATCGGTTCCGGATCGCCTCCCGGCGTTGCCGCCGCTCAAGCCAAAAGGATACGCCTCAGCCGATCGTCACCACCGTCCGGCCGCGGATCTCGCCTTTGAGGATCCGCCGCCCCGCGTCGAACACCTCGTCGAGAGGGATCGTATGAGTGATGGCCGCGAGCTTGCCACGATCGAGTTCAGCCGCCAACCGCCGCCAAGCTTCCAGTCGATCCGGCATGGGACGCTGGACGCTGTCCACGCCAAGCAAGGCGACGCTGCGCAGGATAAAGGGGGCCATCGTCGCGGGCAAGTCCATGCCGCCGGCCAAGCCGCAAGCCGCGACCGCGCCGCCGTAGCGGGTCTGCGCCAGCACATTGGCGAGGGTCGTCGAGCCAACGCTGTCGACCGCAGCCGCCCAGAGCTCCTTACCGAGGGGCTTGCCAGGCGTCGAGAGCGTCGCGCGGTCGAGGATCTCAGTTGCGCCGAGAAACTTGAGGTAGTCGGCCTCGCTCGCGCGTCCGGTCGAGGCGATCACCTTCCAGCCCTTGGCCGCAAGCAACGAAACCGCCGTCGATCCGACGCCGCCCGCGGCGCCCGTCACCAGCACCGGACCGGCGGACGGCGCCAACCCGTGACGCTCGAGCGCCATCACACACAGCATTGCCGTATAGCCTGCGGTGCCGATCGCCATCGCCTCGGCGCAGGTCAACTGCGCGGGCAGCTTGACGAGCCAGTCGGACTTGACCCGCGCCTTTTCGGCGTAGCCGCCGAAATGCGTCTCGCTGAGGCCGTGACCGTTGACGATCACCTTGTCGCCGGGGGCGAAGCCGGAATGGCTCGACTTCTCGACGACACCGGCCAGATCGATGCCGAGCACCATCGGGAAGCGGCGGATCACCGCCGACTTTCCTGAAAGCGCTAGCCCGTCCTTGTAATTGACGGTCGAATGGCTGACACGGACGACGACGTCGCCGTCCATCAATTCCGCTTCCTCCATCGTGGCGAAGCGGACGTCCTGTCCAGCTTCGGTCTTGTCCGCCCGCACGGCCTTAAACGGCATAGGATGGCGCCCTTTCGCGTTTGAACTCATAAAGATGCGGACGATCGGAAATCAGAACACGGATTTACCGGAGCGACATCGGCGCGAACCCCGCGACTCCGTCTTCCTCCCGACCCCGGACGCCATTTTGCTCCTGATCCGGAGCGGATTGAAGGACTATTGTCGACGGCTGACGGAAAACTCGCCCGCGGCGGCGCGTTCGGCTAGCCGGGCGGCGGTTTGCGCTGCGCCCTCCTCGCCGAGCGCGGCGACAAGCTCGCACATCGCAGCGCAAAGCGCAGCCTCGGCCAGGTCCTGCGGTTCGACGCCGTCAAGCGCCGCCAAGGCGAAGGCCTCGCCGACATATGACATCGCAGCGCCGCGGGCCTTCGCTTCGCTCGGCGTCATCAGCGAGAATCGGGGATCCGTCGACATTGGCGGCATTTTAGGAAGGTCAACCGGCGAACGCGAAGCATTCCTTTCGGATAGGTTAATATGCGGAGGTTGGCACGCGCCCGGCGGCCGAGCGGCGAGGGACCTCGAGCGCAGGGAAAGCGGACATGTGCGGACGTTATGCGATCACCCTGCCGCCCGAGGCGGTGCGCGCCTATTTCGACTTTCTCGAGACCCCCAACTTCCCGCCGCGCTTCAACATTGCGCCAACCCAGCCGATCCCGATCGTGCTGGCGGAGCCGCACAGCGGCGGGAAACGCCGCCATTTCCTCCTCGTCCGATGGGGTTTCCTGCCGGGCTTCGTCAAGGACCCGAAGGCCTTCCCGCTGATCATCAACGCCCGCGCCGAAACGCTCGCGGAGAAGGCGAGCTATCGCGCGGCATTGAAGCGGCGCCGTTGCCTCGTGATCGCCGACGGCTTCTACGAATGGCGCAAGGCGGCGTCCGGCGGACGGGCCGGCGCCGGCAAGCGGCCCTATCTGATCCGCCGGGTCGGCGGCGAGCCGATGGGCCTCGCCGGGCTTTACGAGACCTGGAGTGATCCGACAGGCGGCGAAATCGACACCGCCTGCATCGTTACGACCGCAGCCAACGCGCTGGCCGGGCTTGTGCACGAGCGGATGCCGGTCATTCTCGAGCCGAGCGACTTTTCCGCCTGGCTCGACGTCGATGGGGTTGAGCCCGCCAAGGCGGCGGCGCTCCTCAAACCAGCGCCCGAGGCTGCGCTGGAGCTCGTCGAGATCGGGCCCTCGGTCAATCGGGTCGCCAATGACGATGCGGGTGTGCAGACGCCTGTCGCTGCGCCGATTTGGGCCGTGGGCGGCGCGACGCTCTTCTGAGCTTCCAGCGCCGGCTTGCGCGCCGACGTCGGGCGCGTCAAGACTGTTCGCCCGCCGATTCCTCAGAGGATCCGATGGCCGAGCGAGAAAAGCCGCCGCGCGTCATGATCGCCGTCCCCCACGCCGACGGACTGCATCGTTGTCCATGGCCGGGCGCGGACCCGCTTTATGTCGCCTATCACGACGAGGAGTGGGGCGCGCCGGAATACGACGACCGCGCGCTGTTCGAGAAGCTCGTCCTCGACGGCTTTCAGGCGGGCCTGTCCTGGATCACCGTCTTGCGCAAGCGCCCGTCGTTCAGGAAAGCGTTCGATGGGTTCGACCCGGAAGCCATCGTTCGCTGGGACGCGGCGAAGAAAGCGGCGCTGATGGCCGATCCCGGCATCGTGCGCAACCGCGCCAAGATCGAGGCGACCCAGGCGCTCGCTCGCATTTATCTCGAGCTCATGGAAAAAGAGGGCTTTGCGCGGCGGCTGTGGAGCTTCGTGGGCGGACGGCCGATCGAGCCCCGGCGACGCACCCTCGCCGACGTGCCGGCCGAGAGTCCCGAGTTGCAGGCGATGGCCAAGGACCTGCGCGCCCGCGGCGGCAATTTCGTCGGCCCGACGATCGTCTACGCTTTCATGCAGGCCACCGGCATGGTCAACGACCATCTCGTCGACTGCTGCCGGCACGAGGCTTGCCGGGCGCTGGCGCGCGAGTTTCCGGCGTGAGCGACCGCAGTCGCCCTCGCGCCTGGCAGCGGATGCTGTCGGGGCGGCGGCTCGACATCGTCGATCCGTCGCCCCTCGACGTCGAGATCGCCGACATCGCCCACGGCCTTGCGCGCGTCGCCCGCTGGAACGGCCAGACCCGCGGGCCGGAGATTTTCTCCGTCGCCCAGCACGCGCTCCTGGTGGAGGCGCTGTTCTGCGCGACCTCGCCCGAGGCGCCTGCCCGCGATCGGCTCGCCGCCCTCCTGCACGACGGGCCCGAATATGTGATCGGCGACCTGATCTCGCCGTTCAAGGCGGCGGTCGGCGGCGACTATAGGCGGATCGAGACGCGACTCATGCGCGCGATCCACATCCGCTTCGGCCTGCCTGCGGATCTGGCCCCCGATCTCGTCAAGCGCATCAAGGCGGCCGACCGGCTCTCGGCCTTCCTCGAGGCGACCGCGCTCGCCGGTTTCGCCGAAGGCGAGGCGCGCAAGCTGTTCGGCGAGCCCGGGCTGCCGGTTCGCCGTTTCGCGCCGTTTCTGGAGCCGATGCGGCCGGACGAGGCCGAGGCCCGCTTCCTCGCCTGCTTCGCCGAACTCGACGCCGGGTCCGGACCCCTCTAGCGGACGATGAGAACGGTTGCGGCGTCCAGACTAACACGCCCCAACGTCATCGAAAGTCCTGTGAAATCGCCCGGGACCGATCGGATAGGGGACCAGGGGGCTGGGGAGGGAGCCGGACCCCAGTTCGTCGAGCCAGCGATTCCCGGGCGCGGATTCCATGTTTTCAAGGCGTTGCGCCGGAATTTCCGGGCGGTCGCGGCCTGCGTGGGCGACAAACGGAAGGTCTCCGCCGCCATGCTGCCGAGCGACGTCATACGTTCCAGCTCGAAGCCCGCCCAAACAGGCGCGGAGGTCCCCGCAGCGCTCCTCAACAAACTCAGCATCAGGTCGGCAGTCGAGACTGGGCTGGCCGCAGCGGCCTCGGCGGTCCGAAAGCCCATCCCAATCCCGGGCGCGGATTTAACCTTTTCAAAGCGTTGCCCCGAGATTTCCGGGCGACTCGCGGCCGAAAGCCCCAGGGACGCGCCTTCTCGGGCCGGGCGCCAGTCGGCATCGGCGGCCGTCTCCGACGTCTGCAGAAATCCGGGCGCGGAATCAATGTTTTCAGGGCTTTGCACTTGAATTTCCGGGCGATCGTCGCCTCCTTCGTCCGCATGTTCGCCGTCGCCCAGCCACGCCTTGGCGAAGGCGACGTCCTCCTCCGTCGGCGCGTCAATCCGCGAGGCCGCAGGACGCGCCCACTCGGCGGCGAAAGCGCCCCGTAGCGGTCGAGCTCTCGGACGATTTTCACCACCTGGTCGACCGCCTTCAAGTTGGTCGGCGACATGGCGCTGAACGCGACCAGCAACGCCTCGTTGAGACGACTGAGCTGGATGGCGACAAATTCCTCCGGCGGATGCGGCATGCGGCGGGCGAGGATCTCACTCATGACGGCGCGCAGGCGCTTCTCGCCGACGCCGATGCGCGCCGCGATCTCGGCGACCGATAGGCCGCAGTTGAGACTATCGACGATCCGCTGCTCGCGCTTTAATTTTGCGAGGCGGGCGGCGCACCCGCCGCCTGGCGGACGGGCCGGCAAGGCTGGCGGATCGGCGACGAGAGATTTGGACACGTAGGGACTCCTCGATCGAGGGTTTAGGAACATAATAAGAACATTCGCCAAGTTAGGCAAGAAACTGTTGCTGTATTCGACTTTGGTCGGACGACGCGGAGGGCCGCGCGACGCCGCGCCCGCAATAAATTCGGGTTCCCCTCCGGTGCGGCGGGTTCTAGAACGCCGCCAATCCCGGAGATCCGCCATGCCGCGCCTGCACGTCTGCTCGCTCGCCCTGATCGGCGACACCGTCGCGCGCACCGGCGCGGGCTCGCTGGTCACGCTCTTGAGCCCGGGCACCCCAGTGGCGCGGCCGGCGGCAATCCTGCCCGAGCGCCACCTCTATCTTGCGATCTCCGACATCATCGCGCCCATTCCCGGCCAGGTGCTGCCGGAACGCGAGCATCTCGACGAGCTGATCGCGTTCGTCGAAGGGTGGGACCGGGCCCAGCCGATGGTGATCCACTGCTTCGCCGGCGTCAGCCGTTCGACCGCGGCAGCCTTCATCGCCGCCTGCGCGTTGAACCCGCGGCGGGACGAGTTCGAGGTGGCGCGCGCCATCCGCGCCGCGTCTCTCACCGCCACCCCCAACGCGCGCCTCGTCGCGCTCGCCGACGAAGCGCTCGACCGCCACGGACGGATGACCGCCGCCGTCCTGGAGATCGGCCGCGGCGAGGAGTGCTTCGAGGGGACGCCGTTCACCCTCGAGCTGGCGTGAGGCGTATTGGAGCAGGACGGGCGCGCGGATTTGTCCGCACAGGCGATTTCAATGGCTTAGGCGCCAAAAGCTGCGACATTTCCGAATCAGAAAATGCCGGCTAACCCGTTGATTTGCGGTTGCTCGCCAAACATGCCAACGTGTCGACCGCGGGCGGCGCTAGCCTGCGGCGCGGGCCTCCCAGCGGTCGGGCTCTCCGGCGGCGCGGCGCCAGCAGACGGCTGTCCGCTCCCGCATCAGCGTCTCGACGAACACCCACGCCGTTTCCAGCCGCTCAGCCGCCTCCGGCGATAGCGGCTCGCCCAGCTCGAAGCGCTCGCCGCGCACGCACAGGACGAATGACGGCGGCGGCGGGTAACCGAGCGAGCGGGCGTAGACGTCGAGCAGCGCCTCGGGCGACAGCGCATGGGTCGTGTGGCTCTGATCGCGGCTGGCCTCGATCTCGCGGAAGGCGAACGGGGCCGGCGTGTCCTTGCCGGCGTCGAGGAACAGGGCCATCTCGGCCCCGTCGAGGTCGAGCGCGTGCTCGATCTGGAGCTGGAAGTCCTCGATCGTCGTCACGTCCGGCCAGCCGGCGGCCGTGACCCGCGCGAGCAACAGCGGTCCCAGTCCGTCGTCGCCGCGCGCGTCGTTGCCCCAGCCGAAAACGGCGAGCCTCATTCAGCCTTTCCTCTGGCGCCAGACGAGCGCGCCGCCGGCGTCGACGAGGTCGACTTCGAGCGGCATCTGGCCAAGCGCGTGGGTGGCGCAGGAAAGGCAGGGATCATAGGCGCGGATGGCGATCTCGATGTGGTTCAGCAGCCCCTCGGTCGGCTCGTGTCCCGAGAGGTCGCGCGACGCGACGGCCCGAATCGCCTCGTTCATCGCCTGGTTGTTGTTGGTGGTCGAGACGATCAGATTGCAGTAGGTGACGAGGTCGTTGTCGCCGACCCGATAGTGATGGAACAGCGTGCCGCGCGGCGCCTCGATCACCCCGACCGCCTCGTCCCGGCGCGGGCCCTTGTCGGCCATGAGGTCGGTTCCGACGATATCGGGATCGTCGAGCAGCTCGCGCGCCAGCTCGGCCGCATGCAGCATCTCGATCATGCGCGCCCAGTGATACATGAGCGCGCCGTGCAGCGGCTTGCCGCCGCCGGCCTCGACGAATTGCTGGCGCTCCGCCTCGGCAAGCGGGGTCGGCAGGAAATCGCACAGCTGCACGCGCGCCAGCGGACCGACGCGGTACCAGCCCTGGTCCGCGCCCGATCGCCTTGATGTGCGGGAACTTCATATAGGTCCAGTTCTTGACGTCCTCCTGGATCAGGACTCCTGGTAGGTCGTGTAATCGACATGATCGAAGATCGGGCCGCCGTCGGCGTCGCGTGCGCGCAAGGCCGCCGTGGTAGAAGTCGGGCGCGCCCCGGTCGTCGACCAGCGCCATCATGTTGGCGCGGGCTTCGCCGAACGCCCCGTAGAATTCAGGGTCGGTCTCGTGCAGCCGGACGACCAGACCGACCGCGTCCTTCGACCATTGCACGATCTGGTCGGCCTCGCTGCGCAGCGCGTCGCGATCCTCGACGCCGAGCGCCTTGTTGATGCCGCCGGGAATGACGCCGGTGCCATGGATGCGCTTGCCGGCGACATGCCGGATGACCTCCTGGCCGAACTTGCGGGTCAGAATGCCCTGCTTGGCGAGATCCGGAAAGGCGGCGGCGACGCCCAAGATGTTGCGCTTGGCGACTTCGCTCTCGAAGCCGAGCAGCAGGTCCGGCGACGAAAGATGAAAGAAATGCAGCGCGTGGGACTGGACGATCTGGCCGTAATGCAACAGGCGGCGCAGCTTCTCCGCGGTCGGGGTCAACGGCCCGTAGCCGGCGATGACGTCCATCGCCTTGGTCGCCGCGAGCAGGTGGCTCACCGGGCAGATGCCGCATAGCCGCTGCACGGCGACCGGCACCTCCCAATACGGGCGGCCCTCGATGAAGATCTCGAAGCCCCGGAATTCGACGATGTGCAGCCGGACCTGGTGAACGCGATTTTCCTGATCGAGAAGGATCGTGACCTTGCCGTGGCCCTCCACTCGGGAGACCGGCTCGATGGCGATCCTGCGCAACCTGTGCGGGGATTCGGCCGATTTCGAGGTTCAGCATGGCGGGCGCCTCAATCATAATGCAGCAAGCTTTGCTCGAGGCGGGGCATCCGCCCGAGGATCAGGTCGGTGAGAAACTTCCAGATCGCGTCGCCGGACGGCGGACAGCCCGGCAGGCTGTAGTCGACGCGGACGATCTCGTTCAGCGGATAGACCTTGTCGAGCGCGAGCGGCAATTCCGGCGAGTTCGGCACGCAAGGCTCGTCGGTCACCGGATCGCGATAGACCCGGGTCAGGATCTCGTCGATGTTGAGCCGGTTGCGCAGCGCCGGCAGTCCGCCGTTGATCGCGCAAGCGCCGACGCCGACCAGGATCTTGGCGTTGGCGCGCAATTCGCGCACGACGTGGACATTGTCGGAATTGCACACCCCGCCTTCGACGAGGGCGATGTCGCAGGGCCCGCAATGCTTGATGTCGGTCAGCGGCGAGCGATCGAACTCGGCGATCTCCGCGAGTTCGAGCAGGCGCTCGTCGATGTCGAGAAACGACATGTGGCAGCCGAAGCAGCCCGCGAGCGACGTCGTCGCAAGCCGAACCTTGACCTTTTCCTGAGCTATGGCGTTCATCGGGTCTCCGGAAGTTCACAGGATTCGGCTTCGGCGCTGATCGGGTCGCGGTCAAAGGCGCGGTCGCCGATCGCGGTCGCGAATCCGACGCGCTTGACGAGAATCGCGCCGACCGGGCAGACATGCGCCGCGCGGTCGGTGACGGCGAACGCGCTATCGCCGAGCTTGCCGGTCGGCGAGTTGATGATCAGCTTGGCGTCCAGCCCGCGTCCAGCGACCGCGAACACCTCCTTGCCGTCGACGTCGCGGCTCGCCCGCACGCAGAGCTCGCAGAGGATGCAGCGGTTGAAGTCGATCAGGACGTCGGGATGCGTTGCGTCGACCTCCCTGTGCGGGAAGAGTTCGACGAAATGCGGCGACATCATCTCGTACTCGTAGCCGAGCGCCTGCAGCTGGCAGTTGCCGCTCTTCTCGCAGGCGGGGCAGAAATGGTTGCCTTCGATGAACAGCATCTGCACGAGCGAGCGCCGCATTGCGTCCAGTTCGGGCGTGTTGACGTCGACCTCCTGCCCGACCGCAGCCTTGTGCGTGCAGGCCGTCTGCGTCCGGCCATTGACCAGGACGGTGCACATCTTGCACCCGCCGTGTCGCTTGAAATCGGGCTGGAAGCAGAGGTGGGGAATATAGATGCCCGCCGCCTTCGCCGCCTCCAGGATGGTCTGGCCGGGAACGAAAGGAACCGGCATTTCGTCGATCGTAAATTCATTCGCCATCGGCGTTCAGCCTTACACTTCGAGATGCGCTTCGGCGTCGTCGCGCGCCGAGATTTGCCGGGCCTTCTCCAGGGCGGCCTCGAGATCGACCGCAGGAGCAAAATCGCGCGCCCTGAGCCGCTTCTCGAACGCCGGGCGGAACTTGTTGAGCGCGTCACGCACGGCGTTGCCCGCGGTCTCGCCGAGACCGCAATGGCTCGTACGCTTCATGAACTCGACAAGACGCTTGAGGTCGTTGACCTCGTAGCTCGATCCCCGTCCCTCGGCGATCTTGTCCATGATGTTGCGCTGAATGGCGGTGCCGACCCGGCACGGCGTGCAGAACCCACAACTCTCGTGGGCGAAGAAATGCGCGAAATTTCGCGCCACGTCGAAGATGTCCCGATCCGGTCCGAACACCATGAACGCGCCGGCCGTCGAAACGTCCTCGAACGCGATCCGGCGGCTGAACTCGTCGGGCGTCACGAGGACGCCGGATGCGCCGCCGATTTGAACCGCCGTCACGGTCGTCGGCGCTCCGCAATCCTGCAGCACGCGCCCGATGGTCACGCCGAACTGGTATTCATAGATGCCCGGACGCTCGCAGTCGCCCGATATGGAAAGGAGCTTCGTGCCAGTCGAGGTCTTGGTGCCGCGCTTGGCGAAAGCGGACCCGCCCTCGATGGCGATTTCGGTGCAGTGAGCGAGGGTCTCGACATTGTCGACGACCGTCGGCTTGCCGAGATAACCGACCAACACCATGGACGGAGGCCGCACGCGAGGTCGTCCCGGCTTGCCTTCGAGCGATTCCACTTGGGCCGTGCCTTCGCCGCAAATATAGCCGCCGGCCCCCATGTGGATCTCGATGTCGAAATCGAACCCGGGCGCGCCGCGAATCGACGTGCCGAGCCGCCCATTGGCGCGCATGGTGTCGATATCGCGCTGCAGTTGCTCCTGCAGATGCTTGTATTCGCCGCGCAAATAGATGAAGCCCTTGGTCGCGCCGACGGGATAAGCCGCGATCGCCATGCCCTCGAGCACGCGGACCGAGAAGGAATTCAGGAGAACCCGGTCCTTGAAGGTTCCGGGTTCGCCCTCGTCCGCGTTGCAGACGATGTAGCGCTGCGCGCCCGGCGCATTGCGGGCGCCTTCCAACTTCGTCGCGGTCGGGAAGCCCGCGCCGCCGCGGCCGCGCAGGTTCGACCTTTTCATCTCGTCCATCATGCCCTGCCGACCACGGGCGATGGCGGCGTCGAGCGCGACGCCGGGCTCGAGCGGCGTCAGCAGGGTCTGGCGGCGACGGATATTGTCGTCGACCTGGAAGAACGCGGACGGCCATTCTCCGAGCGGCGCGCCAATCTGGATCAGTTCGCAGATCTCGTCGATCCGCCTCGGCGTCAGCCGCGTAACGGCGTGATTGTTGACCAGCATCGCCGGACCTTGGTCGCACATGCCGGTGCAGGAGGTCATGTCGACGCTCACCGCGCCGTCAGCCGAGACCTGTCCGCGCTCGCAGCTTCAGGCGCTTGAGCATGTGGTCGAACAGCGCCGCATTGCCCAGCATCCTGTCGGTGATGTTGTCCGAAAAGAGGACGCGATACCGGCCCCTCGGCCGGTCATAGAGGAAGGAATAAAACTGAACGACGCTTTGCACTCTGGTGATCGGAATGGCGAGGCCGGCGGAAATTTCCCGCGCCGTTTCGGGCGCGATCCAGTCGAGCTCTTCTTGAACCTCCCGAAGAATTTGGACAAGTCGGGTCGGGTCCGCCCGATGGCGAACCAGCGCCCGCACCACGACGTCGCTGCCCGTCGCCTTTTTTTGCTCGCTCGCCACTCAACGGCCTCTTCTGTTTTTGCGCTTCATCGAAGCAGTGCGACTTTGAGCCGCTTGGCCGAACGCCCCGTCGGCCCGTATGCGCCTATTTCAGGAGCACGTAGATGTCGACCTCGAGGTTGGGATCGTCCGCGTCCTTCACGTCGTTTGCGTACTCTTCGATAAAGGAATCCTGGGCGTCGATTCCCTTTTCGTCGAGATAGGCGGTAATCGCGTCGTAGGTCGCGTCTATGTCCGCGTAGTCCCCGAGATACTGAAACCGCATCGCCTTCCCGCCCGCCGTCATGCCGATTTTCACGGCCTCCGACAGACTCGTCTTGCCGTCCGGCGCGGACTCGATCGGATAGCCGGCGTGGTAGCGAAAGCCCGTGTCGTCCGATTCGATGAACACCGCTTGCGGGCGCCCTGCGGGTTTCAGACCCGCTTTGTCCATCTCGCGCTTCACCAGGCCCAGCGATCCCTGAATGGCCGTGAAGATCTCGTCGCGGTTCGCCTTGCCTTCAATGTAGACGAACGGCCGCGCCGCGAGGTCAACTATCTGGCCTGTCGAACCCTCCACCTTCGGATTTTCGGACCCGGGCGGTTTTGCCGCGCCCGCGGCGCCAGCCGAAGGTTGGACCGCCGGCGCGGGCGCCTGGATGGACGGCGCTTGGCCGGAGGCGGGCGACGGAGCCTGAGCCTCGGGAGCCGGCGCCGGAGGCGTCGCGGTCGGAGCCGGAGCGGACTGGGACGACGGAGCGGCTGGGGCGGATTCCGCCGCATCGGCCGAAAACGACGCTCCGACGGCGGTCAGCATGGCCAAAAGGCCAGCGGTTGCGAGACGGATCCATCTCCTCGCCATACCCAATATCGCTCCGGCCAAGAGCGGGCGCTCCGCCATGGCTGATCTCTCATAGGGCAGATTTGTCTCAGGACATAGACGGCTCGCGCCGAAAGAGGCGCGACAATTTCGCGCTGGCGCCGCTTCGTCAGGCCGGCGACGGCCTCGTCCATCGCAGGACCGGCTGGCGCGCGGCCCGGGTCTCATCCAGCCGGCGGCGCGGCGAATGGATCGGCGCCGCCGCAAACCGCTCGCGATCGCCGGCCTTCGCGGCGAAAGCGAGATCGCGCAGCGTCATGATGAAGCGGTCGAGGCTCGCCTTGGACTTCGACTCTGTCGGCTCGATCAGCATGGCGCCGTGCACGATCAAGGGAAAATACACAGTCATAGGGTGGAATCCCTCATCGATCATCGCCTTGGCGAAATCGAGCGTCGTGACGCCGGTGTCCTGAAGCCAGCGGTCGTCGAACAGCGCCTCGTGCATGCAAACCCGATCGCCGAATGGGCCGCTCATCACATCCTGCAGCGACGCGCGAATGTAGTTCGCCGACAGGACGGCATCCTCCGACGCCTGCCGCAACCCGTCCGTCCCATGCGAGAGAATAAAGCTCAGCGCCCGCACGAACATGCCCATCTGGCCGTGGAAAGCGCTGATGCGGCCGAAAGACTTCGTGCCTTCCGCATGCTCGACAAGTCGCACGCCTTCATTGTCGCGCACGACGAACGGGACTGGCGCAAAGGCTGAGAGCCGCGACGACAGCGCTACCGGGCCCGCGCCTGGGCCTCCGCCGCCATGCGGCGTCGAGAAGGTCTTGTGCAAGTTGATGTGCATGGCGTCGACGCCGAGGTCGCCCGGCCGGGTCTTTCCGACAATGGCGTTGAAGTTTGCGCCGTCGCAATAGAAGTACGCCCCCGCCTGCCGCACGGCCTCGGCGACGCCGACGATCTCGCGCTCGAAGAGACCACAGGTGTTGGGATTGGTCAGCATGATCGCAGCGACGTCGGGATGAAGCGCCGCCTTCACCGCCTCGGCGCTGACGGTCCCGTCGGCGCCGGCCGGAACCGAACGCACCGCAAAGCCGATCAGCGCCGCGGTCGCGGGATTCGTGCCGTGCGCGGAATCCGGCACGAGCACGACACGCCGCGTCGCCGCCTCGCCGCGCGCCTTGATCGCCGCCTTGATCGCCATCATGCCGCAAAGCTCGCCGTGCGCGCCCGCCTTCGGCGACATCGCGATGGCGCTCATGCCCGTCAACGTCATCAGGACGTCGGCAAGCGCTGCGATCACCTCCAGCGCGCCCTGCGCCGTCGATGTCGGTTGAAGCGGGTGCACGTCGGCGAAACCCGGCAGCCGAGCCATCTTCTCGTTCAAGCGCGGATTGTGTTTCATCGTGCACGAGCCGAGCGGATAAAGCCCGGCGTCAATGGAATAATTGTCGCGCGACAGGCGGACGTAGTGGCGCACGGCCTCCGGCTCGGTCAGCCCCGGCAGATCCGGCGCTCCGGCGCGCGCGAACGATCCCAGGCGCGAGGCGACGGGCGCAGGCTCCTCCAGATCGACGCCGGTGGCGTCGAACCGGCCGGCCTCGAAGATCAGCGGCTCCTCCATGTCGAGCGCGCGATTGCCGGTGAAGGTCCTGCGCGCGGTCGTCTCGGTGGTTTCCGGGCGAGTCGGACGGCCGTGGCTATTCATCGGGGATCGGTCCTTCGGCAGGCTATCGTAGGCATTCGGCCAGGGCGTGGGCGTAGGCGGCGCGATCGTCGTCGCTGTTGACCTCGGTGCTGGCGACGACAATGCAGTCGTTGAGCCCCGCCCGCGGCAGGAGCCGCGAGACCGGCAGGCCGCCGATCACGCCGCGCTTGGCGAGCGACTCGATGACATCGGCCGCCGGGCGCGGCGTCCGCATCGTGAATTCATTGAAGAAATGTGCGTTGAGGATTTCGACTCCAGGCACGGCGGACAGACGATCGGCCAGTTGGACGGCGTTGGCGTGATTGATCGTGGCGAGCTTGCGAAGGCCAACCCCGCCAAGCAGGGCGAGATGGATGGAAAAGGCGAGCGCGCAGAGGCCAGAATTTGTGCAGATGTTGCTCGTCGCCTTCTCGCGCCGGATATGCTGCTCGCGTGTCGACAGCGTCAGCACGAAGCTGCGCCGGCCATCGGCGTCCACGGTCTCCCCGGCGATACGCCCCGGCATCTGCCGGACGAACCGGAGCCGGCTGGCGAACAGTCCGACGTACGGTCCGCCGAACGAAAGGGCGTTCCCGATCCCCTGACCTTCGCCGACGGCGATGTCGGCGTCCATTTCGCCCGGCGAGCGCAGGATGCCGAGCGAGACCGGGTCGGTGAAGACAGCGACCAGAAGCGCGCCACGGGCGTGCGCTGCGGCGGCTATCGCGCCAAGATCGCGCGGATTGCCGAAGAAGTCCGGGCTCTGAACGATCACGCAACCGGTCTCGTCATCGATCGCGGACGCGAGATCCTCGCGCGCGAGGGAATCCGGCGGCAGCCGCACGATCGTCTCGCCGGCCAGGTCAGCAAGCGTCGCCGTAACGTCCGCGTATTGCGGATGCAGGCCGCCCGACAACAAAGCCTTGCCCCGTTTCGTCAGCCGATGCGCCATCAGCATCGCCTCGGCGCAGGCGGTGGAGCCGTCGTACATGGACGCGTTGGCGACTTCCATGCCGGTCAGCGTCGCGACTTGGGTCTGGAATTCGAACAGGACCTTCAGCGTGCCCTGGGCGATCTCGGGCTGGTAGGGCGTGTAGCTGGTCAGAAACTCCGAGCGCTGAATCAGATGGTCGACGCTCGCCGGAATATGCCGCTTGTAGGCGCCGGCGCCGAGAAAGAACGGCGCCGAACCCGCCGCAAGGCTGCGGGCGGCCATGGCGGACATTGCCCGTTCGACCGCCATCTCGCTCTTGGCCAGCGGCAGATCGATGAGGCCATCGATGCGCTTGTCGGCAGGAATGTCGGCAAACAGCGCGGCGACGTCGGGGACGCCGATCCGAGCCAGCATCGCCTCGCGCTCAGCGGCGTCGAGCGGCAGGTAGCGCATCGATTAATCCTGCGTCGCGAGGAAGGCGGCGTAGGCCGCCTCGTCCATCAGCGGCGCGATCTCGCCCGGATCAGCGATCCGGACCCGAAACAGCCATCCGCGCCCGAGCGGATCCTCGTTGATCAGGCCAGGCGACTTCTCGACCTCGGAATTGACGGCGACGACTTCGCCGGCGACAGGCGCGAAAACGTCGCTCGCCGCCTTGACACTCTCGACAACGGCGGCAGGCTCGCGCGCCTTCAGCTTAGTCCCCAGGGAGGAACCTCGGCGAACACCACGTCGCCAAGCTGCTGCTGCGCGTGCTCGCTGATTCCGACGACGCCCTCGGCGCCCTCGATCCGAATGTATTCGTGGTCCTTCGTGTAGCGGATATCAGCCATGGAGGGGTCCTTTGCTTCAGCCGCGATGATAGGCATGAGGATGGAATGGGAGAGCGACCACGCGTGCGTCGAGCGTCTTGCCGCGCACGATCAGTCCGAGCGGCGTTCCTGTCGCCGCATAGGCGCGCCCGACAAAGCCCATGGCGATCGGCGCGCCGACGCTCGGGCCGAAACCGCCCGACGTAACGACGCCGATCGCTGCGCCGCACGATGAAACGATCTCCGTTCCTTCGCGCGCCGGAGCGCGACCCTCGGGCCGGATTCCGACGCGGACACGCATTGGTCCCTCCGCCAGCGCCCGAAGAATGCGGCCGGCGCCCGGGAAACCGGCTTCGGCGCGCCGGCGCTTCGGGATCGACCAGCCGATCGCCGCCTCGACCGGATCGACCGTTTCATCCAGTTCATGACCGTAAAGGCAGAGCCCGGCCTCGAGCCGGAGCGAATCGCGGGCGCCGAGTCCGACCGGCGCGACATCGGGCTCCGCCAACAGCCTGCGAACGAAAGCCTCCGCGAATGCGGCCGGCAACGAGATCTCATAGCCGTCCTCGCCCGTGTAGCCGGACCGGGATACGAACGCCTCCACGTCGTAAATGCGCGCCGGTTTTGCACCCATGAAAGCCAGGGCCTCCAGCCCCTCGCCGGGCGCCAGCCGTGCGACCGTCGCAGCCGCGAACGGCCCCTGAAGCGCAATCAGCGCGGCGTCCTCGAGATGCGTGAGACGCAGATCGGCCGGCAGGCCCCGGGAGACGAGCGCGTAATCGACCGCTTTGCGGGACGCGTTGACGACCAGCCTGAGGGCGCCGTCGGCGCCGGGCGGGCGCGTCACCATGAGGTCGTCGATCACGCCGCCGTCGAAGTTAAGGAACTGAGTGTAGCGCTGACGGCCAGGCGCCAGATTGAGAAGGTCGGCCGGACAAAGGGTTTCGAGAAACGCCGCCACGGTTCGATGGTCCGGGCCTTCGATCACGGCCTGCCCCATATGCGAGACGTCGAACAGCCCGGCCGACTTGCGTGTGTGCAGATGCTCCGCCAGGACGCCGGTCGGATACTGGATGGGCATGTCGTATCCGGCGAAGGGCGCCATGCGCGCGCCGAGCTCGACGTGAAGCGCGTGAAGCGGAGTCTCGAGAACGGCGTCGTCGCTCATGGATCCCCCGGTCAAGAACAGGCGCCTCTGCGGGCCGCGCCGCGATTGCCGCAGCCGACGATCCGCATGAGCGCCCCCTCTGTCGCGCGACCTGAGAGATTTCCCGCCCTTCGGCGGCTACCCCCGTCGGTGGACGCAGGCCTTTCGAGCCCCCGTCGCTTTCCAGAGCGTCATCACTTCAGCGGTCCTGTAGCCTGAGCGTTTCCGGGGCGGTTGCGCCTTCGGCGCCGGCGGCAAGACCGCCGGACTCTTCCGCGAAGTGTCTTCGACTGACCTTTCGAGGTAGCCCGACGGCGGAGTCTTTGTCAACGGAACAAAACCCCGCGCGCGCCCCCTATCAGCCGGCGCGCTTGCGCCGGTGGGCGCGCGGCGCGCCGCCCCCGCCGCCTTCGAAACCGATGGCGATCGAGTAGATATTGGCGAGTTGGAGCGTCGGCATCGGCACCACGATCGGATCGGCGACGATGCGGAACTGGCCGGAAGTCGTCGCGTCCGCGGTCGCCTGAATCGTGTAGGTCTTGGAATAGACCGGCTTGTGGTCGACGTCGTTCACCGTGATTTGGAGGGGCACGCTAAAGGTTCCCGGCTGGCCGGCCGGCCCGACGACGAGGTTGCCGGCCACGCCGATCTTGATCGACGCCTGCCCTGGGCCGGCGGGGTCGCACTGGCGCGCCGTATCGCTGATGTTGAACTGGTAGCGCACCGAGGCGTTGTCCGCGCCGCCGACCCGGTAGGCCGAACCGCCCTCGGCGATATCGACCTCGGGGCAGTAGATATCGGCCGAGGTCGTCGCCAGCACAATCTGCTTTTCGGCGGGATTGGCGGGCGGGCGCACGACCGGCCGCGGATTAGCGCCCGCATTCATCGCAGCCGCGTCAGGATCATTATGAGGCATCAGGTTTTGCACCGTACTGCAGCCGGCGAGCAGGCCAAGGCCGGCGGCGGCTAGGAACGGTCGAAAAGAGGTCATGCGCATGGCGTCGCTGCGACTTCCACGAAAAACGGGGTGAGTGGTGCTTAAGGCGCCCGCGGGCTCATGGCAATTGCTCGTAGGCCTCCTTGAAGCCGGCGAGCGAGGCGGGCACCCCGACGCCCTGTTCCGGGGTCTGGAAGATCCCGAGGGTCATGGTTTTGCCGGCCTTGAGCTTGTCCAGCAGCGGCTGGTCGAGCGCCAGTTGGGCAATGCAGCCGTTGGCGAGACATTGCAGGAAGTTGAGTCGGCCTGCGTCCTGGTCGTCGATTCTGAGGCTCACCCCGGCCGGCAGCAGAACGCCGAGCGGAGCGATGACGCGCATCAGCCGCGCTTTACGGTCTGCCGTGTTGAGCACGATGATGACGAGCGTGAGGTTTGGGCGTTCCTGGTCGACGACGCTCATGACGGCCGCGCACTGCTCGTAGGCGGCGCCGGGCGGGGTCTCGCAGCGCGTCTCCCAGTCGCCGTGCTTGGCCCGAACGGCGCCTTGGGCTCCTGCAGGCTCAGGGGCGCCAAGCGCAGCGGCAAAAAGGCCGAGCGCGACGGCGAAGCGAGGGAGACCGCGCAATCGTCTTGCGTTCATCAACGCCGTGTTTCCTTGGCAGTGAAGGGAGCTCATGCGCGCTAGCAAGCGAATGCGCCGGCGCCAAGCCTTGCGTCGAACGGATTTATACGGACGCGGGCGGAGATGGTGGGCGCTAGAGGGATTGAACCTCTGACCCCTACCATGTCAAGGTAGTGCTCTACCGCTGAGCTAAGCGCCCATCTCCAAGGGTCCCGGTCGGGGTCCCCGATCGAGAGTGCGCGGCGGTATAGACGCTCGCGGAGCGGCGCGCAATGGGGTTTGCGAAACTTGTCGGGGACCGCCGCCGGACGTCGGCTCGATGTAGCGGACGCTGTCAATGCGCCGGATGGCCGGCGCCCAGGAACTCGCGAGCCCGTTTCAGACGATCGACGAATGCGCGGACAGGGAATGGTGGAGCCAGACGGAATCGAACCGACGACCTCTTCAATGCCATTGAAGCGCTCTCCCAACTGAGCTATGGCCCCATTTTCCATGATCTGGCGCCGGCGGCTTCGTTGGGGCGAAGCGCCGATCCTTGCGCGGGCGGCGGTATAACCGCAAAGCTTCGTCCGCCACAAGGCCTATCGCATGAAAAAAGCGACGCCTGTGGCAAAACCCGCGCCTTTACGGCCAACGGGCCCAGGCGAAGCCCGATATCAACCCTCCTCGTCGGGAGCGATGTCGCCGTCGATCAGATTGCTGACGTCGTCCTCGTCCTCTTCCTCCTCCTCAAGGAAGGCATCGTCCTCGGCGTCGGCGGCGTCGTCCTCCACGTCGATGTCCTCGACCGCCGTCTCGGCGGCCTTCTCCTCGCCGGCCTCGACCTCGTCGAGCGACACGATGTCGACTCCCGCCGGGGCGACCATCTCGGTATCCTCTTCGTCTTCCTTGGCCGCGGGGCGGGCGCGCATCGCCGCCCCCTGGAAGACCGTGCCGCATTTCGGACAGACGATCGGATCCTTGTTGAGGTCGAAGAATTTGGCGCCACACGCCTGGCACTGGCGTTTGGATCCGAGTTCGGGTTTGGCCACTGCGATCAATTCCCTGTTGTTCCAAGGGGCGGCTTTGCGGAGGCTCCGGTTAGACAGGTCGAGCAACCCTGTCAATGCGATTTCGCCGCCGTCGACAAGGGGTCCGGCCCGATGGTACGAGCGGCGCCAACCTCACTTTAGCCGGGTCCCCGCGTGTCCGCTTCCCATCGTCCCGCCGCAACGCCGCTCCGCGCCTTGCGCAGCCCCGCGCTCCGCGGGAGGTTCCGCCCACCCGGCGACAAATCGATCTCGCACCGCGCCTTTCTCTTCGGGTTGCTCGCCTGCGGCGAGACAACGGTCGAAGGCCTGCTCGAAGGCGACGACGTGTTACGCACCGGACAGGCGTGCGCGGCGCTCGGCGCTTCGGTCGAGCGCCTGGCGGCGGGTCGCTGGCGTATTCGCGGGCCCGGGCTTGGCGCGCTTGTTCCGCCGCGCGACACGCTCGACTTCGGCAACGCCGGCACCGGCTCGCGACTGACGATGGGCGTCGTCGGCGGGCACGGGATCACGGCGACCTTTGACGGGGACGCCTCGCTGCGCAAGCGGCCGATGAACCGGATCCTCGAGCCCCTGAAGCTGATGGGCGCCGAAGTCCTCGCCGAAGCCGGCGGCGGCCGCTGCCCGATCACCCTGCGGGGCGCTCGCGATCCGGCTCCGATCCTTTACCGCACCCCGGTCGCCTCGGCGCAGATCAAGTCGGCCGTGCTGATCGCCGGCCTCAACGCGCGCGGCGTGACGACGGTGATCGAGGCGGAAGCCTCGCGCGACCACACCGAGAAGATGCTCAGCCATTTCGGCGCCGAGGTGACGGTTACGCCGGAGGGCGACGGGCGGCGGATCGACCTGGTCGGCCGCCCCGAACTCAAGGCCCGCCCGGTGGTCGTGCCGACCGATCCGTCGTCGGCGGCGTTCCCGATCGTAGCCGCGCTGGTCGTCCCGGATTCGGACATCGTGGTCGAGGGCGTGATGACAAACCCGCTGCGATCCGGATTGATGACCACGCTCCTGGAGATGGGGGCCGACATCGCTCTCCTCGACAGGCGCGTCGAAGGCGGCGAGGAGGTCGCCGATTTGCGCGTCCGGGCGGGCGCGCTCAAGGGCGTCGATGTTCCCGCCGCGCGCGCGCCCTCGATGATCGACGAATACCCGATCCTCGCCGTCGCCGCCGCCTTCGCCGCGGGCACGACGCGCATGCGCGGCCTGCACGAGCTCCGGGTCAAGGAAAGCGACCGTCTCGCAGCGGTGGCGGCGGGCCTGGCCGCCGCCGGCGTGACGCATGCGATCGAGGGCGACGATCTCATCGTCGAGGGCGGCGCCGCTCCGAAAGGCGGCGGCCTGGTCGCGACCCACATGGACCACCGGATCGCCATGAGCTTTCTGGTCATGGGGCTCGCCACCCGCGAACCGATGGCGGTCGACGACACGGCCATGATCGCCACCAGCTTTCCGACCTTCCGCGCCGCGATGCAGGGGCTCGGCGCGGCCTTCGAGTCGGCTAGGAATGGATGATCGATCTAGGCGTTCTTGGACTCCGACGTAGGTTTCGCATATTTTCTTTCCTCGACGCCCTCCGTCTAATTGGCCACGCAAAAGGCCGCGACATGATCGCATCTGGCGGCGAGTCCACGGGCCTGGCGCTTCAGGGCCGCCGATCGGTGTCTTTGCGGAACCCTAGGGAGGAAACGATGTTCAAGATGAGCGGGCGTTCGTCGCGGCTTCGATGTGTCGCTTCAACCGCGATCCCTCTGGCCGTGCTGGCGTGTTCGGCTCCGGCTCTGGCAAGTTCGTGCGAGGACCTCGCCAGCCTCAAACTGCCGGACACCACGATCGAGACCGCCGAGTCCATTCCAGCCGGCGACTACACAACCGCTGACAAGGCCGTCCGGAAGAACATGCCGGCGTTGTGCCGCGTGGTCGCCTCCGTCAAGGACGCGCCCGACTCCGATATCCGCATTGAAATGTGGCTGCCGAAGGAAAACTGGGCGGGCGTCTTTCACGGCAATGGCAACGGCGGCTTCGGCGGCGTGATCGCCACCGCCTACCCCGCCATGGAGGCCGCGGTGCGCCGCGGTTACGCCTCGGCGATGACCGACATGGGGACGGCCCCGGCAACCCCGCTGAACGGCGACGCGCTCGTCGACCACCCGCAGAAGTGGAAGGACTGGGGCAGCCTGTCCACCCACGTCATGACGTCCGTCGGCAAGGACATCGCCAAGGCGTTCTACGGCGCGGCGCCGAAACGCGCCTACTACACCGGCTGCTCGACCGGCGGGCAGCAGGGCCTGATCGAGGCGATGTATTACCCGGAGGACTATGACGGCGTGCTGATCGGCGCGCCGGTGGTGAACCGCACCTGGGGACATGCGGGGGTCGCGTGGGACTATATCGTCGCGAACCGCGAGCCCGGGCACAAGCTCTCCGACGCCAAGCTGACGCTCATCCACAAGGGCGCAGTCGCCGCGTGCGGCGCCAAGAGCAACGGCCTCAAATCCGATCCGTTCATCGCCGACCCCCTGGCCTGCGACTTCGATCCCGCGACGCTCGTCTGCCAGGGCGGCGCCGACACGGCCGAGTGCCTGACGCCGGCCGAGGCCGAGACGGCGAAAGCCTTCTATGTCGGGCCCACGGACCACGCCGGCAAGCCGACCTATTTCGGCTGGCCGCCTGGAAGCGAGCTCGGCATCCTCACCTGGGCCTTCCTCGAGGCGCCCTGAACGCGCCCGGCGAGCCCTCGTTCGACGGCCTCTTCAAGTGGGTCTACGGCAAGGACTGGGACTGGCGGAAGTTCGACCTCGACCGCGACATGCCGAAGGTCGACGCCGAGCTCGGCCCGCTGGTCAACGGGGCGATGACGGGAAGCTTCGACAAGTTCCGCGATCGCGGCGGCAAGCTGATCGTCTACCAGGGCTGGGCGGATCCGATCGTGTCGCCCTATCAGACGGTCGCGCTCTACGAGGACCACGCGAAAAAGCTTGGCGGCGTTGCGGAGACGCAGAAGTTCGCGCGGCTGTTCATGGCGCCGGGCGTCGTCCACTGCGGCCTCGGCGGCGGCCTCAACGCGTTCCAGAGCGCCAACGCCGCCGCGCCGCCGCCGCCAGCGCTGGACGCCAGCCACGATCTCTTCACCGCGATCACCCGCTGGGTCGAGGACGGCGTCGCGCCCGAACGCGTCGTCGCCACGAGCTATGTCGGCAACGATCCCTCGAAGGGGATCGAGATGCAGCGTCCGCTGTGTCCTCATCCTCAGAAGGCGTGGTACAAGGGGGGCGGAGATACGAACATCGCGGACAATTTCGTCTGCGCGGTCTCGCACCCATAAGCGCCGATCGGGAGGAACGAGGAACATGGCCCTGACAAAATGGATCGCGCCGCTGACTGCGGCGCTCCTCATCGCGACGGCGCCGCTCGGCGCGCAAGCGGCCGACAAAGTCGTCATCGGCGACATCGACGACATGTCCGGCCTCTACGCCGACGTGAACGGTCCGCGGGCGGTCGAGGGAATCAAGATGGCGATCGCCGATTTCGGCGGCAGCGTTCTCGGCCAGCCGATCGAGTTTTTGACCGCGGACCATCAGAACAAACCCGACATCGGCGCGAGCAAGTTCCGCGAGTGGGCCGACACCAAAGGCCTGACGATGCTGCTCGGCGGCTCCAACACCGGCGTCAGCCTCGCGATGGCGCCGATCGCCAAGGAAAAGAAGGTTCCGTTCTTCGCCATCGGCGCCGCCGGCGCGTCGCTGACCGGCAAGGACTGCAACGCCTACATGATCCACTACGGATATGACACCAACGCGCTCGCCAACGGCACGGCGAAGACGATTCTCGATCAGGGCGGCAAGACCTGGTTCTTCCTAACGGCGGATTATGCGTTCGGCACGCAGCTCCAGGCGGCGGCGACCAAGGTCGTCGAAGCGGGAGGCGGCAAGGTGCTCGGATCGGTGCGGACGCCGCTGGGAACGTCGGACTTCTCGTCCTACCTGTTGCAGGCGCAAAGCTCGGGGGCGCAGGTGGTCGGCCTCGCCAACGCGGGCGGCGACTTCAGCAATTCCCTGAAGGCCGCGCACGAGTTCGGTCTTACCGCCACCATGAAGCCGGCCGCGCTGCTCGCCTTCATCACCGACATCCATGCGGTCGGCCTCGATACGGCGCAGGGCCTCTATCTGACCGCCGGCTGGTACTGGGATCTCAACGACAAGAGCCGCGCCTTCGGCAAACGCTTCTTCGACAAGACCAACGCCATGCCAACCTACAACCAGGCCGCCTATTACTCCGCGACGCTCACTTACCTCAACGCGGTCAAGGCTGTCGGCACGACCGACGCCGACAAGGTGATGGAGCAATTGCACAAGACCAAGGTCGACGACATGTACACCAGCGACGGCGTCATCCGCGCCGACGGGCTGCTCGAGCACTCGATGTACGTGATGCAGGTCAAGACGCCCGCAGAATCTAAGGCGCCTTGGGACTATTATAAGCTGGTGAAGACGATGTCGGGCGCCGAGGCCTACGCGCCGCTCTCGGAGTTCGGCATGTCCGCTGGTGAAGAAGTAGGGGGTTCGCGCCAAAAACCCAACCGGCCGCTCACACGGCCACATTCCCCCCGAGGGGGAGGGGCTCTCTCCCCCACCCGGCCCACCGGGAGAGGAACGCCGCGAAGCGGCAGGGTCAGGGAAGGTCAGCGTCACCGCAATCGCAGGACGCGCCGGGGTCGCCCGTCCCCAGGCAGCGACTTGCGTCGAACCGCAGGCCGGTGAAGCCGACGAGCAACATTTCCCAGGCCGAGACCGCTGGGGCGGTGGTCGGATCGGCCGGCCCGAGCCGGTAGCGCCCGCAATTGTCGGATCGTAGGCGTACGGCGTCGCTGCCGGCTCGGCGACCTAAGAAGCGTCCTTTAGCCGGCCAAACGAAGGGAACGCGTTCGAGTTCGACTCTCACCGCAAAGGGCACGAAGGACACAAAGAACGACAGGCGCTTGGCGCGTCTTCGTGGTTCTTCATGGTCTTTGTGGTGAATTTTGTCTCGCTTGTTCGTTAGCCAGTGTGGCCACCTTGCAACCCGAGCGCGCTCCGTCCCGCGCCCCGTTTCATCTGCCTGTTTTCTGCCTGTTTCGAGCCTGATAAGTGCCTGTTAATTGCCTGTTCTGAGCCTGTTCGAGTCCCTGTTCCAAGCCACAACCTTTCGGTTGTATTGTCATTAGCGCCATGATATTGCGAGACTTTCTGGAATGGAACGCCAGCCCTGGCAAATAGTCCGCCTGGTAACAGGCGGAACGGATCGGGCGACAAGCCCCCGAGCACGGACTTTCGGGCCGCTCACTGCGAGCGTCTCCGCTGACGCGAATAGCTAGATCTGCCAGTCGCCGCCGGAAAGAGCCTCATGATCAGTGATGAAGAACACGCTGTCGGCGCCGTTGCCGCATTACCTGGCGCAGGAGCTCGATTGTCGGTCTGGACCAACTCCTCCAACAGCCGCCCCAGCCGTCGGCGAAGGGGCGACAGCGCGCTTGCGCAAAGCGCGAGCGGGCGGCCGGTCGGTCGGGCGACATTCCTCGCCGTGCTGGAAACAAGGGACCCGCCGACGCCTCCACGCCCTCAAGCGCGTCACCGCGCTGGAGCCGAGCGCGTCTACGATTGTGCAAACCGCTCGACAAGCAGGAATTTTTGCACCTTGCCGGTCGGCGTGCGCGGCAGGGCGTCGCTCTGGAACAGGATCGTCCGCGGGATCTTGAAGCCGGCGAGCCGCTCGCGGCAGTGGGCTTCGAGGCGCCCCGCCGTCGGCGGTTCGACGCCGGCCGCGGTAACGATCAGCGCCGCCACCCGCTCGCCCCAGGTCTCGTCCGGCAGGCCGAACACCGCACAGTCGGCCACACCCGGCGCGGTCATCAAAATCTCCTCGACCTCGGCGGCATGCACGTTCTGACCACCGCTGACGATCATGTCCTTGAGCCGGCCCCGGATGAACAGGAACCCGTCCTCGTTCATCGCGCCGAGATCGCCGGTGTGGACGAAGCCGCCACGGAACGTCTCGGCCGACTTCGCAGGATTGTCGAAATAGCCGCAGCAAGTGGCGGGCGAGCGGCCGACGATCTCGCCGAGCTCGCCCGGCGCCGCGCGCGATCCGTCCGGGCGCTCGATATGCGTCTCGGCGAAACAGAGCGGGACGCCGACCGAATTGGCGTGCAGCGTCCGCTCCGCGGGCGTGCTGACCGTCAGCGCTCCGGTCTCCTGCATGCCGTAATATTCGTAGATCGCCGGGCACAGCGCGGCGGCCGTGCGCTCGCGCAAGGGCGCCGGAAACATCGAGCCGGCGAACACGAGGGCGCGCAGGGAGGCGAGGTCGCGTCTCGGCAGGGACGGATCGGCGAGCAGCATCGCGGCCATGGTGGGCACGAGATTGCTGATACTGACCTTTTCGCTGTCGATCAGGCGCAGGGCCTCGGCGGGGCTGAAGTCCATGAGCACGTTGCGCGCGCCGAACATTACGCCTGCCGCAATCCAGGCGAAGCCGACCCGTCCAAAGGCCGGGAAAACGGTCAGGATCACATCGCGAGTGGTCAGTTCGAACGCCTCGAACATCGGCCCGACATGCGCATTGTTGGCGTGCGTCAGCAGATAGGCCTTCGGCAGGCCGGTCGTCCCTGAGGTGAGGTTGAAATAATAGGGATCGGCCTCGGCGATCTCGACGTCGGGATCAGTCGGCGGCGCGGAGGCAAGCAGATCCTCGTAAGACGTCGCCCATTCGGGCCGTCCCTCGCCGATCGCGACGAAATGGCGGATGTCCGCGAGCTCCGCCCGCGCCCGTTCGGCCGACACGATGAAGCGGGTCTCGAACAGCAACGACTCGGCGCCCATCGCCCGCATCAGCGCTACGATCTCGGGCGGGGCAAGCCGGTAGTTCAGCGGTATCCCGACGAGCCCCGTCTTGGCGAACGCATAGTAGATCTCCGGCAGCTCGGCGCGGTTGTTGCAGAGAAACGCGACCGTGTCCCCCTTGGCCAGGCCCAGCGCCGCAAGTCCGTTCGCGAGCCTGTTGCAGCGCGCGTTGGTCTCCCGGTACGAAAAGCGGCGGCCGGTCGTGGCGCAAAAAAAGGCCTCCCGGTCGCGGAAGTGTCGCGCCGCCGTCGTCAGCGCGTTTCCGACCACCGCCTTGCCCAGTGCACGCATGGGTCCCTCGCCCGCCATCGACGTCCTCCCGAGTTTTGCCCGCCCCTGAGACTGTGGCGAGCCGGCTTCCAAACTGACAACGAGCGCGCCGGTCAACGGCCGGAAAACCGCGGCTTCCGTTTCTCGACGAAAGCGGCCGCGCCTTCGTGCAGGTCCTCGGTGGCGAACGCGGTCGACTGCGCGCTCGCCTCCGCGTCGAGCGCATCGGCGAGCCCAATGGTCGAAGCCGCCTCGAGCTGCGCCTTGATCAGCCGGATCGCCACCGGCGGCCCCTCGGCGAGGCGCTCGGCGAGCCCAAAGGCCTCGCCCATCAGGGCGTCGTCGTCGACGACCTTCCAGATCAGGCCCCACGCCGCCGCTGTCTCGGCGGTCAACGGCTCGCCGGTCAGCGCCAGCGCGCGCGTGCGGGGCGCACCGATCGCTCGCTGCAGGAAGGCGGTCGCGCCGCCGTCGAGCGCTGCGCCGAGCTTGACGAAACTCAACACGAAGCGCGCCGAGCGGGCGGCGACCACGACATCGCCCATCAGCGCGAGGCCGACCCCCGCGCCGGCCGCCGGGCCGTTGACCGCGACCACGACCGGCAGCCGCGAGGCGCGCACCCTTTCGATCAGCGGGTTGATCGAGGCGCGCATCCAGTCGCCGATCTCGGCGCCCGCCGCGAAAGTCGCCGTCCCCAGTTGCGCGCCGGCGCAAAAGCCCTTGCCGGCGCCGGTGAGGAGAACGGCGCGCACCGCTGGGTCCGCCTCGGCCGCCGCGAAATTGGCGGTGAGATCGGCGAGCATCGTGCCGCCGAGCGCATTCATCTTCTCGGGATTGTCGAGCGTGATAAGCGCGAGCGCGCCGCGCCGCTCGTAAATGGTCATCGCCACCTGCTCTCTCCCCCGAGTTCCCGGCATGCGCGGCGCGCTCACAGCGTGCGCGCAATCAATACTTTCATGATCTCGTTGGCGCCGCCATAGATGCGCTGGACGCGGCTGTCGCGGAACATGCGCGCGATCGGATATTCGTTCATGTAGCCATAGCCGCCGAACAGCTGCAGGCACGTGTCGACGATTGTGTTCTCGAGCTCGGACACCCAGTATTTCGCCATCGACGCCGTCGCCGCGTCGAGCTTGCCCTCGAGATGCAGGCCGATCAGCCGGTCGATGAAGACGCGCGCGACCGTCGCCTCGGTCTTGCACTCGGCGAGCTTGAATTGGGTGTTCTGGAAGTCGATCAGCCGCTGGCCGAAGGCCTTGCGCTCCTTGACGTAGACGATGGTGTCCTCGAGCGCCCGCTCGATCACCGCCACGCCGCCGACCCCGATGGTCAGCCGCTCCTGCGGCAGCTGCTGCATCAGCTGGACGAAGCCCATGCCCTGCCTCGAGCCCGAGCAGATTCGAGGTCGGGACGCGGACGTCGTCGAAGAACAGCTCGGAAGTGTCCTGCGCCTCCATGCCGACCTTGTCGAGATTGCGGCCGCGCGTGAAGCCGGGCGCGTCCGCCGTCTCGACGACGATCAGCGAGGTGCCCTTGGCGCCCTGCGCCGGATCGGTCTTGGCGACGACGATGACGAGGTCGGCGAGCTGGCCGTTGCTGATGAAGGTCTTCTGACCGTTGACGACATACTGGTTGCCGTCGAGCCGCGCGGTGGTCCTGACGCCCTGCAGGTCCGAGCCCGCGCCGGGCTCGGTCATTGCGATCGCGCCGATGCATTCGCCCGACGCCATCTTCGGCAGCCAGCGCCGCTTCTGCTCCTCGGAGCCGTAATGGAGGATGTAGGGCGCGACGATCGCATTGTGCAGCGCGGCCGCGAAGCCGCTGACCTGTCGCCGCGCGATCGCCTCCATCAGCACGACCTCGTGGCGAAAGTCGCCGCCCGGGCCGCCATAGGCCTCCGGCACGGCGAGGCACAGCAGACCCGCCTCGCCCGCTTCGCGCCAGAACGACCGCTCGACGATCCCCTCCTCGCCGCCACGTCTCGACGCGCTCCGGGCGACGCGTGTTCGTCGAAGAACTTCGTCGACCGAGTTCTCGAAGATGACGATCTCGTCCTCCCGCAGGAATTCGACCCGGTCGATATCGAGCGCCGCCATCATGCTCCTCCCCGGGACGCAGCGGTTTCGCGCGTCCGTCCGTATCTGCGGTTCAGGCCGCCGCCAATCCTTCCGTCAGCCGCACGGCGAACTCGTCGGCGACGGCCTCGGCGGAAAGCCGCCCGCCCGGCTCTATACCAGTCGGCGATCCCGTTCAGCGCCCCGGCCACCGCGAAGGCTGCAAGCCTGGCGTCGCAGCGCCGGATCGAGCCGTCCTCGATGCCACGCTCGATCTCCCGGCGGAAGGCCCGGTCGTAGCGCCGCTTCGAGCGCCTGACCGCGGCGCGGGCCTTGCTCGCCGAGCTCGCGGTCGTCGAGCCGGGCGAAGCACATGCCGAAGTCGGTCGTCATCGACCAGGCGTAGGCGCGGATCAACGCCTTGAGCTTCTCGAGTCCGTTGCCGCCTTCGCCTGCGATTTGGCCGAAGCTGCTCCTCGTATTGCTCGTCGCCGAGACGGAAAGCTCGGACAGGATCTCGTCCTTGCTGCTGAAGTAATTGTAGAGCGCGGGCTTGGTGATGTTGAGCCGCTCGGCGATCCTGGCGAGCGGGGTGCGGTGGTAGCCTTCCTCGAGAAACAGCCTCACCGCCATGCGAAGCACCGCCTCGCGCTTCTCGTCGCGCAGGCGCCGGCGATCCTCGAACGGCGTCCAAGGCGGATTCTCGACAATCGACTTGACCGCGGTCATGCGCGCAAAGCGTCCTTCTCGACAGGCCTTGCTTGACAAGCCTCGCTGCGCCATATATGACCGATGGGTCACAAAATGTCTAGCCGGTAATTTACGGAGGAGACGATGGCGTCCAAGGTGATCGTCGCAGGCGTCGGCATGATCCCGTTCGCCAAACCCGGCGCGAGCGCGCCCTACCACGAGATGGGCGCGGAGGCCGGAAAGCGCGCGCTCGACGACGCCGGCCTCGCCTACGACGCCATCGAGCAGGCCTATGTCGGCTATGTGTACGGCGATTCCACCTCGGGCCAGCGGGCGCTCTATCGCCTCGGAATGACCGGCGTCCCGATCGTCAACGTCAACAACAATTGCTCGACCGGCTCGACCGCGCTGTTCCTCGCGCGCCAGGCGATCGCCTCCGGGGCCGCCGATTGCGTGCTGGCGCTCGGCTTCGAGCAGATGAAGCCCGGCGCCCTCGGCTCCGTCTACACCGACCGTCCGAGCGCCTTCGAGGACTTCGACGCGCTCGCCGACGAGTTGATCGACGCGCCCGGCATCCCTCTGGCGCTGCGCTATTTCGGCGGCGCCGGGCTTGCGCACATGAAGAAGTACGGTACGAAGCTCGAGGCGTTCGCCAAGGTGCGCGCCAAGGCGAGCCGCCACGCCAAGGCCAATCCGCTGGCGATCTTCCGCAAGGAGGTGAGCGCCGAAGACGTCCTGAACGACACGCCGATCTGGCCCGGCGTGATGACCCGCCTCATGGCCTGCCCGCCGACCTGCGGCGGCGCGGCGGCGGTGCTGGTCTCCGAGCGCTTCGCCAAAGAGCGCGGCCTCAACGCCGAGGTCGCGATCAAGGCGCAGGCGATGACTACCGACACGCCCTCGACCTTCGAGGCGCACGACATGATGCGGCTCGTCGGCTACGACATGGCGAAGGCGGCGGCGAACAAGGTCTACGAGCAGGCCGGGATCGGGCCTTCGGAGATCAAGGTCGCCGAGCTGCATGACTGCTTCGCCCACAACGAGCTGATCACCTACGAGGCGCTCGGCCTCTGCCCCGAGGGCGGCGCCGAGGCGTTCATCGACGCCGGCGACAACACCTATGGCGGACGGGTGGTGACCAATCCTTCCGGCGGCCTGCTCAGCAAGGGCCATCCCCTTGGCGCGACCGGCCTCGCCCAGTGCTACGAACTGACCCGTCAGTTGCGCGGGACCGCCGGCCCGACCCAGGTCGAAGGCGTGCGCCACGCGCTCCAGCACAATCTCGGCCTCGGCGGCGCCTGCGTCGTCACCCTATACGAGCGGACCTGAGGCGATGGTCGACGCTTCCGCCATCGGAATGACGATGCGTCCGACGCGCGCCCGCGTCGAGCCGGGCCGGCTCAAGTACTTTCTCGACACGCTCGGCGAGACGAACCCGGTGTACCGCGACGCGAGCGCGGCGAGGACGGCCGGATTTGCCGACCGGCCGATCCCGCCGACCTATCTCTTCTGCCTTGAGATGCTCGACAACGACGACCGGTTCGCGCTGCTCGATGCGCTCAAGGTCGATATCGCGCGCGTCCTGCATGGCGAGCAGACGTTCGTCTATCGGGGTCCGGCATACGTCGGCGACGAATTGACCTTCCTGTCCAGCGTCACCGGCGTGCAGCAGAAGAAGGGCGGCGCGCTGACGATGATCGACGTCACGACGCGGGTGACCAACCAGCGCGGAGAGCCGATCGCCGATTGCACCCGCGTCGTCGTCGTCCGCAACTAGGGAGCGCCGCATGACCGTCCGCCTCGATGACGCGAAGGTCGGCGACACGGTCGTCGGCAAGAGCTTCCCGAAACTCACGCGCGCCAAGCTCGCGCTCTACGCCGGCGCGTCGGGCGACCACAACCCGATCCACATCGACGGCGACTTCGCCAAACAGGCCGGATTCCCCGATGTCTTCTCGCACGGGATGCTGGTCATGGGCCTGCTCGGCCAGTCGGTGACGGACGCTGTCCGGCCCGACCGGCTGCGCGCGTTTTCGACCCGCTTCGTCGCCATCACCCAGCTCGGCGCGGCGATTTCCTGCGAAGGAACGGTCGCGGAGATCTTCGAGGCGGAGGGCGAGCGGCGCGCCCGCCTTGCGCTGACCGCCAAGGACGAGACCGGCGATCTCAAGCTCGCCGGCGAAGCGATCGTCGCGCTCCGATCTCTAGAGGCCTCATGAGCAATCTTGAAGGAAAAGTCGCGCTCGTCTCCGGCTCCGGCCGCGGCATCGGCCGGGCGATCGCGCTGAAGCTCGCCCGCCACGGCGCCAAGGTGGTGGTCAACGACCTCGATTCCGGCCCGGGCGACGCGGTCGCCGAGGAAATCAAGGCGATCGGAGGCGAGGCGCTCGCGATCAACGGCGATGTGACCGCTCCGGGCTTCGCGGAACGCTTCGTCGGCGCGGCGATCGACAAGCTCGGCGGCCTCGACATCATCGTCAACAACGCCGGCTACACCTGGGACGCGACCATCCAGAAGATGGGCGACGAGCAGTTCCAGGCGATGCTCGACGTGCATCTCGTCGCGCCGTTTCGCATCTTGCGCGCCGCCGCCGAGCCGATCCGCGTCTACGCCAAGCAGGAGTCGGCGGAAGGGCGCGAGGTGTTCCGCAAGGTCGTCAACATCTCCTCGCTCGCCGGCCTCTATGGCAACCCTGGCCAGGTCAGCTATTCGGCCGCCAAGGCCGCCGTCGTCGGCGTCACCCGCACGCTCTGCAAGGAGTGGGGGCGCTACAAGGTCAACGTCAATTGCGTCGCCTTCGGCCTGATCCAGACCCGGCTGACCCAGGCGATCGAGGAGAAGCAGGCGACGATCGACGTCGCGGGACGCGCGATCAAGGTCGGAGTCCATCCGCACCTCCTTGAGACGATGGACCGGCTGATCCCGCTCGGCCGAGGCGGCACGCCCGAGGAGGCGGCCAACGCCGTCTATCTCTTCTGCACGCCGGAATCGAACTACATCAGCGGGCAGGTGGTGTCGGTTGCTGGAGGACTGCTGATGTGAGCCAGCGGCTGAAGCGCTTCCCTTCTTCCACCCGGGCCGCGCATGCGCGCGCGCCGCGTGGGAGAGGGGAAAGACGCCCGGCGCCGGTCACTCCGCCGGCGCGCGGCGCATGACGAACTTGACCTTGGGCACCAGCGCCGCCGTCGCCGCGACCAGAAGCGCCACGACGAACATCGAGACGAAGGTCACCCGCAGCGAGCCGTCGAGCGCCGCCTTGAGCGCATCGTTCGCCGCTGCGTCGCCGTCAAACAGGCTGCGGAGCTGTTCGGAGGTGACGGCGCCGAGCCCGGCGTGCAGGAGCCCGAAGTTCAGCACCGAGCCGAACACGGTCGCGCCGAACGTGCTGCCGAGCGTCCGGGCGAAGAGATAGGCGGCGGTCACGCTGCCGCGCTCGGACCAGTCGACGATCTCCTGAACGAGCACAATCGACGCGCTGCTCGACAGGCCCATGCCGAAGCCCACGACCGCCGACCCGAGTCCGGCGACGACCGGAGGCGTGCTCGACTGAAGGAAGACAAAGGCCAGCGCGCCGAGCGGGATCAGCGCCGCCCCGGCCCGCAACACTGTCCGCACCCCGAACCGCTTCCAGAACCGCGGCGACAGCGTCGCCCCGAGCGGCCAACCCATCACCATCGCCGATAGCGCGAAGCCCGCGGTCAGCGGCGGCCGGCCCATCACGCCCTGGACGAACACCGGCAGGAACGTCGTCAGGCCGATCATCACCATGCCGGCGAACAGCGACGAGGCGTTCACCGCCGCGATCGGCCGCCGGCCCCAGAGATCGAGCGAGATCATCGGCTCCGGCGAACGGCGCTCCTGGACGACGAAACCCGCTATCGCCGCAACGGCGATCGCGCCGATGACGGCGATCTCGGTCCAGCCGGCAGTCGAGAAGGCGGTCATGAGGGCCATGATCGCCGCGATGGCGATGGTGAACACGCCCGCGCTCAAGTGGTCGATCGTTCCTCGCGCCTGCGACTTCTTCTCGTGCAGATAGAACCAGAAGCCGGCCGAGGCGGCGACGCCGATCGGCAGGTTCATCCAGAAGATCCACGCCCACGACCAGCGCTGGATGATGAGCGAGCCGACCAGAGGACCGAGCACGGCCGAGAGCGCCCAGACGCTGGCGAGCCAGCCCTGGATCTTGCCGCGCTCGTGCACCGAATAGAGGTCGCCGACGATGGTCATCGCCGTCGGCTGCACCGCGCCGGCCCCGACGCCCTGCAGGAGGCGGAAGACGATCAGCGACGGCATCGACCAGGCGAAGCCGCAAAGCAGCGAGCCGATCAGAAAAATCGCGATCCCCGACAGCATGACGACCTTGCGGCCCCTGAGGTCGGAGAGTTTGCCGAACACGACGGTCGTCGCGGTCTGGGTGAGCAGAAAGGCGGCGAACACCCAGCTATAGAGCGCAAGCCCGCCGAGCTGCGCGGCGATCTGCGGCATCGCGGTCGAGACGATGGTCGCCTCGATGGCGATCATGAAGTTCGCCGCGATCACGGAAACCAGAACGAGCGGGCGATGGGTCGGGAGGGCGGACATGCAGGCTACATAGGGGACGCGGGACTGACATGCCAGTCACGATCGTGGGACCGTTTTTGAACAATCAAGCCCAGGTCTTGACATCCGTCGCACGCAGCAATCGATCGAGCGTCAGCATCTCAGCGCCCGTCGCCTTGGCGTAGGCGTAGTGAAAACAGTCGAAGTTGCTGAGCGCACGTTTCCCGAGGCCGTGCTTTTCGGCCACGGCGACAGCGAAGGCGAGAACGTCAGGTGGCCGTCCCGGTTCCCGGAGAGCAATATCACGGGCTCCCAGCCACTCGGTCACAAGGCCTTCGGTCTCGCTGAACGCGCAATCAAGCCGGTCCGGCCGGGCGAGGACAATGACCGCTTCCCATGCTGCCAGCGTCGACGTCCAGGCGCGATTCGTCGTCGGCCAACGCCGCTGCGCAGGTCGAGGCGGTTTGCTTGCGAGCCATGAGCGATCCGATCGCGCAGTCCACTCGGCCCTCGCCCGTCGGATCGGGATCGAGGTCGTGGTAGGCCTCCGGACGAACCGGACGGCGATCCTTCGGAAAGCTCAACCTGATAAGAATGGCTATTATCGCGTTACGTATTGGTAAGTCGAAGGCGTCTGGCAGTTCTGCGGGCCGTCATGGCCGGGCTCGTATGACCATACGCGGCCATTCTTCAAGCTGCGTGCGGTCATCGAGGCGGGGAGCTCTCGGCGGAGAGATCCTTACGCGACCGTGTCGGGCACACCGACCGCACTGCAACCTCGAATGGGCGCGGTCGCGCTCGCGGTTTTCGCCCGCCTGTTATTGGCCTGATCCGCTCCAAAATCGCCTGATAAGTGCCTGTTCCGCTCCTGTTCCGGGCCTGTTAAGTCCCCTGTTCCACGACGCAACTGGCGGGTTGCAATTCCGGTAATACGTTGACATTGAATGGCTTTCCGGAATGAGGCGGCGAGCGTCCCGCGCGAGACGATTTCGGGCCGAAACGGGCAGGATCGAACCCGCGACGGTCCCACCGGAGGTCCAGGCTGGCGGCGCCATGGCCCGCGTCCAGCCTTCTTTCGCGTTGACGCTGCGCGAGGGGACCCAAAAAAGGCCCGCGGCGATTGGCGGAAGCGCTTTCCGCACGGGTCGGCTTTGGGTTATTCTCGCAGGAAAGGAGCAACCGGATGCAGACTCGCCGCCTCGGCCGAACCGACCTCACGATCGCCCCGATCGTCCTGGGAGGCAACGTGTTCGGCTGGACCGCCGACAAGAAGACCTCGTTCGCCGTGCTCGACCGCTTCGCCGCCGCCGGCGCCGCCGCGATCGACACCGCCGACGCCTATTCGGCCTGGGCGCCCGGGAACCGGGGCGGCGAATCGGAAACGATCATCGGCGAGTGGATGAAGGCGCGCGGCAACCGCAACCGGGTCGTCGTCATCACCAAGGTCGGCTCGCCGATGGGCCTGGGCAAGGAAGGCCTTTCGCCGGCCTATATCGAGGAGGCGGTCGAGGCGTCGCTGAGACGGCTCCAGACCGACGTCGTCGACCTCTACCTTTCGCACTGGCCCGACATGGCGACGCCCATCGCCGACACGCTGGGCGCGTACCAACGACTGATCGAAAAGGGGAAAATCCGCTGGTGCGGTGGTTCGAACCTCACCGCGACGCTGCTCGAACAGGAGGTCACGGCCGCCAAGGCGCGTGGCGGCCCGCGCTACGAGGTGCTGCAGCCCGAATACAACCTGGCCGATCGGGCCAGCTTCGAGAACGGGCTCTCCGATCTTTGCCGGCGCGAGGAGATCGGCGTCATCACATATTACAGTTTGGCAAAGGGTTTCTTGACGGGCAAGTACCGCACCGAGGCGGACCTCGCCAAGAGCGCGCGCGGATCGGGCGTGAAGGACTACCTGAACCCGCGCGGTTTTGGCATCCTCGACGCCCTCGCGGCCGTCGCGGCCGACCACAAGGCGAAGCCCGCCGAAGTTGCGCTTGCGTGGGTCATGGCCCGCCCGGGCGTCACCGCGCCGATCGCCAGCGCCACCTCGGCCGAGCAGGTCGACCCCCTCATTCGCGCGACCGAACTGACGCTGTCGGCTGCCGACATGGCGGCGCTGAACGACGCGAGTGCGTACTGAACGGCCGTTCGTCCCCCCGCCAAACGGCCGCTCAGGCGGGTGCGGGCCGTGCTGCACCCGCGCCCCGCCCCGTGGTCGAGGGGGGATGCGGTCACTCGGCCGCCACCAGGAACCCGCCCGACTGACGTCGCCATAGCGCGGCGTAGACTCCGTCGCGCGCCAACAACTCGCGGTGCGAGCCCATCTCGATGATGCGACCGGCCTCCAGTACGATCAGCCGGTCCATCGCCGCGATCGTGGATAGCCGGTGCGCGATCGCGATCACGGTCTTGCCGCGCATCAGCGTCTGAAAGCTTTCCTGGATCGCCGCCTCGATCTCGGAATCGAGCGCCGAAGTCGCCTCGTCGAGCACCAGGATCGGCGCGTTCTTCAGCAGCACGCGCGCGATTGCGATCCTCTGACGTTGCCCGCCCGACAGCTTCAAGCCGCGCTCGCCAACCATCGTGTCGTAGCCGGTCCGCCCGTCGGGATCGACGAGATCGCCAACGAATTCCTCGACATGCGCCTGCCTCGCCGCAAGGATCATCTCCTCACGACTCGCCTCGGGGCGGCCGTAGAGGATGTTCTCGGCGATCGAGCGATGCAGCAGCGCGGTGTCCTGCGTGACCATGCCGATTTGGCGCCGCAGGCTGTCTTGCGACGCCTTCGCGATATCCTGGCCGTCGATCAGGATGCGGCCGCCCTCGACGTCGTGGAAGCGCAGCAGCAGGTTGACCAGCGTCGACTTGCCGGCGCCGGAACGCCCGACCAGGCCGACCTTCTCGCCCGGCTGGATCGTGAAGCGACAAATCGTCGAACACGCCCGCGCCCTTGCCATAATGGAAACGCACGCGCTCGAACGCGATCGCGCCCTGCGGCGCGGTCAGCGTCGTGGCGTCGGGCCGGTCGACCAGCGCTCGCGGCACGCTGACCGTGCGGATCGCCTCCTGCACCTGACCGACGTTCTGGAAGATGCCGATCGAGGTCCACATCACCCAGCCCGACATCATCGCGATCGCGGATCGCCAGGCCCGTCGCCACCGCGATGTCGCCGACGGTCACCGAGCCGCGCATCCACAGCCAGACCGAGAGCGCTCCGACGAAAGTCAGCAGCAGGCTGTTGAGGCTCGACACCGTGAGGTTCAGCAGCGTGACGAGACGCGTCTGCGCATGGAACCGCGAATGATGGTTCGCCAGCGCCTCGCGGGCGTGCTCGTCCTCGCGGTCGATGTGGCCGAACAGCTTCACCGTCTGAATATTGGCGTAGCTGTCGACGATGCGGCCGGTTAGGGTCGCGCGGGCGTGCGAAAGCTGCTCGGAGCGGCGACCGGATGCGCGGAACGAAGAGGCTCAGCGTCGCAATATAGGCGCAAATCCACGCCGCCAGGGGAAGCGCGAGCCGCCAATCCATTCCGACGAAAATGATGAGCGCGCTCACCGCGAAGACCGTGACGAACCAGAGCGCGTCGATGATCTGCACCACCGAATTCGGTGAGGCCGGGCGCCGCCTGCACGATGTTCGAGGCGATGCGGCCGGCGAAATCGTTTGCGAAATAGGCGATCGACTGCCGCAACACATAGCGATGCGTCTGCCAGCGGATCATGTTGGTCGTGCCAGGCATGATCGTCTGTTGCACCGCGAGGTCGTGGACCAGCGCGGCGAGCGGGCGTCCGAGCAGCACGAGCAGGCCCATGCCGACAAACTCGCGACCGTGGCCTCGCCAGAGGTCGCTGGGGTTCGAGGCGCGAAGGATGTCGACAAGCGCGCCGACGAAGCGGAGGATTTCGACCTCGATCAGCGATACGACCAAGCCGATCGCCATCAGCGCGACGAAATAGGACCAGACCTGGCCGCAGAAGCGCAAGTAATAGCCGATCAACGAGGTCGGCGGCATCGTGTCGGGATGCTCGCGGAACGGATCGATGCGAGTCTCGAAAAAGCGGAACATAAGACGATGTCCAAATGGCGATCGCGGTCGCGAGACAAGGCGACGAAGGTCTGGCTACGCGACAATACGCGGAAGAAAAAAGGACGGACGTCCCCGGGATTTAGCGACGTCGGACCGGGCGGCGGCTCAACCGAGCCCGGTCGCCGCCGGGTAGCCCTGACGTTTGACGGAACGCTTGGCGGAGCACCGAAGCCAGGTCCGGATATGTCGAATTGATTCCATACCCGCCTCCTGTCGCTCGCAGCAAAAAGCAGCTCCGCCCGCCGGCGCCATGCGGGGGCCGACCACGCTCTCCTAGCCGAAAACGCGCGCCAAATCAGCCCTGTTTCTTCAATCTGAAGCGATTGCGGGCAGGATGTGGCGCCAATGCGACAGCCCGCACGGCGCTGGGAATCTGTAAACGCAGGCCATCCTGGCATCAGCCCAATTGATCGGGGTGGTCCGAACCCCAGTTGACTGCGCCACGGCTATTCGGTCGATAGCTAATTAGACTGGCTAGCTCGGACCAGCGCGATGGAATGGCAACTCCAAGACGCCAAGAACCACTTTTCTAAACTCGTCCAAAATCGCGCGCACGCACGGGCCACAGATTGTAACCCTCCGCGGCGAACGCGCTGCCGTTGTGTTGTCGGCGCGCGACTATGACGCGCTCACTGCCGGTCGCCCGAATGTCGTCGATCACCTCTTGTCGGGCCCGCCTTGGGACGACGAACTCGTTGAAGCTATCGACCGGCGCACAAAGGCCCCCAGCCGCGATGCGGCTTTCTGATGTATCTTGTCGACACCAACGTCGTTTCTGAGGTTCGGCTCGGCTCCGTCGAGGCCGTTGCGTGGCTGCGATCGGTAAATCCGCGAGCTGTGTATCTGAGCGTGATTACTCTGGGTGAGATCATGTGCGGCGTCGCCTTGAAACAGAAATCCGACCCACGCGCCGCTTCGCATCTCGCGCAATGGCTGCACTCCCTGCGTGGCGATCATGCCGACCGAATTCTGCAGATCACAGACGTGATCGCCCTGGAGTGGGGCCGGATCGCCGCGCTTCGTCCCCGCGGCGATGCGGACGGGCCGATCGCGGCAACCGCAATTGTCCATGATCTGATTGTCGTCACACGCAACGTCGCGGATTTTGACGATACGCGGACCTCGACGTTGAATCCATGGGGCGCGAGATGACAGTGTTGGATGGTCGGAATTCGTGAGACCCAGCGAGTTTGAGCACAATCTCGCGCATCGCTACGAAACGCGTCCGCATTTGCGGGTCGATACCCCAAAGGAAGCCCGCGATGATCTTGAATCAGGACGTCGAGGCTGAATTCTCGGAGGACTCCCCCTGAGTGCCCCCTGCGCTGAGACATTGGACTTGAGTGAGAGCGCTGTACTGCCCCCCCAAAAGCGAGACGGCCGAATTGGAGTGGCAGAGCCTGTTAGGCATTATGGTGACGGTGCGCCGGGAGGCCGGCGAGGAGTAGGTGGTGGAAGTCCACTGCGATGAAGGAGTAGCGAACCGCATCGGCCCCGAGCCGTGCGTCGTCGGCCGCGAGGCCGGGGGCGAAGCGTCGGCAGGGGTGCGCATAGGCCAGCCATTGAGCCGCGAAAGAATCAATTGGGACGCCGACGCCGTTGTCACAGCGGAAGGCGAAACGGGGATGCGCGCCAACGCGAGCGCATGTCCGGTCCTGCGTGGTCGAAGACCCTGGCATGTGGGTACGCTCCCCGACCGGAAACCGGGAGACCTCGACCTTGGCCGCGCGTGAGTTGAGCGGTCCGCATCGGGAAGGTGACGAGCCGAAGCCGATGATGCACGGGGACGAGGGGTCAGAACTCCGCCATAGTAGCCGTGAAGCGGACGAACGAGGCCGGGCGACCGGCCGAGGAGTTCGTGGAGCCAAGGGCGGGGGCCGAGGAGAACGCGGAACAGGACGGCACGCCCCGGACACCGAGCCGGCAAAGCGCGTCCCACGGCCTGGAACGCGTACGGCAAACAGCAAGGCTGAAGAAGGAGGAACGGTTCACCGCGCTCCTGCACCACATCGACGCCGACCAGCTTCGGGAAGCCTACTACGCGCTCGAGCGCGAGGCGGCCCCCGGCGTTGATGGCGTGACGTGGGAGGACTACGGCCATGACCTCGAGGCGCGCCTCGAGGACCTGCACGGCCAAATCCACCGAGGAGCCTATCGGGCGCAACCGTCGCGGCGTCGGTTCATCCCGAAGCCCGACGGGCGGCAGCGCCCGCTCGGCATCGCCGCGCTGGAGGACAAGATCGTCCAGCGCGCGCTCGTCGAGGTGCTGAACGCGGTTTACGAGGAGGACTTTCTCGGGTTCAGCTACGGTTTTCGCCCCGGACGCGGCCAGCATGATGCGTTGAACTCGCTATGGGTCGGAATCGACAGCACAAGGGTGAACTGGGTGCTGGACGCCGACATTGCGGGGTTCTTCGATGCGGTCGACCACGCGTGGCTGATCCGTTTCGTCGAGCATCGCATCGGCGACCGGCGGGTGATCCGCCTGATCCGCAAATGGCTGAAGGCCGGGGTGATGGAGGACGGGCAGGTGACGCCGACGGGGACCGGAACGCCGCAAGGCGCGGTGATCTCACCCCTGCTGGCGAACATCTACCTGCATTACGTCTTCGATCTCTGGGCGCAACAATGGCGCAAACGCCACGCCCGGGGAAATGTCATCCTCGTGCGCTACGCCGACGACATCGTCGCCGGTTTCGAGCACAAAGCCGACGCCGAGCGGTTCCGGGCGAGCCTGAACGAGCGGATGGCGCAGTTCGCGCTCACGCTGCATCAGGAAAAGACGCGCCTCATCGAGTTCGGCCGCTCTGCGGCGGCGAACCGCGATAGGCGCGGTCTGGGCAAGCCGGAGAGTTTCAACTTCCTGGGGTTCACGCATATCTGCGGACGCACCCGGCGCGGCGGCTTTCTGCTTCGGCGGCAGTCGCGACGCGACCGGATGCGCGCCAAGCTGCATGAACTCAAGGAGGAACTCCGGCGTCGGCGGCACGCGCCGATCCCTGAACAGGGACGATGGCTGCGACGCGTGGTCGCCGGCTGGTATAATTACCACGCCGTACCCACCAACGTCGCGGCCCTGAGCACCTTCCTGCATCACGTCGGAAACCTATGGTGGCGTGCGCTCCAGCGCCGAAGCCAGAGGGACTGCACGACGTGGGCGAAGATGCGCGGGATCATCGACCGCTGGCTGCCTTCGCCACGCATCCTCCATCCCTGGCCTCGAATACGTTTCGCCGTCAAACATCCAAGGTGGGAGCCGGATGCCTTAATTGGGCCCGTCCGGTTCTGTGCGGGGGGCGCTCAGCAATGAGCGTCCCTACCGCGATCGACTGTCTTTACCGCTATCCGACGCCCGGCATCGTAAGCCGCGCCACGTCGTTTGAGGGAGTGGTGCGGGTCTGTTGATCATGGTTGGCGAGGTGGACGTGGCTCGGGCATCGACAGACGCGATCGTGGCGCGTGGTCAGTGGGCCTGCGGCTGATCGAGTTTCGTGATATGGTCTACGAACCGTTGCAGGTCGAAGTCGTCTGGCGTGCGGTCGATGATCTCCAGCACGCGACAACAGCAGGCGATGGCCTTTGGTTTTCGCCGCGCTTTCGTGGATGCGACCGAGGAACTCCCATCCGTCCGGGAGATCCGGATAGCGCTCGATGAGATGGCGGGCAGCGGTCCCGCCGGGGTCAGCGACGCGCGGCTCGAGCGCCTGAGCGAGGTCGTGTCGGTCGACCGGCGCACGATCGCCCGCTGGCGCAAATGGTGGCGCGACACGTTCACGGCGACCCCGTTCTGGAGGATGGCGCGCGCGGGCTTCATGCTGGGCGCATCCTGACGAGAGGAGCGCCGGCATGGCTGAGGAGAGGCGAGGGCGGCGGGCTCACGAGCGGTGGGCGCACCTGCGCTTCTCCGTCATCGGCCAGTTGTCGGCCGCGCCACCCGACAAGGTCGAGTTGAAGGCCGCGATCGAAGGGTTGGCGGCGCGGACGTGGCGACATCCGTCCTGCGGGTTCGCGCCGTCCCGCGAACGCCTCGATCGCGCCGATCGCGCGCCGTACGGCCCAATGCGTCGCCGATGCGACGTCGATGTCGCACCCGCCGTCGGAGAGCGCCTCAAGGCTGGAGATTCGTATCCGCCCCTTGTTGCGGCAGGCCCGTGGCGAAGAGCAGCGCCGGGCGCACCCGGAGATGATGAATGCGCAGAGGTGGGCTCAACTGCAGGGGAATCGGGTGAACAATTTCATCGGGTGATCAGGCTGGCGAGGAAATCGTCGTCCCATCCGGCGGTTTTTCGTTTCAGCCGCATGGAGGCCTTTCCGGGAGCGAGGCGGAACAGGTTCTGCGCCATGTGCTTGATCGCACAGAAGTTGGCCGGAGCGTGATCGGTTCGCAGCCGGCACTCGTCGTCGCGGAACACCATATCCAACACCCAGTGTAGGCTGTTCTCGATCGCCCAGTGGCTGCGGACGATCGGCCCCAGCATGCACGCGATCATCGTCAGGGAGGTCAGGTAGAAGCGGATCTCCCGTTCGATCTTGTCGCCGGTTTCCCGCTCGCTTTCGACCACGACCACGGCCTTCAATCCGGGCCAGTCGTGACGCTCCTGCACCCAGCCGATGTCGTGAATGACGGTCGTGGTCCTGGTCTCGATGCGGCCATGATCGCCATCCACCGTTTGATGGCGACTGATCGTTGTGTCCTTGAACCCGGCGGCTTTCTGCTCGGCCACGAACAATTCCACGTCCTCGCGCAGCGACCCCTGGTTGCCCTTCAGCGCCAGCACGTACTCGGCCTTCTTGTCCACCACTTTCTGAGCGATGTCACGCTGACACCCGATGGCGTCGATGGTGATGATCGCCCCCTCGATGGCCAGCAAGTCCAGCAGTTTGGGGATGGCGACGATTTCGTTGGATTTCTCCGCCACCTTGACCTGGCCGAGCACCAGGCGCTGGCGCGCCGCGAAGGCGGAAACCATGTGGATCGGCGCTTGGCCCTTCCGCTTCCGGCCGGACCGACGGGCGGTCTTGCCATCGATGGCGATGACCCCTTCGGGACTTCCGGTCAGCGCGGCGACCCAGGCGACGAAGCAGCGCTGGAACTGCTCGTGGTCCAGCACGGCGAGGATGTCGCCAAGGTGGTCGTGCGCCGGCGTGCCATTGGCGAAGCGGCGGAAGCGACGCAGCAGGGCCAGCTTCTTGCGGCCGAACAGGGCGATGTCGGTAATGGTCTCCGCACCGGCCAGGACGGCGATCAGGCAGAGGAGCAGGATCTCTTCCAGCGGGTAGTCCACCTTCCCCTGTTGGCGCGGATCCTTCAGATCTTTGAAATGACTCAGGAAAACAACGGTCTCGTCAAACGCCGCGCAATCCGCCCCCGTCAACGCCATGGCTCGTTCCCTCATGCGAATCGAGGGTCGTCATGGATTCAGCACTTTCGCGATTTGTCACCTACTCCTTCACCCGATTACCCTGGGCTCAACTGTTTCTCAGCTTGGCAAAGGCCATTACCGCGTTTATCAGGCGCAGAACCGCGGGAGGATCATCTTGGGCGCTCTTTTCGACCTGGCAGGACGGATCGCGATCGTCACCGGCTCCTCGCGGGGCATCGGTCGCGCCATCGCGCAAAGGCTCGCCGAGCACGGCGCGAATGTGATCGTCTCGTCGCGAAAGGCAGACGCCTGCGCCGCGGCAGCGGCCGAGATCGACGCCGCCGTCGGCCGCAAGGCGACGACGCCGATTGCCGCCAACATCTCGTCCAAGGAGGACCTGCGCCATCTCGTCGACGAGACGATGCGCCTCTTTGGCCGCATCGACGCGCTCATCTGCAATGCGGCGTCGAACCCGTACTTCGGTCCGATGGCCGGCATCTCGGACGATCAGTTCCGAAAAATCCTCGACAACAATGTGCTCGCCAACCACTGGCTCGTCCAGATGGCGGCGCCGGGCATGATCGAGCGGAAGGACGGTTCGATCGTGATCGTGTCGTCGATCGGCGGACTCAAGGGTTCGCCGATGATCGGGGCCTACAACATTTCAAAGGCTGCGGACTTCCAGCTGGCGCGCAATCTCGCTGTCGAATTCGGCCGGCACAATGTCAGGGTCAACTGCATCGCGCCCGGACTCGTGCGCACCGACTTCGCCCGCGCCCTGTGGGAGAACCCGGACACGCTGAAAGCGGTGACCGCCACGACGCCGCTGAGGCGGATCGGCGAACCGGACGAGATCGCCGGCGCCGCCGTCTATCTGGCGTCCCACGCAAGCGCGTTCGTTACCGGTCAGATCCTGGTCGTCGACGGCGGCGCGACCATCGCGGGCGGGTAATCAGGCTTGCAGCGCCGAGCGAGAGAACCCGAACGCTAAAGTCCGGGGGCCGTCTGCTGACGACAATTGTGGCGGAGTGCGGCTCGACCGCGCCTTCAATGCGGGCGCGGAAAATTGCGGTCTCGGATTCCGACTCGCTCTGACCCGCGATGTTTGCCGAACGCTGGATTTTCCTTATACTATTACATTCAAACGTATGAAACTGATGTGATGGACGCGATGGCGCAGGCGACGGCCGACCCAAAGAGCGCGATGCAGATCGACAGGATGGCGGAGAGCGCCAGGGAGGCCAGCGATTTCCTGAAGGCGCTCGCTCATGAATCCCGGCTAATGATTTTGTGCAACCTGCTCGACGGCGAAAAGTCAGTCGGCGAGCTCGAGGCCTTTCTCTCACTCCGACAGTCGACGGTTTCCCAGCAACTCGCCCGCCTGCGTCTCGAGGGGCTGGTCGCGGCGAGGAGAGACGGCAAGACGATCTACTACAGCATCGCCGACGACAAGGCGCGTATCGTCATTGGTGTTTTGTATAACGCATTTTGCAGCGGCAAGGCGCTGCTCCCGTTCTAAGCCGAGAGTCTTCGGCTGGTCAACGGCAACGGAGACATATTCACCAGAAAGAACACCAAGAACCACGAAGCCGCACCTCCAGCTCTGTCGTTCTTCGTGTCTTTCGTGCCCTTCGCGGTGAAAGTCGAACCCTGTCGCCAGGGATCACTCGGACGCTTCTTGCGGCTCCGTCTTCAACGGCCGGCCATCGTCCCTCAGCCAGACATAGATCGCGGGGATGACCAGGACCGTCAGCGCCGTCGACGAGGCCAGGCCGAAGACGAGCGAGATCGCCAGACCCTGGAAGATCGGGTCGGCGAGGATGAAGGCCGCTCCGATCATCGCCGCGGCGGCGGTCAGCACGATCGGCTTGAACCGCGTCGCGCCGGCCTGGATGAGGGCGTCGCGCAGCGCAATGTCCTCACCGGCCCGGATATGGCGGATGAAGTCGACCAGCAGGATCGAGTTGCGCACGATGATTCCGGCGAGCGCGATGAAGCCGATCATGGAGGTCGCGGTGAAGGCCGCGTTGAGCAGCCAGTGGCCGATGAGGATGCCGATCAGCGTCAGTGGTACGGGCACCAGGATCACCAGCGGCAGCAGGAACGAGCCGAACTGCGCAACGACGAGGAGATAGATCCCGAGGATCGCCACCATGAACGCCGCGCCCATGTCACGGAACGTGACATAGGTCACCTCCCATTCGCCATCCCACAACAAAGTGGGCTTCGAATCGTCGACCGGCTGGCCGTGGTATTTGATTTCCGGCGGTCCGTCCTTGCCCCAGTCCATCTTCGCGATCGCGTCCTGAACCGCGAGCATGCCATAGACCGGCGCCTCGAAGCGTCCGGCGACGTCGGCTGTCACCATCTCGGCGAAGCGGCCGTTGTGGCGGAAGATCGGATAGGAGGCGCGCTCGCGCTTGACCGACACGACGTCGCCGAGTTCGACATTGGCCCCCTGCCGGACAGTCCCGCCCGCCGGGAGCGGCGTCGACAGGATCCGTTCGTCGAGCGTGCGCTCGCTCCGGGGCAACGCCACGCTGATTTCGATCGGCTTCAGGCCCTCGCCGCGCTGCGAGTAGCCGACTTTGACGCCGCCGATCAGCGCCCCGATCGTGTCGTAGATCGCCTGCTGCTCGACGCCGTGGAATTCGGCGGCCTCCTGATCGACGGCGAAACGCAGGCGGTCCGACGGCTTGCCGAAGCTGTCGTCCGTGTCGACGACAAAGTCGACCGACTCGAACGCCTTCCTGACCTTCGCCGCGAGCGCCCGCCGGCTCTCCGGGCCGGGACCATAGACCTCGGCGAGCAGGGTCGAGAGCACGGGCGGCCCCGGCGGAACCTCGACGACCTTGAGCGCCGAGCCCGGCGGCAAGGGCAGGTCGGCGAGCCGGCGACGGATGTCGAGCGCGATGGCGTGGCTCGCGCGGTTGCGCTTGCTCTTGTCGAGAAGGTTGATCGAGAGATCGCCCTGCTCGGGATTGGCGCGCATGTAATAGTGGCGCACGAGGCCGTTGAAGTTGAACGGCGCCGCCGTCCCCACATAGGACTGGATCGAGACGAGTTCGGGCAGGTCCTTCAGCCGCTCGGCCGCCGCCGTCAGCATCCGGTCGGTGTCCTCGAGGCTCGCGCCCTGCGGCAGGTCGAGAACGACCTGGATCTCCGACTTGTTGTCGAACGGCAAGAGCTTCACCCGCACGTCCTTGGTGGCGAACAGCCCGCAGGCGGCGATGGTCGCGACCCCGACGACGAGAAGAAAGACCTTGGAGCGCCAACGTCCTTTCAGCAGCGGACGGGCGATGGCGGCATAGAAGCGGCCCATGGCGCCGATCCCGTGATGGCCTTCGCCCGATCGCGGCGACCTTGCGTCCGGCGAAGCGCAGGAGCAACCACGGCGTCACCGTCACCGCGACGAAGAACGAGAACAGCATCGCGATCGAGGCGTTGGCGGGAATCGGGCTCATGTAGGGGCCCATCATGCCGCTGACGAACATCATCGGCAGGAGCGCGGCGACGATGGTCAGCGTCGCGACGATGGTCGGGTTGCCGACTTCCGCCACCGCCTCGACTGCGGTCTCGGCCGGATCGCGCTTGTCGCCCATTCCCCAATGGCGCGCGATATTCTCGACGACGACGATGGCGTCGTCGACCAGGATGCCGATCGAGAAGATGAGCGCGAACAGGCTGACGCGATTGATCGTATAACCCATCATCCAGGAGGCGAAGAGCGTGAGCAGGATCGTCGTCGGAATGACGATCATGACGACGAGGCCTTCCCGCCACCCGATGGCGACGGTGATGAGCGCGACGATCGAGACCGTCGCGAGAGCGAGGTGGAACAGGAGCTCGTTCGCCTTCTCGGTCGCGGTTTCCCCGTAGTTTCGCGTGACGGCGATGTCGACGCCGGCCGGGATGACGCGTCCGCGCACGACCTCGAGCCGTTTCAGCACGTCATCGGCGACCGCCACCGCATTTGCGCCCTTGCGCTTGGCGATGGCGAGCGTGACCGCAGGGCTGCGCCTCAATTCGCCGCTCTGGCCGCGCGTGATCATCCAGGCGCGATGCTCCGGTTCGGCGGCGCCGACGACGACATTCGCGACATCCTTGACGTAAACGGGCCGTCCGTCGCGGGTCGTCAAGAGCAGAAGGCCGATGTCCGGCACGCCCTGAAGCGTCTGCCCGGCGAGCACCGGAAGCGACTTGCCCCCGTCGCGAAACGTGCCGACCTGGAAAGAACGGTTGGCGTTGGAGATTTTGTCGACGAGCTGGTTCAGCGTGACGCCGAAGACCGACAACCGTTCGGGGTCCGGCTCGACGCGGATCTGGTTCGGGCTGCCGCCGACGATATAGGCCGCCCCGACGTTGTCGACTTTGGCGAGTTCATGGCTCAATTCCTCGGCGACCTGAAAGAGCCCGTTGTCAGTCCAGCGAGCCGCCTGCTCCGGAGTAGCCGACAGCGTGAGCGTGACGATCGCGACGTCATTGATGCCGCGGCCAATGATCAGCGGTTCGGGAATGCCTTTCGGCAGATCGCCGATGTTCGCCCTGATCTTCTCGTGCACGCGGAGCGTCGCGACGTCCTGGTCCGTGCCGACCAGAAAGCGCGCCGTCACCATGACGCTGTCGTCGTTGGTCTGCGAATAGACGTGCTCGACGCCGTCGATGCCCTTGATGATGTCTTCGAGCGGACGAGTCACCAGTTCGACGGCCTGATCGGCTTTGTAACCGTTGGCCGGAACGATGATGTCGACCATCGGCACGCTGATCTGCGGCTCTTCCTCGCGCGGAAGCGATACGAGCGCGATGGCGCCGGCGACCAGCGCCGCCAACAGAAAGAGCGGCGTCAGCGGCGACTTGATGAAGGTGCGGGTGAGAACCCCCGAGATGCCGAGCTTCATGGCGTCACGATCTCGTCGCCGTCCTTGAGACCCGCGAGGATCTCGACAGTCTGGTCGTCGCGCGAGCCGAGCTGGACGACGACTTCGTCGCCGTTCCGGAGCTTGACGAAGTCGATTCCGGCGCGCCGGTAGACGTAGCTGCGCGGGATGACGATCGCGGGCCGTTCGCCGGTCGCGACATAGACCCGGGTTCGCTCGCCGACGAAATAGTCTCCCACCCCCGGCGCCTCGACGTCGGCGATCACGCGGCCACCTTGAATTTCCGGATAGACGATCCGCACTCGCCCCTCGCTGCGGACGCCGTCCTCGGCCAAGCCGCGGCCGCCGATCTTGACCACGTCTCCGGCGCGCATGAACCGAGCGTGGCGCTCGGGCAGTTGCAGACGGAGAATGTAATGGTCCTCGGCAATTGTCGCGATCGTTTCTCCCGGCAGGATGACCGACCCTTCCGAGACCGGCACGCGCAACACTCGCCCTGCCCCCGGCGCCAACACCTCCCCCTCCTTCATCTGCTGCGCGATCACGTCCCGATCGGAGCGCATGGCGTCGAGGGTCCGCTCTGCGACATCGAGCGCGGTCCTCGCCGCGTCGACCTGCACTTGCGTATTGACGCCGCGCCTCTGCAGTTCAACCGCCCGATCATAGTCGCTTTGCGCCTTGTCGCGCTGGGACTGCTGCGAATCGATCCGGGAATTGAGCGCCTGCCCCTGCAGGACGAGTTTCGGGTCCGCGACCGAAGCCACCTGAGACCCGGCGGCGACGCGATCGCCCTCCTTGATGGAGAGAGACGCAATCGTCCCGCCGATCCGCGCCCGCGCGATCAACTCGTGAACCGGCTCGACGGTCGCGACGATCGCCTTTTCGTCCGGGATGCTCGACGCGTGGACGACAAGGGTCTCGGCAACCGCCGGAAGGGGTGTCGCCAAAGCGGCGGCGAGCAGAAGAGCAAAGCGCATCGGGGGTCCTCAGGACAGCGCTTGACCCATATATTAGTTCAAGCTAATTTAGCAAGCATGAACTTAGCGGAACTGGGATCGAAGGCCGAAACGGTCGAGGCGCTCCTGAAATCGGTTGGCAACAAAAACCGGCTGGTCGTTCTTTGCGAACTCCTGAATGGGGAGCGCGCGGTCGGATCGCTGCAGAGCTCCATCGGCCTCAGCCAGTCCGCCTTGTCGCAGCATCTCGCGCGCTTGCGCCAGGATGGCATCGTCGCCACGCGCCGAGAGTCCCAGACCATCTACTACTCGCTGTCGAGCAAAAAGGTCGCGCGGCTGATCGGGCTGCTTTACGAACTCTATTGCGCGCCGGCTTGCGACCTCCCCGACGCCAAGGATGAATTTCCGATTTGGACGCTTCGACGGCTAGATCCCGCCGGCCTTGAGCGGCGGCGGCCGGCGCCATTGGGCGCGCTGTCACCTCGGCGTCGAAGTCCGACTTCGCTCCGCATTCGGCCAGCCCGCTGCGGGAATTCGTCGCGGATCGGGCGCTGGACACCGCTAACCGTGCGCACCATTCTCCACTTGAACTGAATTTCCAGCCGTCGCGGCGGCACGGCGCGAGAATTTCGAAGAGTTTGGGATTGTTGTCGCGCGGGCGGGCTGCGCCGAGGCCCCCGGCGCGCCGCCCCTCCCGGGCGGCGCGCCGGGAATGCGACGACCAGACGACAAAGGACGCAGGCATGGCGCGGCTCGGGCTGGAAACGGATCTGATCAATCGCGACGTCTATCGGCGAACGCTTACGCGATTCAGCGAGGCCGGCGTCGTGCTGCCGACGTTCGGCCAATTGCAGAACCCCGCGACCATCCCCGAGGCGGTCGTCCGGCGCCTCGACGCCGTCGATCCCGACGCGCCCCATCCGCTGAACCTCTTTCGCGTTCACTGGTTCAACGACGCGGAGCGGCGCAAGCGTGTGACGACGCCCGGCGCGATCGAACTCCCGTCCGAGTTGACCGGCGTGCCGGCGCGCATCGTGCTCGCGCTCGGCGAGCGGTTCCCGATGATCCGCGCCCATAAGGTGCTCGCCGCCTACGGCTGCCTTGCGCCCCGGATCGTCACCGGCCAGTTCGACCCGACGCGTCACCGCGCGATCTGGCCCTCGACCGGAAATTACTGCCGCGGCGGGGTCGCCATCTCGCGGATCCTCGGCTGCCGCGGTGTCGCCGTGCTGCCGGAAAACATGAGCCAGGAGCGCTTCGACTGGCTCGAGCGCTGGGTCGTCGAGCCGTCCGACGTCATTCGCACGCCCGGCTCGGAGAGCAACGTCAAGGAGATCTACGACGCTTGCGCCGCGCTCGACCGCGACCCGGCCAACATCGTCTTCAACCAGTTCTGCGAATACGGCAACTACCTTGTCCATCGCCTGTGCACGGGCGCCGCTCTCGAGCGCATCTATCATGGCCTCGCCGAGGGGCGCCCGCGAGCGCGGCTCGCAGCCTTTGTTTCGGCAACCGGATCTGCGGGGACGCTCGCCGCCGGAGACCATTTGAAGAGCGCGTTCGGGGCGCGCATTGCAGCGGTCGAGGCGGTCGAATGCCCGACCCTGCTCATGAACGGGTTCGGCGAGCACAACATTCAGGGCATCGGCGACAAGCACGTGCCGCTGATCCACAACGTCATGAACACCGACGTCGTCATCGGAGTCAGCGATCGCGCCACCGACACGCTGCTGACGCTGTTCAACACCGACGAAGGCCGCAAATACCTGGTCGAGCGGCGCGGCGTCGATCCCGCGCTCGTCGCCGAGCTCGGCCTCTTCGGCATCTCCAGCATCTGCAATGTCGTCGCGGCGGTCAAACTCGCGAAATATTTCGACCTCGGGCCCGACGACGTCGTGCTCACCGTCGCGACCGACAGCGCGGCGATGTACGGCAGCGAAGTGCGCAAGGCGGCGACGCGCTATTTCGGAAACCGCTTCGATGCTGTCAGCGCCGGAGAGACCTGGGGACAGTTTTTGAGCGGCGCCGGCGTCGACCACCTGATGGAGTTGACCCACGCCGATCGAAAGCGGATCTTCAACCTCGGCTATTTCACCTGGGTTGAGCAGCAGGGCGTATCGCTCGAGGACTTCTCGTTGCGTGCGCGGCAATCGTTCTGGGATGGACTCCTCGATCTCGCCCGGGCCTGGGACGCGATGATCGACGAATTCAATGCGGAGAGCGGCGCGGCCGCGGGGCTCAAGTGACCGGCGCGAAAACCGCCCCGTCGCGGTTCGTCTGCCATGGCTGCGGCGCCGCCGTCGACCCTGCCGTCGCCCTTCCTTTCGCCTGCCCAGCCGCTCGTTCGGGCGACAATATCGACCACGTGCTGGTCGCCCCGATCGAAACGGCGGACCTTGCAGCCGGCGACGACGATCCATTCCTGCGCTACCGGCGCTGGCTCTCCCCCTATCGTCTCGGGCGAGCGGTCGGACTGTCCGACGCGGCCTGGTTCGACGTCGTCGGCGAACTCGACGAGGCGCTGAAGGCGGTCGACGGTCGCAGCTTCCACGGCACGCCGTTCGCGCGCCAGCCGGCGCTCGCCGCGGCGCTCGGCCTCACCGGACCCCTATGGGTCAAGGACGAGACGCAGAACGTGTCGGGCTCGCACAAGGCGCGCCACCTGATGGGCGTGATGCTCTATCTGCGCGTTCTGCAAATCTCCCGCCTGCCTCTCGGGGCGGACCTTTCGGCCCGGCGCCTGGCAATCGCGTCCTGCGGCAACGCCGCGCTCGCCGCGGCGCTCGTCGCGCGCGCCGCCGATTGGCCGCTCGACGTCTTCATCCCGGCCGATGCGGAGCAAAGCGTGGCGCGGCGGCTTCGCGACCTCGGCGCCGATGTCGAGGTCTGCCTGCGCCGGCCGGGCGAGAGCGGCGATCCCTGCGTCCAGGCGGCGCGGCGCGCGGTCGCCCGAGGCGCGATCCCGTTCGGCGTGCAGGGGCCCGACAACGGCCTCGCCGTGGAAGGCGCGCGCACGCTCGCCTTCGAGATGGCCGAGGCGCTCGCCGCGGAAAGGGCCGAGATCGACGCCCTCGCCGTCCAGGTCGGCGGCGGGGCGCTGGCCAGCGCGCTGGCGCAAGGCTTTGCCATTGCCGCCAAGGCGGGGCTCCTGCCCCGAGTCCCGCGCCTGATCGCGGTGCAGGCCGCAGGCTGCGCCCCCTTGGCGCGCGCCTGGAAACGACTCGACGGGGTGGCGCTCGGCGACGCAGCGCGCTGCCGCTCGCGGTACATGCAGCCCTGGGACCGCGTTCCCATGAGTTTCGCCCACGGCATTCTCGACGACGAGACCTACGACTGGTGGGAGGTCGTGAAGGCGATGCGCGAGTCGGATGGGGAAACGGTGGTTGCGGATGAAGAGGCGATCGAGCGGGCGCTATACCTCGCGCGCGCGCACACCACCATCCGGCCCTCCGCCACGGGCTCGGCGGGCCTGGCAGGACTCCTGGCGGGACGCATCGCCACCGGGGCGTCGGCGGCCGTGTTGTCCGGGGTCGAGCGGGGCGTCGGCGCATGACTAGAACGACATCGCCCCTCTTAATAGGCCCGCGCGAGCTGCGACCTCAGCGGGCGCTTCCCCTCACGTCCCCACCCACTGCATCACCCTAGCCCATGGTCCAGCTCGCTCCCGTTCCCTTCGACGCCTTGGTCGGCCGCATGTTCCGCGAGCTCGAAACCAAGCGCTCCGTGTTCGATCTGCCGGCGCAGCGGTTCGTCAGCGCCTCTCCGGGCCACGACCTGTCAGTCGCATTCCGCGAGCGCCGCGCCTCGACGCCGTTCGGCCCGGCGGCGGGTCCGCATACGCAGATGGCGCAGAATATCGCGCTCTCCTGGCTCGCTGGCGGTCGGGTGATCGAGTGCAAGACCGTGCAGGTGAACGACGCGATCGAGGTGCCGCGGCCGTGCATCGACATGGCGACTGTCGGCTTCAACGTCGAATGGTCGCAAGAGCTGACCGTCGCGCAGTCGCTCGAAGAATACGTCAAGGGCGCGATGCTGATCGAGATGCTGAAGGCGTCCGGCCTTGGCGCCGGGCTTCCTGACACCGTGTTCGACATGAGCGTCGGCTACGATCTCGCCGGGATCAAGTCCGCCAAGGTGCGGGGCTTCCTGGAGGGCATGCTGGACGCGACCGCGGTCGTCGAGCGGCTGCGGGCGCAGATTCCCCAAGCCTGGCGCAAGTTACGCGACCTGCCGTTTCCGACCCGCATCTCCGACACGCTGACGCTTTCGACGTTCCATGGCTGCCCGCCTGGCGAGATCGAGGCGATTGTCGCGCATCTCGTCGGCGACATCGGCCTCGACGTGGTCGTCAAGCTCAATGCAACCCTTCTCGGCCAGGACGAGGTCGACGGCCATCCTGCACGACGCGCTGGGCTACCGCGACATCGCGGTCCCCGAGTGCGCATTCGCCGACGACGCGAAGTGGCCTGACATCGTCGAGCTGATCGAACGCCTCGCGCCCTTCGCGAGCGCACGCGGCCGTAGCCTCGGCGTCAAGTTCTCCAACACGCTGGTGGTCGAGAACACCAGGAGCTTTTTCCCCGCCAGCGAAAAGGTCATGTATCTCTCCGGGCCCCCGTTGCATCCGCTGGCGATCGCGCTCGTCGCGCGCTATCGTCGGGTCTTCGGCGACCGTCTGCCGGTTTCGTTCTCGGCCGGAGTCGAAGAGGGAATTTCGCCGACACCGTCGGACTTGGGCTGAAGCCGGTGACGGTCTGCACCGATTTCCTGCGGCCGGGCGGCTACCGGCGCGGCTGGGGTTATTGCCGCGCGCTCGTCAAGGCAATGGACGCCGTCTCGGCGAACGACCTCGACGTCTTCGTTCTCAAGGCGCACGGTCAGGCGGAGGCCGCTCTGGTCAGCCTCGGCCTGCCGGAGGACCGCACTGTCGCCTGCCTCGCGGCGCTTCGCCCCGGCGGCGATCCGCGCGCAGTGGCCGCCGACGCCTTCGCGGCCTGGGTCTCTGCGGCGCGGGTGCTCAACAGCTCCGTCTACGCCGAACGCGTGCTCGCCGATCGCCGCTACCGCGCCGCCGAGAACGCGACGCCACCGAACAAGATCGGCAGCGCGCTCACGCTGTTCGACTGCCTGACCTGCGACAAGTGCATCCCGATCTGCCCCAACGACGCCAACTTCAGCTTCTCCCTTCCCGTCGGCGAGACGCCAATCGAGCGGCTGACGCTCAAGGACGGGGGCTGGTCGAGGGAAGTCGTCGGCGCGTTGACGATCGCCAAGCCGCGCCAGTTCGCAACTTTCGCCGACGCCTGCAACGAATGCGGCCATTGCGACGTGCTTTGCCCCGAGGACGGCGGCCCGTACAAGACAAAGCCGCTGTTCTTCGGCAGCCTGGAAGCCTTCGAGACCGCGCCGCATCGCGACGGCTTCTTCGTCGAACCGGGCGATGGCGGCGCCGTCATGCACGGCCGCTTCGCCGGCGACGTGGTCCGGATCGAGAGGACCTCGGCCCGCCTGCGCTACAGCGGCCGGGGCTTCGACCTCTCGCTCGATCCGGACGATGTCGCCGGAAGCGTCAGCGGCGTGGCCGACGGCCCGGTCGACCTGACCCGGCTGCGGATCATGCTGCCGATCCTCGCCGGCGTGGCGGGCCCAGGCGCGATCAATTACGTCAGCGCGTCGCTGACGCGCTCCGGTGGGACGACCTGAGGTTCCGGGGGTTCGCCCACGCCTTGCAGCCTTGGCAGCCGCCTCATGATTTCAGTCACTTAGGCGTACAAATCTGTCACAAATTCACAAAGGTCGGCTCCCGCGCGGTCGGCGGCCCCCTAAGCAGGGTCGGGCGCGGTCGGAGCCTCGACCATATTAACTGACATAAAATGTGATTTTTCTCCCATTGTCGGGCGATTTCGCGGCGGATCAGCTCCGGGCGCAGCACGAGTTGCCGAGGGAATCGTGTTCCTCCGGGGGGCGTGGGCGACCACGTCGCTCGTGCGCGAACCGGAGGAGTCGACGTCCGCCCGGGCAAGGCGGCCTCTTGCGTTCGGCTGGAATTGCTGCGCTTGGTCGCCTAATGAAAGACAAAGGTCTCCACGAATTGAGCATGCCGGGCGCGGAGTTTTGGCCATGAAGTTGCAACTGGCGCTGGACGACATCTCTCTCGATGACGCGATCGGCCTGGGCGACAAGGTTCGAGAGTACATCGATATCGTGGAAATCGGGACCCCGTTCATCATCGAGGACGGGATGACCCCGGTGCGCGCATTCAAAGCGCGTTATCCCGGTCTGGAAATCTTTGCTGACGCCAAGATCATGGATGCGGGCGCGTACGAGGCAAGGTCTGCGTTCGAGGCGGGCGCAGATTATGTCACCGTGCTCGGCGTGACGGACCTCGCCACGGTCGAGGGCTGCCTGGAGACTGCCGCCAAGTACGGCAAGACCGTCGTCGTCGACATGATTTGCGTGGCCGACACGCCGGACAGGATCGCTGAGCTGGAACGGATCGGCGTCAAGGCCCTCGCGGTCCATACCGGGGTGGACCAGCAAGCGGCAGGGCGCACGCCGCTTGACGACCTGAAGCTGATGAAGGCGCACAGCCGTTCGTCGACAATCTTCGTCGCCGGCGGCGTCTCCCTCGATACGTTGCCTCGTTACATCGACCTCGGCGCAGACGTGGCGATCGTCGGTAGCGGCATCCGACACGCTCCCGACCCGACCAGGGAGGCGAGGGCGTTCTGCGAACTCATCAACCGGGCGTCCCCGCATAGATCGGCTAGTAGCCGCGATCGCTGATCGCGGCGAACGCGGTCGGTGACTGTCAACGACCGTGTACCGCATCTATAGCGCCAATAACCACGACGACCGCCGAAGGGGACCGCCAGCGATGGATATCACGGAATACGTGCAAGAGGTCGTCCGCGAACTGGATCGCACGCTGAAGGCCATCTCGCCGGAAGAGGCAGAACGTCTGCCCGACCTCGTCCTCGGCGCGAAACAGGATCTTTGTCGCGGGAGCCGGGCGATCGGGGCTGGCGATGCGGGCTTTCGCCATGCGGCTCATGCACTTGGGCTTCTGCGTCTATGTGGTGGGCGAAACCGTGACCCCGGCCATCAAATCCGACGATCTGCTCGTCATCGGATCGGGCTCCGGCGCGACCGCCACCCTTGTCGTCATCGCCAGAAAGGCGAAGGCGCTCGGGGCAAGCCTTGCGCTGGTGACGATCTTTCCGGACTCGCCGATTGGACAGTTTGCCGACGCTGTGGTGAGAATCCCCGCGTCCACGCCAAAGGTCGATGGCGACGCCAGGTTCGCATCTGTGCAACCCATGGGATCGCTGTTCGAGCAGAGCCTGCTGATCGTCCTGGACATCGTGGTCATGAGGCTGATGGAGAAAATGGGCTTCGACTCGAGCACGATGTTCGACAGACATGCGAACCTCGAGTAGCCGTTCGGGCGGCCAACCGCCAAGTGTCGAGGGTGACACCTTTCAGGTCTCGATGAGTTGGCTGCCCGCGCCTTGACCCATGGGACTTCTCTTGAACGGATTGCGTCAATTGTCGTATAGGAAACGACAGGTGACGGAAGGAGGCGGCTATGGCCGTTGCTGCGGAAAAGACCGGAGCGACCAAAGCACAGGGCTATCTGCAGATATTGACAGAACTGCTCGGCGGTCGTCGGGTTCTCGGGCGCGATCTCGAAAGCCCGCTCGACGCCCACGAAGTCCTGCTGCGCGGGTTGCCGGCCACCGCATTCGACGCTCTCGTGAACAAACTCGTCGTCATCGACACGCGCAAGTCAGCGTCGTTCTACAAGGCGATCGGCATGAGCCTGCGGACGTATCAGCGCCACAAGGATGCGCCGACGAAGCCGTTGAGTTTGGAGCAGAGCGGGCGCGCTTGGAAATTCGCGGAGATCTTGGCAAAGGCGATCGGCGTTTTCGGCTCGCAGGTGGAAGCCGAACAATGGCTCGATCGCCCGGCGATCGGGCTCGATCAGCATCGTCCCATCGACCTCTTGACGACTCCGGCGGGCCTGGAACTGGTCGAGGACTACCTTTCGCGCCTCGAATATGGCGTTTACACATGACGCTTCTGCCGGCGGCGCTGGGCGGCGCCGAACTGGCGGCTTGGCGTCTCGACCTCAGCGTGCATGCAGCCGCCTGGGACAGTGGCGAAGGCGCGTTCCGAAATGGCGGCCGATGGAACAGCAAGGGCGTCCGCGCTGTCTACTGCTCGATCGATCCGTCGACGGCGATCCTCGAGGTGGCCGTGCACAAGGGATTTAGAACGCTCGACACCGTGCCTCACGTCATGACGGCTGCGCTGATCGCCGATATTACGGGAGACGTTCATGTGGTCGAGCCCGGCGACGTGCCCAACCCCAACTGGTTGCACCCGGGTATCCCGAGCGCCGGTCAGCAGGCCTTCGGCGACGATTGTCTTCGCAACCATCGCTTCGTGGCGATTCCGAGTGCCGTGTCCAAATACAGCTGGAACTTTATTTTCGACCCGCACATGGCCAAAGGCTGCTACAGCCTGAAGCTTCAGGAGCCGTTCGCGCTCGACCCGCGACTGCATCCGCCGGGCGACAGGTAGGCGGGCGCGCCCGACGAGCCGGTCCATCTTACCCCGACTGCGCATCATGCTGCCGATTCTCGACGCGGGGGCGGCGAACCACCCAGTGCGTCGCTGGGGCGGACGGGTGCGGAATTCTGAGCCCGAGCTGTTTCCGCTGGACCAGGCGGGAGCTCGCTAGAGGAAGGGCCACAGCCCCGGCGAGGGCGTCTGCGTCATGCGTCGGGCCTGACGCTTGGCGCCCTGCAGGGGACATCGCAAATGGGCGGGAAGCGGACCAATTTTGCACCCAATTTCTGCACAGCGTAAGCCATTGAATTCGTTGGCGCGAAAACTTGGTTCAAAAATCTTGACTTCTGCACGGCGCTGCTTGTGCTTGCCCTTCCTCATGGTGGATGGAAGGATAAAGAGCGAATCAGGCAGGTCTTATCAGAACAACCGTCCGCCTCGTCGAAGGGAGGGACTATGCCGCAGGAAGCTCGTCTTAGAGTACATGGGCATGGGAACGTCGAAGTTGAATTAGTGACAGGGTACCTCACTGATTTTAAACATGCATACGATTTTGTCTTGTTGTTCGAAGCGACAATTGACGCAATGAATTGCACCGTGCGCGACTTTCGCGTATTCCCTTTCCCGCGGTATCTCTTCGCCTCTGAATTCCTACCGTCTCGCCGACTCGGCGGACGCTTTACCGACCGCCGACACCAGAGGAAATTGCATCTTCTGTTCCTCGAAAGGAACAACTCATTTTACGCTGCCGTGAGTTTCAATTCGCCTGGCTTTTGGGAGTTTTTGGGAACACTCAATGCATTCGAGGTCTTGCGCAAATTTTTGAATGATCGTCATGAGAGACAAAAGGATCACGAGTACCGAGAATTGGCGGAACAGAGACGACTTGAGCTTGAGAATTTGCTTCTTGAGAACAAGGTTCTTTCCGCGCGCGTGCGGCTCGCAAAGGAAATGGGCGCAACAGATCGTGATCTCGCTCCGTTGATTAACGAGCTGTTGAACAGACCACTTGTTGCCTTAGGTCGGTATCAAGACAAAGGCGTAATCGAGAACACAGAACTCGTATCTGATTTTGACCACGCGGGAGGACAGGCTGAATAGGACGGAAAGTACCTGAAAGCCTTATGCGCTAAGACGTCCTGTATCACGTTTTTTGAATTTCGTACGGAGGTTCAATGGTACGCGCATTCACTCGCCTTCCTTCGGCGATTTCGCGTCGCTGCTGGTCGGCCTCTTCGTTGTTCGCACGAGCCTCTCAAGGTTACGAACGAAATGATGAAGCGCCATCATCGTTTCCTCATCCTCTGGACTGCCCATATCTCGTGCATGAACGAACCATGATGGCGTCATTTCTATCATCTTGATAATAGTCTTGCGGGCACGCTCGATCTCCTTCGAATTGCCGCCTTCCATTGCGCGATACAGCTTGATGCCGCCTTCGTACAGCCATGGATAGTCGTCTCGGAGCATGCTGAACATCATTAGGATCGGTAGACCAGCATGCTCTGGAGATTCTCTGAACATCGGGTGATGGAGCAGTCTCCTCTAACATCATTGGGTGAAACCGACGACGCTTTCTCATGCTCCGGCATCTTGCCGGAGTCATTGCCCAGTTCGAGTGGCAACTCGATCTGGCACATCTCGCACTAGGACCTTTATTTCCTCAAAGAACTTCGCGACCGATGTCTCATCAACGCGGGCCGCCGGTTGATGACGGCCCTGCTCTTGCGATTCTTAAGTAGCGTCAGCCACGGTTTCACGGAATGTCTGAACCTGGCGCCGCACCGCCTCCTCCCGTGGAGCTGCTTGTGGGTGCCGGCGGATGAGCTGAAGGACGAGCCCAGTGATTGCATCTTCTTCATCGGGTGAGTTCTGGAACTGGGCGAAAGGCCCGGTTGCCGCCTCATCCAGCGACACGCCGAGGGCGATTCCGAGAACTCGGTCATTCGCCGAGAGCTTGCCCTTTGCGACACCAGCTTCGTAAAGAATCCATGGCCGATTGACGCTGTGTGTCGTCAAGAGGGCAACGACATCGGTGGCGTCGTCGAGCTTCTGCATGATTGCTCGATACCACTCCTGACCATACTCGATTCCAGCCGTGCCCTTGCGGTCTGACGAACGAAACGACTTCAGTATGCCACCGCTGGCGTCTGTTAGCAGATTGCCGAAAGCCTCCGCGAGATCGGCGTCCCGGCTGTCGTGACTGATGAAGACGAGCGGATTCTCCGTCGTGACGCGCTTGGCTTCGAGAACAGACGCTACATCTCACTGCGGAGTCGCTTTCTTACGCGCTGTCATAGGTCATCTCCGATGTAGAAACTCTCGAAAAATTCGGTGGGCCACACACGACGCACCCCTTCCTCCCCGTCGGCCATCCCGGCCCATTTGGGCTCGCCCCCTGTCAGAGCCGAGCCCGCGGCGCCCTCGACGAACCGCCCGCCGCCCGCACCGGGCTCACCAAAGTCCGCCCTGGAAACCGCCACGGCTCGATGAGGCGGCCCTCGTCGAGCACGAGCGTCCCGTGGATCCAAACCCGGTCGATCCCTCGCCAATGGCCGGACTTCAGGGTTCAAATAGTCGTTGTTTTCGCGCGACCGTCGCCGGGTCGAACAGCGTCAGGGAGGCGTCGGCGCCGACGCGCAACGTCGGGTCGGGCAGGTTGAGGAAGCGGCACGGCAAGGTCGCCAAGCGCCAGACCATGGCTTCGAGCGGAATGCCCATCTCGCGCGCCATGCGCAGGGCTTTGGGGAACGACCCGAGCGAGCGCGGGTGCGGCTTCTGGCCCGGCCCCGGCATCAGGCCATCGGTGCAGATCGCCATGGTCGGACGGCGGAAGAAGCGCTCCATCGTCGCATCGTTGCCGTAGTGCGAGATGATGGCGATCTCGCCTGCGTTCGCCGCGAAGAAGTCGAACACAGCGTCAAAAGCCTCGGCCGCGTCGGGATCGGCGCAGCCTGCGGCGCGCGCGACGTCGGCCAGGCGGCTGCCGAGAAAGGCGTCCCCCACGCCGGGCTTGACCCGGCGATCTGAATCCCCTGAAGCCCGCCGCAGAAGTGAATGAAATTGTCCCAGCTCGTCGAATTGAAGCGCATCTTGGCGATCATCGCCGCGCGCATCGCGGTGTCTTCGAGAGCCGCCAGGAACTCCGCTCTTCCCCCTGCCCGCACCTCCGGCGGAAAGATGGCGTCGCCGGTCGTCGACCCGGCCGTGTAGGGGTACATGTTCTCCATGGTCGGGACGAGCGAGGCGGCGTCGGCGAGCAGGCTTTCGAGCTCGCCGATGCGGTCGTAGTTCTTGGCCCCGGCGATCTTCGAGTGTTCGTTGCAATAGCCGCCGCCGCCCTCGACCGCCGCCCCGATCACTTCCTTGGCGCTGGCGATGATGTTGTCGCTCTCGAGCGCAGATGGGGAAACAGCGCGCCAGGCTTCACGACGTTGAAGGCGCGCACGAGCGCGGCGATCTCGCGCTCGTCGGAATAGACCGCCGGGTTGTAGACGAGGCCGGTCGAAAGGCCGAGGGTGAGGGCCGCCTCGCGCCGAACCACGTGCGCCATGGCGTCGATCTCGGCGTCGGTGGCGACCCGGGCCACATTGGCCATGACGACCCGGCGCACCGCCGAATGGCCGAGATAGAGCCCCATGTCGGTGACCGAACGGCCGCGATGCCAGGCGAGAAATTCGGCGACCGAGCTCCACGTCCATTCGCCGGGAATTGCGCCGTCGAGCGGTTTCAGTTGCGCGGCGTATTGCGAGCGCTGCGCCTCGGCGACCGGGGCGGGGGAGAGGCCGTCGACGCCGCAGATGCGTTTGGTCACGCCGCCGAGAATGGCGAGCTCGCAGGCGATCGGCAGGCCGCTTTCGGAGAGCGCCGTCCCGCCGAGCGCGCCGTGATTGTGGGTGTCGACGAAGCCGGGCGAAAGCGCCCGCCCGCCCGCGTCGATCACCCGGTCCGCGGTCTGCGCCTCGGTCTGGCTCACGGCGCCGAGCGCCGCGATCCGATCTCCATCGATCAGCGCGTCGCCGGGATAGGGCGGCGTCCGCCCGTCGCCGGTCACGATCAGCCGCATTGCGGATCAGCTGGCGGATCATGTCGTTCCTCCCTTCTCCCTCGGAGGCATGCCCCGCAAAACCAGGGAACTTGATGAGATTCCTCGGTATTTTCTGGTTGCAGAGACTTAAAAGAGAGCGGGGCATGCGCTTTACTCCGACCATTTTCAGCCAACTTGTCGATCCTCTCGACCGGCGGCGGTTCGAGGCGATCGTCAAGCGCCGAAACGCCGACGCCTATGACAAATCGTTCCGCAGCTGGGAGCACCTGATGGTGTTGATCCACGCCCAGCTCACCGGCGCGACGTCGCTGCGCGCGCTCGCATCCGGCTGGAACGCCAACGCCCACGCCCATTATCATCTGCGCTGCGAGGCGATCGCCCGCTCGACGCTTGCCGACGCCAATGCCCGCCGGCCAGTCGAAGCCTTCGCCGAAGTCCTGGGGATGGTCGCGGGTCTCGCCGACCGCTCGACCCGGGCCGAGGCCAAGAAACTGCTGCGCCTGATCGAACTCCACGCCCATCCCATTGGGAAAACTGTTCGATTGGGCCAAGTCCAACGGCCGCATCCGCGGCATGAAGGCCCATGTCGTCTACGATCCCGGCCGCGATCTGCCGCAGATCCTCGACATCACCGACGCCAACGTCAACGACGCCCAGATCGGCCGACAGATCGAGATCGAGGCCGGCCTCACCTATGTGTTCGACAAGGGCTACTGCCATTACGGCTGGTGGAGAGCCATTCATGCGGCCGAGGCCTTCTTCGTCACCAGGCCCAAGACCAACATGGGCCTGACCGTCAAGGCCGAGCGCCAATACGGGCCCTCGCGCGGAGACGGCTTCACCGTGATCGCCGATGAGGAGGTCGAGCTCTCGAGCAAAGGCAATTCCAAGCTGCCGATCCCGCTGCGCCGCATCGTAATCCTGCGCGACGAGGACGCAAAGACGATCGTCGTGATCACCAACGACATGAAGCGATCCGCCGTCGAAATCGCCCAGGCCTACAAGTTCCGCTGGCAAATCGAGCTGCTGTTCCGCTGGCTCAAGCAGCACCTGAAGCTGCGCTCCTTCCTCGGAACCAGTGCAAACGCCGTCAAACTGCAGATCTACGCGGCGATAATCGCCTACATCCTGCTGAGACTGGCGGCCAAGGCCGCCAAAACCAAATTCGATATCCTGCGCTTCACCGAACTCGTCGGCGTCTTCCTCTTCGCCCGCCGCCGGCTCGCAGCCATCGAAACGCCCCCACCGACCAATCCAAGCAGAAAACGCGACCGCCTCAATCCCAACCAGTTGGCCTTCCCCTATGCATGAAAACTTCCCCGGACAGCCGTGCTCCCTCGGGGAGAAGGTGTCGGGCGTAGCCCGACGGATGAGGGGTTTCGGCCGCTGGCGGCAGTGATTGTCGGGGAGAGTGTGCCTCTGAAGCGGTCGACTGCGATCACGGCGATTCGCGCGGACCCTCATCCGGCGCTTCGCGCCACCTTCTCCCGGTGGGAGAAGGGGTGCGGGCGCCTCAACACGACACTCTCGGGTCATTCCGCGAGCTCGGTCACGAGCCGGAGCAGCACGTCGGCGCCGGCCGCGCACTCGCCGGGCGCGGTGTATTCCGCGATATTGTGGCTGATTCCGCCCGCGCTGGGCACGAAGATCATGCAGGCCGGGCAGACGGCGGCGAGGATCTGCGCATCGTGACCGGCGCCGCTCGGCAGCCGTTTCACCTTCGAGCTCGAATTCTCGCGCGATCGACTCGACGCGCTGCACGAGCGGGGCCGAAAAGGCGACGGGATCGAAACGGGCGAGCGTGCGGCTCTCGACCGTCACGCCTTCGGCGGCGGCGGTCTTGGCGACGAAGTCGGCGAGACGACGCTCGGCCTCGATCAACCGTTCGTTGTCGGTGTTGCGCAGATCGACCGTCATCACCGCTCGTTCGGCGACGACGTTGACGAGATTGGGCGCAAGCGTCAGCGCGCCGACGGTCGCCACCTGATTGCCGCCGATGTCGCGGGCGAGCCGGCGGACGTAGGATGCGATCTCGGCGGCGACGTAACCGGCGTCGCGGCGCATCCGCATCGGCGTGGTGCCGGCATGGTTCGATTGCCCTGTAAGGATCAGCTCGGTCCAGGAGATGCCCTGCACGCCTTCCACGGCGCCGATCGCGAAGCCTTCGGCCTCCAGCGTCGGGCCCTGCTCGACATGCAACTCGACATAGGCGTGGACGTTCGGCCGCCCCACCGGCGCTTCGCCAGCATAACCTATGCGCCGCAACGCCTCCCCAGCGACGGCGCCGTCGACGCCGACGGTCGCCAGCGCCGTTTCCAACGGCAGCGCGCCGGTGAAGACCAGGCTGCCGAACATGTCGGGCTGGAAGCGCGCGCCTTCCTCGTTGGTGAAGAAGGCGACCGCAAGCGGCCGCCGGGTGACGAGGCCGGCGTCGTCGAGCGCCTCCATGACCTCGAGCCCCGCGAGAACGCCGAGCGCCCCGTCGTACCGGCCGCCGGTCTCGACGGTGTCGATGTGGCTCCCCATCATGACCGGCGCGCCGTCCTCCAGCCCGCGCCGAACGCCGACGACATTGCCGATGGCGTCGATGGTAACGGCGAGCCCCAGTTCGCGCATCCAGCCGACGACGAGGTCGCGGCCCCGCCCATCGGCCTCGCTGAGGGCGAGACGGTCGACCCCGCCGTCCGGCCGCGCGCCCACCTCGGCCAGCCTTTCGAGGCGCGAGGCGAGTCGCGCGCCATTCACTCGAAGATTGTGTCGCATGGGGTCGTCTCACGGGTTCGGGTTCCGGCGGACCCAACGACGTCATTGCGAGCGCAGCGAATCAATCTTGGAGGTCGGCCGGACTTGGCTGCGACAATGAAACACCTCTGCCGCGATTGCGTCCAGACGCAACTCATGGTCCTTCTGTCGCAGGCGGTTTGACGGTCGAGCGGCGATCCGCGGCGACGGCGGGCCGGGCCGCGGGCGGGCGCGGGATGGCCTGCGCCCCGAGGCGGGTGGGCGCGCATTGGCCGGCCGCCCTCGATGGCGGACGAGATGAAGACGATCCAGTTCACGCTCAATGGCGAGCCCCGGCGGTTCGAGACCGAACCCGGCCGGCTGCTGATCGAGACCTTGCGCGAGACGTTCGCAATCAAGTCGGTCAAGTCGGGCTGCTCGCCGCAGCGCGAGTGCGGCGCCTGCCTGATCCTGTTCGACGGCCAGCCGAAGCTCGCCTGCGCCGTGCGCGACGATCAGGTCCAGGGCCGCTCGATCGTCACGCTGGAAGGCGTCTCCGACAACGAGCGCCGCCTCTATTCCGACGCTTTCCAGGCCGCCGCCGGCCTGCAGTGCGGGTTCTGCACGCCCGGCCTCGTCCTGCGGATCAAATGGCTCACCGACCAGGGCGAGCGGCTGACGCGCGCCGAGATCGCGCGGCTGCTCGACGGGCACCTGTGCCGCTGCACCGGCTACGTCAAGATCATCGACGCGATCGAGCTCATCCAGGAGGCCAAGCACGGCGGCGGCGCGCTTCCGGCGATCGTCGACGGACGGCGGCGTCGGCAAGTCGCTGCGGCGCTACCAGAGCGCCGAGCTCACGCTCGGCGATCGGCCCTTCGTCGCCGACATCGATGCGCCCGGCCTGCTGCATGGCGCCGCTCGTCCTCTCGCCGCACGCGCGCGCCAAGGTCCGGCGCATCGACGTCTCGAAGGCCCGCGCGGCCCCCGGCGTGGTGGCGGTGGCCACCGCCGCCGACGTTCCCGGCGACCGCTGGGTCGGACAGATCTACCCTGACTGGCCCGTCCTCGTCGCCGAGGGCGAGGAGGTGCGCTATGTCGGCGACGTGCTGGCGGTGGTCGCGGCCGAGACGCCGCGCCTCGCTCGCGAGGCGGCGGCGCTCGTCGAGGTCGAGTACGAGCCGCTGCCGCCGGTGCTCGACCCGGCCGAGGCGATCAGGCCCGGCGCGCCGCAGGTCAACCCCAGGCACGACAACGTCCTCTCGCGCACCCGCTACGCCCGTGGCGACGTCGACGGCGGCCCTGGCGGCCTCGGCCCACGTCGTGAGCGGCACCTGGCGCACCCAGCGCATCGAGCACCTGTTCCTGGAGCCGGAGGCGGCGCTGGCCGTGCCGCTGCCCGACGGCCGGCTGCACCTGTACACGCAGGGCCAGGGCATCTTCGACGACCGCCGCCAGGTCGCCTCGGTGCTCGGCGAGCCGGAGGACCGGGTGTTCGTCGAGCTGGTCCCGAACGGCGGCGCCTTCGGCGGCAAGGAGGACATGACGATCCAGGCGCAGACCGCGCTGCTGGCGCGCCTGACCGGGCGGCCGGTGCGGATCGAGCTGAGCCGCGAGGAGTCGATCCGCATCCACCCCAAGCGCCATCCCGCTGACCATGGCCTACACGGTCGGCTGCGACGCCGAGGGGCGCCTCACCGCGGCCCGAAGTCGCATATCCTCGGCGACTCGGGCGCCTACGCCTCGGTCGGCGGCAAGGTGCTCGAGCGCGCCGCGGGTCACGCCTGCGGCCCCTACCGCATGCCGGCGGTCGACGTCGAGGCGGTCGCGGCCTACACCAACAACCCGCCCTGCGGCGCGATGCGCGGCTTCGGCGTGAACCAGACCAGCTTCGCCATCGAGGGCTGCCTCGACCTGCTGGCGGCGCAAAGTCGGCATCGACGGCTGGGAAATGCGCTGGCGGAACGTCGTGCGGATCGGCGACATGTTCACCACCGGCCAGGTGCTCGAGAAGTCGGTCGGCGCTGGAGCAGACGCTGCTGGCGGTGAAGGACGCCTACTGACGCGGCGCGCGCCAAGGGACGGGCGGTGGGCATCGCCTGCGGCATCAAGAACTCGGGATCGGCAACGGCGCGATCGAGAACGGGCAAGTGCCGGCTGGTGGTCGAGCCCGACGGCCGCGTCGCCTGCACACCGGCTTCACCGAGATGGGCCAGGGGCTGCATGACGGTCCTCAGCCAGTGCGCGGCCGAGGTCACCGGCCTGCCCGGCGTCGGTGTTCCGGCCCACAGGTCAACAGCCACTTCGAGCTGGGCAGCGGCCAGACCACCGGCTCGCGCGGGACGCTGCTTGCCGGCCGCGCCGTGATCGACGCCGCCGAGAAGCTGAGGGCCGACCTGGACGCGGGGCGCACGCTCGCAGACCTGGCCGGGCGCGGTCTACGCCGGCGAGACGCGCGATCGACGACACCACCGCCGCCGGACCAGCGCAAGGACGGCAAGATCAAGACCCACACCGACGTTCGGCTACGCCACCCAGGTCGTCGTCCTCGACGAGAAGGGCGCGCTCGAGACGGTGATCGCCGCCCACGACGTCGGCCGCGCGCATCAACCCGCAGCAATGCGAGGCGCAGATCGAGGGCGCGGTGCACATGGGGCTCGGCTACGCGCTGACCGAGGAGCTGCCCTGCAAGGACGGCATGCCGGTGACCTTCAAGCTGCGCGAGATCGGCGTGCTGCGCGCGCAGCACATGCCCGAGGTCGAGGTCATCCTGGTCGAGGAGCCCGAGCCCGAGGGGCCGTTCGGCGCCAAGGGCGTCGGCGAGATCGGCCTGGTGCCCACCGCCGGCGCCGTGGCGGGGGCGCTCGAGGCCTTCGACGGCGTCCGGCGCATGCGCCTGCCGATGAAGGACTCGCCGGCCGCGCGGGCCATCAACGTGGGCCGCATTCCCGACAGCGAGCGGGCCTCCTGGCGGTGACCGGCGCCCTTGTCGTCGGGCCGGATCGTCACGGATTCAGTGTGGCGATCGACGACGGCCGCGTGGTCGCAGAGCCGCCTGCCGGCGCAGGGCGCCTCCCCTGTCCCGATGGCGAGATCGCGCCCGGCGCCGTCTGCGCCCACACCCATCTCTATAGCGGCCTCGCCCGCTACGGCATGCCGCCGCCCGAGCCGGCGCCGCGCGAATTTCCTCGAGATCCTCGAACGGGTATGGTGGCGCCTCGACCGCGCGCTCGATGCGCAAAGCCTCGACGCCGCCGCCCGCGATTATGTCGCCCGGGCGCTCCTCGCCGGCGTGACGACGCTGGTCGATCATCACGAATCGCCGAACCTGATCGCAGACTCGCTGCCCATTCTGGCCGCGGCTTGCGGCGACCTCGGCGTCCGGGCCCTCCTCTGCTATGGCGCGAGCGAGCGCAATTTCGGCCGCGAGGAGGCGCGGCGCGGTCTCGAGGCCTGCCGCAAGATCCCCGCCTCGACGCTGGTCCGCGGCCTCGTCGGGCTGCACGCGAGCTTCACGCTGTCGGACGAGACGATCCGGGAGGCGGGCGCGCTGGCGCGGACGCTCGGGACCGTGGCGCACGTGCATGTCGCCGAGGATGCGGCCGACGTCGTGGACGCCCACCGGCGCGGCTATGCCGGCCCGCTCGAACGGCTGATCGCTCTCGACGCCCTGCCCGGAGGCTCGATCCTCGCCCACGGCGTACATCTCGTCCCCGATCAGGTGCGGCGCGCAGCGGCGGCCGGCTGCTGGTTCGTCCACAATCCGCGCTCGAACGAGGGCAACCGCGTCGGCTATGCGGCCGCGCTGTCGGCGACGCCGCGTGTCGCGCTCGGCGTCGACGGCTGGGACCCGGACATGGCGGCGGAACAGGCGGCGCTGCGGCGACTCGCCGCGGCGAACGGCGACGCCGGCGCCGAGGGGCGTCTGGCGGCCGGACAAGCGCTGGCGGCGGAGCGCTTCGGCGCGGCGAGCGAGGCGCTCTCGCCCGGGTCGCTCGGCGACCTCGTCGTGCGGCGCGACGGCAAGATCGTTCACGTCGTCGTCGGCGGCCGCGTCGTCGTGCGCGACGGCGCGCTTGTGCGCGGCGATTTCGAGCGGATCACGGCGCAGGCGCGCGCCGAGGCCGAGCGGCTCTGGGCGCGGATGGCCGAACTCTGAGACCTTCGCCAGTCGCCGCCGGACCGTGGCGCTCAGGCGCGCCGCGCGCCTGGGCTTTCGGCGACGGGCACGCAGGTTCCCGGCACCGGGCAGACGGAGGCGCAGTGCGGGGTGTCGTAGAACCCCTGGCACTCTTTGCATTTGGCCGGATCGATCACATAGGTGAACCGGTCCATGCCGATCGCCTCGTTCGGGCAGTCCAGCTCGCAGGCGCCGCAACTGGTGCAGAGCTCGGGGACGATCCGATAGACCATAAAACGCTTCTCCGACGCGCTTCGGGGCGCCGCCGCTGCGGCGCGCACTTCAGGTCCGTTGTTAGGGGCGCCGCGCCGTTTCCACAATGCGGGCGCCTGCGACGGATGGAAGCGGCGCGCCGCTGCGCTATACCACAGCCAACAGACAGCGATTTGGCTCTGGAGACCGTCATGGCGCAACCGATCACCGGCATTTCCTCGATGGCGACGCGGCGCGTGCTCGCCGAGCTCGCGCGAGCCTACGAGGCGGCGACCGGCGAACGCGTCGCCATCGAGGCCATCGGCGGCGTCGACGCCGCCAGGCGCGTCCGCGCCGGAGAGGCGTTCGACGTGGTCGCGCTCGCCGCCGCAGCCATGGCCGGGCTCGAAGCCGAGGGCCACGTCCTGGCCGGAAGCGTGGTCGGTTTCGTTCGCTCGCCGATGGCGCTCGCGGTCCGCGCCGGCGCGCCCAAGCCGGACATCGGCGACGCGGAGGCGGTCCGGGCCGCGCTGACCGCCGCGCGGACCGTCGGCTACTCGACCGGGCCGAGCGGCGCGCATCTTCTGGCTGTCGCAAGGACCTGGGGACTCGATCCGGCCGGCGACGCACCTCGGTTCGTTCAGGCGACGCCCGGCTTGCCCGTGGCGGCGCTGGTGGCTCAGGGCGACGCGGAGATCGGCGTTCAACAGTTCAGCGAGTTCCTCGACGAGCCCGGGATCGACGTCGTTGGCCTCGTCCCCGCGCCGGTCCAATCGATCACCACCTTCTCGATCGGCGTAGGCGCGCGCGCGACGCGGATCGAAGACGCGACCGCGCTGATCGCCTTTCTCACCGCTCCCGAGACGGCGGAAACCAAGCGACGGCTCGGGATGGAGCCGGCCTAGGGCCTGCTGGAGCGGTTTGAAGCGGACCCCGGATCTAGGACCATTGGCTGAGGTGTGGAACGACCTGCTCTGAAAGGCGGCGCAGCGGCTGGAGCCTTTTGACGCCGGGCGGCGCCGGCTGACCGTCGCCCAGCCGCCATAGCCGGTCGAAAGACGGATGGCCTCCCGGACGCCCGGTGGCGGCTTCCCTCTCCCAGCCGCCGGGATTCGTTCAGGAATCCAGCCTATTCCGGCGCCTTGCCGAGCGGAATGCCATTGACCTTGATCGAACGGTCCGGGCCGACTTCGACGATCCAGCTGATCGCCCCGTCGGGTTCGGCCTTGGCGAGCCCCTTGGCCATGGCGACCGCCGGCAGCGCCTTGCCCGCTGTCGCGGGGCCGAGCCCCTGGATTGCGCTCATCGTCTTGTCGAAGTTGCGCATCCGGATCGTCACCGCCCCCGACGGCTTGCCGATCGCGTAGCGCACCTCGCCCTGGACATCGGCGTCGAGCGCCGGCGCGACCACGTGCGAGGGGGCGATCACGATTTTGAGCGGCCCAGCCGCGAGCAGAGCCGCCATCACCTTGGCCGAGTTCGGCCTCGGAGATCGCCGGCCCGGGCCCGCCGAGATGCAGGCTGTCAATGGCCTGAGCGGCCGCGGCGGCGAGGTCGATGCCCTTGATCGTAAGGGCGATGTCGATCTTCGAGGGGGTGAGGTCGGTCGCGTTTGGCGGCACAAGGCCGACGGGGAGGCTGAGCCCATCGGCGCTGATGGTCGCGTCGATCGCGCTGTCGGGGCCGCCGTTCGCCATGCCGATCGCGAACTTGGCGCCCTCGAGCGCGACCGCGCCCATCTGCGAGCCGAACATCAGCTTTGACGCCTGACCGCCCTCGACAAAACGCAGGCCCGGCGCCGCAAGCGGCCTCAGCGCGTCTTTCACCTCCCCCTCGTGCGCCGCGAGATCGTCGCGATGGGCGGAGAGGAGCGCGACGAGGTCGAATAGCTTTCTCGACTTCAGTCCGTCGACGCCGATGTTGAAGGCGGTGTCGCCGATCCGGCCGCTCACGCCGACCGGCTTGCCCTCCTTGTCGGTCCCGGAGACCTTGAAGGCGATGTCGTGAATGTCCTCCCTGGCCGTGCTGGACACCAAGCCGTCCCCGTGGACGGTCGTGGCGCAATCGACCTTGAGGGGACCGAAATCGAAGGTCTGGTCGAGTTTCGGCCCTGTCACCCCCACGCTGCCCTTGTCCGCGCTCCCCATGCAGCTGACAAACCAGGCGAGCGATGGATCGATCACCATCGTCTGGCGATAGTTGTCGATCTTGGAGACGCTGGTCATCTCCCCGGCGTGAGAGACGATCGTCGGGAAGGAATCCTGAACGACGCGCCACTTGCCGTCGTCCTGCTCGAACAGATTGAGCGCGAGGGTCGCGGAATCGTAGGCGAAGTTCGCGCCGCCGGCCTTGAACAGGCCGTTCAGCGCGGCGAGGTCCGCCGACGCCACATAATGCTGACCGTCCGCCTTGACGTTGACGACGGGCGATCCGCCCGCAGGCGGCGCGGGCAGGAACCGGTTGAAGAGCGCCTGAAGGCTTTGGGCCCCCTCCGGAGTCGCAGGCCTGTCGCCCGCGAGGGCCGGGCCGGCGAGAAGCATCGCGCCGGCGAGCAGCGCGGTTCCAGCCGCGCGACGGCGAAGGACAATCGCAATCATGTTGAAAAACCTGCGTTCGCTCGAAAGGACGCCGACAGTCTATCTCAATTCCGGCTCCAGCGCGCCTTCCGTGACGTCTTCGCCGCCGCTCAGGACGCCGGCAACGTCGCGGGCGTCGCCTTGGGCGCCAGCGCCTTGGCGACCCCGGCCTTGACCGCCGCCTGAACCTTCTCGAAAGCCCGGACCTCGATCTGCCGCACGCGCTCGCGCGAGACGCCGAATTCCGCCGACAGCTCCTCGAGCGTGATCGGATCCTCGGCCAGCCGGCGCGCTTCGAAGATCCGGCGTTCGCGCGGGTTCAACACCGACAGAGCGCCCCTCAGCGCGCCGAGGCGCGTGTCGGCCTCCTCGCGTTCGGCGAGTTGCAACTCCTGGTCGGGCGAGTCGTCGACCAGCCAGTCCTGCCACTCGCCTTCGCCCTCCTCGCGCAGCGGCGCATTGAGCGAGGCGTCGCCGCCGAGCCGGCGGTTCATGTCGATCACATCCTGCTTGGCCACGCCGAGGCGCTTGGAGATCGTCTCGACCTGATCGTCGCGCAGGTCGCCCTCATCGAACGCGGAAATGCGGCTCTTGGCCTTGCGCAGGTTGAAGAACAGCTTCTTCTGGCTGGCCGTGGTGCCCATCTTCACCAGCGACCACGAACGCAAAATGTATTCCTGGATCGAGGCGCGGATCCACCACATCGCGTAGGTCGCGAGCTTGAAGCCCTTGTCGGGCTCGAATCGCTTGACCGCCTGCATGAGGCCGACATTGCCTTCGGAGATCACTTCGCCGATCGGCAGGCCGTAGCCGCGATAGCCCATGGCGATCTTGGCGACCAGCCTAAGATGCGACGTCACCAGCTTGTGGGCCGCCTCGCGGTCGCCGTGCTCGCGCCAACGCTTGGCGAGCATATATTCTTCCTGCGGCTCCAGCATCGGAAACCGCTTGATCTCCTGCAAATATCGGGCAAGGCCCGAACTCGCCGGCGATGACGGGTAGCGACGCGGCCATGGGAACCTCCAGTCGGAGCCCGGTTCAAGGCCGTCTCCGTCGGCGCTAGGCCGGACATGCATCTTGGTCGGGCAAGCGTGGCCGAATAAAGGCCAGCCCAAGTCGCGAAATCGAAACATCCAAGGCAATATATCGGGAATTGTGAATTGGTTTACGCCGCCGCGTCAGCGCGCAAAGATCTGATAAGACGTGATAAATCGGCAGGGAGCGGGCTCTCGAAGCGCAGCGGCTCGCCGGTGACAGGATGCTCGAAACCGAGCGTCGCGGCGTGCAGCGCCTGCCGGTCGAGCGCGGCGAGCGCCGCCCTCGCGCGCTCGGATAAATGGGCGGCCTTGGTTTTGAAACCTGCGCCGTAGACCGAATCGCCGAGCAGCGGATGTCCCGTGGAGGCCATGTGCACCCGGATCTGATGGGTGCGTCCCGTCTCCAGCCGGCAGACGATCAGGCTCGCCGGTCCGAACGTCTCCTCGACCCGCCAATGGGTGACGGCGTGGCGGCCTCGCTCTTCCGGGACAACCGCCATCTTCTCGCGATGGCGCCCATGCCGGCCGATCGCGGCCTCGATCCGACCGGCAGAGACATTGAACCCGCCCCAGACCACGGCGAGATATTCGCGCGTCAGCGAACCGCTGCGGCCGTGGTCGGCGAAAAGGTCGGCGAGGCCCTGATGGGCGGCGTCGGTCTTGGCGACCACGAGAAGCCCGGACGTGTCCTTGTCCAGCCGGTGGACGATTCCGGGCCGTCGCACCCCGCCGATCCCGGAAAGGCTCGCGCCGCAATGACCGATCAGCGCGTGCACCAGGGTGCCCTCGGCATGGCCCGGCGCGGGATGGACGACGAGGCCGGCCGGCTTGTCGATGACGATCAGTGCTCGTCCTCGAAGACGATGGCGAGCGGCAATGTCTCGCCGCGCAGCGGCGCCTCGGTGGGCGGCGGGGCCTCGAACCGGATGCCCTGCCCTTCCGCGAGCCTCGCCGCCGGGTCGAGCGCCGCGGCGCCGTCGACCCACACTTCGCCCGCCTCGATCAGCGCCCGGATTCGCGTGCGCGACAAAGCCAGTCGCCGGCCGGCCGCGGCCTGGCCGAGAAACCGGTCGAGTCGTTCGCCCGCCCCGGCCGCGTCGACCTCGAACGCCTGCGGTCCGGTTGCGGCGACGAGCGGCGCGCGAACCGCCTTCGGGGGAAGGACTTCCGCCGCGGCCTCGGGTTGGCGCGATGCGGCGCGGCGCTTGGCGTTGGCGTTCATGTCCGCTCGCGCCGCCTGCTGCGCGGCGCCGGCTCGGCCGTGGGCGGCGCGACCAGCGGTCCGAGCGCCGCCACGATCGCCTCGATGTCCGGCCGCGGACCGGGACGACGCCGATCGAGGCCGCGCCGGAGGGCGGCGACGTGCTCGGGGGTGTTGCCGCAGCAGCCGCCGACAATGCGCGCGCCGCAGTCGACCGCGAGGCCGGCGTAAACGCCCATCAGCTCCGGCGTGCCGGAATAACGGATTTCCGCGCCATGCCAGTGCGGCACGCCGGCGTTCGCCTTGGCGATCAGCACCGCCTCGGGATCGGCCTCGCTCATGGCGAGAATCGAAACGAGCAGGTCCGAGGCGCCGACGCCGCAATTGGCGCCGCAGGCGAGCGGCCTGGGATCGAAGCCGCGCACCAGCGCTGCGAACGCGGCCGGAGCGACGCCCATCATCGTCCGCCCCGCGGTGTCGAAGCTCGCCGTCACGGCGCAGGGCATGCCGACCCGGGCCGAGGCGGCCGCCGCGGCGCGGATTTCCTCGGCGGCCGACATCGTCTCGATCCAGACGAGGTCCGCGCCGCCTTCGCGCAGGCCCTCGATCTGCTCGACGAAGACGTCGGTCGCCTCCGCCTCCGTCAGCGGGCCGAGCGGAGCGAGGATGTCTCCGGTCGGTCCGACCGACCCGGCCACGACGACGCGACGGCCGGCCCTGTCGACGACGGCGCGGGCGTGCTCGGCCGCAAGCCGGTTCAACTCCCGGACCCGCCCCTCGGCCGCGTGCAGGGCGAGCCGGCGACGGTTGCCGCCAAAACTGTTGGTCAGGACGATGTCGGAGCCGGCGTCGACGAACGCCTGATGCAGCGTCCGGATGCGGTCGGGGTGATTCGCGTTCCACAATTCCGGGCTCTCGCCGGAACCGAGGCCCATGGCGAACAGATTCGTGCCGGTCGCGCCGTCCGCCAGCAGCGGCCGGCCTTCGGCGAGGAGAGTTTTCAGCATGAGGGCCTCGTGGACGCGCCTTTACGCGCGAAACCGGCGACAGTTAAGCGCGAGGGACTACCTGCGCAAGCGTTCGGTTCATTGTGCGCCGGCGCGGGAACTGCTAGGGCTGGCGAATAATTGCGAGTTCTTGCCGAAACGCGTCCACGAAGCCCGACCGAGCCGTCTCAGGAGACGACCCCATGCCGGATGCCGCCGACCGCCGTAGATTTCTTCTGTTTTTGGTCAAGCCGTCGCATTACGACGACGACGGTTACGTTATTCAATGGGTGAAGTCCGCACTGCCGTCCAATTCGCTCGCCTGCCTCTACGGCATCGCCAGGGACGCGATGGAGAACGGGGCGCTCGGCCCCGACGTCGACATCGAGATCTTCGCCGTCGACGAGACCAACACCCGTGTCCGCCCGGATCGGATCGCCAGGCAGATCAGGGACGCGGGCGGCTTCGGCCTGGTCGCCTTCGTCGGCGTGCAGTCGAACCAGTTTCCCCGGGTGATGGATTGCGCGCGGCCGCTCAGGGCGGCGGGAATCCCCGTCTCGATCGGCGGGTTCCACGTCTCCGGGTGTCTGGCGATGCTCAAGGAGACGCCGGATTCGCTCAAGGAGGCGCTCGACCTCGGCATCTCGCTGTTCGCCGGCGAGGCCGAGGGGCGGTTCGCCGACGTGCTGCGCGACACGGCCGCCGGAACGCTGAAGCCGATCTACAATTACCTCGACGACCTGCCGGGCCTCGAAGGGGCGACCCATCCGATCCTGCCGCGCGATCGGGTCGGCCGGTCGATCGGCATGATCTCGAGCTTCGACGCCGGGCGCGGTTGCCCGTTCCTGTGCTCGTTCTGCACCATCATCAACGTGCAGGGGCGCAAGTCGCGCTATCGCACGGCCGACGACATCGAAGCGATCGTCCGCTCGAATCAGAAGAACGGCGTGCGCTATTTCTTCATCACCGACGACAATCTGGCCCGCAACCGCAACTGGGAGGCGATTTTCGACCGGCTGATCCAGTTGCGCCAGGAAGGCCTCAACTCCCGCTTCGTCATCCAGGTCGACACCGCCTGCCACAAGATCCCGCGCTTCATCGAGAAGGCGGCGGCGGCGGGCGTCAAGCGGGTGTTCATCGGGCTCGAGAACATCGATCCCGACAACCTGATCGCGGCGAAGAAGAAGCAGAACCACATTGCCGACTACCGCGAGCTTCTGCTCGAGTGGCGCAAGCATCGCTGCATCACCTATTGCGGCTACATCATCGGCTTCCCCGCCGACACGCCCGAATTGGTGGTGCGCCGGATCGAGATCATCAAGCGCGAGTTGCCGCTCGACATTTTGCAGTTCTCCTGCCTCACCCCTCTGCCCGGCTGCGAAGACCACGCCAAGGCGGTCGCGGCCGGCGTCGACATCGACCCCGACCTCAACAAGTTCGACCTCGAACACGTGGTCTGCGACCATCCGCGCATGAGCCGGGCGGAATGGCAGGAGCTCTATCACACGGCGTTCCGCACCTATTACACCGACGACCACATGAAGACGGTGATCCGCCGCGCCGCGGCCGGCGGCCCGCGCGTCGACACCGTGGCGTTCCTGCTCGTCACCTTCTGGGCGGCGAGCACGCTCTACCACATCTACCCGCTGGAGGCCGGCCTGATCCGGCGGAAAGTCCGGCGCGACCGGCGCCCGACCCTGCCGCTGGAAAACCCGCTCGCCTTCTATCCGCGCTACGTCTGGGACCTGCTCTCGATCCACGGCCAGGCGGCGGTCAAGCTCATGAAAATCTGGTGGTTCATGCGCGGCGTGGTGAAGGACCCGAACGCCAAGAATTACACCGACGAGGCGCTGCGGATTTCCGACGATTACGACCGCCAGGAGATGTACCAGCTCTCCGACGCGGCGCGGCTGGCGGGGGCGAAGGCGAAGCACATCGAGGAGCGCAAGCACGCGGACAACGCCGCGGCGCGGGCGGAGGCGGCGGAGTAGCGGGGCTGCGAACTCGGGGTCAGGAGTTCGAGTCTATTCTGGCGCGCCAGTTCTCATAATACTCTGATATTACAACCTTATCTGAACTGGTGAGCCGAACAAAAGACAGAACTTGCCGTCCGACGTCGTCTTCGCCATCCGCCCCGCATTGGGCGCCCGCGAAGCCAAAGGAATTGGCCGCGGCGGCTTGGTCGTCATTGGTCGAGCCGCGCGTGTGACTTGGCCGGACGTTCACTTGCCGAGATGCTTGTCGAAGAATTCAGCGATCTCACCAAAAGCAACCGCAGTTTCTGGCAGGCGGTCGTCGAATAGATATTGCGCGTGCGACTGGCCCTCGTACACCTCGAGCTGCGCCTCCACGCCGGCCGCACGCAGCGCGCGGTGCGACCGCACGGTGTTGCTCAAGAGAAGATCGCGCGTGCCCGTGGTCAAGATGGCGGGCGGGAATCCGTGCATGTCGCCATAAACGGGAGAAAGCAGCGGATCCTTCAGATCGTGGCCATTTGCATACACGACCGTCGCCGCGTCGCAAAACCCGTCGCGCGACACCAGCACGTTGTCGACCAGTTCATTCGTGTAGAAGCTGTCGCCGGTCTTGGTCACGTCCGACATCGGCGTGCCGGCTGAAATGGCCCCCGGCAGCGGCACGCCCTTTTCCTTCGCGCGGAGAATCACCTCCAGGGTCAGAGCGCCGCCGGCCGAGGTGCCGAAGATGGCGATGTTCTTCGGGTCAGTCGTCTTTTCCGCGGCCTTGAGCACCGTCAGCACGTCATCGACCGCGGTCGGGAAGTAGGCCTCGGGCGGCATGCGGTAGTCGACCGAGACCACCTTGAAGTGCTCCAGCCCGGCCATTGTGATGGCTTCCGTCGCTCCCGCCTCGCCGGGGAACAGAACGTAGCACCCGCCGTGGATATGAATGAGCAAACGGTTGCGGTTTTCGGGTGGAATCTCGTCGGGGGTGACGACGAAGACCTTCACGCCGTCCATCGTCGCCGGCTCGATTTTCACATGCAGCCGCTCGGCCATCGCGGGAATTGTCGGCACGATTCCTTCGTCCATTTTGTCCGCCGCCTTGCGCCACTCCTCGCCGGTTTTCCAAAGTTTGTTCCAATCCGGATTGAGGGGCGCGGCGATGAACTTCTGCATACCGGGGCTGACATCCGTCGGAACCGGCAACGACTTCGCCGGGACGTCCCGGGGGGCGAGCGGCGAGTCCTCGGCCATCGCCACGGCCGGCAGGGCCGCCAAAGGCGCGGAAACAAGAGCGGCGAGCGTGAGTTTGGTCCACCTGTTCAGCGGCATGAGCGTCTCCTTCCCATATACGCACTTCCGGGATCTTGGGCGGGGCTGGTCGATACGCTTCCTGGTCCCAGGGCAGAACTGCTCGAGCAAGAAGCATGTCTCGGCGGAAGCTCGTCAGGTTCGCAGATTCTGAGCGACCCTGCAACACGCGGGACGTTGGGGTAGTGGGCCGGTTTGAATGTGCCAGCGGAATTTTCGGCTAGCGCGCTTTCGCTCGGACGCCCATATTGTCAGCGTTCCGCGTGGGACGTGGAAATGTGCTTTTCGTCGGGATCGCCACTGACGCGGGTCTTGATGACGCCAGTGCATTCGGCGGGGCTGTATCGACCCTTGGTGCTCTCCGGGGCCGCACCATAGAGCTTCACCAGCATCGGTTGCGCTCAATGAGGAGCATCCGACGGATGCGGCGCGCACCCTCATCCGGCCGACTTCGCCGGCCACCTTCTCCCTGGGGGAGAAGGCGAAATCCGCGCCCTTAAACTCGGGTCGCCGTAACTCCGCCCCGCGGCGTCCAGGCGACAGCCTGACCGTTATCGCGCCTGCTGGATGGCCGACAGGAGCCATCGGCCTCCTGGCGCTCGGATAAAGGTCCAGAGTTCCGTGGCGCTGACGCGCTCGGTGGGGCTGCCTTCAACGATCCGGCCGGCGCTGTCGCTGGTGACGTCGATCATGGAAAAGCGCATCGCGGCGGTGGCGTAGTCGCGGCCATGCTCGGTCCAGGCCTGGGCGAGATCGGCCTGGAGCAAACGCACGTCCGTCACCTGGTTCCGGACGCCGCGGCTGGTCTGCTCGGCGAACTGCTCGGCGAATTCGCTCGCCATCTCCGGCGTGACCAGCGCGCCGAGCGCCTTGACGTCATGGGCGCTCCAGGCGGCCTGGATATTTTGGAGCAAGCCTTCGAACGCCTGGTAATCGGCGGGGCCGAGGGCGATTGGCGATGGCGCCGGTTGGCCGCTTGCGCCGGCAAGGCCGCCGGGCCCGCCGAACCGGTTCGGGCGAACATGCCGGGGCCGGCGCCGGCGAAGGTCGGCGAGGGGCCGCGGAACAGCCGAAGGACGAAGCGGGCCAGAAGCACGAGCAGCCCGATTTGCAGCAGGAAGCCGAGGAAGCCGCCGAAGCCCATCGCGCCGCCCCAGAATCCATGACCGAACAAGAGCCCCGCGAGGCCTGCGCCGATGAGGCCGCCCATGAGGCCTGAGGCAAAGCCGGAGCGGTTCCCGTAGCCGTAGGCCGGCGAGCCGTAGCCGGGGGACGACGTGTTGGGGGTGAAGCTGCGCTGCATCGGCTCTGCGCCGCGCGGGGCGGTGCTGGTCGAGGGCGGCGCCGACCAGGTCATGCCGCCGCGGCTGCCGAACGATCTGCCGAAGCCGGCGCGCGCGTCGGCGAGCCCCGGCGCGAATGCGAGGATCAATGCGGCGATCGCCGCGAAGAGGAATGAAGCGCGAGGCGCCGCGCCTCTGGATTGGGTCTTCATGACCCGGATATGGGGAGCGAACGGCATGGCGGACAGGGGATTGTCGCGGGAATTTCGGCGGCAGTTCGTTGATCCCCATATTCGTCCGCCCTGACGCCGAACCCCGTGGATCCGCCGTGAAGCCGAGAGTATAGCTAGCCTTGACGGACGCGTCGCTCGGCCGCGGCTCCGCGCGCCTCCTGTTCTTGCCTGTTCCTTGCCTGTTCCTTGCCTGTTATGAGCCTGTTATGAGCCTGTTCCGACAGCTCAAAAATGCCTGTTATTGACACCAATCGCGATCGTATTTTATCGCCCGATCCCCTGCTTTTCCGGGCGGAATTGAGGGGTCCGACCGCTTGGAAGAAGGCCTGTTCCCAGAAAAAGAACAGGCTATTGCCCGGTTCGCAGGTCCTAACAGGCGTCAAAGATCGTCAAGATGAGCTTGACGATGCCGCCCGCACGCGCGGGCGCCCGGCCACGCTAGAGGCAGCAGCGGGCGAAGGTCTGGAACGCCCGGGCGCGATGCGACAGCGCCAGCGAGCCGTCGGCCGGAACGCCGTGCTTCTCCTCGGAGCTCATCTCGCCGAAGGTGCGGTCGTGCCCGTCGGGCCGGAAGATGGGATCGTAACCGAAGCCGGCCGTGCCGCGCGGCGGGAACACGAGTTCGCCGTCGACCCGGCCCTCGAACGTCTCGGTCCGGCCGTCCGGCCAGGCCAGCGCCAGCGCGCTGATGAAATAGGCCCGCCACGGCTTTGCGCGCGCCCGCCGCCAAAAGCTCCCGCTCGATCCGGGCCATCGCGGCGGCGAAGTCCTGCGGCCGCCCGCCCAGCGCGCCGAATAGATGCCGGGCGCGCCGCCCAGCGCCTCGACGCAAAGCCCGGAATTGTCGGCGAGCGCCGGTAGCGCCGGACGCCCGCGCCGCAGCCTCGGCCTTGATCGCGGCATTGTCCCGGAATGTCGCGCCGGTCTCCTCGGGCTCGGCGAGGTTCGAGATCGCCGCGCCGGCCGCTTCGACGCCGTGGGGCGCGAGCAACTCCCGGATCTCCCGAAGCTTGCCGGCGTTATGTGTCGCCGCGACGATGCGGCGGGGAAGCCGACGCCGGGAAGGGCCGGGTGCGTCAGCCGTCATTGACCACCATCTTGTAGCGGCCCCCTTGGACCAGCGGCGTGCTGCGCTCGAGGCCGTTCAGGATCAGGAACTGGTCGAGCGGCTCCGGCAGGAACGCCATTCGGGCCGCCATCGTTTCGGCGGTGTCGACCCCGCCGGCCGTGACGATCCTGATCGACTTGGGAGGCGGCGAGCGCCGAATCTGCGTGCGTTGATCAGGTGGAACGACTCCAGCGACGCGCGGAAGCGCTGATCGACGCCGGGCGAGAGCGACCGGGCCGCAAAGATCAGGCGGTAGAGCCGGCCGTTGAGACGGACCGCCCCGAGCCGGAAGCTCCACTGACCTCCGAGCGCCGTCGCGGTCGCCGCCTCCAGCCCGCCGATCTGCAGGGTTTCGACGTTGGTCGTCGTCACCCCGTCGATCCAGCCGGAGGCGATCGCCGCCGCGACGGAGGTCGAATCCGAGACCGGAATGCTGTCGAGCCGCACCGCTTCAGCGCCGCCGTCGCCGACGCCGATCAGCGCCGCGGCCTGATTCTCGAGGACGAAACCGGCCGGCGCCTCGAACGCGAATCCGAGCTTCGGGTGAATGAACAGGGTCCCGCGCACCACGCCCTGGGACGGATCGTCGCCGAACAACACGCCGTCGATCGCGGTCAGATAGGCGTCCCGGCCGGTCACGGCGTCGCTGGGCGATCCGAGGGCGCGCGCCTCCGCCTGCGCCTGGCCGATCCGCTCCGGGGTCGAGGGATGCGTCGCCATCATGTCCGGCCGGTCGGCGGACCGCTTCGAACTCGAGGAGGAGAGGGCGCTCCATTCGCCGAGCGTGGTCAGGAACCGCGCCGCGCCGTAGGGATCGTATCCGGCGCGCGCCACCGACTTGATGCCGATGTGGTCGGCTTCGAACTCCTGCTCGCGGGAAAAGGTGGCGATCGAGAGCCGCGACCGGGCCTCCGCCTCGTCCGGCGCCTGGGAACGGTCCAGCACCTTCTCGTTGACCCGGGCGAACAGCGCCGCGGTCTTGACGAACTCGGCGCGCTGCGCGGCATGGCGCGCGGTCACATGCGCGATCTCATGCGCCATCACCGCGGCGATCTCGGAGGTGTCGTTGGCGAGCGCGAGCAGACCGCGGGTCATGAAGATGTCGCCCGAGGGCAGAGCGAAGGCGTTGACGACCGGCGAATTGAGGAGGGTGACCCGATAGGGCTGGTTCGAGGGGTCGGACGCCTGCGCGAGCTTGACGAGGACGGCGTTCAGATAGCCTTCGGTCGCAGGCGCGCGGTATTCGCCGCCGAACGCGTCGATGAGGCGCTTGCGCTCCGGGCTTGCCGGAGGCGAGATCGGCCGCCGCTCGGCCGCCGCCTCGGGCTTGGCCGGAGCGGGCGGTTCGACCGAGGCGCAGGCCGCCAGGCCGAGGCTCAGCGCCACGGCCGCGAGCGTCAGCCCGCGCCGCCATGCGGCCGCCCTCTGCGGGAGCCGGTCGATATCCGCGACGCTTACGATCATGGACGCGATATGCCCACCCCCGGCGCATTCGAGCGACCCAAGAATTCAATCATCGCCGGTTCGCTGACCTCGAGTCTCGGACCCAAACGGTTGTCGAGCGCCCCCCGAGCACGGATTGCCTCGCCGGCCGCGGCGTCGATGGGCGCCCGGCTCGCGCAAAGGCCGACTCGAGCTTTCGCGGGACGACGACCGTCGGGCCGTCTTTTGCAACGAAGTCAAAATAGAGGCGGGAGCGGCCGATGCCAACCCTTCTGACCACGCCCTCGATCACCACCAGTCGTCCGTCGCTCGCTCGCAGCGCCTCGGCGTCCGTCGCAGCGATGACTGCATAGCGCGGATCGGTCCAGACGCCGAGGCCTGCGCGCCGCGCCTGGTCCTCGACGGCAAGCCGCGCCGGGACGCAAGCCCGCGCCTCGAAGGCCGGCGCGACGCGGGCGTATCCGGCGGCGAGCACCGCCGAGGCGACGGAAATCCGGCCGTCGGGAACGCCGGGATCGGAGATGACGATATCCGCGACCACCCGTCCCCAGCGGTCCGTTTCGCTCGCCAGCCGTTCGAGTTCGCCGTCGCGGCCGAGGAAGCGGTTCGCGAGGAAATCCCGCGCGGCGCCAGCGAGCGTGGGCGCGCCAACGGGATCCGGCGACGCCACGCCGCCGAGGCGAACGGTCCGGCCGTCGGAGAGCAAGACGTCGAGACGCTCGTCGACCGCCGCGATCCGGACGGTCCCGTCAGGCGTCCCGCAGCCGCCGCGGGCGGACGAGGCCGCCAAGAGGTCCGCAGCGACCAGCCCAAGCCCCAGCGCCAGGTGGACAGCGCGGAAATGTAGAGGAGTGGCGTGCACGGCGCGCAATTCCATGATATTCCTCTTGCCCGCATGCGGCGCTTTCGTCCAGACCGCGCCTGGGGGTCCCGGTAGCTCAGCAGGATAGAGCACAGGTTTCCTAAACCTGGGGTCAGGGGTTCGATTCCCTTCCGGGACGCCATTCGAAAACTAAAGCGCTGCAATAATTGACTTTATGGCCCCCCGGCCGTCGCAAAACCGACTTGTCCGCAGGCGAATCCGCGAAGTCGGTCCGGGAGCCATTCCCAATTTCGCCATCCGAACGAACTCTTTGCCGCCCGCGCCGGGGAAGGCTATAGGCGTCAGCCCAATGCGCGGAGGCCCGGCGCGACGCTGTCGTTCGCTTGCGCGTGATCGCCTCTACCCGCTAAGCGGGGCGAGGGGGAAGTCAGGCACGCGAGGCGAAAGCGATTCGGGTATGGTGTTCTCCTCGGTCACGTTCCTGTTCTACTTCCTGCCGATCTTCCTCGCTGCTTACGTGCTGACTCCGACTGTGGTCGGCAAGAACGTCGTCACGCTGCTCTTCTCGCTCGTCTTCTACGCCTGGGGCGAACCGCGCTTCCTGCTGATCCTGCTGTTCTCGATCGCCTTCAATTATGTTGCGGCGATCCTGATCGACCGCAACGAGGGCGGAGGTCGCAACTGGGCGCTGGCGTTCGCTGTCGCCGTCAACCTTCTGACCCTCGGCGTCTTTAAATACGCCAACTTCCTCACCGCCAATTTGTCGGCCGTGATGAAGCCGCTGGGGTTCGACTTCGGCCATACCAACATCGAGCTGCCGCTCGGCGTCTCGTTCTTCACCTTCCATTGCCTGAGCTACATCATCGACGTCTATCGACGGCGCTTTTGCGCCAACCGCGATCCGGTCGACGTGGCGCTTTACATCTCGCTCTTCCCCCAGCTCGTCGCGGGGCCGATCGTCCGCTACAAGACCGTCGCCCGCCAGCTCGACAAACGCCGGCAGACGCTCGGGCGCGCCTCGGTCGGGGCGCGCATCTTCATCATCGGGCTGGCGCAGAAGGTGCTGGTCGCCGACGTGGTGGCGCCGCTCGCCCAGGTCGCCTTCGACCACGTTCCCCACCGGACGATGCCGGAAGCGTGGATCGGGCTGATCGCCTACGCGATCCAGATCTATTTCGATTTTGCCGGCTATTCGAACATGGCGATCGGGCTCGGGATCGTGCTCGGCTTCACCTTCCCGCGCAATTTCAACCTGCCCTACACTTCGCTCTCGATCACCGAGTTCTGGCGGCGTTGGCACATGTCGCTGTCGTCGTGGCTGCGCGACTATCTCTACATTCCGCTCGGCGGCAGCCACGGGACGAATTGTCAGACCTATCGCAACCTCGTGACCGTGTTCGTGCTCTGCGGCGTCTGGCACGGGGCAAACTGGACCTTCGTCCTGTGGGGCGTCTGGCACGGCGCATTCCTGGTGGTCGAGCGCCTCCGGCTCAAGGCCTGGCTCGCCCGGCTGCCGATCGCGCTCCGCTGGCTCTATGCGCTGCTCGCTGTGCTCGGCGGCTGGGTCCTGTTCCGTTCGGCCGACCTCGCGAGCGCCGCCGACTATTTTGCCAGCCTCGCCGGACTGAACGGCGCGGGCGACGTCAGCTTCGACATGCATGACGCGTTGAGCGACCGGGCGATCACGATGCTGGTCATCGGCTGCCTCGTCGCCGTCCTGCCGCGCTTCCGGCCGCGCCTGTCCGCGCCGGCGCTGGTCAAGGCCGCCGCCGACGCCGGCTGGACCTTCGCCCTCCTGGTCTTCTCGATGATCACGGTCGCGGCGGGGGCCTATAGCCCGTTCCTCTACTTCAAGTTCTAGACGATGCTGATCGGCCATCGGCGATATTTCGCGGCGCTGGCGTTCCTCGTGCTCGCGGCGCCGCTCGCGGTCGGCGTGGTCCGGCCGGACAGCGCCGCCGCGGTGCTCAAGGAGGGCCGGCGGCCGGCGCCTGCGCCGGGCGTGCCGGCGTCGCTGTCGGACCTCGCCGAGTGGCCCGGCGCCGCCGACGCCTATCTCAAGGACCGGTTCGGGCTGCGGCAAGCGCTTCTGCACGCCTATCGAGAGATCACCAGGCCCATGCTCGGCTTCGGCGGCGGGTTTTCGGTGCTGGTCGGCCGCGACGGCCGCATGTTCTATCTCGGCGAGCAGATGGTGCGGCAGAGCGCTGGGCTCTTCGATTCGCGACGCGCGCGTCGCCGAGTCCGTCGACCTCGTCGCGGAGATCGGCGCGGCGCTCGCGCGGAAGGGCGTCCGCTTCCTCGTCGCCGCGCCGCCGAACGCCTCGACCATCTATCAGGACGACCTGCCCGCCTGGGCGCAGAAGGGCGGCCGCGACACCGAGTACGACCTGTTCCTGCGCGGCTTGCGCGCGCGTCGGATCGAAACGGTCGACCTCAGGCCCCCGATCCTGGCGGCCCGCGCGCAAGGCGAGGTCTTTTACAGGCACGACACGCACTGGACCTTCCGCGGCGCGATCGCCGCCTTCAATGCAGTGGCCGAAGCCGACGGACATCCGGATTGGCGGATCGACGCCGAGTTCGCGCTCGGTCCGCCGGTCGCCCGCGCCGGCGGCGACCTCGCCCGAATCCTTGGCGTGCAGGAACTCGGCCGCTGAGACGGTCCGCGTGCTCAACCTGCCGCCGGTCGGGAAGGCCTCGACCCTCACCGGCGGACTGACGCCCGACAGCGAGATCGCGACCGGCCGCGCCGGACCGGCGGTGCTGATCATCGGGGACTCGTTTACGGAGAGCTTTTTTCCGCCTTTGCTGGCCCAGCACGCCGGCCGCGCGATCTGGATGCATTCCCATGAGTGCGCCTTCGACTGGAATGCGATCGACCGCTATCGACCCGACGAGGTCTGGTGGATGCCGACCGAGCGCGCGCTCGTCTGCGATCCCGGCGCGCGACCGCAGAACTTCGCGGCGAAAGCCGCGGCGGCGAAGTAGCATGACCGCTCGAGCCGAATCCGCCATCGGCGCGGAAGACCGGCCCGGCCGCGCCGCGTCCCCCTCGGGACTGCTTGCGCGCCGCCGGCGATGGTTCTCCGCGCTCGCCTTCCTGCTGCTCGCCGCTCCCCTTGCCGTCGGGCTGTTCGCGCCCGACAGCCCGGCGACAGTCGAGGCCGAGGGGCGCCGGCTGGCGCCGGCGCCCGGGACGCCGGCGGGCTGGGCCGAGTGGCTGGCGCTGCCCGCCGCGATCGACGCCTACCTCAAGGACCATTTCGGCTTGCGCCACGCGATGATCCAGGCGCACCACGACCTGACCAAACCCATGCTCGGCTTCGGCGGCACGGAGGTGATCGCCGGGCGCGACGGGCGAATGTTCTATCTCGGCGACGACCTCGTGCGGCAGAGCGCCGGGCTCGTGGTGCGCGACGAGCGGGTCGCCGAGACGGTCGACATGCTGGTCAGGATGCGGGACGCATTGCAGACGCGCGGGATCCGCTTCCTCGTCGCGTCGCCGCCGAACTCCGCCACAATCTACAACGACGACCTGCCGGTCTGGGCCCAGAACAGCGGCCGCCGCACCGAATACGACGTGTTCCTCGCCGAACTCGCGCAGCGCGGGATCAGGACCATCGATCTCAGGCCGCCGCTCGCAGCCTTGCGCAAGGTGGCGAAGGCCTACTTCATGTACGACTCGCACTGGACGGCGACCGGCGCGATTGCGGCGTTCGACGCCATTGTCGACGCCGACGGACACGAGGACTGGACCATCGATCCGGCCAGCGCACTCGGGCCGGTCATCCCCCGCAAGGCGCTCGACGTCGCGCGCGTGGCCGGCGTGGAAAAGGGCTTGAGCGAGCCGAACCGGGAGCTGAGCCTTTCGGGCGGACGGCGCGAGGCCGAGCTGTCGCCGGGGCCGATGCCCGACCATGTGCAGGTTTCGGGCAAGCCGGGACCGACAGTGATGGTGATCGGCGATTCCTTCACCACCGACCTTTTCATGACCATGCTCGTTCAGCATGCGGCGCGGGCGATCTGGATCAACCACCAGCGATGCGGCTTCGACTGGAAATGGATCGACGTGTATCGACCCGGACGAGGTCTGGTGGATGCCGACCGAGCGCTTTCTGACCTGCAAGCTCGGCGCCTGGCCGGTCGGACTCGCGCGGCGATGATCGCGGGCCGCCGCCGCTATTTTGCGCCTGCCGCCGCGATTCTGATCGCTGCGCCGCTCATGATCGGCCTGATCGCCCCCGACAGTCCGGCGAGCGTCCTGAAGGAGGGGCGGCGGCTCGCGCCGGCGCCGGGATGGCCCGCGACCGGCGCCGATTGGCATACGCTGCCGGCCGCATTCGACGCCTATCTCAAGGACCACTTCGGCCTGAGGCAGGTTATGATCCGCGCCCACAAGGACCTGACCAAGCCGATGCTCGGCGCTCGGCTCGGACTCGGTGCTGGTTGGCCGCGACGGCCGGATGTTCTATCTCGGCGAGGAGGCGGTTCGGCAGAGCGCCGGACTTGTACTGCGCGACGAGCGGGTGGCCGAATCGGTCGACCTCGTCGTGGCAATGAAAGCAGCGCTCGCCAAGCGTGGCGTGCGCTTCCTCGTCGCGGTTCCCCCGAACGGTTCGACCGTATACCAGGACGATCTGCCGAACTGGGCGCAGAACCACGGGCGGCGCACCGAATACGGCCTCTTCCTCGACGGTCTCGCCATGAGGCGCGTGCGGGCGGTCGACCTCCGGCCGATCATGGCGAAAGCGCGCGCGGAGGGCGCCGCCTATTTCCGCTACGATACGCACTGGACCGCGCGGGGCGCTCTCGACGCCTTCAACGCCGTAGTCAGCGCCGACGGCCACCCCGACTGGCGGCTCGATTCCTACGCCGTGCTGTCGCCGCCGTCGCTGCGCAAGGGCGGCGACCTCGCCAGGCTGCTCGGCGTGCAGGATTCCGTCAGCGAGGAGATCGAGGAGCTCAGTCTGCCCAAAGGCGAAAAGAAACTCCTGACCGCGGACCCTTACGGCGACTATTGGCTCGACTCCGGCCATCCGGGGCCGACGATCCTGATCCTCGGCGACTTGTTTGCCGCCGCGCATTTCGAGCCCATGCTGCTGCCTCGTGTCGGGCGCGTCGTCTGGTTGAGCCACGAGCATTGCGCCTTCGACTGGGGCGCGATCGACAGGTTCCGTCCCGACGAAGTATGGTGGATGCCGACCGAGCGATTTCTCCTGTGCGATCCGGGCGCGCGCCCGCGCGGGTTCGAGGGGTAGGGCTATGGCGGCGATTTCGATCGGCGCGCGTAGCGTGCTGGTGCTCGGCGGCGCGCGGTCCGGCAAGAGCGCTTATGCCCAGGCGCTCGCCGAGGCGGCCGCATCCGAGCGGGTCTATGTCGCGACGGCCGAGGCGGGGGACGCGGAAATGGCGGACCGGATCGCACGCCACCGAGAGACGCGGGGGCTCGGCTGGTCGACCCGCGAGGCGCCGCTCGACCTCGCCGAGGCGCTCGCCGCCGAGGCGCGGTCGGGTCGGGTCGTGCTCGCCGACTGCCTCACGCTGTGGATCTCGAACCTGATGCTCTCCGGCCACGACGTCGAGGCGGCGACCGCCGCGCTGACGCGGGCCCTCGGCGCGCTGGAGGGGCCGGCGATCCTGGTCTCCAACGAGGTCGGGCTGGCGCTCGTGCCGGAGACCCGGCTCGGGCGCGACTTCCGCGACCTGCAAGGCAGGGTGAACGCCGCGGTCGCAAACGCCTGCGACGCCGTGGTGTTCGTCGCCGCCGGCCTGCCGACGCTGCTCAAGCCCGCGCCGCCGCTCGACTGGCGGCTATCGTAGGGGTCGCGCCGATGGTCCGCGCCTTTTCTCCCCGCTCGCTCGCGAGGAAAGGGTCGGGGCGAGGGCCGTCCTAACCTTGTCCCACGCGATCGTCGATGGGGGAGAAGTCGCAGCGTTTGCTACCTCTATGTCAAATCCGCCGCCAGAGAGTCGCGCGTCGCCGTCGGTACGGTAACCTCGGCGCTGTAGTGCGGATGGTCGACGCCGACCCGGATCGCCGCCCCGGACTTGGCGGCCGCGACCATCTCGGGCGTCAGTTCGAAGCGCAGGAAATGGACGGCCGACGTCTTCTCCGCCGTCGTCCGGTCGAGATCCTCGTTGGCGAACGGCGTTACGCGGGCGAAGGCGTCGACTTGAACGTAAACGCAGGTCTCGACGCCGATGAGCCGGCCGAGCTCGACCTTCCGCTCATCGGCGTCCGGATATTCGAACATCAGGGTCGCCTTCCAGTTCGACCCGTCGGGGATCAGCGGATTGTAGACGTCGAGCTCCTCCTGGATCGCCTCCGGCTCGAAGATGCGCTCGAGCCGCAGCATCTCCTGCACCTGATACTGCATGGTGAGCGCGTCCTCGAAATGGATCGTCGCGTGCGGTCCGAGTTCGACCAGCCGGACGGTCTTGTGCGCCATCACCCTGGCGCGGAACTCCTTGCGCATCCGGGCGTAGGTCTCGAGACTGTACAGGCTTTCAGGCGTGAGCATGGGTCACACCCCATAGGCCATGCGCAAGAGCGAGATCGGATGCTCGGGCTCGCCGCCGGCCGCGCGGGCGTGTGCGATATGATGGCCGGCCATGGCGCAGTCGGAGCCGAAATGGTCGGGCTTGGCGGCGTCGACCCGGGCGACCACCGGCTTGACGATCTTCATGGCGAACTTGGCGAACTCCGCCTTCACCGCATAGGTGCCGTCGTGGCCGGAGCAGCGCTCGATCAGGTCGACCTCCGTGCCCGGCACCAGCGACAGGGCTTCCTTGGTCTTCGGGCCGATGTTCTGCACCCGCTGGTGGCAGGCGGCGTGCAGCGCGACCTTGCCGAGCGGCGTCTTGAAGTCCGTCCTGAGCTTGCCTTCCCCGGCGCGCAGCATCAGGTATTCGAACGGGTCGTAGAACGCCGCCTTGACCTTCATTACCTCGGCGTCGTCGGGGAACATCAGCGGCAACTCCTGCTTGAACATCAGCACGCAGGACGGAATCAGCGCCGTCAGGTCCCAGCCCTGGTCGACCAGCTTCGCCAGGATCGGTATGTTGATCTCCTTGTGCTGGCGCACGCTTTCGAGATCGCCGAGCTCCAGCCGCGGCATGCCGCAGCATTTCTCGCGTCGGCGTCAGGGTCACCGGAATGCCGTTGTGCGCAAAGACCGCGACGAGGTCCTCGCCCGGACCCGGTTCGTTGCGGTTCATGTAGCAGGTGGCGAACAGCGCGACCTTTCCGGTCGTGCGGCCGGCCGGCTCGCCGGGCGTCTCCGGAAACAGGATGTCGAGCCGCTTGCGCAGCGGACGCGAGGCGTATTTAGGCAACCACGCGCTCGGCGTCGATCCCGGCGACGGCCTCGAGCGCCTGGCGCGCCGGTCGGATGGAATTGATCAGGTTGACGACCGGGGCCATCACCGGATTGGCCAGCGGCGCGCCCATCGCGTCGGTGTCGGTCAGCGTCCGGTCGCGCAACTTCGGCGCCCTTCGTCCGGAAGCGGACCGCCTTGGCGCGCAGCATCAGATGGGGGAAGTCGAGGGTCCAGTCGTGCGGCGGCACGTACGGGCACTTCGTCATGTAACAGAGGTCGCACAGAAAGCAGTGCTCGACGATCCTGTCGTAGTCCTCCTTGCGGACCCCGTCGACCTCCATCGATTCCGACGAGTCGACCAGATCGAACAGCGTCGGGAACGACTGGCACAGGCTGACGCAGCGGCGACAGCCGTGGCAGATGTCGAACACCCGCTCCATCTCCTTGAGGAGCGCGGCCTCGTCGTAGAATTCGGGGTTCTGCCAATCGAGCGGATGGCGGATCGGCGCCTTCAGGTTGCCTTCGCTGACGGAAGCTGGCCATAGATTCAGCGTCCTCCAAGGCGCTCCAGCGACGGCGGGCGCGAACGGCCCGCGCGTCGAAGCCCCGTCCCCCGTTCGGTTTCGGACAGGGGAAGAGCGGGATTTCGAGCCTTCGGCTCAGCCCATTTCGTTCAAGGCTTTCTGATAGCGGTTGGCGTGCGAACGCTCGGCCTTGGCGAGCGTCTCGAACCAGTCGGCGATCTCGTCGAAGCCTTCGGCGCGCGCGTCCTTGGCCATGCCCGGATACATATCGGTGTATTCGTGCGTTTCGCCCGCGACGGCGCTGGCGAGATTGGCCTTGGTCGGGCCGATCGGCAGGCCGGTGGCCGGATCGCCGACCGCCTCGAGATATTCGAGATGGCCGTGCGCATGGCCGGTCTCGCCTTCGGCCGTCGAGCGGAAGAGCGCTGAGACGTCAGGATAGCCTTCGACATCCGCCTTGTTGGCGAAATAGAGATAGCGCCGGTTGGCTTGCAACTCGCCGGCGAAGGCGTCCTTGAGATGCTGCTCGGTTTTCGAACCTTTGAGCCCCATGGATTTCACTCCTCACGATGTGCTGGTGACCGCCGGAGTGGGCGGCCTCTGCCGTTCCGGTGCTCACGATGCCGATGCCGCGGACGGCTCTGCGCCATGACGGGGAGCCGTCGCATGGCGACCATCGGAGCGGGCGCGCAGCGAAGCAAGAGCTAGCTGCGCCGCTGCGACGATGCGTCGCGACCAGGAGTGGACAGCGCAATTGTCACAGGTTTGTTGCAAATGACATGGTTCTGCGCGATTCTTCCGCTAAAGACAGACGTCGCGCGCATCCGGACGCAGGCGTGAGGGCAGACCACAGTGAATCCGATCGACGCGACCCGGGGCTACGCGGGGCATCACGCGCAGGCGGCCTATAGCCGCTGGGCCCCTGTCTATGACCTCATTTTCGACCTGCCCTTTCACGCTGGGCGCCTCGCGGCCAGCCAGGCGGCGGCGCGAGCCGCCGGCCCCGGCGGCGAGATCCTGGTCATCGGGGTCGGCACCGGGCTCGAACTGCCGCTCTTGCCGGCCAACGTGCACGCCACCGGCATCGACATCAGCGCGCCGATGCTGCGCGCCGCCCGGGCGCGCGTCGCCCGCAAGGACCTCGCCCAGGTCAAGGGCCTGCACGTCATGGACGCGGCCGCGCTCGAATTCCCCGACGCCGCTTTCGACGTCGCGCTCGCGCCTTATGTGATGAGCGTCGTTCCCCACCCCGAGCGCGCGCTCGACGAGGCGTGGCGCGTGCTGCGGCCGGGCGGAACACTGGTCGTGATGAACCATTTCGCCGCTGCCCGCGGCCTGCGCAAGGCGATCGAACGCAGCATGGAGACGGCCGCCGCATGGCTCGGCTGGCATCCGAATTTTCCCTATTCGACGATCGGCGACTGGATCGCCTCGCGGCCCGACGCGCGCGTGGCGGAACGCATGCGAACTGTCGCCTTTCAAGCTGTTCACGCTGCTCAGGATCGAGAAATCAGCGGCTCGATAGCCACGCGCGCGAGCGCGCCATGAAAGGCGCGCCGCCGGCGTTCGCTTGTAACCGGGACGCCCGCACGACTAGCTTTGCTGGACCGAAGCGAGCCCGAAACCTTTGCCGAAACCTATCTTTCCCCGACGCGCCGCGGCGCCGGCCGCGCTGAAGCGACGCGGCCCTGCCGTCGCGCGAGGAGCTTATCGCCTTCATCGGCGGGTCGCGGCGCCGAACGGCGAAAAGCCGCCGGCGCGCGTCACCAAACGCGACATCGCGCGCGCCTTCGGCGTCAAGGGCGAGGCGAAGGCGGAGCTGAAGCTGCTCATCAAGGACCTGCAAGCCGAGGGCGCGATCGCGCGCGGCCGCAAGGCGCTGCAAGTGCAGGGCCGCCTGCCCGCGCTCGTGGTGGCCGACATCGCCGAGCGCGACCGCGACGGCGAACTCATCGCCAAGCCGGTCGAATGGAACGAGGAGGGGCCGCCGCCGCGCATCCTCGTCCGGCGCCCGCGCAGCGAAGCGCGACAGCGCGCCGGCGCCGGGCTTGGGCGCGCGCGTGCTGATGCGGGTCGAGTTCGATCCCGGACGCCGCGGGCGAAGCGCCCGCCTATTCCGGACGGGTGGTCAAGATCCTCGACAAGCTGCAGGCGCGCGTGTTCGCGGTCTTTCGCAGGGCGGAGGACGGTTCGGGCCGGGCGCTGCCGGTCGAAAAGCGCTCCGCGGCGCGCGAGTTCCTCATTCCGGCCGCGCTTGCCGGGAACGCCGAGGACGGCGACCTCGTTGCGATCGAACCGCTGCGCGAGACGCGTTTCGGCGCCCCTGCGCGCGCGCGTCGTGGAGTCGCTCGGCTCGGTCAAGTCGGAAAAGGCGGTCAGCCTGATTGCGCTCGCGAGCCACCACATTCCGTACGTCTTTTCGCCAGCCGCGCTGAAGGAGGCCGAAACCGCTCGGCCGGCGCGCCTCGCGCCGCCGCGCGAGGACTGGCGCGACCTGCCGCTCGTCACGATCGATCCGCCGGACGCCAAGGACCACGACGACGCGGTCCACGCGGCGCCCGATCCCGACCCGGCCAATCGCCGGCGGCTTTGTCGTCACCGTCGCGATCGCCGACGTCGCGGCCTACGTCCGCCCCGGGCTCCGCCGCTCGACCGCGAGGCGCTCGAGCGCGGCAATTCGGTCTATTTCCCCGACCGGGTCGTGCCGATGCTGCCCGAGCGCATTTCCAACGACCTCTGCTCGCTGCGGGCCGCGCGAGGACCGGCCGGCGCTGGCGGTGCGCATGATCCTCGGCGCCGACGGGCGCAAGCGTTCGCACCGCTTTCATCGCATCATGATGCGCTCGGCGGCGAAGCTCGCCTACGAGCAGGCGCAGGCGGCCGATCGACGGCGCGGCCGGACGAGACGACCGCGCCTTTGCTCGAGACGGTGCTGAAGCCGCTCTACGCCGCCCATGCGGCGCTCAAGATCGAGCGCGAGCGGCGCGATCCGCTCGATCTCGACCTGCCGGAGCGCAAGCTCGTCCTCGACAAGGAGGGACGCCTCGCGGGCGTGCGCTGGCCGGAGCGGCTCGACGCGCATCGGCTGATCGAGGAATTCATGATCCTCGCCAATGTCGCGGCCGCCGAGACGCTGGAGGCGCAGCATTCGCCGCTGCTCTATCGCGCGCACGACGCGCCGAGCGTCGAGAAGCTCAACGACCTCAGTCGAGTTCCTCGGCACGCATCGGCGTCAAGCTCGCGCAAGGGCGAGCGGGTGCGCCCCTCCCATTTCAACGGGGTCCTCGAGCCGGGTGAAGGGGCAGGCGGTCGAGGCGCTGGTCAACGAAGTCGTGCTGCGCGCGCAGGCGCAGGCCGAATACAGCCACGAGAATTATGGCCATTTCGGCCTGAATCTGCGCCGCTACGCGCATTTCACCTCGCCGATCCGCCGCTATGCCGATCTCATCGTCCATCGCGCGCTGATCCGCGCGCTCGAGTCTCGGCGACGGCGGGCTCGACGGATCTGCGCGGCGGCGATCTGGCCCACATCGCCGAGCACATTTCGGCCGCCGAGCGGCGCGCGATGGCGGCCGAGCGCGAGACTGTCGGACCGTCTCGTCGCCGCCCATCTCGCGCGACCGTGTCGGCGCCAGCTTCGAGGCGCGGATCGCCGGCGTCACGCGGGTCGGCCTGTTCGTGAAGCTCAGTCGAGACCGGCGCCGACGGCTTCGTTCCCGCGGCGACGCTCGGCGACGAGTATTTCCGCTTCGAGGAAGGGATCGCGCGCGCTGGTCGGCACGCGCAGCGGCAAGACCTTCCGGCTCGGCGACCCGGTCGAGGCGCAGCTCGTCGAGGCGGCGCCCTTCGCCGGCGCGTTGCGGTTCGAGATCGTGGCGACGGGGCGAGAGAGCGCATCGCCGGACGGCCGAAGGGCCGCTCAAGGGCGACCCGGCCGCGCGCCACGGCGGCAGCCGCAAGGGGGAAGCCGATGAACGACATGTCCAGCTTCCGCGGGCAGGCCGCCGCGGCGCGAGCGCCCGCTCGGGCGAGGCGATCCGACGCGGACTGTTCGGCCGCTGCCCGGCTTGCGGGAGCGGCCGGCTTGTTTCGCGCCTATCTGAAGCTCGTCCGACGTGCGCGGTCTGCGGCGAGGATCTGCAGCATCGCGCGCGCCGACGACGCGCCGGCCTATCTGACGATGCTGGTCGTCTGCCATATTGTCGGCGGCGGCGTGCTGCTGTCCGAGGACGCTTGGCCGCACTCGCCGATGTGCGCTCGACGCGCTCGTCTGGGCTTCTGGCGCCGTGGTCCTCACCTTGCTTCCTCTGCCGCGCGATGAAGGGCGCGGTGGTCGGCCATCAATGGGCGTTGCGCATGCACGGTTTTGGCGGTCCCGAGAAGTGACGCGCCTTGAGCGACGCGGTTCGGTCGAACTGGCGGAGGCGCTGCGCAGCGAGACGCGTGCGCGCAGGTCGTCCCGCATGCGGCCGCGCGACGCGGCGACGCGACGCTCGATCATTCGGCTGGCGCCAGCGTGCACGCGACGCCGCCACGCCGTTCATGCCCGGCAAGTTCGTCTTCCCCGGCGGGCGCGTCGAACCTGGCGATCGGCGCATGAGCGCGGCCGGACCGCTCGACCCGGTGGTCGAGGAAAAGCTCAACGCGCGAACGAGGCGCCCCTCGCCGGGCTTTGCGCGCGCGCTGGCGCTGGCCGCGATCCGCGAGACCTTCGAGGAAACCGGCCTTGCGCTTGGCGTCGCCGCCTATGGCGCGCCGACGAGCCCGCCGGCGGGCGCATGGGCGCGCTTTGCCGCAGCCGGCGTGTTTCCGGCGCTCGACGGCCTCGATTTCGTCGCGCGCGCGATCACCCCGCCCGGCCGCCTCGACGCTTCGACGCCCGATTTCTCGTCGCCGACGCCGCGCTGATCGCCCATGCGCGTCGGGGGGTCGTCGATCCGGACGCGGAACTCGTCGAGCTCGTGTGGACGCCGCTCGGCCAAGCGCGCGCGCTCGATCTGCCGAACATCACCCGTCTGGCCCTCGCCGATCTGGTCGCGGCCCTGGATTGCGGGCTCGACCGCCGCCGCCCGCGGCCCTTCTACCGCGAGTTGCGCGGCAAGCGATTGCGGGAAGAGCTTTGAGCGGACTCGACGCGGCGGCGCTAGCCCTGGGCAAGAGGCGGCCGGCGAGTTCCATCAGCGCAAGGTGATACGGCACAGCCGTCCGCTGCGAACGGTTGTAGCGCGAGACGACGACCTCGAGGAGTTCGACCATGATCTCCCCGTCGACCTCGGCGAGGTGGTTGAGGGTCAGATTGGCGTGACCCAGGGCGGCGACGAGCGCTTCGCGCAGGCCCTCGAATCCCTCCATGTCCCCGGCGATCAAAGCACGCCAGACGCGGGCGTGAAGACGGGACATTCCGCGCGACATCGCCTCGTCGCGCAACAACCTGCGATACGCTGTAAGGAGCCGGTCGAAAATGAGCGGCTCCGCCCATTGCTGCAACCCCGAGAAACCCTCGGAGGAATCGGTCAACGGCATGGCGACGATCCCGGCTCGGCCGTCACACGGGGCGTATGCGGCTGATTCGAAATACGAAATCGATTTCCATAGTGTTTTAAGAATATTAACGGGTTGTAAACCGAGTGTCCGGAAATTTCAGTGCAAAGCTCAGCAATCTTCCCCAGGGCCTCGACAATAAGGGGGCTGTTCCGCCGTTCGCGCCGCCTGACAAGATTCCTTCAGCGGCTCAACGAAGGGACGGAGTGAGACTTCAACTCTCGCCGCAGAGGGCGCGAAGGACGCAAAGAACGACACGCGCTTGGCGCGTCTGCGTGGATCTTCACGGTCCTTGTGGTGAATTTAGTCTCGCTTTCCGTTGGCCAGCATGACCCCCTTACAACCCGAGCGCGCTCCGTTCCGCGCCCCGTTTCATCTGCCTGTTATTTGCCTGTTCCGAGCCTGATAAGTGCCTGTTAACGGCCTGTTCCGAGCCTGTTCGAGTCGCCTGTTCCACGCCGCAACCGTTGGGTTGTATGGCCATCAAAGCCATGATATGGCTAGACTTTTCGGAATGGACGCCCGCCCTGGCAAAATAAAGCCGCCTGCTAGCAGGCAAACCGGATCGGGCCGAGCGGGGCGACAAAGCCCCGAGCACGGACTTTCGGGCCGCTCCCTGCGAGCGTCTCCGCTGTCGCTATTCGCGATTCAAAGCGAATTCCGCCGGGCGATTCTCCCGCGCGAGGGTGTCGAGCACGGCGTTGATCATGCCGCACTCCTCGGGCCCAAAGAACGCGGCGGCGATATCGACATACTCCGTCACGACGACGCGCGCCGGCACGTCCGGGCGGCTACGCAGTTCGTAGAAGGCGGCGCGCAGGATCGCGCGCATCAGAGCCTCGACCCGGCGAAGCGGCCAACCCTTCGCGAGCGTCGCGTCGAGACCGCGATCGATCGGCGCCTGGTCGCGCAGCACGCCCGAGACGACGTCGCGAAAAAAGGCGATCTCGGCCGGATTGTAGGCGTCGCCCTCGATCTCCTGCCCGATCCAGTGCGCCTCGAACTCCGCCAGGATATCGTTGAGACCCTTCTCCGTGACCTCCATCTGGTAGAGCGCTTGGGAGGCGGCGAGCCGAGCGGCGGAGCGCAGGTCGGATTTCCTGGACTTCATCGTCCGCCAACCTTGCGCTTGAGGAGGGCGAGTCCGATCGCAGCCCGAGCGGCGTCGCCGCCCTTGTCGCCGCGCGCGGGGTCCGCGCGCTCCTCCGCCTGGAGGAGGGTTTCGGTGGTCAGGACGCCGTTGCCGAGCGCCAACCGATGCTGCACCGACATGTCCATCAGCGCCCGCGCCAACTCCCCAGCGACGATCTCGAAATGATAGGTCTCGCCCCGCACCACGCAGCCGAGCGCCACGGCCCCGTCGTAGGGCCTTCCGGCCTCCGCCGCGGCGTCGAGCGCGATCGCCATGCCGGCGGGAATCTCGAGCGCGCCTGCGACTCCGACGATGTCGTAGCTCGCGCCGGCGACCTGGAAGGCTCGGGCCGCTCCAGCCAGGAGATCAGCGCCGATCGCGTCGTAGAAGCGGGCTTCTACGATCAGAAAACGCCCGCCGTCTATGCGGGGAGCGGACGCGGAGGCTGCGCGGCTCGGCTCGGCCATGCTCGGAAATCTCTGGGGTTCTGACGGAATTCCGCCCGTCCATAAAGGGCGGCGCCGTCGGTGGCAAGGCGATCAATCGCAGCGGAAGCGCCAGCGGCCGTAGCGCCACGGCCGCAGCCAGGAAGCGCCCGCCGGAATGGCTTGAGGAGGCGGATCGAATCCGGAGCCGCTCCACGGATGGCAGCGGCAAACGCGCGCCGCTCCCATCCATGCGCCGGCCCAGAGGCCATGGCGAGCGATCGCTTCGTCCGCGTATGCCGAGCAGGTCGGCAGATACCGGCACTGACGGCCGATCAGGCTCGACAGGGTAAGCTGGTAAAATCGAATCAGCGCATGCGCGATCCGGCTAGGCGCGCTCACGGCGCCTCGACCGTCTCTGCCGGCTTGCGCGCGATCTGGCCGAGCGCATCGGCGACCGCGTCGAACGTGAGCAGCGTCGAAGCATGCCGCGCCCGGTAGGCGCGCACCGGCTCGAGCGCGGCGAAATCCGCCCATTTGCCGTCGGGCGGCGGACCGCTCTCCTTCAGCATCCGGATCACGGTCTCGCGAAGCGCCAGCAGTTCGTCGGGCGTTGCGCCGATGACATGGCGCGCCATCAGCGACGAGGACGCCTGCCCAAGCGCGCAGGCCTTGACGTCATGGCCAAAGTCGACGACCCGGCCGTCCCGCACGACGAGATCGACAACCACCGTCGAGCCGCAAAGGCGAGAATGCGCCTTGGCGCTCGCGTGCGGTCTAGCGAGGCGACCGAGCCGCGGAATGTTCGCCGCCAGTTCGAGAATGCGCCGGTTGTAAATGTCGTCCAACATGCGACCGTCTGACAGGGTGAACTGGATGGCGCGAGTCCGTTTGGGTCCTATATAGGAGGGCGGGCGACCAAAATCGAGCCTGATACAAACGCGCGGCGTTGGGCGCCGACGAGGGAAATTTATGGACGAAATCGTCAAGCTGAAGCCCGTCGCGGCGGCTGTTTCGGCGCAGCCAGCGCGACGGCCCACTCGCGAAGAGGCCGAAGCGGCTGTACGCACATTGATCGCGTGGGCGGGCGACGATCCGGATCGCGAAGGGCTTGTCGAGACGCCTCGCCGAATGGTCAAGGCGTACGAGGAGTTGTTCGCCGGCTATCGAGAGGACGCGGTCAAGCCGCTCAAGCGCGTATTTCACGATGTGTCCGGCTACAAAGACATTGTCATGGTTCGCGATATCACCTTCGTGTCACATTGCGAGCATCACATCGCGCCGATCTTCGGGAGGGCCCATATCGGCTATTACCCGCGGCGTGGAGTGGTCGGCCTTTCGAAACTCGCGCGTATCGTCGATACGTTCGCTCGCCGCCTGCAGACCCAGGAGGCCCTCTCAGCCCAGATCATCGAGGCCATCGAGAAAGCCCTCGAGACCCGCGGGATAGCGGTCGCGATCGAGGCCGAACACAGTTGCATGGCGATGCGCGGCGTGCGCAAGCACGGCGTCTCGACCGTCACCACGCAATTCAGCGGCGTTTTCCGCGACGACCCGAACGAGCAGATGCGCTTTGTCTCTCTGTTGCGCGGCGCGCCCCGGCCATGAGCCGAGACCGGGACCGGGACCGCGAGGAAGGTCTGACCTTTCAACCGAAATTCGGCGCGGATGGCCTCGCGACCTGCGTAACGGTCGATGCGGCCCGCGGCGATGTGCTGATGGTCGCGCATATGAACGCCGAGGCGCTCGATGCGACGCTGAGGACGGGGGTGGTCCATTACTGGTCGCGCTCGCGCAAGGCGCTCTGGCGCAAGGGCGCCACCTCCGGACAGACCCAGAGTCTCGTCGAAATGCGGGTCGATTGCGATCAGGACGCCTTCGTCGCCTTCGTCCAGGTGGGCGGCGACGGCGGCGCCTGCCATACCGGCCGGCGCTCCTGCTTCTATCGCCGCGTCGATGTCGACGGGGCCGGGTTCGGGCTCGCGTTCGTAAAGGTTGCGAACGCCGGCGGCTGAACCCGTCTCGCTCCGGGAACGCCACCGGGTCTATAACGTTCAATTGTCTGGCGCGGCGATCCGGACGAGAATAGATTTCGCGCATCACCGTGGACATCGGGTTCGAAGACGTTCCATGTTTTGGGCGCCCTATTGGAAAGGCGAGACGGATATCGTGACTGGACGCCACCGTCCGGCCAAGGTCGGCGTCGTGCTCGGCGCCGGGGCGGCGCGCGGCTGGGCGCATATCGGGGCGCTGCAGGAACTCAATGCGTTGGGGATCCGGCCCGACGTCGTGGTCGGCTCGTCGATCGGAACCCTGGTCGGCGGCTGCTACGCGGCGGGCAAGCTCGAGATGCTGGAGGCCTTCGCCCGGTCGCTGACCCGTCGACGGATGTTCGGACTGATCGATTTCTCCTTTGCAGGCGGCGGCCTGATCGGCGGCGAGCGCCTGCGCTCCCGGCTCGAGGCCGAACTCGGCGGGCTTCGGATCGAGGACCTGCCGATCCGCTTCGCGGGGGTGGCGACGGAGATCGGCGGGGGGCATGAAATCTGGCTGCAGCGAGGCCTGCTGGTCGAGGCGATCCGGGCGTCCTATGCGTTGCCCGGCGTGTTCGAACCGGTCCGGGTCGAGGGCCGCTGGATGTTCGACGGCGCCATCGTCAATCCGGTGCCGGTCAGCGTCGCCCGGGCCCTGGGGGCCGAGCGGGTGATCGCGTTCAACATTTCGAGCGACAGCGTGGGACGCGGCACGGCGATCCAGGATCCGTTCGGTCCGATGGAACCGCCGCCGCTCGACGAACCGGCCAACGACCGGGGCGGAGCCCTGACGCGCTGGTGGCGGGGGACGCCGCGCGCGTCGGGCGATTCGGATCCTGCCCCACCCGGCCTTATGACTGTCATGGTCAACGCCTTCGACATCCTGCAGGACCGCATCATGCGCTCGCGGCTTGCCGGCGATCCGCCCGACGCCCTCATCCAGCTCAAGGTCGGCAAGATCGGCATGTTCGAGTTCAACCGCGCCGACGAACTGATCGCTACAGGCCGCGACGCCGTCCGCAAGGCGGCCGCCGAAATCGCAGAAAACATCGAGGCGCCGAGGATGGAGACGTCCAGCGGCTGAGCGCCGCCGGCGGCTATCGGCGTCAGGCGGTCGCGATGTATTCGCGCAACGCCTGCCTTTCGCTGTCGATCGCGCTGACATGGCGCTTGACGACGTCGCCGATCGAGACGATGCCGATCAGACGTCCGTCCTCGACGACCGGCAAGTGTCGGAACCGCCCCTCGGTCATCGTCTCCATCAGGTGATCGATCGTGGCGTCGCGCGTGACCGTGACGACTTTCGGCGTCATGTGCCGCGACACTTGATCGTCGAGCGCGGCCGCGCCGTGCTGGGCGAGGACGCGCACGACGTCCCGCTCGGACACGATGCCGAGAACGTTCATCGATGCGTCGGCGACGACGACGGCGCCGACGCCTTTTTCGGCGAGCATGTCGACGACTTCCTTGAGCGTGCGATAAGGTTGCGTGGTGAAAACCTCGCGCCCCTTTTCGGCGATAATGCGCGCAACAGTCATCCCATCCCTCCTTGCGAGCAGCCTTGTGTGCGGCCGCGTCTCTCGGGCAAGGATGCGCCGGCCGTGCGGACTGATCAAGCGCAATTTCAACTCGAATTTAGGGGCGAGGGGTCAACGCAAACCTCCGTCGACCAGGAAACACTGTTTGGTGATCATCGCGCTGTCGTCCGAGGCGAGGAACAGCGCAAGCTTCGCCACGTCCTCGGCGAGGAGGGTGCGGTCGAGGCATTGGCGCGCGCGATAGGCGGCGATCTCCTGTTCGCTCATCCACAGGCGGCGCTGGCGGTCGGTGATGACGGCGCCCGGAGCGATGGCGTTGACGCGAATGTTGTCCGGTCCGAACTCGCGCGCCAGGCTCTTGGTCAGCCCGACGACGGCGGCTTTGGCGGCCGAATAGACCGACAGGCGGCTGACGCCGATCATCCAGGCGGTCGAGGAGAAGTTGACGATCGCCCCGCCGCCGAGGTCTCGCATCGACCGGCGCGCGACCTGGGCGGCGAAGAACTGGTGCTTGAGATTGACCGCCATCGCCCGGTCCCAATCGTCCTCGCTGACCTCGTCGGCGTCCTCGCGCTGGTCGTTGGCGGCGTTGTTGATCAAAACCCCGATCGGCCCGAGCCGCTGGCGAACCTCCTCCATCGCCGCCTCGAGCGCGTTGATGTCGCTGAGGTCGCATTCAACGAAAAGCGGGGCCTGTCCAGTCCCGGCGACCCTGGCCGCGAGCGCCTTCGACGCTTCGACCTGGAGGTCGACGAAGGCGACGTTGGCCTTCTGCTGGACAAAGGCCTCGACCATCGCCGCCCCGATCCCCGAACCGCCGCCGGTGATGAAGACGACCTTGTCGATCAGCGAGGGGTAGCGGGCGTAGGACATGGCGGTCTCGTTATCTTCCTGCGCCAGGTCGGACGGCCGGCGCGCTTTGGTGCGATCGTTTGTTTCCAAAGGCTTGAGTGTCAAATTCTGCAACATTTATCAACGCCCCAACCGCAGCGGCCTTGCGCCCGTGACACGAAGGGCGCGCCCGTCGGCGTCCATCCCTCAAAGGTGAAGCGCCAAAAAATACAGTATATGACTGGTATAAAATGCGGCCGCAAACAGGATCGGTCTTTGTTGACATGAATGTCATATCACACTAGCGTATTCAACGTTCATTGCATTGTCGACCTGTACTTACAGGCAACACGCGTTATCGCGTAAGTCTTAAGTTCCTGATGATTTCGGGATTGGGGCAGTCGCCATGATTAGAGGGCAGAGAAGCCGCGCGCGTAAAGTCTTGTCTTCGCTTTTTCAGTTGGTACAAATCTTTCTCAGTGGCTTAATGTTGTATGCTGCAAGCGATCCAGCGCGGGCGGCTGCTGACGACGTGCTGACGCAGCATAATGATAGCGAACGCACTGGCGCACAACTACATGAAACCACGCTGAAACCCGCGAACATCTCCGCGAACACTTTCGGCCGGCTCTACGAACGGCAGGTCAACGGCCAGATTATCGCTCAGCCGCTTTACGTCGGCGGCGTGAACATCCCTGGAACGGGATTACGTAACGTCGTCTACGTCGTGACCCGGACCAACATCGTCTACGCGTTCGACGCAGACAACCTCGACACCGACCCCACTCATGGACTTCTCTGGAGCGTGACGGTCGAACCCGCAGGCACGCCCAATATGTGCGGCGAAACCCGCGGGCCTCTCGGGGTGACCAGCACCCCGGTCATCGACCGCGCGACCGGGACGCTGTACGTCGTCGCGCGCAACGCCGACGGCTCAATATGGCTTCATGCGGTCGACATCGCCACGGGCGCGGCAAAGGCCGGAACGCCGGGGCAGGTCAAGATTACCGCAAGCGCCAATGGGGTCGCCTTCGATCAGCATCTTGAGCTCAATCGCGCTGGGCTTCTGCTCGAGAACGGCGCGCTCGTGCTTGGGTTCAGCGCGCTCAATTGCGATAATCCCGGCTGGCGCGGCTGGGTGTTGGCGTATCGAACGACCGATCTCGCCCAGGTCGGCGATTTCATGACCACGCCCTCCGCTGGCGGCTGGGGCGGCGGTGTTTGGGCCTCTGGAAAGGGGATCGTCGGCGACGGCGCGAACACCGTCTATTTCCAGACGGGAAACGGTTCCGTCAACGCGTCCGATCTCGGTGAGAGTTTCGTGAAGCTCACCCTCGGTCCGGCGCCCGGCTATGGCCTGACGTTGACCGGCAAGTACACCGTCAGCAACTGGTCGGCGCTCAATAACGGAGATACGGATCTGGGATCGAGCGGACCGCTGCTGCTGAGCGGAGGACGGCTCGTCGGCGGCGGCAAGCAGGGAAAGTTCTATGTCCTGAACAGTCAGACGATGCAGCCAGCCCAGAACGGGCCGGCGCCGGGACCTGTTCCCGTCGGCGGGTCAGACGGATTCGACGCCTTCGTCAACACCTGGCACGACGACGCCAGCCAGCGCACCTGCATGATTGGGGCAATCACCCGATCGCAATGTTACATGCCGCATCCGCGCTACGAGGAGACGGAGCTTGCAGGCCCCAACCTCCACTCCGGGCCGATCTTCTGGAATGGCAAAGTCTTCGCCATGCCCGAAAAGGACTTCATTCGCGCCTTCGCCTACGACGCAGGCGCGGGGACGCTCGCCACGACGCCGGCGGCGAAGAGCACAGTCCGCGCCCCCGACGGAATGCCGGGCGCCGCGATCGTTGTCTCCGCCAATGGTACGGCCGACGGCATCGTCTGGGCGACGATCCCGAAAGTCGACGGCCAGTGGCAAAACGTCCCCGGCATGCTGCTCGCTTTCGACGCGACGACCCTCAATGAACTCTGGCGCGACGAGGACGATATCGCCTTCGCAAAATTCACGCCTCCCGCTGTCGCCGACGGCAAGGTGTTTCGTCCGACCTTCGCGAACAAGCTGATCGTCTACGGACCGAAGAGCGGCCCGACGCCGCCGGCCTGCTACGACATTGGTCAACTCTACGACAATTACACCGGGCCCAATGGAGTGCTCGGGCCCGCGACAGACGCTGAGGCGCCGTTGCCCGACGGCGTCGGTCGGAAACGCGATTACGCCGCCGGTTCAATCTACTGGACGGCCGCCCACTGCGCTCACGAGGTCAATGGCGCAATCTTCGGCGCGTACGGCGCACAAGGGTCGTCCGCAGGCATTCTCGGCTATCCAATCACCAACGAGATGACGACCCCGGACGAACTCGGCGAATACAACCACTTCGAACGCGGCTCGATCTACTGGACGCCGACGACTGGCGCGCACGAGGTGCACGGCGCCATTCGCGACAAGTGGTCGTCGCTCGGATGGGAGCGAAGCCCGCTCGGCTACCCGGTTTCCGATGAGACCGACGAGGTCGACGGAACCGGCCGCTTCAACCTTTTCCAGCACGGCTCAATCCACTGGACGAGCGCCACCGGCGCCGTGACCGTGAGCGTGGATCCCGCGATCCTTCTCGGACCGCAAGCCGGCGGAACCGATCGTCCCGGCGCCGATCTTTCGAATTTCACGCTGCCGGCGGCAAACCCGGCGATGTGCCAGGAACGCTGCCAGCACGAGGCTGCGTGCAAGGCCTGGACTTATGCCGCGCCGAACGCCTCGCAAGGTCCGTCGGCTCATTGCTGGCTCAAGAGCGCGATTCCCGTCGCTTCCGCCAACAACTGCTGCGTTTCCGGGCTTAAGGTTGACATGCGCCCACAAGGCTTCACGGCGATCCAAGGAACCTTCGATCGTCTCGGCGCGGATTTCGCCAGTTTCGACATGGCGGTCGCGGATCCTCTGCTGTGCCAGGGCGAATGCGCGGGAAACAGCACATGCGCCGCGTGGGCGTACATGCAGGCCTTCGCCAATCCTGCGCGCCCGCACTGCTGGCTGAAAAACAGCGCGCCCCCCGCGACCGCCAATCTCACGGTGACCAGCGGCGCAAGACTGCCCGGCGCCCCGCTCACGATCGGCGAAATCTGGGAGTTCACCGGCGCGGCTTGCAATGGCGACAATTGCCCGGGCTGGCGTCGACTTGATCGCAACCCAAAAACGGTCGCGATCGTTGCAGGCGATTCGCAACTTTTCCAGCTCCACAATGACGGATGGATCTGGCGGTATACGGGAACGCCTTGTGACGGCGACAATTGCCCCGGCTGGCAACGCCTGGACGACAACGCCAAGACGGTCGCGATCGTCGCCGGCGGCGCTGACCTCTTCCAGCTCCACAACGACGGCTGGATCTGGAAATATACCGGAACGCCTTGCGACGGAGACAACTGCCCGGGCTGGCCGCCGCCTCGATCGCAACCCAAAAACGGTCGCGATCTCCGCGTCCGCCAGCGGCCTCTATCAGCTCCATAACGATGGCTGGATCTGGAAATATACGGGAACGCCTTGCGACGGAGACAATTGTCCCGGCTGGCAACGCCTCGATCGCAATCCGAAAACTGTCGCGATCGCGGCGTCGGCCACTGGCCTCTATCAGCTTCACAATGACGGTTGGATCTGGCGCTATACGGGAACACCCTGCAATGGCGACAACTGCCCGGGCTGGGAGCGACTCGATCGCAATCCCAAGACGGTCGCCATCGCCGCCGGGGGCGGCGATCTCTATCAACTCCACAACGACGGCTGGATCTGGCGCTACACCGGGACGCCCTGCAGCGGCGACAATTGTCCAGGTTGGCAGCGCCTCGATCGTAACCCGAAGACGATCGCGATCTCCGCCTCGGCGAACGGCCTCTATCAGCTTCACGACGACGGCTGGATCTGGCGCTACACCGGAACGCCATGCACCGGCGATAATTGTCCGGGTTGGCAGAGGCTTGATGACAATCAGCTGACGTCGGCCGTCGCCGCTGGAGGCGGTCTCTACCAGCTCCATGGCGACAGCCTGTTCCAGCGCCACAGCATCGGTTGGATCTGGCGATATACGGGACCAGTCTGCGGCAACTCCGGGTGCCCTGGATGGCAGCGGCTGGACGATAATCCTGCGACGACCGCGCTTGTCGCGGCGGAGCGGGATCTCTTCCAGCTCCATACGAACGGCGAGATCTGGCGCTCGCTCGGCGAGCCCTGTAACGGCGACAATTGTCCAAGCTGGCAGCGGCTGGACCGAAACCCGGCGACGAGCGCAATTGCCGCCGCCGGGCGGGCGCTGTACCAGCTCCATAGCAACGGGGAGATCTGGCGCTCGCTCGGCGAGCCTTGCACTGGTGACACCTGCCCGAGCTGGGAGAGACTTCGACCGAAATCCCGCGGCGGTCGCCATCGCCGCCGCCGGCCGGGCGTTGTATCAGCTCCACAACAATGGCGAGATCTGGCGTTCGCTGGGCGAGCCGTGCGCCGGCGACGCTTGCCCAAGCTGGGAGAGGCTCGACCGAAATCCGGCGACGATCGCCATCGCAGCCACCGGCCGCGAGCTTTATCAGCTGCATAACGACGGAACGATCTGGCGTTCGCTCGGCGAGCCGTGCGCTGGCGACAATTGCCCGAGCTGGGAAATGTTGGACATGAATCCCGCGGCGGTTGCGATCGCGGCGGCCGGCCGCGACCTCTATCAGCGGCACAACAACGGCGAGATCTGGCGATACACGGGCGTGCCGTGCAGCGCCGGTTCCTGTCCGGGATGGGAGCGTCTGGACAATAATCCGGCGACGGTCTCCATTGCGGCTTCCGGACGAGAACTATACCAGCTCCACAACAACGGCGACGTCTGGCGATCGACCGGCGCCCCCTGCAACGGCGCATCCTGTCCCGGATGGACGCGCGTTGACGACAATACCGCCACCCAGGTCATTTCAACTGGCGGGGAGAAATGACGCCGGCGTCTGGATGCGCTCGGCGTAGGCTCCGTTGGGACTTTCCGCCGTCGTCCCGCGTGAACGCTCGAGCGGGGCAGCTTTCCGCCGGTCACAGCCAATCGAGGGCGCGGCTACGCCGCCCCGCCCCGCATCAGCGCCAGGAGGCCCTTCATCAGCGCCGCCGGGCTCGGCGGGCAGCCGGGGATGACGAGGTCTACCGGCAGGACGGGCGCGACGCCGTTCGCCACCGCGTAGCTGCCGGCAAACACGCCGCCGTCGGCGGCGCAGGCGCCCGACGCCACCACCCATTTGGGCGCAGGCGTCGCCGCATACGTTCGCTCGAGCGCTTCCCGCATGTTGAGCGTCACCGGCCCGGTCACCAGAAGAACGTCGGCGTGGCGAGGCGAGGCGACGAAACGGAAGCCGAACCGCTCGATATCGTAAAAGGCGTTGCCCAAGGCGTGAATTTCGAGTTCGCAGCCATTGCACGAGCCGGCGTCGACGTGCCGGATCGCGAGGCTGCGCCCGAGCGTCCGTTCGGCCGCCTCCTTTACCGCCGCCGCAAGGCCGGCGAGCTCTGGATCGTCGGACTCCGGCGCGGCCTCCGTCAGCGGCGGCAGAAGGCCCTGCAGCAGCATGTTGCGCATTAGAGATCGCACCCGGAATAGGAGCCGTTGAACGACTTGTTGCACAGCGGGAAGTCGGCGACGATGTTTTTCTCGATCGCCGCTTCCAGGAGCGGCCAGTGAAACCACGAGGCGTCGCGCAAGTGACAGCGCGCGACCGCGCCGTCGCCGCCGAGGCGCACGTGGGCGAAGACGTCGCCGCGAAAGGCTTCGACGAGCGCAAACCCTTCGCAGGGGGCGCCCGATGCGGGGAGCCGGATGCGAATTGGGCCGGAGACGAGGCGCGCCAGCATCGCCTCGATCAGGTCCAGGCTTTCGCTGACCTCCGCGATGCGGACCCAGATACGGGCGTTGACGTCTCCCGCCTTGCGCGTCGGAACTTTGAAGGGCAGCGCATCGTACGGCGGATAGGAATGGTCGCGACGCGCGTCGAAATCACGCGAGGACGCGCGGCCAATCACGCCGCCTGCCCCGAACCGGCGCGCGAGATCGGCTTTGAGAATGCCGGTCCCGACCGTTCGGTCCTGCAGCGAGGCGGTGTTGTCATAGAGCCGCACCAGCTTCGGGAAGGTCGCGCGGGCCTCGACGACGAGCGTCCGGATCGCGCCGACGCCTTCAGGCGCGAGGTCGGCGGCGACGCCGCCGGGAACGACCGCGTCCATCATCAGCCGATGACCGAAAGCGGTCTTGGCCGCGCGCAGCGTTCGCTCGCGCAGGATGCCGCAATGGGCGAGCATGAGGGCGAAGGCGGCGTCGTTGCAGATGGCGCCAATATCGCCAAAGTGATTGGCGAGGCGCTCGAGTTCGGCCATCACGCCGCGCAAGGCGTGCGCTCGCGCGGGCGCCTCGGCGCCGAGCGCCGCTTCGACTGCACGGGCGAAGGCGATCGCGTAGGCGACGGTGGAATCGCCGCTGACCCGGCCCGCGAGGATCGCCGCCCGCTCCAGGCTCGCCCCGCGCATCAGCGTGTCGACGCCTTTGTGGGTGTAGCCGAGCCGTTGTTCGAGCCGGACGACCGCCTCGCCGCCTGCGTGGAAGCGGAAATGGCCGGGCTCGATGATCCCGGCATGGACCGGACCGACCGGGATCTGATGCACCCCGGGCCCGGTCGCCTCGAGGAAGGCGTAGGCGTCGGGAGCGCCATCGCGGGACGCCCGATCGCCGAGCGGATGGCGCATCGGCCAACGGCCATGGTCGAGCCAGCGACGTCCGTCCGGCGCGCCGAGCGCCAGGAAGCCGTAGAGGTCGCAAGCCGCCCGTTCGAGCCGCCCGGCCGGCGCATGCAGGGCGGCCAGAGAGGGAAAGGCGCCGCGATCGCAAGCCACTTCGGCGAAGCCGAGGGCGCCGTCAGTCTCGCGGAGCGCGAGCCGCATTCGTCCCTCGTCGCCCCACAGGCTGACCAGGGTCGCCTCCCCCGCCGCCATGCGCCGTCCGGCCTCGAACCAGTCGGCTTCGCCGGAAACGGTGCGGGTCGAGGTCATTGCGGCCTGCGAAGTTCGTGTTTTTCCAGATCGGCAGACGCTGGCGATCGGCGTCCCCGCCCCCACCCGGGCCGCGCCTGCGCGCGCCCGGAGTGGGGCAGGAGAGCGCGTCCCTTCCAATGTGTCTGGTGACGAAGAGCTCGATCCATCTCCACCCTCTATCGCAGCAGTTGAGCGACGTGCTGGAACCACGTCACCATCGGAGGCGGGAGATAGACGCCGGCCGCCAGGACCAGGGCGAAATGCGCCAGGATCGGCAGGGCCGAGGACTTGGCCGGCGCGGTCGAGCCGGCCGGCGCGCCGAAGGCCATGCTCTGAAGCCTGAGGACGAGCGCGCCGAACGCCAGAAAGAGACCGAGGGCGAGCGCCAGCGCGAGCCACGGCGCGCGGGCAAAGGTCGAGCTGACGATCAGGAACTCGCTCATGAAGACGCCCATCGGCGGCAGGCCGACAATGGCGAACACGCCGAACACGAGGCTCCAGCCGAGTAGCGGGTGGGAGACAGTCAGGCCGCGGATCTCGGCGATCTGCTGGGTCCCCTTGACCTGGGCGATCTGGCCAACGGTGTAGAAGATCGCGGACTTGGTCAGGCTATGCATCGCCATATGCAGAAGCGCGGCGAAATTGGCGAGCGGGCCGCCGACGCCGAAGGCGAACACGATGATCCCCATGTGCTCGATCGACGAATAGGCGAACATGCGCTTCACGTCGCGGCGGCGGTAGAGCATGAAGGCGGCGAATATCACCGAGACGAGGCCGAGCGTCACCATCAAGGGGCCGGGCGCCAGCGCGCGTGTGTTGGCGTCGAGCAACAGCTTGAAGCGCAGCACGGCGTAGAGCGCGACGTTGAGGAGGAGGCCGGAGAGGACCGCGGAGATCGGCGTCGGCCCTTCGGCGTGCGCGTCGGGCAGCCACGCGTGCAGCGGCGCCAGGCCGACCTTGGTGCCGTAGCCGAGCAGCAGAAAGACGAAGGCGAGGTCCAGCAGCGTCTCGTCGAACTGCGGCGCATGGTCGATCAGGCTGGTCCACAGCATGGCCGGAACGCCTTCGCCGACCACGGGCTCGGCCGCCATATAGATCAGGATCGTCCCGAACAGGGCGAGCGCTATGCCGACGCTGCCGAGGATGAAGTACTTCCACGCCGCCTCGATCGCCGCCTGCGTGCGATAGATGCCGACCATCAGCACCGTGGTCAGCGTGGCCAGTTCGATCGCCACCCACATCAGGCCGATGTTGTTGGCGATCAGCGCCAGGTTCATTGCAAACAGCAGGAACTGATACATCGCGTGATAAAAGCGCAGATGCGTCGAGGTGAGCCGACCGGTCTCGATCTCGTGGGCGATGTAGGTCGCGCTGAACACGCTGGCGGTGAAGCCGACGAAAGTGTTGAGCACGATGAAGACGACGTTGAGGTCGTCGATCAGGATGTACGCGTTTGGCGGCGGCGCCGAGACGAACAGGGACGCCGAGGCGAGGAAGGCCGCGAGCGCGGCGGCCACGTTCAGGGCGGCGGACAGGCGATAGGACGGCAGGACGGCGAGCAGCGCCGATGCGGCCAGCGGCACAGCCAGGAGGATGACGGTCGCATCCGGCACACCGCTCATCGGCCTCGTTCCCGGAAGCTGTCGATCGCCTCGGCGTCGATCGACTCGAACCGTTCGCTGATGCGGAAGAGGAACACGCCGATCACCACCAGCGCCACCAGCACCGAAAAGGCGACCGAGACCTCGACCACCAGCGGCATGCCCTTCGCGCCCGCGGCGGCGAGGATGAGGCCGTTCTCGAGCGACATGAAGCCGACCACCATCGACACCGCGTTGCGTCGCACGACCATCATCAGCATGCCGAGCAGCACGACCGAAAGCGCGAAGGCGAGGTCCTCGCGGGCCAGAACGTCGGCGCCGCCGGCGATGCGCAGCATCACCACCTCGGAGAGCGCGACCAGCGCGAGGCCCGCCAGCATGGTCGGCCCGACGCCGACGACGTTCTCGACGTCGCGGTCGATGCCGAGCTGAATGATGATGCGATGCAGCGCGAGCGGGATGACGATCGCCTTGAAGGCGAAGGCGATGAAGGCGGTGACGTAGAGATGGTTTGCATCCTGCACGTAGGCCTGCCAGGCGACGGAGAGCGACAGCACGACCGCCTGGAGGGCGAATGTGTTGAGCAGCGCGTAGAGGCGGTCCTGGTAGAGCAGCATGAAGCTCACCAGCACCAGGCCGCCGGCGAGCAGGTGCGAGACGTCGAAGGCGAGGCCCTTCATTTCAGCGTCCTCGACACGAACAGAAGCAGCGCGCCGAGGAAGCCGAGCATCAGCGCGGCGCCGACGAAATCGGGCACACGGAAGACGCGCATCTTGGCGATGCTGGTCTCGAACACGCCGAGCGCGACGCCAGCGGCCAGAAGCTTGGCGACGTAGGCGAGCGCGCCGAACACGCGGTCCGCCACGCTCGCTTCGGCGATCGCGACGCCCCAGGGAACGAAGACGCAGATGATGAGCGAGACATAGAGCGCGAGCTTCAGCATCGCGGCGAGCTCGATCACGGCGAGATGCCGGCCCGAATATTCCAGGATCATCGCCTCGTGCACCATGGTGAGCTCGAGGTGGGTCGCGGGATTGTCGACCGGTATGCGGCCGTTTTCGGCGAGCGCGACGATGATGAGCGCGACCAGCGCCATGCCGAGCGAGACGCGCAAGCCGACATGGCTGGAGACCATCAGGGCGGCGACGGTCGAGAGTTGGGTCGAGCCTGCGACCAGCGCCAGCGTGAAGACGATCACGATCATTGCCGGCTCCGCGAGGGCGCCGAACAGGGCCTCGCGGCTCGAGCCGAGGCCGCCGAAGCTCGTGCCCACGTCGAGCCCGGCAAGCGCGAGGAAGAAGCGCCCGGCGCCGAGCAGCGCAATGATGGCGATGAGGTCAGCCGACCACGAGAACAGAAGACCCGTGGCGAATGTCGGGATCAGGGCCGCGGCGACCCAGGTCGAAGCGAAGAGGAGATAGGGCGTCACGCGGAAGAGCCACGAGGCCCCGTCGGCGACGATCGCCTCCTTGCGAGCGAGGCGCACAAGATCACGATAGGGCTGCAGGAGAGGCGGGCCGCGCCGCCGGGTGAGGCGCGCCTTGGTCGCGCGCACCACGCCTGTCAGCAGCGGCGCGACCAGGATGACCAGCGTCATCTGCAGGAGCTGGAAGACCAGATCGACGATCATGACCATGACGCGAGCACGATCAGAAGGGCGACCAGCGCGCCGAACACGACGCTCAGATACTGCCGGATAGTGAGAAACTGCAGGCGGTTGAGCTGAACGGCGGCCCGCTCGACGATGATGATCAGCGGCAGGTAGAGGAGGCTCCAGATCCGGTCACTGAGCCTGAGATGGAGATGGGCGGCCCCCGTGTCGCCGGGGGGCGGCATATCGATACGCTCCTCAATGACGAAGGCGAGCCGGCCGAACACCCGGCGGATCGGCTGTGCGAAGCTCACCGCAGAATATTGCGTCGCCGACGACGGATCGGGAGATCCGCAGTCCCACGCGGGAGCGCGCCGCAGCGCGGCGGAGGCGAAGCGGTGGATGAAGCCTGCAGCCAGACTGGCCGACATGGCGATGAACAGGAACACCAGAAGTCCGTTGTAGGAACTCCGGCTCTCGACGACCGGCGCAATCGACAGCCAGGCGATTGAGGACTGCGTCGGCATGTGTGCGCCGACGGCGATTTGCGTCGCCTGGCTGAGGGCGTCGATCGCCAGACCCGGAAGGACGCCGACGAGAAGGCAGAGCGTCGCCAGAATTGCCATCGTAGCAAGGACGAGGCGATCGGCCTCTCGCGCGCGCGCCACCGCCGCGGTTCGAGGCCGTCCAAGAAAGGTTATGCCGAACGCCTTGCAAAAGCAGGCTGCGGCGAGCGCGGCCGACAGCGCCAGCACGGCCCCGACCGCGGGCGCCAATATCTTCAGCACCCAGGACGGCAACGCAGGACTCAGCAATATGGCCTGAAACGTGAGCCATTCCGAGACGAAACCGTTGAAGGGCGGCAAAGCGGAAATGGCGGCGCAACCGACGAGAAATGTGAAGGCCGTTCGGGGCATCTTGTGAATGAGGCCCCCCAGGTGGTCCATGTCGCGTTCACCCGTTGCCGACAGCACGGCGCCCGCGCCGAAAAAAAGCAGGCTCTTGAAAAGAGAATGGTTGAACACGTGCAGGAGACCCGCCGTCATGGCCAGCGCCGCAGCCGAGGGCATGCCAAACACCTTGAAAGCGAGCGCCAGCCCAAGCCCAATAAAGATGATGCCGATGTTCTCGACCGTGTGGTAAGCGAGCAAGCGCTTGAGGTCGTGTTGCATCAATGCGTAGAGCACGCCGAGCAAGGCGGTTCCGGCGCCGACAGTCAAGACCGGCACGCTCCACCACCAGCCGGCCGGTCCCGCCAGTTCAAACACGATCCGAACGAACCCATAAACGGCGACCTTCGTCATGACCCCGCTCATGAGCGCGGACACATGGCTCGGCGCGGCGGGATGGGCGAGCGGCAGCCAGACGTGCAACGGCACGATCCCGGCCTTTGACCCCGCTCCGATCAAAGCCAGAATGAAGGCGAGGCCGGCGACGCCAGGCGACGGCCCCGCCGTCCGCATCGCGTCGAAAGCGTAGCCGCCGGCGGGTCCGGCCAGCAAGGCGAAAGCGAGCAACAGCGCAAAGGTGCCGAAACTCGCCATCACGAGATAGACGTAGCCCGCACGCGCATTGTCGCCCTCGCGGTGATGCGCCATCACCAGCGCCCAGGAGGCGAGCGACATCAACTCCCAGGACAGGAGAAAGGTATAGGCGTCGTCGGAAACGAGGACGAGGCTCATGCCTGCGAGGAAGGCCGGGAAGAACGGCAGCACGCGTTCCGGCGAACGCTCGTTGCGGGCGTCTCCGAGGCCGTAGAAGCTGGCTGCGGCGCCGCCGAGGTTGGTCACGACCAGAAAGAAGGCCGACAGCGCGTCGACGCGGAAGCGCGCGCCGACCCAAGGCAGTCCGAGCGGCAAGACAAGCGTGTCGCCGTTCGCGCCCCCGAGAAGTTCGACAGCCGACAGAACAAGCATCGCGGAGCAGATCGCCAACGCCCCGCCGTAGAGAAGGACGCGCCCGAATGGCTTTCGCGCCGCGAAAGCGCCGACCACGGCGAGCGCGAGCAGCGCAGCGTCGCCCGAGAGGAAGAGCCACCCGACGCTCATCGAGGGCCGCCGTCAGGCCGAGAAACCGGAACGCTTCTCACCATTCGTCCGATCGGTCTTCCACGACAGCGATTTCGCCACGCTGATCGTTGAAGGTCGTCAGAAACCGCATTCGAACTCACGCCTTATGATAGGGACATCCAAACAATCACATATGATGCTCTAGATATCAAGTCTCATTTCTGATAGCATCATGCTGACCGATGAGACGCGAGCCCAGCCCATGATAACAGCGACCCAATTGCGCGCAGCCCGCGCACTGCTGGCCATCGACCAAAAGACCCTCGCCGAAATGTCCGGGGTGTCTTTGCCAACGATCCAAAGGATGGAAGCAAGTGACGGCGATGTGCGCGGAATGGTCGAAACCCTAACCAAGGTGGTTGCCGCTTTGCAGTCTGCGGGCGTTGAATTGATCGCCGAATACGCGCGCAGCGACGGCACCGGACGCGGGGTTCGGTTGCGGGAAGGGGGCGCCCTGCAAACGGCCGCAGTCATGGAATCGAAGCAAAGGGACTATTGATCCCATTTGATCCCGCTTGCTCCGAAGCGATATCGCTCTTCTCGCAACTTACTATTTTGTTCTGGTTTACTTTCGCGACACGCGGCTTCAGGCGGCACAAAATTGATAATTGAGACGATTCGCTACGAAAACCGAGCAATACGCCTGATCCTGTTGGACGGCCGATGGTGGGTCCCCGCGCAAGACGCCGCTCCGTTCTTTGACACGCCTATGAACGCCGACGAGCTCTTTGCCAGTGCGCCGCAGGACGAGCGCCGATTTGACCACTTCACGGGTGGAATTCCGTCTCGCCTGCTATCAGCGAGATGTTTGATTCGTCGCCTAGGCAGGAGCCAAAACTTGCGCCAGTCGCACTTTCGGGCTTGGCTCAAGGCATGGAAAGTGGTGACAGGAACCGCTGACTACAGCGGAGTCGAGTAGACCTATGAAGTCCCAATAGCCGGCGCCGCCCAAAAAAGAGCAGCGCCTCAGCGTCCATTTCGGCGCGCCGTAACGCCGCCGGATCAAGGCCTTAGTCCACCGCCCGCCCATCCAAATCGGAAACGAATTGCCCAGTCTTCGCTCTCACGAACCGTAGCAGAAATCCGGCGCGCGTTAAGCGGCGCTCTTCAGCACCTGAAGCAGTTCGCGGTGCATGATCTCGTTGCCGCCGCAGATCGACCTCGTCTTCAAAAAATCCGGGCCGCCGTCGGCGTCGGTGACGAATCCGCCGGCCTCGCGAATGAGCAGCGAACCCGCGGCGATATCCCACGAATTGAGCCCACGCTCCCAGAAGGCGTCGAAGCGGCCGGCGGCGACATAGGCGAGATCGAGCGCCGCGCAGCCCATCCGGCGCACGTTGACCACCCGCGTCATGACCGCAGCGAGCTCCGCCTTGAACAACGGATGCTCCGCCGCCTTGCCGAGGTGGGGAATTCCGCAACCGAACAGCGCCTGGGACAGCTCAGTGCGCTGGGCGACCCGGAGGCGCCGGTTGGCGCCCCACGCTCCTTGGCCCTTCTCCGTGACATACATGTCGTCGTCGGCCGGATTGTAGATCACCCCCGCGACGATCTGGCCCTCGCGCTCGAGAGCGATCGAGATGGCGAAGAGCGGAATGGCGTGGAGGAAGTTGGTTGTCGCATCGAGCGGGTCGATGTGCCAGGTGTGGCTCTGATCCGTCCCCTCGATCCGGCCGCTTTCCTCCAGCACGAAGCCGTAGCCCGGACGCGCCTTGGCGAGTTCCTCATAGAGCGTCTTTTCCGAACGCTTGTCCGCCAGGCTGACGAAGTCGCCGGGCCCCTTCATCGACACCTGCAGCTGCTCGATTTCGCCCAAGTCGCGCTTCAGGCCACGCCCCGCCTTGATTGCGGCGTTGGTCATGACGGTCATCAGGGCGGAGCGGATCATTGCGGCGTTCTCCGGGAAGCGGCGGCGGTGGTTTAGGGGATGGGCTGCGGCGAGGCAACCGAGGGCGCGAGCTCAGTAGAGATAGGGAACGAGCCGCCAGGTGCGCGCGCGATAGGCCTGATATTCGGCGCCGAACGTTTCAGCCAGCAGGCGCTCCTCTGCGTTCATGCGCGCGACCAGCACGATCAACATGAGCGCCGCGATGACGAGGCCGACGCCCGAGCGAAACGCCAGGCTCCAGCCGACCGCCGTGGCCAGAAGGCCGAGATAAGACGGATGCCGGATGACGGCGTAGAGGCCGTCGGTGACGAGCTGGTGATCGGGCTGAATGGCGACCAGGCCGCTGAACCTCCGCCCGAGCACGAAAACCGGCGCAAGACGCAGCACGCCGCCGCCGGCGCCGATGGCGACGCCGAGCCAGCGCACGCCCTCGCCTCCGAAAGCGAGCACGCCGTAGCGGTCGCTGAGCGCGGGCAGAATGGCGAGCGCAAAACCGAGGATTGTGAAAGCGGCCAGAACCCAGCGGTTCGAGCGGTCCTCGCGTACGCCCGACCCGATGTGGCCCTCGGTGAACAGCGCCGCGACCCCAAGCGCGATCATCGAAACAGTGAGGGTCACGAGCGGCGGATGCGAGAAGAATCGCGACGGGCCGCCTTCGCCGATGATCGCAAGTCCAAGGAAAAGCGCGAGGCTGAAAGCCGTGAGCAGGGCAAGACGGAACGTGGCCATGAGGGATGATAAGGCCGCGCCCCCTCTCTCGCAAAACGTGGGATGACACTGCCAGCGGCCTAGCTTGAATATCGCAACGCGAGATAGGATCGCCCGCAAGCCAGAGGCCAGAAGACCGCATGCGTTCAGACATCGAAATCGCCCGCGCCGCCAAGCTCAAGCCGATCGCGGAGATCGCCGGCGCGATCGGCATTCCCGAGGAGGCGCTGCATCCCTATGGTCGCTGGATCGCCAAGATCGAGCCGGATTTCCTGCGCGAGGCGGCGGCGGAACGGCAGGACGGCAAGCTCATCCTCGTCACGGCGATCAGCCCAACGCCGGCCGGCGAAGGCAAGACGACGACGACGGTCGGCCTCGGCGACGCGCTCACCCGGATCGGCAAGAAGGCCATCGTCTGTCTGCGCGAGCCTTCGCTCGGCCCCTGCTTCGGCATGAAAGGCGGCGCGGCGGGCGGCGGCTTCGCCCAAGTCGTGCCGATGGACGCGATCAACCTCCACTTCACCGGCGATTTCCACGCCATTACCTCGGCGCACAACCTGCTGGCCGCGATGCTCGACAACCACGTCTACTGGGGTAATGGTCTCGGACTCGACCAGCGTCGCATCGCCTGGCGGCGCGTGCTCGACATGAACGATCGCGCGCTCAGGGAAGTCGTGGTCGGACTCGGCGGCCCCGTCAACGGTTTTACCCGCGAGGACGGATTCGACATCACCGTGGCCTCCGAGGTCATGGCGGCGTTGTGCCTGGCTTCCGACATCGACGACCTCGAGGGCCGGCTGGGGAGGATGGTGGTCGGCGCAACCTACGCGAAGGCGCCGGTGACAGCGGCCGACCTGAAGGCGCAAGGCGCCATGTCGGCCCTGCTCAAGGAGGCGATCAAGCCCAATCTCGTCCAGACGCTCGAAGGGTCGCCGGCGCTGGTGCATGGCGGTCCTTTCGCCAATATCGCGCATGGCTGCAATTCCGTGGTGGCGACAAAAGCCGCGCTCAAGCTCGCCGACTACGTCGTCACCGAGGCGGGGTTCGGCGCCGATCTCGGCGCGGAGAAATTCTTCGACATCAAGTGCCGCAAGGCCGGGCTCAAACCGGCCGCAGCCGTGGTGGTGGCGACGGTGCGCGCGCTCAAGATGCACGGCGGCGTCTCCAAGGACGCGCTCGGGGTCGAGAATCTCGTTGCGCTCAAGTCCGGCATCGCCAACCTCGCCCGACATATCGCGAACATCCACAAATTCGGCGTCCCGGTCGTGGTCGCGATCAATCGCTTCAGCGCGGACACGGGCGCTGAGCTCGACCTCGTCAAGCGCGCGGTCAGCGACCGATTCGGCCTCAAGGTCGTGGTCTGCGATCATTGGGCGCACGGCGGCGCCGGCGCGGAAGGCCTCGCGCAAGCCGTGACGGACGTGGCCGCCGCCGGCGAGTCGCAATTCCAGTTGCTCTATCCCGACGACCTCACCCTGTGGGACAAGACGCGCACGATCGCCCGAGAGATTTACGGCGCCGACGATGTCGCGGCGGACGCCTCGGTGCGCGCGAAGTTTCGCGCCCTCGACGCGGCGGGCTACGGAATGCTGCCGATTTGCGTCGCCAAGACGCAGTACTCGTTCTCGGACGATCCGACCCGCCTCGGCGCTCCGACCGGGTTCAACGTGACGGTGAGGGACGTGCGCCTGCGCGCGGGCGCCGGCTTTGTCGTGGCGCTGATGGGCGACATCCGGACTATGCCGGGAATGCCGCGCAGTCCTGCGGCGGAGCGCATTCGCGTCGTCGACGGCGAGATCGAAGGCCTCTACTGAGCGCGTCCGACGTCAGACCCGCCGCCGTCGCTTCGGCGTCGACGCACTCGTCAAAGCAAGTCGAGCCGGACGCTCGCCGCCCAGCGACCGCGTGACCCGACGCGCCTCCTCGGATCAGGACAAGGAGCCCGGGCCGGGTTTCTTTTTGGACGCCCTATCGCCCTCGGCGATGAAACGGCGCAGGCGATCCAGGCTTGGATCGTCCGGGGTGCGCGTTTCGAGGTCGGCGAGAATCCGGCGCAAGCCGATCCGCGCCGTTTGCCAACGGTAGCCTTTCGCCAAGAGCCGCCGACCGTGGCTGATGGCGCGGTCAACGATGTCCGATGTCTGAGCGCTCATCAAGCGTCTCACACCCCTTCGCAGCCGCATCCGGTTTGACGGGCGCAAGACCGGCGCCACCGAGGCGAGACCCTTTTCGTGCCGATCTGGCACGAAATAAGCCTCGCGAGCGCGGCTGGCAAAATGCGATGGGCGCCATTTCTGGAAAGTATCTTCAGGCGGGCGTGCGCTGCGTGAAGCCGAGCCGCTCGTTCAATTGCTCGATGAGACTCTGCGCCGCCTCGGTGATGACGGTTCCCGGCGGGAAGATCGCATCGGCCCCGGCGGCGCGAAGCGGCGCGAAGTCCTGCTCGGGGATGACCCCGCCGACCACGATCATCGCATCGTCCATGCTGACCTTGCCGAGCGCGCTTTTCAGCGCTGGGGTCAGCGCGAGATGCCCGGCCGCCAAGGACGAGACGCCGACGATCTCCGACTTGCTCTTCGCCGCAAGCTCGGCCACTTCGTCGGGCGTCGCGAACAACGGTCCGATCGTGACGTCGAAGCCGAGATCGGAGAACGCGGAGGCGATGATCTTCTGTCCGCGGTCATGACCGTCCTGACCCATCTTGGCCACCAGAATGCGCGGCGGGTGACCGGCATTTTCAACGAAGGCGCGGGTCATCGACAGGACGCGCTCGTTGGCTTCCGAAGCCGGGCCCGCTTCGGCGAGATACACGCCCGAGATCGCCTTGATCTTGGCGACGTGGCGCCCGAACGTCTTCTCGATCGCGAGCGAGATTTCACCCACCGTCGCCTTGGCTCGCGCCGCCTCGACCGAGAGTTGCAGGAGATTGGCGTTTCCGCGCGACCCGTCGGTCAGAGCCTCGAGCGCCGCCTGGGTCTTGGCCTCGTCGCGCTCCGCCCGCAGGCGCTTCAACTTCTCGATTTGCATGGAGCGCACCGTCGCGGCGTCGACCTTGAGCACGTTGATCTCGCGCTCTACGGTCGGAGGGAACGCATTCACTCCAATGACCGTCTGACGGCCGGAATCGATGCGCGCTTGCGTGCGGGCCGCGGCCTCCTCGATACGGCGCTTCGGCACGCCCTGCTCGATCGCCCGGGCCATGCCGCCGAGCCCCTCGATCTCGTCGATGTGCGTCTGAGCGCGCGCCGCGAGCTCGGCGGTCAGGCGCTCGACGTAATAGGAGCCGCCCCAGGGATCGATGATGCGGGTCGTGCCGCTCTCTTCGATCAGGAAAAGCTGGGTGTTGCGGGCGATGCGGGCGGAGAACGGAGTCGGCAGGGCCAACGCCTCGTCGAGCGCGTTGGTGTGCAGGGACTGGGTATGGCCCTGCGTCGCGGCCATGGCCTCGATCTGAGTGCGGACGATATTGTTGAACGGATCCTGAGCGGTGAGCGACCAGCCGGACGTCTGGCTGTGGGTGCGCAGCGGCAGCGACTTGTCGGACTTGGCGCCGAACCCCTTGACGATTCCTGCCCAGAGCTTGCGCGCTGCGCGCAGCTTGGCCACCTCCATGAAGAAATTCATGCCGATCGCCCAGAAGAACGACAGGCGCGGCGCGAACTGATCGACGCTCATGCCGGCCGAGATTCCGGCGCGAATGTATTCGATCCCGTCGGCCAGCGTGTAGGCGAGTTCCAGGTCCTGCGTCGCCCCGGCCTCCTGCATGTGGTAGCCGGAAATCGAGATCGAGTTGAATTTCGGCATGTTCGCCGCCGTGAAGGCGAAGATGTCGGAGACGATCCGCATCGAAGCGGCCGGCGGGTAGATGTATGTGTTTCGGACCATGAACTCCTTCAGGATATCGTTCTGAATCGTCCCCGTGAGCCTGGCCATCGGCACGCCCTGCTCCTCGGCGGCCACGATGTAGAGCGCCATCACCGGCAGCACCGCGCCGTTCATCGTCATCGACACGCTCATCGTGTCGAGTGGAATGCCGGACAGGAGGGTCCGCATGTCGTAGATCGAGTCGATCGCGACGCCCGCCATTCCGACATCGCCGGCCACCCGCGGATGATCCGAATCGTAGCCGCGATGAGTTGCGAGATCAAAGGCGACCGACAGCCCCTTTTGACCTGCGGCCAGATTGGCGCGGTAGAATGCGTTCGACTCCTCCGCGGTCGAGAAGCCGGCGTACTGGCGAACCGTCCACGGTTGATTGACATACATGGTTGGGTAAGGCCCGCGCAGGAACGGGGCGAGGCCCGGCCAGTCATGCGAGAAATCGAATCCCGCCCGGTCGCTCTCATCGTAGAACGACTTGACCGCGACGCCCTCCGGCGTTGTCCAAGTTTGCGACTCTCTGCTGCCAATCGCTTTGGCCGGGGCGGCGAAAGGGACCTTTGAGAAATCAGGGATCAAGCCCATCGCATTCGTCCCGCGCTAAGCCGCAAGTCGTTGGTAGAGATCCCCGAGCGCGGCAACGGCGTCGCCGCCCAGGAAGATGAAATTATCGACCCCGGCCGCGCGCAAGTTCGGCTCGAGTTCGCCAGGGCGCCCGGCGAGCGTCAGGCCCTTGACGCCGGCGGCCTTGATTGCGGCGGCGAAGGCCGGCGCGCGCGTGGCGTAAGTCTCGTCGTCGCTGCAAAGGCACGCCAGCGCGGCGCCGCTCGCCTCGAGCCTGGCGACCGCCTGCTCGGGCGTGGCCGCCTCGCCGTCGTACACAGACAGGATGCCGCCGGCCTCGAACCACTCCCGCATATACGCGACGCGCCTGCGATGAACCGGCTCGGAGCCGATCGCCACGAGATAGGCCTTGGGCCGCTGGCCGCGCTGGTCGAGCAAGGCGTCGGACCGGTCGCGCAGCGCTTCGAACGGCTCGGCAAGGCGCATTGGCGCAAGCGCGCCCGCAGCGACGGCGATCGACGCCGGCGGCGGAGAGCCGAGAGCGATGTCAGCGGGAGCGTCCGCAAGTTGCGGATGAGCGCTCACGCCGGTGATCGGCGTTTTGATCCGGGCGACGTCACGCTTCAGCGCAGCTGCATTCTCGGCGACCCGGCTTTGAAAAGATCCATCCGCGAGCGCTGCCGGCAGGCCGCCGATCGCCTCGATCTCCTGGAAAGCCGTCCAGCCCTTGTCGCAAAGCGCCTTGGTCAACGCCTCAAAGCCGCCGGCGCCGGCGGCCGGGTCATCGACGAAGCCGAGGCGAGATTCGCGCAGAACGACGAGTTGGCCGTTGCGCGCGAGTCGACGCGCGAGGCTGCCCGGCAGACCGACGGCGATCGGATACGGCAGCACGCTTACGCTGTCGGCGCCGCCCAGGCCCGCCGCAAAGGCCGCGATCGTTCCGCGCATCACGTTCACGTAAGGGTCCCGGCGAGTCATCATCCGCCAGGCGCTTTCCGCCTGGACGCAGGCGGCGCGGGGAGCGAGGCCGCACGCCTCCTCGACTCGCGCCCAGACAATGCGCAGCGCCCGGAATTTGGCCAGTTCGATGAATTCCTCCGCGTCGGCCGCCAGGCGGAAAGCGATCATGCCGCGTCCCTGCTCGGGCGCGACGCCAACGTCCGCGAGCGCGCGCAGAAGGCTGACCCCAGCGCCGAGCGCAAAAGCGAGCTCCTGACTGGCGCCGCCGCCGGCCGCATTCACACTGCGCGCGTCGGCGACGAAATAGGGCCCTTTGAAACGCCCGGCCTTCAGCTCGAGGGCGGCGTCGACACAAGGCTTGACCTGGGCCGCCCAATCCGAGGGAAATGCGCCGCGCGCGGCGGCCGCAAAGGGATCGAGGCCGAACGAGACGGCGCTGATCGCCGGCTCGGCGTTGACCGCCCGGATATGGTTGGCGACAGCGCGCGCTTCTTCTGGGCCGTTCGGCCCAAGATCAAGCTCAAATCGAGCGCCGGCGTCGAACTGCACGCCGTCGAAGGCGAGCCGCAGCGCCTCGGGATCGCTTCGCTTCAGCCCGAAGCCGTAGGCGCCGACCGCGCCCGCGAACACGACCTGCAGTCCGTCCGCCCCGCCCGCCAGATCCTCGAGGGCCTGGGAATTGGCTTCGCGCGCATCGGGGTTGTCGAGGCGCGCCATGACGCGCCAAGGTCCGTCGGCCCGCAGGGCTCTGGGACCGTTCCCCGGCTGATAGACGGGTTCGATACGGAGACCGTCGGCGGTGCGGGTCGCGAGCTTGTCGAGGTTCGCCCCTTTCAGCGCCGTCTCGGCGGCCTTTCTCCAGTCGGCCTCGGACCAAGCCGGGAATACCGTCGCCTCCGTAACCACTGCCGAAACTCCGTCAGATGAACTGCGACAGCCCCGGAATGGAAGCCGCGATCTCGCCGATCGTCTGGTCGCCCGCGACTTCCCGCGCGTAGGCGAACACTTCCCGGCCCGCCGTCTGGATCTGGTCCATGCTCAAGCCGAGGCCCATCAATTCGCCGCCAAGCGACATCAGACCGCCGCCGCCCATCGCGCCCGTGGCGATTCCCATCAGCCCCTTCAAACCAAAACCCATGCCTTCGCCGCCGGTCGAAGCGCCGGATGCGATGATCGCGCGCAGCTCGGGCGCCCTCGAACAGGTCCCTGACGCCGTCTTCGGACGCCTCGCGCTGAATGAAGTCCGCGATCAAAGCCACAGTCTTGCGCGCCACCTCAGGAGAAAGGTTCGCCGCCTTCGCAACGCGGGCAATGACATTATCCATCTCGAGCTCCTTGAATTGCGCAACCACACGTGCTCACGTCGCCGCCCGCCTGCTCAAAAGCAAGAATTTCTTTTACATTAGTCGGTCGGCTGTGAGGGCGCCGCGGAAAGCGTCCGCAATTGTCACGGTGCGACAGCGAGACGCACGGCGCGGTCTTCCCTCCACTGCGCGATCTGGTCAACTCGGGCCGCCGGGCTGCTCAGGCCAAGGGAGCGCGCGGGCGCGGACAATACGGCGCGATCCCGCGCTTCGTCTGCAGCTGCGGCGAAGGGCCGCATCGCAACGGGGTCGTTGATCGTGATGCCGTTGCGGCCGCAGGCCCCCATGATGATTTAACATAACTAAGGTCGAAAGAATAATAGAGCCCCCCAACACGCGATCGGGCGGACGTTCGCGTTCGAGCGGGCCGGCCATATCGTCACAAGCCCCTGCGATTTGATTGATATCGCTGGCGTTTTCTGGCGAAAACCGGGACGTCCCGCCGAGTTATCACCGCCGCCAGGCCTAGATCGACAAATTCAGCGAAGAAAGCGTGTGAAGGAGCTCAGGGCCAAAAAGCTCTTATCCGGTGAACATTTGGCTCGGGTAACTATGCAAATGTCGCATAGCTGCGTTTCCAACGCATACCTACCTAAATTCCCGGAGACGCCTATTTTGCATTGCAGCAAGAGTGAACGAGGACAAGACAATGACCACCTTCAAGACCATCTCCGAAAAGCTCGCGTCCTGGCGGCGTTATCGGGACGCAGTGCGGGAGCTCAGCCAGCTCACCGACCGCGAGCTCAGCGACATCGGCATTCGTCGCGGCGAGATCGAGACCATCGTCCGCCAGTCGCTGGACACGTCGCGGCGTAAAGCGGCCGGACCATCGGCACCGCCGCTTTCGCGGCCGGCCAAAAAGCGGCCCCCTCGGGGGCCGCTTTTTTTTTGGCCGCCCCCAGTTGACGTTCTGCGGGGCTTGGCCAAGACACGTCATGCGTTCCATCCACGTTATCGGCGGCGGCCTCGCCGGTTCGGAGGCGGCGTGGCAGGCGGCCGAAGCCGGCGTCCCCGTCGTGCTGCACGAGATGCGCCCGCTGACGACGACCGCCGCCCACCGGACGAGCCGGCTCGCCGAGCTCGTCTGCTCCAACTCGTTTCGTTCGGACGACGCGGCGACCAACGCGGTCGGCGTCCTCCATCGCGAGATGCGGGCGCTCGGCTCGATCATCATGCGCTGCGCCGACGCCCATCAGGTGCCGGCCGGCGGCGCCCTCGCCGTCGACCGCGAGGGTTTCTCGGCGGCGGTCGAGGCGACGGTGCTGGCCCATCCCCTCGTCGCCCTCGTGCGCGGCGAAATCGAGGGACTGCCCTCCGGCCGACTGGGACAATGTCGTGATCGCGACCGGTCCGCTGACCTCGGGCTGCTCGCCGAGGCGATCGGCCGTCTCACCGGCGAGGGTGCGCTCGCCTTCTTCGACGCCATCGCGCCGATCGTCCAGCGCGACTCGATCGACATGGACGTCGCCTGGATGCAGTCGCGCTACGACAAGGAAGGCCCGAGCGGCGGCGGCGCGGCGGCCTATGTCAACTGCCCGATGAACCGCGACCAGTACGAGGCCTTCGTCGAGGCCGTGCTGGCGGCCGAGAAGACCGAGTTCCGCGAATTCGAGGGCACGCCCTACTTCGACGGCTGCCTGCCGATCGAGGTGATGGCCGAGCGCGGCCGCGAGACGCTGCGGCACGGGCCGATGAAGCCGGTCGGTCTGACCAACGCCCACCAGCCCACTATCAAGCCCTACGCCGTCGTCCAGCTTCGGCAGGACAATGCGCTCGGCACGCTCTTCAACATCGTCGGCTTCCAGACCAAGATGAAGTACGGCGAGCAGGCGCGCATCTTCCGCATGATCCCCGGGCTCGAGCGCGCCGAATTCGCCCGTCTCGGCGGCATCCATCGCAACACTTACCTCAATTCCCCCCGGCTTCTCGACAGCGGCCTCCGGCTCAGAGCCGAGCCGCGGCTACGTTTCGCCGGCCAGATCACCGGCTGCGAGGGCTACGTCGAGAGCGCCGCGGTTGGTCTGGTCGCCGGGCGCCTCGCCGCCGCAGAGCGACTTGGCCTGACGCTCGAGCCGCCCCCGACGACGACCGCGATCGGCGCGCTCCTCAACCACATCACTGGCGGCCATCTCGAGTCGGTCGATGCAGGTCCACGCTCCTTCCAGCCGATGAACGTCAATTTTGGCCTGTTCCCGCCGATCGCCGAGCCGCGCGTCGACGAGACGGGCAAGCGCCTCGGCGGACCCGAGCGCGGCTTTGCGCGCAAGCGGGCGCTTTCGGCGCGCGCCCACGCCGATCTGTCGGCGTGGGTCGAACGCGCCGCGGTTTAGCGGCGCGAGCCGCGGGCCGCGCCGCAAGCGAACCCCGACGAGCCGGGGAAGCGCCTACATTCCCGGCATTTGCATGATCTCGACGATTTCCACCCATGCGCCGGGCATTTGCAGATGGGGGTGGTCCTTGCCGAACATTTTGGCCGCAGCGTCGGCCGAGTCCGCCTGGACGATCGAATAGCCGCCGATGCCGTTCTTCGTGTCCTTGACGCCTTGTGCGTCGACCCGCTTGGTCTTGCCGAGGGGCGCCCCACCGTCGACCATCGAAGCCTGGTGCGCGCCCATCCAATTCATCCAGGCCTCCATACCCTTCTTCTGCTGCTCAGGCGTAGATTCCCTCATCATCCGCTCGAAATCCGCGGAATTGGCCATGTACAGAACCATGAACCTCGCCATCGCCTTGCTCCTCCGGGGTTTGGAAACGCTGAGACCGTCGCACGGCCAATCGTCAAAAGTTGGACCTGGCCGACGCCCGTCGCTCCGGCCGCCATGATTGACACGGCCAGCCTCACAATCGACAGTCCGCAAGCCTCGGGACGAGAGATCGGGCGTGAGATCGATGGCAGGTCGACAGTTGCGAATCGCGATCGTCGGGGCCGGCATTGGCGGTCTGACCCTGTGGCATGCGTTGCGTCGCCGCGGGCTTTTCCCAGAGATTTATGAACAGGCGCACGAACTGTCCGATATCGGCGTCGCCGTGGCGCTGTCAGCCAATGCAACTCGCGAATTGCGGCGGCTCGGCCTGCTCGACGGGGTCGTGGCCGCATCGACCGACCCGACCGAACTCATCTATCGCGATGGCCGGACCGGCGAACGGACGGCGGCGCACGCAGTGCGACAGGGCGGCGCCTATGAAGCCGGGTTCGGTGGTCCGGGTCCTCCTACCATCCGCCGCTGCTGGTGAAGATCCTGATGGTCGCCGCAGCGTTCTGGCTTTTCCGCCCGCTCGGCGTGGCGCTCTTCGTCAATCTTCTGTGGCGGGCCGCGCGCCGCCGCATCAGCCCCGGCTTCAGCGGCGCAATCGTCGGACGACCTGGCGCGGGACCCCCGCCGTAATCCGCAACGCCGCATTCGAAGAGCGGCGGCGCGAGACGCTGAAGACGCTGGACGAGGACGCCGAGGCGTTCGACGCCTTTGAACGCAAGCAGCGCCAGGCGCGCGATCGCGAGGCTTTTGCGGGCTTCACCGCCGAGCGCAGCGCCACGAACGGCGGTCCCGGCCAAACTTGACGGAACGGCGGCTCGGCGCGCCTCCGTCGCCGGGCAAAGGCGCGCCCTGCGCCTTTGCCGCCGCCCGCGCGAACCGCTAGCATCATGCCGCCGAACGGCGCGCGAGACCCAAGCCCATGCCCTTCCGTCCCTCGCCGCCCGGCGACGACGACGCCCTTCACGAGTGCGGACCGCGCGCCGCGTTTCACGGTCTCTTCGGGCGCCACGGCCCGTTCGGACGCAGGCGGGGCGCGCGCATGTTCGACTCCGGCGCGCTGCGCCTGTTGGTGCTCGGGCTGATCGCCGAAGAGCCGCGGCACGGCTACGACATCATCCGCGGCTTGCGCGCCCGCTTCCAGGGATCCTACAGCCCAAGCCCCGGATCCATCTATCCGATCCTGCAACAGCTTTCCGAGGCCGGGTTCGTGGTCTCGACCTCGCACGGTCCGCGACGCCGTTTCGCCATCACCGAGTTCTGGGAAAGCGTGGCTTGCCGGGCAAAGCGCGGAACTGGACGCGATCAAGGCCCAGGTCGACAACGCGGCCGCGCCGATCGGCGAGCAGGCGATCGGCGAGTTGATCCGTGGACTCCGTGAGGCGTTGTTCTCGAAAATGCGCAAGGGAGCGCTGGACGCCGGACAGGCCGGCCGTCTTCGCGACGTCCTGGAGCGGGCGCGGCGGGACATCGAGGACCTTTAGGACGCGGCGAGCGCGAACGGCTGCGATTTTCGGGGCCGGCGCGGAAACCGAAACAGGGCGAATTGAGCGACAGAGCCCGCCGGCAGCCCGTTGACGGCGCCGGCGGCGTGTGGAAGACGCGCACCGCCGAGCCCGAACCGGCGGCATGGCGACGCTGCGGCATTCAGAGCGGTCCGTCGCGAGATCCATGCGCCGGCTCGCCGAATTGGCGGCGAAGGACGCGGACGCCTTCGACCGAGTTCAAGAGAGCAGGGGTTCTCCGGGTAATCCGCGAAATCCGGCTCGAGTGGAGCAGCCATCATGCCTTCAGAAGCGCGTTCGCCCCGTCTCGCTGTCCTCATCGACGCCGACAACGTGTCCGCCAAGATCGCCGACGGGCTGTTTGCGGAAATCGCCAAAATTGGAGAAGCGAGCGTTCGCCGCATCTACGGGGACTTCTCCAACCCTCGCTCCAGGGCCTGGGCGGACACGCTGTCCAAGCACGCAATCATACCCCAGCAGCAGTTTGCCTATACGACCGGCAAGAATGCGTCCGACATCACCTTGGTCATCGACGCCATGGACCTGCTTCACAGCGGTCGGCTCGATGGATTTTGCCTGGTTTCGTCGGACAGCGATTTTACCCGGCTCGCGGCCCGCATCCGCGAGCAGGGCGTCGACGTTTTTGGCTTTGGCGAGCAGAAGACGCCGGAGAGCTTCCGTCAGGCTTGCCGCAGGTTCGTCTATGCCGAGAACCTGCTTCAGGGATCGGGCGCGGGGAACAGCCAGGGCGGCGCCGCAACGCCTCTTCAGCCGCCCAGCGCCGCCGTGCCGATCATCGACAAGATCATTGCCGAGATGGAAAGCGACGATGGCTGGGTCCCCTTGGGAGAAGTCGGCAAACAACTCGCCAACCTGGCTTCCGATTTCGATCCGCGAAACTTCGGCTTTCGCAAGTTGAGCGACCTCGTGCGGAAGACGGACGCGTTCGAGGTCGAGCATCCGAAGGGCGGCGCCATCCAAATCCGCTCGAAATCAAACCCTGGGGCGGCGCCGAAGGCGAAGGCAGCCAGGAAGGGCGCAAAATAGTCCCGGGGACGAAGGCCCATGGCGACGAGCCAATCGACATCCGGCGTCGCAGCGGTCGTCGGCGTCGTTCTCGCGGCGATCGCCCTCACGCTGACGATTCCGATTGTGGCGATCCTCTCCGACCTCGAGGGCAGCGACGCCGCGGGCAACGGGATGGCGCAAGGATTCGCAGCGCTCGGCCTGTTCTTCCTGTTCGCGCTCATCGCAGCGCTGGCGTTGCTGGCGGCGCTCGCCGGCGATATGCCGCAGACAGGCAGGATCGGGACGCTGATCCTGGCCGTCTTGTGGTTCGCCGCCACCTGGGGCGCATTCGAAATGCTCAGCGGGCCGTCGACGCCGGTCGGACAGTGGCCGCTCGCGATCCCGGCGCTGGGGCCGCCGCTTGATCGCGGCCTATTGCCTGTGGGCCCTCATTTCGCCTTGCGCGCCGCCGCGCCTGCGCGCCTGGCTGCCGTCCCGCTCGCCGCGCTCGCTCTCGTCTGCAGCGCCTTCCTTCCGCTGTCGATGATTCACGACGCCGCCCTGGAGCGCGAGGCGGCGCGTGTCGCGGACTGGCAAGCGAAGCTCGACGCGATGCCCGCCGACGCGCCGCTGTGGCGCTGGACGCCGTTCCTGGCGAGCGACGTCTATCTCGTGGAGCAGGGCGCGCGCGAAGCGATGCGCAAGCTGCCAAGCCGTCAGGCCGACGCCGAAGCGATGCTGCAGCGCGACGAATTCCCATTCGGCGAACTCGCGGCGTTCGACCTCGATCCCACCCCCTCGCTTTGCGACAAGGCGCGCGCCTCGCTCGACCGCCGCGCCGCAAAGCCTAGCGCCGTCGCCGGGGCGGGCCCACAGCTATTCCGAGATCGCCAATGCGGCCGGAAGCGCGAGCGAAGGCATGAAATGGCTGGTCGGCCTCGGTTGCGCCGTCGACGCTCAGTCCCTCGCCTGGGAGGCGCTGGTGCGCGCCTATGGCGGCGAGGATTTTGTCGCCGCCGACTTCGCCAAGCTGCGCGATCCCGCCGAACTTGGCAGCGTCCTGAACAATAACCCGCCGAGATTCTCGATGCTGACGCCGAAGGCGTCGCTGCGGGCGTGGCTGAGTTTCGCCGACGACAACAATCCCCACGCCGCCGAGGCGCTGGAGGGCGCTCGAAAGCTGAGCCACCGCACCATCGGACGCCGTCGCCTGGCTGACCCAAGCCATCTTCGGACGTGGATGGAGCGTTTCTGATGCGCTACCTTCTGCAACTCGATCTCGAGGCGACGCCGGAATTTTGCCGCGCGGGCCTTGCCTGGGTCGAGCGCGAATTCGCCAACGCCTACCGGCCGACGCCGGACAATCCTCTGCCCTATTCGGACCTCGTCGAACGGCTGGGCATTGGCCATCCGCTGATGGCGGTGCAATGGTTCGCGCTGCAGGGATGCGACGCCGAGAAGGAGCTCTCGGAAGCGGAGTCGCTCATCCGCGCCTATGGCGAAGCGCCGCAACGCGCACAAATCCTCGATGCGCTGGCGAGCCTCCATCGGAAGCCGTGAGGCCGGCGCTTGCCGTGTCATTCCCGCGAGCGCGCCGCCCGGTCATTCCCGCGTGCGCGGGGACGACGAACGGGTCGGGCGCCGGCTTGCGCTGATCCCCTAGCTGACGACCTCCCAGAACAGCCCGCAGACCGCCACGAATCCCAGGGTGAACACCACCGTCCGGATGAACGGCAGGCCGGCCAGATGGACGACGGCGTGGATCAGCCGAAGCCAGAAGAACGAGATCGCCCAGAACGCGGTCATCCCGTTCTCCTTGCCGGCGACATGGGCGATCAGAACCAGCGCGGCGAACGGCGCGAAGGTCTCGACCGCGTTGAGGTGGGCGCGATTGGCCCGCATGCCCCATAACGGGACCTTGCGCGGGGTCGGGTCGACGTAGTTCGCCGGCGTCAAAGGCCCATTCGTTTGAACCTGGCTGATGACGTAGGGAATCCACAACGCCGCCGTCAGAAAGGCGGTGTAGGCGAGATAGCGCAGTTCGGCGGACATGGTCTCCTCCAGCAGTTCGTTGTGTCGGCGCGGGCGCCGCCCCGAGGTCGCGACGGCGCCCGCTTAAAAGCCCTACATGTCCATCGCCTGCGCGATTTCGATCGAGCCGCCCGCCTTGAGCAGCGGGCACCCCTTGGCCTTGGCGTGGGCGTCTTCGACGCTCAAAGCCTCGATCAGGCTGTAGCCGCTCGCCGGATTGGCCCCGCCGTCGGCGACGAGAGAGCCGTCGGCCTTGACCGTGTAGGACTTGCCGACCGGATTGCCGCCGTCGATGATCGCCGCGCCGAGCCCGCCGAACCAGGCGCCCCACGCGTTCATCGTCTCCTGCGCTTCCTGCGGATTCGAAGGCATTTTGCCGCCGTGATAGACGAAAAGATACTTGGCCATGTGAAGTCTCCTTGCTCGAGGGAAACGAGAGCGCTGGTTGGCTAGCATCCTCCTGAGGATCGGCCCATGGCGAGTCCGGCGGCCGGGCGCCAGCCGTCATTGTGAAGAGTGCACAAAGGATGTTCGCGACCTCGCGCCCCGACCGCGCCCTGACTTCACACGCTCGACCGCCTCGCCGGGCTCGGCGTCATCCCGGATGTTGCGCCGGCGCTTCGCCGCTCCATCGGCAGCGTCGAAACGGCGCTTCGGGAGGCCATCGTCAGCGAGGTCCCGGCCTTCACCGACAGCCGCAATCCGCAAATCCTGCCGGAGCTCAGGGACCACGCCAAAGCGCATGTGGCGGAGGTCGTGCGCCTGTTCTCCGGCGGCGAGCCCGGCGATCTCGCCTTCGTCGAGGCTCACGCGCGCCGCCGCGCGGAACAGCGCTTTCCGCTCGAGGCGACGCTGCACGCCTATCGATGCGGACACCGCGCGATCTCGCGCTGGCTGCGCGACGCAGCAGCGACCGCCTGTCCGCAAGGCGCCCATCAGGCGATCGACGCGATCGCCGATTTCGCCATCGAATACACCAACGTCATCAGCGCCGTGATGACGTCCGGCTATGTCGCCCACACCCGCCTGATCGAGGCCGCCGAGGGGGATCTCAGCGCCGAACTGCTCAATATCCTGCTCGCCGGCTACGACGAGTCCGACGGGCGGATCGTGCGGCTCCTGAAGTCGGCCGGCTACCTCGATCAGCGCCAGTCCTATTGCGTCGTCGGGGTGCGGACGCCGATCGCCGTCGAACTCGACAATCCCGAACGCGCCCAGCGGCTCCTCGCCGCGCTCGCCAATCTGTTTGCGCCGACCCCCATCAGAGTCCTGGCGGGCCTGCGCAATTCCCGGGTCGTCGCGGTCGCGTCGGCGCTGCGCCGGCAGTCGGGCTGGACGGCGCCGCAGACCAACCTGGCCGAGCGCCTCGCGCCGCTTCTGATGCAGCTCGGTCCTTCGGTCCTCGCCGGCGTCAGCGCCGACCGCCCCTCGACGGCCTCGATCCCCGGGGCCCTGCGGGAGGCGACGGCGGCGCTGGAGTTCGCCAGCGTCGACCGGCGCGTCGTGTCCTTTGCCGAGCTGCCGGTGCGCAGCCTGCTGCTGCACGCGGGCGGCGAATACGTGCGCTCCGCCGCGCCCCCATGGATCGCCGCCTTGATCGCCGCGGACGGCAAGGCGGGCGGCGCGCTCCTGCAAACCCTCGCGGCGCTGGCCGACGCCGATCTCAACATCCAGAAAGCCGGGCGGCGGCTCGAGGTCCATCCCAATACGATCTATGCGCGCTTGCAGCGCATTCGCGAGGCAACCGGCCTCGACGGCCAGCGCCACCACGACCTCGTCGAACTGCTGCTGGCCGCCGAATGCGCGCGGATTTGAGTGGGGGGGGCAAAGTTCAGCCTCGCCCGAGGAGCTACGACCGCTTCTGTCGTGGCGCCGTGGGATAGCTACGGCAGCGCGACGAATGACGCGGAGGCGACATGAGTGTGTACACTGCCGAACGCAATTTCCCGGTCCTTCATCTGGCGGACGGGCCGGGAAACGACGATCCCGCCGAGGCCCGCAAGCGGATGCTGAAGCAGCTCGCGGACCGGCTCGATGAGCACCACGCCTTCGTCAAGGGCCAGTTCGTCGTCTGGAAAGCGGGGCTCAGAAACCGGAAGTTCCCGGACTATGGCGAACCGTGCATTGTGACCAATGTCCTCCCGGCGCCTTTGTTCGACCCGAACGAAATGAATGCCGCAAGTCCCTATTTCCAGGAGCCGCTGGGCCTGGTGATCGGGATGTTTCACGAAGACGACTTCGTCGAGTTCCGCATCGACGGCCGCCGGTTCGAGCCCATCGACGGGTGACCGCAATCGCCCTTCTCCCATGGGGTGAAGGGCCGTGGATCAGGGGTTCGCGCACCGACGATGGGCGGGCGAACCCTCATCCTGCGCCTCTCGCGGAAGTGAAAGAGGAAGCCCCCGTTGCGCTTCCAGGCGCTTCTTACGCGGACCCAGGTCCATAGTGCGAATTGAGCGCCGCCACCTTCTCCCGCATGACGTCCTTGAGCGCTTGCGGCGCGAGGATGGTCACGTGCGCGCCCCAAGTCATCAGATGATGCGCCATCTCCAGAAAGCCGCCTGCGTCGGAAGCGCACGGTCAGCGATCCGTCCGGCTCGTCGGTCAGGCGTTGGGTCGGATGGAACAGGAAGGCGCGGGCGTCCGAGCGCGGCCGACGGGGCGAAGCGCAGTACGACCTCCTCCGGCGCCTCGTGGAACACCCCGAACGAGCGCTCGGCGTAGGCTTTCAGGTCGAAGTCGGCCGGCGGCGCGCCCGGCTCGTCGAGGGCTTTCACGTCATGGATCGCGTCGAGGCGGAACAGCACCGGCTCGTCGCGATGCGCGGCGCGGGCGACGAGGTAGGCGCGCGGGCCGAACAGGAGGCCGTAGGGCACGACCTTCCGCCAGCGCGGCGGGTCGCCGTAGTTGAACGTGATCTGGACGCCGGCCAGCAGCGCCTCGCGAAGCTTTCCGAGAACGGCGGGGTCGGCGAGCGGACGCGGCCCGACCGCGCAGGCGAATGCCTCGGCGCGGAGTTGCGCCTCGACGTCGACGGACAGCCGGCGCCGGTCCGCCTCGCGCAGGCTGGCGCCGATTTTTTGCCGCAGCGTGCGCAGGCTCGCGGCGCGGCTGGCGGCGCCCGTCGCTTCCAGGGCGCGGGCGGCGTTCTCAAGCTCCGTCAGTTCCTCGGCGGTCGGCGCCGCGGCGAAATTGCCGAGGCTGCGCGCCGCGAGCCGGAACCGGATTTTTCGCCCGTCCTCGATCCGGCCGAGCGGCCCGAACGCCGCCTCGACCGCGTCCCGCATCCGCTCGGCGCTGCGACGTGACGCATGGACAACCCCCGCCATCTCGTCGAGCGTGAGGCCCTCGGCCGAGGCGGCGAGTTCGCGGGCGAGGGCGAGGACGGAGAGGGTTGGGGAGAGGCGCATAGTCGAGGAGGCGATACGTCCGAGATTGTCGCAGCGAGGGAAGTTTTTGTATCCGCGTCAAGGCTGGCACAATTGTTGAGAAGTAAGTTGGAGCGAAGCCCGATGGAACGTCGGTGGGAATTGCGTTTCCATCAGTAGGGAGTACTATTGATGTCCTTTTACGGGATTTCCGTTCGCGAAGCGTTGGATAAACTCAATAATCCAAACAACGGTTGGTACCTACCACAAGTACAGCGACAGTATGTGTGGGGTACTCGTCACGAATCTGAGACTTATATATGTTTGCTGCTCGATTCCTTGTTTAGGAAATATCCAATTGGAGGCGTAGTCCTTTGGGAGACCCAGCAAGCGATTCCCTATCGGCGATTTGTCGGAGACTATGCCCCTGGAGAATTTGCCCGCCAAGTGGATGATGGGCTTTTTAGTGCAGCCAAAGCTCTAGTTTATGATGGACAGCAGCGCCTTCAAACATTGTATTCGGTTCTTCGTCACCGATTTAACGGGAGGGTACTCCATTTCGACTTGCTGTTCGACTCGGCGAGCGCTGAATCCGACGAGACAGGGTTTTTGTTTCGCGATGCCTGCTCTGTCCCCGAAGCTCGATACCTTAGGATGACAGAAATTTCGTGTCGAATACCCACATCACGGGAAAAAGTGGCCCTGGAAACCAGGGCGCTGGCAGCTAGTGCGGACCCGAATGTCCAAATTTTGATCCGAGAAAACGTCAGCGCGCTTTGGGATATTTTTGTCGACACCAACGTTAAATCGATTGCCTATTTTTGCGTCAAAGCTGAGACCTCTGATGAAGTAAACGAAATTTTCCGTCGACTTAACACCGGCGGCGTCAGCTTGACACAATTGGAATTGGTCCTCGGTAAGATAAAGGCGGTACATTCTGATTACGAAGAAAAGCTCTGGGGCTTCTCTGAGCGGATCGCAAATCTTAGCGGAGGTATTGCCTTTTTGTCAACCTCAATCCTACAATATTTTCATTTGCTAATCAAGAATACAATCCAAGTCGATGAGAGGCGTATCGAGAAAGGTGATATTCAGCTTTTCGAGGACGTACTGCAAGAGGATAGCGCGCCTTTGATTGAAGTTTTTTCTGCTTATCTCAAGGGATTGTTAAACATAAACCATTCATCCATCGTCCCGCGCTGGTTGGCAGTGCTCCCAATTCCGGCTTACCTGACCGAACGACGACGGAACGGACACGAATGGCGGATCCGGGCGCTACCGGCCGACCAATTGGAGCTAATCCATCAGTACTTTCTGTTGTCCCAGCTGTGCGACTGGAATACCCAAACGATGGTAAACGCCTTTGCTCGAGAAGCCATGTTAGCGGGGCGGAAAGGTGAACCATTCCCGCTGGAAGCAATTCGTAAGAATGCAGTTCAGAAAAACCGCACTGGAATGCTACAGGAATATCAATTGCTGGCTCAACCATGGTTCACTACGAAGATGTTAATGCCCAGTAGGAGCTATGTATTTCACGAAGATAAACCTCAGGTGGACCATATCTTCCCTCTCAGACTAGCTGAGGGTGATGAGATATATCGAAGATCAGTCGATATACTATGGAATTTTCAACCCATGCGGGCCGATGTGAATAATTACAAGCGCGCCCGTCACCCAAAGGAATTCTTTTTAAGCGAAGATGGTAGTAAGTATTGGCAATTTTATGACTTTATTCCGCTAGCAGATGATGGTTTGTGGAATGACTACAGTGCCTTCATAGATTACCGTAAAGCCCGGATGCTGAACGCATTGAACAGCTTGTACGGAATGGTGCTGGACCCCACTCCTCTGTGAGCTGGCCCATCATACCCTCCTCTCTCCTCCGCTCGTGAATGGATCGCGCACGCCACGCCTGAGGATGCAATTGCCGGAAATCGCCCGCACTCGAACCTTGCGGATAATCTTCTCGCCGGGGCCAAGCCGCGCACTAGTAGAGCCTGTGGTCGAGCGGGCGGTCCAGTCGCACGGCGGACGCATGGCGTAGGCGCCCGCCGTTATCCGCGACGAAAGGCCGAGCTCGCCATGAGCGCATACGAGCCGACTTTCGACTCTCCTCGCGAGCCCTGCATCGGCATCTTCTGGCGTGTCGGACGCGTCCTTGTTACCGACCACTCGACCCTCGCGGAGGCCGAACCCTATGGCGATTGCCTGACCCACCGCGCCGGCCACTGTGAGCGGTGGGAGCAATTGCGCAGGCTCGGCGCGGCGCGCCTCGCGGCGCTTGGGGTTGCCGCTCGGATTGCATCGCCCGAATACGGTGAATAGCCGCGCGGGCGGATTGTCTACCAAAAGCCAGCGCGGCGCTTCGTTAGCTACGCCGACCGCCGCCTTCACGCGCCCGAGATCATCGCCGTCGTGAAAAGCGCTTTCGGGCTGGACGGCGCGGAGGCGGTCGTCAAGAGCGACTTGCACTATCGGTAGTCAAGGCCGCGTTCCCGGACGAGAGGTGACGGCGCAACCGTATACCTGGTCGGTGCCTTTGGGTCATCGCGAGCCGCGAAGCGGCGTGGCGATCCAGCCGAAGTCGGAGTCTCTGCGTTCGCCTGGATCGCCACGCTTCGCTCGCGATGACGATATCGCGGCGGGCACCGTCCTCGGGAGGTGCCAGCCACGTCCGATTCTGACGTACCTCGGTGGCACTGTTTGTCATTCGCTTTCGCTGCCGCCAACAAGGCCTCATGATCTGACCCCTCCTCGCTGCTGCTCATGAACGAAGCGCGCCGCCCCTCGGCCGCGTTCGTTCGTCACCAGCCAGAGGAGGCACACTTGCCGGAAATCACCATTCGCCTGCACCCGGACCTTGCGGAAAAACTGCTGTCCGCGGGGCCGGAAGGCGCACGCACGCTGTCGAGCCTGTGGCGGCAGGTCGACGGCGCGGTCCGTTCCAACGGCGGGCGCATCGCCTATGCGCCCGCCGTCCTGCCCGACGGCCTTCTGTGCGCGATGAGCGTCCATGTCGGCCTGCGCGGGATGGTCGTCGAGGTCGACCGGCCGGGGACGCTGATCCCGGGCCGGGGCGTGGTCCCCGAGCACGACGGCGCGCCCCGTCGGGCGGCGCCGCAGCGGCGCTAGCAAGGAGTGGGCGGGAACGATCCCGCCCAAGCTCGACAGCTTGTCGGCTGGCGGCCGCACTCGAATATCTGGCCGCGCCAAGGAATCACATGGATTCCGAACAGCGGGTCGCCGCGATCGCGGTGGACGTCGTGCGGATGCTGCAACGCCCGCAGAAAGACGACTAGCGAGGTTGAAGGGGACGCGACGACATCCAGCTCCGGGTCGCTTCGGGCCTCCAGCCGACAGCCTTCGGTCGACGGCGTCGGCCAACCCGCGGGCCCATTCCCTACAACAAAAACGCCAGCGCCTCCTCGCACGGCGCCTCGACCTTGAGGGCGATCAGCGGATCGGCGCGGGTGCGGCCGAGGTTGACGGCGGCGATCGGCTTGCCGCTCGCGGCGGCGCGCTCGGCGAAGCGGTAGCCGGAATAGACCATCAGGGACGAGCCGACGACCAGCATGGCGTCGGCGGCGGCAAGGTCGGCGCAGGCCTGATCGACCCGCCCGCGCGGCACGCTCTCGCCGAAGAACACGACATCGGGCTTCAGCACGCCGCCGCAGTCGAAGCAGGCCGGAACCGCGAAGGTCGCGAAATCGAGGCCGTCGAGATCGGCGTCGCCGTCCGGGGCGTCGGCCGCCGCCAACGCGAGCCAGCCGGGGTTGAGGCGGGCGAGCGTCGCCTGGAAATCCTCGCGCGGCGACAGCGCGCCGCAGCCCATGCAGCGGACACGGTCGAGCCGCCCATGCAGGTCGATCACCCTTTCGCTGCCGGCCGCCTGGTGCAGGCGGTCGACGTTCTGGGTGACGAGCCGCTGAGCTCCGCCCAACGCCTCGAGCCGGGCGAGCGCGCGATGGGCGGCGTTGGGGGCGGCCTCGCGAATTCGCCGCCAGCCGAGGAGGCTGCGCGCCCAGTAGCGGCGCCGCGCCGATTCGCTCTGAGCGAAAACCTGGTAGGTCATCGGCTGGGCGCGCTTCCACTGGCCCTCGGCGTCGCGATAATCCGGGATGCCCGACGGCGCGCTGCATCCGGCCCCGGTCAGCACGAACAGCCGCCGGTGACTTTGGATGAATCGTTCGAGAGCGCCGGGACCCGCCATGCCCCTGGAAACTTAGGATCGGGCGGGGCCGGGCGCCAGAGGTTTGGCCGGTCGCGGGGCCTTGCCGGCGCGGCGCAAGGGGGGCGGCGCCCTCGCCGACGCGTCAGGATGAGTACGGTTTGGCCGGGTCGGATCGTCCGCCGCAACCACATTGCCGTTGAAATCATTGATGAATTTCCGCCAAGGCGTCGTCGAAATATGGCAAAAATGCGGCAAACACGCCGAAAACCGGCCGCGCGAATCACAAAAATGCACGTAAGACCTTGGAATCGCTGAGCCGCTTCGATTTTCGGACAGGCCGCGCCGCCTAGACCCGGCGCTACCGCCCGGCCTTCTTCAGCGCCTCGAAGTCGACCTTGGCGACCTCGATCACCGCCTGGGTGCGCGAGGCGACGCCGAGCTTGCGCAGCACCTCCGACATGTGCGCCTTGACGGTCGTCTCGGCCAGCTTCAGCTCGTGCGCGATCGCCTTGTTCTGCCGGCCCTCGCGAACGAGCTCGAGCACCGCCAGCTGCTGCGGCGTCAGGTCGCGAAGCCGCTGAAGGATGCGGCTCTCCTCGGAGGGGGGCGCCTCGAGGGCGGCCGAACGCGGCCAATCGGGCTCGTAGACGTCGCCGGCCAACGCCTTGGCGATCGCCTCCGAAAGCCGCTGCTTCGACGTCGATTTCGGCACGTAGCCGGCGACCCCGAGCGACAGTGCCTCACGCACCACGGCCGGCTCCTCGTGGCCTGAGACGACGAGGATCGGCAGCTTGGGGCGCGAGGCGCGCAGCCGGACCAGGCCGGAAAAGCCGGTTGCGCCGGGCAGCGACAGGTCGAGCAAGGCCAGTTCGAAATCGTCGTGGGCGTCGAGCACATCGAGCGCGCCCTCGATCGAAGTCGCCTCGTAGATATCGGCCTCGGGACTGACGAGCCGCAACGCGCTCATCAGCGCCTCGCGGAACAGCGGATGATCATCGACGATCAGGAAACAACTCATGAGGCCAAGATTCCCCAACCGCGAAGGTCGCACAAGGGATCCTCCCCGACCCCGATCGCCGCCGATTTGCCGACGCCTGCCTTGCGCCCGCGCCTCGGGCGGTGCTATGCGCCTCGTGCGCGATGGATCACATCCACGCGTTCCGGAGGGGTGGCCGAGCGGTCGAAGGCGCACGCCTGGAAAGTGTGTATACGGGAAACCGTATCGCGGGTTCGAATCCCGCCCCCTCCGCCAGATCACATTGAAATTTGTTGTGTTATTTTCGATGATTGGGGTTTACCCCAACATCGATATTGGGTCGCTCTGGACTCGCGTTTCCGCCATTACCTTGCGAAGAGCCCTTGGCCTCAGCATCGGGGCGTCGCCAAGGTGGCCGGCTTCAAATCGGAACCCCGGCCGGCTTCAAATCGGAATCAATGGCCGGCTTCCTATTGGAATGCCTGGCGGGACGCCGACGGATTGATGATGTTTTGCCCGGCCGGATTGGTACGGTCGCCGGCGGCTGGGGTGGCGGTGGGTAACGGCGGGCGGCGCGCGCTCTCCATAGCGCCGTAGCGCAGCCCGCCGTTATCCACGGCCTTCCCGCGCGGGCGGGTGAGCGAACCGGCGCCGGCGTTCGGCAGGCCGGTCGTTTCATGGCGAGGCCCTGGGCTTGCGATGCGGGTGTAGAGAACGGAGACGTTTTCCCGGCATGCCTCGTGGCCGAGCGCGCACGCCAACCAGCTCTTGCCGAGGCCGCTCGCCCCGGAGGCGAGCAGATTGCGGCGCTCGGCGGGTTCGACGCGCCGAGCACGCCGGCGAAAATCTCCGCCTCGCGGATCTCTCCCGTCGTCGGATCGGCGATCCCGATCCGCTTGCCGGTGTAATCCACGAACGCCTTCTCGCCGGCGACATGATGCTGGCGCATCACCGGCGTCAGCCGTCGCTCGAACCCGCGCAGAAGATCACAGAAACGGCTGTGGCCGCAGCCGTCGGGATGGACCTCCCGGTATTCCTCCCACAGGATCGTCATCGTCACGCCGGGCCGCTTCAACTCGCGCGCCAATTCCGCCCAGTCCGGCTCGACCCGCCGCCGCTGGCCCGGCGCCAGTCCCGCTCGCCCGTAGAGCCTGGGCTCCGGGCGTCGTCGGTGACCTCGTCGCCCAGCGGCCATTGCAGCCCCGTCGCCGCCGCCCGCTTCAGATTGTCCTGGATCGTCGAGCGCCCACGCCGAGGCGCCGCCTGATCTCGCGCGCGCTCACCCCGTCGTGGTGAAGGCGCAATAGGTATCGCAGTTGTCGCATGCTCAGTTCCCGCCTCGCCGGCATCCCCATCTCCTCGTCGACCATCGACGATCAGGGACTGCCGCGGTTGACGACCCGCGGGGAGCAAACGGCGTGAGCCGTAACCGGCTCAGGTGGCCGGATTCATCTCGGAATGGTGGCCGGCTTGAAATCGTAATTCGCACGAAATCAGCCACGACTGCGCAGAATCCATCTCGATCCAACGGATGTTCCCCTGTATCAGGCTTAGCGCGCTCGCGATAACGGGTTGACCTTATTTCGCTTTTCGTCGCTGTGGGAGGGTTTGCCTGGTGGCTACGCGGGGCGGGTCGAGGGGCAGCGCGGCGGGAATGGCGAGGCCGGCGGCTACGAACAATTGGCGCACGTCGTCGCGCGGCGTCGGGACCTGATTGTAGGAGGGCCGACCGCCGATGATCACTTTGACGACGCAGAGACTGGCGAGCCGGTCGAGGCCTTCCTGCACGGTCAGGTCGATGTCGCGCCAGCGCTGGCGCAGGGCGTGCACCAGGAGATAGGCCAGCATGACGACGAGGGCGTGGCCGCGCGTGCGGTTCTCGTCGCGCAGATAGACCGGCCGCATCTCGAGTTGCACGGATTTGGAGTCACGGAACGTCCATTCGACGTGGGCAAGGTCCTTGTAGCGATCGTGCACGACCTCTTTGCCGACGACGGTCTTCGGCAAGTCGGTGCGTAGCGCGTAGCAGCCGTCGAGGCGCGCCGCCTCGGCCAATGCGGCCTCGTCCACCGTGACGACGACGCGCCGCTCCAGTTCGGCGACCTGGACGACCTTGTCGAGGCCGAGCGTCTCGGACTTGGCCTTCAGCCTGGCCAGTTGCGTCTTCGCCGCCGCTCGCGGATGCTCGCTCAAGTAGGCGTTGGCCGTCTCGGCAGAGGTGTGCAGCCTCGTCAGCTTGTCGGCTCGCGAAGCCGCCAGCTCCTCGGCGCGGGCGGGATTGCGGCGCACCACGTAACGCTCGCCGTCCAAGCCCTCGACCTCGGCCAGCGCGTCCTCGAACAGGTCCATCTGCAATACGCCGGCTGCGATCAGGCCGTCGATCTGCGCTTTCGTGATGGCGGTGATGTAATGAAAGCCGGCGGCGGTGATTTCGGCGCGCTGTGGGGCTTTGATCATGCCGCGGTCGCCGACGAAGGTGACCCGCTCGGCCCCGAAACGGGCGGCGGCTTTGTTGACTTGCGAAGAGAACGTCTTGACGTCGGGCGTGTTGCCTTTGAAGACCTCGATCGACAGCGGGCGACCGTCGGCGTCGGCGAGCAGGCCGATCACGATCTGACGCTTGCCCGACTTGCGATCCCGGTTGTAGCCGAACGCGGCAAAGGCGTTGTGCTCGCCTTCGAGGTATGTGCTGGTCACGTCGTAGAGAAAGACGTCGGGCGCCGAGGCCGGTTCTCTCTGAGCAAACAACCGGCTCTCGATCTCGGCTTGGTTGTCAGCCAGCCAATCCAGATTGTCGTAAAGGCCGTCCTCGTCGAACCCGACCATGCCCAGCGCCGCACCGACAGCGTGGCCGCCCGCCAGCCGAACCGCCGACAGGCGCGAGCCCTGATCGAGCACACGCGCAATGATCCGCCACAGCGCCAGCTTGCCCTGCCGATCGGAGCCCAGGGCGGCGACGACGCCGAGTTCGCGCGCCAACTGTGACAGAACCCAAACCGCCCCCACCGAGGGACCCTGCTTCAACTCCGGCCCGCTCTCGCCGGCGGACGCCAGCATGCGGCCCAAATCGCCCTTGTGTTTCAGCGCCAGCCGGATCGCCTCGACCTCTTCCGGTTTGCAGTGGGTGAGGTTGGCCAGCGTTCGATGCTTGACCTTGCCGTCCTCGCGATAGGTCTCGCGTAGCAGGTGGCGGGCGTAGGTCTTGCCATTGAGGCGGGTGACCGAGCTGTCGACGAACATTATGGCTATATATCTTACCCAAAAACGCCTTGACTTTCAAGAGTAATATGCCAAAATTAGTGGCTACATCTCAAACGCACAAATCGCCCCCAACCTATTGATTTCCAACTTTAAACTCTCGATGAGCAAGCGACTGAAGGGGGAACATCCGATCCAAACGCAAAATCGGGCTCAGCCCGCAACCAAATTCCAAATGCGATTCCCCTGGGTGGTGACGTTGGTCAGAGGGCGCGAGAGCTGCTACGTGAGATCGCGCGGGCTCATGAGATGCTCATCTATGCCGGGTCGATGAACTGTAACCACGTGCACATGCTCGTAGGAATCTGGAGGGTTATGTGAGGTCGCCGGCGCGTAGGTTCGTGCGTCGATGGAAGCGACCTCATATAAGCCGGATTGAACGAAGGCGCGGGCCGGTCAGCCGCTATGGGGAAAGCGCGGCGAGCGGCTTTCGGGTTTGACGCCGCGTCTGTTGCCCTGGGCGTTCGGCGGGAGAGAGACCGTCGAGCGGTTTGGACGGCGCGGCGGCGGCGGATTCGGGCGCGTTGGAGATCGGCGAAGGGCGTCGATGTCGATCGAAGCGGAGCGGCGGACGGCAATGAAGCCGCATCGCCGGCGGCGTCGAGCGGTTCCGCGGTGTGGGCGAGGACGGGCGATCGAGGTCGGGGCGAAACTCGAGGTCATGATGTGTCGCAGCGGAACGCGCCGGCCATCGACCGGTGCGACGAGGCCGATGCGGCGCATGAGGCCGCCGCAATCCGGGCAACGGGCGAACGGCTCGCGGGCATGTTGCGTCTGCCTGGGACTCGCTGGGCGGCGGCGGCCTCGCCGGTCGGCTGCGGCCTGAAGCAGGCCGCGCACGCGCGCGAGGCTCTCGCCTCGGTCGCCCTTGGCGAGGAAGCCGTAATGACGGATGCGGTGAAAGCCGTCGGGCAGGACGTGGAGGAGAAAGCGGCGAATGAACTCGTGCGGGGCAAGCCGCATGACGCGGCTACCGCCTGCCGCGGCGATAATCCTTGTAGGAGAACGCCACTTCATCTTTGTCGACGGCGACGAGCCTCGAATTGGCGATCGCCGTGCGATGCGTATAGCGGGCGAGATAGGCAAGCACTCGCTCGGGGCCGCCGAACGGCGGCTTGGCGTAGACGACGAACCGCTTTGCCGCAACGCGCGAACGCGTTCGGCGAACGCGGCGGCCTCGGCGAGCGGGACCAGGTCGCCGAAGAAGCCGAGTTCGCCGCAACGGAAAGCGGCTTCCAGGCCGTCGAGGAACAGACGGCGGAAGGTCTTCGACAGGGCGCGGACGGAGAGCAGGAAGTTGGGTTTGCAGGCGACCCATCGCTGGCCGTCGAGGGCGACGCCGCCGCCGGGGACGAGACAATGGACATGGGGGTGATGGGTCAGCGTCTGTCCCCAGGTATGCAGGACGGCGATGAGGCCGATCCTGGCGCCGAGGCGTTCGGCGGCGAGCGTCATGAGCGCCTGGGCGGCGGCGCGCATCAACAGGCCGTAGACTGTCTGCTTGTTCTGGAAAGCGATCTCGGCCGCCGCCGGCGGCAGGGTGAAGACGACGTGGAAGTAGGGAACCGGCAGCAGCTCGGCCTGACGAGCGGCGAGCCATTCGGCCCTCGCTCCTCCCTGACACTTCCCGCAATGGCGGTTTCTGCACGAGTTGTAAGCGATGCGGGTGAGCCCGCAATCGTCGCAGCGCTCGACATGACCGCCGAGCGCCGCCGTGCGGCAGGCCGTGATCGCTCCGATCACGCGCCGCTCGACGCGCCCGAGATGTCCGGCGTTCGCTCGTTCGTAAGTCTCGCCGTGACGGCGGAAGACATCGGCCAGTTCGAACGCCGGCCGCGCCGTCACCGGCTATTCCGGCGGCGTCACCTGCAGCGAGAGCCGGTCGAGAGGGCTCTCGGTCCTGGCGATCACCTGCGACGAGACGCGCGTGTAGCGCGCCGTCGTCGACAGATTCTCGTGTCCGAGCAACACCTGGATGATACGAATGTCGACGCCGCTCTCCAGAAGATGGGTCGCGAAGCTGTGGCGCAGGACGTGTACGCTCACGCGCTTGTCGATGCCGGCCGCGACGCGCGCCGAACGGCAGGCGGCGTGCAGGACGGTCGGCTCGATCGGCTGTGCTTGTCGCGACCCGGGAACAAAAACCGTTCGGGATGCGCGAGACGCCAGTAGCTGCGCAGGATGCCGAGCAATTGCTCGGACAACATGACGTAGCGCTCCTTGCCGCCCTTGCCGCATTCGATCCGGATGACCATGCGGTCGCTGTCGATGTCGGGCGCCTTCAGGCCGACGACCTCCGACACCCGCAAGCCTGCGGCATAGGCGGTGGTCAGCGCGACCCGAGCCTTGAGGCTCGAGACGGCTTCAAGAAAGCGCACGACTTCGCCGGCGCTCAGAACCGCCGGCAGCTTGCGCGGCTCGCGGGCGTAGGCGATCCGCTCCGGGATCGCGTCGCAGCCGAGCGTCACGCCGTAGAAAAAACGCAGCGCGCACACGACCTGATTGAGCGACGCCCAGAAGATCCCTTTCGAGATCAAATGCACCTGGTAGGCGCGGACGTCTTCCAACCCGAGCCGATCCGGCGAATGGCCGAAATATCGGCTGAACTTCGAAACCGCGTGGATGTACGATTGCTGGGTCGCCGGCGACAGATTGCGGATCGTCATGTCCTCGACCATCCGACGACGCAGAGGGCTCATCTCGGCCATCTGAAACTCCTGCCTGAGAGGGGGCTTCTGAACACCCCATCCTCTCAGGCAGGAGGACATTCACTCCATCCCGCCAATCACCCGCTCGCTTCCGCCCCCGCCGCGATAGCGGCTTCGTTCAATCCCGCCACATCTATCGGCGTCGCGAGCGGTGCAGTATCTCAAGGGGAAGAGTTCGCACAAGCTTCTGTCGGAATATCAATCGCTTCGGAAACGTTACTGGGGCCAACATCTCTGGGGTCGCCGGTATTGGGTGGCCATTAGCGGCAACGTTAGGACGAGGTGTGGAAGAAGTACATTGAGGATCAAAAGTCGGAAATTCCGGATGATCACTTCAACGTCGTGTAGCAAGTCGGCCCCCGAGTTCCGCGTCGACAAGAGTTGGGATCGGCTGTTCGATGGGGAGAGCGGCCTATCTGTCGGGGACGGGAAGAAGATCATGGCGGCCCTTCAAGCCGCGGTCGTGAACCAGGAGGCCGAGGCCTACGCCCTCTTTCGTCGGGTCTGTCCTGGCTGCGGCGTGCTTCGACCGGTTAAGGACTACACAACCCGTCGCATCCGGACCGTCTTCGGTACAGTGGAGGTCCGCAATCCCCGCTGGATGCTCTGCCGCGATTGCCATCCAGGTCTCGCGTTAGCCTTTGCGCCGTTGTACGAAATCTGCCCTGACCGCGCAACTCCTGAACTGCTGGAGTTGACGGCTCGTCTGGGTAGCATGATGCCGTATCGGCAGGCCGCGAGCGTCATGGCCAATTTTTTGCCCATCGAGCCGACGGAGACCCACGCGTCGGTCCCCAAGCGCACCATTCGAACAGATGAGAGACTCGACCGCCTGTCGGCTGAGGAGGAGAGAACCGCGTCATCGCAGGCGAAGGATCGACGTCATATCGAACTCGAACTCCCCGGCGATCGCCGTCGGGAGTTCGCGATCAGCATCGATACCGCGCACATTCGCAGCGCGGATTCGAAATCGTCGCGCAATTTCGAACTGGTCGTGGCAGGTGCGGTCGCGGGGGCCGCGGAGAGGCCGGCGGCCGCTATTTCGTCACCGCCAGCACGGATCAATATGCTCTGCGCGATCGAGCGCTTCACGCGCTCGGGCAAGAAGGATATCGCGGCTTTGGCGACGTCGCCGTGATTTCGGACGGCGTTGAAATCCTGAAGCGCCTGCCCCGAGCGATGCCGAAACCCACAACCCACATCATCGACTGGTTTCACATCGCCATGAAAATCCAGCCCATGCAGCAGATCGCCGATCACATGGCTCGATCTCGGCCGAATGAGCCTGAAGCCTTTCTCCCGATAGCCCGGCGCATTCGCGCCGTGAAGTGGCGTCTTTGGCACGGGCGGGTCAACCGGGCGATCCGGGATCTTCAGGAGTTGCTCGATGACTTGACGCCCGACGACGAAATCGCGGACCTCCCCACCTCGCGACTTCGCACCCTTGGCGCGCAACTCCTGACGTATATCGCTTCGAACCGCAGCGCGATCATCAACTACGGCAAGCGCTACCGGGCCGGGCTACGCGTCGCCTCTACGCTCGCAGAGTCCGCCGTGAATTCGCTCGTCGGCAAGCGTATGGCCAAGAGCCAACAGATGCGCTGGTCTCTCCGCGGCGCACACATGCTCATGCAGGTCAGGACCGCGGACATCAACGGCGAGCTCCGAGACCGATTGCGAGCCGAGTTTCGAAGGCCCGTCTGTCCAGTCCCTTCGATGTTCCGCCCCAAGCCGCCCCTCCTGCGCGCCGCTTGACCCCGAAGAAGTTGCCGGCCTCGACGAATTCGCAAAAGCGTGTTTGTCGAAGCCTGGCTTGAGTTCTATGCTTTATGATTCATTCTTGCGGGGCTTTCCCGTGCTGCCCCGCACGACGAGCGTGATGGGGCTGATCGATCGGTAAGGCTCACTTCGCAGTCCGACCGATTTCGACCGCAGGCGGTTGAGGAACCAAAGACCACAGCTGGTGGCGAGGTCCTCCGCAGGCAGATGCAAGGTGGTCAGACCGGGTCCCCACCATTTTTGCCAAGGTCCGTCGCCGAATCCGACGACGGAAACGTTGTCGGGAACGGCGATTTTCATGGCCATCAGCTTCTCCGCGACCCCCAGCGTCGCCATAACGGTCGTCAGCACGATGGCGGTCGGCGGGGTGCGTTTTGCCAGCAAGCGCATGATCGCCTCGCCGGCGAATTGCGGCTCGGGAGGGCCAAATTCCACCAGCGACTTGTCCAGCATGATCTGCGCCTCCAAATGCGCGCGCCGAAAGCCATCATACCGAATCCTGCCGGTGGGGAAGATGAGATCGCCGATGTACCCGACCCGCTGATGCCCCAGAGCAAACAGATGGTTCGCGACGTCGAGCATGCCGCGCTCCTCGTCCAGTCCGAACCAGTCGCCGAGCGCGGGGACGCGGCGTAGCAGTTGAATGTGCGGAACGGTTCGCAACAGGGCGAGGGTCTCGCGGCTCGGCGTTGCAGTCGGAACCGTGACGACGCCCGCTGCGCGTGCGCTCACGAGTTCGCGGACCTGTTTCGACTCAATGTCCCGATCGTCTTCCGTGATCGAAAGCGCGAGGTGAAAACCTTCGCGCTCGAAGCACTTGGACAGGCTGTGCGCCACCATCGAATAGAAGCTGCTGCGGATGTCCGGGACTAGCAGTCCAATCAGATGACTCGAGCCGCCGCGCATGACCCGTGCCGCAGCATTCGCGACATAGCCAAGGTCCTTCGCCACGACGCGCACCCGTTCCTTGGTCTCGCGGCTGATGTGCGGATGGTCCGTCAGAGCCCGGCCGACGGTCGAGACCGACAGATCAAGCTTCTCCGCTATGTCCTTTATCGTGATCATCCCACGCGCAGCCTCTGTCGAGCTCCTCTTCCCGCGAACGTTAGTTGACTTAGCGCTACGAATTGAGAGCAGAAACGGGGAAACGTGAAAAATGGCCTTGACAGAGCGCGAACGCGGCCGTTATCAATCATGCAATCGTTCGCATAAACCGGGGGAAGGAAGCGGCGCCGCGGACGCGGGCGCCGAGGAGGTGACATGACAACGCCTGCCCTCTCGGAATTGCAGCGGTTCGCCGTGGGCGTGCGCCTCGACGCCGTGCAAATGGTGTCAATCCAGGGTTTCGGCTACTTGGGACAGGCGCTGTCGTCGGCGGAGATCTTCACCGCGCTTTTTGCCGGCGGTTTCCTGCGCGAGGGTCGCGACCGTTTTGTCATATCGCCCGGGCACTACGTCATAAGTCTGTATGCGGCGGCCGCGCAGGTCGGACGAATCCCCAGAGAGGCCCTCGCTTCCTACGGCAAAGACGGAGCGACGCTGGAGGCCATCGGCGGGGAACGGACTCCCGTCGTGGACATGGTGTGTGGCTCGCTTGGTCAGGGCTTGTCCGTCGCCGTCGGCTATGCACTGGCCGCTGGACTTGCGGGTGAAGACCGTCGCACTTTCGCGTTCCTCAGCGACGGCGAACTTCAGGAAGGGCAGATCTGGGAGGCGGCAATGTTTGCCGCCCACAACCGCGATCGCACCGGTTCCCTGGTCGCGGTGATAGACGCCAACAATTCGCAGGTCGACGGCCCGGTGACCTCGGTCACGACTCTCGAGCCGCTCGCGGAAAAGTGGCGCGCTTTCGGCTGGCGGGTCGCCGAGGTCGACGGTCACGATCTCGACGCTCTCTGCGGCGCCTTCGCAAGCGACGCCTTTGGTGCGCCGCTTGCGGTGATCGCACGCACACAGATCACCGGAGGGATGAAGTCGATCCCGCCCACGATCGACGGTCACTTCATCAAGCTCGACGCCGAGCTTGCGGACGTGCTGACCAAGGCGTCGTTTGGTCGTCGCGCAACGACTCGGCCGATGTCCTCTTGGATAGGTTTTGAAGGTCACCAGGGGAGGAGCAACCATGAAGGTAGGCTTTGTCGGACTGGGCGGAATGGGATCGGCCATGGCCGCCAATCTCCTGAAGGCGGGCCACGAGGTCGCGGTCTGGAGCCGCCGGCCGGAGCCTGCGGAACGCTTGCGCGAACTCGGCGCGCTCGTGGTCGAAATCCCGGGTGATGCATTCCAGGGCGACGCATTCATCTCGATGCTCTCCGACGATGCGGCCGTGCGCGCCATTATTGTCGGGGGAGGGCTGCTCGCCGGGAAGACCGGTGCCGTTCATATCAATTCCGCCACGATCTCGGTCGCATGCGCCGAGGAAATGACGAGGCTGCACCGCGAGTGGGAGTGCCGTATCTCGCCGCGCCGGTGTTCGGGCGGCCAGAGGCCGCGGCGGCCGCGAAGCTGCACGTCGTCGCCGCCGGCGATCCTACCATCATCGTCAAGGTCCAACCGCTGTTCGACGCGATCGGACAGAAGACCTGGATTGTCGGCGACCAGCCAAGCCAAGCCAATGTCGTCAAGATCTGCGGAAACTTCATGCTGGCCTCCGCGATCGAGACGCTGTCCGAGGCCTCCGCGCTGGCCAACGCTCATGGCGTTCCGACCAAAACGTTGCTCGAACTGATGACCTCGACGCTGTTCCCCTCGCCGGCTTACCAGATCTACGGAAAGATCATCGCCGATCAGAGGTTTGAACCGGCCGGCTTCCGCCTGAAGCTCGGATTCAAGGACGTTCGCCTTGCATTGGCGGCGAGCGAAGCCTTGAACGTCCCGCTGCCGTTCGGCGCAGCGCTGCGCGATGTATTCCTCGAGGCGATCGCGGGCGGCCTCGGCGACGCCGACTGGTCGGCGATCAGCCAGGTCGCCCAGCGCCGGGCCCACCTGCCGCGCGACGCCGGGCCCGCCAAATCCTGAATGCAGTCCCGAGACGAGGAGGCAACCCATGAACGAGATCGCCGCGCTCAGCCCCCGCATCCTGAGGCCTTCGGACGCCGATCCGAACTGGCGATGGGACCGGCACATTCCCGCGCTCGGCCACACCTCGGTCGATTTCGAGCGTCGCGTGGATCACGATCGGCTGCGCCGCTACCGCCTTTCTCGCGCCAAACAGGCGCTGGACGCTTCGCAATGCGGCGCGCTGCTGCTCTTCGACGTCAACAACATCCGCTATGTCACCGGCACGAAGATCGGCGAGTGGGAGCGCGACAAGATGTGTCGCTTCGCGCTGCTTGCGGCGACGCCGAGCCCTTCGTCTGGGACTTCGGGTCGGCGGCGGTGCATCACCGGCTCTATTGCGACTGGCTCGACCCGTCGCATTGCCGCGCCGGCGTGGTGGGCATGCGCGGCACCATCCCGCCATCGTTCGGGTTGATGAAGCGCTACGCCGAGGAGATTGCCGGCTTGCTGCGTGAGGCCAAGGCGGCGGACATGCCGGTCGGCGTCGACTACGCGGAGACCGCGATGTTCTTTGCGCTGCAGGAGGCTGGGCTCAAGGTCGTCGACGGGCAGCAGATCATGCTCGACGCCCGTGAGATCAAAAACATCGACGAGATCCAATTGCTCAACCAGGCTGCCGCGATGGTCGACGGTGTCTATCACATGATCTGGGAAGAGCTGAAGCCGGGCGTTCGCGAGAACGATATCGTCGCCATGGCGAACCAGATGCTGTACGTAATGGGATCGGACGACGTCGAGGCGATCAACGCAATCTCCGGCGAGCGCTGCAACCCACATCCCCACAACTTCACCGATCGCATCTTCCGGCCCGGCGACCAGGCGTTCTTCGACATCCTGCAAAGCTATCAGGGCTACCGCACCTGCTACTACCGGACCTTCAATCTCGGCCGCGCCACGCAGTCTCAGCATGACGCCTACAAGCGGGCCCGCGAGTGGCTCGACGCGGCGATCGCCCTGATCAAGCCGGGCGTCATGACCGACGCCGTCGCACGCGCGTGGCCTGCGGCTACGGATTACGGCTTTCCTGATGAACTCTCCGCTTTCGGCCTGCAATTCGGGCACGGGCTTGGCCTCGCGCTGCACGAGCGGCCGATCATCAGCCGCGTCGTCAGCCTGGAAAATCCGATGGAGATCAAGACCGGCATGGTGTTCGCTCTGGAGACCTACTGCCCGGCGACCGACGGCTTTTCGGCGGCGCGCATCGAGGAAGAGGTGGTCGTCACCGACAAGGGCTGCACGGTCATTACGCTCTTTCCCGCCGAAGAGCTGCCGATCGCCAACCGTTACTGAGCGCGGCCTTACGACCGCGCGGGGAGAAGCCGATGAGCTCGACGTCTGAAACGCAATTCGGACGAAGTATCTGCGGATGTACCGGCAGATGGCTCGCATCCGCGCCTTCGAGGACAACGCCAATCAGCTCTACCTGTCGGCGAAGATGCCGGGCTCACGCACATGATTCAGCGGGCAGGAGGCGGTCGCGGTCGGCGTCTGCGAAGCGTTGGAGAGAACGGACAAAATCACCTCCACGCATCGCGGGCACGGGCACTGCATCGCCAAGGGCGCCGAGTTCAAGGAGATGTTCTGCGAGTTGCTCGGCAAGGTCGAGGGCTACTGCCGCGGCAAGGGCGGCTCGATGCATATCGCCGATCAGGATAACGGCAATCTCGGCGCCAACGCGATCGTCGGCGCGGTCGGCGGGCATCGCGACCGGCGCCGCGCTTTCCGCCAAACGTCTCGGCGACGAAAGCGGTCGCGGTCTGTTTCTTCGGCGACGGGGCGCTTGGGCAGGGCCTTGTCTACGAAGTGATGAACATGGCGGCGCTATGGAAGCTGCCGATCATCTACGCCTGCGAGAACAATCTCTATGGCGAGTACACCAAGGTCGAGGAAATGGCCGCCGGCCACCTGACGGCGCGCGCGGCCGCTTTCGGGATCGAGACCTTCGAAGTGGACGGCCAGGACGTTCTCGCTGTCTTCAGGTTGGCGCAGGAGCTTGTCGATCGCGCGCGCAAAGGCGAAGGCCCGTTCTTTCTTCTGCTCAACACCTATCGCTACATGGCCACCACGTCGGCGACATCAATCGCGAATATTATCGGACGAAAGAAGAAGAGGCGCTACTGGAAGATCCAAGCGCGATCCGATCGCGACTTTCGGCAAGTGGCTGCACGCCGAGAAGCTCGCTTCCGCGAGGAGCTCGCACGCAATCGACGAGGAAGTGCGCGCCGAGGCAGAGAGGCCGTCGCCTACGCGCTGGCGGCGCCCTATCCCGCGCTCGAGGAAGTCGGGATGCATGTCTTCCTCGAAAAGTAACGGCATGAGGGATGGCGATGCGGGAGATCACTCTGGCCAAAGCCGTCAACGAGGCGATTGCCGAGGAGATGCGGCGCGACCCAACTGTCTTTCTGATCGGCGAGGACGTCGCCGAAGCCGGCACGCCGTTCAAGGTCCTCTCGGGTCTCGTGCAGGAATTCGGCTCGGACGCGGATTGTCGACACGCCGATCTCCGAGCCCGGCTTCATGGGCATTGCGGTCGGCGCGGCAATGACCGGGTCGCGCCCGATCGTCGATCTCATGTTCGGCGACTTCCTGTTCCTGGCGATGGATCAGCTGTGCAATCAGGCGGCGAAAACCCATTACATGTCGGGCGGCAAGCTGAAGGCGCCGCTGGTGCTGCGCACCAACCTCGGCGCGACGCGACGATCGGCGGCTCAGCATTCGCAGTCGCTGCATGCGCTGGTCGCACACGTTCCCGGGCTGAAAGTCGCCCTGCCCTCCTCGGCCTACGAGGCGAAGGGGCTGATGAAGACCGCGATCCGCGACGACAATCCGGTCGTCATGTTCGAAGACAAGCTGATGTATCAGGACAAAGCGCCGGTTCCGGACGAGGAATATCTGATCCCATTCGGCGTCGCCAACGTGGTGCGGCAGGGATCCGACGTCACGCTGGTCGCCACATCCTCAATGGTGCAGGTCGCCCGGCAAGCCGCCGAAATGCTGGCCGAGGAAGGGATCAGCGCCGAAGTGATCGATCCGCGAACCATCGTGCCGCTGGACGAAGAGACGATCCTGGCTTCCGTGCGCAAGACGGGCCGGGCGATCATCATCGACGAGGGCCATCAGAGTTTTGGCGTGACTGCAGAGATCGCCAGCCGGATCAACGAAAAGGCGTTCTACTATCTCGACGCGCCAGTGCAGCGGATCGGCGCGATGGACGTACCCGTGCCGTTCTCGCCGCCGCTCGAGGATCTGACGGTGCCGACGCCGAAGGTCGTCGTGGAGCGCGCTCGAGCTCGCGATGAAGGGGGAGCCTTTCCATGCCGCGTGACGTGATCATGCCGGCGCTCGGCATGGCGCAGAAGACCGGTTCGATCGTCCGATGGCGCAAGCTGCCGGGCGAGGCGGTGAAGGCCGGCGACGTGCTGATGGAGGTCGAAACCGACAAGGCCATGATGGAAGTCGAGGTCGACGTGGATGGCGTTTTGATCGACGTGACGGCAGTGCCCGGCGAGGAGATTCCGGTTGGCTCGGTGATCGCGAGGATCGCCGATGGCCCCGTCTCGGCGGCCGCTGCGATTTCCGCGCCGACCGACGAGCGAGCGAGCGCGCAACCGGCGCCCTCCGCCCCGGCGCTTGCCGCGGCGCCCGCGCCTTCGCCTCGCAAGACCGGACGCATCTTTGCTTCGCCGCGCGCGCGGAGGCTCGCAGCGGAGCAGCGGCTCGACCTTGCGAAACTGGCTGAGGCCGGCGAGCCGCAACCCTATCTGGTCCGGCATCTGGCTGGGCTCCGGGCGCCTGCTCCCGAACCCGCTGGTCGCGAAACGCGTCCCGCCGAGGCGCCCGCGCCGGCGTTGCGGCTGACTGCGACGTTGCGCGGGGACTGCCTTGCGAATTTCTGCGCCTGGCGGCGAGCCGAAACCGACGCCCCCACGGAGGAGATTGCCGTCATGGCCGGCATGGCGGCCGCCGCGTTCCGGCCGAGCGCTCCCGACGCGTCGCTGGTCGTCGCAGCTGAGGTCTTTGGCCGGATGCAGAGCTTCGTCAACCCCGATCGCATTGGGCTCGGCGGCGCGCGCGCGGCCGAGACGCGGGCCCAGCCGACGCTCGTGCTGCGAGATTTGCGCGCCGCGGCGATAACCGACCTCACGCTCGGCGTCGAGGCCGCACCGGTGCTGAGCGTCTTGCGGCGCGGGGCCGAGACCTTCATCACGCTAGAATGTGCGCCGACCCAATTGCGGTGGGAAACTGCGGTCGCCGTGATTTCCGATTTCGCCGGTCGTCTCGCCGAACCGCTTCGGCATCTGCTGTGAACCTGGAGACAGCGATGTATACCGAAATTTATATCGATGGCCGCTGGCGCGAAGGCGCCGCGAAGGAGCGCTTCGACGTCGTCAACCCCACGACCGAGGAGGCGCTCGCTTCCGTCGCCTCGGCCGAGATCGCCGACGCCGACGCCGCGCTCGACGCCGCGCAGGCCGCCTTTGCGGATTGGGCGGGCCGGCCGCCGCGCCAGCGCTCGGAGACGCTGCGTAAGATCTTCGAACTGATGACGGCGCAGCTGCCCCACATCGCCCGCCTCATCACGCTCGAGAACGGCAAAGCCCGAACCGACGCGATAGGCGAGGCAACCTACGCGGCCGAGTTCTTCCGCTGGTTTGCGGAAGAAGCGGTGCGCGTGGATGGGCTCGTCGTCCGTGCCCCCGCCTCCGGCGCACGGATCGTCGTCCAGCACAAGCCGGCCGGCATTGCGGCGCTCGTGACGCCCTGGAACTTCCCCGTCGCCATGGGCACGCGCAAGATCGCGCCCGCACTGGCCGCCGGCTGTCTCGTCATCATCAAGCCCGCTTCCGCGACGCCGCTGACGATGCTGGAGTTGATGCCGCTGTTCGAACAGGCGGGCGTGCCGAAGGGCGTCGTCAACGTGCTGCCGTCGAGGAAATCCGGCCCGCTGGTTGACCATCTGCTGCATGATCCCCGCGTGCGGGTCATCAGCTTCACCGGTTCCACCGAGGTGGGTCGCAGATTGTTGCGTTCGGCCGCCGATTGCGTCGTGACTCCGGCGATGGAGCTCGGCGGCAATGCGCCAGTGCTCGTCTTCGAGGACGCCGACATCGAGACCGCGGTGGAAGGGTCGATGGTCGCCAAGATGCGCAATATGGGCGAGGCCTGCACGGCGGCCAACCGGTTCTATGTGCAAGAGAGCGTGGCCGAGGAGTTCACGGGTCGGCTAACGGAGAGGATGGCCGCCCTCAAGATGGGCGACGGGCTCGAGCTGGGCGTGGATGTCGGCCCGCTTGTCAACGCCGAAACCCGCGACAAGATGGCGGCGCTCGTTGAAGACGCGGTCGCCAAAGGCGCGGAGTTGCGGCTCGGCGGTGCGATCCCCAACCGCAAAGGGTTCTTCTATCCGCCGACGGTTCTGACGAAATTGCCCCCCGACGACACCTGCGTGCGGGAGGAAATCTTCGGCCCCGTGGCGGCGATTCAGACTTTCCGAGACCAGGAGGAAGCGATCGCGCGCGCCAACGACACGGAATATGGCCTCGTCGCTTACGTTTTCACGCGTGACATGAACCGCGGGATGCGGGTCAGCGAACGGCTGGACTTCGGGATGGTCGGGCTCAACCGCGGCCTCGTGTCCGATCCGGCTGCGCCGTTCGGCGGCATGAAGCAGTCAGGCCTTGGCCGCGAGGGCGGACACGAGGGCATGTTCGAGTTCATGGAGACTCAATACATCTCGGCGAGTTGGTGATGTCGGCCTTAAGCGTTACTGCGAGCCCCGCCGTGCGGGCTGAAGCGCGTCGCACCGGGGTCGATCTGACGGCGGTGGCAAAGGCCGCCGGCCGCGACACGCTGACGAGGGAAGACCTCGATCGACATGCGGCGCAGCCGACCGCAGCGCCGATCCGGCAAGATCACCTTCGCTTCTGGGACGTCGATCACGCGCGATGGGGCCCAGTAACCAGTGAGCCGATGCCGCGAATAGCGCAGGTCGCCGCCGCCAATCTGTCCGCCGCGCAGGCCGTTATCCCGCAGGTGACCAATCACGGCCGCGCCGACATGCAGCGCATCGAAGCGTTCCGCGCGAGCCTCAAGGAAGAGGCGGCCGCGCGCGGCGTGAAACTCACCGCGCTCGCTTTCCACGTGAAAGCGCTGGCGTGCTGTCTCATTGAATTCCCGCGCTTCAACGCGTCGCTGAGCATCGACGGCGAGAACTTCTCATCATTAAGCATTACGTTCATGTCGGGGTGGCGGTGGACGCCCGAAATGGCCTCGTCGTGCCGGCGATCCGCGACGCCGACCGCAAGGGCGTCTGGCGCATCGCCGCCGAGATCGCGGACCTGGCGGAGCGCGCGCGAGACCGCAAGTTACGACCGGACGACCTTGGCGGCGCGTCGATGTCTATCTCCAATCTGGGCGGCATTCGCGGTGGGGGATTCACGCCGCTCGTAAATCCGCCGGAAGTCGCGATCATGGGTCTGAGCCGCGCCGAAACCACTCCGATCTGGGAGAACGGCGTCTGGTCGCCTGTCCCGATGGTTCCGCTCAGCCTGTCCTGGGACCACCGAATCGTGACCGGTGTCGAGGCGGCGCTATTCCTGACGCGCTACGAGGCCCTCTTCGCCGATCCGCGCCGCTTGGTCATCTAGTTCATCGATTTTGAGAGTTGAATCATATCAAGCGGCCCGGTCGAGCTTGTATGACCCATGCCTGTCCGGGTAACGCCGATACCCCGCGGTTTCCCAGCGAAATAAATCGCGGGGGATTCCCGAATCAGGGCTGTTCATGATTCATGGGCTCTGCCGCGTTGAGGAGGCGGCGGGGATGGCGCTATCCGAAGATCTTCGCATACGTGTCGTGGAGGCTGTTGTGGTCGGCGGCCTGTCGCGCAACGCGGCGGCCAAGCGTTTCGGGGTCAGCATCGCCAGCGCCATCCGTTGGGTTTGGCGCTTCCAGGCCACCGGCGAGATTTCCCCGGCTCCGACGGGCGGGGATCGACGCTCGGACCGCATTGAGGCGCATGGCGACTATCTGCTCGGTCTCATTGGTCGTCAGCCGGACATCACGTTGTTGGAAATCCAGGAGCGGCTGATCGCCAACTGCGGCGAGCGTTTTTCTTTGTCGGTGATCTGGCGCTTCTTCGATCGGCACGAGATCACATTCAAAAAAAACCGCGCATGCCGAGGAACAGCAGCGCCCCGACGTCTTGAAGCGGCGCCAGGAGTGGTTTGGGGCGCAACTCGATCTCGATCCGAGGAAGCTCGTGTTCATCGACGAAACGGGGGCTTCCACCAATCTGGCGCGCAAGGGCGGACGATGCCGGCGCGGGCGACGACTGCGCGTCGGCATTCCGCATGGCCATTACAAGACCATCACGCTCGTCGCCGGCCTGCGCCTTTCCGGTCTCGTGGCGCAAAAGGCCTACGACCGGCCGATGAACGCGGCCACGTTCGAGGACTGGGTGGAGAAATGCCTCGTTCCCACGCTCTCGCAAGGCGACGTCGTCGTCATGGACAATCTGTCGAGCCACAAGGGGCCAAGGGTCGAGCAACTCATCAAAGCCGCCGGAGCCGAGTTGCTATATCTGCCGCCCTACAGCCCCGACATGAATCCCATCGAAAAAGCCTACTCCAAGCTCAAGGCCTTCCTGCGCAAAATCGCCGAGCGAACCGTCACAGGCCTCTTGAACGCACTCGACGCCTGCGCCGAAATCTTCAAACCCGGCGAATGCGGGAACTACTTCAAGGCCTGCGGATACGATACGGATTGATCGGAAACCGCTCTAGCGGCCGCGCGCGCTGGCGACGTGGCTCTTTGCGAGCGCGACGTCGGCTTCGCCGCTGAGCCGGTCGCCGGCTGCGTTCCACTGTTCATAGCAGGAGCCGTCGTCACCGGCGCCCACGGCGTTGGCCACCGCACGAATCTCCGCCGAAATCGGCCCCGCCATTGGGGATGTAAGCGATCGGCGGCCGCCTGGGCGGGTTCGGCGGCGACGGCGAGTTCGCCGGGCGGAGGCTGTTTCGGTCGGGCAACTTGTTTTGGCGATAGCGCGGCTCTTGCGTCGCCCAGCTCGGCGGCGTATAGCACTCTCCAGCCAAAGAGCCGCCGGCGCCCCCGGACGGCTCTTTACGTTCTTGCGCCAGAGACGTGACGATGAAGCCCGACATCCACCCGAACTACCACATGATCAAGGTCGTCATGACCAACGGCGTCGAGTTCACGACCCGTTCGACGTATGGCGAGGAGGGCGCGACCCTGAACCTCGACATCGACCCGAACACCCATCCGGCCTGGACCGGCGGCTCCCAGCAACTCCTCGACCGGGGTGGACGCCTGTCGAAGTTCAACAGCCGCTTCGCCAACCTGGGCATCGGCAAGAAGTAAGGCGGCTGCGCCTTTTCGTCCCGACTACGGGGAGACAGGCGCGCTCGCCTGGTCCAGCCTTCTCACGCTCGTGACATTCCCTCCTCCGCTTGCGGCGATGCGGGCGCGCGCCTCGGCAAGGGGTTCGCTGACCACCGCCATGTGCCAGCCGTTGGCGTGCAGCAGCGTGCCGGCGTCGCGCATGACCCCGACGTGCCCCTTCCAGAACACGAGATCGCCGCGTGTGAGCGCTCCCCCCAGCGCGACAGGCTCGCCGAGCGCGGCCTCCTGCTGGTCGCTGTCGCGCGGCGCGGCGACGCCGGCCGCCGTCAGCCCCGCCTGAACGAGTCCCGAGCAGTCGATCCCTTCGGACGTCCTGCCGCCCCAGAGATAGGGCGTGTGCAGGAAGCGCTCGGAGACCGCGACGAAGTCGGCCTCGTGCGATCCGGCCTCGGCCAGACGCCGCGCCCAAAGGTAGAGGCCGTCGGCGGTGACGGCGAAGTCGTCGTGCCGCCGAACGATGGTTGTCCGCGCGCCCAGCGACACCGCCATGCGCGGCGCGAGCTTGATCGATGGGCCGGGATACACGTGGGCGCGCAGCGCCGCCACCCGGTGGGTCGGTAGGGTCCGAGGGCCAAGCGCGATGAGCGGCAGGTAGCCGACGTAGCGATCGCGCTCGAGCTGGACCCAGCCCCAGCCCTCGCTCTCATCATAGACCGTGACCCATTCGCCGAACAAAGCCTCGGTCTCGAGCAGGGATTCGGTTGTAGGCGCCCGCCTCAAGGGCGCGCTGGCCTCCGTCACCTGCATCGGCCGGCCCTCGACGAAGCGCGGCGCCTCGACGAGGCTCTTGAGTTCCGCGGCGGCGAGGTCGGGGCGAACGGGGGTCACGCGGCGGTCGATTTCGACGGACATCGTTGCGGACTAGCAGGATTCGTGACGGCCGTCGTCGGACTTTCCGTTGCGGCAGGGAAAAGTTAGGCTCTATGCCGTAGTGAGGAACGCTGACATGACCGACCGCCTTCCCGACCGAGCCAACGCCGCTCGCGCCCCTTTCGACCCCTACGGGGCCGTCACTCACGAAGTGACCAACCAGCCGGTTGAACTCGCCGATTACAATCTTTTCGATTCCGACGCCGTGTTGACGGATGCGGTGCGCCGCGAGGGGGCCGAGTGGGCGGCCAAGAGACTTGCCGCGTTCGGGGGCCGCCTCGGGTCGGCGGAAAGCCTCGAGCGCGGCGCGCTCGCCAACAGGAACCCGCCCGAGCTCGACACCCACGACCGCTACGGCCGCCGCGTCGATCTCGTCCGCTTCCACCCCGCCTATCATGAGCTGATGCGGTCGGCGATCGAGGAGGGCCTTCATTCCTCGCCGTGGACCGACCCGGGCGAGGGCGCCCATGTCGCCCGGGCCGCGGGCTTCTACATGCAGAGCCAGGTCGAGGCCGGGCACGGCTGCCCGATCACGATGACCTTCGCCGCGACACCCTGTCTGAAGCATCAGCCCGACCTTGCGCGCGAGTGGTTGCCCAAGATCGCCGCGCGCGTCTACGACCCGCGCAACGTCCCGGTCGCCGAGAAGCAGGGCCTGACCATCGGCATGGCGATGACGGAGAAGCAGGGCGGCTCGGATGTTCGCGCCAACACGACAACCGCCTTTCCGATCGGGCCGCACGGGCCTGGGCGCCTGTACGATCTCGTCGGTCACAAGTACTTCGTCTCGGCCCCGATGTGCGACGCGTTTCTCGTGCTCGCCCAGGCGCCGACCGGGCTCTCCTGCTTCCTGGTGCCGCGCTGGCGCCCGGACGGAACCAAGAACCCGCTGCAGATCGTTCGGCTGAAGCGCAAGATGGGCAACGTCTCCAACGCCTCGAGCGAGACGGAGCTGCGCGGCGCGATCGGCTGGATGGTCGGCGAGGAGGGCCGCGGTATCGCGACCATCCTCGAGATGGTGGCGACGACCCGGTTCGACTGCATGATCGGCTCCGCGGCCGGCATGCGGATGGCGGTCGCCCAGGCCATCGACCATTGCCAGCAGCGCAAGGCGTTCGGGGCCCTCCTCATGGACAAGCCGATCATGGCCGCCGTGCTCGCCGATCTGGCGATCGAGGCCGAGGCGGCGCTGGCGCTGACGATGCGGATCGCCCGCGCGCTCGATCATCGGGGCGACGCGCACGAGGACGCGCTCGTCCGGCTCGGCACGGCGATCGGCAAATACTGGATCTGCAAGCGCGTTTCGGGCCACGCGGTCGAAGCGATGGAATGCATCGGCGGCTCGGGGGTGATGGAGGATTCTCCGATGCCGCGCCTCTATCGCGAGGCGCCGATCAACGCGATCTGGGAGGGCAGCGGCAACGTCCAATGCCTCGACATCGCCCGGGCCGTGTCGCGCTCGCCGCAAACGCTCGGCGCCTATTTCGACGAGGTCGGCCGGGCCAAGGGCGGGAGCGCCGCGCTCGACGCTCATGTCGCGCGCCTCAAGCAGGATCTCCGTGACCTCGACGCTTTTGAGGCCTGCGCCCGCGACCTTTGCGACCGGCTAGCGACCGGGCTTCAGGCGGCCTCGCTCGTGCGCGCCGGCTCGCCGATCGCGGAGGCCTTCTGCCGCTCGCGGCTCGAGACGCCGGGCGCCCACAACTATGGCGCGCTAACGGGTGTCGACGCAAAGGCGATCGTCAGGCGAGCGGCGGCGCGGTAGGCGGTCTCGGGCTCTTGCGTGGAACCCGCAGGGAAGGCGATCCCTGAGGGATGGCGGCGCCTGAGCGATGGCGGCGCGGAGATCCGGCGAAGCGCTCAGCCCGGGAAGCTCCGCCTTGGAGCGCCGGACCGCTCGCCTCCCGACGCCGAACGGCCCCCCCGACCGGGGGGGCGCCGTTTTAGAGTCCGAAATCAAACCTTTTCAGCGGGTTGCGGCGCCATTTGCAATTCATCAATTCGTTCGGCGTCTGGCGCGGCGAGCGCCAGCGGAGCCGAGACGGTCATGGCCGCGGGGCGCGGGGCGGGCTCAGGGCCTCGCCTGGGAGCAGCGAAGCCGTGATAGCGGTCGAGCTCGCGCACGATCTTGACCACATGGTCAATAGCCTTGAAGTCGGCTCCCGACTTAGGGTTATACATTTGGTTATAGGATAATAGAAGCGCTTCGTTGAGGCGGCAGACCTGCAGCGCCAGATATTCGGCGGGCGGAGGCGGCAGGCGCCTGAGCAGGATCGTCCGCACCTGATTGCGCATATGATTGAGCGAAACGCTTTCCCGTTCGGCGATCTCGGCGACCGAAACACCGCGATTGAGCAGGGCAAGGATCCGCCGGTCCCGCTCGACCTTTTTGGCTCGCGCCGCCTGCCGCGCCAGGGGCGTGCGGTCACGGCGGAGGGGAAGCGGGGAGGGGGCGGCGGCGACATCGGACATGCGGGCTCTCCTGATCGGGTCTTGAGAACGAACATAGCGCCAATTGTGATGTGCTCAAAACAAATGCTTCACCTTATGGTAAAATCGGCTAATGAACGCCGTGCCCGGCAGCGGTCATTTTCACGCCTCCGGCATCCCCCTCAGCGCGTCGGGGGCGAGGATGCAGACGCGACGGTAGGACACTTCGACCAAGCCGTCGGCTTCAAGCCATCTCAGCACCGCCCGCGGCCGTAATAGGCGATCGCCGCAGGCCCGAAAACCGCCGAGCAACCTCCACGAAGACTTCAGCCAAGGCAATCACCTCGCCAAGGCGATACCGGAAAAGCTCAAGCAGATGGGGGAGTTGTGGTGGGCGGAAGCCGGCCGCAACAACGCGCTGCCGCTCAATTTCAGCCCGCAGGCGACAGTCAAATCTCTGGGACACCTTCCCGTACGCTTGGATCGAAAAGAGCGCGCGAGGCGGGAACCTCTCCGCGCTCGCGGCTCGAGATCGGCAGGCGCGGACGAGGTCGAACTCCATGGCGTCGTCGGATCGGCTCTTTAAGCCTCGTGGCCGAACTACAGCCGCCGGCCTCGCGGCCCCGTGGGCTTGCGCATGGTGTCCGACACCGGGATTGGCGGTCGTCCGCTGCGAAAGCCCTTAATTTGCTCTCGCATCTGCTTGATGACAAACGCCGGGGCGTCGCGTTGAAGGGGGTCGAACTCTTCTCGAACATATTTTGGCGAGATGAGGCCGCCGACGGTGAGCTTGATCGTGTATTGGATCTTGGAAGCGAACCAGCAGCAAGTCGGGACGGGGCACAATCGGGACACGACGACGTGTACCAATTCGTAACGCCCGGATTCGACCTCTTCCTTCACAAATTGCTCGATCAGCATCATAGCCGAGTTGGCGGCCTCGGTGCCGAGGATAAGGTTCTGCGGGATCTGCGCATCGCCCAGGTGGCCGCCGAGGCTAAACGCCACAAGATGAAGCCATTCCCAGCCGATATCCTGCAGTCCGAGGAGGATCGCCACTTCCCTGGCGCTGTTGTTCTTCATCACCTTCTTCTGCAAATCGAAGGTCTTCCGATCCAGTAAGCTGATGACTTTGAGCTTCTCGGCAGTCAACAGCATTTGCACAGGAAGGGGCTTGACGTCGGGCAACTTCGCCGTCTTGGCCGCTGCCAGGATAAGATCCGGCCCTGGGAGTGTCAACGCGGGCTGCACAGTTTTCAAGTAAATGGCCCATGGCCGGTATTCGGTCGCCGTCGACAGGCGTATCCAGTTGTGCCCCCACTCGTCCTGGAGCGTCTCCGGGAATCCGCTGTAGATCTCGATAAATCCCTCGTCTAGGATCCGCAAGCCGAGGCCGTCGCTCAGCGCGGTGAAGTCCATCTCGTCCATGTCGCTATAGAGTCCGAGGACTCCGACCTCGGTGTCCTCCGGAAAGCGGCCATACGGATTGCCGTGCTTCGGCGCACGCCGGAGCGATACGGTGCTATCGATCTTCTCCTAAATCAGCCGGGCTGTGGTGGACTGGCGCCCGAGGACCTCCTGGACGACCGAAATCGGCGCCGCATCGCCCGACGCCAAGTAGAAGGTCCACGGCTGTGCGTCGACGCGCACAAACAATTGCCCACGACGATTGCTCAATTCCACGAAGCGCCAGTTCCCGTCGATCGCCGTCGAACCGGTCCAGCGGTAGCGAAGATGACTCAACTCGACCACTTTCTCGAACGGCATTTCACTCTCCCTTTATCGAAGAGATTAAGTCACACGAAATAGCCGTTGTTCCGCAGGCGAAAACCCTCCAAAAACTGGCACAAAAGTCGAAGTGAGTATATTGCGCAATCGCGCCACGACCCGGGTTCCGCGGCAAGGGCTGAATGCGGCTTACGCCTCTCATCCAGCGCTTGCGTAGTCCTTGTCCCCTGGAGCGGGCGAAAGGTTCTGTTACTTCGCCAGCGCCTTGTCGGTCACTGCCGTCGTGTCGGCGCCGACCGGCTCTTTCGAGAGGACCGGGTCCGATCCTCCGGTGAGCAGCGCATCTCAAAGCTGCGGCGAAACAGGGGCTACACATCCGGCAATCGGGGAGGCGGAAGCCGCGAAGGCGTCGCTCCTCGCAGCATGTCTCCAAAGCAGCATTTCGACGCTGTGTCACTTGAGCGTCCTGATCAGGATTGACTGTCGGTCATTCCTCTGGCGCCTCGGAGGGCGAGCCGGGATGAGCGCCCGGACGCTAAGGCAAGACCAGGATCAGGGCGACGATCGCCGCCCCGAGGATCGCCGACGCCTCGTCGCATTCATTGTTTATCTCCGTAGGTGTGGATCGGCGCAGCGTCCGCGTATGCTGATGGCGCGGCCCGCCGCCATTATGCGGCGGGACAATTGGCTGAACCTTAAGAGACGGCGATTCTGCCATTTTCGAATCGGCGGCGGCGCCATCTTCAATTCGTTCTACGCACGGCGGGGGCGAGCGCCCTCTCTCGACCGGCTTTGGGAGGAGGAAGCGGCGCCATATTTCCAGAGCATGTCATGCGTACGGCGCATTGGACCGCCTCCACAACGCCGGCGAACTCAGCGATGATGCAATCGCGCAGGTCTAGACGATACCGCCCATCGTGGCCCTCGATTAAGGGGCGAGCAGCGGAGGAACGGAAACCATGGCCTACAAGCCGATCGAGTCTTACGCTGTCATCGGCGACCTGCACACCGTTGCCCTGGTCGGCATCGATGGGTCGATCGACTGGTGCTGCATGCCGCACTTCAACTCGCCGAGCGTCTTCGCTGCGATCCTCGACGACCAGAAGGGCGGTTCGTTCCGCATCGCGAGCCTAATCGCGGCGCAACACAAACAGATGTACATGCCTGACAGTAACGTGCTGGTGACGCGCTTTCTCAGCGACGAGGGCGTCGGCGAGGTCGTCGACTTCATGCCAGTCCAGGCTCCGCACGAGGCCAGAAAAATTCATCAGATCGTTCGAGTGGTAAGGGGAGTGCGCGGATCGGTCCGCTTCCGCCTCGACTGCCGGCCGGCCTTCGACTTCGCCCGCCGGCCCCACCAGGTCGTCCTGGAGGGCCGGGGAGCGGTGTTCGAGACGCAAGGCATGAAGGTCTCTCTGGTCAGTCGCTTCCCGCTAGCAAGACAGGGGGATGGAGTCGCCGCCGAGTTCGTTCTCAACCCCGGCGAGACAACCACCTTCATCCTCCGCCAGGTGGAGGAGAACAGCCACGACAGCCTCTATGATGGCGTCCTGCTCGAGGCGCGGCTGGAAGGCACGGAGGCGTTGACGCAGACCCTGGCCTTTTGGCGGCAGTGGTTGAGGCGGTGTAACTACTCAGGCCGGTGGCGCGAGATCGTCCACCGCTCGGCGTTGGTGTTGAAGCTTCTCACATTCGCGCCGACTGGGGCGATCGTCGCGGCGCCGACCTGCGGGCTGCCGGAAGAGATCGGCGGGGTGCGCAACTGGGACTACCGCTATACCTGGGTGCGCGACGCCGCTTTCACCATTTACGCTTTCCTGCGCCTGGGTCTGACGTCGGAGGCAGAGCAGTTCATGGGCTGGTTGGAACAGCGAGCCCTCGAGGGCGCCCGCGGCGGCCCATTGCAGACCATGTACCGGATCGACGGCGGTCATGATCTGCCCGAGGAGATTCTGGGCCATCTCGACGGCTACCGCGGCTCTCGCCCGGTGCAAATCGGCAACGCCGCGTCCGATCAGCTACAGCTGGACATCTATGGCGAACTGATGGACACCGTCTACCTGTACGACAAGTACGGGACGCCGATCGCCTACGACTTCTGGTGCCACCTACGCAAAATGCTCGACTGGGTGGCGAACAACTGGCAGCGGCCCGACGATGGCGTCTGGGAGGTGCGCGGCGGACGGCAGCAGTTCGTCTACTCCAAGGTGCAATGCTGGGTGGCGCTGGACCGAGCGATCCGCCTTTCGCAAAAGCGAAGCCTGCCGCTGAACCGCAACCGCCTCGCCGCCGAGCGTGACCGCATCTACCAGGCCGTCATGACAAGCGGCTGGAACGTGCAACGGCAGAGCTTCGTTCAGCACTTCGGCACCGACGCGGTGGATGCGTCCAACCTGATCATGCCGCTCGTCCTCTTCCTGTCGCCGACCGACCCCCGCATGCGCGGGACGCTGGATCGGACGATGGCGGAGCTCGTCTCCGACAGCCTGGTGCACCGCTACGAGATCGGCAAGGGCGCGGGCGATGGCCTGACCGGGAGCGAGGGGACGTTCAACATGTGTACGTTCTGGCTGGTGGAGGCGTTAGCCCGAGCGGGGCGGGTCGAGGAGGCGCGCTTCATTTTCGAAAAGATGCTGACCTACGCCAACCACCTCGGTCTGTACGCCGAGGAGACGGGCCCGTCTGGCGAGGCGCTGGGCAACTTCCCGCAGGCCTTCACTCACATCGGCCTGATCAGCGCTGCGTTCAACTTGGACCGCCGGCTCGGCGCGGGGCCTTGATAGGATCGGACCATGAGCGAGCAAGTCGCTTACCTGGGGACTTCCATCGCCGGCTTGGTGGCGGCGCTTTCGAGCAGCGATCCGCTGCAGCGCCGCCTCGGAGCGTACGGCCTGGGTGAGATCGGCCCGGCGGCGAGCGAGACTGCGGCCAACCTCGCCGCGGCCCTCGAGGACCCGGTCGGGTTCGTACGTGTCTGGGCGGCGGCGGCCCTAGCTCAGGTGGCGCCGTCATCCGCGGAGTCGGTCGCCGTTCTCATCGCGGAGTTGGGCAACGAGCTTGCCTTCGTCCGCAGCCTCGCGGCGTGGCACCTCGGCCGCCTGGGTCCGGCGTTCCCTGGGATCGACCAAGCCCTCTTCCCCCTTCGACGGCTGGCAGGCGACAGGGATCCGAGCGTGCGGACAGAGGCCGCGCTGGCGCTGGGAATGCTCGAAGGAAAGGGCACCCCGGCGCCGGAGTTGAAGTTCCTGTCCCGGGAGGGGATCGTCCGCGTCGCGACCGGAGGGGCCAGACCGCGAGCGACCGTCCCGCAAACAGAGGAATTGCAACCCCCTCAGCCGAATCCATAGGCTGAGGTGGAACATCTGATCGTGGCGGAATCTTGCCCTGCCGGTCGCGCAGGTCTACGCCCGCTTCAAACCGGCGACCTCCGCCGTCGCGATCTCGAACTCTAGAGGCCCAGGAATAGCGCCGTCGCCTCTCCGGGCGCGCCTGGCGCAAGCGGCCTCTCCCTGCGATTGGGCGGAGAGAGGCGCTTCTTTCGTCCTACTTCGCGAGCGCCTTGTCGGTCACCGCTGTCGTGTAGGCGCCGACCGGCTCCTTCGAGATGACCGGGTCGGATCCTCCGGTGAGCAGCGTCTTCACCGTGCGGTCGTAGTCGGCCTTGTCGAGCCGGCCGTCGGAGCCCTCGGTGAGCTTGTTGATCTCGCTCATCATCTGCGTCTGGTGATGCTCGGTCTGGGCGCCCGTCGTGTCGTTGTCGAGCACGATCTTGACCGCCTCGGCCGGATGGGCGCGGGCGTAGTCCCAGCCCTGCATCGAGGCCTTGACGAACTTCGCCATCTTGTCGACGAAGGCAGGATCCTTGAGCTTGTCCTCCATCACATAGAGACCGTCCTCGAGCGTCGAGACGCCCTGGTCCTCGTATTTGAATACGACGAGTTGGCTCGGGCTTGTAGCCGGCGTCGATCACCTGCCAGTACTCGTTGTAGGTCATGGTCGAGATGCAGTCGGCCTGCTTCTGCAATAGCGGGTCGACGTTGAAGCCCTGCTTCACCACCTTGACCCCGTCGGCCGATCCGTCGGTCTTGAAGTTGCAGCTTGTTCATCCAGTTCAGGAACGGATACTCGTTGCCGTAGAACCAGACGCCGAGCGTGCGACCCTTGAGGTCCTCGGGCTTCTTGATGCCGGTGTCGGCGCGGCAAGTGAGCTCCAGGCCGGAATGCTTGAACGGCTGGGCGATGTTGACCAGGGGCGCGCCCTTCTCGCGCGCCGCCAGCGCCGCCGGCATCCAGTCGACGATCGACGTCGGCGCCGCCGCCCGCGATCACCTGCTCGGGCGCGACGTCCGGGCCGCCCGGCTTGATCGTCACGTCGAGCCCCGCATCCTTGTAGAAGCCCTTGTCCTTGGCGACGTAATAGCCGGCGAACTGCGCCTGCGGCACCCACTTGAGCTGCAGCGTCACCTTGTTGTCGGCCGCCTGAGCGACGCTGACCGCCAGCATCGCCGCCACGCCCGCAATCCCGAACCCGATTGTTCTCATCATGGAATCCTCCGTTTTGCCCATCATCCCCGACGCCGCGCCTGATTTCCCCGCGGCGTGAAGTTCAGCCTCCCTTCGCCCGGAAGGAAGCGTGCCAAAACGTCGCCCGCCGTTCGATGGCGGCGACGAGTGCGTAAAACGCCGATCCGGTCAGCCCGGCGACCACGATCGTCGCCCACACCATGTCGATGCCGAGGTGGCCGACCTCGGTCGAGATGCGAAATCCCATGCCGACGATCGGCGTGCCGAAGAACTCGGCGACGATCGCGCCGATCATGGCGAGGGTCGTGTTGATCTTCAAGGCGTTGAAAATGAACGGCAGCGCCGCGGGCAGGCGAAGCGCTGTCAGCGTCTGCCAGTCGGTCGCGGCGTAGGTCTTCATCAGGTCGCGCTCCATGGCGCTCGCGCTCTCGAGGCCTGCGACCGTGTTGACCAGCATCGGGAAGAAGGTCATCACCACCACGACTGCGGCCTTCGACGGCCAGTCGAAGCCGAACCACATGACCATGATCGGGGCGATGCCGACGATCGGCAGGGCGGACACCAGGTTGCCGATCGGCAGCAGCCCGCGGCGCAGGAAGTCCGAGCGGTCGACCAGGATCGCGAACACGAGCCCGGCGCCCGAGCCCAGCGTGTAACCGGCGAGCACACCCTTGATCGTCTGCCAGAAATCCGCGGCCAGCGTCGGGATCGAGACGACGAAGCGGGCCGCAATCGTCGAGGGCGCGGGCAGAATGATGCCGGGCACGTTGGCGGCGCGGACAGCGAGCTCCCAGAGCGCCAGGACGCCGGCGCCGAACAGCAACGGCGGGACAAGCTCCGCGATGCGCCGGTCGATCATCGCGCGAACCCCATCCGGCGCTCGGTGACGCGCTCGAGGAGGCCGATGACGGCGACGAGCGCCCCGGACAGCGCCGCGGCGGCGAACAGGGCCGCCCAGATCTGCACCGTCTGCCCGTAATAGGAGCCGGCGAGCAGGCGCGCGCCGAGGCCGCCATCCTCGCTCTTGCTGACCTCGGCGACGATCGCGCCGACGAGGGCGGCGGCCGCGCCGATCTTCATGCTGGCGAAGAAATAGGGCGTGCTGGCCGGCGCGCGCAGCTTGACGAAAGTCTCGGTTCGCGTCGCCGAATAGGTGCGCATCAGATCGAGTTGCAGCGGCTCGGGAGCGCGAAAGCCCTTCACCATGCCGACGGTGATCGGGAAGAACGACAGATAGGCGGCGATGGCGGCCTTGGGCGCGACGCCGGTGATATTGAACTGGGCGAGGATGACCACGATCATCGGGGTCAGCGCGATGATCGGCACCGTCTGCGAGGCGACCAGCCAGGGGGTGAGCGAACGGTCGAGCCAGCCGACCGTGACGATCAGGACGGCGAGGCCGATGCCGAGCGCGGCGCCGAAGGCGAAGCCGATCAGCGTCTCCTCGAGCGTGATCAGGCCGTGATAGACGAGGCTGCGCTTCGAGGTTGGGGAGGTCGCGACGACGAGCTTGAACATCTCGATTGCGACCTGGTGCGGCCCCGGCAGTTTCGGCCGCTCCATGTTGAGCGAATCGACGATCAGATCCTGGGTCGTATAGCTCGTCCGCCCGGCGTTGGCGTAGGCGTCGCGCTGCAGCGGCGCGTTCATCAGCGCCGCCGCGACGTACCAGAAGACGGCGATGGCGAGGACCACGGTCGAGATCGGGACGAGCGACTTCATCGCGCGCCGCTCGATTCGAGCCGAGTGGTCGCGCAGACCGCGGCTCTACCCGTCATAGGAATGCCCAGCGCGCAGGCCGTGCCGGACGCGGTTGGCGACCGCCAGGAACTCGGGCGTCTCGCGGATCTCCAACTCGCGGTCGCGGGGAAAATTGCATTCGATGATGTCGGTGATCCGCCCCGGACGCGGCGACATGACGACGATGTGGGTCGACAGGAACACCGCCTCGGGAATCGAATGGGTGACGAACAGCACCGTCTTGCCCATCGCTTCCCACAGTTGCAGCAGCTGCTGGTTGAGCATGTCGCGCACGATCTCGTCGAGCGCCCCGAACGGCTCGTCCATCAACAGAATGTCGGGGTCGAACGACAGGGCGCGGGCGATCGAGGCGCGCTGCTGCATGCCGCCCGACAACTGCCACGGGAACTTGGCGCCGAAACCGTCGAGGTTGACGAGCTTGAGGCCCTTCTCGACCCGCTCGGCCCGTTCGGCCTTGGAATAGCCCATGATCTCGAGCGGCAGCGCGATGTTGCCCGCCACAGTCCGCCAGGGGTAGAGCGCCGGGGCCTGGAAGACATAGCCGTAGCAGCGCTTGAGCCGCGCCTCTTCCGTGCTCATGCCGTCGACCCGGATGTCGCCCTCGGTCGGCGTCTCGAGGTCGGCGACCGTGCGCAACAGCGTCGTTTTGCCGCAGCCCGACGGGCCGATGAAGGAGACGAACTCGCCGCGCGCCACCTTGAGGTTCACATGGCTCAGCGCCTCGACCGGCCCGTCGCGCGTCTCGAAGCGCAGCGACACGTCGCTGATCTCGATCGCCGGCTCCTCCGCCGCCGCCGGATCGACGGCGGCTGCGGCGGTCCCGGGCATTGACGCCGTCTCCATCGCCGGCGCTTCCTCAGCGCGCGACGGCGCGGGGAGCGGTGAACTCCTTGTAGCGCTTCAGCGCGCGGTGGTCGGCCGGGAAGGGCTGGCGGCCGATGAACCGGCCGCGACCGATCTCCGCCTGCACCCGGCCGTCGCGGAACACGACCTCGCCGCGCGACAGCGTGTAGCGGGGCAGTCCGGTGACGGTCATGCCCTCGAACACGTTGTAGTCGATCGCCGACTGCTGGGTCTTGGCCGAGATCGTCTTTCCCGCCTTCGGGTCCCAGACGGCGATGTCGGCGTCGGCGCCCGGCGCGATCAGGCCCTTGCGCGGATACATGTTGAGGATCTTGGCGCTGTTGGTCGAGGTCACCGCGACGAATTCGTTCGGGGTCAGCCGGCCGGTCTCGACGCCGTGGGTCCACAAGACCGGCATGCGGTCTTCGAGACCGCCGGTGCCGTTCGGGATCTTGGTGAAGTCGCCGAAGCCGAGTTCCTTCTGTTTGGTGGTGAAGGCGCAATGGTCGGTCGCCACCACCTGCAGCGATCCGGCGCGCAGGCCGTTCCAGAGATCGTCCTGGTTGCGCTTGTCGCGGAACGGCGGCGACATGACGCGGCGCGCCGCGTGCTTCCAGTCCGGGCTCGCATACTCGCTCTCATCGAGCACGAGGTGCTGGATCAGCGGCTCGCCGTAGACGCGCTTGCCGAGCGCGCGCGCCCGCGCGATCGCCTCGTGCGCCTGGATGCAGGAGGTATGAACGATATAGATCGGCACGCCCGCCTGGTCGGCCAGCATGATGGCGCGGTTGGTCGCCTCGCCCTCGACATCCGGCGGCCGCGACAGCGCGTGGCCTTCCGGGCCGGTGATTCCCTTGGACAGGTAGTAGCGCTGCAGGGCGGCGACGAGGTCGCCGTTCTCGGCGTGGACGAGCGGCATCGCGCCGAGTTCGGCGCAGCGCGAGAACGAGGCGAACATCTCCTCGTCGTTGACCATCAGCGAACCCTTGTAGGCCATGAAATGCTTGAAGGTCGTCACGCCCGCGGCGACCACCTTGGCCATATCCTCGCGCACCTGATCGTTCCAGTAGGTGATCGCCATATGGTACGAATAGTCGGCGACGGCGGTCTTGGAGCGCTCGTTCCAGTCGGCGAGCGCCTCCATCAACGGCTGGTTGCGGTTGGGGATGCAGAAATCGACCACCATGGTCGTGCCGCCCGACACCCCGGCCTTGGAGCCGCTCTCGAAGTTGTCGGACGAGTTCGAGCCCATAAAGGGCATGTCGAGATGGGTGTGCGGATCGATCCCGCCCGGCAGGATGTAGCACTCGCCGGCGTCGAGCGTGCTGTCGCCGCTCAGGTTATCGCCGATCTCGACGATGGTCTCGCCCTCGACCTTGACGTCGGCCTTGGTGCTGCGGTCGGCGTTGACCACCGTTCCGCCCTTGATGACGATCGACATGCGTTTCTCCGTTCGGCTCCGCGCCTCAAGCGCGGATGATCATTTCAGGATACGATCTCGGCCTTTTCGAGCGCCGCGTGCATCAGCACGTTGGCGCCCGCCGTCGACCATTCCTGCTTGATGTCCTCGCTCTCGTTGTGGCTGACGCCGTCGACGCAAGGCGTGAAGATCATCGAGGTCGGCGTGATGCGCGCCATGTAGCAGGCGTCGTGGCCCGCGCCCGACACGATGTCGCGGTGGCTGTAGCCGAACCGCTCGGCGCCGCGCCGAACCGCCTCGACGCAGGCCGGATCGAAGGGAACGGGCTCGTAGTAGAAGACCTGCTTCAAGTCGTAGACGAGCCCCATCGTCTTCGTGATCTCCTCGACGCCGACTTTCAGCGCCGCGTCCATTTCGCTCAGCGTGGCGTCGATCGGATGGCGAAAATCGACGGTCATGAAGGTTTCGCCCGGGATCACGTTGCGAGAGTTGGGATAGGGATTGAGCATGCCGACGGTGGAGACAGCGAGCGGCGCCTTCGACAGCCCGATCCGGTTGACGAGCTCCACGATCCGGGCGGCGCCGAGGAGCGCGTCCTTGCGGCGCGGCATCGGCGTGGAACCGGCGTGGCTCTCGAATCCGGTCAAGCGAATCTCGTACCAACGCTGGCCTTGACCGTGCGTGACAATACCAACGTCGTAGCCTTCGGCCTCGAGAATCGGACCCTGTTCGATGTGCAACTCGAAATAGGCGTGGACAGGGCGGCCGCCGACCGGAGCGTCCCCTTTGAAGCCGATCCGCTCAAGCTCGTCGCCGAGCGTCTTCCCCTCGGGGTCGACGCGCGAATAGGCGAATTCCTTGGTGTAGACGCCGGCGAACACCCCCGACGACACCATGGCTGGGGCGTAGCGCGATCCCTCCTCGTTGGTCCAGTTGGCGACCTCGATCGGATGGCGGGTCTTGATCTTGAGATCGTTGAGCGACCGGACGACCTCGAGGGCGCCGAGCACGCCGAGCACGCCGTCGAACTTGCCGCCGGTCGGCTGCGTGTCGAGGTGGCTGCCGAGGATGACCGGCGGCAGGCTCATATCCTCGCCCGGGCGCATGGCGAACATGTTGCCCATCTCGTCGATCGTGAGGGTGCAGCCGGCAGCCTCGCACCACCGCCTGAACAGCTCGCGTCCCTGCCTATCGACATCGGTGAGCGTCAGGCGCTTGCAGCCGCCCTTGGGCGTGGCGCCGATCTTCGCCATTTCCATCAGCGAGTCCCAGAGACGGACTCCGTTGATTCGGACATTGGACAGATCGGACATCGACGGCTCCACTTGGATTTGACAAACGCTAGTATAAGTTTGACCAAATGGTCAAATGACTTGGCTTTAGGCGAACGCTCAGCAAAAAGGCGCCCATGGACCATCTTTTTCGCAGTCGCGACGGCGGCGCAAGCACCCCGGACCCCGGCGGCGACGGACGCGCGCCGCCGCGCAGGCCGCGGCCGACGATCCGCGAGGAAAACGAGCGGTCGCTGCTCGAGGCGGCCGAGCAGATCTTCGCCGAGCAGGGCTACTCCGGCGCGACGACGGCGGCGATCGCCCGGCGCGCCGGCGTGCCGAAGGCCAACCTGCACTATTACTTCGCCACCAAGGAGGGGCTCTACCGCGCGGTGGTGGAGCGCGTTCTGACCGCCTGGCTCGCGGCCGCCGCTCCGTTCGACGCCAGCGACGACCCGCGCCAGGCGCTCGCTTCCTACATCGGCGCCAAGATGGACCTCGCCCGCGCCATGCCGCTCGCCTCGCGCATCTGGTCGGCGGAGATCATGCGCGGCGCGCCGATGATCCAGGACTTTCTCGACACGACGCTCACCGAATGGGTGGCCTCGCGCGAACAGGCCGTGCAACGATGGATCGCCGCCGGCCGGCTGAAGCCGATCGAGCCCAAGGTGCTCTTCTACATGATCTGGGCGACGACCCAGCAATACGCCAACGCCGCGCACGAGATGGCGACGCTGAACGGCGGCCGCCCGCTCGACGATGCGGCCTTCGACCGGGCCAAGCGCCAGGTGATCGAGACGATTGTGAGCGGGGTGACGGGGTAGGAGCGGACGACGACCGGCTCAGAGCGCCGTCGGCGCCGATAGGATTGCGCTCCCATGTCGATCGGCCGCCAGTCCGCCTGGCCTTCGCGTGATCGTCGCTATCGGACGTCGCCCGCGTGTGACCGCTCGGCAGGAGGCGGGCTGGCGACTTCCGGTCCGTGGCATGCGCGAGCGGCAAGAACGGTCACGATCGCCGCGCCAAGGATCATGCGCCGGAGGGTCCGGTCGCGCGTCTTCCGGATGCGGCGCGCGCTGGTCCGGTCTGGCGGGTCGGCGAGGATCGGCGACGCGCTGCGACCCGTCATTGCACGGTCCGCATAGGCCCCGACGAGCCGGCCCACGTTTTCGAGAACCCCGGCGGCGGCTGTAAGGAGTTGTCGAACAGCCGCCGGCGGCGGCGGCGGAAAAGGCGGAGCGAGCGGCGCGAGAACGGCGGACGTGGGCGGCGCCGCGACGGGGGCTGCGCCGTCCGCGTCGCCGAGCGCGTACACTCGCATCGGACGGGAAATATTCTTGAGCTGCCGCTCGCCGAGATCGACGAACGCATCGGGAAGCTTGTCGCGCACCTGCCGCCAGGCGTCCTCGGACAGGCAAATCCCGCCGGGCGCGGCAATCCCCTCGAGCCTCGCGGCGATGTTCACTCCGTCGCCCATCAGGTCGCCGTCGGGCTCCTCGATGACGTCGCCGAGATGGACGCCGGTGCGGACCTCGATACGCCGATCGGAGGGCGCCTCCGCATTGCGCACGGCGAGGCCGTTGGTGACGTCGAGGGCGCAGCGCAACGCTTCGACTACGCTGCGGAACTCGACGATGACGCCGTCGCCGGTCCTCTTGACCACGCGCCCGCCGTGGGCGTCGATCGTTGGGTTGAACAGCTGTTCGCGCAGCGAGCGCAGCCGCGCGAGCGTCCCCTCCTCGTCGGCCCCGGTCAGCCGGCTATAGCCGACGATATCTGCGATGAGGATCGCAGCGATTTTCCGCCCTTGCGCCATGACGGCCCTTTGCAGCGGAGGTCGACGGGAAAGCGACCCCCTGACCCGCGGCTTGCCGAGGCGTCCGGCCCCGGCGCGAGATTCCCTCGCCGTTCGGCTACTTCTTGCCGCACCTCTTGTCGAGCAGGCGGGCCGTGCTGTCGCCCCTGAAGCCGACGTGCTCGACCACCGTGCCGCCGATCTTCACATAGCCGTTCAGGGCCCACGTCCCGTCCGGCATATGCTCCCAGGCGCGGCACGGGATCGTCTCGACGTCGGCCGGCCATTGGTCGACCTGGTAGGTTTGGGCTGCACGCGCGGCGGCGGAAGCAAAGACAAAGATTGCGGCGGCGAGCATAAGGAAACGCATGCGGAGAATCCTTTCGTCACTTGCCGCGCGCCCGGGCTCTTCGTACCGGCGAGGCGCGGTTGGCCGTATTCCCGCCGCGGGCTGACGAGAAGCGGCAGGCGGCGGCGTCCGATACGTCGTCCTGGCATGCTGTCGCAAGCGTCCAGCCGCGTGCAGACGCTCGGCTCGATAAAGGGCGGGTTTCCGCCCAGACGCAGTTTCGAACAACGCCCCGCCCATGCCGGGCTCAACCCACCGATCCGAGGCTGCACCGCGACGGGGCGCCTGGACTGCGCCTCGCCGCCGGTCGTCCCGCTTTTAAGGCTTGCGCTTGCCGGCCGTCGGCTCGCTCTTGATCCAGGAGGCGGTCAGAGGCGCGGCGCCTTTCGTTTTGCCAGGCTTCGCCTTGCTGGCCTTCGGCTTGTCTTCTTTCGCTTTCGCGGCCTTCGCTTCGGGCTCTGGCTTGTCCGGTTCGGTCGCGGGTGCGGGGGCGGTCGCGGGTGCGGGGGCGGCCGCGGCTGCGGGGGCGGCCGCGGCTGCGGGGGCGGCCGCGGGTTCGACTACGACAGCCTTCGCCTTGGCGGGCGCATGCTTCTTCGGCGCCGCACTCGCAGGCGCTTCCGTTTCCGCTGCAGGCTCTTGAGGGGACAGGGATTCCGACGGCGCGAGGTCGGTATCGTACTGCTCGACCGCGACATGCCAGAAGTACTCGTCTTGACCTTCAGGCCGTCCGGCCTCCTCCCACAAACGATAGGCGATCACTCTAATGTGGTGGTCTCGATCAGCCATGCGGCAACCCTCGCAGTTTCGGCGCAACTCGCGCCTCTTCGTGCCGTCCACTTTGCGACAGACATCCTCGCCCCGTCAAATGCCGTGCAACGTTGCGGCCGCGAATTCGCGAGGTCCGATCCACAAGACTGGTATTGCGCCGCGGCTCGAGGCTGCGGCGTCGCCGAGGTTCCGCTTGCCGGTTCCTTTGGCCAGCGCCTCCCCGCCCATTGAAGGCCCTTCCGCCGCGGGCGGCTGCGACCTCCCGCGGCGTCCGGCTTCGCAGCGCTCAAGGCATGCTCCTCGAATAGCCAACCAAAGCCAGACCAGGAACGCGAGCAACGCTACGACGAAGACGACTATCGCTGCGACAAACACCGATCCGACGAAGGCGCCGAAGCCGAGCGCTCCGGCGAGCAGCGCGACAAGCAGAAACGTCAACGCCAGCTCAAACATCACCGCCTCCGTGCACGAATCGGTTGCACCGGGGGTGATTGCCCGCTCAACGCGCATTCGTCGGGACGGTTCCAGGCAATGAAAACAGCCGCCATTCGCGGCGGAACCTCGGCCCGCGCGCCGCGTTTCCCTCGGACCCAAGTCCAACACGGAGATACGCCATGAGAAATTTCATTGTCGCCGCCGCCGCTTTGCCGCTTTTTATGGCTGCGCCAGCCCTGGCTCAGAACGCTTCGCCCGGCGCCACGACGAATTCGCCCGCAACGACGACGACGGATACAAGCACGGCCCCGAACGCCATGGCGACCCCGGCTGCAAACGCCGCCAGTCCGGGCGGCGTCGCGACCAATCCGGCCGTGAACGTGCCGAGCCAAGGACCCAATTTCATCTCGGCGCCGGGCACGGCCATGCTGACCTCGAACATCGTCGGGCTCGACATCTATAACTCGCAGAACAACGACATCGGCAAGATCCAGGATGTGGTTGTCGACAGCGGCAACACCGTTCAGGGCTACATACTGTCCGTCGGCGGTTTCCTGGGCATGGGGACGCATTATGTCGCAGTGAACCCGGCTTCCGTGTCGATCACCTACGACACCAACGGCAAGACGTGGCGCGCCGCGATGAACGCCACCAAGGACCAGCTCAAGAATGCGCCGGAATTCCAGTACGGCGGCAAATGGACGGCCAGCCGAAGCTAACGCTTCCAAGCTGACTTTACGTCGGGACGAAACAACGTCCGCCCGGCCTGCGCCGGGCGGCCTCGCATCAGCCGGGCGACGGCGCTCAGCGCGTCGCCGGGTTTCGATCGTCGTCGTTTTCCGTCTGCTCTCGCGGAGGCGACGCCACGCCCTCGCCGCTGTAGTCCTCGACCTCGCGCGCGTAGGGCTGCTTGTCCTCGCGAGCGCTGTCGTGGGGCAGGTTCTCGCCTTGGGGCGTGCGATTGCGGCTCATCCCGTGGCCGTGCCCCTGCTCCTTGGCGCCGCGTTCCTCTTTCGGGCGAACGGACATGATCGATCTCCTTCCGGGGCGCCGGCGTCACCATAGGCGACCCCCGCCAAAACGGGATTCAGCTATGGAAGCCGTCGCCTTCGACCGGCGCGCCGCCGAGGTCGGCGGCCCCGCGAGGATCTTTCGCCGCGCCCACGCGGATGACGATGTCGTGTCCCGAGCGCAAATCGCCGCCGGCCTGCAGAGCCGCCGCCTCGAAGGCCGCCTCCTGGGTGACATAGGTCATGCCTACCTCACCTTGACGCGCTACGGCCCACTGCTCGCCCTGCCGCGAAACCTTGTAGTCGAGCGTCGCCATTCGAACTCCTTTCCTGGGAGATGGGCCGGTTCCGCAAGGGCTGTTCGGCCTCCCGGTCCCGCAACGATCGCCCGGCGCAAAGGTTCCCCCTGCAACGACAGGCGATGCGGCGCCGGCGGGGAAGCAGGAAGGTCGTCCTACTCGCCGATGAGATGCATCGCGATTTCGCGCCGATGCGGCGAACGGCGGTGCTCGAAGAGGTAGATTCCCTGCCAGGTTCCGAGCGCAAGCCGGCCGCCGATCAGCGGAACCGAGAGTTGCACCCCGGTGAGGGCGGTCCGGATATGGGCCGGCATGTCATCGGCGCCTTCGTCGTCGTGCGCGTAACGGCGCGGGTCCTCGGGCGCGATGCGCTCGAAATAGGTTTCGAGGTCCGACCGCACGTCAGGCGCCGCGTTCTCCTGGATGATCAGCGAGGCGGAGGTATGACGACAGAACAGCGTCAGGAGACCAGCGTCGAGAGCGCATCCCATGACCCATGCCGCGATCTCGCGGGTGATGTCGACAAGACCGCGGCCATTGGGGCGGAAGGTGAGAATTTCGGTGAACTGGCGCATGAGGCTTTCACACAGAGGATGATGAAGAGACCGACTCTTAGCACTCATCTCCCGCGCGACCGGCGCCGAGGCGTCTCTTCGCCCCGCCGTGGCGGGGAACTGCGCCGTCAGGCGCGGTCGTCGGGGCGCAGATGGTCGCGCAAGATCAAACCGACGATCAGCAGCGGCGAGGAGAGGAAGGCGCCCATCGGTCCCCACATCCAGGTCCAGAACATCAGCGACAGGATAACGGCGAGCGCGTTGATTTCGAGCCTGCGGCCAATGATGGCCGGCGTGATGAACTGCCCCTCGGCGAAGACGACGAGCAGGAACAGCGCGGCGGGCAGCAGGCCAAGCGCCAGGGTCGAGCCGGTCACGACGCCGACCGCGGCGAACACGGCGATCATGGCGATGGGCCCGAGGATCGGAATGAAATTGAGGGTTGCCGCGAGCGTTCCAAATCCGACCGGCAGGGGCAGTCCGGTAAAGTAAGCGATCAGCGCCGCCGCGACGCCGACGCCGAGATTGATGCAGGCGACGGTGAATAGATAGGTCGCGAGCAGCGCCTCGGTCTCGTTGAGGATCTTGAGCACGATAAGGCGCGAATCGCGGCTGGCGAAGGTCATGACGAGCTGGCGCCGCAGGTCCGGCCACCACGACAGAAACAGCAGCAGCACGACCAAAAAATAGAGAAGCCCGGTGATCGGCGGCGAAACATAGCCAATGGTCGTCGGCAGCCACGAGAGGCTTGGCGCCGGCAGGCCAACTCCTGCGGCGCTCGGATTGAGGCCAACCGACCGTTCGACCCGACGCAGGAAACCGAGCACGCCGTCGAAGACGCGCAGCTTCTCGCTGATTTCCGGTAGACGGCCGGCGACCTCGGCGACCGGGGCGGCGATCAGCGCGACCACGAACACGAACAGCGTCGCGGTCGCCGTCACGATCAGCGCGGCCGAGACGACGCGCGGCACGTTTCGCGTTTCGAGCGCCTTGGCGATCGGCGACAGCATGACGCCGACCACGAAGGCCGTCACGATCGGCAAAAGCAGCTCGCGCATCATGAAGAGCGCCGCTCCGGCGGCGATGATCGCGAGCGCGGCGAGCGAGACGGTGGAGATGAGGCGGAGCCGGTCCGGGGCTTCCGGCTCTTCGTCCTCGGCCGCCGTCATAGCCGCCCGCTCGCGTCCCTCTCCCATCGTGTTCCTCGCTCCCGGCCCTCGGGTGGCACAACGTTCAAGGCGAGATTGCGTTCCGATGCTGGAGGGCGGCGCGGCGGGGCGGCCAGAGCATGATGATCTTGGGCGAGTCGCCGGCTCTCAGCGCCGGAGAAAGACGCGCAATTGGGAGAGATCATATAAAACAATATTATTCTGTAAAACTACCGGGAACGTTATGGCGGCCGGGCTGCGCGGCCACCCTTGCCTGGTCGGCGTCGAAAGTTGCACGTTTTGGCGCCTAAGCCGTTGAAATCGGCTGCGTGGATAAATCCGCGCGGCTGCCCTCGAAGGGCGGCGGCCGCGCGCATGAGGCTACGAGCGCGGCGGCGCCATCGCCTTGAGGATCTGCGGCTTGAGGTCGGCGGCGAGGGATTGGGCGGTCATCGGGCCGACGACCTTGTAGGCGATGGTTCCGTCGCCGCGCACGACGAACGTCTCCGGCACGCCGTAGACGCCCCAGTCGATGCCCGCCCGCCCCTCGGCGTCGAGGCCGACCTTCGGATGGCGCCAGACGAGCGTGCCCAGCGCGGCGACCGCCATGACGCCGTAGACGAAGCTCGACATCCAGGCCGCCGGGACGTGCAGATACTATGGTTCGCCAAAATGCCCTTTCAGTGTCAGAGCGAGGCGCGCTACAAACAGACTGCTGGCGGCGAGGCGCGCCGCGGTTCGCCGATTCGCGAAAACGCGTTTACCGGGGAGGGACCGAACCATCGAAGAACTGGCCGCAAGGAATATGACGTGATCCCGGGGATGGATGCACCGAGAACGCTTAGGGATTGGATGAGCCTCGGCCTTGCCAAACCAGGGACAAGCAGCGCAGGCGCTTACCTGTACCCAGAAAAAGACAATGGACCAGCTTACCGCGATCAAGGCATTTGTGGCCGTGGCAGACGCGCAGTCGTTTTCCGAGGCCGCTCGTCGCCTGCGGATCACGAAATCCGCGGTCAGCCGGCAGGTCGGCGACCTCGAAAGCGAGCTTGGGGCCCGCCTCCTCCATCGGACCACGCGATCCCTGAGCCTGACCGAAGCCGGACACGCCTATTTCGAACGTGCGGCGCGGATCCTGGCCGATCTCGAAGACGCCAATCGCGCTGTCGAGGAGATGCGGGCGTCGCCCCGTGGAAAATTGCGTATCAGCGCGCCAATGAGCTTCGGCCATCGTCATCTCATGCCGGCGCTGAGCGACTTCGTATTGAGCTATCCCGACGTAGTCGTCGATCTTGTGATGAATGACGAGTTCGTCGATCTCATTGAAGAGCGATTTGACGTCGCGGTCCGGATCACGACCCTACCCAGTTCCAGTCTGATTTCACGCACTGTCGCTTCGGCCCGCCGAGTCATCTGCGCCAGTCCGGAATATCTCGCCGCTCACGGCGCCCCCGACACGCCAGACGACCTGAAATCTCATGTCTGCCTCTTCTACAGCAATCTCGCTTACGCGCGTGATTGGCGCTTCGTCACCCCAGACGGCGCTCCTTGGCGCGTCAGCGTCCACGGACAGCTGAGCGCGAACAATGGCGACGCGCTTCGCATCGCAGCGCTTCGCGGGCACGGCCTTGCCAACCTTCCGACCTTCATTGTCGGCCCAGACGTTCTGTCCGGAAAGCTGAGGACTGTCCTCGACAGTTTCGTAGCGCAGGATCTGACGATCAGTGCAGTCTATCCCCATTCCCGCCACCTGTTGCCGACCGTACTATCTTTTGTCGACTTCCTCGTCGATCAATTCGCTCCAGAACCCTATTGGGACGTCGCGGAGTAACTAGAGCGGTTCCCGCATAGGCGGAATTGGGAGGGGGATTCCCGAATCAGCATAGATCGGATTTACCGTTGAAGCTTTTGGACGCCGATGACGCCCCTCAGGGGGTCAATTTTGGGCTCTGACGCATTTTCCGTGAATCTCATCATGCGAGGCCGATGACGCGCGCTTGGAGCAGGTCGATTTTGCCGCGCCCGTACATCTGGCGCTTGACGAGCTTCAGTTTGCAGATTTGCCCCTCGGTCTGCCCATTGGACCACGGCGACGCGATCGCGGCGGTGACGGCGGCTTTGTCTTTCGTCAGGCCATTCGCGAACGCGGCGACGAGACCGCCTTTGGCGCGATCGAGCCAAGCGTCGAGTTCGGTTGTCGTCTTGCGTCGGATCATGTCCTGGAATCCCGCGATGAGGTCGCGCGCCTCGACGAGGAGTGTGACGCCGCTCTCGATTGCGGCGACGGTGACGGTTTCCGCCTTCGTCAGATCATCGCGGCCCGTTGTCAGCAAACGCGCGATTGTTCGAGCTGACGGCGCATGACCGACAGCCGATTCCGCTTTTTCCGCCCTCCGTCGCCGCCCGGCCCATTCGCCCACGACCCGGAGGCATCCGCGAAAGCCGCGTTGCTTGAGATCGCGCCAGAGCTCGGAGCCGTTCCGCCGACCGGCCGCCCATTGCTCGTCCAGCCATGGAAGCCAAGGCTCCAGCGAGCTTTGCCGAGTTCGGAAAATATCTGATCTCTGACCGCGCAGGACTGCGCGAATGAGCTTGCGACTGTATCCGGTCTTGCGCCGGATTTCCTTGATCGACGCGCCGTCCGCCGCCATCGCCAGGATCGAAGCGTTGGTCTCCTCGCGGCGCAGATAGCCTTCGTACTGGAGACGCTCGGAGGCGGTCAGCAACGCGGGGTCGACGGTCGCCGCGCCGAGGGCCGCCCGGATTGGACGCATCGACTTGCGGACGGCGTCCAGGAAAGCCGCGCTTGCATTCTCCATGAGATGCCAGCGATCGGCGACTTGGAGGGCGTTGGGCAGCGCCCTTTGCGCCGCCAGCGCGTAGGCGCCGCCGCGATCGCGCGCGATGACCGCGATATCGGGCCAGTGTCTCAACCACGCTTCCGCTGTCGCGGGTTCTCGGTCCGGCAACAGCGCGATCGTCTTGTGGCGCTCGAGATCGCAAATCAGCGTGCCGTAGCGAAAATTGCGTCGCCAAGCCCAATCGTCGATGCCGATCACGGATGGGGGCGACGGCTGGGTCTGACCGCGGCGCCGGACTGCGCGCAGCAATGTATCGTTGCTGACCTTGATCTCGATGCGCTTGGCCAGAGCGGCGGCGGGTCGGCCGCCGAGCGCAATGGCCAGGCAGAATACGATCTCGTCAAGCCGTCCGGTTCTGCGCGCCTTCGGCGCAACGGCCCCATCCAAGCGCTCCGCGAACGTGCATCGGGGACAGGATGACGCATCGCAAAAGTACCGATGGGCGTGGACGATGAGGCGAACGCGTCGACCACCGATCGGCAAGTCGTCCACTTTGCGCATGTATCGACTATGAACCCGCGCACTCCATGTTCCGCAATCCGGACATCTGCCCCGAGCCAATTCTCGATGAGCGCGGATGATCACGCCGGCCCCGCCATCCTCGACGCCGTCAACGGAGAGGCCCGCCGGAACGAGGCGCGAAAAGTCGAATGAAAACATGGCTTGGCTCCGAATCAGAAATGAAGCCGAGCTGAATCTGAGATTTCACCGATTTTAAGTCAGAGCCCTGGAAAGACCCGCCGGACCGGCGGGTTCGACGCGGCCGTCGTCAGTGCTCCGCGCTCTCCTCCGCGCCGTCCTCGCTCCAGCGCGTATGGAACCGCCCGGGCTTGTCGAGTTCGACGGTAGGTGTGGGCGCCGAAATAGTCGCGCAGGCCCTGTAGCAGGTTGGCGGGTCCTCGCGCGCGCCGCAAGCCGTCGTAATAGGCGAGCGCCGAGGAGAAGGCGGGCGTCGGGATCCCCGCCGCGACGGCGAGCCCGATCACCTGCCGCCAGGCGCCTTCCGCTTTCATCGCCGCGCCGAGGAAGTAGTCGTCCATCAGCAGGTTGGCGAGTTTCGGACCCCGGTCGTAGGCGTCCTTGATCCGGTCGAGGAAGCGGGCGCGAATAATGCATCCGCCGCGCCAGATGGTCGCCATATCGCCGAGCCTGAGGTCCCAATGGAATTCGCCGGAGGCGACGGCCATCTGTTCGAAACCCTGGGCGTAGGCGACGATTTTCGAAGCGTAGAGGGCGTCGCGCACGGCGTCGATCTCAGACCGCTCGGGCTTGCGCGGCGCCGAGGACGCCCGCGAGGTCTTGCGCGCCATCTCCAGCCGGCGGTCGCGCTGGGCGGACAGGGCGCGGGCGTACACGGCTTCGGTGATGGCGGTCAGCGGAACGCCCAGGTCCAGGGCCGATTGCGCGGTCCAGCGGCCGGTGCCCTTCTGCTCGGCTTCGTCGAGGATCGCGTCGATGAGCGGCTTGCCGGTCGCATCGGTCTTCCTCAGCACGGCCGCGGTGATCTCGATCAGGTAGCTGTCGAGGTCGCCCTGCTTCCAGTCGGCGAAGATCTCGGCGATCGACGGCGCATCGAGGCCGTACAGGCTCTTCATCAGATCGTAGGCCTCGGCGATGAGCTGCATGTCGGCGTATTCGATGCCGTTGTGCACCATCTTGACGTAGTGGCCCGCGCCCTTGGGGCCGATGTACGCGCAGCACGGGGTCCCGTCGACCTGCGCCGCCATCGTGTTCAGGATCGGCGCAATCCGCTGGTAGGCCTCCCGATCCCCGCCGGGCATCATGCTCGGTCCTTCGAGCGCCCCGACCTCGCCGCCGGAGACGCCCATGCCGACATAGCGGATCCGCTTCGCCGCGCAGGCGTCGTAACGGCGCGCCGTGTCGGTGAACAGGGAATTGCCGCCGTCGATCACGATATCGTCCGGCTCGAGATGAGGGACGAGCTCCTCGATCACCTCGTCGACCGGCCGCCCGGCCTGCACCATGACGATGATCGCGCGCGGCCGCTTGAGACTGACGACAAAGCCGGGCAGCTCACGGGCAGGGAGGAACCGCCCCTCCCCGCCATGCTCGGCGACAAGCTCGTCCGTCCGTTCGGAGTGCCTGTTGAAGAGCGCGACGCCGAAGCCCTTGCGGGCCGCGTTTCGCGCCAGATTGGCGCCCATGACCGCCAGACCCATCACGCCGATGTCCGCCAGATCAGGCATTCGCTCTCTCCTTCGCGTCGGCTCGAGGCGCGGGCGAGGCCATGCCCCGCCGGTCGGCCGATTACAATGGAAGACGATTTTGCCTTTCCCGAGACCGCGACGGCCGCCGGTTCAACGGGCCGGGCTGGCGGGCGCGAGCCGCGCCTTACCGCCGTTTATCGACCGAGCTCAGCGAAATCAAGGAGTTGGACCCCCGCCTTAGCGACCGGCTCGCGGAGTAATATTAACATATATATGATGGTATCACTGCAGTGAAACAGGAAGAAGCCGGCAAATGGCGATTTGATCGACGATCCGCTGGCCCCTGGCGGCCGCCGTCGACGTTGGCGCCTGGCGAAACTCTTGGCCATCGCCCGGGTTCGGAAAGGGGCTTGCGGGGCGGATAGGTGCGCGCCAGAGTCACAGTTGTGGGGCGGAGGCGCGGAGCGTTAAAGTCGCAAGAGGGTAGGATTGACGGTTAGGCAATTGGCGTTGCTTGTTGGTGCAAGGTTATGGAGGACTTAACCTTTGGGTGACATTATCATCTGTTTTGGCGTTGCGAAGAGTGCGAGCAGCTTTTCCTGGCAGCTGGTGAAACGGATCGCAATCCTCGGCGGCAAGGATGTCGCGACCTTGACTTGGCGTTCGAAGGGCTCGGACGCCCCCGAGGACGCGATTGATCCCGTGTCCGGCCCCAACCTTGCCCTGGTGCAGGAAGAAATCGGCGCCCGCACCGCCGTCATCAAGACCCACGGGGCGGCGACGAAAGAGGCGATCGACCTCGTGAAGCAGGGCCGATCAAAAGTGTTCGTTTCCTACCGTGACCTGCGCGAGGTGGCTCTGTCGCTGATCGATCATGGCGCGAGATCGAGAGCGGCGGGACAGAACGCCTACGCGGAATTTCTTGCGCCACGCAATTCGATAGAGGCTCTGAAGGACTCCGTCAAAAGAATGCAGAGCTGGGTCGACCACTGCGATCCGTTGTTACTCCCATACGACTGGGTGTCATTTGATACGCGCGATGCAATTAGAGCAATTGCAAAGAAATTGGAGGTTGATGTTTCAATAGACAAGGCGCTAGAGACTTTTAGCGACCGGGAGAAGAGCATAATACAGTTCAACAAAGGTGTCAGAGAGAGATACAAGTCCGATATGGACGATGAAACCAGCACGATTTTCCTGCGAACATTTGAGGAATACTACAAGACATATTTCCCGACAATCAATACTTAAAATTTTAACCAAAGATGAAGTTGTTCCCCGGGTTGACGGATTCCGAGAGGCCCGGCCCAGACTTTGAAGCGGCGTCGAGCTTTTTGGAACAAAGAGCGAACAATTTCTTGACCAATCACGCCGCATATGGCAAAACAGACTAGAGTGGGTTGGTTTGCCTCAAGGCGGCTTCTCGCGCCTGACTGCGGGGCCGGCGTGCGCGTCGGTCTTGGCGGACCGCGCAACGTCCCCCGATAACCGGCGCGCTTCCTGCTCGATCTCATCCATTTGCAACTCGCTTTGCCGCGCGCTCTCGCTTGTCGGGACGCGGGATCCGGAGGCTTTTTCGTGAAGCGCATTCTCCTCTGTTTGGCCCTAGCAAGTTTGGTTGCGCCGGCCCGCGCGCAACTCTTCAACGCGCCTATGACGCCGACGACGCCTGGCTCGAGCATGGCCCTCGGGGCAGGTCTTCCGGCGGCGCTTGCCAACCCTGCGAATTCAAATGGCGGCGTTACGCTGCTCGGCGGATCCGCAGCGCAGGGCAATTGCCTCTCGTGGGGCGCGAACGGCATCCAGGACGCGGGCTCCCCGTGCCTCACGGCGCCGGCAATGGGGGCCGCCAATATCAGCGGCGCCGGCGCCCCGGTCGCGACCAGCCTCGCCAACCGCGCGACCGACTCCGGCGTGACCTTCAACCTCAAGAACGATTTCGGCGCGGCCTGCAATGGCTCGACCGACGATACGATGGCGATCCAGAACTGGCTCAACAAGGCGGCAGCGAACGTTCATCTTGTCGCCCCGGCCGGAAACTGCCTGTTCTCGTCGCCGGTGAAAATCGCCGCGGTCAATGGCTTGCGCGTGGCCGGCGCCGGAGCAGGCGCGACGGTCTTCACTTATAACGGGACCGACTACAACGGGGTGGTGACGGCCGCCGCGAGCTGGAGCGCCGCGGCGACGACCCTGACCTTGTCGTCCTCGACGCTGCCGACCCATGTGTCGGCGGCGCTGGCGGCTGGTTATCCAATTTCCGTGTGGGACACCACGTCATCGCGATATGTGGGCTCCGTCGCCTCGATCTCGGGCGCGACGCTGACGCTTGCGGCCGGCGCGGTCTATGCGTCGCAGGGATCGAGCGATTCGCTCCACCTGACGACCGACCTCGTGACGTTTGGCCAGTCGGCCGGCGGCGGTCACAACCACCTGACCCTGTCGGATTTCAGCATCATGTCGAGCACGGTGATGACCGGCGGCTTCGCGCTGCACTTGCACGGCATGTTCGACAGCGTGGTGTCGAACGTCTTCGCCGATGACGTCAATTCGGCGGCTGCGAACTCCGGCAACCTGTGCGGCGCCTTCTGGTTCGACGGCGTCGGCGGCGTCCAGATGTATGGCCCGCGCGCTTACTCGACGCAGAACTGCGGAGACGGCCTGCTGGTCAATGCAGCGCAGGGCGGCGCGGCTCAACTCCTGTTGTTCGGCGGCGACATCGGCGGCCATGTCGTCAGCGGAGCCGCGCAGGGCTTCGTCAACGGCTACCATATGGCGGGCGGCATCGGCGGCCTGCGATGCGACTCGAGCAACGTCCACAACAACCTGGTGGGGGTCCTGATCGACGACGCCGTCGTGGCGACGTCCAATCGGGAGTTCAACCAGGGCTCGACCTGCGCCTTCGACACCAATCAGAACGCGGGCGTGATCGTCAACGATGCGCTCGCCTCCGGCGGCACAGTCGATCTCGCGGGCTGGGAAGCCTCCACACTGACCGGCCACGGCGTCGTGATCCAAAGCTGGCCCAGCGGCGATGTCGAGATGCGTGGCAACAAGATCTATAACAATTGCGGCTCGGGCGTCTATGTGCAGGACGCGACGACCCATGTCCTGTTTTCCCCGGCTTCAGCGATCAACGGCAACGGCAGCGCGAATCTCAATTCACTCTGCACTGCATGGAAGACCGCGAACGCCGGCCACGGCTGGGGCATCGAGGCGGCGAGCGTGACGACCAACCTGCTGACCAACGCCGTGCAGCCCTTCGGCAATACCGCCGGAGCGATCAACGGCAACGCGGTAGGGACTTTTGCCCTCGCGACCCCGAACGCCTCGCTGACCAGCCTTGCCGGCAGCGCCGCGTTCTCGATCTTTGCGCCGGTCGGCGCCGACGCCTGGAGTTTCTATCAGGTTTCGGGCGCCTCGGGCTTTCGCGTCGGTCAGGTCGGCGATGTCTCGGGCTCGCCCTTCGGCATCCGCGACGCCAGCACCGGGACCGACTTGCTCGAGGCGCAGCCTGGTTCGAGCGGCGCCGTGACGCTCTTCCGCCCCCTTATCAGCGCGCAGGCCGTGACCCTGACCGGCGCCGTCACCTTTGGCTCGACCTCGTCGACCGCGAACACCGGCACGACCGCTCAGGCTGGCGCCGGCTACAACGCCTGGAACTTCTTCCAGGTGAACGGCTCCTCCGGCTTCCGCGTTGGGCAAGTCGGCAACGAGAGCGGCAACCCATTTGTCATAAGGGACGCCAGCAACGGCCTCGACGCGATCCAGATTGCGACCGGCGGCGCCACGACCTTGGGGTCCGAAGGACCATCGACGACAACTGGCGTCACGGGCGCCTTTGGCGTGTCGGCGGCATCGTCTGCGCCGACCGCCTCGGGATCATGCACAGTCGGGACGCTGACCGGCGGCCAGATAGCCGGCAGTTTCAAAAACAGTTCGTCGGCCTGCACGGGCACGGTCATCCTGACTTTCGCCGCGACGCAAACGCACGGCTATTCCTGCGACGCACACGATACGACGACGCTGACCGGCGCTATAAATCAGTCGGGCGTATCGCCAACCTCCGTCACCTTCAGCGGCGCCATGGCGGCGAACGACGTCATCGTCTGGAAGTGCTTCGGTTTCTGACCCGTCGCGGGATGGCGCCGGTCGGGGGAATGAGCCCTGGTCACCGCGCGCCAATGAAACATGGAACTCGCCCCCCGGGTCGCCGGCCGACGTCAGGGCTAGAACAAACAATGAACAACTTCACGAGCCGCTGCGCCGGTCTTGAGAAAAAGCTCAGAGGGAATTGGCTCGCTCTCCAGGGCGGCTCTCGCTCTCCGTGAAGAGAGAACTTCAGCGGCGCGCCGTGGCCTAGCTCGCCGCCGAATGACGTCCATCTGAACAAGGGCCTCTCCCTCAACCCTCAATCGCAACCAGCTGCCCGCGCTCTCGATATCGAGAGCCCGGGAACGGAGGACTATTGTGAAACGCTATCTCCTCTTCGTCGCCCTCGCAGGCCTGGCGCCGCCGGCGCACGCGCAACTTTTCGTCGGCCCGGCGTCGCCGACTTCCCGCCGTCGTTTCGCTCGGCTCCGGTCTATCGACGGCGCTCGGCAATCCGGTGAATTCCAGCGGCGGTTTGCCTCTGCTTGGCGGAACCGTAAAGCCTGGAGACTGTCTCGTCTGGGGCGCGAACGGCATCCAGGATGCGGGCTCCGGATGCGCCGCCGGCAATGTCACCGGCATGGGCGCGCCCGTCGGCACGAGCCTTTCCAACCGGGCCACCGATTTTGGCGTCACCTTCAATCTCAAGACCGACTTCGGCGCGAAATGCGATGGCGCGACCGACGACACGGCGGCGATCCAGAACTGGCTGAACAAGGCGGCCGCCAACGTCCGCCTGGTGGCGCCGGCGGGGACCTGTCTGTTCTCGACGCCCCTGACCATCGCCCCGGTCAACGCGCTGACCATAACCGGCGCCGCATCGGGCGCGACGATCTTCACGTACAAAGGCGCGAGCACGACTTCCGACCTTCTCACCTTCGGCACGGGGACGGGCGTCGGCGACACCCACGTTACGCTCGCCGACTTCAGCATCGTTTCCAACACGGTGATGACGGGCGGCTACGCTTTGCATCTGCACGGCCTGTTCGACAGCGTCGTGTCGAACGTCTTCGCCGACGACGTGAATTCGATCGCCTCGAACGCCGGGAACCTCTGCGGCGGCTTCTGGTTCGACGGAGTCGGCGGCGTCAATATGTACGGCCCTCGCGCCTTCTCGAAGCAGAACTGCGGCGACGGCCTGCGCGTCAACTCGGCGCAGAGCGGCGCGGCGCAACTTCTCCTGTTCGGCGGCGATATCGGCGGCGTCGTTGTCAATTCGGCGGCGAAGGGCTTCGCCAACGGCTTCCACATGGCGGGCGGAATCGGCGGCCTGCGTTGCGATTCGACGAACATTCACAACAATCTGGCAGGCATCCGCATCGACAATTCGATCGTCTCGACAGGCAACCGCGAGTTCAATCTCGGCTCGACCTGCGCCTCCGACACCAACCAGAACGCCGGCCTGATCGTCAACGACACGATCGCCAGCGGCGGCACGATCGACGTTGCGGGGTGGGAAGCCTCGACCCTGACGGGGCACGGCGTCGTGATTCAAAGCTGGATCAACGGCGACGTCGAGATGCGGGGAAACAAGGTCTACAACAACTGCGGCTCGGGCGTGTACGTTCAGGATACGACGACCCACGTCCTCTTTTCGCCCGCGACCGCGATCAACAACAACGGCAACTCCAGCCTCGCGACCACCTGCGCCGCTTGGCAGGCCGGCAACGCCGGCCACGGCTGGGGCGTCGAGGCGGCGGCCGCCACGACGAACGTCATGACCAACGGCGTCCAGCCCTACGGCAACACCGCCGGCCCCATCAACGCCAACGTCCAGGGCGCCTTCGCGATCACGTCGCCGAACGCCTCGCTGACCAGCCTCAGCGGCAACGCTGTCTTTTCGGTCTACGCGCCGATCGGTGCAAACGCCTGGGACTTCTATCAGGTTTCGGGAACGTCCGGCTGGCGGGTCGGGCAACTCTCGACCGGGCTGTTCGGCATCCGCGACGCGAGCACCAGCACCGATATTCTCGAAGGCGCGGCCGGCGGCGACATCACGCTCTTTCGCAACCTCGATTCCGCTTATGCGCTGAACCTCACCGGGCCAATGACGATTGGCATGCTCTCCGCGACCGCGAACATGGGAGCAACGACGGAAACGGGCGCGGGCTACAGCGCCACGAACACCTATCAGGTCGGCGGTACGTCCGGCTGGCAGGTTGGCCAGATGGGCGCGGTCTCGGGCAGCCCCTTCGCCATCCGCGACCTTGGCGCAAACGCCGACGCCCTCGAATTCCAGCCGGGCGGCGGCGGCGCGGCCACCCTCTTCCGCCCGCTCAACAGCGCCTATCCGATGAACCTGACGGGGGCCATAACGATTGGCTCTTTGTCGGCGACTTCGAACACAAGCCCCGTTGTGCAGACAGGCTCAGGCTTCGCTGCGTGGACGTTCTATGACGTCAGCGGAACGGCCGGCTGGCGCGTCGGGCAGGCGGGGAACGAGCCTGGGAATCCTTTTGCCATTCGCGACGCGAGCACCGTGAAGGACGCCATCCAGATCGCCACGGGCGGCAACGTCATCCTGGGCACGGAGGGGACGAACACGATCACCCAGATCACCGGCGCGATCGGAGCAGGCGGCTTGACCGCGGCGCCGACCGCATCCGGAACGTGTTCCGTCAAGGCCCTGCTTGGCGGTCAGGCCGCAGGCAGCTTCAAGGCGTCGGCGGCGTGCTCGTGCGGCTCCGTCACTCTGACCTTCGCGGCGACCCAGCCGAATGGTTACGTCTGCGATGCGCACGACATGACGACGCCGACCGACCTGATCAACCAGACGGCGACTACGACGACCTCCGCCACGTTCTCCGCCACCGTGGCGGCAAACGACGTCGTCGCGTGGAAATGCATGGGCTACTGAGCCACGACCAACGCCGGGCGACCATGGAAGGGAATGCCGCCCGGTTTCGCTTTTTCACCGACCGACACGAGTCGCGAGGTTCCCGCTCACGACGGCGAGCAGCGGCGTCACGCGGCAGCGAAGAACGCCTCGTTCGCCCGCACCTGCTACTCGCGACAAGGCGTGTGTCGAAGCATCCGCCATCATATCTGCGTATTCTCCCTGTTCCGCTTTGCTCTGCGTCCATTCGACAAGGAGCTTCAATGAACTTTCGATCCAGCGCTGGCTTATTCGCCGTCATGGTTGCGCTGAGTCCAGCGCCTTTTGCAGCCGGTGCGGAATCCGACCAGACGCCCCCGGCGCATTCGAAACACGATACGCTCGCCAATCGTTTGGTCGTCGGCTTTCAGGGCTGGTTCATGTGCCCCAAGGACGCCGGCTCAAACCACAGGTGGGGACATTGGTTCACGAACAGACCGGGATCAGGCGACGACAATGTCACCCCGGAGCAAATTCACTTCGACCTTGCTCCGGACACCAGTGAACTCACGCCCGAAGAACGCTGTCCGACCCCGTTCACGACGAGGGATGGCCGCCCCTTCGTCCTCTATTCGGACCAAAATCCGAAGACCGTTCTTCGGCAATTTCAATGGATGGCCGACTACGAAGTCGATGTCGCGGCATTGCAGAGATTTGTCATCGGGATTGCGCCCGAGCGGCCGGCGGTCATGCGGCAAGGATGGGACACAGTCCTTCACAATGCGCTCGCCGCCGCCGACGCGACCGGACGCGGATTTTACGTCATGTACGATATCGCTGGGGCGTCCGCGAAAGAGTGGCGGCATGTCCTGGTCGAGGATTGGAAGAAACTGCTGGCCGAAGGCGTGACAAAGCACCCAAGCTATCAGTTTCACCATGGCCGTCCGGTCCTGGCGATCGCGGGGCCCGGCCTCGCGGGCCGACAGGGCACGGCTGAGGAGACGCTCGAGGTCGTGCGGCAGTTGCGCGAAGCGAGCGCTCCCTACGGTGGACTCACACTGATCCTCACCGGCGGCTCGGGCTGGCGCACCCTGAATTATGACGTCCAATCCGGCCCCGAATGGGCGCAGGTGTACCGGAGCTTTGACATTGTCAGCCCATGGACCGTTGGGCGCTATAAAGACAAACACAGCTTCGACAAGTTCTCGGTAGAGCGAATCCAGCCTGACCTGGCTGAGACAAAGCGTGACTCCATCGAGTTCATGCCGGTCGTTTATCCCGGAACGTCCCAGCACAACATATTCATTTCCGAGGGAAGACCCGATCCCAAGCCCTTCAACAGCGTGCCGCGCGACTGCGGGCAGTTCATCTGGTCGCAGGCCGCCCGCGAAAAGAAGGACGGGGCAAACATGCTGTATGTCGCGATGTTCGACGAAGTCGACGAAGGCACGGCCATGTACAAGCTCGCCACGCCCGCGGACGACCCGCGCGAGCCGCCGATGCTCAGTCTCGACGCGGACGGCTGCAAGCTTCCTTCCGACTGGTATCTGCAGGTGCTCAGAGAGATGTCCCTGATGCTCAAGTCTCCCGCTCCGCCGCCGGACAAGCTGCCCCTGCGGATACCCCATTGATAGGGGAATTTGTTTGAGTCGAACCCTATTGGAGCGGCCCCTGAACAGCGTCGCCTTCACTGGGCGCGAAACGCAGGCGTTCCCCCGGACCTATGTCCATCGTTGTCGTCGGAATTGGGCCCACGTCCGGCTCTAGGGCTCGTCTCCGAGAAGCGGAATCGCCAGCCCGAGACGACGGGCGTCGGCTGCGCCTCCGATGTCGCACGGGCGTACCGGAGCAGGGCATTTCAGCGTCAGGGTGATCGTCCGGTTCTCCGCGGATTCCACGTCCGCGACCAGCGTCCTGTTGGTCACGGACGTCGCAACTTCAGCCCCATCGATCGCGAAAACGCAGCCGTTCGAAAACCCTTGCTGCACCTGCATGACAAAAGGCACGACGAAGCGGTTAGACTCCCCTCTTGATCGGGCAATCGGTCCATTCGATCCGGTCCGACGCGCTCCACCGAAAGCGGGTCTTGTCGTGGAGCTTTTCGATCCCTTCCCATTGTCTCGACGCCGCCTGGATCGCGTCAGGGGCGCCGAGAGTGCGCGCTGAGAATTTCGGGCCAATCGTGGCCGCCATTCGCTCGAGCGCCGGAGAGAGGGGGTCGGTTGTGAAAGCAAATGCGCTGACCCCCTTATGGAATTCGAGAGACAGCTTCTCTGCGATGACTGCGAAAGTCATTTCACTATAAGTTGTGACGTGGCCATTTCTAGGCGCAGCGTACCACCAAGCGCATCGAATTTCGTCAATATTTTTTGGCTGAATGGTCTGGCTGATGACAATAGCCCCATCCGCCGTCAAGAAGTCCTTCATCTCACGGAACGTATCCAGAGGTTGCGGCGAGTGTTCGACGACTTCGAAGGCCGTGACCAAATCGAACGGACCTTGCGGCCTATTGGGGTTGGCAAATGGGTCGTAGCTGGCGACCAACTCATATCCGAACTCTCGCATATAGTGCGCGAATTTTCCCGATCCGGAACCGTAATCAAGAATTCGCAACCCTTTATGGCCATCAAGTAGTTTTGAGACGTGTTTCGCTTGGTCCTGGGCTCGCTTATCAATGTATTCCGGATCTACCAGGATATAGTCGTCATTATAAATATATGCTGCAATATCATCTTGCTTCCAGTCGTCGATGAGCGGAGTAAATAGGCATTCGCAAAATGTACAACGAAAATAAGGCACCTGTATTCCTGAGTAACCAAAATAATATGGTGTCGACGAGCAGTGCTTATTAAAGTCTACGACGTCAAATAATTTAGACGAGCGTCCACAAATCTTGCACGTCGCTTGAATTTCCGCGGCCTTCCGTAGCGGTGGGAGCTCGCGAAACCTTTTTTTGAGAGCGGAGTCCATGTCGGCGCCAAATCTCCTGTATGAGCTGTCCCTGAATTCCGAAGAGTCGTTCGTCGTGTGTCACGACGCGGAGCCGGCGACGCAACGCGCGCCCGAGAGTGAAACGCCCGGCGGCGGCGTCCCGCAAAAGTTTGCCGCGGGGGCCCCTGGCGAAACTCAACGTGAATGAACCCTTCAGCACCCGCGCAATTGAAAGCTGTATTCCCCGAGTGCGAGACGTAGAGAAGCGGCCGACAACAAAATGACTCTTCGACCGTGCTTTATGTGAACGCGTTAGATTTTATCTTGCCCCGGCGCGCAAGGCGTTGGCCGAACCGGCCCTGAAAGCGACCCGCTCAAGCAACGCTGAAAGGGGGCGGCGAGCGGCGGAAAAATCGCTCTGTCCTTTGGTCCCCACACGACACCCTCCGGCTTTGCCGCGCGATCTTCGCCAGCAGCGAGCGGTCCTTGCAAACGACCCGTGACCGCACGTCCCGAGAGGCCAATTGCAAGACCCGCTCAACGTCCCTAACCTCCTCGACCTCGTCCCCCCTCGAAGCCTAGCCGAAACCACAGGCGATTGTACACGCTGGCCAGCCTTCCCGCCGATATTCCCGCGACAGCGACCGGCTGCGGCGTCTCGAGGAGAATGACTTCGACGAAGACGATGAGCTCCCCCTCGACCGCCATCCGGTGGGCTGCTACGAGATTGTGCTTGTCCTCGAAAAGATCAGGAAGCCGCGCTGGACATTGTCGCCGTAACGGCCGCTCGCCGTGCGGTCGCCCGGGACTTGGCGTGCGCCCCGCCGATCGGACGCGCCGATGACCGGCGCGCGAGGCCGGCCGGCGATCGTCGCGGCGCTCAAGGCCAAGGCGCGCGCGCTCGGCTTCGAGGCCTGCGGGGTGACGTCGGCCGATCCGTCGCCGGAGATGGGCGAGCGCCTCGCCGCCTGGCTCGCCGACGGGGCTGAGGGCGACATGGGGTGGATGGCGGACACCTTTCAGCGGCGCGCCGATCCGCGGGCGTTGATGCAAGACGCCAGGAGCCTGGTGATGCTCGGGCTCAACTACGGCCCGACGGAGAATCCGCTCGCCGCGATCGAGCGCAGGACTTGCGGCGCAATCTCGGTCTACGCCCGCCATCGCGACTACCACGACGTGATCAAGGGCAAGCTGAAGGAACTCGCGGCCTGGCTGGTCGCGGCCGCGCGGCCTGCAAAAGCCGATGTGAAGGTGTTTGTCGACACCGCGCCGCTGATGGAGAAGCCGCTCGCGGCCCGCGCCGCGATCGGCTGGCAAGGCAAGCACACAAACCTGGTGTCGCGCGAGTTCGGCTCGTGGCTGTTCCTCGGCGCGATCCTGACCGACCTCGAGCTTGCGCCGGACGCGCCGGAAACCGATCGTTGCGGGACCTGCCGCGCTTGTCTCGACGTCTGCCCGACGGGCGCCTTTCCGGCGCCCTACCGGCTCGACGCGCGGCGTTGCATCTCCTATCTCACGATCGAGCGCCAAGGCCCGATCCCGCGGGCTCTGCGGCCGGCGATCGGCAATCGGATCTTCGGCTGCGACGATTGCCTCGCCGTCTGCCCTTGGAACAAATTCGCCAGCATCGGCCGGGAGGCGAAGCTCGCGGCCCGCGAAGATTTGAACGCCCCCGCGCTCGGAGAACTGGCGGGGCTTGACGAGCCTGCGTTCCGGGCCCGCTTCTCCGGCTCGCCGATCAAGCGGATCGGACGCGCCCGCTTCCTGCGCAACGTCCTCGTCGCAATCGGCAACGCCCGCGACCCGGCGCTCGTCGACGCCGCGCTCAGCCTGCTCGCCGCCGACCAACCGCTGATTTCGCGGCGCCGCCGTCTGGGCTCTGGCGCGCACGCTTGCGGAAGACAATTTCGCCGAACTCGCCGCCGCACGGGCGGAGAAGGAAACCGACCCGCAGGTCGCCGCGGAGTGGCGTGACGCCGTCCGTGCGCCCGACCCGTGATCGCCCCTCTCCCCTTGATCTGCCCTCGTGCCCGCCGTCGCCTCAGTGTGCGGCGGTCGCCTCGGCCTCGTGCCTCAGCCGTTCGATTTGGTCCTTGAGATGGAGTTTCTTCACTTTCAGTTCGTGGACCTTGACGTCGTCAGCCGATGGATGACTTTCTTCGGCCATAATCGCTTCTTCAATCGCCTGATGACGGCGCACCAGCTCATTGAGATGCGAGTTGATCGACATGGAACTGCTCCGTATCATCCTAAACGACGAAAGTGTGACACATCGGACGGCGCGCGCAAGCGGCAAAATGGCGCATTGACTGCGAATTCAGGGTCCCGAAAGAGCGTCGTCCGACGGGAGATTTGGCCGCCGGACGGCCGGCCGTTCCGGGCGCAGGCCGAACCTGCCCTTGGCGCGCCGGAGCGCCGTCGCGGCCCGCCAAGAGCCTTGCCTCGGCCGGCCGTCGCGCCCATAGTCGGTCGGACGCGAGGCGCGCAGAGCGTCGTCGGATTGGTCGCGTGGTGAAAACGATGGAAAGGGAGTTGACCCAGGAGGAACGCGCCGCCGTGGTCGCCCAGATCGAACGGTTGCGCGAGGAGCACCGCGATCTCGACGCGGCGATCGAGGCGCTCAGCGAGGCCGGCGGGGCCGCCGATCGGCTGCAATTGCAGCGCCTCAAGAAGCGAAAGCTGATGCTGCGCGACAAGCTTGTCCTGCTCGAAGATCAACTGACGCCCGATATCATCGCCTGAAGGGGAGCGTCTCACGCCCTACCGCGCGAACGGCGATCTCCCGCCTTCTGTCCGAAATCATCTGCCGGATCACGCGCAGGACATTTTCCGCGAGGCGTTCAACGCGGCCTACGCCGCGCACGCGGAGGATCCGCGGCAGGAAGAGGCGGCCTTCCGGATCGCCTGGGCGGCGGTGAAACGCTCTTACGAAAAGGTCGGGGACGACTGGCTGCCGATCCGGTGAGGGCGGCCTCCGACGAACCCCTCCCTGGCGGTCCGGCCGGGCGAGATCGCGCTTCGCGTCCCGTGCTAGAAGATCGCGATGACCATCGAGACCATCGACGCCGGCGTCCTCCGGATCGCCTACGAAGCATACGGTCCCGCCCGCGGCTGGCCATGCATCCTGGGACACGGCTTCCCTTACGACGTCCACGCCTACGCCGAAGTCGCCCCGCTTCTCGCCGAGGCCGGAGCCCGCGTGATCGTTCCGTGGCTGCGCGGTTTCGGGCCGACCCGGTTCCTGTCGTCCGACACGCCGCGCTCGGGCGAACAGGCGGCGCTCGGCGCCGATTGTCTGGCGCTGATGGACGCGCTCGGGATCGAACGCGCCGTCCTCGGCGGCTACGACTGGGGCGGACGGGCGGCCTGTGTCGTCTCGGCTCTGTGGCCCGACCGCGTCGTGGCGCTGGTTTCGGGCAATTCCTACAATATCCAGAACATCGCCCGGGCGATGCGGCCGGCGGCGCCCCCCGAGGAGGCCGCGCTCTGGTACCAGTATTACTTTCACAGCGAGCGCGGACGGATCGGCCTCGCGAGCGACAGGCGCGAAATCGCGCGGCATCTTTGGCGAATGTGGTCGCCGACCTGGGCCTTCGACGAGGCGACCTTCGAGCGCACGGCGGAGGCCTTCTATGCGCCCGACTTCGTCGATGTCGTCATTCATTCGTATCGCCATCGCTTTGGGCTCGTGGCCGGCGATCAGGCTTATGCGGACACCGAGCGCCGTCTCGCCACGCAGCCCCCGATTCGTGTTCCGGCCGTCACCATCGACGGCGAAAAAGACGGCGTGAATTTCGGCACGAGCCGTCACGCCCGTAAATTCCTCGCCGCACACGAGCATCGCGTATTTGCGGACACGGGGCACAACCTTCCCCAGGAGCAGCCGCAGAACTTCGCCCGGGCCGTGCTCGATGCGCGGGCGATGGCGCGCGCCGGCGGCGCCGCGCCGCTGGTGATCCGCGACGCTCGTGCGTACGAGTTCGACGCGGTAGGACACATGATGGTCGCCGTCCATTCGGGAGTCGAGGGCTTTCCGAGGCCCGAGTTGCAGCCCGACTATTACCGGTTGCTGGCGCATATTGGCGACCAGACCGCAAAGCCCGACACGCGGCTGCTGGTCGCGCTTGAATGGGAAAGGATCGTCGGCGCGGTCGTCTTTTATGGCGAGATGGCCCAGTACTTCTCAGGCGGAACGGGGAGCGCGGATACGGACGCCTGCGGCTTCCGCTTTCTCTCCGTCGACCCGGCCGCGCGCGGTCGCGGCGTCGCGGCGGCGCTCGTCGAAACCTGCATCCAGGCGGCGCGGGCGATGGCTCGGCGCCGCCTCGTCATCCACTCGACCGACGCCATGAAGGCCGCCCGGGCGATCTTCGCCGCCCGCGGCTTTCGGCGCGCTCCGGACCTGGACTTCGACCAGGGATCCATACCGGTCTACGGGTTCCGGTTGGATCTGTAAGGCCTGCGGCAATACGATCGCTTCCGGCGCACGCTTTCGAAAACGACTGCCCGGCTGGCGCCGCCGTCCACCGTCACCGGCACGTTTCGGTCGCGATTGTCGAATGATTCTCGACCTTTGTTGGAACCGAAGCCCGCTTGCGGCGCTTGATGGGCGCCATGTCTGCACGGTTCTCACGATGAACGCGCCCGCGACCGGAGTCGCCAAGCCAGCGACGCGGCCGCGTTTGCGCGACGTGTTGGGCCCGGGGCTGATCACCGGGGCGTCGGACGACGACCCCAGCGGCATCGCCACCTACTCCCAGGCCGGCGCTCAATTCGGCTACGGCGTCGGGTGGACGCTGCTTCTGACATACCCGCTCATGTGCGCAATTCAGTTGATCAGCGCACAAGTGGGCCGGGTCACTGGTCGAGGGCTGGCGGGAAACCTGCGCCGTCACTATCCGGTTTGGCTGCTCTATCCGCTGGTCGGCCTGCTCTTCATCGCCAACGCGATCAATCTCGGCGCCGATCTTGGCGCAATGGCGGCTGCGCTCCATCTGCTGGTTGCCGGCCCGGTCGTCGCGTACATCGCCGTCTTCGCGATCGTGACCGTCCTCGCCGAAGTATTCATGACATACGCACGATACGCGTCGGTGTTGCGATGGCTCACGCTCTCGCTGTTCGCCTACGTCGGCACGGTCTTCGTAGTCGGTGTCCCCTGGAGGACTGTGGCGAAGAGCCTCGTCCTGCCGCATATCAGCTGGGATGGCGGCTACCTTACCGTGATAGTCGCCGTGTTCGGCACGACCATAAGCCCCTATCTCTTCTTCTGGCAGGCCGGTGAGGAAGTCGAGAACGAAAAGGAGGATCCAACCGCCAAGCCGTTGATCAGAGCGCCGGACCAAGCGCCGGTCCAAATGGCCCGCATGCAGCTCGATACGCTGGTCGGAATGGGATTCTCGAACATCATCGCGCTGTTCATTATGTTGACGACCGCCGCCACCCTGAACGCGCATGGCGTCACCAACATTCAAACCTCGTCTCAGGCTGCCGAGGCGCTGCGGCCGATCGCAGGGCCGTTCGCTTTCACCGTCTTCGCGGTCGGTATCATCGGAACCGGGCTGCTTGCTGTCCCGGTGCTCGCCGGCAGCGCGGCCTACGCTGTCGGCGAGGCCTTGGGATGGCGGGTGGGCCTGGCGAAGCGCCCCGGCCGCGCGCCCGCGTTCTACGGTGCGATTGGGCTGGCGACCCTGGTGGGCGCGGCCCTGAACGTCACTCCGCTCGATCCGATCAAGGCCTTGTTCTGGAGCGCCGTCATCAATGGAGTGGCGGCCGTTCCGATCATGGTCATGATCATGCTGATGGCCTCCCGAAAGACCGTTATGGGTGCGTTCGCGCTCCAACCGCTTCTCAAGATTTTCGGGTGGCTCGCGACCGCGGTCATGGCAATCGCCGCTATCGGCATGTTTGCGACCTGGGGCGACTAAACGCGCGCGACCAACACCGCGAGCAGTACGGCCGGAGCTGGATCAGCTTTGCATGGCGCCCGGGCCCGGTATTGCACCCGGTGGGCATTTGCCGAGGATGATCATACCGAGGCACTCGTCTTTGGTCATGTCCGTCACCCGGCCTGAGCCGACAACCTGGCCGTTCTTCATCACCGTCACCCGGTCGGCAAGGTCGAACACGTCGTGGATGTCGTGGCTGATGAGGAAAATGCCGATTCCGTCGGCTTTGAGCTGCTTGACGAGCTCGCCGACCTGCGCCGTTTCGGCGGGCCCGAGCGCAGCGGTCGGCTCGTCGAGGATAAGAATCCTAGCATTGAAGTGGATCGCGCGAGCGATAGCGACCGACTGGCGCTGGCCTCCGGAGAGCGCAATCACCGGTTCCTTGAAGCGACGAAAGTTGGGGTTCAGCCGCCCCATCACCTTGCGGGCCTCGGCCTCCATTGAGGCGTCGTCGAGCGTCCCCCATCGGGTGCGGAGCTCGCGGCCGAGGTAGAGGTTGGACGCCGCATCGACGTTGTCGGCGAGCGCCAATGCCTGATAGACCGTCTCGATGCCGTAGCCCTTGGCGTCGCGCGGATTGCTGATATGGGCCTCTTCTCCATTGATGTAGATCTGCCCGGCGTCCCGCTTATAGGCCCCGCTCAGGATCTTGATCAGGCACGACTTGCCCGCGCCATTGTGGCCGAGCAGGCCGACCACTTCTCCGGAATAGAGATCAATATAGGCATGGTCGACGGCCTTGACGCCGCCGAAGGCGATCGAGATGTCCTTCATCTCGACCAGCGGGGTGCGGACTTGAGCGTCCATGGTCTTAGCCCTTCGACGTTCTGCGGCGGTAGAAGGTATCGATGCCGACCGCGCCGACGAGCACGAGGCCGACCACCATCTGTTGGAATGCGGAATTCGAAGCCGAGCAGCACCATGCCCGACTGCAGCGATTGGATGACGAGCGCGCCGATCAGCGCGCCATAGATAGTGCCGACGCCGCCGGCGAGCGACGTTCCGCCGATCACCGCCGCGGCGATCGTGTAGAGTTCGTCGAGCTGACCGAGCACGTTGGTCGCCGAAGTCGAGCCGCGCCGAATTGATGCAAGCCGCAACCGCGGCAAGCGTGCCCATCAGCGCGAACACCATGACGGTGATGCGCTTGGTGTTGATGCCAGCGAGCTCCGCCGCCTCTGGATTGCCGCCGGTCGCGTAGACGTAGCGGCCGAACCGGGTGCGCCGCGCGATGAATGTCATCACGAACCCGATGACAAGAGCAATCAGGACGGGGATCGCCCAGCCCGTCGAAATGAAGAGGCCGCCTTCCGGCACGGGGATATGATGAGCTTCGGCCCAGGTCGCAGCCACCCGCTCCGGCCAAGGATAGGCATTGACGATCATCGTCGCGCCGACGACGATCAGACAGCCGACGACAGCGATAAGATATTCCGCCCACATTGGCCGCTGCGGGAAGCGGAACCGTGCCCGCCGCTGTCGTCCCGAGTAGAGGCTGAAAACAATGCCTACGCAGGCAAGTGCGGCGATCGCCCAGCTCGCGGTCGCGCCGACGGAGCCGTGCGGTCCGCCACCCATCAGCGCGAAGCGCCCGTCGAGCGGCGCGATCGTCTGGCCGGTCGTCACCAGCCATGCCGCGCCACGCCAGAACAACTGCCCGCCAAGGGTCACGATGAAGGCCGGGATTCCAACATAGGCGACCAGCGATCCATGCAGCGCGCCAATCGCGGCGCCGATGACGAGCGCCACGAGGACGGCGAGATCCAGATCATCGGGTTGTCGAAGCCGAGATAAACCGGAAAGACGCGAACCTGGGCGACGCCGATGATCGTCGAGACGAAGCCGATGATGGAGCCGACCGAGAGATCGATGTGGCGCATCACGATGACGAGCACCATGCCGGTGCCCATGATCGCGATCGATGATGTCTGGACGCTGAGATTCCAGAGATTACGTGGCGTCAGGAACAGGCCCTCGCCGGTCTGGATCTGCGTGTAGACGTTGAATCCAACCCAGATCAACAACAGCGCGAAGATCATGCCGAGCATGCGCGTGTCGACCTCGGTTGCTCGAAGCAGACGGCGAATAGCCGGTTCGTTAGGGGCGGCGCTGGCGGCGCCGGGCGCTGCGGAGGTCATGGGCTCTCCCTCTCGTTGGTTTTCTGTCGACGCCGCGGAGCGCGATGCGCGGGGCTATCACTTCGAGAAAGGCCGCGCCGCCTGACAAACGGCGCGGCCCCTGATCTCACCCGAGAGGGCGCGGGCTTGGCTCAGTCGCAGAACTTCGTCATTCCGGGCTTCACGCCGTTGCAGACTTCGGCCTTGGTGATCCAGCCCTTGTCGACGATCACGTTGAGGTTGTCCTTGGTGACCGCGAGCGGGGTCAATAGGATGCCGTCGACCTTCATGTGCTTCGGGCCGCCCGAGAACGGCTTCACGCCCGCGATGTCGGCCTTCTTCTTGCCCTGGCCAAGCGCGACAGCAGCGTCGCCCGCCACCTTACCGAGGTCGCGTGCATCCTTCCAGATCGAGACGGTCTGGGTGCCGAGCGCAATGCGATTGATCGCTGCGTGGTCTCCATCCTGACCGGAGACGGGAACGGAACCCGCCATCCCCTGCGCAGCGAGCGCCGCGACGACACCGCCCGCCATGCCGTCGTTCTCAGCCACGACCGCATCGACCTTATTGTTGTTCTTGGTGAGGATCTGCTCCATGTTCTTCTGGGCATTGTCGGGCTTCCACCCGTCGGTGTAAGATTGGCCGACGTCCTTGATCTTACCGGCCGCCATTGCCGGTCCAAGCACTTCCTTGATGCCGGAAAACAGGAAGTCGGCGTTCGGGTCGCCCTTGTCGCCCTTTATGAAGGCGTAGTTGCCGGCAGGCTTCGCGGCCTCGATCACCTTCGCCATCATCCGGCCGACCCCGACGTTGTCGAACGTGACATAGAGCACGTTCGGGCTCTCGATCAGGCGGTCATAGGCGATGACCGGAATTCCTTCGTCGGTGGCCTTCTTGACCGCGGGCAGGATCGCCTCGTTGTCCATCGCCAGCACGATGAGGACGTTGGCGCCCTTGGCGATCAGGCTCTCGACGTCGGTGAGTTGCTTGGCGGGGGAGCCCTGGGCGTCGGCGGATACATACTTCGCCCCTCCGGCGTCGAGCGCCTTCTTAATCGCCGCCTCGTCCGTTTTCCAGCGCTCTTCCTGGAAGTTCGACCAGGAGACGCCGACCGTCAGATCCTTCGCAGCGGCTGCGAAGGACATTACGCTCGCGGAAGCCAGCAACGCCGCCCCCATCGCCAACTTGAATGCAACTTTCATCATTTTCCTCCACTAGAGAACCCGTCGAGGACTTCAGTGTCCCCTCGAGGGCCGGTTAAAAGCTCTTGGATCGCATTCTCACCGGGCGATCATGCGGGATGATAACAGTAATCCCGCATCCCTCGCGAGCGCAACCGGCCCTCGCCGGATCTCGCCATGCGGCGACGCCGTCATGGCAGATTGTCCCGCATCACGATTTCGACGCGAATCTTCTCCTGTTCAGCAAGAATAGGCTCGCGGCGGGCGAGCGAGAGCAGCACGCGAATTGCCGATCGCGCCTCGTGCCCGGGATCCTGTACAATAACCGCGTCCAAGGCGCCTCGCAGCAAGCCGCGCCGGGTGACTGGCGTCAGATCATGGGCGACGAAGACGACATCCGTCTCACGGCCCGCATCGGCGAGCGCCTTTACGACGCCTGGCGTTCCGGCGCCGACATTGTAGAGGCCGACCAGATCGGGATGATCCGCGATCAGCTTCGCTGTAAGCGACTCGTTCGCCTCGTCCTGATCGCCGCCCTCTACCGGAGTCAAGGTCGCAAGCTGCGGATATTCCAGGCTGATCACCTGGTTGAAGCCGAATACGCGCTCGGCGTGGTCGCGCAACGACTGGGAACCCGCGACGACCCCGACCTTTCCCCTGCGCCGGCAGGCGAAGCGGCCGATCAGCGAGCCGGCCGTGCGTCCGGCGGCGACGTTGTCGATGCCGACATAATGATGACGTCGCGAGCCGGGCACGTCGGACACGAGCGTCACGACATGGATCCCTGCGGCGACGAGATCGTCGATCGCCGCCCGCACGCTTTGATGGTCGAGCGCCACCACCGCGACGCCGTCATAGCGCCCAACCAGGGACTCCAAGGCGTCCGCGAGCGCGACAGGGTTGAAAACGTCGACGTTGATGGTTTCGGCGCTCGCCCGCCTGGCGTTGAGCCACGCGGTCATTTCCCCGACCGCGCCAACAATCGCCTGCATGAAGACGTTGCTTCCCTCCGGCATCACGAATGCAAACCGGCTCGAACGCCTCCGCGCCAGATCCGCTGCCGCCGAGGACGGGCGAAACCCATACCGGGCGACCGTTTCACGAACGCGTCGCGCGGTGTCCTCGCGAACGCCTGCGCGACCGTGCAATACGCGGTCGAGCGTCGCCACGCTCACTCCAGCCTCCCGAGCAATGTCCTTCAGCGTAAGATGGCTTGGCGCCATAACCCTGCTCTTTCTAGAATGCATAGCAATCAGCGCTGAGGTACGCAACTCAAAATCTTGAGGGCGGGCTATCGATTGGGCTTGCGACGGCCGGATGGAAGGGTAGAAACAATGTCCAAGGACTCGCCGCTTCAGCGGTGAGGCGAAGGGACATGAAACGAAACCTTGGAGCCATGGCCGCAGCGAGCGCGGCCGCTTGCCTCTTGGCGGTCGGGACTGCTCTCGGCGGGAGCTGGGATGAGCGCGTGTTCTCCACCCCGGGCTCGCACGTCGATTTCGACACGGTCGCCGCTCAGGGCTTCGCTGCGCTGCCCTCCTTGATCGAGCGAGGGCGCGAGTTGTTCAAGGCCAAGTTCACAACCGCCGACGGCGCCGGGCGGCCGAAGGCTACTCAGGCGATTATCCCGACCAAGCGCAAGATCGGCGTCAATCCGCCGTTCACCCGCACGAGCGGGCCGGATTCGAACTCCTGCTTCGGCTGCCACAACGACCCGATCGAGGGCGGCTCGGGCGACGACGTCGCGAATGTCTTCGTCTCCGAGGGTTTCGAGAGCGCCCAGTTCGACAATGTCGACCCTTCGTTCTCGAGCGAGCGCCACACCATTGCGCTGACCGGCGCGGGACTGGTCGAACTGCTGGCGCGCGAGATGACCGCGGATCTGCAGGCGATCCGCGCCGCTGCAGTCAAGCATGCCTGCGCATCTGGCCAGCAGGTGCGTGCTGACCTCGTCAGCAAGGGCGTGCGGTTCGGCTGGATCGTCGCTCATCCCGATGGGATTGTGGACCTCGACTCCGTCGACGGCGTCGATTCGGACCTCATCGTGCGCCCATTCAGCCGCAAGGGCGTGTTCGCCTCGCTGCGCCAGTTCACCATCAACGCGCTCAACATTCATCACGGCATGGAGGCCTCCGAGCGCTACGGCGTGCGCTGGACAGGGACCCATGACTTCGACGAGAGCGGCGTGCCCGACGCGATCACGCCGGGCGACGTCTCGGCGCTGGTCGCCTTCCAGGCGACCCTGCCGCCGCCGACCGTCAAAACCGGCCTGCCCGACGACTGGCGCGCCGCAGCGGCGGAAGGCGCGCGGCAGTTCGACGCGATCGGCTGCCCGTCCTGTCACGTGAAGACGCTGCCCTTGAAGTCGATGGTCTTCACCGATCCCGCGCCCTACGACATGGCCGGGACCCTGCGGACCGGCGAGGTCAGGAAGCCAATCGTCATCGACCTTTCGACCTTCCCCTTCGGCAAGACGCTTCAGAAGAACGACAGGGGGGAGTGGCTGATCCCGCTCATGAGCGACCTGAAGCGGCATCTCATCGTCGACGAGCAGGTCAACGCGCTCGGCAACGAACTGCAGGCGCAGCGGTTCGTGGAGCGCGACGTGTTCCTGACACCGCGTCTGTGGGGCGTCGGCTCGACCGCGCCCTACGGTCATAACGGCGGGTTCCGCATGCTCGACGAGATCATCGCCGCGCACGGCGGCGACGCCCGGCCGGCGCGCGACGAGTACCTCGCACTCGATCCCGACAAGCGCGACGACATCGTCGCCTACCTGCGTTCGCTGGTGATCGAGGCGCCGTGATGAGGATTTTGTTCAGGGCCGTTGCCTTTACCGCCGCTCTTGTTGCGACCTCCGTCGCCGCCGCCGACGGTCGTATCCCGCCAGCCGGCGATGTCCCGGTCATGCACGAAGAGGCGGAGGCGGCCGGCCTCCACAGCGTCTACGACGGCCCGTGGGAATTTTTCGTGGGCGGGGGCGGCGCGGCGTTTGACTGCGACGGCTCCGGTTTTCCCTCGGTGTTCCTGGCCGGCGGCAAGAATCCGGCGAAACTTTACCTCAATATCTCGAACTCGGGCGGACCGCTGAAGTTCGTCGAGAAACCGCTCGACATCGACCCGAAGCTCCTGACCAATGTCATTGGCGCTTATCCGATCGACATTGACGGCGACGGGCGGATGGACCTGTTCGTCCTCAGGGTTGGGACCAACCTGATGCTGAAGGGCGGTCCGGACTGCACATTCAGTCTCGCCAACAAGGAATGGAACTTTGACGGCGACGACGGCTGGACGACGTCCTTCGCCGGGGAATGGGAGCGGGGTCAGAAGTTTCCGACCCTCGCCCTCGGCCACTACGTCGACCGCGACGCGCCGGGGTCGCCCTGGGGCACTTGCCAGGACAACTCGCTCTTCCGGCCGCAGCCGGGCGACAGCCCAGACTATTCGGTCCGCACGACGCTGACGCCCGGCTTTTGCGCGCTCTCGATGCTTTTCACCGACTGGAACAAGTCAGGCGTCCCGTCGCTCCGGATTTCCAACGACCGACAGTATTACCGCGGCGGCGAGGAGCAGCTCTGGCGGGTCGAGCCAGGCAAGACGCCCCGCCCCTACACCCGCGCCGACGGTTGGCGCCACGTGTCGATCTTCGGCATGGGGATCGCCGAAGGCGATATCGACGGTTCGGGCTACCCCGAATATTTCCTGACCTCGATGGGCGACGAGAAGCTGCAGAAGCTTGACCCGGACGAGGCGGGCCGGGGAGAACTGCCGGTCTATCGCGACATCGCCGGCGAAGTCGGCGCGACCGCCCACATCCCCTATACCGGCGGCGACAAACGCCCTTCCACCGCCTGGCAGGCGGAATTCGCCGATTTCACCAATGTGGGGCTGCTCGACATCTTCGTGTCCAAGGGCAACCTGTCCCAAATGCCCGACTTCGCCGCCTTCGACCCGAGCAACCTTTTGATCGGCCAGTGGACCGGAAAGTTCGCGGAAGCCGGCGATCTCGCCGGCATCGCCGGCCAGCGCACCGGCCGGGGCGCACTGGTGGCCGACTTCAACCTCGACGGCAAGCTCGACATTTTGCAGATCGACCGCGGCTCGAACGTCGCCCTGTTCCGCAACCTCGGGGACAAGGCCGACGGCGGGCCGCCGCTGCCCTCGGGCAACTGGACCGAGGTCCGGCTCGTCGAGCCGAACCCCAACCGCGACGCGGTCGGCGCGAAGATCTCGGTGAAGACCGGCGTCCGGGTGCAAACTCGCACGATCCAGGTCGGCGGCGGCGACGCCTCGGGCCACGTCGGCTGGATGCACGTGGGCTTGGGCACGGCCGAGCGCGCGGAAATCCGGGTGCAATGGCCGGACGGCGAGTGGAGCCCGACCTATCGGGTGTTCGCCAACCAGTTCGTGGTCGTCGACCGCGCGAAGCCGCAGGCGTCGTACTGGTATCCGAGCCGGTAGGTCCGAGGGTGACCGACGGCCGACAGCATCGCCATTTCCGCGCCGGTTTCGAGGCGTCGCCCCTTCGCTCGGTCAATGGCTCGAACTGGCTCAGTGACGCCACTTCCTCGCCAGCCAGCCCGCGTAGGATTGCGCCAGCGCCTGGACGCGGCTGTGAAACGATTGCTCCCACAAGGCCTGGTCGACCGGAGTTGGCCACCAGGTCGACGTCGCGTGGATGGTCGTTTGCCGGCCGCCGAGCATCGCTTCGCCGCGCATCCGATCGGCGTCGGCGGCGTAGCCATTGCCGAGATAGACCGAATTGATCCGCACGCTCAGCGTCTCGCCGTTCGGATCGCCGGGCGCCATATGTGCGGCGAGGGCCTGCGCCAGAGCGCCGGGCAGCGCCTGTTGCACCCATTCGGCGGTCGGATTGCCGCTCTGAGCGATGAGCGGCGTGGTGTCGACGACGATGTGCGAGATCCGGTAGCCTGAGACAGCCGGTGGCGCGGCTTGCCCTGCAACGAAGCCCGGCTGGGTTGTGTTGCAGCCCGAGAGCGCCGCCGCGACGACGGCGGCGAGGCCAGCGAGCACGACGCGGCGGCGGGTGATGGCGGTGTTCCACATGTCGATCCCTCCCTTGATTCCGCATCCTCCTTAACAGGAGACGCCTCGCCTTGGAAATGCGCAAGACGCACCCCGATGAATTTGCGGCGATCTACAGGCCGCCCGCTCAGGTCCCGACAGCGAAATATGCCCTTTCTGTCGGTGGTCATGCTCACGACGATTTAGCCCGGTTTCCTGACCGCGTCGCCGAGATCCCTGGGGGATATCTCTCCCTCATCCGGCCTTCCGTCACCTTCCTCGCCTTCCTGGATAACGAAGAGCGCGCCGGCTCGGGCCCGCTACCCGCCGAGGTTCACCAGCGCCTCGTGCAGCGCAACGCCCGAGACTCGGAAGAGGCCGGTGTAGGGGAGCCCGAGTTCGAGGATGAGGAAGATCGCGAAGGCGACGCAGAGCGATCCGAAGGTGAGCGCCGACAGCACCAGCGCGTTCGACTGCACAAATAGGCCCATGCCGAAGAACAGGACGATCGACCAGATCGCAAGGACGATCAAGAGCGCCGAGCTCACCGGGTGGCTCGCGATCTGAAGATCCATGAGAACGCGGCCCTGTTCGATCTGGCCAGCGAGCGCGTTGGCCGACGCAACGGCCTGCTTCTGCGCGTCGGTCTGCGGCTTCAGTGTAGCGAGAAGCGCCTTGGTCGCCTGTCCGGCGGCGAGCGGACTTGCCACCGACAAAAGCTTCGCGTCCGGCTCCTTGTCTCCCCAGAAGGTCTCATAGGCCTCTTGAACCGAGGCCTTCAGCTTCTCACGCGCCGGCTGGGTCTCGGGTCCGTACTGGGCGAGCGCCTGATCCAGAAGAAGGATCTGGGACGACAAAGTCTCGAGCTCCACCTTTTGGGAGCCGAAGAAGGCGTAGCTCGTCCCGATCACGGTGCCGAGGACGAGCGCGAGGAGCAGGGTGACGAGGCCGGCGACCTGTCCAACCACGGCGCGGGCGCTGTCGCTTTTTTGCTCGGCGGGCAGCATTCTGTGGACCCAGAGCCCGAGGAGTCCCGCCCCGAGCGTCAGGACGAAGATCAGCAGCGCGATAAGCACAATCATCACCAAATCCCCCCAACGTCCACGACATCCGGGCTCGCCGAGCGCCGCAAGCAAAGAATTGAATCGGTCCAAAGTCTTTCAGGCGCCGAGACTTAGGACGAGCGCGCGATAGATGTCCAGACTTGGTCCGCGACCGCTCGTGGATCAGGCGTTCGCTTCCCCGTGCGCGGCCCAACGGCCGAAGCGAACGACGGCGACGCCGCGGTCGCTCGCGGCGGTTCTGCGACGAGGGGCGTCGCCGCCCGCTCCGCGTCGAGCTGCGCGGCATCCAGTTCGGCTTCGACGGCCGTCCAGAAACCGTAGAGCCTGCGCGAGCGCGCGCGGCGCGCGCGCCGCAACTCGGACCGCACCAGCTTGAGCGACTTGAAGAGCCCCTGTTCGCCGAGCAGCGCTGCGGCGACCTTGCGTGCAGCTTCCGGCTTCTGCGCCGATTCCGCGTTCTTGAACCTTCGCGGCTGAGGCTCCCGAGGCGCTGTCACGTTTCGACCCCTTTCAGAGCGTGAAGCCGACCGAGCGGGCGCGGCCAACCCGCCGGGCGGAATCGCCCCTTCTGCTTCTTCGGGTTACCAACCTTCGGACGCCTGCGCGTTCGGTTGTCGCGCTCGGCGTCTACCGCATCCCGGGCGGCCGCATCGCCCAAGCGTTCAATTGCCGATGTGTTCAGCGCCTTCAGCTTCGCCAGTGCGTCACCCGCAGAGAAACTACCGGGCTTCTGCCGCGGCGGGAAGTGGCAAATCATCTGAATTTCACGCCCTCGCGCACGCGCCGTAACGGAAATGCGTTCGACGCGACATCCTCAGATACGCCAGAGCTCATGGTGAAGGGGATCTTGATCGGGTCGCGTGGCGGCCCGCGAATCAAAGGTTCACAAAGCTCTCAATAATTTCACAGGACGGCGTCCTGCTTAAGGATGACCTTTGTCCCCATCTGCACCTGTTCGTAGAGATCGACTACATCGTTGACGAGCCGAGTTGCTTGTTCATTGCCTATTCCTCAATCTACACCGTATCGCGTCCGGCTGGTTTGATAGTGATGTTTCCGCGTCGAAGCCGGACCGAAGGGACCCCAGGTCCATCCGCGCCGTCGGGGAAAGCGAATGGCTTCTCTTTCGCGATCGCGCGGCTCGCCCCGTCCACGCCGACTCAGTGACGTTCTTTTGCGCGCCTGACCATCCGCTGGCCGGACGGAACATCGTGTCCATGGAAGAGCTGACGAACTTTCCTTGGACCGGCCCGAGCTTGCCGTCGCCGATGGGGGCGGACACTGCCGCGGATCGAGCGGCCTTGCGGGACGTTCAACGCCTCAACCGGCCTTTTCCATTCCCGCGTCCGGGTCGAGTATTTTGAGTGCGCGAAATGGATCGCGCTCGCTGTCGGCTCGCTATCGGCGGGCTGCCCGTTTCAGATCGAGGCGGAGGTCGCCATGGGCGATCTCGTCCTGCTACCGACCAAAACGCCGTTTCTCAATCTCGACTACGGCTTCGTCATGAAGCGGGCGGGCCCTAACTCCGGCGGCCAAGACGTTCATGACGCTCGCCGGCGAGATCGAGAGAGGCAGGGGTGAGATCGTCCGCAACGCCCGCGTCCTCACGACGCGATGCGGAGCGCGTGGCGCCGGCGCCCCAGCGTGTGACGCGGTTTCCATCCAGTTGAATGCGAAGGCCGCTGCGCAAGGGCGAGATGTGACCCGGTCGATGCGGACAAGGCTCGCGGGCGAGAGCAGCGCCGGATCGTGACTCCCTGCTTGAACCGATATTATCGCGGCCAGATTGGCACAGAAGAAGGTGAGGGCGAGTTGGCGAGGATGTCGGACCCGATCCGCCGCGCTGTCCGCCCGCCAGCGCCGCGACCGAAGCCGAGCCCTCGACCCGAAAGAGGCTTATTCGCGAGCCGCAGAACGGGCGGCTGACTTCTGCCGCCGCCCCTGCGGCGAGCCCATAGCCCTGAGCATTGACTGCGCTCAAGCTCGCCCCGAAATCAATGAAAAACCAGCTGCTCGTGCCGCCGCGAGCGACAGGATTCGCGTCCCGCCGATGGAAACGTTCAGCGGGAAGCTTGATCCGGGGCGGAGCGAAAAGCGGCCTCGGACCCGCGGCGGCCCGAGCCGATCCGAAAGCGCAGGCGGCGAGGCCAAATGACCGACAGGCGTCCGATCCTCTCGAGTCCCTTGGCGACGCGCTTCGAGAGAGTGCCCGCATCAGTCGACCTCGATCTCCGTCACTCGCATTGCGTCTCCGGCCGTCATTTGCACATGGACGCCGCCGCACTCGGGGCAGGGTCCGTATCGTTCGACGAGCGGCACGGTTTTGGCACAGTCCGCGCACCAGCCGACGCCGGGCGCACGGGCGATCTCGAGCGCGGCGCCCTCCGCAATTGTGCCGGCCGACACCGCCGAGAAGCAGAAGCTTAGCGCCTCCGGCTCGACGTGGCTCAGCGCTCCGATGTCGACGAGGATCCGTAGGACCCTGCTTGCCCCGCCACGCTCGGCCGCTTCGACCGCAATCTCAACGATGCTTTCCGTCAGCGCCATTTCGTGCATCGGTCAACCTCCACGCCGCGCCGCCCCTCGAACGTGACGGCTTCTGGTGGTTCGCACGGAAAAACCGTCCCGCCCTTAGGGCGAGCTTGTCCCGCGCGAACGCGGCTGGTCCGCGACCTAGCCAGCGTTCGAGTAACCGACATAGCGGATCGGCGGCGGCGCCGCCACACTGCGAACATACGGGAAAGCAACTGCGCCTGAGAAAGGCAGGAGCAAGGAAAAGAGTGGCGCTACCCCCGATAGGACACCCGTGGCCGTCAACTGAGTCCAACGTGATGTGCGAGCCCAGAAGCACCCTGGATCGTCCCGGCGGTGCGCTTGCGCGCGGATGCGATGGAGCTAATATCACTGCATTATGCTCAACCGGAAGGAAGCGCACCGAAGGGCCCAACGCCCGCCGGCGCGCTTCCTCCGCTGAAGACCACCTAGCCGTTGCCATCAGGCATGCGCCCCATGATCATCGACTGTCACGGCCATTTCACGACCGCGCCGAAGGCGCTCGAGGCTTGGCGCAGCCAGCAAATCGCCGGCATCAAGGATGCGGCGGTGATGCCGAAGGCGTCCGAGCTCAGGATCAGTGACGACGAACTCAGGGAATTGATCGAAGCCAACCAGCTCAAGTTCATGCGCGAACGCGGGGCGGACCTGACTGTCTTCTCGCCGCGCGCCAGCTTCATGGCCCACCACATCGGCGATTTGGCGATCAGCTCTACCTGGGCGGCGATCTGCAACGAGCTGATCCACCGGGTGTCAAGGCTTTTTCCCGATAACTTCATCGGCGCGGCGATGCTTCCGCAGAGCCCGGGCGTCGATCCGAAGACCTGCATCCCCGAACTGGAAAAGTGCGTCAAGGACTACGGCTTTGTCGGGATCAACCTCAATCCCGATCCCTCCGGCGGGTACTGGACGAGCCCGCCGCTCACCGACCGGCATTGGTATCCGATCTACGAGAAGATGGTCGAATACGACATCCCGGCGATGGTGCACGTCTCGACGAGTTGCAACGCTTGCTTCCACACGACCGGCGCGCATTACATCAACGCCGACACGACGGCGGTGATGCAGCTTATCCAGGGCGACCTCTTCAAGGATTTCCCGACTCTGCGGTTCGTCATTCCGCATGGCGGCGGTGCGACGCCCTACCACTGGGGCCGCTACCGCGGCCTCGCCCAGGAGCTGAAAAAGCCGCTGCTCAAGGATCACCTGCTCAAGAACGTCTACTTCGACACCTGCGTCTACCACCAGCCGGGCATCGACCTGCTGACCCGGGTGATCCCGGTCGACAACATCCTGTTCGCGAGCGAGATGATCGGGGCGGTGCGGGGAATCGATCCCGAAACCGGCCATCATTACGACGATACCAAACGCTACGTTGAGGCGACGGCCAACCTGACGCCCGAGGAGCGACACAAGGTTTACGAGGGCAACGCCCGCCGGGTCTATCCGCGGCTCGACGCGGCGCTGAAAGACAGAGGGCGCTAAATCGGTGGTTCGCGCGCCGCGTGCTCTTGAGGACGTGGCCGGCGAGGGGTCCGATCACGCGGTCGGCGCCGCGTCGAATCGCGGCGTCCAGATTGCAATGTTGGTCTTCGGCGGGTCGCAAACGGGAAAATCTGAATGCTCAGATGGTCGATTGCATCGGTCTGCATGGGCGGAGCGCTTGAGGGCAAGCTCGCCGCCGCGGCGAAGGCGGGATTCCGCGCCGTAGAGCTGTTCGAGAACGATCTGACCTTCTTCAACGGCACGCCGCGAGACGCGCGCCGGATGGCGTCGGATCTCGGGCTCGAAATCATTGCCCTTCAGCCCTTCCGTGATTTCGAGGCGATGCCGGAGCCCGCACGGCGGCGCAATCTGGAGCGAGCGAAGCGTAAGTTGGACCTTATACGAGAGCTTGGCGTTGAACTTCTATGCTTGTGCTCCAATGTCTCGCTCGAAGCGATCGACGATCTCGATCGCGCCGCGGCCGATTTGGCGGAGCTCGCCGATCTCGCCCGACCGGCGGGCGTTCGGATCGGCTACGAGGCGCTCGCCTGGGGCCGACACGTCAAGGACTGGATGTCGGCCTGGGACATCGTCCGCAAGGCGGACCGGGACAATCTGGGCGTCGTCTTGGACAGCTTCCATATCTGCGCTCGGGGCAACCCTATCGAGCCGATTGCAAGCCTGCCGGCTGACAAGATCGCGCTCGTCCAGGTGGCGGACGCTCCGGCGCTTGCGATGGACCCCCTGTCGCTGAGCCGCCATTACCGATGCTATCCCGGCCAGGGCGACCATCCGATCGTCGACTATCTCGACGCGGTCACGCGCGCGGGCTATCGCGACCCGCTGTCGCTGGAGATCTTCAACGATCAGTTTCGAGGCGCTTCCGCCGAGGCGATCGCGGTTGACGGCATGCGTTCGCTGCGCGCCGCGGGCGAAGCGCTGGCGGAGCGGCGAGCGCAGCGCGGCGACCCGCCGCTCGCCGACCTGCCGCCTCTTCCGCCGCCCCCTCAAATCGACCGCGCAGAATTCATCGAATTTGCCGCAAACGACGCCGACGCCAAGGCGTTGGTGGCGCTGATCGAAGGCCTCGGCTTTCGGCTCGCGGGCCGGCATCGTTCGAAAGACGTCGATCTTTTCGCGCAGGGCGAGGTCAACCTCGTCGTCAATCGCGAGCGCGAGGGTTTCGCCCATTCGTTCGGATTGCTGCACGGCCCGTCGGTCTGCGCCCTCGCCTTGCGAGTCGATTCCGTCGAGAAAGCGCTCGAACGGGCCCGCGCTCTCGAATGTAAAATCTATGTCGGCAGGATCGGGCCGGCGGAGGCGACGCTGCCTGCCGTCGCTGGCGTCGAGGGAAGCCTGATTTACTTCGTGGAGGGCGAGAAACCGGAATGGCGCGGCGACTTCGAACCCGCCGATTTCGGCTCCGCCCGGGGCCTGCTCAGCGAGGTTGACCATTTTTCCAACGTCGTACGCCAGGGCGAGTTTCTGAGCTGGGCGCTGTTCTACACTGTCGTTCTCGGCCTCAAAGCGCAGCCTCAGGTGGCGATCGCCGATCCGCACGGCGCCTACTACAGCCGCTCGCTGCACAGCGTCGATGATAAACTGCGCATCGCGCTCAACATCGGCGAGGGCGGCGCAACTGGCGTGTCGCGCTTCCTCGACACGTTCGGCGGAGCCGGGTTCCAGCAGATCGCCCTTTCGACCGGCAACATCTTCGGCGCAGTCGAAGCGGCGCGGACGAAAGGTGTCGAATTCCTGCCGATCCCGGACAACTATTACGATGATCTCGCTGCGCGCTTCGACATCGAGCCGGACCTGCTGTCTCGAATGCGCGCGCTCGGCGTCCTCTATGACCGGATCGGGGACGGCGAATTTTTCCATATCTATACCCACGCCTTTGAGGACCGCTTCTTCTTCGAGCTCGTCCAGAGGCGGAACTATAGCCTGTTCGGCGCAGCCAATACTCCCGTGCGGCTCGCTGCCCAGGCGCATGTGAGCAACCCCGGAAAGCGAACGGAGCGCGATTTCCAATGACGGCCAACCGGGGGGTGGGGATGCTAAAACCAGCGCGTCTCGCTAGAATATCAGTCGACGGCAGGAGCCGGCAGGGAGCAACGCCATGACCGAACTCGGCGTCGTCAGACGCAAGATCGTCCGCGCCGACCGCGCCGCGGTCGACCGGCTCGCGGCCTTTGGGGTTGCAACCGTCCACGAGGCGATGGGCCGCGTCGGTCTCATGCAGACCTACATGCGGCCGATCTATGCGGGCGCCCAGGTCTCCGGAACGGCGGTGACCGTGCTGCTGCATCCCGGCGACAACTGGATGATGCACGTGGCCGCAGAGCAGATCGAGCCCGGGGACGTCGTCGTCGCGGCGATCAGCGCCGAATGCACCGACGGGTATTTCGGCGATCTGCTCGCGACCTCATTCAAGGCGCGCGGCGCGCGGGCGCTCGTCATCGACGCGGGCGTTCGCGACGTGAAGACGCTGACCGAGATGGGCTTCCCGGTCTGGAGCAAGTGCGTTTCCGCCAAGGGCACGGTCAAGGCGACGCTGGGCTCGGTCAATATTCCGGTCGTCTGCGCAGGCGCGCTCGTCACTCCCGGCGACGCGATCGTCGCCGACGACGATGGCGTTGTCGTCGTGCCCGCGGCCTGGGCCGGACGGACGGTCGCCGCGGCCGCCGCGCGCGAAGCCAACGAGGGCGACAAGCGCATGAAGCTCGCCTCCGGCGTGCTGGGTCTCGACATGTACAAGATGCGCGAGCCGCTCGAGAATGCCGGCCTGAAATACATCGACTGAGGCGAGCCCCGTGAGCGCGACAGGCAAGCCCGTCTCCGGGCCATTTGAAAAGACCAAGGGCTGGCTCGACTGGTATGACGGTCCGAGCAAGCCAGACTTCGTCCTGCCGCCCGGCAGCGTCGACTCCCATTGTCATGTGTTCGGCCCAGGCGCGGAGTTTCCCTACGCGCCGGAGCGCAAGTACACCCCCTGCGACGCCAGCAAGGCGCAACTCTTCGCGCTGCGCGACCACCTGGGCTTTGATCGCAACGTGGTCGTGCAGGCGACCTGTCATGGCGCCGACAATCGCGCCATGGTCGACGCCTGCAGGGCGAGCGGCGGCCGCGCGCGCGGCGTCGCGACAGTCCGGCGCATCGTGCCGCACGACGAAGCTTCAGTCGCTTCATGACGCCGGGGTCCGGGGCGTCCGCTTCAATTTCGTCAAGCGCCTCGTCGACTTCACGCCGAAGGACGAGCTGATGGAGATTGCCGGTCGCATCGCCAAGCTCGGCTGGCACGTCGTCATCTATTTCGAAGCCGTCGACCTGCCGGAGCTCTGGGACTTCTTCACCGCCCTGCCGACGCTGGTGGTGGTCGACCACATGGGCCGGCCCGACATGACGAAGCCGGTCGACGGCCCGGAGTTCGCGTTCTTCCTCAAGTTCATGCGCGAGAACGCCAACGTCTGGGCCAAGGTGTCGGGCGCCGAGCGCCTGTCGGTCTCGGGGCCGCCGGCGCTGAACGGCGAACGGCGCCCGTATCGCGATTTTGCGCCCTTCGCGCGCAAGGTCGTCGAAACCTTCCCCGACCGGGTGATCTGGGGAACGGACTGGCCGCATCCCAATCTCAAGGACCACATGCCCGACGACGGCTTGCTGGTCGACATCCTCCCCTCGATCGCGCCGACCCCGGAGCTGCAGCGAAAGCTCCTCGTCGACAATCCGATGCGGCTCTACTGGCCCGAAGAGACAGGAGGCTGAACCATGGCGCTCGACAAGGAGTTCAAGGACATTCCCGGCACGATCGTCTTCGACGCCGAGCAATCGCGGAAAGGCTACTGGCTCAACCAGTTCTGCATGTCGCTGATGAAGGCCGAGAATCGCGCCCGCTTCAAGGCGAACGAGCGCGCCTATCTCGACGAGTGGAAGATGACCGAGGAGCAGAAGCAGGCGGTTCTCGACCGTGACCTCAACCGCATGATGGCGCTCGGCGGCAACATCTACTTTTTGTCGAAGATCGGCGCGACCGACGGCAAGAGCTTCCAGCAGATGGCCGGCTCCATGACCGGCATGAGCGAGGACGACATACCGCAAGATGATGGTCGAGGGCGGCCGCTAGATCGAGGGCAACCGCAAAATTGGAGAGGGCGGCGACGCCCAGCGCCCCCCGAAAGGCTGAGCGATACCGGGCATCTGAGCGACTTCAAGGAACATTTCGAACCATGGCCCGCATCACCGCTTCCCTCTATACCTCGCACATCCCCGCCGTCGGGGCGGCCTTCGATCACGGCAGAACCCAGGAACATTACTGGAAGCCGGTGTTCGCCGGATACGACTTCGACAAGGAATGGATGAAGACGCACACGCCCGACGTGATCCTTCCTCGTCTACAACGACCACGCGACCGCCTTCAGCCTTCAGATCATCCCGACCTTTCGCCATCATGACCGGCCCTGAGTTCAACCCGGCGGACGAAGGCTATGGCGCGCGCCCGGTGCCGAAGGTCATCGGCGATCCGGAGCTGGCCTCGCACATCGCGTCCGAGGTGATCCAGCAGGACTTCGACCTGACCATGGTCAACGAGATCGACGTCGACCACGGCCTCACGGTGCCGCTGACCTGCGTATTCGGCGAGGTCGAGGCATGGCCGTGCAAGGTCATTCCCTTCGCCGTCAACGTCGTGCAGCATCCGGTGCCTTCGGGGGCCCGCTGTTTCGCCCTCGGCCAAGCGATCGGAAAGGCGATCCGGAGCTATCCGGAGGATCTGAACGTCCAGATCTGGGGCACGGGCGGCATGAGCCACCAGCTTCAGGGGCCGCGCGCGGGTCTGATCAACAGGGAGTGGGACAACCGGTTCCTCGATCGGCTGATCGACGACCCCAAGGGCCTGTCCCGGATGCCGAACATCGAATATGTCCGCGAGGCGGGTTCGGAGGGGATTGAACTCGTGATGTGGCTGATTGCGCGGGGTGCGATGGCGAGACGTCGTCGCCGGCGGGCCCGAAGCCGAAGGTGGCGCACCGGTTCTACCATGTTCCGGCGTCCAACACTGCCGTCGGCCATCTCATTCTGGAAAACGCCCTGTAGCCGCGGTCGCTGACCGCGGTCCATAGGTCGCCAGACGGGCGCCTCGCCGGATCCCTATGGACTGCGGCCGACGCGATCAGCGATCGCGTCTACAGAGGCGCGAGCCTCGTTTAGGAGCCCTCATGACCAACACCATCAAAGTCGCTCTTGCGGGCGCCGGCGCCTTCGGCCTCAAGCATCTCGACGGCATCACGCGGATCGACGGGGTCGAGGTGGTCTCGCTCGTCGGACGAGAACTCGACAAGACGCAGGAGGCGGCCAGGAAATATGGCGTCGGCCATGCGACGACCGAGCTTTCCGAGACGCTGAAGCTGCCTGGCCTCGACGCCGTGATCCTGGCGACGCCGACCCAGATGCACGCCGCCCAGGCGATCGAGTGCCTCGAGGCCGGCAAGCACGTGCAGGTCGAGATCCCCCTGGCCGACAGCCTTGCTGACGCCGAGGCGGTCGCAGCGATGCAGAGAAAGTCCGGTCTCGTGGCGATGGTCGGCCACACGCGCCGTTTCAATCCCAGCCACCAGTTCGTTCACAAGCGCGTTCTGGCGGACGAATTCCATATCCAGCAGATGGACGTGCAAACCTATTTCTTCCGCCGAACCAACATGAACGCGCTCGGCCAGCCGCGCAGCTGGACCGATCACCTGCTCTGGCACCATGCCGCGCACACCGTCGACCTCTTCGCCTATCAGGCCCGCTCGCCGATCGTGAAGGCGAACGCGGTCGAAGGGCCGATTTATGCCAAGCTTGGCATCGCCATGGACATGAGCATCCAACTCAAGGCGGCGAATGGCGCGATCTGCACCCTGTCGCTGTCCTTCAACAACGACGGGCCGCTTGGCACGTTCTTCCGCTACATCGGCGACAGCGCGACCTACATCGCCCGCTACGACGACCTCTATACCGGCAAGGACGAGAGGATCGACGTCAGCAAGGTCGATGTCTCGATGAACGGCATCGAACTGCAGGATCGCGAATTCTTCGCCGCCATCTGCGAGGGCCGCGAGCCCAACGCCAGCGTCGCGCAGGTGCTGCCATGCTACCGGGCGCTGGCTGGACTTCGAGACGCAACTCGCTGCGGGCTGAGCGTTGCGGACTTGTGAGCACGGCAATCGCTAATGCGCAACGCGACCAAAGGCGCCGCTACGTTACGCGCCATTCCCTGACGAAGTCTCCGACCGCGGTGACAAGAATTTGGACGCCGATGCAGACGAGCAGGAAGGCCGACAGGCGGACGACGACTTGCCGCGCCGTCGCGCCCATCGCGGCGGTCAGACGGTCGGCGAAGCGATAGGCGATCCAGATGATCGCCGCATTGGCGATCGCCGCCAGCGTGACGCCGAGGAAAAAGGCAAACGCCTGCGCGCTTCCCTTGGGCCGCTCCGCCCCAAGCGTGATCGCCACCGCGATGGTGCCGGGTCCGGTGGTGAACGGCAGGGTGAGCGGGAAGAAGGCAACTTGCTTCGGATCGTCGCCGGCGTCGCCCGCGACCGGTTGGTTCCCTCCGGTCTTCCGGTCTGGATGCTGGTCGCCTGAATTGAGCAGATGCCAGCCGCTGAGCGCCACGACCGCGCCGCCGGCAAGGCGGAGCGCGTCCAGCGAGACGCCGAAGAAACTGAGCGCATAAGCGCCGCCCCACAGGGCGAAGAACATGATGGCGAAGGAATAGATGCCGACGAGCCCGGCGATCATCTGCCGATCCTTGTGCGCGAACGCGCGGGTGTAGACGCTAAAAATCAACGCGCCGCCGATGGGATTGATGATCGAGAACAGCGACGGGAAGGCGAGCAGGAAGGCGATATTCGCCGTGGAGGCGATCGCGCCGAAATGTCCGCCGAGCATGGTCCGTCCCCCGCCGAGCCTTCGGCGCTCCTACACCCCGAGAGGGCGGCGGCGCAATCGGGCCGGCGCTGTCGAATTTGGCGCCGACCCCGCGAACCCCTATCATTGCTTGGATTCCCCAATTGCGGCCGGAGGTTCCTCGTGCCGGGCGGAAGATCCGCGCATCGGCGCGGCGTCTTGCTGGTCGTGGCCGCGACGGTGCTCTGGAGCCTCGCCGGCGTGTTCGCGCGCCTTCTCGGCCATCTCGACCTTTGGACGGTCATGGGATGGCGGGCGACGTTCGGCGCGGTCTCGATCTCTGTCGTCGGGATCGTCGAGTGGCGCCGCGGGCGGATGGAGGCGCCCTTCGGATTCGGCTGGCTCTCGCCCGTCGTCGCCGTCTTGGCGCTGGTCGCCATTTCCGGCTATGCCGCGGCGGTCATGACCACGACCATTGCCGACGTCATGATCATCTACGCCACGCTGCCTTTCGTCGCCGCCGGCATCGGCTGGCTCGTCAATCGCGAGGCAGTCTCAGCCCGGACGCTCCTGGCCGGCGCCGTCGCCTTCGCCGGCATCGCGGTCATGGTCGTCAACGAGCTCGGCTCGGGGCGTCTCATCGGCGAGGCAGCGTCCGCGCTGATGACTTTGGCCTTCGCCGGCATGGTCGTGCTGCAGCGGCGGCGCCCGCACGCCTCGATCATTGCAGTTAACGCCGTGGGCGCGCTCGGCTCGGGGCTTCTTGGCTTCGCGCTGTCGCCCCGCCCGGCGCTCGGGCTCGCCGACATCGGCGTATTGTTTCTCTTTGGCGTGACCACGATCGGCCTCGCCTTCGTCCTGTTCATGGAGGGCGCCAAGCGCATTCCGTCGGCCGAGGCGGGGCTGATCAGCCTGCTCGACGTTGTTCTTGGCCCTGTCTGGGTGTTTCTTGCCTTCGGCGAGAACCCCGGGACGACGACTCTGATCGGCGGGGCGATCGTGCTCGGCGCTGCGCTGTGGCGCATGGCGCCGGACTTCAGGGGCGAAGCCTCGTGGTGACGGAGAGATCGATGGACAGCGAAAAATTCGCTTTGGTGACCGGCGCCGGCGCCGGAATTGGCAAGGCCTCCGCGCTGGCGCTCGCCCGCGCGGGCTGGTCGGTGGCGCTCGCCGGCCGGCGCAAGGATCCGCTCACCGCAGTTGCGCGCGAGATTGGCCATATCGGGCGGCGCGCCATCGTCAGTCCCTGCGACGTCGGCGACCCGGCCGCGGTCAAGGCGATGTTCGACACGATCGAGCAGGGCTTTGGGAGGCTCGACCTCCTGTTCAACAACGCCGGGCAGAGCGCGCCCGCCGTCCCGCTCGACGAACTCACCTATGCGCAGTGGAAGGCTGTGGTGGACGTCAACCTCAACGGCGCGTTCCTTTGCGCGCAAGGCGCCTTCGGCCTGATGAAGCGGCAGCAGCCACAGGGCGGACGGATCATCAACAACGGCTCGATCTCCGCGCATGTGCCGCGGCCGATGTCCGCCCCCTACACGGCCACCAAGCACGCCATCTCGGGGCTGACCAAATCGATCGCGCTCGACGGGCGAGCAAATGACATCGCCTGCGGCCAAATCGACATCGGCAATGCGCTGACCGACATGGCCCGCAAGATGACCCAAGGCGTGCCGCAGGCCGACGGCCGCATCGCGGTCGAGCCGACGATGGACGTCGAGGAGGTGGCGGCTGCCGTGGTCCACATGGCGAGCCTCCCGCTCTCAACCAACATCCTCGCCATGACCATCATGGCGACGAGGATGCCATTCGTGGGGCGCGGATGACGGTTGAAGCGCGCACGCGGGCGACGGCGCCTTCGTCCGATCTCGCAAGGCCGGCGCCGGCCCTACGGCTTCACCATCTTGGCCGGGTCGACCAGCCGGTCGAACTCGGCCTCCGTCACATGGCCGAGCTTGAGCGCCGCATCCTTCAGCTTGAGGTCGTGGTGGACGGCGTGGTGGGCGATTTGGGAGGCCTTGTCGTAGCCGATCGCCGGCGACAGCGCCGTCACCAGCATCAGCGACCGTCCAACGTCCTCGGCGAGTTTCCTGCGATTGGGCTCCGTCCCCTCGATGAGGAACTGGCGGAAGTTCGTCGCGCCGTCTGCCAAGATGGAAATCGATTGGGCGATGTTGTGGATGAGCAGCGGCTTGAAGACGTTCATCTCGAGGTCTCCCCCCGCCCCGCCGAAGCCCACCGCCACGTCGTTCGCCATCACCTGGATAGCGATCATCGCCAGCGCCTCCGCCTGGGTCGGGTTGACCTTGCCGGGCATGATCGAGGAGCCGGGCTCGTTGGCCGGCAGGACGAGTTCGGCGAAACCGGCCCGCGGCCCGCTCGCCATGAGCCGTATGTCGCTGGCGATCTTCAAAAGTGAAACCGCGAGGGTGCGCAACGCGCCTGACAAATGCACCAGAGCGTCGTGCGCTCCCTGGACGGCGAACAGGTTGGGCGCCGGGACGAACGGAAGGCCGGTCAGCCGCGCAATCTCCGCCGTCGCAGCCTCGGCGAAGCCTGGCGCCGAATTGACCCCCGTCCCGACCGCGGTGCCGCCGAGCGCCAACCGATAGACGCCTGGGAGCGCCGCTTCGATCCGCGCCACGCCGTCCTCGAGCATCGCCGCGTAGCCCGACCATTCCTGACCGAGCGTCAGCGGCGTTGCGTCCTGCAGATGGGTGCGGCCGATTTTGACGATACCCTTCCAGGCTTCCGCCTTGGCCGCGATCGCGCGAGCAAGCGCCATGCTAGCCGGAATGAGCCGCGCCCTCGTATTCACCGCGACGGCAATATTCATTGCGGAGGGAAACGTGTCGTTGGTCGACTGCGCCATGTTGACGTGGTCGTTCGGGTGCACGGGCCGCTTGCTTCCGAGCGGTTCTCCCATGATCTGAGACGCGCGATTGGCGATCACCTCGTTCAGGTTCATGTTGAACTGAGTGCCGCTGCCGGTCATCCAGACATGCAACGGAAACATGTCGCTGTGCCGGCCCTCGAGAATCTCCTCGCAAACCCGCGCAATCAGCCGGCAAGGCGCGTCGGCGAGCCGCCCGCCCGCGCGATTGGCGACAGCAGCCGCCTTTTTCAAGATCGCGTAGGCGGCGATCATTTCGCGCGGGATCAACTCGCTGCCGATACTGAAATGATCCAGTGAGCGCTGGGTCTGCGCTCCCCACAGAGCCTCCGCTGGGACCCGCACCTCGCCCAAACTGTCCGTCTCGATGCGAAAGTTACTCATCGTAAAGCTCCTTGGCGTAAACCTCCCCGAGGTATGCGACGAAAATGGCCCAGGTTTGGGCAGGTATTGCGGCGGCGCCACACCATGGAACAAGTTGGGCGACTTGCGGGTTTCAGTGTGGCGAAAACTCGGGAATCGCGCTATCCGCGCCGCACGCCGTGACGCATGTCACAGCGCGAGGGGCACACAAGCGCGATGACCACTGGTGACGCCACATCTGGCGGCTGTGAAGGTTTGGCTCGACGCAAAGGCGGAGATGACGAGGGGAAGATGTTCAGAATTCTCGTTCTTCTCGTGACGGTGGCCATGGGCTGCGGCGTCGCGACCGCTGTGACGATCGTTCATGCGCCGACCCGAGTTGTGCAGGTCGAACGGGGTTACTAGAAAAGTCGACGATCGAGGCCTCGCTCGACCGAGCGCTGTTGGCGGCTTTCGAGGACAGGGCGGGTAAAACCGCTATCGTTGAGTGCCCTAGTCAAGGGAGAGGGGCGCGGAGTTGGCTTAGATTTGGCGCCGGCCCTGTCTGCGGCCGAAAGGGACTTTGGCGTTGGGTCGGGGCGACTCCAGGACCTACCGTCGCAGCGCCTGCAGCACCTTGGCCGAGGCGCGTCCGTTCACCGGCAGCCCGACCTTGCCTTCAAAGTCGGCGATCGCCTCTTTGGTCTTGTTGCCGATTGCGCCGTCGGGCGGTCCCACGTCGTAGCCGCGCCGGGCGAGCAGCGTCTGCAGTTCCCGCCGCTCGGCCCGCGACAGTCCAGGGTCATCGGTCGGCCACGGCGTGACTATGCCCTGTCCGCCGGCGAGCCGGTCTGCGAGCACGCAGGCCGCCAGCGAGTAGGATTCAGCAGCGTTGTACGAAAAGACCACGTCGAAGTTATGCGTCACCAGGAACGCCGGACCCTCGGAGCCGGCGGGCAGCAGCAGGCCGGCCTCGCCTTCGCCGAGCGGCCGCCCGTCCATCCGGACGATTCCGCGCGCGGCCCAGGCCGCCATCGGCGCCTTCGCCTTTCGTCCGGACGGCCCGGAATATCCGGCCGGCAGCCTGACCTCGAAGCCCCAGGGGACGCCCGACCGCCAGCCCGATTTGGCGAAGTAATGGGCGGTCGAGGAGAGCGCGTCGTCGGCCGAATCAACGATGTCGCGGCTGCCGTCGCTCCCCGGCGCAGCCAGGCGCAGATAGCTCGACGGCATGAACTGGGTCTGCCCGAAGGCGCCCGCCCATGACCCGGCGAGCTTATCGGCCGGAATGTCGCCGCGGTCGACGATCTTCAGGGCCGCCATCAACTCCGAGCGGAAATAACCGGCGCGCTCGCCGTAGCAGGCGAGTGTGGAGAGCGACTGGACCAGGGGGCGCCCGCCCATTTCCGAACCAAAGTTCGATTCGACCCCCCAGATCGCCGCCAGCATGTAGCGGCTGACGCCAAAGGTCTGTTCGGCGTGCGCAAGGGAGCGGGCCTCGCGCGCCATCGCCGCCTTGCCGTCGGCGACGCGCTCCTCGTCGACCAAGCCGTCCATATAGTCCCAGATCGGCGTCTTGAACTCAGGTTGCGCCTTTTGGAACTCGAGCACCTTCATATCCGGCTGCAGGCCGTCGAACGCCCGATCGAGGGTCGCGTGCGAGACGCCGGCGCGTGCGGCGTCCGCCCGGAGCGCGGTGACGCAGGCGCCGAAGTCGGCGTGCGCGGGCGCCGCGGCCATGGCGGCCGCCATGGCTGCGAGACAGAAGAGAACGATGCGAGTCATGCCGCAATCATCGTCGATTCGGACGGGCCCGTCGAGCCGCCGTCCAGGCACGTTGAGCACATTCGGCTCGGCTCCGGATTGGAAAAGCCGCGCGGGACGACCGCGCGGCTTCGTTTGTTGGGGGCCTGCTTAGGCGCCGAGCGCAAGCCTCGCGCGCCAGCCGCGGCGCAAGCCGGCGGCGGCAAGTCCAGCGAAGCCCAGCGCCATCATCGCCCAGGTGCTGGGCTCCGGAACTGCGGTGGGAATGACGCCCGGCCGGAAGAGGTCGCTGAGGTTCGTCGCTCCAGCGGCGCCTCCGAGCGCGCCCGGGCTTCCGACACCAAAGATCTCCTGCAGCGTGAGCAGATCGGACGAGTGGTCGTATTGGATCGCGCTGTCGTAGGCGTTGCCCTTGGCGAGCGGAGAGATCACGATCTCCATGCTGGAGTACATGCCCGCGGTGGTCGGGGTTTCGCCCTCCGTCTCGTCGTTCCAGATGACGATTTCGCCGTTGTTCTGGAACGCCGCCGAGGCCTCGATCATCGGGACGACCATGGAAAGGAAGTTGTCGCCGAGCGCGATTTGCTCTTCGTCCGTTCCAGCCAGATAGGTGACCCCGTTATAGGTGAAGTTCGTGTTCAGCGCGGTATGCATGTCGTTGTGCTGATCGGGCGTGATCAGATTATAGCGCGCTACCGTGTTGCCTGCCAGGTCGGTCTGTAACTGTTGCAGCGGCGCGTAGTACTGCGCCTCCGGGTTGCTCGGCGACCAATTCGGTGTCGTCGACGTCCCGCCGTTGGTGGCGGTGAAGAACAGTTGTCCGTCGTGCTTTGCCGCGAAGTTGTATTGATTGGAGCCGTTGTAGGGATTGGTGTAGCTCGCGGACGTGCCGGAGAAGTTTTTGTAGGGAACGGTCCACTGGTTCTGGGGCGCCACGGCGCCGGTGAGGCTGTTGGCGCCGGGCTGATTGACCGATCCGGTCGTTGGCGTCAGGTTGATATCCTCTTGGTAGGACTTCCAGCCGGATGTTCCGTATTTCGACTGGAGAAGGGCGCTGAGGTTAGGCGCGTTGACGATGTTGTTCGGGTAAGGCTGGCTGTCGTTCAGCGGCCCGTGAACGCCCGCTTCCTGCCAGACGTAGTTCGGCTCGGACGGATGGACGCCGGGCACGTTCTGGTAGTTGCTGGCGTACGACACCATGGCCGAGTTCGGGTTGCTGGGTGTGACGAGACTGTTGATGAAGGGGGCGGCCGAATTGCCGAGAATCTGCGCGGTGCCAGTGTAGCCCGACGGCTGCGTCCAGTTGTGATTTTCCATGTCGATGTAGAAGACGTCCCCAATCTGCTGAGCATTCGCTGAGCCCGCGACCATAAAGGCGAGCAGCGAGACCCCAAGTGTCTTGGTCATGGCGTTCCCTGTGGGTTGCATCGTCGGCTTCCGCGCCGACGCGCTTTCAGTACGGTTCGTACATGACAGAGACATGGGAGATTGATGACAGCGCGATTTGCCGCCGCCTCTCGCGGAAGGAAGTCGGGCCGGCCTGTTGACAGCCTGCCGCTCCCGACGATATGGCCGCCCGAGGCGCGAAGGGCTCCGGCATTGAAGGTCAAGCAGTTCGTCTGTGCGGCGTCGTTTGTGGCCGCGGCGTCCACGCCTGCGGTTGCGGATCTGCGCATGTGCAACAACACCGGCAACCGCGTCAGCGTCGCGCTCGCCTACACCGATGGACAGGAATGGGTCAGCGAAGGCTGGTGGAACCTCAAGTCGCTTGACTGCGTGACGCTGCTCCGCGGCGGCCTAGCCGCGCAATACTACTACGTCTATGCGATGGACGAACGGGGCGGCGAGTGGAAGGGCAAGGCGTTCATGTGCACCTCGGACCGCACGTTCAAGATTCAGGGCCGACAGGACTGCTTCGTGCGCGGCTTCGACCGGACCGGGTTCTTCGAGGTCGACACCGGGAAGGACGCCAAGAGCTGGACCGTGCAGCTGACCGATCAGGCCAATCCATCGACCCCTTGAGTCCGGCATCGACCCAATCCGGGCCCTTGCGATTCCCGTCAGTCAAACGTTGAGTTCCGAGGAGGACCCCATGAAGTTCCGTCGCAGCCGCCGCGTAAAGATCATCGCCACACTCGGCCCCGCGTCCGCCGATCGCGAGACAGTCCTTTCCTTGTTTGAGGCGGGCGCCGACGTCTTCCGCATCAATATGAGTCATGCCTCACACGACGCCATGCGCGAGCGGGTGGCGATGATCCGTTCGTTGGAGGAGGAAACCGGACGGCCGATCGGGGTCCTGGTCGATCTGCAAGGACCGAAGCTGAGGCTCGGGATGTTCGCCGAGGGCGCGGCCGAGCTGCACAAGGGGGACGCGTTCACGCTCGACGCGGATACGACGCCCGGCGACGGAGGTCGGGTCCAGTTGCCTCATCCGGAGATCTTGAGCTCACTCGCGCCGGGCCATCGCGTCCTGGTCGACGACGGAAAGGTCCTGCTGCGGGTGGTGGACGCGGAGCCGTCGCGCGCCGTCACGCTCGTCGAGGTCGCCGGCCGGGTTTCCAACCGCAAGGGCGTGAGCTTGCCGGACACCACCATTCCGACCTCGGCGATGACCGAGAAGGATCGCGCCGATCTCAAGGCTGCGCTGGAAGAGGATATCGACTGGATCGCGCTGTCCTTCGTCCAGCGGCCCGAGGATGTCGTCGAGGTCCAGGCGATCGCCAATGGCCGTGCGCTGGTCATGGCCAAGATCGAGAAGCCTCAGGCGGTGGCGCGGCTCGACGAAATTATGGCGGTCGCCGACGCGTTCATGGTCGCGCGCGGCGACCTCGGCGTCGAGATGCCGCTCGAACGCGTGCCCGGAATCCAAAAGACGCTAACCCGCCTCGCCCGCAGGTTCGGCAAGCCGGTGGTTGTGGCGACCCAGATGCTCGAATCGATGATCACCTCGCCGGTGCCGACTCGCGCCGAAGTTTCGGACGTCGCAACCGCGGTGTTCGAGGGCGCAGATGCGGTCATGCTTTCGGCCGAGAGCGCCTCCGGCCAATACCCGCGCGAGGCCGTGGCGACGATGAGCAAGATCGCCGAGGCGGTCGAGTTGGAGGGCATCTATCCGACCATCATCGAGGCGCAGCGCGCGACGCCCGAGCCCACCGGCGCCGACGCTATCGCCGAGGCGACGCGCGATGTCGCCGAAACGCTGGGCCTGAAGGTCATCTGCGCCTGGACGAACTCGGGCTCGACCGGCTTGCGCATCGCGCGCGAACGACCGCGATCGTCGATTTTGGCCCTGACCCCCCATGAAGAGGTGGCGCGTCGGCTCGCCGTCGTCTGGGGCGTGCACGCGATCGTCACCGACGACGCCCGTGACGAGCGCGACATGGCCGAACGTGCCTGCCGCCACGCCTATATCGAGGGCTTCGCCGGCGCGGGCGAGCGCATCATTGTGGTCGCGGGCGTACCGTTCGGCACGGTGGGAGGCACCAACAACTTGCGCATCGCCACTGTCGTCGGCCAGTAGCCGCCGCAACACAGCCCGCTCAACGCCGGTAGAGCTCGCGCCAGCTCGGCTGAGCGCCTTCGACCACGAGGGGGGTCGCTTCATATATGGCGCGGGCTACCGCGCGGGCGACGCATTCCGCCGCATGCATCCCGATCTCAGTCAAGTCGCGGAGGCCCGGCGCCCGTCCGACCGCCCCGGTCGCAGCCGCGAACACGGTGTCGCCATCGGTCGGGGCGTGCGCGGGCCGCAGCGCCAGCGCGAACCCGTCCTGGGCCGCGACGGCCAGTCGCTTGACCTGCGCCTTCGTCAACGCGGCGTCCGTCACGACGACGGCGAGATTGGTGTTGGCGGGATCGTCGTTCTTGAGCCCAAAGGCGAGATGGCCGTCGCCGTCGCCCGGCCCGCTCCCGAGCCCGCCGAACTCGCCGCCGCGCTCGTAGGGTGCGGCCCAGAAATAGGGACTTGCGCCGCGGGTCGCCCGGCCGACCGCGTTGCACGCCACGAGGGCGCCGACGCGATAGCCACTGTCTGTCACGGCGCTCGCCGAGCCGAGCCCCCCTTTGAGGTCGAAGGTTGTGGCGCCAAAGCCCGCGCCGGCGCTGCCGAGTTCGAATCGTTCAGCGGCCGCCTCGGCCGCCTGGTAACCGAGCTCCCAATAGGGAGGCGCGCGTCCCCAGGCCTTGTCACCGCCGTTGGTGAGGTCGAACAGCGCCGCTCCCGGCACGATGGGCACCCGCGCTGCGCGGACCTTGTAGCCGCGCCCGAGGGAGGCGAGTTGCGCCATCACGCCTCCAGCCGCGTCCAGGCCGAAGGCGGAGCCGCCAGAAAGGACGAACGCGTCCACCCGCTCAACCGTCATATGCGGCGCCAGGAGCTCTGAATCGCGCGTGGCTGGCGCGCCGCCGTGAACGGCGATCGAGGCGACGGCCGGCGCGTCGAACACCACCGCGGTCACCCCGGAGGCGAGTCTCTGCGTCGTGCGCTGATCCGACCCGTACGCCGGCCACATCGGTAATGAGATTGAGGTCCATTCGCGGCGTCCTAGCGCGCCTGCCCGCAAAGGGGAACACGCCCTCCGCGAAATTGGTCCGGCGGCGCCACGGAGGCGGGCGTTGCAGTCCGCGTCCCGGCGACGACGGCGTCGCGCAAGCTTGGCGCCTGAGAAAGGCGAGGGTTTTCGCCCTCGACAGGCAGTCCGGATTGCGCGACCAACTCAACGAACCGCTGGGGATGGACTCGGACCCCTTCGCCCAGGCGCCAAGCGCCGGATGGGCGTTCCTCGTGGCCGCGGCGCTGGTCGCCCTCGCGGTCGGCCTCGGCGAGGAATACCTTCTGCTCGGTCTCAAGCCTCACGGCGGCGCCGGCCTCGCCGCGGGTTCCATGGCGCAGGCGGCCGCGCCGTCCAGTTTGCCGCCGTTGCGCCTCGTGGCGGCGCCAGCGAACCCGCCACAGGTTACGGAGCCGGTCAAAATGCTGGCTCCGCCGGGTTCCACCGGAGCCGTGCGCGGCCGTTCCGGCGCGCCCGAGCCTCTCATCATCGACGTGCAGCAGGCTTTGGCCAGGCTGCGCGCCCAAGACCCTTTCGCCGCGGAGCGGTGAGGGCGGGTCGCGCCGGTTCGCCGACTGGCGTAAAGAGGACGCCGCCGTTCCCCATTCGAAGCGAACATCATGAGTGACCATCTTCCCTATCGCCCCTGCGTCGGCGTCGCGCTGGTCAACCGCGCCGGCGACGTGTTCATTGGCCATCGCAAGCGCAAGCGCGGCGACAAGGATCTCGACGTGCGGCGCTGGCAGATGCCGCAGGGCGGCATCGACGACGGCGAGACGCCGCTCGAGGCCGCCACACGCGAGTTGTGGGAGGAAACCAACGTCCGCTCGGTCGAACTGATCGCAGAATTGCCGGAGTGGCAGAGCTACGACCTGCCTGAGGAAGCCCGCGGCCGCTGGGCCGGGCGCTATCGCGGCCAGACGCAGAAGTGGTTTCTTTTCCGCTTCCATGGGCTGGATTCGGAGATTGATGTCCGTCATCCCGCGAGCGGCGCGCATGCGGCGGAGTTCGACGAATGGCGTTGGGAGTCGTTCGACAGGCTGCCCGACGTTGTGGTTCCCTTCAAACGCCAGGTCTACGAAGCCGTCGTCGCGACTTTCGCGCCGCTGGCGAAGGCGGGGTAGGGCCCGGCCGCCTGCAATGTTCCGGCTCTGTCGCGTCCGAGCCGTTCCGCCCGAACCCTCGTTCTCGCTCCTATCGCCCTGTTTGACCGGCCGATTTCGGTTCAGGCAACAAACGCTTTGGGAAATCAGCGCTGTACGCCGCGTGGGTTGGCTCGCAAAATCAGGGCGGCGGCGAGGCCGGACGAGGGGAGGCGGGTAAGCGCATCTGGGCATTCGGCGCCCGATTTTCGCCTGGCTTCACGCGATAAAAATACATAATACTTATGTATATAATACCGCCCGATGAGCGCAGCAGAGCGGATGTCCCGAACCCCTCTCGGCTTCCTCGGCGACCTGACATTTGTGACAGTTTTGCACACTTAAAGCATTGAAAATATGCGATGCTTGCCAAGACTACTTCATTCGATTCGAGCGGACGCCCGGTCCGGCTGTTGCGGCGCGTCTGTCTTTCAAGCTAGGCGGGGGAAGAAGCGACGATTGGCGCTTCGCGCCAAAATCGGCTTGCCTACTTCCCAGCCTTCACCGAGGCCAGCGCTAGGGCCATCTCGTCGTCCATTCTCTTGCGCAGGCGGTAGTCGGAGAGGTCGACATTGCCGCGGGCGAGTTCGTCCTTCAGGGCGGCGGCGACATCGTCGTCGCTCTTGCCGGTCTGTGCTCCGATAAAGTGCTCTGCGAATTTGTCGGCCGCGTCGCCGCTGACCCCTTTCAGGTCGGCGGCCCATAGCGCCAGCGCCTTGTTGCGGCGTGCGGTGGCGCGGAATCGCACGGTCTCGTCGTTGGCGAACTGCTTCTCGAAGGTGTTCTCGCGGTCCTGGAATGCGTCGGACATTTCCGTCTCCCTTGCCGCGCGGCGACCGCCTTCGGCGGCGGCCACGCTTGTCCGGGCGGATCTGGCCCGTTGGCGCCCCCATTCTATGACGGCTTCCTCGCGCTGGTGCAATGCGACGCCGACGCTGGGCCCCAGAAATCCGGCGCTGCAGCGAGCGGCGCAAGCCGCCGCCCAGGCGAGGCGAGCCGTTTGAGATTCATCGCTTAACCCGCTAGAAGCTTGCGCGCCCGAAGCCCTTCCGGAGCCTTCATGACCGACGCCCTCAACGCCACGCCGCAGCAGAAGTCCGAGATTCTGATGCAGGCGCTGCCCCACATGCTGCGCTACGACGAGGCGATCGTGGTGGTGAAATACGGCGGGCACGCGATGGGCGACGAGCAAAAGGCGCGTGACTTCGCCAAGGATATGGTGCTGCTGGAACAGTCCGGCATCAATCCGGTGGTCGTCCATGGCGGCGGTCCGCAGATCGGCTCGATGCTTAAGAAGCTCGGCATCGAATTGCAGTTTTCGGGCGGCCTCCGGGTGACCGACAAGCCAACCGTCGAGATCGTCGAAATGGTTTTGGCCGGCTCGATCAACAAGTCGATCGTCGGCTCGATCAACGCCGAGGGCGGCCGCGCAATCGGCCTTTGCGGCAAAGACGGCAACATGGTCGTCGCCCGCAAGGTCCATCGCCCTCATGCCCCCGATGAGGACGTCGTCGACCTCGGCTTTGTCGGCGAGCCCGACAAGGTCGACATGACGGTCCTCGAACAGATTCTCGGTCGCGATCTGATCCCTGTGCTCGCGCCAGTGGCGCAAGACGCGGAAGGCCAGACCTACAACGTCAACGCGGACACCTTCGCAGGCGCGATCGCTGGCGCGCTCGGGGCCAAGCGTCTCCTGTTTCTGACTGACGTGCCAGGCGTGCTCGACAAGGCCAAGACCCTGATCAAGGAGCTCAAGGTCGATGACATCCGCGGGCTCATCGCCGACGGCGTCATCACCGGCGGAATGATCCCCAAGGTCGAGACCTGCATCTATGCAATCGAGCGGGGCGTCGAGGGCGTCGTGATCCTCGACGGTCAAATTCCGCACGCCGTGCTGATCGAACTCCTGACCGACCAGGGCTCGGGAACCCTAATCACGCGTTGAGCCGAGAGTGAAATTGATCGAATCTCGAGGCAGAGCCTCATCCGTCGCCTCCGGCGACACCTTCTCCCCGAGCGAGAAGGGCGCTGCGGAGCGTGCGGCGCTGCCCCTATCCTCTGTGGCCTCCTGGGAGAGGATGTCCGCCGAAGGCCGGCGGGCCCGGGTAGGCCGGCGCTGGCGCATGCGCTTTTGCCCCGCAGCCAAGGTCTAAGCGGTGCGCATCTTGGCTATCGACACCTCCTGTGGCGCGGCCTCGGTCGCAGTGGTCGAGGCCGGGCGGGTCGAACCGCTCGCCCTCCTGAGCCGCGCGATGGCGCGAGGCCACGCCGAGGCGCTCGCTCCGATGGTCGAGGAGGCTGGGCGTGCCTTGGACGACGGATTTGCCGCCCTCGACCGGATCGCGGTGACGATCGGCCCCGGCTCGTTCACCGGCATTCGGGTCGGCCTGGCGCTGGCGCGCGCGATGGGGCTCGGGCTCGGCGTCCCGGTGGTCGGCGTGCCGACCCTCGTCGCCTTCGCCGCGACCCTCCTCAGCGAGCCGCGCCCGGGGATCATTGCGGCCGCTATCGACGCGCGTCACGGATCGGTCTACTTCCAGCTATTCGAGGCGTCTGGCCGGCCGCTCGGGCCGCCCCGATGCGACGCCGTGCGCGAGTGCGTACGCCGTATCGGCGCGGGGCCGGCGCTGCTGGCCGGAGACGCCGCAGATCTCGTCGCCGCCGAGGCGCACCGCGCGGGCCTTCCCTACGATCTGGCGGCCGCTGGCGACGCGCCAGACATCGTTGCAGTCGCACGAATTGGACTGGCCGTCGATCCAGCCGGCAATCCCGCCCGGCCGCTTTACGTCAAGCCGCCGGATGCGCGTCCGAATTCGGCCCAGCCGATTGCCCGGACGGTCGTCTGAGGTCGCGATGATTTTCGGCTTCGGCGGCAGATCTTCCCCGCCCGTTATTCGGCCGCTGCGCAGCGACAAAGCTGAAGCCTGCGCCCGCCTGCACGCCGTCGGCTTCGCCCATCCATGGTCCGCCGGGGAACTCGCACGGCTCATCGGCGACGCCTCGATTCTTGGCGCTGGGGCGCTCGACCCAGCGAACGGGGTTCTGCGCGGCTTTGCGCTGGCCCGCTTGGCGGCGGATGAAGCCGAGATCCTTACCATCGCGGTCGACGCCCAGTGGCAGGGCCGGGGGGTCGGGCGAGCCCTGATGGCGGAGATGTTGCGCCGGGCCGGGAACGCCGGGGCGCGGGCGTTGTTTCTCGAGGTCGACGAGGACAACGCTGCAGCGCTCACGCTCTATCGTCGCCTCGGCTTCGCCAAGGTCGGCGAACGTCCAGGCTATTATCGCCGCAAGGATGGTTCGCCCGCGCTTGCGGTTGTTATGCGCAGGGGCCTCCCGTGACTTTCGTAGCGACCCCAAGAGCGCCAACGCCTTCGCTCGCTCTGTCCTCACTCATGCGGCTCGCGTGCCTCGTCCTGGCGCTCGCCGGATTTATCGTGGTCCTCGGCCCGCCGCGCCGCCTCGCTCAGCGGTTCGGGTCGCGGTTCGGCGAGCAGACGCCCCTACTGTTCCACCGGCTGTTGTGCGCCGGTCTTGGCGTGGCGGTGCGTCAGCACGGCGAATGGGCCAGCTCGGGGAGCCGTTTGATCGTCGCCAATCACGTCTCCTGGCTCGACATTCCCGTGCTGGGGTCGCTCGCGTCGATGAGTTTTCTCGCCAAGAAGGAAATCGGCGCCCATCCGTTTGGCCGCGAACTCGCCGCGTTCCAGGGGACCGTCTATGTCGATCGTAACCGGCGGGTCTGCATCCCCGACGTCAACGCGAGAATGGCCGAAACGATGCGCGGCGGCGTGCGGGTTGTCCTCTTCGCCGAGGCGACCACTGGCGACGGGAACCGGCTCCTGCGCTTCCGCTCGTCGCATTTCGAGGCGATCCGGCAGGCCGCGATAGGTGGGCACGAATTCCCGGCGTTCATTCAGCCGGTCTTGCTCCACTATTCACGTCTCGCCGGCCTGCCGATGGCGCGCTTCGAGCGGCCGAGGGTCGCTTGGTACGGCGATATGACGTTCTTGCCGCATGTCATTCGCTTCGCCGGTGGCGGCGGCGTCACCTGCGACGTCTATTGCGGCGCTCCCATCCGTGTCGCGCCGGACATGGACCGCAAGGCCCTCGCGCGCGAGACCGAGGCGGCGGTCCGGCGCCTGGCGGCCGAGACCCGGCATGTACCCGCTATTTTCCCGGAGCGCGAAAAGGCCTAAATGAGGGGTTGCCGCTGGAGATCTCATTGTCCGAACCGACTGTGCTTAAAGACGTGCGCTCCGCCGCCGCGACCCGACCAGAGCCTGCCCCGCGCGCGTTCATAAAGTCGTTCGGCTGCCAGATGAACGTTTACGATTCGCAACGCATGGAAGATCTCGTCGCGGCCGAGGGCTACGCCGGGGCCGCGCGACTCGAGGACGCGGATCTGATCGTTCTTAATACCTGCCATATTCGGGAGAGAGCGTCGGAAAAGATTTATTCCGAGCTCGGCAAGCTGCGCGAACTCAAGGAGGAACGCGCGCGCGCGGGCCGCCGAACCACCTTGGTCGTCGCCGGCTGCCTCGCTCAGGCCGAGGGGGCGGAGATCCTGCGCCGCCAGTCGGCGGTGGACGTGGTCGTCGGTCCGCAAAGCTACCATCGGCTACCGGAACTTTTGCGCGACGCCGAAGCGCAGGTCGGAGTGATCGACACCGACTTCCCTGCCGAGGACAAGTTCGCCCAATTGCCGGCGAGCGCGCCGGAGGCTGTGAGGAAGCGAGGTGTTTCCGCCTTCGTCACTGTCCAGGAGGGATGCGACAAGTTCTGCTCATTCTGCGTCGTGCCATACACCCGCGGCGCCGAAGCCTGCCGCCCTGTCGAGGCCGTTCTGGCGGAGATCGGCGGCCTCGCCCGCGCCGGCGTGCGGGAGGTCATGCTGATCGGCCAAAACGTCAACGCCTATCGCGGGGCCGACGCTGCCGGACGGACGGTCGGGCTTGCCGGCCTGATCGCCGCGTCGGCTGCGGTTCCCGGGGTTAGACGGGTGCGCTACGCGACCTCCCATCCCAACGACATGAGCGAAGACCTGATCGCCGCGCACCGGGAGGTCGAGGCGCTCGCGCCCTATCTCCATCTACCAGTCCAGTCGGGCTCCGACCGCATCCTGGTCTCGATGAACCGGCGCCATCGCGTCGCCGACTATCTCGGCGTTATCGCCCGTGTACGCGACGCGCGCCCGGACATCGCGGTTTCCTCTGATTTTATTGTCGGCTATCCGGGCGAGACGGACGCCGACTTCGAGGCGACGCTCGAGCTTGTGCGCGCTGTCGGCTTTGCCTCGTCCTTCGCCTTCAAGTACTCGGTCCGGCCGGGAACGCCCGCGGCAGAGTTGGATGGACAGATCGGAGAGGCCTGCAAGGGGGCTCGTCTCGCCGTCTTGCAGGCGCTCCTCGAGGAGCAGCGCCAGGCTTTCAACAAGGCCTGCGTCGGACGCCGCCTCAAGGTTCTGTTCGATAAGCCCGGACGCCATGCAGGCCAGGCGATCGGGCGCTCGCCCTATATGCAGGCAGTGTTTGCAGAGGGTCCGCACTCGCTGATCGGCGCGATGGCGGAGGTCGACATTATCGGGGTCGGTCCCAATTCGCTCCATGGTCGCGTTGTCTCGCCAGCGTCGTAAATGCAGGATTTGATCTGAAGTGCAGGACGATTCGAACCAGGAACCGGAAGCTAGGGAGAGCATCGATTTGAAGCCGCAGGATCCGTCGCCGCCGCTCGTCGCCGCCGCTCCGTCCACGCCGAATTCGACCTCCCGCGAATCCAAGCCTGCCGAAATCTCGATCGCGTTTCCGGACAACGCGGCGGCCTCCGTAGTGTTCGGGCACTATGACCAGAACATCGCCCGCATCGAACGCTCACTTGGCGTGTCGGCCTACGCCAATGGCAATCAGGTCGTGATCAAGGGCCCGAAGGAGGCGAGCGAGCAGGCCCGTCGCGTTTTCGAGATGCTTTACGAGCGGGTGAAGATGGGTCAGCCGGCGAGCGAGGGCGACGTCGAAGGGGCGATCGCCGAAAGCGCCTATCAGGGACTACTGTTTCCGGGGGACGAAGCAGGACGCGACAGTTTTGGCGTCGTCAAGACCCGCAAGCGCGTCGTTCGCGCTCGCAACGCCGCGCAGGACCGCTACTTGGCGGCGCTGCGCAAATATGAACTGGTGTTCGCAGAGGGGCCCGCCGGCACGGGCAAGACCTGGCTCGCCGTGGGCCACGCTGTTTCGCTTTTGGAGCAGGGTTTAGTCGAGCGCCTGATCCTGTCGCGCCCGGCGGTCGAGGCCGGCGAGCGGCTCGGGTTCCTGCCCGGCGACATGAAGGAGAAGGTCGATCCCTACCTCCGGCCGATCTACGACGCCCTGTACGACTTCATGGACGCACGCATGGTCGAGCGCGGCATGCAGACCGGCATGATCGAGATCGCGCCGCTCGCTTTCATGCGGGGGCGGACCCTATCGAAGGCCGCGGTACTGCTCGACGAGGCCCAGAACGCGACCGCGATGCAGATGAAGATGTTCCTGACCCGCCTTGGCGAAGGGTCGCGGATGATGATCAACGGCGATCCCAGTCAGACCGATCTTGCGCCAGGCCAGAGATCCGGTCTCGGCGAGGCCATTCGCCTGTTGTCAGCGAACCCGCGAATCGGCCATGTCCGGTTCGCCCATATTGACGTCGTGCGCCACGATCTGGTGCGCCAGATCGTCGAGGCCTACGAGCGCGCAGGCCAGGAAGGGCGTGCCGCCGGCGCCCTATGAGTTTTTGGCTCGACATCATCGCGCCGTCGTCCTTGTGGCGGACTCTGCCGCGTGCCCGCAGCATCGCTCGTCAAACGGTCGCCGCATGCGTCGCCGAGAGTGGGTTTCTCGCGCGCCATGGCGCCGAGGTCAGCCTGTTGCTAACCAGTGACGCTGAAATGCGGGCGCTCAACGTCCGCTGGCGCGGCCAGGATAGACCGACCAACGTCCTCTCCTTTCCTGCCGCCGAAGCCGAGAGTCTCGCCGAAAGCGCTGCGCTGGGCGATATCGCGCTGGCGTTCGAGACCCTGGCGCGCGAGGCTGAGGCGACCGGCGTTCCGCTCGTCGATCATTACCGTCATCTCATTGCGCATGGTTTTTTGCATCTGATCGGCTACGATCATCAGACGGACGAAGAGGCCGAGCGCATGGAAGCGCTCGAGACGAGAATATTGGCCCGCCTAGGGGTCGCGAACCCCTATGCGGACGGAATCGTTGTGGAATGAGCGAAACGACGCACGACGAGCGCAATGAGGCGCCGCCGCCCGCATCCCCGCCTTCGCGGGATACGACTCCCGGGCTTTTCGAGCGGCTGAGGGGGCTTTTTGGTCTGGCCCCGGGGTCCGTCCGCGACGACATCGAGGACGCGATCGACGAGAGCGCTAGCGCCGAGTTCACGGCTCAAGAGCGGGCGATCTTAAAGAACGTGCTGGCGCTTCACGACGTCAGGGTCGCGGACGTCATGGTGCCCCGCGCCGACGTGGTCGCGGTGGCGCTCGACACGACCCTCCGGGAGGCGTTGGATTCCTTCCGATCCGCCGGCCATTCGAGGCTTCCCGTTTATGGAGAGACGCTCGACGATCCACGCGGCATGATCCACATTCGCGACCTCCTCGTCTTTCTGGCCTCCGACCCCCGTTTCGGATTGACCGCAAGTCCCGAGGCGCAACCACCGCCGGGCGGGCCGGCCCGCGCGCTGGATATGGCGCTGCAGGACGTCGGCATCGTACGTCCGGTCCTATATGCTCCCCCCTCGATGCCGGCACTCGATCTCCTGCTGCGGATGCAGATGTCCCGCACGCATATGGCGCTGGTGATCGATGAGTACGGCGGCACCGATGGACTCGTCTCGATCGAGGACGTCGTCGAATTGATTGTTGGCGACATCGAAGACGAGCACGACGAAACGGAAACTCCGGTTCATCCGGCCGACGGCGGGGCGTTCATCATCGAGGCTCGCGCGTCGCTCGACGAGGTGTCGGAGGCGCTCGGCTTCGATTTTGCTTCGCTGGCGGACGCGGAGGAGGTCGACACGATTGGCGGCCTTGTCACGGCCTCCGCAGGCCGCGTCCCCAGCCGCGGGGAGATTCTGAAGGGGCCCGGCGGCTTCGAATACGAGATTATCGACGCCGATCCGCGGCGCATCAAACGGATGAAGCTCTGGCCGCTTGCGACTCGGACGTCAGGGCTGGGGGCGTCGCCGGCGGGGGCTTCGGTGAAGGAACCCGACGACGAATAGATCTGGAGACGCGGCCATGCGAAGCACGCTCGGGCACTGGCCGAAGGCGGGTCCCATTGATAGTTACCTGCTTTTGGCCTCAAGAGTTTGAAAAGACCGCCAAAGCAAACTGCCTTAGGGGCTTTGACGCTGTTGAACGTTCTGAAGACGCCCAGCTTTTGCGTAAGACCCTCGGTTGGGAACGGCGATGGCGCGACAATGCGAGGCCGCGCCGCGCGGAAGCAAGGCTCATGTCGTTGAGTTCGGTCGCCCCAACCACGGTCGCCGACGCTGTCGCCGCTCTGCCGGGCAGCGTGATCTTGTCCTACGGCTGGCGTCGGCGCGCGATCGCCCTTTTATCCGGGGCGGCCGGCACCTTCGCGTTGCCGCCTTTCGAACTTCTCATCTTCATGATGGTCCCGATGACCATCGCGGTGTGGTTGATTGATGGATCGCATTCGGCGACCTGCAAGTCAGCCGGCTTTTGCCGCGCGAAGGCGGCCTTCGGCGCTGGCTGGTGGGTTGGCTTCGGCTATTTTCTCGCCGGACTCTGGTGGGTGGGGGCGGCCTGCCTGGTCGATGGGGACAAGTTCCTCTGGGCGCTGCCGCTTGGGGTGGTCGCGCTGCCGGCCGCTTTGGCCTTTTTTCCCGCCTTTGGCTTTGCGATCGCTGGCCTTCTTTGGTCGTCCGGGCCGTGGCGGATTCTCGCGCTGGCGTTCGGCTTGGGCGTGAGCGAGTGGGCTCGCGGCCTCATGTTCACGGGCTTCCCGTGGAACGACATCGGCATGGGGATCGGAGCGAATCTCACTTTGGCGCAGATCGCCTCGGTAGTCGGCCTGCATGGTCTCACCTTCTTGACAGTGGCGATCTTCGCTGCACCCGCGACGCTCTGGCGCGGACCGGGGGGCGCGCTGACGCCGACGGTGATTGCCGGACTTGCGCTGCTCGGGATCGCCGGGTTCGGCGCCGCCCGGCTGGCCACGCCGGAGAGCCCGACCGTCCCAGGCGTCCGGCTGCGGCTGATGCAGCCCGACATCGCGCAAGGCAAGTCCTTTGCGCCGGAAAACAAGGACGCCATCGTGCGGCGTTACCTCGAATTGTCTGCGCGGGACGGAGCGCTGGAAGGGCTCGACAAGAATCGGGTGACGCAGCTCATATGGCCGGAGTCCGCGTTCCCCTTCATTCTCTCGCGGGACCCGCAGGCGATGGGCGATATCGCCTCGCTGCTCGGCGCCGGCACGACCCTCATCACGGGCGCCGCGCGGGTCGAGACCAAGGCGGGGCGGGATCCGAAATACTTTAACTCCATCGAGATCGTCGGCCGCGATGGCCTTCTTGGTGAGCGCTACGACAAGCAACACCTAGTGCCCTTTGGCGAGTATTTGCCGTTCGAGGCTCTTTGGGATTGGACCGGGGTGACCCAGTTCGTACAGGCACCGGGCGGATTTACCGCCGGCGGCGGGCCGCGTATTCTGCATCCGCCGGGTCTGCCGGCCGCAATGCCGCTGATCTGCTATGAGGCCGTCTTTCCCACCGAAATCGGCGATGTCTTTTCCCGAGCCGAACGCCCAGGCTGGCTCTTGAACGTCACCGACGACGCCTGGTTCGGCCTCACGCCCGGTCCCTATCAACACTATGCCCAGGCGCGGCTGAGAGCAATCGAACTTGGTCTGCCGCTCGTACGGGTGGCGAACTCCGGCGTTTCCGCGGTCGTCGACGGCCTTGGACGGGAGATCGTCGCCGTCCCGCTTGGTGTCGAGGGCGTGATGGACTCCGATCTGCCCGTGGCTCTGCCTGCGACTTGGCAGTCGCGGTTCGGCTCCCTCACGTCGGCGGCGATCGGTCTGGTCTTTCTGGTGCTAACTATCTTCCGAAAAAGTGCCCCTGACGGAAACCCAGGATTGTATTTGTCGGACTTGCGCCCCGTCCGGGTTGGTTGTATTTCCCTTACGTCAAATGGGTGGGATCGCGATTTGCGACGCCCACGAGCAGCGTCGGGCCAAGAGTGGTGAAAAGTCCGTTGAACACCGTCGATGTCTACGTCGGAGCGCGATTGCGGATGCGTCGCGCCATGCTCGGGATGAGCCAAAGCAAGCTCGGCGCAGTCCTCGGGGTGACGTTTCAGCAGATCCAGAAATACGAGAAGGGCGTCAATCGGATCAGCGCTAGCCGCCTCAAGCAGGCCGCGAGCGTTTTCGACGTCGATGTCGACTGGTTTTATGAGGGCGTACCGGCCGAGGGCGGGGCAAAGACCGGGTTCGCGGAGGGCGTCACGCGGCCTCTCGACGTCCAATTTCTTTCGACAACGGAAGGGTTTAAGCTCAATCGCGCGTTCACCCGCATTCGGGATCCGAAAATTCGGCGAAAGATCATCGATCTCGTCGAATCTCTTGCGCCGCCCGACGAGGTCGATGCTTCCGTGAGCGTCGACGGCGTTCGATAAAACGAACGAATTCACTCCATACGGCTTGACGTAACGAACGGCCGCTGTCAGAAGCGCCTCGGCTCAGGGCTTGCATCGGCCCAAAGAGTGGGTTCGAAGGAGATCGTCGATATGGCGCGTCTGAATTACGAGTTCACCAGCGAATCGGTGTCTGAAGGCCATCCCGACAAGGTGTGCGACCGGATTTCTGACGAAATCGTCGATCTATTTTTCCGCGAGGGCGCGAAGTCCGGCCTCGATCCTTACCAAATCCGCGTCGCCTGCGAGACGCTCGCCACCACAAACCGGATAATCGTCGCCGGCGAAGTCCGTGGCCCGAAGCTTCCGAACGAGCAGATCGTCGAGACCGTAAGGCAGGCCGTCAAGGACATCGGCTACGAACAGGACGGCTTTCATTGGCGGGATGCGAAGATTGAGGTGCTGTTGCATGCACAATCTGCCGATATCGCCCAAGGCGTCGACGCTGTCGGCAATAAGGACGAGGGCGCGGGCGACCAAGGCATCATGTTCGGATACGCGTGCCGCGAAACGCCCGAACTCATGCCAGCGCCGTTGTATTATGCTCATAAGATCCTTCGGGAAATTTCCGTCGCCCGCCATGCGGGCGTCGAGAGGACGCTCGGCCCGGATGCGAAGAGCCAGGTGACCGTGCGCTATCACAACGGCAAGCCGGTCGAAGCGACCCAGATCGTTGTTTCCCATCAGCATGTCGTCGAGTCGCTAACGTCGGAGGACGTTGCGCATCTCGTCCGGCCATACGTCGAGGCGGCGCTGCCCGCCGGTTGGATAACGGCCAACACCGTTTGGCATATCAACCCGACCGGCAAGTTCTACATCGGAGGTCCTGACGGCGACTGCGGACTGACGGGTCGCAAGATCATCGTCGACACCTACGGCGGCGCAGCGCCCCATGGCGGCGGTGCATTTTCCGGCAAAGACCCGACTAAGGTCGATCGCTCGGCGGCCTATGCCGCGCGCTATTTGGCCAAGAACGTTATCGCCGCCGATCTTGCCGACCGCTGCACGTTGCAGCTTTCCTACGCCATCGGCGTGGCGAAGCCGCTGTCGATCTACGCCGACCTTCACGGCTCTGGCCGGATCGACGAGGGCAGGCTCGAGACAACGCTGATGGAGCTGATGAATCTTACTCCGCGCGGCATCCGCGAGCATCTTCGTTTGAATCGGCCGATCTTCGCCCGCACCTCGTCCTATGGCCATTTCGGCCGCGCGCCCGAGGCCGACGGCGGTTTCTCATGGGAGAAGACCGATCTCGCCGACACGCTCCGCCGCCTCGCCTGAGGCGCGGCGAACGGGCAGACGCCATGTGGGCGGCGGGCGAACACCGCGGCGCGGAACCTGGACGGCGCACGTTGTACGGACGGAAGCGCGGAAAGTTGCTGCGCTCGGGACAACAACGGCTCATCGGCGAGAGTCTGCCGAGGCTGGAGATTGATCCGGCCGCGCTCGCGACCCCGCGCTCGTTCGCGTTCGAACCGAAGGCGTTCTGGCTCGAGATCGGGTTCGGCGCGGGCGAGCATTTGATTGAACAGGCCAAGGCCAATCCCGATGTCGGATTGATCGGCTGCGAACCGTTTCTCAACGGGGTCGCCGCCGCGCTCGCCGGTATTGAGCGGGAAGGCCTGATCAACGTCCGGCTGCGGTGCGGCGACGCGCAAGCGCTGGTCGAGGCGGCTCCGGACGCCTTCTTTTCCCGGGTCTTCCTCTTGTACCCGGACCCCTGGCCAAAACGGCGCCACAACAAGCGGCGCATCGTGTCGGAGCCGATGGTGGCCGCGCTCGCCAGGATCCTCAGGCCCGGCGGGGAGGTGCGTTTCGCCACCGACATCGACGACTACGCGGGCTGGACGTTGCGTCGCTTCCTCGCTTCGCCCTCATTCCGCTGGTCGGCCTCGGCCTCGGTCGACTGGAAGACGCCCTGGCCGGAATGGCGGCCGACGCGCTACGAGGTGAAAGCGAAAACAGCGGACAGGGCGCCCGTTTACCTGAATTTTGTTCGAATGTGAGACACTGGTGTGGAATCCTGATTCTTGCTGAGGCGGAGTCAGGCTGGAGAGCGCGGGCGCACCCAAGGGGACATCATGTCGGATAACGTTGACCGTCGAACGCTCCTCAAGGGCGTCGCCGCCTCGGCTGCGGCGATCGGACCGATTGCCGAAGCGCTGGGAGCGGAGCCGGAAGGACTGCAGTTCGAGCCGCCGGTCCCCTTCTCTTACGAACTCCTTAAGCAGCAGGCGCGCGAGCGCGCCCATCGGCTTTACGAGCCGCCGCCGCGGCCTGCCCCCGGGGTGCTGCAGAAGATCAATTACCAGGAATGGGGGAAGATCAAGTATCGCGACGCCTTCGCGCTGTTTGCCAACGGCCCGGGCCCCTTTCCGGTGACCTTCTTCCATCTGGGCCTGTTTTTCCAGAAGGCGGTCGGGATGCATGTGGTCGAGGGCGATCAGTCCCGCGAGATCATTTACGAACAGTCCTATTTCGACATGCCGGCCAACTCGCCGGCACGCGATCTGCCGGCCGGGGCAGGATTCGCCGGCCTGCGCGTCCAGGAGGCGCGCGATGGGGCTCTCGATTGGCGCAGGAACGACTGGGTCGCTTTTTTGGGCGCCGCCTACTTCCGCTCCATCGGTGAACTGCGCCAGTACGGCCTCTCTGCCCGCGGTATCGCTCTCGACGTCGCTGTGGACAACCATCCGGAAGAATTTCCCGACTTCACCCAGTTCTACATCGCGTCCACAACGGACGACCATACCCTGACGCTCTATGCTCTGATGGAAGGCCCGTCGATCGTCGGCGCCTTTCGCTTCCTGATGACTCGCGGCAAGGGGGTCGTCATGGACATCGAGTCGTCGCTCTTCGTGCGAGCGCAGGTGTCCCGCTTCGGCATCGCCCCAGTGACCTCGATGTACTGGTATTCCGAGACCAGGAAACCCGAGGCGATCGACTGGCGTCCCGAGGTCCACGACTTGGACGGGCTCGAAATGTGGTCGGGCAACGGCGAGCGGCTGTGGCGCCAGCTCAACAATCCGCCGCGCATCATGGTGTCGTCGTTCCTCGACGACAACCCGCGCGGCTTCGGCCTCATGCAACGCGACCGGGTGTTCGACCACTATATCGACGGCGTCTACTATGACCGGCGGCCGAGCCTCTGGGTCGAGCCGCAGCCGGGGCCCGACGGCAAGGGCTGGGGCAAGGGCTCGATCCAACTTTGCGAGATCCCGACCGACGACGAGATCCATGACAACGTGGTGGCGATGTGGGTGCCAGCCGAGCCCGTACCGGCCGGGGCCGAACTGCATCTCAACTACAAGCTCTACTGGCTCGCCAATTCCCCGGTTCCCTCCAATCTGGGCAAAGTCGTGGCGACCCGGCTGGGGCGCGGCGGCCAGCCAGGCCTGCCCCGGCCGAAGGGCCTGCGCAAATTCATGGTCGAGTTCCTCGGCGGTCCGCTGGCGACGCTGCCCTTCGGCGTCAAGCCCGAACTTGCCGTCTCGGCCTCGCGCGGAACCTTCGGGCCGTATCAACTGATCGAGGCGGTGCCGGACGGCGTCGCCGGCCACTGGCGGGCGCAGTTCGATCTGAGCGTCGAGGGGACCGATCCGGTGGAAATGCGCGCCTTCCTCAAGTCGAACGGCCAGCCGATGACCGAGACCTGGCTTTTCCAGTATCACCCCTTCTGACCATCCCCTCGCCGCTTGCGCCGCCCTCGGCAAGATATCCATGCGATCGCAGGGAATCTATTTCCAACTTCAATTCAAGCCTTTTCAATAGGTTGCGATCTTTTTCCCGGGCGGATGGGCGGATCTCCTGCCGACGGCTCACCCGCGAGCGGCTCGCGAAAGGCGCGTGGCGGCGGCGGATACCCCCTCGCGATTGGCGTGGCGTGTTCCGCTTCTCCTGATCCATTTCCAACTTCGATTCGAGCCTTTTCAATAGGTTGCGATCTTTTTCCCGGGCGGATCGCCTGCCGACGGCTCACCCGCGAGCGGCTCGCGAAAGGCGCGTGGCGGCGGCGGATACCCCCTCGCGATTGGGTGGCATGTTCCGCTTCTCCTGATCCGTTTCCAACCCCAATTCGAGCCTTTTCAACAGGTTGCGGCGAGTTTCCCGGGCGGCTGGGCGGCTCGCCTGCGAGCGGACGCGCGAACGAGGCGCCTCCCCCGTGCGACGCCCTTGGCGCGTTCGACCGTCCGCATCCATTTCCAACCCCGATTCCATTCTTTTCAATCCGTTGCGGCAACCTCATCGGGCCAATCGTCGTCGGTCCCGTCGCGCGCGAGCGGAGAGGGCGCCGGCGGGCGGCGAGGTTGCCGCCTGGAACGCGCCTGGTTGGGGAAAAAGCCGTGGCAGTGGTCCAACTCCCGGACGATTTTCACCAAGCTGCCGATGGCTCTGAAGTTCGGGGCGGACGTCGGATCCATCATGGAATCGAAGGCGACAGGCAGCGCTTCATGGAGACGGTTGATCTCCCGGGCCAGATACTCCATCGGCGGCTTTGGCGCGCGCCGTTCGAGGATCGCCCGCACCACCTTCCGCATTCGGTTGATCGAGACGTCCTCCCGCGCCGCGATCGCGCGCATGGACACGCCATCATTGAGCAGCCCGATGATTCGCGCCTCCCGCTCGGCCTTCCTCACCCGCGCCGCCTCGCGCGCCTGCGGCGAGCGATCGCGCGTACCGATACGCAGCACAGGCGGGTCGGCGCGTTCCGACATCGGCATGTATCCTGATTGGTTGTTAGAATGACGCTAGCATATGTTTCTGATTTTAACAAGACATTCGGAAACCGATTTTTGTACGCAGATAGCTCGCTAAAAAGCCCTCGGCGGGCCGAATGGGTCTCTTGGGATGCTCTCGGGGCGGCAAACTTGAACAGAGCCCATGCGCCATGATGCCTATCCTCGAGGGGTATTGGCTTCGAGCGGCGCGAGGCGGCCCTGGCCGGCACAGCAGAAATCAAAGCCCGAGCGATGAGCGCGGATGTGCGAGCGAAGGACACGCCGATCGGCCGCTTGAACATGCTGGTTGTGGCTGGGCGCGTCGCCATGGCGCCATGCTCGTCACCTCGAACCGGTCGGAGTTCGAGCGCGTGTCGCGGTTCGCGGTCGAGGACCGGGAGGCACAGCAAACCGCTCGACCCCGGTGCGAAGTGTGATGATATAATCGTCGTCATAAGATATCTAACGAAAAGTCGTCGCCGCGTCAGTGGCGGCTTTGTTGAGGCGGAGGAAACGATGAAGCTTTTCCGGCATGGCGCAGCGGGTTCGGAGCGCGCGGGCGCCCTGGACGCGAGGGGCGTGAAGCGGGATCTCTCCCTGCTCGTCCACGACATCACGCCCGATTGGCTGTCGCCGGAGAAACTTCGCGCCATCGCAGCGATCGATATCGAGAAGCTGCCGGCCGTTCCGAAGGGGACGCGTATCGGCGCTCCGGTCGGCGGCGTCCGCCAGTTCGTCGCGATCGGCTTGAACTATCGCAAGCATGCGGCCGAGGCCGGCATGCAGATCCCGAAAGACCCGGTCGTCTTCAACAAGGCGATCACCTGCATCCAGGGGCCGGACGACGCTCTGACCTGGCCGGAGCGCTCCGAGAAGATGGACTGGGAGGTCGAACTCGGCTTCATCGTCGGGACGAAGGCGCAACGCGTGAGCAGGGAGAACGCGCTCGCGCATATCGCCGGCTATTGCCTCGCCAACGACGTCTCGGAGCGGGAGTGGCAGGCCAACCGCAGCGGTCAATGGGTCAAGGGCAAGAGCTTCGACACCTTCGGACCGCTCGGCCCCTGGCTCGTCACCGCGGACGAGATTCCCGATCCGCAGGCGATCCCCCTGTCGCTGGCGGTCAATGGCGCGGTCCGTCAAGAGAGCAGCACCGGCGACATGATCTTTTCCGTCGCCGAGATCCTTTCGCACCTGAGCCAGTTCATGACGCTGCTGCCGGGCGACGTGGTGATTACGGGCACGCCCGAAGGCGTTGGCCTCGGCATGAAGCCGCCGCAGTTCCTGAAACGAGGCGACGTCGTCGAACTCGATGGCGGGATCCTGGGATCACAGCGGCAGACAGTCGTGTAGACGCGGTCTTCCATTGGCCCGCTTCGATCAAGGAGGCGTTGCGTCCGCCGTCGATCACAGCCTTGTCGCTCCCACGAAGGCGAAGATCCATTCGGTGGACCCGACGATTCTGGCCCCTCGATTGCGCGTGCACTGACAAGGAAAGCCGCCAACAAACGGAAAAGGCTGCCCTCAGACAGAAGCAGCGGACCGGTAGCGGGTCACGGTTCAGCAAAACCGAGGACGAGGAGGAGACACATGACGGCAAATCAGGGATTCGTGAAACCGACACGGCGGCCCGGCGAGCTGGGCGTGCATTCGCTCGACCATTTCCATTTCGTCGTCCCGGATCTGGGCGCGGCCAAAGCCTTTTATGACGAATTCGGACTCGAAGTCGGCCAACGTGGCTCGGGCTTGACGCTTGCCACAAAGGGCGGTCCACACGTCTGGGGCACGATCGGCGAGGGAGCGCGCAAGAAGCACCAATACGTCTCGTTCGGCGTCTTCGAGGATGATCTCGACCGTTTCGCGGAGCGCTTCCAGACGCTCGGCGTCAAACGAGTCGATCCGCCCCCGGGCGTCGAGTTCGAACGGGATCTGGATCCACGACCAGGATGGGAACCTTGTCGAGATCGCCGTCGCGCCGAAGACCTCGCCCAACGAGAAGAGCGCGTTCGTTCAGCCGTCCGCGGCGCCGCTGCACCGCGGCGCGCCCAGCCGCAGCGCCGTCGAGCGCACCCATCCCCGCCGGCTCGCGCATATGCTCATGTTCACCACGGACGTGATGAAGGCCATCGACTTCTACTCGAAGGTGCTTGGGCTTCGGCTTTCCGACCATTCCGGCGATGGCATCGCGTTCATGCACGGCATCCATGGCAGCGACCACCACATGATCGCGCTCGGCAAGTCGAGCGGGCCCGGCATGCATCACCTGAGCTGGGACGTCGGCAGCGTTGACGAAATCGGCCTCGGCGCCGTGCATATGCTCGGCAAGGGCTACGACAAAGGCTGGGGCCTCGGGCGCCATGTGCTCGGCTCCAATTTCTTCCACTATGTCCGCGATCCCTGGGGCTCCTATTGCGAATATTCCGCCGACATCGACTATGTGCCGGCGGACGGCGACTGGCCCGCGGCGGATCACCCGCCGGAGGATTCCTTCTACGTCTGGGGACCCAACCCGCCGCCTGATTTCGTCCTCAACCACGAAGCCTGACAAAGCAGGGGATCGACGCCATGAGCAGCCGCAAAGTCATCATCACCTGCGCCGTCACCGGCTCGATCCACACGCCGTCGATGTCGCCGCACTTGCCGGTCACCGCCGAAGAGATTGCCGAAGCCGCGATTGGCGCGGCGGAAGCCGGCGCAGCCGTCGTGCATCTCCACGCTCGCGATCCGAAGGATGGGCGGCCGGACCAGTCGCCCGAGCGTTTCAAGCCGTTTCTCGAGGTCATCAAGCAGCGCTCGAACTGCGTGGTGAACATCACCACGGGCGGCGCTCCGACCATGACGATCGAAGAGCGGCTCAGGCCCGTCGCCATGTTCAAGCCGGAAGTCGCCTCGCTCAACATGGGGTCGATGAACTTCGGGCTCTTTCCGATGCTCGGCCGGTTCAAGGAGTTCCAGCACGACTGGGAGCAGCCCTATCTCGAAGGCTCGCGCGACCGCATCTTCAAGAACACGTTTGCCGACATCGAAAAGATTCTCACGACCTGCGCCGACAACGGCACCCGGTTCGAGATCGAGTGCTACGACATCGGCCATCTCTACACGCTTGCCCACTTCGTCGACCGCCGCCTCGTCAAGCCGCCGTTCTTCGTGCAGAGCGTCTTCGGCATCCTCGGCGGGATCGGCGGGCATCCCGAGGACGTGATGCACATGCGCCGGACCGCGGACCGGCTGTTCGGCAAGGACTACCATTGGTCGGTGCTCGGCGCGGGGCGCAATCAAATGACGATCGCCGCCCAGGCGCTGGCGCTGGGCGGCAACGTCCGCGTCGGCCTTGAAGATTCGCTCTGGCTCGGACCCGGCCAGCTCGCCAAGTCGAACGCTGAGCAGGTCGCCAAGGCGCGGCGCGTCATTGAAGAGATCGGACTGGAGACAGCGACGCCGGACGAGGCGCGGGCGATCCTTCAGCTCAAAGGCGGCGACCGGGTCGACTTTTGAACGGGTGGCGGGTCGAAGCGAGATGACGGAATCCGCGTGGGCCGACCCGTAGCCGTCGGCTTCGAGACGTCCTCCTTCCTGAGGGGGGCAGACGCTCGGTCCTCGATTCCTTTCCTCATTGGGCGGAAAAGCCCGCCCGCGGGCTTGACTTGGCTTGACCCGAGGTGCTGCGCAAGCGGCCGGATGAGGCGACCCCCGGAGTTCGTCCAACGGTGATGCTCCGAGCGCAAAGCCCGCGCGCTACCCCGCCATCTCCGACGCGCGCGCCCGCGCGGCGGCGGCGGCGCGGGCCATCAAGGAGTCGAGGCCGTCCTTTCCCTGCAGCACGGCGAGGGCCGCTGCGGTGGTGCCGCCCGGGGAGGTGACGTTGCGGCGCAAAACCGAGGGCGGCGTATTGGACTCGTGCGCCATGAGCGCGCCCGCGCCTTCCACGGCGCCGCGAGCGAGGCTCATGGCGAGTTCGGCCGGCAGCCCGAGCGTCTCGGCCGCCGCTGCGAGCGCCTCGATGAGCGCGAACACATAGGCCGGACCGCCCCCCGAGATCGCCGTGACCGCGTCGATCGCGGCCTCGTCGTCGAGCCAGTGAAAGGCGCCGACGGCCCGCAGCAGGCGCTCGGTCCAGCGACGCTGCTCCGGCGCGACTTCCAAACTCGCGAATGCGGCGGTGACGCCCCGCCCGATCGCCGCCGGGGTGTTCGGCATGGCGCGAACCACCGCTCGCGCCCGGGGCAGGCGCGCCTTGAGATTGGCGATGGTCTTGCCCGCGAGAATCGACACGACGAGCGTCTGTTCGCGGACGAGCGCTGCGATCCGGGGCGCCGCGTCGTCGAGCGACTGAGGCTTGATCGCCAGCGCCAACAGGTCGGGCGGCGGCGTCTCGCTGGGGTTGATCAAGACTTCCCGCTCCGCGAGTCCGGCGATGGCGTCCGACGGGCGGGGTTCGATGATCGTCAGCGACGAGGGCGGAAGCCCGCCGCCGAGCCAGCCCGCCGCCATCGCGCCGCCCATTTTGCCCGCCCCGATCAGGACGAGGCGCTCCGGCCAGTCTTGGGTCATCGCCAACCTTTCCGATCGCGCGGAGCGGAACTTATTGGCTCTTCGCGCGTTGCCGCCTCACTAAGATCGCGCGCCGCGCCCGGCAAGGGGTTGGCTATGGCTTGAAGTGGCGAGAATGCGCGAAAATGTGATAATCTGACACTAGCCAAGCTTCACGCTTTTGGTTAAGGGCCGTTCAGGCGGCGACGCGTGGTAACCTTCGTTAAACCGTTGAGACGTATGGTAACCGAAGCGTTAAGCGTCCGAGGCGAGCGGGGGTCTGCAATGAAGGCGAACGGGGTCTTTCTGGGGGTGGTCCTGGCGGCGGCGGCCCTGACGAGCGGCTGTCAGCCGATCGTTCAATCTAGCCTGCCCGATCCAACGTTGACGGCGCGCGACAAGCAGATGATGGCGCTGGCCGAGCCGGATGAGTACAGTATCCCGACCCGGCGTAACAAAGTCATGTATCAGACCAAAGAGCAGCCGGGCACGATCATCGTCGACACTGGCCAGAACTACCTCTATTACGTGCTGCCGCACGGCGAAGCGATCCAGTACCGGATCGCAAGCGGCGCCGAATACATGGGGTGGACCGGTCGCGCGACCGTTGGGGCGATGAAGGAGTGGCCGACCTGGATGCCGACCGCGTCGATCATGGAGCGCTGGCCGCAGTTCCAGGTCTACAAACAGCACGGCCCGCTCGAGGGCCGGTGGGACAATCCGCTCGGCGCGCGCGCGCTTTATCTCTACCAAGGCAATCACGACACGCTGATCCGGATTCACGGCACCAATGAGCCCTCGGAAATTGGCGGGCACGTGTCCTCCGGCTGCATCCGCATGCGCGACATGGACGTGATCGATCTCTATAGCCGCGTCCGTGTCGGCACGCCTGTGATGGTGATCAGTTAGTCGGAGAAGTCCGCTATGCCGCGGTCAGAGTGAAGGTCGACTGGATCTTCTGCCCGACGGGATCGATCACATCCAAGCCGACAGACTTGGAACTGGGGCTGGGGCAGGCGGACGCTTCGCTCGTCCGGCCGGCGGGTCACCGGAACGGCGGCTCGTCGAAGCTGCGCAACTTCCGCGAATGCAGCGTCTCGTCGATGCTCTGCAACAGGCCGAGCGCGGCGATGCCGATCTGCAGGTGTTCGCCGATCGCCCGTTCGTAAAAGGCGTTGGCTGCGCCCGGCAGCTTGATCTCGCCATGCAGCGGCTTGTCCGAGACGCACAGCAGCGTGCCGTAGGGCACGCGCATGCGGAAGCCCTGCGTCGCGATGGTCGCCGATTCCATGTCGACTGCGATTGCTCGCGAAATATTGATCAGCCGCCGCTCCTTCGACCAGCGCAGCTCCCAGTTGCGGTCGTCGTTGGTGACGACGGTGCCGGTGCGCAGCCGCCGCTTCAGCGCGTCGCCCTTTTCGCCCGTCACCTTGGCCACCGCCTGCTGCAAGGCGACCTGCACCTCGGCGATCGCAGGGATCGGCATCATCAGCGGCACCGCGTCGTCGAGAATGTTGTCGCGGCGCAGATAGGCGTGCGCCAGCACGTAATCGCCGATCAGTTGCGACTGCCGCAAGCCCGCGCAATGGCCGACCATCAACCAGCAATGGGGCCTGAGCACCGCGATATGATCGGTGATGTTCTTGGCGTTGGCTGGCCCGACCCCGATGTTGACCAGACTCACGCCGCGCCCGTCGCTGCGCACCAGATGGTAGCCCGGCATCTGGAAGCGGTGCCAGGCGACGCCCATGGCCTTGAGTTCCGCCTCCTCGGGCGTGAGCGACCGGTCGATCGCCACGTTGCCCGGGAGGACCACCTTTTCGACCGCCGGGTCGGAGTGGAGCTGCTTCAGTCCCCACTGGACGAACTGGTCGACGTAGCGGTGATAGTTGGTCAGCAGCACCCAGGGCTGGATCGCCCGCCAGTCCGACCCGGTGTAATGGACGAGCCTGCGGAGCGAGTAGTCGACCCGCGGCGCGTCGAACAGGGCGAGCGGGCGCTCATGGTCGTGCACGAATTCGCCGTCAGCGGTCTCGTCGCCGATGGTGGCGAGCGACGGACTGGGAAAGTAGCGGGCAAGCTCGCCCGCGTCGGCGCCGCCGCGGGTCAACTCGTCGCCGCTTTCGATCACGTAAGGATAGGGGATCTCCTGATCCCCTATCCCGACTTCGATAACCGCTCCGTATTCCGAAACGAGCGGCTGAAGTTGCTCGAGCAGATACGCGCGGAAATCCGCAGGCTGTGTCACCGTGATGGAATAGACGCCGGGCTCGCTGAATTTCGCATAGGCGCGCGGACTGGTGGGCGCCGGGCCGCCGGCCGGCTGGTAGGTCAGGCGCAGTTCGGGATAGCGGAACAGCGCACGCGTTGCCGCGGACGGCGGCTCGCCGACTTTCAGAAAGCGCTCGACCGCAGCGCGAAGGGCCTGCGCCGCCTCGTCGTAGAGTTGCGCGAGCTTGTCGACCGCCTCCTCGGGCGTCTCCACCCGCACGAACGGGCCCTTGGCGGTCTCATTCGACGGGATCATGGTCATCGCGCGTCCCTCAAATGATCTCCTCCGCGTCGGAGAGATCATCATACACATAGATTGCGATGCCTCGATCACGTAGGCAATTCTTTCACCAGATATCACTCGTCCCAGGTGAAAGTTTGCTTGGCCCCATCATCGGTGATCACGACGACCTCGATCGGATCGCACGCCAAAGCGGCACCGCCAAAGACCACATTCGGTGCGCCTTTTTTCACAGTGAGGAAGGAAACCCGATCGCCGAAATGGAGTGTCCATGGCAATCCGGAACTGATATTCCAGATATCTCTTGTGATAACACAGTTGCCACGATTTACTTGGACGTCGGCAATCGTTACCAAGTCCTCCTTTGCTGTAATTTCAAGCTGCCACACTTGAACATCGCTATTTTCGACTTCGTTCTTTGTGATCGAAACCGAGTAACCATCCTGCCCATAGGCGCTAAAGCTAGCAACTATGCTCATAATTGCAAACATGCTCGTAAGTCTACGGAACATATTTATTGCGTTGCTGCTCATTCAAGTGGGATAAACGCTGATGGAATTGCGGCTTATTCACTCATCGGGCTGGCTGGCGCGAACTCATTTCATCCCGCTCCGTCGTTTGTTTCAGCCTCGGCCGGCGATGCAGGCGATTTCGACGGTGTAGACCGGTGCAACGAGCTTCGCTTCGACCGTCGCGCGAGCGGGCGCGTGGCCCGCCGGGACCCACGCCTCCCAGACCGCGTTCATCTCGGCGAAGGTCGCGATATCGGCCAGGTAGATGGTCGCCATGAGGAGCTTCGTCTTGTCCGACCCCGCCTCCTGAAGCAGGCGATCGACGGAAGCGAGGATCTCTTTCGTCTGCTCCGTGACACTGCCGCCCTTGGCCTCGTCGGCGACCTGGCCGGCGAGATAGACGGTGTCGCCGTGGATGACGGCCTGCGACATACGCGGTCCGGCGTGCAAGCGGCTGATGGTCATTGACTTCCCTCCTTGACCCGATCGATCACGCGGGCTCGACGCCCGGTACGGCGCCGAGGAAGTCGCGCTTGCCGATTTCGACCCCTGCGCCGCGCAGGACGTCGTAGGCGGTTGTCAGGTGAAAATAGAAGTTCGGCATGACGTAGTGCACAAGGTAGTTCGCGCCCTGCATTTTCAGCTTGGCGTTGGGGCCGGCCGGAAACACGATGTCGCGACCAACGGCGCCGTCGATCGCTTTCGCGTCGAGGGTTTTCAGATAGTCGAGCGTCCGCACGATGCGCTCGCGCAACTCGGCGAACGTCGCCTCCTTGTCCTCGAACGCCGGCGCGGCCACGCCCGCAAGGCGCGACGGCGCGTTCTTGGCGTTGTCGCAGAACGACTGGACCTGCCGGACCAACGGGAACATGTCCGGGGCGAGCCGCATGCCGAGATAGTTCGTCGGATCGAATTTGCGCGCCTTGGCGTGCGCGTCGGCCTTGTCCAGGACGCCGAGAAACGCGGCCAGACACCGTTCGAACACCGGCACGCTCGATTTCATAGAGAGACAGGGAGATGGACGCAGTTTCCTCGAATGGTCGTCGCGCGTTGTCGCGGGGCGCCTGCATGCACGACATTTGCGACGATATCAACTTGGGACGGTGACCATGAACAGCATCGACATCGCCCTCCCAGGCGCTCGCGCCCGGCGGCTTCGATCAGGTCTTCGCCGGAGCCGACTGGCCCTCGCCTTGCGGCAGGTCTGGATCGAAACAGGCCCAGACCGGCGCGGATTTGGTCCAGATGATCGCGGCAGGCCGGGCGGGATCGCGTTCGTCGAGGGTTCCGACGCGGACGATGATCTGGTTTGGCCGCGGCTCCGCCTCGCTGAAGACCGGCGTGCCGCACTGGGCGCAGAACCGGCGGTGCATCACCGAGCCGCTATCGGCCGTGGAGACGTAGTCGGTTAGCGGCCCCGTGACGGTCACCCCCTCCCTGGCGAAGACGGCGTTGACCGTGCCGCTTCCCGCGCCGAGGTATTGGCACACGCGACACCAGCACTGGCGCACCCCGAGCGGCGCGTCGGCTTCGATCGAAAAGCGCACCGCGCCGCAGAGACATCCGCCGGTGATGGCCATCGCCGCTCCTTCCCCGTAATCCTGCGACCTTAGGCGCAAACGTCCCATCTTGCCAACGGTCCGGAAATTGCTCAAACAATAGGATCGGACGTCAAAGCGACGGTCATGCGACCGTCGTGTCCGGTTTGCGACACGGGAACAGGCGGCGGAAAGACGTTTTGGGATGCATGCGACGCAGAATCCGCAAGGGGGGGCGATCGACGGCTTCATCCGCCGAAAGCTCGAGGCTGCGGGCGTGCGCCCGACCCGACAGCGGGTCGACCTCGGCCGAGCGATCTTCGGCGGCGGCGATTGGCACTTCACCGCCGAGATGATCTACCAACGGACGCGGACGATCCGGTTCGCCCCGACACTCGGCACCATCTACAATACGCTGAACGAGTTCGCCCGTTGCGGGCTGTTGCGCGAGATCGCCATATACGACGCCAAGCTCTGGTACGACACCAAGACAGGCCCGCATTTTCATTTCTATCGAGAGGATTCGGAAGAGCTGTCGGACATCCCCGACGAGTGGCTGCCGACGATCGAGATCCCGGCTCCCGACGGCACGCGCATCGCCGCGATCGACGTGATCGTCCGGCTCAAGAAGGCGTAATCGATCACGCCGGCGCGGTGCACGACGCGGCGCGCGAAGTGTGAACCCGTCGGGTCTGGCGCTGGCGACTTGTTTCGGCTACCGGGCGAGGCTCGCGATATAGGCGCCGAGATCGCTGGCCTCGCCACGCCCGAGTTGCATGTCAGGCATCCGGGGATGGGGGTCCATCAGGAACTTCGCCACGTTCTCAGCGCTGAACCCAGGCCGCCGGGCGAGCGAGGCGAACGTCGGGGCATTGTCGGCGCCGCGCATCTGGTCGGGCGCGACAATGTGGCAGGCGGCGCACCAGCGCCGGGCGAGCGTCTCGCCGCTGGTCGCATCCGCGGCCGAAGCAGCGACCGCGAAGGCGGAACACAACGCCAGACCCAACGCGACGCCTCTGAGGCGAACGGCGATAAGGGGACGGGGGCGGGTGAATGCGGACATGGACGACCGGCTCCGAGGAAACGGAATTGTTCGACTAGAATAGGCCTCCCTCCAGCCGGCGCCAGACGGCGAAGCGTCGCGCCCCGAGAGCCGGGCGCGCTCGCAAAAGAAAGGAGGCGGCCCGAAGGCCGCCCTCCCGCCGTCCGAGCAAAACTCCTCAGTAGGAGTAGTACATGTCGAACTCGACAGGGTGCGGCGCCATCTCGAAGCGATAGACGTCGGCCATCTTGAGCTCGATGTAGCTGTCGATGAAGTCGTCGTTGAACACGTCGCCGGCCTTTAGGAACGCGCGGTCCTTGTCGAGGTTGGCGAGCGCTTCGCGCAAGCTGCCGCAGACGGTCGGGATCTTCTTGAGCTCCTTCGGCGGCAGATCGTAGAGGTCCTTGTCCATCGCCGCGCCCGGATCAATCTTGTTCTTGATGCCGTCGAGGCCGGCCATCAACATCGCCGCGAAGGCGAGATACGGATTGGCGGTCGGGTCGGGGAAGCGGACTTCGACGCGCTTGGCCTTCGGGTTCGCCGTCCACGGAATGCGGCAGGAGGCCGAGCGATTGCGCGCCGAATAGGCGAGCAGCACCGGCGCCTCGAAGCCGGGGACCAGCCGCTTGTAGCTGTTGGTCGAAGGGTTGGTGAAGCCGTTGAGCGCCTTGGCGTGCTTGATGATGCCGCCGATGTAGTACAGGCATTCCTGGCTGAGGTCGGCGTAGAGGTTGCCCGCCATCACCGGCTTGCCGCCCTTCCAGATCGACTGGTGAACATGCATGCCCGAGCCGTTGTCGCCGTAGATGGGCTTCGGCATGAAGGTCGCGGTCTTGCCGTAGCTCTGGGCGACCATGTGGATGCAGTACTTGTAGATCTGCATGTGGTCGCCCATCAGCGTCAGCGGACCGAACTTGAGGCCGAGTTCATGCTGGGCGGAGGCGACTTCGTGGTGGTGCTTCTCGACGACCGCGCCCATCTGGGCCATCGCGGCCAGCATCTCGCCGCGCATGTCCTGCGCCGAATCCTGCGGCGGGACCGGGAAGTAGCCGCCCTTGGTGCGCACGCGGTGGCCGAGGTTGCCGCCCTCGTAGGAGGTGTCGGAGTTGATCGGCAGCTCGGTCGAGTCGATCTGGAAACCGGTATTGTAAGGATCCGCGGCGAAGCGGACGTCGTCGAAGACGAAGAATTCGGCTTCCGGGCCGAAGAAAGCCGTGTCGCCGACGCCAGTCGACTTCAGATAGGCTTCCGCCTTCTTGGCGATGCCGCGCGGGTCGCGGTTGTAAGGCTGGCCGCTGGCCGGGTCGAGAATGTCGCAGTTGAGCACCGCGGTCGTGGCGGCGAAGAACGGGTCGATGCAATACGAGGTCGGATCGGGCATCAACGTCATGTCCGATTCGTTGATCGCCCTCCAGCCGGCGATCGACGAGCCGTCGAACATCAGGCCGTCGGCGAACGCGTCCTCGTCGACGAGCGTCTGGTCGAAGGTCACGTGCTGCCATTTGCCGCGCGGGTCGGTGAAACGCAGATCGACATATTTGACGTCGTTGTCCTTGATCGCCTTCAGGACATCCTTGGCGGTCTTCATCATTAGCCTTTCCTTACGATAGAAGTGTGCTCTTCCCTCCCGCCGCGCCCGCGGCGGGTAGCCCAAGAAAAACAGATCGAATGTCCGTCAAATCGCGTCCGCGCCGGTCTCGCCCGTGCGGATTCGAATGGCTTCCTCGATCTGCGATACAAATATCTTGCCATCGCCGATGCGGCCGGTCTGCGCCGCGTTGCGAATCGCGTCGATCGCCGCCTGAAGATTCTCGTCGGCCACCACGACCTCGATCTTCACCTTGGGCAAGAAGTCCACGACATATTCGGCGCCCCGATAAAGCTCGGTGTGACCCTTCTGCCGGCCAAAACCCTTGGCCTCGAGAACCGTGATCCCTTGGATTCCCGCCTCCTGCAGCGCCTCCTTTACCTCGTCGAGCTTGAACGGCTTGATGATCGCCTCGATCTTCTTCATGGCGGCGAAACTCCCTTGCCCATCCGCGGCGGCTTTGACGACTCGAGCGACGGCGGCAGGGTCATAACATCGGACGTCCGCAGGCGCTATGGGCCGCCCTGCAAGCGTCAAAAACCCCGAAGGCGACATCGTTGGGCGCCTAACTTTTGTGCAGTCTGGGCGCTGACTAGGCAAAATCAGACGGACGGGCCCCATTCACCGGACGCGAAAACTCGCCACGACAGGAGTCCGGCCTTCGCCACAACAGTTCGGCCGGACTTCGCCATGGCGACCAGATAGGCGAAAACGACCGGCCGTCGCCACGCCATCGGCTTTGCCGGCTCGCAAACGGCCCAATACTCCTCGCTATCGGCGTCCTCCATCAGGATCACGCCGGCAAGATCGGGCCGGAGGTGACGGGGAAGATCACGCCGGGTCAGCCAGTCGCACTCGTAGTCGCGGCAGACCTGCGGGCGATCGGCGTAGATCGAGCAACCGCCGCCGCGACGGCAATCGCCGCACAGGCGGCCGGCGGGTTTCTTCAGCTCGGCAATCTCCAGCGCGGAGCAGCACATCGTGCACGGTCCGCAGGATTTGCCGGGCGCCGCAGTCATTGGAGTCTCCATCGTTGAGCGAGAGGCCCAGAGCGCCATCTCCGCCAGGCTCTCCCTATCATCGTTCGTACCCCGCGCGAGAGCGGCGACACGGCGGCGGCGCTCCGGTCCGCGACATGACGTTCTCTTGACACGGCGAACGAACCCGTATCTTTGCGCCCGCGGTACAATGGGGGCTCTGATGTCAACGGCCTTGGTGTTTCCAGGTCAAGGTTCGCAGGCGGTCGGAATGGGCAAGGCTCTCGCCGAAGCATTCCCCGCGGCGCGCGAAGTGTTCGACCAAGTCGACGCGGCGCTGTCTCAGAACCTGTCGAAGCTCATGTTCGAGGGACCGGAGGCCGAACTGACCCTGACCGCGAACGCGCAGCCCGCGCTGATGGCCGCAAGCATCGCGACTCTTCGAGCGCTCGAGATCGAGGCGGGTTTCTGTCCGGCGCGGGACGCAGCCTTCGTGTCCGGTCACTCGCTGGGCGAATATTCGGCGCTCTGCGCTGCCGGATCGCTGACGCTCGAGGACGCCGCGCGCCTGCTGCGCCTGCGCGGCGAGGCGATGCAGAAAGCGGTCCCGGTCGGCGAAGGCGCGATGGCGGCGCTGCTCGGGCTCGATTTCGCCACTGTGGCGGCCATCGCGACCCAGGCTGCCAGCGACCACTACTTGTCCGGCGCGATCTGCCAAGCCGCCAACGACAATGGCGGCGGCCAGGTCGTCGTTTCCGGAACCAGGGCCGCGGTGGAGCGTGCGATGGAACTCGCCAAGCTCGCTGGCGCGAAACGCGCCGTGCTCCTCCCGGTATCCGCCCCCTTCCACTGCGCGCTGATGCAGCCCGCAGCCGAGGCGATGGCGGTGGCGTTGAATGCCGCCGAATTCGGCGCCCAAAGCCGCCGCTTGTCGCCAACGTGCGGGCTTTAGCGGTCGAGGACACGGGTGAGATCCGGGCCGGGCTCGTCGAGCAAGTGACGGGAACCGTGCGCTGGCGCGAGAGCGTCGCATACATGAGCGCGCACGGCGTGACGCATTTCGTCGAGATCGGGACCGGCAAAGTGCTGGCCGGCCTCATCAAGCGCATTGCCGAGGGCGCAACCGCGATCAGTGTCGGTCAGCCCGCCGACATCGCCGCTTTCGCAGCCGCAAACCGCGCGAAACTCTGACCGAGAGGCGGAACTCTTGTTCGATCTCACTGGCAAAACAGCGCTCGTCACTGGCGCCACTGGCGGCCTGGGCGGCGCGATCGCGCGCGCTCTGCACGCACAAGGCGCGGTCGTGACGCTGTCGGGCACTCGGCGCGCAGCGCTCGACGCGCTGGCTGCTGAACTTGCCGAGCGCGTCCATGTAACCCAATGTGACCTTGCCGATCAGGCCTCGGTGGAAATGCTGGTCCCCTCCGCGGAGGCGGCGATGGGTTCGCTCGACGTGCTCGTCAACAACGCAGGCGTCACGCGGGATAACCTATTCATGCGGATGAAAGACGCCGAGTGGGATTTGGTGCTGGCAATCGATCTGACCGCGGCCTTCCGACTGTCGAGGGCCGCGGTAAAAGGCATGATCAAACGCCGCTACGGGCGGATCGTCAACATTACTTCGATCGTCGGCGTCAGAGGCAATCCCGGGCAAGCCAATTACGCCGCCGCCAAATCCGGCATGATCGGGATGGCCAAGTCGCTCGCGGGCGAGATCGCCTCGCGCGGCGTCACCGTCAATTGCATTGCGCCGGGCATCATTGCGAGCCCGATGACCGAGACGCTCACTGAAAAGCAGCGTGAATCGATCCTCGTGCAGGTGCCAATGGGGCGGCTCGGATCCGGCGCCGACATCGGGGCCGCGGCGGTCTTTCTGGCCAGCGCCGAAGCCTCCTACGTGACCGGCCAAACGCTCCACGTGAACGGCGGAATGGCAATGATTTGAGTGGTTTGCTGTGTGGCTTCGGGGTTGCGCGCCGCGTCGCGACGCCTCTCGCCTTCATGGAAAAGATGTGCTATCGACCGCGGTCGTCGCCGGGCGTCGAATGCGCTCCGGGGAGGATTGTCGAGCGTCGGCGTCACCGTAACCGCTGAGAAACTCGAGCCGCCTCCGCGAGGAAGCGGGGCGGGGGGGTCGACCGGTCGATATCTCATGGGGCTCGACCGGGAAATTAGGAACTACGCGGGCGAGGGCCCGGCGCATAAGGGAAGTTGAAGATGAGCGATGTCGCAGAGCGCGTGAAGAAGATCGTCGTGGAGCACCTCGGCGTGGACGCGGACAAGGTCGTCGAGAGCGCCAATTTTATTGACGATCTTGGCGCTGATTCGCTCGACACGGTCGAACTAGTCATGGCCTTCGAAGAGGAGTTCGGCGTCGAGATTCCGGACGACCAAGCCGAGACGATCGTAACCGTCGGCGACGCGATCAAGTTCCTTGAGAAGGCGTCGACCAACAAATAGGCGGAATCCGGCGGAACGGAGGCTACGGCGCGTTCCGATTCAGATTATGCGCCAGGGCTTGGTGGGGGCCGGCGTTTCGTCCGGCCCTTGTCGCGTTGGGCCTCCCCTACTGGAGGCGTTGCGCGACCTGGCGGCAGCCAAGGGACACGAGGATGGAACGGATGAGGCGGGTGGTCGTCACCGGACTCGGCATGGTCAGCCCTCTGGCTTGCGGCGTCGAGGCGACGTGGCGCCGGCTCCTGGCCGGTGAATTTGCCGCCGGCAGAGTTGAGAATTTCGACGTATCGGACCTTGCGTGCCAGATCGCCGCGCAGGTGCCGCGCGACGGTCGTCCCGATGTGTTCCGTCCCGACGACTGGATGGACCCGAAGGAGCGGCGGCGGGTCGACGACTTCATCGTCTACGGGATGAGCGCCGCAACTCAGGCGCTCAACGACGCCGGCTGGGCGCCCAAGACCTACGAAGAGGAGATCGAGACCGGCGTGCTCATCGGCTCCGGCATCGGCGGCCTCGGCGGCATCTATGACGCCTCGATCGCCCTGCATGAAAAGGGTCCGCGCCGGATCTCGCCGTTCTTCATTCCCGGCCGGCTGATCAATCTGGTTGGCGGACAGGTGTCGATCGCCCACAAGTTGAAGGGCCCCAATCACGCGGTTGTGACCGCCTGCTCGACCGGCGCCCACGCGATTGGCGACGCCGGGAGACTGATCGCCCTTGGCGACGCCAATGTCATGGTGGCCGGCGGAGCCGAATTGGCGGTCAATCGCCTCTCGCTGGCCGGCTTCTGCGCCTGCAAGGCGCTTTCGACTGGCTTCAACGACCGGCCGCAGCAGGCCTCCCGCCCATACGATCGCGATCGCGACGGGTTCGTGATGGGCGAGGGCGCGGGCTGCGTCGTGCTCGAGGATTATGAGCATGCAAAGGCGCGAGGCGCGCGCATCTACGCCGAGCTGATCGGCTATGGGCTTTCCGGCGACGCCTATCACATCACCGCTCCTTCTCCGGACGGGGACGGCGGATTCCGCGCGATGACCGCCGCCCTCAAGCGGGCGGGCGTCGGCGCCTCCGAGATCGACTACGTCAATGCGCACGGAACCTCGACTCCGCTGGGCGATGAGATCGAGTTGCGTGCCGTCGAGCGCCTGCTCGGCAATTCCGCCGGCAGGACGACGATGTCGTCGACCAAGTCGTCGGTCGGCCATCTGCTCGGCGCGGCGGGCGCCGTCGAGGCGATCTTCTCCATTCTGGCGATCCGCGACCAGATCGCGCCGCCGACCCTCAATCTGGACAACCCATCGGTGGAAACCGCGATCGATCTCGCGCCACATGAGGCGCGCAAGCGACCGATTGAGGTTGCGCTGTCCAATTCGTTCGGCTTTGGCGGCACCAACGCGTCGATCATTTTCCGCGCTGCGGCGTGAACGCCGCAGCTCTGGCGAATCGTCGTTTCGTCACGATGCGCGGTCATGTAAAGTCGGGTTCGGCGCCGGGCGCTGAGCCCGGCAGGCTCCGGGCGCTTCTGGGGCTTCGCGACAACGCGGTCGAGCGGGAGTCCGGTTCACGGCATGAGCGCACCACCCAGTAACGGCGGCGAGCCCCCCCGGGCGCGAGCGAGCCTGTTCCGCCGCGCAAGCAAGCCTGACCCTAGCCCGAGCAACGGTCCGCCGCAGCCCAGAAAGCCCAAGAGGCCTCGACGATCGACGCTGTCCACGCTGAGCGCGCTTCTCACGTTTGTGCTCGTAGGCGCGTTGTTGGCCTTCGGCGCGGTCGCCTGGCTGATGATGGACGCCCGCGCGCCGGGACCGCTGACCGCGGACAAAACCGTCAACATCGTCCGTGAGGACGATGGCGGGAGCATTGCCGACCAGCTCGAGCGCGCCGGAATCATCGACAGTTCGACCTGGTTCACAATCCTGACGCTGCTCGACGGCGACCGGAGCACGCTGAAGCGCGGCGAATACGAATTCAAGGCTGGCATCAGCATGAACGAAATCGAGAGCCTGCTGGCGTCGCACAAGGTCGTGCGCCACAAGATCACGATCCCGGAAGGCCTGACCAGTGAGCAGATCGTAGATCGCCTGCGCGCCGACGACGTGCTTGTCGGCGAAGTCAAGGAGACGCCGCGAGAGGGGTCGCTGATGCCCGACACCTATTATTTCGAGCGCGGCGACACGCGGCAGTCGATCCTCGCCCGGATGTCCAAGGCGCAAACCCGGATTGTCGACGAAATCTGGAAAGGCCGGGCGCCCGATCTGCCAATCAGGTCGCCCGGCGAGATGGTCACGCTAGCGTCGATCGTCGAGAAGGAGACCGGCAAGGCGGACGAACGGCCCCACGTCGCCAGCGTATTCGTCAACCGGCTCGAAAAGCACATGCGCCTCGAGTCTGACCCGACCATCGTCTACGGCCTCGTGTTCGGCAAGGGCACGCTCGGACGTCCGATCAGCAAAGCCGATCTCACCCAGGTGACATCCTACAATACCTATCAGATCGACGGCCTGCCGCCGGGTCCTATATCCAATCCCGGTAAGGCCGCTTTGGAGGCGGTCGCCAATCCGGCCCACGCCAAGGATCTTTACTTCGTGGCGGACGGAACCGGGGGGCATGTCTTCTCCGATACGTTTGAGCAACACCTCAAGAACGTCGCCCACTGGCGCCAGATCGAGAAGGACGCCAAGGACCGCCTGGCCCCGGACGCGAGCCCGTCGACGCCAGGCGCCAGGCACAGCGAACTCGTTCCGATCGATCCGGCCCTGTTCGGCGCGCTCGTCCCAATCGAGCCGGCCCCGCCGACCCAGGCGGGGCTCGCCCAGCGCCTCGCCAAGGTCGGCGCGAGCCGTCAGGCCGTGGTGAGCGCGCTCACCTCGCTCGGCGGCGGCCCCGCGCCCGGCGGGACGATTGAGGACACCGGCGCCGTGGTGGCGGGCGTGAACGACTCACCGGCCGAGGGCGACGCCTTTGGCAGTGAGACCGCATCGATCGACGGATCCGGGTCCCCGTCTTCCGCGCCTCTGTCCCCGGCGATGCTCGCCGACCAGAAGGCGCGCGAAGCGAAGTACGGCCTCGGCGCTCCATCGACAGCCGAAGGCGCTTCGGCGGACGCCGGCGCGACGGCGGCGCCGACTGCATCGGGACGACCCCGGATCTTCGATGCGTCGGAAGGCACCAAACTCGATCCGCTGCTGAACAAGACCTACGACCTCAGCTACGCCAAGGTTGTGCCGACGTCGCGTTAGGCAGGTCGTTTCCGGATAGAGGCGACCGCCTCTCCACGCTTGCCGCAAGCGTGAGGTCACCGCCCGTTCGGCGCCCGTTCAGCGTCGTCCCGCTCGCGTTCGGGATGCGTTCTGCCCGCGTTCGGCGCCGAAAAACACGCGCTTATCCACCTGTGGCTCAGACGTTTTCAAAGGCCGCGGCGCAATTCACGAAAAATCTAGTAGAATGCGCCGCGAGCCCCTGAAAAGGCTCAAACCGAATGGAAGACGGCAAGGCCGTGCGCCCGCTCTCGGGTTCACTCGGCCGCTGCTCGGTGCTCGGCCCAGGCGGCCTCCGGCGCCTTGTCGGAGAGGGGCTCGGGCGCCGGCTCGTCGGGTTCTTGGTCTTTCGATTTGCCCTTGTCTGACCCGCCCGAGATCAATTTCGACAAGCGATCGAGGTAGAGGTAGACGACCGGAGTCGTGAACAGGGTCAGCGCCTGGCTGACAAGGAGCCCGCCAAACATGGTGTAGCCGAGTGGCTGGCGCATCTCCGAGCCCGTGCCATGGCTGAGCATCAGCGGCACCGCGCCGAGCAGGGCCGCCATGGTCGTCATCATGATCGGCCGGAACCGCAGGAGCGCCGCCTTGCGGATCGCCTCGACGGTGGTCAGGCCCTCGTCGCGCTCGGCGCTGATGGCGAAATCGACCATCATGATACCGTTCTTCTTGACAATGCCGATCAGCAGGATCGTCCCGATCAGCGCGATCAGGCTGAACTCATAACCGAACAGCATCAGCGTCGCGAGAGCCCCGAGGCCGGCCGACGGCAACGTCGACAGAATGGTCAGCGGGTGGACGAAGCTCTCATAAAGCACGCCGAGGATGATGTAGACCGTGATCAGCGCAGCCAGGATCAGCAGCGGCACCGTCGTCAGCGAGTCCTGGAACGCCTGGGCGTTGCCCTGGAAGGTGGTCATCAGGCTGATTGGCAGCTGGAGCCGTTGCATAGCCTTCTGCACGGCCTCAGTCGCCTGCCCGAGTGCGACGTCTTGGGCAAGATTGAAACTGATCGTGATCGCCGGGAACTGGCCTTGGTGGCTGATCGACAGCGGCTGGACCGGGGCCGTCGTCCATTTGGCGAAGGCGCTGAGCGGGACCATCTGATTGCTGACGGGCGAGCGGATGTAGAGCTTATCCAGCGTCGCCGGATCCTTTTGCAGATCGGGCAGGACTTCCTCGACGACCTCGTAGGTGTTCACCTGGGTGAAATACTGGGTGACCTGCCGCTGGCCGAACGCATCGTAGAGCGTATCGTCGATCAGCTGCGGCTGGATGCCGTAGCGCGAGGCCATGTCGCGGTCGATCTTGAGGGTCAGCGTCGTCCCGGAATTCTGCTGGTCGGTGGCGACGTCGCGCAGTTCCGGCAGGGACTGCAGCCTCTCGAGGATCTTCGGCGCCCAGGCGTTGAGTTCGTCAAGGTTGGCGTCCTGCAAGGTGTACTGGAACTGAGTCCTGGAGAAGCGGGCGCCCACCGTCACGTCCTGCGCCGCCTGCAGGTACACCCGGAGGCCCGCAATGCTCGCCAGTTGCGGCCGGAGACGCGCGATCACTTGGAAGACGTCGACGTCGCGCTCCTCGCGCGGCTTGAGCGTGATGAACATGCGGCCGTTGTTCTGCGCCGAATTGCCGACGCCCACGCCGAGGCCCATCGCCATCGTGTCGACGGCCGGGTCTTGCAGGATGATTGCGCCCGCCTGCTCCTGCAGCTTGTACATGGCGGGGAACGAGATGTCCTGACCGGCCTCGGTCGTGCCGAATACGATGCCAGTGTCCTGCTGGGGAAAGAACCCCTTGGGGATGATCGTGAACAAATAGACCGTCGCAACGATGGTGGCGAGGAATGTCATCAGCGTCGCGAAGCGGTGGCGCAACACGAAATCCACGCCGCGCTCATAGGCGCGGGCAAGCGCGAGGAAAGCCGCCTCGCTCATGTTGAAGAGCTTGCCATGATGCTCCTCGTCGTGACTCTTGAGGAACCTCGAGGCCATCATGGGGGTCAGCGTCAGCGCCACGAAGGCCGAAACCGCAATCGTCATGGCGATCGTGACCGAGAACTCGCGGAACAAACGGCCGATGATGCCGCCCATCATCAGGAGTGGGATCAGCACCGCCACGAGAGAAATGGAGATCGAAATGATCGTGAAGCCGATTTCGGCCGAGCCCTTCAACGCCGCCTGGAACGGCATCTCCCCCTCTTCGATATGGCGCGTGATGTTCTCCAGCATCACAATGGCGTCGTCGACGACGAAGCCGACCGCAATGGTAAAGGCCATCAGCGACAGGTTGTCGAGGCTGTAGCTCGCCGCCCACATAAGTCCGCAAGCGCCGAGCAGCGCTAGAGGCACCGTAACGCTGGGGATGATCGTCGCCCACAAACTGCGCAAGAAGACGAAGATCACCATCACGACGAGCGCGATGGTGAGCATCAGCGTGAACTCGACGTCCTTGACCGAGGCGCGGATGGTCGTTGTGCGGTCCGATAGCACCTTGACATGAATTGTGGCCGGAATTGCCGCCTCTAGGCTCGTGAGCGTTTTCTTGATTGCCTCGACAGTGTTGATGACGTTCACACCGGGCTGCTTGAACACGACTAGGAAGACGCCGCGCTTGCCGTTCGACCAGGCTGCCTGAGTGGTGTCGGTCGGGCCCGCGACGGCTCGGCCGATGTCGCGGATGCGCACAGGAGCTCCGTTGCGATAGGCGACGATCACGTCGTTCCACGGTTCGGCGGTGGTCAGCTGGTCGTTGTCAAAGATGGTGAAATCCTGTTTCTGGCCAATGATCGCGCCTTTGGGGCTGTCGACCGTCGCAATGCCGATCTGCGCTCGTACATCTTCCAGCTGAAGGTTCTTTTGGACCAGCTTCGCCGGATCGATCTGGATTCGGATAGCGGGGGTCTGTTGGCCGCCGACCCGCACCAAAGAGACGCCCGAGATCTGACTGATGCGCTGGGCGAGGATGTTCTCCGCTGCGTCGTCGACGTCTATGATCGGAGCGACGTCGGACTGGACCGACAGGATGAGAATAGGCGTGTCGGACGGGTTGACCTTGCGATAGATCGGCGGAGCCGGCAAGTTCTTGGGCAACTGGCCCGAGGCGGCGTTGATCGCCGCCTGGATGTCGTTGGCTGCCGCGTCGATGTTTCGATCGAGATCGAACTGGACCGTAATCGCAGTCGCGCCAAGCGAACTGGTCGAGGTCATCTGCGAGACGCCCGGGATTTGGGCGATCTGACGCTCGAGCGGCTGCGCGACGGACGTCGCCATCGTTTCGGGCGAAGCTCCGGGCAGCGATGCCGACACCGAAATGGTCGGAAAGTCGACCTGTGGCAGCGGTGCGACCGGAAGAGACGGGAATGCAACGAGACCGACCAGGAAGATCGCGACCATGACAAGGGTTGTCGCGACCGGACGATGGATGAAAGGAGCGGAAATGCCGCCGAACATGATTTCAGCTCCCGCTTCCGGACTCGATTGAGACCAGGGATCCCGGCTGTAACAGAAACTCGCCAGTCGTCACGACGCGCTCGCCCGGTTTAAGTCCTTCGGCGACCACCGCCGTCGTTGCATCTTGCCGAGCGACCTTCACCGGTCGGACCGCCGCCCTGTTGTCGTCACCGATGACATACACGTACAGGCCCTTGCCTCCATGTTGAACAGTGTCCGCGGGAACGACAATGACGTCTTCCATCACGCCGAGCTGTAGGCGGGTGGCGACTGCGAGACCTGGCCATAACGCATTATCCAGGTTATCGAATTCTGCCTTCAGGCGGATCGTTCCGGTTGCCGGATCCACTTGGTTATCGCTGATCGTGAGCTTGCCGATCGCGATCTTGCCGCCGTCGGCGTTCAGGACCGTCACCGAGGGCGCGCCTGCGGCGAGTTCCTGATTGATCCGGTCGACATGTTGCTGTGGCTCGGTGAAGATGACCGCGATCGGCTGCAGCTGAGCGATGGAAACAATACCTGTCTGCTGGCCGGCATTGACGAGGTTGCCTTCGTCAATCAGGCGAAAGCCGGCGCGACCTGTGATCGGCGCGCGGATTGTTGTATAGTCGAGTTGCACTCTCGCCGCGTCGATTGAACCCGCGTCGGCCGCAATCGTGGCCGTCAACTGGTTGACCAGGGCGTTTTGCGTGTCGAGTTGCTGCTGGGTCGCGAAATTTTGCTTGGCAAGCGTCGAGTAGCGCGCCAGATCCAGCTTGGCGTTCGCGAGGGTGGCTTCGTCCTGGGCTTTTTTGGCCACCGCCTGATCGAGGGCAGCTTGAAAAGGTCGCGCGTCGATTTGGGCGAGTAGGTCGCCCCGCTTGACAATTTGTCCCTCTTTAAAAGCGACCTTCACGATTTCACCATCTACACGCGCACGCACGAGCACGGTGTTGTACGCTTGGACTTGGCCCAGACTTTCCAGCACCACTGGGAAATCCGCCAGTCTCGCTGGCGTTACGGACACGATGATGGGCGCGACGCCGCTCCCTCGACCGGCTGCGCCACCCGGATTGGGTAGACCCAGAACGGGCGTGGCGGCCGTCCGCTTTTGTTCGGGCCAGATCATATCGTGACCGCGACGCGCGGCGGAGCCGAGTTCGGGGGAGATATGGTCCAAGCCATCGGGTAAGTAGACGCTGTAAGCGGCGGCCGCCGCGAGCGCGACACCGGCGATCGCGATCGTTCGACTAAGAGCCATCTTTGCCACACCCTTCCGGCCTGAACTCGCGGCGCGACGATTGTCGTCAAAGGAACGCTAATATCAGCAATCAGTCGGAGATGCGGCTCAACAAGCTGTGAACAATCGCGCTTCCAGGCAATTCCGGCGTAGCGGCCTCCGGGTATGGGTGCTTGATGTTGATGCAAGTGGTCTCGGTTGCGAAGCGCCTTTGCGTGGCGCTGGATGTGGACTGATGCGGCGACCTCGCGTTCCAGGGCTTGTTGATTTGGAATGCGGCGATCAAGGCATTGGCCGCAGCTCACGAAATCCCTCATTTCTTGCGGGATTCGAAAAATCCTGACTTTCGGAGTTCTGGCGCGGCTGAATAGGGAACGAGCCGGCTTGGGGGATCGATGCGCGCGCCGAAGGGCTGAGCGCGCTCAGGATCGACGATCCAAGCCGCCACGACCGCCTCCTGCTCCGCAACGCCTTCGCCATCCTGCTGCTGACGGTCCTGGGCGCCGCCGGCGAAAGCCTCGGCATGGATCGTCAACGGCGAACCAGCACCGCCAAACGCCGCGTCCACTCCCGGTTCCGACAAGGCTGCCTGCTCTACGACCTCATTCCCAACATGCAAGAACAACGACTGCGACCGCTCATTGAACGATACGAAGAACTCCTACATCAAAATCCAGCCTTCTCCGAGGCGTTCGGCATCGCGTCAATATGAGGGGATACTTGAGTGGCCGCAGAGGACAAGAGGATGATGAGATCCGCGTTCGGGAAGAACATCAGTGTAATCTATGGGATATGGCCGTAAGTCACCCTCCACGTGTCGCCAGCCTTCGAGGGGCGGGAACATCATGAAAGAGGTTGGCCTCCCGATGCGTAGCAGGCCGATGGGTGGCTTCCTCTCGATGGCCGCCGGATTCGCATCCGAAGCACACGCATGTCGAGCGACAGCAAGATCGGGTCGACGCTGTCGATCGTGCCCTGTCGGATGAGGCTTGCCGGACGATCTTTTCAGGCATCGAGACGTGTGGCTTTTGTCGAGTCCGAACGTCCGATAGCCCGCCTCGAAATCGACCAGACAGGCGCACTCGGCCCGCCGAGGAGAGCGTATGAGCAGCCCCGACGCGGACTCCGCAAAGCCGCGCGCGTACCCGTTGGATTAGGCCGGGGTTTCGAACACGCGGTATCAGGGGAAGTTCGGTAGAAAGGCCCCGATCAGACCTGTGATTGGTTCGGACAAAGTGTGCCAGCCTTGGTCGAGGAGTGAGGTTAGCAACCGAAATACGCAGAGCAACTCGATTAGCGCGGCGAAAAGCACATTGAGATAGAGGTGGCGGCCATTCGTCTGCACCCCGACCTCGTCGCGCAAAATCTGGTCGTACGGAATTCCTCGAATATATGACACGGTTCTGCCGAAAAACGAAAATATGGTGAGACCGAAATACTCTAATCGCCTTGAAATAAGGAAGGTAAACGCATACTGCAATCCGACAATTGCTGTCACAATCTCCGTGTTCCTATCGTGTATCCTATCAAATACGAACCAGGTGAAGCAAAGAACCAGAAGACCCAAGATGAGCCGGCAGGCGAAAACAGCGACGCTATACATGATTTCTTCCTGTCACATGATGACGACAATAACGCGAACCGAGAGAATCGGAAGCCAGGACGCTACAATTGTGAATGGGCCACGAATCTTAACCAAGGCTTGCCCGAGTCCGACAATGGCCCAGAGGGCCAGAGTACCCCAGCGGGCGCGCGATCGGCTTTTTTTTCCGACCGGTTTCGCATATGCTGCCATGGTCTGAAATGGGCGATAGGATTGAGGGGCAGCAATTTTGTGCCCAAAAGCTATAACAGAGATTTGCTAGACGGGAGCCGACACTCTCCGAGTTTCGGCGAAACCAGACGAGTTGCGAGCATGTGAATGAGAATGGACACGGAAGTAGCGCCGCGACTGTCCCAGGGCAACGCTTCGCGCGCTTCGGAACGCCGCAAAGGCCGGTGGCGATTGCCGGTGGCCTATCGCGCCATACCGACAATCGCGCTCGCAATCGATTTGGCCATCATTCTGTTGTCCGCGATAGGCGCCGAATCTCTTTACCACAGCCTTACCTCTGAAATCGAAGGGGAATTTTCGCACACGATCGCAGCGGCGATATTTGTAGGCATTTTGTTCGCTGCGGCGATGCGAATTCAAAAACTGTATAGTCCTGAAAGACTGGTCGTGATTGACGACCAGGCGAGAAGCGTTCTGAGTGCGTGGTGCGGAGCGTTCCTAATTCTGGCGTCCGGCGTATTTACCTGGGGCGTCAGTCATGACTTGTCGCGAGGCGACATTTTGATGTTTTGGGCAATCGGGGCGGTCGGATTACTAATTCACAGAGTTGTTTGGCGGGCCGTTCTGCCGCGAGCTCTTGAAAGCGGTGCACTACGCGGGCGCACAGTCGTAAGCATGTCTTGCGAAGAAACCGTCCCGCAACGATTCACCGACGACTTGAGCCGCTTTGGATATCACATTCTCGCGCATTTCCACGTCCCGGCTGGAGAGCCTTCGGCCGAAGATGTAATAGATAACGTTATTACTCTGTGTCGGACGTCGGACATCGAGGAAGTTCTGCTATTCGTCGATCCCGAGCGAATGACTTATCTCCGATCGATCGCAAAGCGTTTGCGGGTGCTTCCCTTACCAGTGACGCTTGTGCCTTTCGGTGCGCTCGCTCAACTCTTTCAGCGAGCCCATAGCGATATCGGCGATACGGTGGCGATCGAGATTCAGAGAGCGGCGCTGTCCCCGACCGAGCAGGCGGCGAAGCGATGCGTCGACATCGTGGCGGCGGTGACGGCACTAACAATTTTGGCGCCGCTCATGATTTTCGTGGCGATCGCGATCAAACTGGACTCCGAGGGGCCCGTTCTTTTCCGGCAAACGCGGCATGGATTTAACGGCCGTCCGTTCGGTATCTACAAGTTTCGCTCGATGACCGTGCTGGAAGACGGAGAAATCGTGCGTCAGGCCCAAAAGAACGATGATCGTGTAACTCGTGTTGGCTATTGGATTCGAAGGCTCAGTATCGACGAGCTACCTCAACTCCTCAATGTGGTTTATGGAGATATGTCTATCGTCGGGCCGCGACCACATGCATCGGCCCATGATCGCTATTTTACCTCCGCGATTGAGAAATATGCTTTCAGGCATCACGTCAAATCCGGTATCACGGGATGGGCGCAGGTGTGCGGTGCCAGAGGCGAAACTGATACGCTTGACAAGATGCAACGCAGAGTTGAGCTCGACCTATGGTACATCAATAACTGGAGCATTTGGCTGGATTTTTCGATCATGATCAGAACGGTATTTGTAGTGTTTGGGACGGAGAACGCTCATTGACGCGTTTGACGAGCGGTGACTCGAATCCCCGCGCTTGGGCAGCTTGGACCGAAGCTCCGTAATTTGGCAGGAGGGCGCAAAATGTCGGTTGACTTGTTGAAACCAGAGTCATGACTCGCGGCACCTTAATCACCGACCGTACCGAAGCCCAGCATCCCCCTCAGGCGTACGTCAGCGCCATGGCCGCTGCTTTCGGACTCGCGTATCCCCCGACATATCTCAAGCTTTTCGACGGTCCTTGGCAGACGGAACAGGAAGGACATGGGCCGCTCATCATGTTGGCGGCGGCCTGGCTGGCGTGGCAACAGCGCGGACGACTTTCACAAATCGTGCAGAGACCAGCGGCGATCGCCGGCTGGATCGTCTTGATCTTGTCTTTGATGATAATGGTAGTGGCGAGATCGCAGGACGTCTTGATGATCGAGACGTTTACGCAAATCCCCGTTCTGCTGGGATGCCTTCTGCTGATCGGGGGCTGGCCTTTGGCTCGCGTTTTTGCGTTTCCCCTGGCGTTCCTGATCTTTTCGATCCCTCCGCCCGCATGGATTCTGGACGCCATAACGGTCCCGCTGAAGGGGTGGGTTTCCGATGTTGTCACGAATTTACTTTATGCGCTTGGCTATCCAATCGCGCAAAATGGCGTGATGATCATGATCGGTTCGTATCAACTAATGGTTAAGGACGCCTGTTCGGGGATGAACTCCATATTCGCGTTATCGGCGATCGGAATATTCTACGTTTATGAATTCGTTCTGCGCGACTGGCTGCGAACGACCGTATTGGTCTTATCAATCATCCCGATCACGATTGGGGCTAATTTGTTCCGTGTTCTGACATTGGTGCTTGGTTCCTATTATCTGGGAGTAGATAATGTTGAGGGCCTATTCCACGACATCACGGGGATTGCCTTATTCGTTTTCGCGCTTGCACTTTTCTTCCTGCTCGACAGCTTGTTGGTCGGTGTGGAATATTTAATCCGGCAGGCGGCGCGCTTTCGACGGGCGCGGCCAGAGCGGCGTAATAGTTCACCGCGCGCGAGCTTTCGCTGAACGAGCAGCAAGGACACTGCAGCAAGTTGCGCGTCTATGCATGCGCAGCGTCGCGGTATTTGGGTGCGGGGGACTGAATGAGTACCGTTTACGATATCGTCACGGTGACGTGTTTTGGGTGCATCGTACTTACGTACATCATGTTTACCGAGGGCGGGATCAAAGTGCTGGCGCATTTCCTACTGCCGGCAGCCGCCTTTGCAATCGCAAACCAGGTGGGCAACGCAGCTCATGGGGAACCTCGCGCAGAACGTCCTGGCGATCGCTCTGATTGCAGCCGGAATCGGATACACCTATATTATCGTACGTCATTGATACGTCGTGGATCGCGAAAAATCCAACGTAGCGAGAAATCGATTTGTCTGAAATTCCCATCGGCGTTGTCACAATTTCCGATCGTGCCTCTCAGGGCGTCTACGAGGACAAGGGTGGCCCTGGAATTGAGATGGCGATCCGAGAACTGTTGGCGTCGCCATGGCGCCCGGTCCGGCGGCTCGTACCAGACGAGCGACGAAACATCGAGATGGCTCTGGTCGAGCTTGCCGACATCGAGCGTTGTCCGCTTATTCTCACAACCGGGGGCACCGGCCCGAGCCCGCGAGACGTTACGCCTGAAGCCACTGCGGCGGTCTGTGATCGCATTCTGCCCGGGTTCGGCGAGGTCATGCGGACGACGAGTCTCGTCGAGGTCCCGACGGCCATCCTTTCGCGCCAGATCGCGGGCACACGAGGTTCGAGCCTTATCATCAACCTACCCGGCAAGCCCGCCGCGATCCGGACCTGTCTTGACGCCGTGTTCGCGGCGGCGCCCTATTGCATTGACCTAATCGGGGGACCTCGCCTGGAGACGAATCCTGAATTTTGCGTCGCCTTCCGACCCAGGGGCTGAACTCCGCCGCCCGCTCGGATCGGCTTCGGGTATGGCGTTTCCGTCTTGTTTCCGCTAGTCGAGCTCGTTCCAACCCCAGGAACGCTGGATGTCCGCCGTCATTCAAAGTCCCGAGCCGCAAACCGACATTCGCGCTGCGATGCGCGCCATCGGCGCCGACGCGCGGGAGTCGGCGCGTACGCTTGCCAACGCGTCGTTGGCAATAAAGAACCAAGCGCTTACCTCGGCGGCGCACTTCCTTAGAATACGGACGCCGCACATTCTCTCAAGCAACGCCCGCGACCTTGTCGAAGGGAAGGGCAGGGGCCTGACGGCGGCGTTGCTCGATCGCCTTTCGCTGAACGAGTCGCGGATAGAGGCTATTGCGCGCGGTCTCGAGGAGGTCGCGGCCCTGCCCGATCCGGTCGGCCGGGTGCTCGCGACCTTCAGTCGTCCGAACGGCCTCGTGATCGAGCGGGTGGCGACCCCGCTCGGCGTCGTGGGCGTCATCTACGAAAGCCGCCCGAATGTGACGGCCGACGCCGGCGCGCTGTGTCTGAAGAGCGGCAACGCCGTTGTCCTGCGCGGCGGTTCGGACAGCTTCCATTCCTCCGCGGCGATCCACGCCTGTCTCGTTGACGGACTCCGGGAGGCCGGCCTGCCTGAAGCGGCGATCTCCCGGGCGCCGTTTGCTTCGCGAGAGGCGGTCGGCGAGATGCTGCTGGGGCTCGGCGGGACGCTCGACGTGATCGTGCCGCGCGGCGGCAAGAGCCTAGTCGACCGGGTGCAGCGCGAGGCGCGCGTGCCCGTGTTCGCCCATCTCGAGGGCATCGTGCATGTCTATGTCGACCGGGCGGCCGACCTCGACAAGGCGGTCGCGATCGTGACCAACGCCAAGATGCGCCGCACCGGGATCTGCGGCGCCGCCGAAACCTTGCTCGTTCACCGGTCGGCCGCCGAGACGATGCTCGAGCCGCTCATCGGCGCACTGATCGAAGCCGGATGCGAGGTCCGCGGCGACCCGGCGGCGCGAGCCGGCGACGGCCGGGTAAAACCGGCGACCGAGGAGGATTGGCGGACCGAATATCTCGACGCGATCATCTCGGTCCGGGTGGTCGACAGCCTCGAGGCGGCCATGGATCACATCGGGACCTACGGCTCGCACCATACCGATTGCATCGTCACCGAAGACCCCGAGGCGGCCGAGACGTTTCTGAAGCAGGTCGACTCGGCGATCGTGCTGCACAACGCTTCGACCCAGTTTGCCGACGGCGGCGAGTTCGGCTTCGGGGCGGAGATCGGCATCGCCACCGGCCGCATGCATGCCCGGGGCCCCATTGGCCTCGAGCAGCTTTGCACCTTCAAGTACCGCGTCCACGGCGACGGGCAGATCCGCCCCTGACCAGGCCGCTCAAGCGCGGGTTTATGGCGCTTTATCGACCGCCCCTCGATTTATCAGGGACTTGCCGCCCGTCTTAGCGACCGGTCGGCCGGGGCCTGCGCGCAACCAATAAAACGCCCCTCCCTCTTGCGCCGGCCCTTTGGAGATATATCTTTTCTCGAGACATATCTCAGATATGTTCTGAACAACCCAGGAGGGAAACTATGTTCCATCGTCACTTCGAGGAATACGTCCGGCATGGCCGCCATGGCGGCTTCGGGCAGGGGCCGTTCGGCTGGGGCCGGCGGGGCGGGGGGTTCGGTCCGCGCGAGGGCCGGATGTTCGACGGCGGCGAGCTGAAGCTCGTCATTCTGGCGCTGATCGCCGAAAAGCCCCGGCATGGCTACGAGATCATCAAGGAGCTCGGCGAGCGCGTCGGCGGCGATTATTCGCCGAGCCCGGGCGTCGTCTATCCGACGCTCACCATGCTCGAGGAGATGGGCCTGGCGAGCGTCAGCCAGGACGACCAGGGCCGCAAGCTCTATGCGGTCACGCCCGAGGGCGAGCGGGCGCTGGCCGACTCGAAGCCCCAGGTCGACGCCATTTTCGCCCGCTTCAGCGCGCGCGAGGAGGCCTTTGGCCGGGCCGGCATGGGCTCGGTGATCCGCGCCATGCTGAACCTGCGCGCCGCGACCAAGCTCCGCCTGCGCGGACGTTCGGCCACGCCGGATGAGGTGCAGGCGATCGTCGACGCGCTCGACGAGGCGGCCAAGAAAATCGAACGGGTCTGACCATCCAAAAGCCGTTTCGCCGCGATCAGATCGGCGGCGGCGGGACCCCGCACAAAGTCCCGCCGCTGCGCCCGCCCGGGCGCGCGAACAGGAGGTTTGGAGATGCCGCGTCACGAGGAGCAAAAGACGCTTGCCTACCCGGTCGACGAGCTTTTCTCGGTCGTGGCGGACGTCAAGGACTATCCCTCATTCGTGCCCTGGTGCACCGGCGCTCGGATCGAGCGCGACGATCCACCGGAAATCATTGCTGAACTCGAGATCGGGTTCGGCCCTTTCCAGGAAAGCTTCACCAGTCGCGTCACGCTGGATCGGCCGCGGCAAGTGCGGGTGCGCGCCCTCGAAGGCGGGCCGCTCGAGCATCTGGCGAACACGTGGACGTTCACGCCGGCCGGCGCAGGAACCCTGGTCGACCTGGTGGTCGATTTCCAGTTCAAAAGTCGCCTCCTCGATCATGTGGCGAACTCGATGTTCCACGAGGCGGCGACGCGCATGATGGGCGCCTTCGAATCGCGCGTGCATCTGGTGCATCGTATGGCGCAACGGCACAGCTCGCATCCGTCTTCCTGAGGGCGTCGGACGGCGGCGCGGGCGGTTTGCGGGCTGTTGAAAGGCAGAGGGCTCAAAGGGTCCAGCGACTCTGAAGGGGCGGACTGTCGTCGCTGGCCCCTGGCGGCCTCGCCGCTCGTCCGCGGGCCGGCTCCGGCGTCCAGATCGCCGTTCACACGCCCGGAACGCCTCTCTCCCGCGGCTCCTTCGCGGCACCCGATCGACAATGACGGGCGGCGCGATCCTACGTTCGGACCACGCCCGCAACCCCCGCGCTTCACGGCGAAGGCGGGATCGCCGGGGCGAGCCCGGCGACAGCGGTTGAGGGCGCCGCGCCGGCCGTCTCTCATCCCAGCAAGCGCGTCTCGCCGCCCGCCGCGGCGACCAGCGCCACTGCATCCCGGTCGAAGCTCGTGAACACCCCGCCGCCTGCGCGCCGGCCCTCGAAGGCAATGACGCCATCGGCGAAGTCGCCGCCCTGTTCGAGAAGGACGAGGCCGGCCTCGACCGCCGGCCGGTCGACGACAACGCTCGCGCTCGCCGCCAGTTTTCGTAACGCTGCCGCGACCTCCTCAGCGCTTCTCTTGTAGCCGCGCATCATCACCCAAACGAACTCGCACAGCACAGGAAGCGGGGCTGCGACCAGATCCGCTTCGATGAGCGCGGCGATCGCCAATGCGGCTTGCGTCGGGTCGTCCATCACCGCCGCGCGCACCAGGACATTGGTGTCCGCCGTGATCCTCACCGCTTGCCTGCCCAGCCGTCGCGGACAATCGCATTCAACTCTTCGATCGAGAGAGCCGCGCCGCCAGTCTCTTTCAGGCAACCGACGAACGCTTCAAGTCCGGCGTCCGCCTCGGCCGGCCTCACTTCTGCGCGACCCGGAGCGACAACCTCGACTGTGATCTTGTCGCCCGGCCGAACGCCGAGCTGGTCCAGCACCGCCTTGCGCAGCGTGACCTGCCCTTTTGAGGTGATTTTCAGAGTATTCCTCATGGCGAATTTTGGCGCCTTCGATCAGCAGGGTCCAGCGTGTCCAATGTAAGGAACTTCTACCTTACTTTCAAGCAGGTTGCGCGGAGAGTTGGCGACTCGGGCGATTTTCTGGCGCGCGTCGCAGTCGACGAACCCGGCGTGCTGCTTGCCATCGCGTTCGATGACGAGTCTTGATGCTTGAAGACAACGTCGGCGACGTAGCGACCCAAACGGGAACCTATCTCCGAAACTTCGCGCCCTGCGAACGCAATGCGCAGGCGCCGCCAAAAGCACGATCCGGCCCGCTCCTGGGCGCTCACGAGGGGCGCGCGGATCCCTGTCGCTCGGACGCTATATCCAGTGTCTTGTTTCCGTATGCGTCACGGTCGGGCAGGAAGGGCGAGGACCCAGTGAATCGGCTGACATGCCCATTCTGCGCGGGCTGACCCGCGACGAGGATGTGCGCCGCGCGACCCGTCTCCCGACGGGAGACGGGTCGCGCGCATTCACAGCGCTGTGGAGACCACGCCTTCCTTGAGCGCGGCCGCGCTTCCGCGGTTTGACGGGGTCAAACTTCGACCGGCTGTTCCGCCATGCCGTTCACCCCGAACACCCGCTGGTAGCGCTCGATTTGCTCGGGCGAGCCCAGCGCCTTGTTCGGATTGTCCGAGAGCTTGACCGCGGGGCGGCCGTCGGCCTCGACGACCTTGCAGACGAGCGAGATGGCGCGCAGCTGGCCGTCCGCGCCCGCCGGGGCGCAGCCGAGGAAGTCGTTGGTGAGGTTGGTGCCCCAGCCGAACGACAGGTTGACCTTGCCGCGCAGCGCCCGCGCCGACTCCTCGATCGTGTCGACGTTCATCGCGTCGGAGAGCACCATCAGCTTCTCGGACGGATCGCGGCCGCGCGCCTTCCACCAGTCGATCAACTCGTACGAGGCCTCGATCGGCGGCTTGGAATCGGGGCGGGCGCCCTTCCAGTCGGCGACCCAGTCCGGCGCGTTGCGCAGGAAGGCGGTCGTGCCGAAGCAGTCGGGCAGCACGACCAGGAGGTTGCCGCCGTACATGGTCGCCCAGTCGCGCAGGACCGCGTAGGGCGCCTCGCGCAGCTCCGCTTCGTCGCGAGCGGTCGCGGCGTAGACCATCGGCAGCTCGTGAGCGTTGGTTCCGATCGCCTCGAGGCCGGTGTCCATGGCGTGCTTGACGTTGGAGGTGCCGATGAAGCTGGCGCCGAGCCCCTCCTGCAACGCTTCCACGCACCAGCGCTGCCACAAGAAGCCGTGCCGCCGGCGGGTGCCGAAGTCCGACAGCCTCAGCGGCCCCTCGCGCGCCAGCGTTCTCAGCCGCTCGACCTTCGACCACAGCTTGGCTTTGGCGCGGGCGTAGAGCACGTCGAGGTCGAACCGGCTCATGTCGCGGGTGGCCGCCCGCGCGCGCAGTTCGTTGATGATGGCGAGCGCCGGGATCTCCCACATGGTCGTCTCGCACCAGAGACCCGAAAAGGTCAGCTCGTACTGGCCATCGCGCTGGGTGAGCTCGTAGTCCGGCAAGCGGAAATGGGCGAGCCACTCCATGAACGCGGGCTCGAAAATGTGCCTGGTCCCGTAAAAGGTGTTGCCGGCCAGCCAGATCAGTTCGTTCTTGGCGAACCTCAAGGTGCGCGCGTGGTCGAGCTGGTCGATCAGCTCGCGCTCGTCGACGATCTCGGCGAGGCGAATTGACGCAGTGCGATTGATCAGTTGGAAGGTCACCAGGCGCTCGCGATGCATCTTCCAGATCATTTGCAGCATCAGGAGCTTGTAGAAATCGGTGTCGAGCAGCGTCCGGATCGCCGGGTCGATCCGGAACGCGTGATTGTAGACGCGGGTTGCGATGTCCGTGGCCATTGTGCGAGTTTAGGGGGCCGCTCGGGAGGCGACAAGGGCGCGCCGGGGCGCGCGAGCGAGGATTCCGGGCCATCATGACTGCAAGCGCTTCTGACGGTCGCGGACATTTCCCCCGCGTGGGCTTGTTCGTCACCTGCCTCGTCGATCTCATGCGCCCGACGGTCGGCTTCGCCGCCGTCAAGCTGCTCGAGGACGCAGGCTGCAAGGTGTTCGTCCCGGCCCAGACCTGCTGCGGCCAGCCCGCCTACAATTCCGGCGACCGGGCGACCGCGACGGAGCTCGCCCGCCAGGCGATCGAGGCCTTTGCCGATTGCGACTACGTCGTCGCGCCGAGCGGCTCCTGCGGCGGCATGCTGATCAAGCACTACCCCGAGCTGTTCGCCGGCGAGCCCGAAATGGCGCGCAAGGCCGAGCGCTTCGCCGAAAAGACGCATGAACTGGTGAGCTTCCTGACCGACGTCCTCGGCGTCGAGCGGGTTTCCGCGCGCTTCGATGGCACGGTCGCCTATCACGATTCCTGCGCCGGCCTGCGTGAGCTCGGCGTCAAGACGCAACCGCGACGGCTGCTCGAGAGCGTCGAGGGCCTGAGCCTGGTCGAGCTCGACGAATCCGAGGTCTGCTGCGGCTTCGGCGGCCTGTTCGCCGCCAAATATGGCGAGTTATCCAATGCGATCGTCTCCAAAAAGGCCGACGACATTCGCAAGTCCGCCGCCGGGACCGTGCTCGCCGGCGACCTCGGCTGCCTCTTGAACATGGCGGGCAAGCTTCAGCGCGCGAATTCTCCGGTGAAGGCGCGGCATGTGGCGGAGGTGCTGGCCGGGATGGCGGACGGGCCGGCGATCGGCGAGCCGCAGACCGAGGGCCGGCGATGACCGCCGTTCCGACCTCGTCCCGCTTCAAGGACAACGTCCACGACGCGCTGACCGACGCGCGCCTGCAAGGGGCGCTGGTCCACGCCCGCAACTTCACCGGCCGGCGCGCGGCGGCCGCCGACCGGCTGCCTGAATTCGAACGCTTGCGCGACAGCGCCCGCGCCATCAAGGACCATACGCTCGCCCATCTCGACCTCTATCTCGAGGCCTACGAGCGCAAGGTCACGGAAGGCGGCGGCCACGTGCACTACGCCGAGGACGCGGAGGCGGCGCGCCGGATCGTCATCGAGCTCTGCCGGCGGGTCGGCGCGAAGAGCGTCACCAAGGGCAAGTCGATGATCTCCGAGGAGATCGGGCTCAACCAGGCGCTCGAGGCGGCCGGGATCGAAGCGGTCGAGACCGACCTCGGCGAATACATCATCCAGCTGCGCGGCGAGACGCCGTCCCACATCATCGCCCCGGCGATCCATGTGACGAAGCGCGACATCGAGCAGGATTTTCGCAAGGCTCACCGCGACCTGCCGCCAACCCGCGATCTCAGCCAGCCCGAGCAGTTGCTCGGCGAAGCCCGGGCGGTGCTGCGGGCGAAGTTCCTCGCCGCCGACGTCGGCGTCACCGGCGCGAATTTCCTCATCGCCGAGACCGGCTCGTCGGTCATCGTCACCAACGAGGGCAACGGCGACCTGACCCAGATCCTTCCGGGGACGCATATCGTCATCGCCTCGATCGAGAAGATCGTGCCGACGCTCGAGGACGCCGCGCAGCTCCTCGGGTGCTCGCGCGTTCGGCCACGGGCCAGGACGCCTCGGTCTACACCACCTTCTCGACCGGCCCGCGCCGGCCGGACGATCCCGACGGCCCGTCGGAGTATCACGTCGTGATCCTCGACAACGGCCGCTCGTCGATGCTCGGCGGCGAGTTCGAGGACATGCTGCGCTGCATCCGCTGCGGCGCCTGCATGAACCATTGCCCGGTCTATCAGGCGGTCGGAGGACACGCCTACGGCTGGGTCTATCCGGGGCCGATGGGCGCGGTGCTGACGCCGTCGCTGATCGGCGTCGCCGAGGGAGGACAGCTGCCCAACGCCTCGACCTTCTGCGGACGCTGCGAAGAGGTCTGCCCGGTGCGCATCCCCCTGCCGCGGATGATGCGGCGCTGGCGCGAGCGCGAATTCGAGCGCGCCCTGTCGCCCGCCCCGGTCCGATACGGCCTCGGCTTGTGGGCGTTCTTCGCCCGCCGGCCGACCCTCTACCGCTTCGCGACCGGGCTGTTCGTCAAGGCGCTCAATCTCCTCGGACGCGGCAAGGGCCGGTTCGCGCGGGCGCCGCTGGCCGGCGGCTGGACCAACTATCGCGACCTCGCCGCGCCGGAAAGGGCGACCTTCCAGAGCCAGTGGCGGGCCAAAAGCGGAGCGGTGAAGTGAATGAAACACGGAGCGGCGACGTAGAGGCGCGCGAAGCGGTGCTGGCCGGCATCCGCCGTTCGCTCGGCGTGACCGGGTCCGAGGCGCCGCGCCGGTTCGATGTCGAGCGACGGCTGGCGGAGGCGCCCGTCGGGATCGTACCGCAACGCGGCCAGGGCGACGCCGACGCGCGCGTCGCCACGTTCAAGGCGGAGGCCGAGCGCGCGCAGGCAACGGTCGCCGAGGTCGCTCGGCTCGCCGACGCGCCGGCGGAGGTGGCCCGCTTCCTGCGCGACAACAATGCGCCGGCGACCCTGCGCATGGGGGCCGACGCTCGTCTCGCGGCGATGCCGTGGGACGCCACGGCGCTCGACATCGCCGCCGGCGCTTCGGACGGCCACGACGTCAATGCGGTGGCGATGGCGCTCGCCGGCATCGCCGAGACCGGAACGGTCGCCCTCGTGTCCGGGGCCGACAACCCGACCACGCTCAATTTCCTGCCGGACAATCACATCGTGGTGGTGGAGCGGGAGGATGTCGTAGCGGATTATGAAGCGGCCATTGCCCGGTTGCGCGCCGGCTACGGCAAGGGCGGCGCGCCGCGCACGGTCAATTTCGTCACCGGTCCGTCGCGCTCCGCCGACATCGAGCAGACGCTGCTGCTCGGCGCGCATGGGCCGAGACGCCTTCACATCGTGATCGCCGGCTGAAAGCCGGAGCGGTCGGCGCTCGCGGCCGCGCGCCCTCGGTCGACTTGCCGTTAGGGTTGACGCGAGGTCGCCGCAAGTTCGCCTTTGTGCGAATTTAGTAACCTTCGGTTGGTAAATGAAAGGCGGCGGCGGGCGTGTCCAAGGGGGCGCGCGTGCGCCTCGTGCAGGTTTCGATTGATGAGATTTCGCGTCTTGCTTGCCGGCGCAGTTGCTTGCGCGCCTCTTCTGACCGCCGCCGCGTTCGCGCAGACCCCGGCTTCGCCCGCGCCGTCGGCCACGAATCCGGCGTCCGCCGCGGCGTCGCCCTCCGCGGCAACGTCGCCATCGGTCAAGACGCCGACCGCCGGCGCGACGCCGTCAACGCCCGCCGCATCGGCGGCGGCCGCGCCCGCGTCCACGCCCGCGTCTGCGGCGAGCGCTCCGCCGGCGCCCTTCATGCCGCCTCAGGACGCCTCGACGTCGGCGCCCGCCGCCTCGAGCCCCGCCGGCGTCCAGCCCGCCGTCGGCACGGCGCCGTCGGCGAACCCGGCCCCGCCCGCGCCGGCAGCCGCCGCCGCCCCGCCAAAGCCGAAGAAGGTCGCGCCGCCGCCGCGGCCGCTCGAGACCGCTCTCTCGACCGATCCCGATCCGACGCTTCAGCCCAACACCTTCTTCGCCACCGCCAAGGCCTCCGAACGCTACGGCGCGATCGTCGACGCCGGCGGCTGGCCGACCGACGTCACCGCCCTGCGCCCCGGCGACAAGGGACCGCAGGTCGCCAAGTTGCGCAAACGTCTGGCGATCGAGGGCGATCTCGCGCCGCTCCACGCGACCGGCCAGAGCTGGGATCCCGAACTCACCGCCGCAGTCGAGCGCTTCCAGGCGCGCATGGGGCTCAAGGAGACCGGAATCGTCGCCGGAGCGACGCTGAAAGCGATGAACGTTCCGGCGCAAGTCCGGTTCAAGGAACTCGCTTCGTCGGCCGACCGTCTGGCCGGGGCGAATTTCGATTTCGGCGACCGCTATGTCGTGGTCAACATTCCCTCGACCGCGGTCGAGGCGATCGAGAACGGCCGCGTGGCCCACCGTTACGTCGCCATCGTCGGCGGTCCCGACCATCCCTCGCCGGACATCTCGGCCCACATTCAGTCGGTCAATCTCAACCCGACCTGGACCGTGCCGACCTCGATCATCAAGAAGGAAATCATTCCGCATATGCAGCGCAACCCGGGCTATCTGACCCGGCAGAAGATCCGAATCCTCGACAGCGCCGGCAACGAGATCAATCCGCGGGCGATCGACTGGAACACGGAGCGCGCCGCCAACTATACGCTGAGGCAGGATTCGGGGGCCGGCAATTCGCTGGGCTCGATCCGGATCAACATGCCGAACAAGCTCGCCGTTTACATGCACGACACGCCGTCGAAGCGCCTGTTCGGCGCCGATTACCGCTTCTTGAGCCACGGCTGCGTGCGGGTCGAGGGCGTCTACGATTACGCCCAGTGGCTGCTCGAGGGGACGCCCGGCGGTCCGAACGGCGCCTGGGACAAGGCGGCGATGCAGCAGAAGGTGAAGGAGGGCGCGCCGTTCGAAATTCGTCTCGCCCATTCCGTGCCGGTGATCTGGGTCTATCTCACCGGTTGGTCGAACGGCGGCGGACCGGCCAACTTCCGCGACGACGTCTACGGTCTCGACACGGTCGGCGACGCCGTATCGAACGTCGCGCCGCCGGAAACGGTGTCGTCCATCGCGCCCGCGGCTCCCTCGCGCCGCATACCCCCCGCGCCTCGCGCGGCGCCCGCTACGCCAGGAACGGTCACGCCCCCGCCGCCCGTGTTCGAAGCCCCGCTGCCGCCCCCGGCGCAGTAGGGCGGGCGTCGCGGGTCGCGTCCGGCGGCGCGTACGCCCTCGAGACGGAGTGACCTTCGAGGGCCGCGCCGCCCCGATCCCGGCGACGTGGTCGTCCCGCCGACGGTCCGGGCCGGATGAACCGAAACGGATCCGTCTAGCCGACTAAAGGATCTGGGAGGCCTGGACGAGAGCCGCGAGTTTGCCTCGGGTGATCTCCAGCGGCACGTGGCCGAAGCCGCACTCGCTGGTGAGGATGAGGCGATCTCGCGAGAAATGCCGGAGCGCCGGTTCGATTCTCTTTGCGATCACGTCGATCGTCTCGATCTCGTCACTGCGCTGGTCGATCACGCCGAGGCCCAGATCGCCTTTGAAGTCCCAAAGGTCCCAAAGTTGCATGAGGTCGTAGCTGAGCGTGCAGTGTTCAAGCAGGACCTCGTCGATCATGATTTTGCCAAATGCGGGCGCGAGGTCCATGTACCGGGTGAAATAGACCCGCTTGCGCCGCGGGTTGCCGCCGCAGACGTGCAACCCGACGCGAACGGACCGAGGCAGCGCGTCGATCAGCTCATTGAGAATATCGGCGGCCCACTCGCTCTGTTCAGGCGCCTCCGTCCACATCGGCTCGTCGAACTGAATGTCGCGGCAGCCCGCGTCGATGACCTCCTGCAATTCCTGGCGCAGCACGTCCGCCCAGGCGCGGCAGAGCGCCTGCTCGTCGGGGTAGAGGTCCTTGCGTTCATTGACGCTGAATCGGGTGAGAACATGCGGTCCGGTCACCGTCTGCTTGACGCGGACGTCGGCCGGCGCCGCCTCGCGGGCGAGCTTCCAGTTGTGAGCCAGTTGGAAGCGCGGGTTTTCGATCCGGCCGACCACGCGCGGACACTCGATGCCGAAGCCCGCGTCGCCGAATGTGAGGCGTGGCATGGCCTCGAACGTCACTCCGTCGACCCGCTTCTGATAGAAGTAGTACATATTCTCGCGATAGGCCTCGCCGTCGGTAATCACGTCGAGGCCGATGTCGCTTTGGTCCCGAGCCGCCCAGCGGATCAGTTCGTCGCTTTCGGCTTGCGTAAGCGTCGGCTTCTTCATCGTGTCCGCCGCCTGGACTGGCCGCGGATAGCTGCCGACGACGGTGTTCCTGTATCGTTCCATGCCGATCATACGGGTTCGAGACCCGCCTCCAAGCGCGCTTCGTTGATGTGGGCCCGTACGCCCTCGAAGAACGCACGCGGTTTGAATGCGATCTCCGCCTCGAGCCGCGCGCCATCCTGCCGGTCGATCAGCGGCGTGCGCGGCTTGCTTTCGTCGAACTCGAAGCGAGCGTCCGGAAGCCAGTAACGCACGGCCGCCGCGAGCTCGTCTCCGGTCACGCTCGCGCCGCCGTTGTTGTAGGCGAAGTGCGAGAGCGACGGCTTCAGGCAAAGGCGCGCCAGCTGTTCGGCGCAATCGTCCTTGTAGACCCAGGTGTCGCGCGAATGTCGCGAAAACGGGAGCTTTGCGGGGCGTCCGAGCGCCGGCTCGGACGCGAACGCTTCCGCCCACAGCACCGAACCCCGCTTGCGCCCGTGTCCGAACACGACCGCCGGTCGAACGCAGGCGATGCTGATCTCGTGTCTGGCGACGTATTTCTGCGCCATGAACTCGTCGAGGATCTTCATCATGCCATAGGTGAAGTGGTGGTCGCCGGGGCCGCAGTAGTCGTCCTCGACCACGCCCCGTTCGCCGTAGACGCTCTGGGAGGCGCCGTAGACGGTCTCGCTGCTGGCGAACACAAGCCGCCCAAGCTTGTGGCGGACGACGGCCTCCAGCATATTCACCATGCCGAGCAGGTTCACCTTGACGCCGAGCGCCATGTCGGCTTCGACCTCCGCGCTCATCAAATAGGCGAGGTGGATGCATTGCTTGATGTCGGGATGGCGAGCGAATACGCGTTCGACCGCGCCCGCGTCGGAGACGTCCATCGCTTCGAACTCCGCGCCATTGAGCTTGCTTCGCGCAAGACCGTCCGGCTTTGGTTCGCCGACCACGACCGCGACGCCGCGCGCAAGGAGATTGCGCACGACGGCTGCGCCGATGAACCCCGCGCCTCCGGTAACGAGCACAGTCATCGAACGGCTCCTCGCTCGGTTGGGTCGACGGACTTGACCGCGGGACGCCTCATGACGGAATGCCGAACTCCGCCCGGAGCGCCTCGGTGTGCTCGCCGATCCGCGGGGCGGCTGAGCGGCGCTGTTCGCGCCGGCCGTCGACGCGGATCGGCGAACGGGTCGTGCGGACCGGCAATCCTTCGGGACGGATCACGGTCTGCAGCATGTCCAGGCGCTGGAAGGCGTCGCTTGCGAACAGCGCGGGCCAATCCATGACCTCCGCGCACCAGATATCGGCGGGTTGCATGCGTTCAAGCCAATACGCCGTGCTTGCCGTTGCGATGTGCTCGGCGATCTGCCGCTTGATCTCGTCCCGTCGTTCGAACGCCGCAGTTCCGGGCAGCCCCGCGATCGCCGGCAGCGCGATGACCTGCGCCAGTTTATCGAGCGGCGTCATTGCGATCGCGAGCCAGCCGTCGCGCGTCGGATAGACGCCATAGGGCGCGGACAGATAGGCGTGGGCGCTGCGGAACTGGGAGCGCTCCGGCTTGCGGCCGCCATCGTTGAGATAGGTCGTCAGGACTTCGAACTGAAAGTCCACCAGCGCCTCGATGAGGCTCGTCTCGATGTGCGCGCCTTCGCCGGTCCGGCCGCGCCGCACCAGCGCCGCGAGGACGCCCTGGACGACCGCGCCGCCCGCGAGCAGGTCGGCGATCGCAAGGCCAAACGGGACCGGCCCCTGATCGTGATCGCCGTTGAGCCACATCAGGCCTGCGCGGGCCTGCGCAAGCAGGTCCTGACCCGGCAGCATCGCCCAGGGGCCGTCGTTGCCGTATCCGGTGATCGAGGCGTAGACGATGCCGCGATTGATCGCCTTCATCGAGGGGTAGTCGAGTCCGAGCCGCTCGACGACGCCGGGACGGAAGTTCTGCACAACCACGTCCGCTCTGGCGATCAGGGTCTTCACGGCTTCGATGTCGGCCGCGTTCTTGAAGTCGGCGGCGAAGCCCTGCTTGCCGCGGTTGATGGCGTGGAACAGCGTCGAAGTCGCCGCCGATCTCGGTGTCGGTGAGATAGAGGCGCCGGCACAAATCGCCTCCATCGGGCCGCTCGATCTTGATGATCCGCGCGCCGAGATCGCCGAGGCGCAACGCGGCGAAAGGCCCCGACAGGAACTGGCTCATGTCGAGGACGATCAAGCCGTCGAGAAGACCTGCGCTCATGCCCGCGGCTCGTGGAAAGGGGCGAGCAGAACGGGCGAACGCTCGTTCCGATCGGGCAAGGACACGCGGGCGATCCTGGCGAGGAACACTGGACATTCTCCTCTTCAGTCCGGCAGGCGCCAAATGCGGCGGGCATTGGCGCTAAGCAACCGCTTGCGCTCGCCCTCGGAGCAGCCAAGCAGGAGCGCGTGGAGGGCGGCCATCCACATCGAGAGGGAGGCGGTGAGTGTGCAGACGGGCCAGTCGCTGCCCCAAACGACACGGTCCCAGCCAAAGCTTTCAATCGCGTGTTCTACATAGGGGCGAATGTCGTCGACCGTCCATGTCGCTTCGTCGGCGTAGGCGACGACGCCCGAGATTTTCACAGCGACGTTGGGGCGCCGGGCGATCTCGGAAATCCGTTCGCGCCAGGGATGCTCGGCGCGCTCTTTGATTGCAGGCACGCCGCAATGGTCGAGCACAAATTGGACTTCAGGAGCGAGGTCGGCGAGCGCAATCGCCTTGTCGATCTGGTCCGGACGCACGCATAGGTCGAACGGCCGCCCGGCCCCGTTTAGGCGGCGAAGGTTCTGGCGAAAGACTGCGCTCTCGCTCACCTCGTCCGGGACAACGTGCAACACGCGACGAAAGCCCTTGACGAACGGATCGGCGCATTGACGCTCGAGAAAGGCGTCAAATCCTTCTTCCTCGGGACGGCACGAGCTGATCGCGCCGCGCAACAGGCTGCCCGGCTGGCCCGCAAGCCCCACGACGGTTCGGGTCTCCGTCTCGATGTCCGCCGGAGCGACATCGACTTCCATGTGCAGAACGTCCGTTATTCCGCACCGCAAAGCCTCGCGCGCGTAATCGGCGTAGGAAAAGTCGCGATTGAGCGACGCCACGCCAGCAAGCCAGGGATAGCGAAGCCGGTTGCGATCGATGAGGTGAAGGTGGCTGTCGACGATCGGCATGACCTGTCGGGCTCTCGCATTCTCGCACATTGTCCCGGCCGATTTTAGATCACATATGAATGATATATTCAAATAGAAATCAAAGGGCGCGCTCCTGGGCGATTTCGGCGGCCGGGACGCCCCCTCGCGCCTTTAGGGAAAGGCTCGACGCCGCTTCCTGAAGGCGAGCGATGGTCTCGGGAATGTCCGGCGCTCTGGGCCGATTGAGCGGGGCAATGTAAGGGCAGGTCAGGCAGGCGAGGGCGGCGCCGTCCGCGCCGAGCACGGGAGCCGAGAGATTGTAAACCCCTACGCTTTGCTGGCTCGGCATGACCTCGTAACCCCGCTGGCGAATCTGCGCCAGCCTGTCGTCGAGGTCGTTGGGCGGACCTTGCTCGTCCTCGACGCCTTCCTGCTCGGCGATCATCAACGCCCGGATTTCGGGCGACCGGAAAGCCAGCAGGACGTGGCCGGATCCCGTTTTGAAGAGATCAACTCGGGCCCCGACACGGATCGCCAGACCCCAGTAGCCGGGCGCGTCCATCTGCGCGATCACGGTGACGCCCGCACGGTCGTAGACGGCCAGGTGATTGGACTGCATTGTTCGCGCAGCAAGTTCGCGCATAAGCGGCGTCGCCTGCGACACCAGCCGCCGGATCGGGCGATGGTAATGGGCGAGCCCGAAGAGCTTGAGCGTGAGTTCATACCGGTCGCTGGCGTTGCGAGCGACATAGCCACGTCGGACCAATCGCTCGAGCATTCGATACTGCTCGTTCGGCGTGCGCCCGAGCGCCTTTGCGATCTCGGCCTGGCTAAGACCTTCCTCTTCGCCCGCCAGAAGTTCGAGGATATCGAGGCCCTTGTCGAGCGCAGGCGCGCGATACCGCTCAAGGTCGCCTGAATCGTTCATGCTGTCGCCCTGAAATGACCTTTCCCGTGCGCCGTCTTATCGGCCGGCCCGCAACATTGACAGCGCGGAACCTATATGATTTGCTAGTGAATGTTAATCTCAAATATGGGGGAGTGAGGCGACGTCCGCCTGATAACCTTCCAGTTTTGGCCGAGCGCCCAACGCGATGTGGAGGAAGACAATGAAGCGCGCAGCCTTGGTGTCAGCGGCGATGGCCCCGTTGATTTTTGCGTCGGGCGAAGCGCCCGCCGCCAACCTTCCGGGTTCGTTTCCCGGCGTGACCATTGACACCAAACTCCATCGGCGGCCAGGAGTACGAGCCGTTGTACGCGCGCATCGCGGAGTGGGAGAAGGCGACGGGTGCCAAGGTCAACATCTTGTCGAAGAAGAACGGTTTCGAACTCGACAAGGAGCTGAAATCCGATATCGCCGCGGGCGACGTCAAATGGTGCGTCGGCTGGAACCATACCTCGTTCGCGCCGCAATATACCAGCCTGTATACGGATCTCTCCAAACTAATCCCGAAGGAAGAGATCGACCAATTTGTTCCCGCCACCATCAACGCGTCGACGATCAACGGCAAGCTGATGATGCTGCCGCGCGCAAAATTTGATGTCTCGGCCCTCTACTATCTTAAGAGTGACTACACGGATGACGCAAAGAAAAAGGCTTTCAAGGACAAATACGGATATGAGCTAGCCCCGCCGGCGACATGGCAGCAGGTCAAAGATCAAGCGATCTTTTTCTCCAACCCGCCGAATTTCTACGGCACGGAGTTCGCCGGCAAAGAGGAAGCGATCAACGGTCGTTTCTACGAGATGGTCGTCGCCGAAGGCGGACAGTATCTCGACTCCGCGGGTAAACCTGCGTTCAATTCCGACGCCGGCGTGCGCGCCCTCCAGTGGTTCGTCGATCTTTATAAGGCAAAAGCTGTTCCGCCGGGCACCACCAACTACCTTTGGGACGACCTGGGCCAGGGGTTCGCGTCGGGCACGATCGCGCTCGACCTCGATTGGCCGGGCTGGGCGAGCTTCTTCAACGATCCGGCAAAGTCGAAGGCGGCGGGCAATGTCGGCATCGTCGTGCAGCCGACGGGTTCATCGGGCAAACACACCGGCTGGTCCGGCAGCCACGGTTTCTCCGTGACCGAAGCCTGCGATCACAAGGACGCCGCCGCGTCGCTGGTCTGGTGGCTGACCAATGACGACAGCCAGAAGATTGAGGCCGCCAACGGTTCGCTGCCGACCCGAACCGCCGTCTGGACGTGGGACGTCGCGCAGGCGGCCAACGACCCGTACAAGAAACAGGTGCTGTCGACCTTCCAGCAGGCGGCCGCTTACGCTTTCCCCGTGCCGCCGATCGCCGAATGGATCGAGATCTCCAACGCTGTCTATCCCGAACTGCAGGCGGCGATCCTCGGCGACAAGACGCCGAAAGCCGCGCTGGACACTGCCGCCGACAAGGCGACGAAGATCCTGCAGGACGCGGGCAAGCTTTGACGACAGGCCGACGGAAGGCGGCGGCACAAAACACGTGTCCGTCTTCCGCTTAAGCCGCACCGGCGAAGTGCCGAGCGCTCAACCGATCGCCGAGTTTTTCCGGCCGATGAAGTCCTTGCGCCTCAGCACGCCTTTGCTTCTGTTGTTGCCGGCGATCGTTGTTCTTCTGGCGACGGTCGCGGGGCCGCTCGCCTTTTCGCTCTATTCGAGCTTCACGCCTTTTCGGCTGACACGCCCCGAGACGCTTCGCGACTTCATTGGTTTCCGCAACTACCTTAATATCGTCACGGATCCGGTGTTCTGGGCCGCCTTCGGACGTACGGTTCTGCTCCTCACAATTGCGCTGAACCTCGAAATGCTGGCCGGTCTGGGTCTCGCGCTCCTGGTCGAAAAGGCGACGCGCGGGCAGCGTCTCCTACGCACCCTGATGATGTTTCCGATGATGTTCTCGCCGATCCTGGTCGGCTTCCAGTTCAAGTTCCTGTTCAACGACAACATCGGTCTCGTGAACAACGCGCTTCAGTCTCTCCAGGTTACCGAAACCGCAATTCCATGGCTGATCGACGGCAGGCTGGCGTTCTTCGCGATCCTGGTGGCGGAGGTCTGGTCGTCGACGCCCGTATTTGCGATCCTCATCCTAGCTGGACTCCTCGGCATGCCGCGCGAGCCAATCGAGGCGGCCAAGGTCGACGGCTGCACGCCCTGGCAAAGCTTTCGCTACGTGACTTGGCCCTTCATCATGCCTTTCGCCTATATCGCCATGACAATACGCTCTCTCGACGTGGGACGGGCTTACGACATCGTCAAGATCATGACCGATGGAGGGCCCGCACGGCGCACCGAACTGATCTGGACGCTGGTCGGGCGCACGGCATACAGCGACGCTCGCATGGGCGCAGCCAACGCGATGGCCTACGCATCGATTGCTCTGTCGATTGCGTTTACGGTCTATTTCTTCCGCAAGCTCGCCATAGCGCGGGCGCAGGTCGCGGCGGACTGGTGAGATGACGTCGAACGAGACCTCACGAGTGTGGCGCCGATTCGGCGATCTAGCCCACGCTGTCGGGCTGTTCCTTGCTTTCGCCGTGATCTGTCTTCCGGGCGCCTGGATCGTCCTTAACTCGCTGAGGCCAACCGTCGAGATCATGGCCAAGCCTCCCGTCTGGATTCCGCGGCGGCTATCGCTCGATGCCTACACGACAATGTTCGGCGTCGTTGGGCAGGGCGGCGTTCCAGTCTGGGACTATTTCCGCAATTCGCTGATCATATCGGTAACCTCGACCGTCATTGCCATCGCCATAGGCCTGGCCGGCGGCTACGCTTTTGCGCGTTACCGATTCCGTGGCAAGTCGGCGCTCTTTCTCGGCCTCATGCTAAGCCGCACTGTCCCGGGAATCGCTCTTTCCCTCCCCCTCTTCATTCTGTTCGCGCGAACCGGCATTATCGACACGCATATTGCCCTTATCATCACCTACGTTGCGCTGAGCGTTCCGTTCACGATCTGGCTGATAGACGGATTCTTCCGGCAGGTTCCGCGTGATCTCGCCGAGGCGGCCCAGATTGATGGCTGCACGCGTTGGCAGGCGTTCTGGCAGGTCGAATTTCCGCTCGCAGGTCCGGGCATCGCTTCCGCCGCGATATTCGCCTTCATGACGTCGTGGAACGAGTTTGCGCTCGCCTCGCAGCTTACGCGCTCGGTGAATTCCAAGACGCTTCCGGTCGGCCTTCTCGATTACACTTCCGAGTTCACGATCGACTGGCGGGGCATGTGCGCGCTCGCTGTCGTGATGATCGCGCCAGCGTTCGCGCTGACCTTCATCATACAGAAGCGTCTCGTTTCTGGCCTAACATTCGGCGCTGTGAAAGGCTGATTCATGGCGACAGTCGCGCTCGAAAGTCTGGTAAAGCGCTACGGCCCGGTCGAAGCGGTGCGCTCAATTGATCTCTCGATCGCCGACGGCGAGTTTGTCGCCCTGGTCGGTCCGTCCGGGTGCGGCAAGTCGACGACGCTACGAATGATCGCTGGGCTCGAGGACATTTCGTCGGGCGCGGTCCGTATCGGGGGGGAGATCGTCAACGACCTCCCGCCGCGCGCGCGAAACATCTCGATGGTCTTTCAGTCTTACGCTCTCTACCCTCATATGAGCGTTCGCGAGAACCTAGGATTTTCCCTGAAGATCGCCAAACGCCCGCAGTTCGAAATCGACGCTCGCGTCGATGAGGCGACCGAGATTCTGCATCTCCGCGATCTGCTCGATCGACGCCCGTCACAGCTCTCAGGTGGACAGCGCCAGCGTGTTGCGATGGGGCGCGCGATCGTGCGCAAGCCGGAGGTCTTCCTTTTCGATGAGCCGCTTTCGAACCTCGACGCCAAGCTGCGCACGCAGATGCGCACCGAGATCAAGCTGCTGCACGCGCGCGTACCGTCGACAGTCGTGTATGTCACGCACGACCAAGTGGAGGCGATGACGCTTGCCGACCGGATCGTCATCATGCGTGACGGGCGGATCGAACAGATCGGCTCGCCCGAGGATGTCTTTCATCGTCCCGCAAGCCGGTTCGTGGCGGGCTTTATCGGCTCGCCGACCATGAACATCGTGGACGCGGAGATCTACGACGGTCGAATAGTCTTCTCGGGCGGCGACTGGCTACCCGTTCCCAATCGCTTTCACGGCGCGCGCGCCGCGCACGGCCGCATCGCGCTCGGCATGCGGCCTGACGACGTCTATCCGACCGGTCATGGCCTTCCTTCCGGAGCCGGAAGCGAGGTCGTCGAGCGGGAGTTGACCGTGTCCGTCACCGAACCGCTCGGCAACGAGACCCTGGTGTTTGCGGCCTTCGGCGGTCGGGACTGGGTCGCGCGGATGCTCAACCCGGTTGCGCTGAGGCAGGGCGAGAAGATCGCGGTATCGTTCGATCTTGCGAAGGCTCATCTGTTTTCGACCGACCACGGTCGGGCGATCGACGCGACGGAAGGGTGACATGGCGCGCATCGAACATGTCGAAATGCGGCTCGTCGACATTCCGCCAAAGGTCCGCCGCACCGACGCCATCCAGAGCTTTGTGTCCCAGGAGACGCCGATCGTCACGGTGACCGACAGCGACGGCGCCGTCGGGACCGGCTACAGCTACACAATCGGGACGGGTGGCTCGTCGGTCATGCGGCTCCTCGCCGATCACCTCGCGCCGCGCCTCGTCGGTCGGGACGCCGAAAGGGTCGAGGCGATCTGGCGCGAACTCGAATTTGCGACGCACGCCACGACCGTCGGCGCCATCTCGGCGCTTGCTCTCGCGGCGATCGACACGGCGCTATGGGATCTGCGCTGCAAACGCCGCGGGCTGCCGCTCTGGATCGTCGCCGGCGGCGCCGCCGACCGCCGGCCGCTCTACACCACCGAGGGCGGTTGGCTCCACATCGACGAGCGCGAATTGGTCGAGGATGCGCTGGCCGCGCGCGAAAGCGGCTTCGCCGGCTCGAAAATCAAGATCGGCAGGCCGCATGGCTCGGAGGACTACCGGAGGCTCGCGGCCGTCCGCGAGGCGCTCGGACCGGCTTATGAGATTATGACCGACGCCAACCAAGGCTTCACGCTGGATGAAGCAATCCGGCGCGCGGGCCGTTTCGCCGACCTCGATCTTGCCTGGATCGAGGAGCCGCTGCCGGCCGACGACCTCGACGGCCACATTCGTCTGTCGGCTGCGGCGGCGACGCCGATCGCGGTCGGCGAATCGATCTATTCGATCCGCCACTTCCGTGACTACATGGCGAAGGGCGCCTGTTCGATCATTCAGGTCGACGTCGCACGGATCGGGGGCGTCACGCCCTGGCTCAAGGTCGCACATATGGCGGAGGCCTTCGACATGCCGGTCTGTCCGCATTTTCTGATGGAGTTGCATGTGAGCCTCGCCTGCGCCGCGCCAAACGGCAAGTACGTCGAATACATTCCGCAACTCGACGAGCTGACGACGTCCCGCCTCGAGATCGAAAACGGGATGGCGGTCGCGCCTTCCGCTCCCGGCATCGGCGTGGAATGGGATTTCGCGCATGTGAAAGCCAGAAGCGTGGCCGAGCACACACGAACGATAGGAGAAGCGCGATGAAGCGCATGGGCATGGTGATCGGGATCCGGCCGGAACACATCGCAGAGTACAAGCGTCGCCATGCAGCCGTCTGGCCGGAGATCCTCGCCAAGATCTCCGAATGCAACATCAGGAACTATACGATCTTCCTGCGGGAGCCGGAGAACTTGCTTTTCGGCTATTGGGAGTACCACGGGGACGACTGGAAAGCCGATGCGACGAAAATGGAGGCCGACCCGAAGACCCAGGACTGGTGGGCGATTCACAAGCCGATGCAAGCGCCGCTCGATACCCGCGCAGACGGAGAGTGGTGGGCAATGGCGGAGGAGGTTTTTCATTACGACTGAAAGGACGCCCACGATGACCTTCGATCCGGCTTCCCTACGCCAAACTTGGCCGCGGCCGTCGAATCCCATTCCGATCGTCACCATTGGCGCGGGCTCGATCGTCAATGACGCGCATTTCCCCGCCTATGGGAAGGCAGGGTTTCCGATCGCTGGCGTTTTCGACCTGGACACCGAGCGGGCGCGAAAAGTTGGCGAGACATTCGGCGTGCGCGTGTTTCAGTCGCTCGATGAGGCGCTTTCGGTCGGCGACGCCATCTTCGATCTCGCTACGCCGCCATCCGCTCATCGAGCGGTTCTCGAGCGCATTCCGACGGGCGCCGGCGTCCTGATCCAGAAGCCGATGGGCGCCGACCTCGACGAAGCCACCCGAATCCTCAAGACTTGCCGAGAACGCAAGCTCAAAGCCGCGGTGAATTTCCAGCTCCGGTTCTCGCCGATGATGCTGGCGATATGGGATGCGTTCGACCGCGGACTGCTCGGCCGGCTTCTCGACGTTGAAGTTCGCGTGTCGATTGACACGCCCTGGGGCTTGTTCGCCTTTCTCAAGGAGCTGCCCCGCATCGAGATTGCCGTCCATTCGATCCACTATCTCGACCTTATCCGTAGCTTCCTCGGCGATCCGATCGGCGTGCACGCCAAGACCATCGGCCACCCTTCGTCCGAGATGGCGCAAACCCGCACCGCCGCCATTCTGGACTATGGCGACGAAGTGCGCAGCGCGATGTCGGTCAACCACAACCACGCTTATGGCCGAAAGCACCAGGTGGCGGAGTTTCGGTTCGAGGGTTCGGAAGGGGCGGCGCACGCCAAGATGGGCGTGCTTCTCGACTATCCGCGCGGCGAGCCGGACGAGCTCACCATCAGGGCCAAGGGCGAGGCGAATTGGGCCCATGTTCCGTTGCATGGAGGCTGGTTCCCCGACGCTTTCATTGGCCGGATGGCGAATCTGCAGCGCTTCGTGGCGGGAGAGGACACGAACCTGATCGCCTCGGTCGAGGACGCCTGGACGACCATGGCTGTGGTCGAGGCCGCCTTCGAGTTCGAGCGCCAGGCCGGCGACGCCGTTGCGCGCCCATCCGTGAGGCTTCCCCCCGCGAAGGCTGTGAAACCAGACGCGCACGCTTTGTCGCGAGCGAGCGTCTTCAATCGTTTAGGCGCCGAAACGTGCAACTTTCGCGATATTTATACATTATAATATAGTTATTTATAGAGACGCCGTTCACGCCCCGCGCGTGCACGGATGCAGCGGCGCGTTCCGCCTCGCCGTCGGCCGATTTGGCCAGCGCCTGCTTCACGCGATCGAGCAGATACCGCCCGGTATACGGTTTCGCCAGACAAGCCCCTGCCGTCGCCTGAACGGACGGATGGCCGGAGCAATCGTGTGCTGGCCGGGACGGCCGCCGGTGGTCGGCGCGCTCCAGGCCATGACCTGCGCCGCCGCGTCGACCGGGGCGCCCACTGCCGGCCATCGCAGAAATAACTGGACCACGACGGCCCGACGCTCGCGCGTTCCAGTTCCTCGCGGTCATGCGCCCGAAACGGTTCGTCGAACGGCGCGAGGAGCAAGACGACAAGTCTTCATGCGACTTCCCTTGCAATTCATATCCAAATGTATCACTCATTGGTGAATGATAGCAAGGAGGCGGGGATGAAGATGGAGGACCGTTTTTTCGAGGATTTCGTGGTGGGCAAGTCCCGGCAGACGCTTGGCCGCACGATCACCGAAGCCGACATTGTCGCTCACGCCGGACAGACGGGAGACTTTTTCCCCCATCACATGGACGCAGAATGGTGCGCGACGCAGGAGTTCGGCCAACGAATAGCGCATGGCACACTCGTTTTCAGCGTTGGCGTCGGCATGACCGCGACCGACATCAATCCCCGCGCGATGTCGTCTGGCTACGATCGCCTCCGATTCCTCAAGCCTGTGTTCATAGGCGACACGATCCGCGCGAGGGCGACGATTAAGGATAAGCGCGATCACGCCCGTCGTGCGGGGCATGAAATCGTGGTCGAGTTGCTCGAGGTCTCCAATCAGACGGGTGAAAACGTCCTCATCGCGGAGCACCTCTATCTCGTCGAGCGGCGCGCCGCCTTGCGATAGGGTCGGCGCCATTCCTGGACGTCCACCAGATGCGTGCGATTTTCGGCCGCGGCAGCCGGGCTATGGAAGCGACGGGCCGTGAAGGGGCAGACGCGGCCAAAAGCGGTTTTGAAAGGGCCCGCCTATTTCCGCCCGACGTGAAGCGGCATGCTCGCGATGAAAGTCGAACCGTGATGGATCCGGCTCGCTATGCTCAGCTTGCCGCGGTGGCGGGTGAGGATGTGCTTGACGATGGCGAGGCCGAGGCCGGTGCCGTTGCGCGCCCGGCTCTGGGAGGCGTCGACCCGATAGAAGCGCTCGGTCAGACGCGGCAGGTGCTCCGGCGGGATGCCGTGACCGTAGTCGCGCACTGTCAGCTGCGCTTCCTTACCGGTCGCCGACACCGTGACTTCGACCAGGCCGGCGTCGGCGCCCGAGCGCACGCCGTACTTGATGGCGTTCTCGATCAGGTTCTCGGCGACACGTACGAGTTCGTCGCGGTCGCCGTTCACCAGGACGGGCTCGAAGGCGGTGAAGCGGATTTCGGCGCCCAGTTCCGCCGCCATCGGCGACAGCGAAGTCGACGACGCTGCGCACGCTCTGGGCAAGATCGACCACCGTCTCGGGCCGGAGGTGCTGCTTCTGCTCGATCCGCGACAGGGATAGCAGATCCTCGATGAGCCTGGCCATCCGGCGGCCCTGATCGCGCATGATGGTGAGGAAACGGTCGCGAGCCTTGACGTCGTCGCGCGCCGATCCCTGCAGCGTTTCGATGAATCCCAGCAGCGAAGCGAGCGGAGTGCGCAGCTCATGGCTGGCGTTGGCGATGAAGTCGACCCGCAGCCGTTCGACCCGCCGGATCTCCGTCAGGTCGCGCAGCGTGACGAGGACCGCCTCGACATCTCCGTCCGACGATGACAGCGGAGCGACGCAGACATCGAACAGGCGCTCGACCGGCACGCGCTCGCTCCATTGCACCGTCTCGCCGTCGCCGCTGGCGATCACCCGGCGGAAGGCATCGACCACGTCGGGCGCGCGCAGCGCGAGCACCAGCGGATCGCCAAGCTTGAGCGCGGACAGGAGATCGAGCGCTGGCTTGTTGGCCGCGGCGACCCGGCCGTCGGCGCCGACGATCAGCGCCGCCTCAGGCATCGCCGCGACGAGTTGGGCGGCGAATGGCGAACGGATCAGATCGGAACTCGGCGAGAAGCAGGAGGTGTCATGGCCCGCCCGCTCACTCGTCCGATGCCGCCGAGAGGGCCTCGCGGAGCGAGCGCCATCGGCGGACGGCCTCAACCGCCCCGAGCAGCGCCATAGCGGTGATGAAGGGCACAATGTAGTACACGGCGCGAAACAGCAGCAGGGCGGCCAGCAGGGAGTCGACCTCGCCGCCGACGGCCTGGAGGATGGTCGCTTCGAACACGCCCAGGCCGCCGGGCGAGTGACTGGCGATACCGAGCATCGCAGCGAACGAATAGAGCGTGGCGAAGGTCGGAAAACCGATGACCGCGTCCTTGGGCAGCAGCACGTAGAGCGCCGCCGCGGCCGAGCAGACGTCGATCACGCCGAGCGCCATCTGCCCCAGCGTCACGAACGGTCCGGGCAGCCGGAAATTGCCGAACGCCGGCGCGCGTCGCCAACTCAGCACGCCGACCCAACCGACATAAAGCGCAAGCAGGCTGATCGCCGAGAGGCCGATCAGCTTGTTCGCCAGCGAGTTGAAGTGATTGATGTCGGCGACGGCGTCGGCGGTGAAGATGAAGCCGAAGCCGACGATGAGCCCCATGCCGAGCCAGAACGTGACGCCCGCGACGATCGTCAGACTGGCGATGTTCCTGGCGGTGAGCCCGGCCGGCGCATAGATCCAGTAGCGGACCGCGCCGCCGGTCACCAACGGAAAGCCAAGTGTGAACGAGACCGCGTAGCTGGCGAAGGAGGCCAGCGCAGTCAGCCAATAGGGCGCTTTGACGCCGATATGGCGGAGCGCCAGACCGTCGTAGCCGGTCAGGGCCAGATAGCTGAGCGCGGTGAAGCCGAAGGAGAGCAGGATCTGGTCCCGGCTGGTCGCCGCAAAGGCGGAACCAAACTTGACCGGATCGATGCGCATCAACGTGCGGGCAAAGATCGTCAGGGAAATGGCGATAATCAGCGCGCTGGCCGTGAGACCGAGCCGCCGCAGGGCGTTGCGATGGCGCCCGACAGTCACGACAATTCGTTGAATTAGACGTGGGAAACCCGAGTGGGGCGGCTCGTCGCTCGACCCCCGGTGCGAGGCCGGGCGTCGTTCCTGCACCTGAGCCATTCCAACTTCCTTTGGAGCCGCGCCGCCTATAGGGCCTGCGCCAATCCTGCGCAAGCGCAGCGCCACAGCGGAGACCAGCGTTGTTAGCCGCCCCGCGAGGCGGTTTCCGGGCGCCTCCCGGTGGCCCCCAGGGCGGCGACCGGCTACGATGGCGCATGTCGGACAGGAGGAGCCCCAGGTGAGCGTCGTCAAGCAGCGTGTCCTTGTCGCCGGGGTGGGAACGATGGGGACGAGCCACGCCCGCGCCTACCAGACGATCGACGATTTCGAACTCGTGGGCTTATGCACCCGCAACGCCGCGGGCCGCCAGGACCTCGATCGGGAATTCGTTGGCGTGCCGCGCTTCGACGATCTCGGCGAGGCGCTCGCGGCGCTGGAGCCCGACGCGGTCGCGATCGCCGCCTATACCGAGCACCACGCGCCGATGGCCCTGAAAGCGATCGAGGCCGGCGCGCATGTCTTCTGCGAGAAGCCGCTCGCCGACACGCTGCCGGCGGCCGAGGCCATTGTCGCGGCGGCGAAAGCGGCGGGGAAGGCGCTGCTGGTCGGCTACATCCTGCGCGTCCATCCGTCCTGGACCCGATTTGTCGAGATCGGCCGGACGCTCGGCAAGCCGCTCGTCATGCGGATGAACCTCAACCAGCAGTCGTCCGGCTCCTTCTGGCAGGTGCACAAGAACCTGATGGCGTCGACCTCGCCGATCGTGGACTGCGGCGTGCATTACGTCGACGTGATGTGCCAGGTCACGCGGGCGAGGCCGGTCGCGGTGCATGCGGTGGGCGCCCGTCTCACCGATGAGATCGGGCCGGCCATGGTCAACTACGGCCATCTGCACATCGTCTTCGACGACGGCTCGGTCGGCTGGTACGAGGCCGGCTGGGGCCCGATGATGAGCGAGACCGCCTTCTTCGTGAAGGACATGATCGGGCCGAAGGGCTGCGTGTCGATCGTGGCCAAGGAGGCGGCGGGCTCCGACGTGAGGTCCTCGGATCACGACGCCCACACCCGCACCAACGCGCTGCGCATCCACCACGCCGCCCTCGACGCCGACGGTCGCTTCGCTGCGCCCGACACGATCGAGACGACGGAGGACGAACCGGGCCATCAGGAGCTTTGCGAGCGCGAGCAGCGGCTGTTTTTGAGCGCGATCCGCGGCGAGGTCGACCTCAACGACCACTGGTCCGATGCGATCAATTCCCTGCGCATCGTGTTCGCGGCGGACGAGAGCATCAGGACCGGGCAGGTGATCAGGCTGTAAGTCCGGAAACGCGCGAGGATGAGGCGCGGTCCGCCGCCGATCCGGCGCCTGCCAGCAGGGCGCTTTTTTTTCGCAGCGGGCGCGATCCGTTCCAGGAAGTCTTGCAATGTCATGGCGTTACCGCCGTTGCAACCCGGCGATTGCGGTTCGAATCCGCGCCAGAACAGGCCTGTTAACAGGCTCGGAACAGGCATTTATCAGGGACGGAACAGGTCAAGAACAGGCAGCCGAAGCGGGGGCGCGAAACGGCGCGGCCAGGTTGCAAGGCGGAACATTACGCCCGCATTATAGGCGTGAAATTATCGTACGCAGTCGTGCAAGGGTCGGCGCGATTACCGCAAGAAAGTTGTGGCGTCCGTTTGTCGCCCGCCGCCTTTTCGCGTAAGGGGTCCGCTCGACTGGACTGCAAGGCGGATTCGCGCGCTCGACGGACGCCGATCGCCGTGGCCCGGTCGAGGGGCGAAACGCCCGACTTTGGAGGACCTCGAGGATGAAATTCGCAATTCCGCTTTGCGCAGCCATGTTTTTTGCCGGCGCGGCGCAGGCCCAGACCGACCTCTCCGCCTATGCCGACGCCAACGGCAATCTCGATGTGCAGAAGCTGACCTGTAAACAATTGGCCGGCACCTGGCAGGAAGACGCCGACTTCCTGACCGTCTGGTACAGCGGCTGGTACAACGGCCTTGCGGACTACAGCAAGATGAAAGTCGATCGGGCGAAGGAACTGGAGCATCGCGTCATCGTCTATTGCAAGGCCCATCCGGAAAAGAAAGTGATTACCGCGATGGACATCAACATCAAGCAGATGCGCAAGGAAGCGGGAATTAAGGTCATCGACGAGAAATAACCCGACGCGCGACGCCCATCGAGCACCAATCAAGAAACTTGGAAGGCCGACTTATGCACACCTCAATCATCGCTTGCGCAAAATTCTTTGCTCCGTTCCAGCGCGGCAACTGGCGCGCCGCGCTGCTCGCCTCCGCCACGCTGGCGGCGTCCGCTTCCGCCTGCCAGGCGCAAGTCGCTCTGGCGACCTACGCGGACGAGAAGGGCTATATCAACGTCAGGGCCTTGACCTGCGCGCAGCTCGCCAACACGACCCAGGACGACGCCAATTTCCTCGGCGTCTGGTACAGCGGCTGGTTCAACGGCCACCTGAAGAAGCACGCCATCAACATCGAACGCACCAAGCGGGGTATTCACGAGGTCATCGAATATTGCAAGGCCAACCCCGACAAGAAGGTCGTCGAGGCGGTCGAGGACTATGTCAAGAAGGTCCAGGCTGGCCAGTAGGCCGAAGCCGCTCGGGCGCTTTCCTCCCGAGCGAAACGCTGCGGGAGGCGCACGAGTCGGTCTCGTCGCGCGCCTCCTTGTCTGCGCAGCGGGGAGCGGCCTATCGGGTTGGATCGTGTTCCGCAAATAACGAACGGGGCTAGAACCTCTCAACGGCGACGACCGATCGTGATAGTGCTGGTTGATGCCGTCGCTCGACCGACGAGGACCTGCACCGGTGCTCTGCGCGCGTTGCCAGTGCGAGAACAAGGAGGGTCGGAAGTTCTGCGCCGCATGCGGCGCCGCGCTTCCTAGGTCCTGCGAAGAATGCGGCTACGCGAATGACGCCTCGGATCGCTTTTGCGGAGGCTGCGGCCGGTCGCTTGGCCAACCCGAGCCAGTGACCGCCAAGGGCCACGCCGGCGGTGAAGGCGACCGACGCCCGGTCGCCGTCATGTTCTGTGACATTGTTGGCTATACCCGGCTCTCGTCGAAGCTGGACCCCGAGGAGGTCCACGCGCTGCTTGAGCAATTCTTCGCCCTCGTGGACGATGTCGTCGACCGTTACGGCGGGGTGATCGACAAGCACATCGGCGATGCCGCCATGGTGCTGTTCGGCGCCCCCCGCGCACACGGCGACGACGCTTTGCGCGCCGTGCGCACCGCCCTCGACGTCCACGCCGCCGTGACCGGCCTATTGATCGCGACCTCGGAACCCCTTGCCGTCCACGTCGGGCTCGCCATGGGGGAAGTGGTGGCGAGGTCGGTCGGTAGCGGCCAACATCGCGGATACACCGTCACCGGAGAGGCGGCGAACGTCGCAGCGCGGCTCCTCGACCTCGCCGGCGCAGGAGAAACCTTCGTGTCGGAGGAAGTCTATCGAGCGACGAGCCACGCGGCGGCCTTTAAGTCCCTCGGCGCCCAGGCGCTGAAGGGGCTCGGGAGCGCCGTACAGGTCTGGCGCCTGACCGGCATGCGGCGCGCTGGCGCTGTCGGGTCCCCACTCGTCGGCCGTCACGCCGAGTTGAAGCAGTGCCGCGATATCCTTTCCGCGATTAGGGAAGGCGCATCAGGCGCGGTCGTCGTCGTGCGCGGCGAGCCGGGCATCGGCAAGACGCGATTGGTCGAAGAAGTGCAGTCGATCGCGGCGAACATGGGTTTCGTCCGCCACATCGGGTGGGTGCTCGACTTCGGCGCAGAACGTGGGCATGGCGCTGTCCGTACGATTGTCTCCGGATTGCTTGGTTTGGGACGAGACGCTTCGTTGAAGGCGGCCGAGGCGGCCCTCTCCGCCTCGGACCTGTCCGGGGACGACGCGCTGTTTGTGCGGGATCTCCTGGAAATTCCTCAGCGCGAGGACGACCGCCTGTTCTACGAGGCGATCGATCGCGCCGCGCGGACTCGCGGCAAGGAGCGCGTCCTCGTGGATCTGATCGAGGCGGCTGCTCGCGCCGATCCGCTTCTGGTGACGGTCGAGGACGTCCATTGGGCTGATCCCGACACCCTTTCTCTGCTGGCCGCCTTGGCCCGGGCGACGACACGAAGCCGCGCTGCCGTCATTATGACGACGCGGATCGGCGCTGATCCTCCTGACGCGGGTTGGCGCGCAACGGAAGGCGACGGCTTGCAACTCACGATTGATCTTGCGGCGCTCGCCCCGGCCGAGTCGGAAGCGATCGCAAGAAGCTTCCCTGCCGCCGAGGTGTTCGCTGCCAAATGCGTCGAGCGTGCCGGAGGCAATCCCTTGTTTCTCGAGCAGCTATTGCGGACGGCGGACGACCTTGTCGACGGAAAGCTGCCGACCACGATCCAAAGCGTCGTGCTTGCGCGCACCGATCTTCTTGCGCCGAACGACCGGCTCGCAATCGAGGCGGCGTCGGTACTTGGGCAGCGCCTGGCGCTCGCGAACCTGCGCGCCTTGATCGACGATCCGCACTACGCCTGTGAAGCGCTCCTCAGAAACGCCCTTCTGCGACCGGCCGCCGACGGACTGCAGTTTGTCCATGCGCTTGTGCGCGACGGCGTTTATGCGTCGCTCACGCGAGCACGGCGTCGCCACCTTCACAAGTCTGCTGCGGAAGTGTTCCTGCAGGATCCCGCGCTGTGCGCCGGGCATCTTGATCTTGCCGAAGATCCTCGAGCGCCGCAGGCTTATCTCGAAGCCTCGAAGGACCAAGAGTCCCTTTTTCGCCAGCGCCAAGCCTCCAATCTTGCCGTTCGGGGCCTCGCTATCGCAACCGCGCCTCGCGACCGCGTCGCTCTCGCCTTGCAAGTCGGCAACCTCAAGCTCGACGCGGGTCAAGGCGAGGACGCCCTTGAAGCCTACCGGACGGCTCTCGCCTCGGGCGCCGCGGACTCGGACCGGTTGCGGGCGCTAATCGGCTGCGCAGCCGCCAATCGGCTGCTTGCCAAGTTCGACGACGCATTTATTGCGCTCTCGGACGCCGGACCCGCGGCGAGCGCTGGCGGCAGGAGCGCAGCGCTTGCCGAAATCCATTATCTCCGCGGCAACCTCCATTTCGCACGCGGCGAGATCGAGGACTGCCGAAGAGAGCACGCGGCGGCCCTGGATGCAGCCCTCCGCCTCGACTCGCTCGAATGGCAGGCTCGGGCGCTGAGTGGGCTCGCCGACGCCCAGTACATGGACTGCCGCATGGCGACGGCTCTCGAGCTTTTTTCGGAATGCGTGGATCGCTGCGACGAGGCCGGACTTGTTCGCATCGCCGTCCCGAACCGCGTCATGATGGGACATTGCCGCATCTTCGTTTGCGACTTTGATGCAGCGTTGGACGACATGCGGAGGGCGCTCGACATGGCGCGCCGGATCGGCGACGGCCACGCGGAAATGTTTGCGCTTCAGTCCTCCGGTCTTTGTCTGACCGTGGCTGGCCGCTATGACGAAGCGGTGGATATCCAGGCTGCTGCGCTCGAGCAGGCGCGTCGACTGAAGGCGCGCCGCTACGAGGCGATCATCCTCGCGCGTCTGCGCCGAAAGGGCGCTCGTCACGGGGCGCCCCGCCGAGGCGCTGTCGCTCGTGCGAGCGGGGCTTGAGGCGTCCCGTGAAACAAGCCCTGGATTTGCCGGGCCGATTCTTTTCGGCCTGTTGGCTCTCGTTGAGCCGAGGCGGTCAGCTCAGGAGGCCGCGCTTTCCGATGGGGAGACCCTGCTGGAGAAAGGCGCCGTCGGCCACAATCATTTCTGGTTCCGCCGTTACGCAATCGAATGGGCCCTGCGAGTCGGAGACTGGGAGTCGGCCGAACGAAACGCCGAGGCGCTCCTCAAGCGTACTGCGCCGGAGCCGCTCCCCTATTCGCGCCATATCGCGCGGCGCGGACAACTTCTCGCCCGCATCGCCAAAGGCGCCGCCAACGAGGACGACACAAGCGAGCTTTCGGATTTGCGGTCGAGCGAGGCGGCAACCGGTCTTCGGTTGGACGCTCTGGGAGAAGCGATGCGCCAAGTCCCCCTCTCTCCGCTTGCGGGGAGAGCGACGGGTTGAGGGGCTCGGGCGATTGGCTCTCTGCGCTCGCCCAGCCCCATACATCCAAACTCCCTACACCCGCCGTCATGCTGAACGACTGGGAGATTCCTGGCCAGTTCGTGTATCCACGCGGCGCCGCCCGCGGGCTTATCGAACTCGTCCGCAGTGGGCTCCTCGACATCGGCCCCATCCGCCCAAAGGTTTTCCCGCTTGCCGACCTTCCTCAGGCGATGGACGCCGCGGCGGCCGCCGGAAACCTCGACATTGTCGTAGTCAAGCCCTGACCCATAGGCGCTAATCGCCTCACACCGTCCGCGTCACCTTCATCAGGTGCGGCGGCTCGTCCGGGTTGCGGCCGCGGCGGCGGGCGACGGCTTCGGCGAGCTTGTAGAATGCGTGCAGCGCCGCGATCGGGGTCACCATAGGATGTCCCGCGTCGGGCGCGACAAGCGTTGGCCAGCGGGCGTGGCGCTCGACGTCGACGATCAGCGGCGCGGCGCCGAACGAGGCAAGCCGCTCCACCGTCTGAAGAAACCCGTCGCGCGCCTCGTCCGCAGGAGCGAAGCCGAGCAGCGGGAAGCCCGTCGTGACGACGCCCGCAGGCCCGTGCAGCACTTCGGCCGAGGAGAAGGCCTCGGCGTGGATCGCCGAGGTCTCCTTGAGCTTCAGCGCCGCCTCGGCGGCGACGGCGAAGGTCGGACCGCGGCCAATGACATAGAGCGACGAAGCCGCGGCAAGCGTTTCAATGAGATCTGGCGGCGGCGGTCCGTTGGCCGCGCCGAGCAGGGCCGGCAAGCGTTCGAGCGCGGAGACGAGGCCCGCGTCCCCGCTCCAGTGCGCCACCAGCGAAGCGCCGGCGACGAGCGCGGCGATCATCGACTTGGTCGCTGCAACCGACCGTTCCTCGCCGGCGAGCAGCGGCAGAAGCGCGTCGGCGTCGGTCGCGGCGGGCGAGTCCACGTCGTTGACGAGCGCGATCGCGGTCGCGCCGGCGGCCTTGGCGGCCCGCTGCATCGCGACGATGTCGGGACTCCGGCCCGACTGCGAGATGGTGATCGCGGCCGCGCCCGTGAGCCGCAGCGGCGCCTGGTAGAGCGATGCGATCGACGGCCCGAGCGACGCGCAGGCGAGGCCGAGTTTCAGTTCGATCACGTGCTTGAGGAACAGCGCGGCGTGATCCGAGCTGCCGCGCGCGATGGTCGCCACGAAAGCAGGCCCGCCGGCCGCGAGCTCCGCCGCGAGCTTTCGCGACGGCGTTGCGATTGGCGTCGAGTTGCCGGCGCAGAGCCGGGCCGGCTTCGGCGACTTCGGCCGCCATGAACGTGTCGGTCATCGCGAAACTCCTTCGCCGCGCGTGCGGCCGGCGGGCGGCAGGGTGAGCTCCGCCACGAAATCGTAGGTGTCGGAGCGGTAGGTCGAACGGGTGAACTCGACCCTCCGCCCGTCGGCGACATAGGCGACGCGATGAATGTCGAGCGCCGGGCGAGCCGTCAAGAAGCCCGAGCAGCGCCGCCTCCGGCGCGCCGACCAGCACCGCCCGTAGCCGTTGGACCGCCCGCACCGGACGGCAGCCCGAGGCCTCGAGCGCGGCGTAAAGCGAGTTGCCGACCCGTTCGGCGGCGCCGCCGAGAAAACGCATCGGCACCGCGGCCCGCTCGATCGCCATCGGCACGCCGTCGGCGAGCCGGAGTCGCGACAGGCGGAACACCGTTTCGCTCAGCGCAAGGTCGAGCATGATCGATTCCTCCGGCGTTGGCAGGAAGGCGCCGCGCTCGATCACCTTCGAGGAGGCGGTCAGTCCACGCAGCCGCATGTCCTCGGTGAAGCTCGTCAGCCGCGACAGCGGCTGATCGACATGCGGCGGGCTCCGTCGCACGAAGGTGCCGGCCCCGTGGCGATGGACCAGCACGCCCTCCTCGATCAGCGCGGCGATCGCGCGCCTGAGCGTGGTGCGCGACACGGCGAGCATTTGCGACAGCTCCCGCTCCCCCGGCAGCAGGTCCGCCTGGGCGAAGCGGCCCGCGGCGATCTCGCGTCTCAACGCCGCTCCGACGCTGGCGAACAGAGGTTGGCGTTGGGCCCTGATCGCGCGAAGGTCCGCCATCCGCTCCTCCGTCCCTCCCGAAGGACCGCTAGACAAGAGGTATACACGTGGCCCATAATCCAACACAAGAGGGCCTCGAGTGGTCGCCTCGTCACGCAAGGAGGGAGTCGTTGGCGTCCGCGAACGCGCAAGCCTCACGTCACGCCGGCGAGCCGCATGCGCCGCTGGCGGACGCTCTGCGCGCGGGGCAGGTCCGCGCCGCGGATTGCGCGGCGAAAGCGCGTGCGTCGCTCGTCCGGGCGGCTGAGCTTGTGGCCGACGCGCTGCGCTCCGGCGGCGGGTCGATTTATGTCGGGGCTGGCTCCTCCGGGCTGCTGGCGACGCAGGACGGGCAGGAGCTGCCCGGGACATTTGGCATTGATCCTGCGCGTATCCGTTTCGTCACGCCCAATGGCGAGCGCCTTTCGGTCGACGGCCGGGCGAGGACGACGGCGCTGCGGCCGAGGCTGGCGCCGCGAACCTTGGCCTTCGTGCGCTCGGTGTGATCTCGACGCTGGCGGCCGCCGATCTCGGCTGGGTCCATCACGGTCTGATGGTCAACGTCCGGCCCGACAAGAACAAGCTTCGCGCGCGCGCTCCGAGCATCGTCGCACGCCTGGCGGCAGTCGACGAAGCCGCCGCTTTGGCCGCGCTGGCCGAAGCTCAGAACGACGCGCCGGTCGCCGTGGCGGCGCGAGCGTCGGTCGCCGACTGCGAGGGTGATCTTTCCCGAATTCTCACGCGCCTCGGGGGCGCGGAAGCAAACGTCAATTCGAGCGCGGGCATGTAGCCCGTCGGATGAGGAGGGTAGGATGAAGACTAATTTCGCATGGACGCGCGGCGGAGTCGCGCTGGCGGCGCTGTTGACGGGGCTGGTCGCGGCGCAGGCCGGTTCGCTCAAGATCGAGAGCTGGCGCAACGACGACGCCGACATCTGGAACAGCAAGATCATCCCAGCCTTCAACAAGCACTATCCCGACATCAAGGTTGAATTCGCGCCCTCCGCGCCGAAGGAATACAACGCCGCGCTCAACGCCCGCCTAGCCGGCGGCACAGCCGGCGACATCATCGCCTGTCGGCCGTTCGACGCCTCGCTCGACCTCTACAACAAGCACCAGCTCGACAGCGTAAACGACGTCAAAGGAATGGATAATTTTTCGGATGTCGCCAAGTCGGCCTGGACGACGGACGACGGCAAGACGACCTTCTGCGTGCCTCAGGCCTCGGTCATCCACGGCTTCATCTACAATGCCGACGCCTTGAAGAAGGTCGGGGCGACGCCGCCGAAGACGATGGCGGAGTTCCACGAGCTTCTCGACAAGCTGAAGAAGGACGGGACCTATACGCCGATCGACCTCGGCACTGCCGATCAATGGGAGGCCGCGACCATGGGCTTCCAGAACATCGGCCCGAATTACTGGAAGGGCGAAGAGGGCCGCGAGGCGTTGATCGCCGGCAAGGAGAAGTTCACCGACCCGGAATATATCGCGGTGTTCAAGGAGCTCGCCTCCTGGGCGCCTTACATGGGCAACGGCTTCCAGGCGCAGACCTACCCCGACAGCCAGAACCTGTTCTCGCTCGGCAAGGCGGCGATCTATCCAGCGGGTTCGTGGGACATCTCGACCTTCAACGGGCAGGCGAAGTTCCCGATGGGCGCATTCCCGCCGCCGCTGCCGGCCGGCGACACGCAATGCTACATCTCCGACCACACCGACATTGCGATGGGCCTCAACTCGGCCTCCAAGAACAAGGAGGACGCGAAGAAATTCCTCGAGTGGACGGCGACGCCGGAATTCGCCGAACTCTATTCCAACGCGCTGCCCGGCTTCTTCTCGCTCAACAAGACCCCGGTCAAGATCGGCGACCCGCTGGCCGCGACCATGGTCGGCTGGCGCAAGGACTGCAAGTCGACGATCCGCAATTCCTATCAGATCCTGTCGCGCGGGACGCCGAACCTGGAGAACGAGTTGTGGAACGTGTCGGCCCAGGTGATCAACGGCGCCCTGAGCCCAGAAGCCGCGGGCAAGCAGCTCCAGGACGGCCTCGACAAGTGGTACAAGCCCGGCAAGTGACCGCTTGAACTCTGCGCCTTCCGCTCTAGCCGGCGGGAGGCGTTTCCTGCGAATTCGCTCTTGACGGCGCCGAGCGGAAGCGGCGAGGCTCGCGATTTCTCGGACGACGGCGCGCGCGAAAATGGCCGAACCGGTTTCCCAAGTGGTCGCTTCGATGCCCCGGGGCCGTTTCCTCGGGCTCCTGGCGCTATTTCTGGGGCCGGCGGTCGCGGTCTATACGCTCTTCTCGATTTACCCGCTCATCGCCACGATGGAGCTTTCGACCTACACGACCGACAGCAGCGGCGCCTATCGTTTCTTCGGCCTTGCCAATTTCAGCACGCTTCTGCTGGATCCGGACTGGTCGGGCCATTTTTGGAACGCGGCCAAGAACAATCTGATTTTCTTCATCGTGCACATGCTGGTGCAGAATCCGATCGGTATCGCGCTGGCGGGGCTCCTCAGCCTGCCGGGTCTCAAGCTGAAGGGGCTCTATCGCACCATCATTTTCCTGCCGACCATGCTCTCGGTGGTCATTGTCGGCTTCGCCTGGAACCTGATCCTGTCGCCTTTATGGGGCGTGGCCGAAGGCGCGCTGAAGACGGTGGGCCTCGGCGGCTGGTTCGCTCCCTGGCTGGGCCTGCCGTCGACCGCCCTGGTGACGCTCGCGCTCATTTCGGTTTGGCAGTTCGTCGGCATCCCGCTGATGCTGATCTATGCGGCGCTCCTCAACATTCCTGACGAGCTCGTCGACGCAGCGCGGGTGGACGGGCTCGGCCAGTTCCGCATTTTCTGGCACATCAAGCTGCCGCTGGTTCTGCCGACGATCGGACTCGTTTCGGTCCTGACCTTCGTCGGCAATTTCAACGCGTTCGATCTCATCTATTCGGTCAAGGGCGCGCTCGCCGGGCCGAACTTCGCCTCCGACATTCTCGGAACGTACTTCTACCGCACGTTTTTCGGCAATCAGTTGCAGCTCGGCAATCCGACGATGGGCGCAACGGTCGCGACGGTCATGTTTTTCATCATCCTCGTCGGCGTCTGCCTCTACCTCTTCATTGTGCAGCGCCGACTGCGCCGCTACGCGTTCTAGGAACGGCCATGATCAATCAGCGCGCGCAGGTCGTCGGCATCCACATCATCCTCATCGCCTACAGCGCGCTCGCGGTCGGGCCGATCCTGCTCGTGGTGATGAATTCGTTCAAGGCCCGCAACGCCATCTTCGGAGCCCCGCTCGCGCCGCCGACCTCGGCGACCTTTTCCTTGATCGGCTACGCCAAGGTCTTCAACGCGTCTCACATCGGAACCTATTTTATGAATTCGCTGATCGTCACGCTTGTCAGCATGGCGCTCGTGCTGCTGTTCGGCGCGATGGCCGCCTGGGCGCTGACCGAATACAAGTTCCGCGGCTCGACGGCGCTCGCGCTCTTCCTGTCGATCGGCATCATGGTGCCGATCCGTCTCGGGTCGGTCGCGATCCTGACCATGATGCGCGAGGCCGGCCTCAACGACACGCTGACGGCCCTGATCCTCGTCTACATCGCCCAGGGCTTGCCGCTGTCGATCTTCATCCTGAGCGAATTCGTTCAGCAGATCCCCAAGGACCTGCGCGACGCCGCCCGTTGCGACGGCGTGCCGGAGACGCGGATCTTCTTCGAGGTGATCGCGCCGCTGCTGCGCCCCGCCATCGCCACCGTCGCCGTCTTCACCATCGTGCCGATCTGGAACGACCTGTGGTTCCCGCTGATCCTGACCTCGTCGGACACGACCCACACCATCACCCTTGGCGTGCAGCAGTTCCTCGGCCAGTACATCACCGACTGGAACTCGGTGCTCGCCGCGCTGTCGATGGCGATTTTGCCGGTTGTTGCGATCTACGTGATCTTCTCCCGTCAACTGATCAGCGGCCTCACCGCCGGCGCGGTCAAGTAGGGCCCCGTCATGGCGCGACTGCATATCGATGCTCTCAATAAGAGCTACGGCGAGACCAAGGTTCTGATCGACATCAATCTCGGCATCGAGGACGGAGAATTCCTCGTGCTGGTCGGGCCGTCCGGCTGCGGCAAGTCGACCCTGCTCAGGATGATCGCCGGCCTCGACGCGCCCTCCTCAGGCGACATCGTCATCGCCGACCGCAAGGTCAATGCGCTCGCCCCGGCCGAGCGTAAGATCGCGATGGTGTTCCAGTCCTACGCGCTCTACCCGCATATGGACGTGCGCAAGAACATGACCTTTGGGCTCAAGTTCACCGGCGTCCCGCCCGCCGAGCGCGACCGGCGCGTCGCCGAGGCGACCCGAATCCTGCAGCTCGAGCCCCTGCTGGCGCGCTATCCCCGCGATCTCTCCGGCGGCCAGCGGCAGCGGGTCGCCATCGGCCGCGCGATCGTGCGCGAGCCGGACGTGTTCCTGTTCGACGAGCCGCTGTCGAACCTGGACGCGGCGTTGCGCGTCTCCACCCGGGTCGAGATCGCCAAGCTGCACCAACTCCTCAAGGCGACGATCGTCTATGTCACCCACGACCAGATCGAGGCGATGACGCTCGCCGACCGGATTGTGGTGATGAACCAGGGCCGGATCGAGCAGGTCGGCAAGCCGCTCGATCTCTATTACGAGCCGGCCAACCTGTTCGTGGCGGGGTTCATCGGCTCGCCGGCGATGAATTTCTTTCCGGCGACGGTCGAGCGCGTCGAAAACGGGACGGCGGAGGTCAGAGGAGCGTCGATGGCGCCGATGAGGCTGCCGGCGCGCGCGCTCAAGTCCGGCGACTCCCTGACGATTGGCGTGCGGCCTGAGCACCTCGCGACGGCTGGGAACGGCGCCTTCGCCGCCAGAGGCGTCGTCGAGCTCGTCGAGCGGTTGGGCGAGGCTTCCTACGCTCATGTCCGGCGCACGGACGACAAGCTGATGGTGGCCGAAATTCGTGGCCGCGAGACTCCTTCGCCAGGCGATTTGGTCACTCTCCGCGCGCCGGCCGACGACGTTCACGCGTTCGACGCCACGGGCCGAAGCATGGCCGCCGCGCCGATCAAAATGTCGTGATCGTCCGCTCGCTCCGGCGAGTTTCGGGTTCGGGTTGCAACAATTTAACGCAAATTGCGAATTATCGGACGGCGCCGCTCCAGCAGGATTGCGCGACGGCGCCTGTCCGCCATAATTTGGACGGAACACGCCGTGGTCTCGCCGAGTTCAACAGGCGCCGCGTGTCAGTGTACCGTTGGGCTAGACAAGTCGGGGGAACTTCATGCGCCGTATTCTCGTCCCAGCCGCCGCCGCTTTGGCGAGCCTCATGGTGACCGCCGGCATGGCGCCGGTCTTCGCCAACGCGCTCGATTCGCAGCTCCAGCCGGTCGCATCGCCGGTTCCGCGCGAGACTGTTCAGTTCGACGGCCGCGAGGCGCCGGGCACGATCGTCATCCGAACCGGCGAGCGCAGGCTTTATTACATCCTGCCGGACCATCAGGCGCTCAAGTATGGCGTCGGCGTCGGCCGTCCGGGCTTCACCTGGCAAGGCGTCACCCGGATCGCCAACAAGCGCGAGTGGCCGGACTGGACGCCCCCGCCGCAAATGCTCAGGCGCCGTCCGGACCTGCCGCGCCACATGTCGGGCGGCGTCGACAATCCGCTTGGCGCGCGCGCCATGTATCTCGGCGGTTCGCTCTATCGAATCCACGGCTCGAACGAGCCGGATACGATTGGGCAGGCGGTGTCGTCGGGTTGCATCCGCATGACCAACGACGACGTGATCGACCTTTACGGCCGCGCCAGGGTCGGAACCCGGGTCGTCGTCACCCGTTAGATTTCGTCGTTTTGTCCGGCGTTCGCCCGGCGGGCGTCTTTTTTTCGGGCGCGCCGGCGACTATGTTCGGTCGATGGACGCCGTTTCCCCCGCGCTCGATGCGCCGATGATCGATCCGTTCGGCCGCCGCATCGCCTATGTGCGGGTGTCCGTGACGGACCGCTGCGACTTCCGCTGCGTCTACTGCATGTCCGAGGACATGAACTTCCTGCCCAAGCGGGATATTCTGTCGCTCGAGGAATTGGACCGCCTGTGCTCGGCTTTCGTCCGGCTCGGGGTGCGCAAGTTGCGCATCACCGGGGGCGAGCCCCTTGTCCGCCGCAATGTGATGTCGCTGTTTCATGGACTGAAGCGCCATCTCGGGAGCGGCGACCTCGACGAAGTCACCCTGACCACCAACGGCTCCCTGCTCGCGCGCTTCGCCCATGAGCTTGCAGATTGCGGGGTCCGGCGAATCAACGTCTCGCTCGACACGCTCGATCCCGCGAAGTTCCGCGCCGTGACGCGCTGGGGCGATCATGCGGCGGTCATGAAGGGGATCGACGCCGCGACGGCCTCCGGACTCAAGGTGAAGATCAATGCCGTCGCGCTCAAAGGATTTAACGACGGCGAGGCCCGTTCGCTGGTCGACTGGGCGCATGGCCGCGGCTTCGACATCACCTTCATCGAGGTGATGCCGCTCGGGGCGATGGAAGAGGATCGCGCCGACCAGTTCATGCCGCTGACCGAACTCAAGCGGGATCTCGAGCGCGGCCTGACGTTGACGCCTTCGGCCTACGCGACCGGCGGTCCCGCCCGCTATTTCGACGTTCGCGAGACCGGCGGACGGCTCGGCTTCATCACCCCGCTCACCCACAACTTTTGCGAAAGCTGCAACCGGGTCCGGGTGACCTGCACCGGGACGCTCTACATGTGCCTGGGCCAGGAGGACGCGGTCGATCTGCGCGAGCCGCTGCGCCGCTCGGAATCCGACGAGCCGCTCGTCTCCGCCATACGCGCGGCGATTGCGCGCAAGCCGAAAGGGCACGATTTCGTCATCGCCCGTTCGGCGAAGCCCGCTGTCGAACGTCATATGAGCGCGACCGGCGGCTGAACTTTTGCGACCCGGCTGCTGGCGGCGGGCGCCGGCACGCTCTATATCTGACGAATTGCGAACGGGCGGGACCTTGACCCCGCTCCGAAAGGGAAACCAAACGCCATGGCGAACGCACGTGAACGGATCGAGAAACTGATCGCAGACCATCCAGTCGTTCTCTTCATGAAGGGAACGCCCGAGTTTCCGCAATGCGGGTTCTCGGGTCAGGTCATCCAGATCCTCGACTACCTCGGCGCGCCTGTTCATGGCGTCAACATCCTCGAGGACGACGAACTCCGACAGGGCGTCAAGGAATTCGCCAACTGGCCCACGATTCCCCAGCTTTACGTCAAGGGCGAGTTCATCGGCGGCTGCGACATCACGCGCGAAATGTTCCAGTCGGGCGAACTCGCGTCCCTCCTGACCGACGCCGGCGTCGAATTGAAGAGCAAGGCCAAGGTCTGATCCGCGGGCCACGCGCCTCGAGGTCGTCGCCGGAGACATGACGACGCTCTGGGACAACGCTGTTTGAGCCGCGTTCGCGGACGGGCCGGCTCTTTGTGGGGCGCGCGCTGAGCGCTCCCGGCGGGGTCCCGACCCCGTTCTACAGCCGACCCCGCCCGACAACGATCGCCCGGACATTCGCCCCGGTTACGCGATGGCTTGGGCAGGGGGCGGGCGCCTCCGGCAAATCCTTGCAGATTTTTGCGATTTCGTAGAATTAGATAGGTCAGCGCTTCGGAAAAGCGCGCCAGCTGGCGGGCGGCCGGTCTCTTTGCGTGTCGCGGCAGGGCGAGACGTTTGGCCGCGCCCATTAGTCCTAAGGCGCAATTGAAAAGCCTGTACTTCAAAGTTACGTTTCTTAAGCATGGGGTGGCTGTCAATTGCCAATCGAACTCCTGCCGGGGGAACCGCTCGATGTTCCGAAGTTATTCCTACCAATTTTACGAGATGGCCCATCTGGCGCTTGCGCCCGCCCGTACTCTCTCCGACGCCACCCATTTCGTGTTCCGCAGCCCGTGGAACCCCTTGTCGAGCACCCCGCTTGGCAAGAACGTCTCCGCCGCCGCGGAGTTGTTCGAACGGATGACGCGCCGATACGGCAAGCCGACCTTTGGTCTCGACGAAATCGAAGTCGACGGCGCCGCGTACCCGATCCTCGAGGATGTCGTCTGGAGCCGGCCGTTCTGCAATCTGCTACGCTTCGTCAGGCCGGACTTCCCGCATGCCGAAGACCAGCCGAAGCTGCTGATCGTGGCGCCGATGTCAGGTCATTACGCGACGTTGCTGCGCGGCACCGTCGAGGCCTTGCTGCCCTATTGCGATATCTACATCACCGACTGGACCGACGCGCGCCTCGTTCCGTTTGCGATCGGCAAGTTCGATCTCGACGATTACATCGATTATCTGCGCCTGATTCTCGATCATCTCGGACCCGGCGTGCACACCCTCGGGGTCTGCCAGCCCGCGGTCCCGCTGCTCGCGGCGACGGCGCTCATGGAGGCCAACGACGACCCCAACGCCCCGGCCAGCATGACGCTCATGGGAGGCCCGATCGACACCCGCCGCAGTCCGACGGATGTCAACAAGCTCGCCGAGCGCCGGGGCGTCGACTGGTTCCGCCGCAACGTCCTGCATCCGGTGCCCTTCCCCTATCCCGGGTTCGGCCGGATGGTCTATCCGGGCTTTTTGCAACTCTCCGGCTTCATGGCGATGAATCTCGATCGCCACGTCAACGCTCACCTCGACATGTTCAACCATCTCGTCGTTGGCGACGGCGACTTGGCCGAAAAGCACCGTGATTTCTACGACGAGTACATGGCGGTGATGGACATGGACGCCGCCTTTTATATGCAGACGATCGAGACCGTGTTCGTCCGGCACGCGCTCCCCAAAGGCGAGATGACGCATCGCGGCCAGCTTGTCGATGCCGCAGCCATCCGTCGGTGCGGCCTGATGACCATCGAGGGCGAGAAGGACGACATCGCCGGGGTCGGCCAGTGCTCCGCGGCGCACGACCTTTGCACGAACATCCCGGACTCGAAGAAGATCAATTATCTGCAATTGAATGTCGGGCATTACGGCGTCTTCAACGGCTCCCGTTTCCGCAACGAGATCGTTCCGCGGATGCGTGAGTTTTGGGCGGCGATCGACGGGAAGCCCGCCAAGCTCATTCCGCCGGCGAAGGTCAATTCGGCCAAGGGCAAGAACGGCAAGGGAAATGGCGTCGGACGCGAGGCCGCGCCCAGGCTGGTCGCTGTCGGAGCGTAGGTCTCGCTCGCCATTCCTTCCGAGTTGTCGTCGGTGGGTTTGCCGTGAACGAAGCTCGCTCGCGCGTCCGCCGAATCCGATGGTACCCTCCGTTCAGTGGAGCGGGAAAACGGTGGAATGCGAAGCGCAGGACTTGTCGGCGCTGGAGTTCGGCATCTTTCTTTCCAGCGTGCAACCGACGTCTGCAGGACGGCTGATTTCTCTGTCGGCCGATTTCCCGCCGGGGTCGATCGTCATCAGCCAATCGGAGCGCAGGCTTTATCTCGTCCTCGAACGGGGGACGGCGATCGTCTACCCGGTCGCCGTGGCGAAACGCGGCATGGAATGGACCGGGTCGGCGCATGTGGCGGCCAAATATGTCGAACCCGACTGGTCGCCTCCGGATCGGGTTCGGCGCGATCATCCTCGCCTGCCCGACGTCGTTCCCGGCGGAGCGCCCGGCAATCCCATGGGCGCGCGTGCGATTGCGCTCGACCGCGACGAAATCGCCATTCACGGGACGACGGGCGCGATGCGAGCCTCCATTGGCACAGCCGCCTCCTACGGCTGCATCCGGATGCGCAACGAGGACGTGATCGACCTCTACGACCGCGTGTCGGTCGGCGCTCCGGTGCTGATGACGCCATGAGGCGCAGCCCCGGCGGCGCAACTTCAGGCGTCTTCTTGGCCCAGCGACGTTTTGGAAACGTTTCGCCGTAAGCCTCGTCGGTTCGGCCGCAACCGACGGCCCGCCACGGAGAACCAACTCGGAAGCGCCCGACGAGTTGTGGCTCGAGGGTCTACGCCGCCCTCCTGACTTCGATGGTCAGATGCGACAGCGACGGGAAGCTTGCCAGCTTTCTGCGATAGTCGGCTTCCGAGCGCGCGGACGGCGTCTCGATCGAAATAATCGCGCCAAGATGCCCCGGTCCGAGCCGCCAAAGATGCAAATCAGCGATCCGATCGCCGTCGGCCTCGATCGCGGTGCGCACTTTCTCCGTCATGCGTTGGTCAGGCGTCATATCGAGCAGGACAGCTCCGGTGTCGCGAACGAGCGCCGCCGACCAGCTCGCGATCACGATCGCGCCGGCGATGCCCACGAGCGGGTCCATCCATAGCCAGCCGAACGCCCGCGCCAGCAGGAGCCCGACGATTACCGCGACAGACACAGTAGCGTCCGCGAGAACGTGAACGATCGCGGCGCGCAGATTGTTGTCGCGCGAAGCGGCGCTGTCGATGGGGTCGTGCTCGGAGAACATAACGGTCGTCGTGCGCCCTTCGACCGTCACGTAGGCCGCAAACGCGTGCGGCTCGGGGACCTCGTCAATCGATTCGAGAAAGCCGCCCCGGTCGGCGAAGGCGAAGACGTTCCGTGTCCCGTCGGATCGCGCCGTCTCTAGGGCGGCGCCGTCGGCTGACAACGGTGGCCCGGATGTCCGCGTCAGCCGGAAGCGCGGCGGGACGCCGGCTTCGAAGATCTCGAGGACGGCTTCGCCAGCTGGCGTGGCGATCCGCTCGACTTCGTTGTGGTCATGGCCGCGATCGTCCGCATGGCTGTGGTCGTGTCCGTGGCTGTGTCCATGGGCATGTCCGCCGGTCAGCAGCCACGCGCTCGCGACATTGACGGCAAGCCCCATAGCCGCGATCGGAATCGCCTGACGGAAGTGGATTGCCGCCGGTTGAACGATCCGTGCGACCGACTTGTAGCCGATGAGAAGCGCGATCATGGCTAGGATGATCGCGCTCGTGAAGCCTGCGAGATCGCCGAGCTTGCCCGTCCCGAATGCGAAGCGGGTGTCCTGCGCATGGCGACGGGCGAACGTGTAGGCGAGCGCCGCCAGCAGCAGTGCGCCCGCGTGGGTGCTCATATGCAGGCCGTCGGCGACCAGCGCGATCGAACCGGTGAGCCAGCCGCCGACGATCTCGGCGGCCATCATCGCCGCGCAGAGCGAGATGACGGTCCAGGTCCGGCGCTCGCTCGCCGCGTGCCCCTCGCCGAGGAACACATGAGAATGGAAGGCCGCAAACGCGGCTGTTTCGGTTTCGCTCATTTGGCGGGGCCTCATCGAAGGTAGGTTCGGACCACGTCGAGCAACTGATCTGTCGCCTCGGAATTCAGCACCCCAGGATAGCGCTCGGCGTCGACCAGATGGGTTCGCACATGGTCCTCGACCACTTCGGCCATCAAGCCGCTTGTCGCGCCGCGCACGGCGGCGATGAGATGCATGACCTTCTCGCAGCCGGCCTCCTCGTCGAGCGCACGCTCGACCGCCTCGATCTGACCGCGAATGCGCCGGACGCGCTGGAGCAGCTTCAACTTGTTGCGAACGGTGTGTGACATGTCCGGAGGATACCATACCCCTCTACACTATGCCACGGCGCCGCTTGCGAGCGCGTCGCTTCATAGCCGAAGATGCCTCGGGCGATGCCGAAACCTGATGGACCGGAACTCATCTTTGCGCACACGGCCATTTTGGTCGTCTCCGCACTCCTTGCGGCGCCAGCCGGGGACGCGATGACGCTGACCAGTCCCGACATCCAGCCGGGCGGCGCGATCGCGCCGGAGCAAGCGTTCGACGGCGCCCAGCGCCCCGGACGCAACGCATCCCCGGCGCTCGCCTGAATCGATGCGCCCGCGGGGACGAAGAGCTTCGCCATCAGCAGGATCGATCAGGACGCTCCCGCGGCCGGCGGCTTCTGGCACTGGTGGGTGCACGATTTTCCCCCCCGGCTTGATGGGCCTGGCGAAAGGCGCTGGAAGCGGGAGGGGCCTGCCGGCGGCGGCAGCGCAAGGGCGCAACGACTTCGGACCGCCGGGCTAAGCGGCCCATGCCCGCCGAAGGGCAAACCGCATCATTACGTCATCACCGTCTACGCGCTCGACATCGAACGTCGAGGTCCACAAGCCAGCGGATCGACCGCGGACTTCGACGCGGCGGTCCGGGCCCATGCGCTGGCGGAGGCGACGCTGGTTGGTTTTCCAGTGGGGAAAGGGCCCATTCCCTCGGGCAAGCACGGCGAAGACGTCAGAGTTGAGGGGGCCGTTCCGATGACGACGGCGACGCTCACGCCCCGCCGCGCGCGCCAATAAGCAGCATCAGGCCGAACGCAAGAATCGCGAGCGACGCGGCGAATTCGAACACCCGGGCGACAAGCGCGGCGTTCGTATCTTCGCTCGAGGCGAAGCGCACGGCGACGGACTTGGCGAACACCGCCAACCAGGCGAGCGCTCCGGTTGTCGCCGCGACGCCGAGCGCCATCGCAAATGTGGCCGCGATCCCGGCCGCGAAAACGCCCTGCGCGAGCGCGAAGACCAGAATGAGGATGGCGCCGGAACACGGTCGCGCTCCCGCCGCGATCACCGTTCCAGCCGCATCTCGCAAGGACAGCGGAGCGGCGATCGCTGCTGCGTCGGGGGCGCAACACAAATCCGGCCCCGCCCGGGCGGTCGGATCAGCCGCGTTATAGGCTGCCGCCGACAGCGTGCGCGTCGGCGGCGCCCAGATGACCCCGGCGAAAACCGGCGTGGCCGCCACCGCTCGGTCCCGTTCGAAGCGCAGGCGGACCGCGGCCATGAGCTCACGGCCCTTGCGCCATGACAGCCATAGGCCGATGGATGCGACGCCCGCGGCGCTGGCCGCGGTGAGCCAGTCGGCGGCGGCGCTCATCTGCGATGCGGTCGCATGGAGAATCATGGCTGCCGCACCGACCAGCACGATCGCGACCGTCGCCTGGAGAAGGGCCGCGAGCAGAGCCATGACCGCGCCGCGGCGAAGCGACCTCTCGTTGGCCATCATGTAGGAGGCAATCACCGCTTTGCCGTGGCCCGGCCCAGCGGCGTGAAAGACGCCATAGCCGAGGCCGAGCGCGACCAACCCCCAGAACGCCGACGGGTCCCCTTGCAGCGCATGCACCTGCTCCGCCATCAGATGCGTGAGGCGCGACTGCTCGGCGATGAGATAGCCGGTGATCCCGACTTCCGCCCCGCCGCCGCCCTCGACCCCCCCGACCGAGAACGGCCGATGCGCAAGTTGCGCGGAAGCGGCGGCGGCTTGAAAGAGAAAGACCGCAAATGCGGCGGCGAAGGTCCGGGGAGCGCGGGTCATGGGCAGGCGATGATCGCGGTGCTCGCCATTTTGAAGCCGAAATTGGCGCCCGGCGCAAGATTGGTGAAAAAGGACTCGGACAGTTTCGCCTTGTCGCCCTGGTCGAGAGGCTTCGGCCTCGCGACCGAGGCGGAGCAACCGTTCGGGGCCGAGACGAGGGCAATCGGCGATTTGTCATCGAACTCGAAATCGATGAAAAATTCGGGATCGGCGACGCGAAGGGTCAGGAGTTTGGACGGGCGCGCCGGTTCTTTGAGCGGCACGGTCACGTGAAACTGCACGAGGTGGTCCGGCCGCTCTTCCATCCAATAATCCGTCACGGAGCCGAACTCGACGGCCTCGCGGCCGTTTTTGAGCGTTGTGAAATAGCCGACGTCGGCGAGGCCTCCGGCGTTCTCCCGGGCGAGCGGCGCAAATTGTTCACGTTTGACGAGCTCGCCGGACTTGGCGAGTCCCTGCGTCGCGAACGACGAGTACATCTCGTCGAACACCCAGTCGTGCACCACAGCCGCGATTTTGCCGTCGGGGGTGAAGTCGAGTTGGCTCCTCACCGTTACCCAGACGTGCGGGTGAGCAGCCGCGGGCGCGACCGATGCAAGCGCGAGCACGAGTACGAGCGCCGCCGTTCTCTCCTTGCCTTGCAGGCCGATCACCGAATCCCGTGCTCCATGCCCGAACGCATCCTGCAGCGGACCGCGTCTTGCGGGCAAAGTGCGGCGACCCGATGGCGGGCGCAGCGGCGCCCTTATCCTTCAGCGATTGTTAAAACAATCGCTTCAGACTGACTGAATGGCGCGTTGCGTTCGGCCATTGGGTGTTGCGTGTGCGGCCCTGCTGACCCTCACGGGCTGCGGCTTCTTCGGCCGTCCCGAACGGCCCGCCTGGCGCGCTCAGGCGGAAAACGCCTGCTTCGCCCGCAACCTCGTCAAGCTCTCGGAAACGGTTGTTCCGTGGCGTGAGATCGATGGGCCCGGCATCTGCGGGATGACGAGGCCGCTTAAGGTCTCGGCTCTCGACGACGGCAAGGTCGGCGTGGACAAGACGATTACCATCGACTGCCCGATGATCCCGGCGCTCGAGGCCTGGCTGCGTGAGATTGTGCAACCGGACGCCGAGGCGCGCTTTGGGCAGAAGGTCGCGACCGTCAACGTGTTCGGCGCCTATTCGTGCCGTTCGGTCGACAACGAGCCGGGCGCGCGATTGTCTGAGCACGCCTTCGGCAACGCGGTGGACGTCGCGGGCTTTACGCTGGCGGACGGGCGGACGCTGAAATACGTCAGCGACTGGAAGAGCGCAGGCACGCAGGAGGCCGCCTTTTTGCACGAGGCGCACGCCGGCGCCTGCCAGTATTTCACCACCGTGCTCGGGCCTGGCGCCGACGTGTTCCACTACAACCATATCCATCTCGATCTCGCCAACCATGGCTCGACCAACACCGGGCCGCGCCACATCTGCAGGCCGGCGCCCGCGCCGAACCTGCTGCCGCCGCCGGCCGCGCCCGACGCCTTGCCGCCGGCGCCGGACATCGAGGAGCCGCTTGACATCGCCCGCCTCGGCGACAAGCGCGCCGTCGCCCTAGCCCCGCCCTCGGCCGTTCTGCCTGCGCTCCCTCCCGCCTCGATCGGGCCGGCGGCAGGCCCAGACGGCGCCTTGCCGCCGCCGGTTGGAGACGCCGATCCGGCCCCGCCCGTGCTGCCCGCCGGCGCCGGCTACAGCATCGACACCGAGCCGACGTCATCGATTGGCGATCACGACGAATAGGGAGCCAACCGAAGCCATCCGGGGGATCGCACGACGCTCGGCAATCCCCAGATGACGTCTCGCCGCGCTCCGGACGATCGCGCGGCGACAGCAACCACCTTCGTCGCCGCTAGAACGAAAAGTCGAGACCAAGGGTCGCGCCTAGAAAAAGCACATCCGAGCGGTCGTTCACGCCAAGCGCGCGCGCACTGACGGGAGTCGACGGAGACGATGGAGAGGGCGAAGTGGTGTAGGTTTCCTGCATCTGCCCGGGCGCCAGAGCGACTCCCCAATCCACAACGCCTCGTACCCGGCCTTGAGCGCCACCCGGTCGGCAAGCTGATATTGCGCATGTAATTCCGCTTCTCCAGCGAAGGCGACCGCCCTGGCTGTGGCCTGAGCCGGGTAGAGTTGCTTGGCCATGCTGACCAAGGCCGATTGTTCGGCGTCGTTGCCATAAACGCCGGCCTTGATCGCTCCGCCGAGAGAAAAGGGCTAGTCTCCGCGAAACTTGCCTCGGCTCCGACCTGTGCGCCAAGGAGATTGTTCCTTGTTCTGGCTGTCCAGAAGGGCGGGTTGGCGACAATCGACGTGCTCAGCGGCGGGTTTTGAAGCTGCGAAAGTGTCGAACCGGGATCATGTTGCTTCCACGACGGCTCACCGCGATCGACCGGGGTCAACGTTCCCTGCAGACTGTCGTTCAACTGGAGCCAGCGCAAACCGGCCAGCGCCGCGACCCGGGACGAAAGTTTTCGCCGACCGTTGGCCTCAAAGCTGTAGAGGCTGGTCGCGTCTCTCCATGCCATCGCCTGGTAGGGGAAATCCTGGGTCTGCCAGAACGAGCCGGGGGCCTTCATCATCGGCCAGTCGGCGGGGCTATACGGACCGACAGCCTTGGCGGAGTTGAGGCCCATGACGTCGAAGTACGAAAACTTGGCGCCGTTGCCGGAAACGTCGCGGTAGGTCAGGACGATCCTTGGTCCGGCGGAGAGGCCCTGTCGAAACTGATCGCTGTTCAGCGCTCCGACGGCTGGATAAGTCGCCGAGTCGTAACTGGGCGGCGCCGGGGTCGGATAGACCTAGAAGGGTATGCCGTCAGGCGCCCGCCCGACCAGCGTCTGATTGACGCCGCCAACGCGTCCGAGTCCGATCGCCCCGGTTGAGAGCGTCCAGCGCGGCGCTGGCCGCGGCGTGTCGGCCGGTTGTTGCGCAGGCGACGGAGCCGAACCCGCGATCGCCGGTTGTCGGCTGGCCGCCGTGTCGCCTCGATCTCCCGCCGACGCGGAGGTCGGTGGGTTCAGCGCAACGCATAGAGCCCATAGCAGACCAAGCGCGACAGGCCCGCGCCGATTGCGCAGCCGTCCGAGGCAAGCGGCGCCCGGCCTTCGAACTGCGCAAGATCCCAGCGGGCGCCCCGAAGACCGGTCCTCGCGCATGCCTTCCGAAGCGCGACCGACTGGAGACGCGCACTCGGTCGAACCGGTTCGCAACGATCGATCCCAACGGGGGGCGAAGGGCGGATTCGATTCGCCAATTCATCCGCTCGGCGAGCCATTGCGGGCGGACATGCGTTTGACGGCTTCGACATTCGCGCGCGCCGCATCAGGCGATAGATCGGTCTCGCCGACCCGCTCGGCCTCGGCGTATTTGCCTTCGAGAGCAAGGACGAGGGCGAGATCGCCCCGGGTGGTTGCGTTCGCCTCGCGGCTCGCGGCGGCCTGCCTCAAGACGCGCTCTGCCTCAGGCAACTGCTTCGTCAGCGCCAGAGAAAGCCCCATGTTGGTCAGGACGGCCGGCTCGTTTGGCGCGATCTTGAGCGCTTCGCGGTAAAAGGCCATTGCCGTTTCGTGATCGCCCATCCGGTCGGCGACTGCGCCCTGCACCGACAGCACGTCCCATTTGGGAGCGTCGGGCGAATAGGCGCGAGTCAGCACGTCCTTGGCCTGGGCGAGCTGGCCGTCGTCCGCCAAAGCCTTGCCGTACTCGCCGAGCACCTCTTCGTCTTTCGGCGACTTGACTGCAGCCACCTGCATCACCGCGACGGCCTCGCTGGTGCGGCTGAGTTTCCGCAGTGCGCGGGCGTAGTCGACAGAGGCCGTCTTCTCGCCTGGATTGCGCTCATATCGGGCGCGGCACGCTTCGGCGTAGGCGCGCAGGTCCGCGTCCGAGGCGGGCGCGGCCGCCGCCGGGGCCGCCGGGAGCGAGCCGGTGCGATCGCCGAAACTCTCGCAGCCCGCCAGCGGCGCCGCGGCGAGAATCAACGCCGTCACGGCGGCCGCCTGGAGCGAGAAGCGGCGGGTGTCGGACATTTGAGATGACAAGGCGGCAGACTTTTGCATAGACACGACCCTTGCCGTCCTACGCGTTCGGTCTTGCCTGAGACTGGCGCGGCGGGCCGGCGCCGGGAATTGTTGAGCCGCGGTGACGGAGGCTCTGGAACGGGAGCGGCGCTCGGGCGAACCGCCAGCGGAGGCGAACCCAAATTCGACTGCGGACTAGCCAGAGGCCGAGGATCGCGTCTTCGATGTTGGCCCGGATGCGTTCAGACCTCGGCCCAGGAGTTGTCGTCGGTCGCCGCGACCGAACTGATCCTTGGAGCGGACCTGATGGAACGGGCCGGCGCGGACGGCGCAGGGGCGGGCCGCTGCGGTTTGGCGAAGGCGTGGGGCGCCGCTTCACGAAGCTCCCGGCGCAGCGACGATTCCCGCAGAGAGGATTCGCGCTGGTCGTGAAGCTTGAACTGCTCGACCAGCTTTGAAAGCTTGGTCGTTTCCTGCGCGAGCGCGCGGCTGGCCGCCGTATACTCCTCGGCCAGGCTGGCGTTCTGCTGGGTCACCTGGTCCATGTCTTCCATGGCCGTGTTGATCTCCGCCAAACCACTGGCCTGGCTCTGCGAGCTCGAAGCAATCTTGGCGACGACCTGATTGATCCCCGTCACCTGCTTGATGATGCGATCGAGGGTGGCCCCAGACTTCGACCACCAATTTCACGCCCGAATTCACCTGCTCGGTCGAGGCCGTGATCAGGGTCTTGATCTCCTTGGCGGCAACGGTCGACCTTTGCGCAAGCGCGCGCACCTCGGAGGCGACAACGGCGAAGCCCTTGCCCGACTCGCCGGCCCGGGCGGCTTCGACGCCGGCATTGAGGGCGAGCAGATTGGTCTGGAACGCGATCTCGTCGATCACGCCGATGATCTGCTCGATTTTTTGCGACGACTTCGAAATCGCGCTCATGGCGTCCACTGCCTGGGCCGCAACGTCCGCCCCCGTCTTCGCATCGATATCGGCCGCCGCGACAAACTCGCTGGCCTGGCGCGCGCCCTCGGCCGCCTTCTTCACATTGGCGGTGATTTCACCGAGTGCGGCCGCTGTCTCGCTCGAGACTGGCGGCCTGGTGCTCCGTTCGCGAGGATAGCGAATCGGAGGCGGTCGAGATTTGCCGCGTTCCGGCCTGAAATCGTGCTGGCGCTGTCGACGACCGAACTGACCGTATCCTTGAGCTTGACGACCGCGCGGTTAAAGTTGTCGCGGATCCCTGCGAAGGCCTCGGAGAATCCGGCCTCCAGGCGCACGGTGAGGTCGCCGACCGCGAGGTTTTCCAGCCCTTTGGCGAGGGTTTCCATCGCCTCCGTCTGGTCTGCGGCTGCGCGGGCGCGCTCGGCGGCAACTCGGTCGCGTTCGGCGTCCGTGGTGGCGCGCAGCGCGGCGGCCTCCCTGTCGGCGCGGATCTTGTCGATGGAGGTCGTCTTGAAGACTTGCACGGCGGCCGCCATTTGGCCGATCTCGTCGCGCCGATGCGCTCCAGCGATCTCGACGCTGAGGTCGCCAAGCGCCAAAGCCCGCATCCGAGAGGTCATCGCGGAGATCGGACGAGCGATCTTCGTCGTGGTCAGCCAGAGCGATATCGCGCCTGAGGCCAGCGCGGCCAGCAAACCGGAAACGGCGAGGAGCAGGACCGTGCGGTCGGCGTTCTCCTCGAGAGCACGGGCCGCTTTGGCGTTCTCCTCGCGCAATGTGGCATTGAAGGCGACGATCTGCTTGACCAGTTTCCGCGCCTTCAAGTCGACTTCGACAGCCAGCTTCGCGGTCTGCTCGATCTTCCCAAGCGAGTCGAGGCGAGGGATCGGCGCCGCCAGTCAATCCCGACAATTCCTTGGCGCTCTCGAACGCCACTTTCGCGGGCCTTCGAATCGCAGCGAATCGATCCAGGAATTGCCCGATCTCCGCCGTATGGTTCGGCAGCAGGCTGATGGCCTTGTCGAGCAGCTCTCTGGCCTCGGACTTGGCGACCTGATAGTCCGCAATGGCGGCCTGCCCTTCGGGGCTGTCGGCGCCGAACGTGTTCACCGCCAGAATATCGTCTCCGAGCAGCGTCACGCGGCGCGAGGCGCGAGTTCATCTGAAGGGCGCCGAGGTCCCGACCCTCGATCATGGCGGTTGCGTTCGAATTGATTTCGCGTAGGCGCTGTGCCCCGAGCGCGACCATTCCGATCACCGTCGCGACCATGATGAGCAGCGGCAGCAACGCCTTGGTTCGCAGTTTCCAATTCTCGATACGCATGAATTCATCCCCAGGTACGAACCCGGTTGCTTCCGCGAACCGGGGCGGGAACGCAAAATGGTTTGGACCTAAAACCGGCAGGCCGGCTCAAACCCGGCGCGGACATGCGGCGTCATGCCTGCGACAGACCGCTCGTCGGTCTGCCGTCGTGTCGCGCAACCAGCAGTAGGCGCAAGGCGTTAAGCGTTGGTGACCGTCGAGGGAACCGATTTACCATGCTGGTTGCGATCAAGGTATGCCAACTCAGCAATACACAATACATAAGTAGATGGAAACCGGCTTCGCGCCGCGGCGGCGCGAAAACTCTCAAATCGGAATCGAAAATGGCAGAGGGTCTGTTCCGGGCGCGGGGGCGGCCTGGCGAAGTCGTGTCGACGACAGCTCCGACCGCGGTCCATGCAGGAAGACGAGCGCGGGCGGCCTCTGGCTGGCGAACCGGGGCGCGTCGCGTTCGGGCGTCCGCCACCGCGCGAGCGCCACCGCGGCCGGGCTGGCATGGCCCTCAAGGTCGAGCCAGGCCGATCGACGACCGCGATCGGCGTCAGGTCCGCGATGGCGCGCCAATGCCGCCAGTGGTGGAACTGACGCAGATTGTCCGCGCCCATGAGCCAGACGAAGCGCACCCCCGGAGCGCGGCGGGCGAGCCAGGCGAGCGTGTCGTAGGTGTAGCGGGCTCCGATTTGCGCCTCGATGTCGGTGACGGCCACCCGCGGGCCGGCGACCAGCCGGCGCGCGGCCTCGACCCGCTCCTGAAGGGCCGCCAGTTCGGCCGGCGACTTGAGGGGGTTGCCCGGCGTCACCAGCCACCACACCCGGTCGAGGCCGAGCCGCGTCAGCGCCAGCCGAGTGACCAGCGCATGCCCCTCGTGCGGCGGATTGAACGAGCCGCCGAGCAGTCCGATGCGCATGCCCGGCTGAAACGGCGGCAGGCGAGGAACCTGCGTCACGCCGCCCCCTGCTGGGCCAGAAGCTCGGCCTGACGTTCGGCGGTCAGCGCGTCGACGATCTCGTCCAGCCCCTCGCCCTCCATGATCCGGTCGAGCGAATAGAGCGTCAGGTTGACCCGGTGGTCCGTCACCCGGCCCTTGCGGGAAGTTGTAGGTGCGGATGCGCTGCGACCGGTCGCCCGAGCCGACCTGTGATCGGCGCTCCTCCGCCCGCTCGGCGTCGAGCTTCTGGTTGCGCGCGTCGAGGATCCGCGAGCGCAGCAGCGCCATCGCCTTCGCGCGGTTGCGGTGCTGCGAGCGCTCCTCCTGCATCGCGACGACGACCCCGGTCGGCAGGTGGGTGATGCGGATCGCCGAATTCGGTCTTGTTGACGTGCTGCCCGCCGGCGCCGCTCGAGCGCATGGTGTCGATCTTGAGGTCGCCCTCGTTGATGACGAAGTCCGCCTCCTCGGCGAGCGGCAGAACTGCGACCGTCGCGGCTGAGGTGTGGATGCGCCCCTGCGTCTCGGTCGCCGGCACACGCTGGACTCGATGCACGCCGCTCTCGAACTTGAGGCGCGCGAACACGCCCCGTCCCGAGATCTGCGGCAACGATTTCCTTGTAGCCCCCGGCGGTCCCCTCGCTCATTGAGAGCGTTTCCACGGTCCAGCGCTTCAACTCGGCGTATTTGACGTACATGCGAAAGAGGTCGCCGGCGAACAACGCCGCCTCGTCGCCGCCCGTGCCCGCGCGCACTTCGAGGATCGCGTCGCCCTCGTCGGCGGCGTCCTTTGGCAGGAGCGCGATACGGATCGCCTGCGCCATGCCTCCAGAATCGGACTCGGCGGCGGCGAGTTCGTCGGTCGCCAGCGCGCGCATCTCGGGATCCAGCGCCGGATCGGCGAGCAGGACCGCCAGGTCCGCCCGCTCCTTCTCCTTGTCGCGGAAGGCCCGGATCGCCCCACGACCGGCTCGAGTTCGTTGAGCTCGCTCGAGAGCGCCGAATATTCGGCGCCGGCGACCCCTTGCGTCAGGCGGGCGCCGATCTCCTCGTAGCGGCGCAGAATAAGATCGAAATTGTCGTGTGGCGGCCATGTTCGGGAACCGGAAGGAAAGCGGAGGACGAATCGCGGCGGCGCTAGAGGCGCACGCCGTAGCGCTCGGCGAGTTCACGCAAAGGTTCGCGCAGCGAGGCGTCGTTGCGTCCCTCCGTCAGCATCGCGGTGACCGCGCGCGCTGTTTCCCTGATGTTCAACGTCAGGATCATCGCCTTGACCGGCCCGATAGAAGTCGCCGACATGGAGAGCTGGCGGAAGCCGATCGCGGTCAGCGCCATCGCTTCGAGCGGGCGGCCGCCGATTTCACCGCACAGAGTGACCGGCGTGCCCGCGCGAGCCCCGGCCTCGACGATCGAGCGCAGGGCGCGCAGAAAGCCCACGCTCAGCGCATCGTAGCGGTTCGCGACCCGGCGGTTGTCACGGTCGACGGCGTAGAGATACTGCATCAGATCGTTCGAGCCGACCGACAGAAAGTCGGCTTGAGCCGCGATCTCGTCGAGCTGCCACAACAGCGACGGCACCTCGACCATGACTCCGAGCAGCGCCGTGCGTGGCGGCTCGTGGCCGTGGCTCGCGCTCCATTCGAGCTCCCGGTCGAAGAGCGCCCGCGTTCGGGTGTACTCCTCGACGGTCGAGACCATCGGGATCATGATCTTGAGATCGCGCCCGGCGGCGGCCCGGACGAAGGCGCGCAGCTGCATGCGCAGCAGCGCCGGACGATCGAGGCCGATGCGAAGGGCGCGCCATCCAAGCGCCGGGTTCTCCTCCTCGAATCCCTTCATGTAGGGCAGCAGCTTGTCGCCGCCGATGTCCAGAGTCCGGAAGGTGACCGGCCGGTCGCCGGCCGCGTCGAGGATCGAGCGATAGAGTTCTTCCTGGACGCCGGGTCTCGGGAAGCGCGAGGCCAGCATGAACTGCAGCTCGGTGCGGAACAGGCCGATCGATTCGGCGCCGGTCTCGGCCAGATGGGGCATGTCGACCAGGAGCCCGGCGTTCATGTGGAGCCCGATCCGGACGCCGTCGAGGCTCACCGTCGGCACATCGCGGAGCGCGCGAAACTGCGCCTGCTTGCGCGCGCGCATCCGCGCACGCTCGGCATAAGCCGCTTCGACGTCCGGAGGCGGGCGCAGATAAACCTCGCCGGAATCGCCATCGACGATGATCGCGTCGCCGTGCTCGACGATTTCGGTTACGTTGGGGACGTCGCTGACCGCCGGGATCGCCAAGGCCCGTGCGACGATGGCGACATGACTCGCGGCGCCCCCTTCCTCGAGCACCAGGCCGCGGAGACGCGATCGGTCGTAGTCGAGCAAAGCCGCAGGGCTCATCGACCGCGCGACCAGAATCGCGTTTTCCGGCAATTCCTCCGGCAGCAGCACAAGACTTTGACCGGCGAGCTGATGCAGGAGTCGGTTTGCGATATCAGTGAGATCGTGGAGCCGGTCGCGCAGATAAGGATCCGTCTGCCGCTGCAGCTTGGCGCGGGCGTCGTTCTGGACCCGCTCGACCGCCGCTTCGGCGGTCAACCCCGAACTCACCGCTTCGCGCAGCCGGCGCAGCCAGCCCCTGTCATGCGCGATCATGCGGAAGGCTTCCAGCACGTCGCGATGTTCGCCCGACCTGCCGTCGTCACTGCGGTCGATCAACTCGTCGACAGAGGCGCGCATGGCGCTGATCGCCAACTCCAGCCGTTGCAGTTCGGAATCGACGTCGTCAGCGACAATCTTCGACACCGCCACGCGCGGTTGATGCATCACGACATGACCGAGACCAAGGCCGTCCGCGATTCCGACCCCCTTAGTCGCTCGCGGATTGCGCAGTGCGATCGGCGCGCCCAGGGTGGCGATTGCCTGAAGCTCGCCGGAAGCGATCATCTCGGCGAGCAACATCGCCGTCGTCTGCAGGGCCTCGACCTCTTCTTCCGAATAGGTGCGCCGCGCCCGGTTTTGCACGACCAAGACCCCGATCGTGGCGCCGCTTCGCAGCACCGGAACGCCCAGAAACGACTGATAGATCTCTTCGCCCGTTTCGGGTTTATAGGAGAAGGCCGGATGATGTTGCGCGTCCGAAAGCGCAAGCGGCTCCGCGCTCGACGCGATCAGGCCGACGAGACCCTCGCCCGGCTCCATCGTCGTCAGATGAACAGCCTCGCGGTTCAGGCCTTCGGTGGCGAACAACTCCATCGCGCCGTCGGTTCGGACGACGTAGAGCGAACAGACCTCCGCCACCATGTTCGAGGCGATCAGCACGACAATGCGGTCGAGGCGCGCCTGCGCCGTGACGGGCTCCGCCATGACTTCGCGAAGCCGCCGTAGCAACAGACGGGGTCCGCCCGGCGCCCGCATTCAGGAACGTCCTCTTCTCTCGTCCGACGGTCCGTCGGCGTTATGCGCCATGCAATGAACGGGCCGCAACCGAGCCGTCAGCCCGTCTGCGCGCGCAGGCCTCACCGTCACCCGGCTTCGGGGCCGTATAGAAACGATTTGCCGGGTCGGCAAGGGCGCCTTTCTTCTTTTAGGCGTTGGGTTTGGAGCCACGGCGCGCCAGGACCTCGTCAAGCCAGTCGGGCCGCATCTCGGGAACCGACGACAAGAGCAACTCTGTATACGGATGATAGGGTGGGGCGAATACGGAAGACGTCTCACCGCTGGCGACCACCTTTCCGCGCAGCATGACCACCACTTTGTTCGCGATCCGCTTCACCGTACCCAAATCGTGGGTGATGAACATATACGCGACTCCGAGCTCATCCTGCAGGCGCTTGAGGAGTCGCAGGATCTCCTCGCCGACCAATTGATCCAGCGCCGACGTGACCTCGTCGCAGATAATGAGATCCGGCTCGGCCGCCAGCGCGCGGGCGATCGAAACCCGCTGCTTCTGGCCGCCGGAGAGCTCCGATGTTTTCCGGTCGACGAAATGCTCCGGCAGGTCCATCTGCCTGAGAAGCTCCAGGACTCGGGTCCGAACTTCGGCCCGCGACCGCCGGAAGTAGAACGACGCCGGCCGGCCGATGACCTGGAGCAGCGTCTGCTGCGGGTTCAGGGCGACGTCCGGCATCTGATAAATCATTTGAATGCGTCGAAGTTGATCGCGCGAACGGTCTTTGAGGCGTGCCGGCAGGGTCGCGCCTGCGAAGCGCATATCGCCCCTCGCGCGAGGCAATAGGCCGGTCACCACGCGCGCCAGCGTCGATTTTCCCGATCCCAACTCGCCCACGACCGCGACCGTATCGCCGCGTATAATTTCCAGGCTAACATCGTCGATGACTTTCGGCCTGCCCGCATAGTGGGCGGTGACGCCCGCGACCTCGAGCAGCGGCGAGGCGCCGCCCGATCGTGCGACGAATGTTTGGCCAGCGGTTCTTTCGCGGACCAGCAGGCGCGTATAGTCCTGCTCGGGCGCTTGCAGAATGCGTGGGGCGTCCCCGAATTCCACCATCTTGCCGCGCCGCAGCACCATGATCCGGTCGGCGATCTGAGCGACGACGGCCAGATCGTGAGTTATGTAAAGCGCGGCTGCGCCGTGGACGCGGATGAGCCGGCGGAAGGCCGCCAAGCACTCGACTTGCGTTGTCACGTCGAGCGCCGTTGTCGGTTCGTCGAACACGATGATTTCCGGTTTCCCGATCATCGCCATCGCCGCCATTACGCGCTGAAGCTGGCCTCCGGACACCTGGTGAGGATAGCGGGAACCGATCGTCTCAGGGCTTGGCAGATCAAGTTCTCGAAAGAGCGTCACTGCGGCGGCCTGGGCTTCGGCGCGGCCCATCACCCCATGGCGGATGGGCGTCTCGCAGACCTGGTCCATCAGCGTCATCGCCGGATTGAACGATGCCGCTGCGCTCTGCGCGATATAGGATAACTTGAGGCCGCGCAGGGCGCGCCGGTGATCAGCGGTCATCGCGCGCAGATCGGCGCCGGCAAACAGAATCTGCCCGCCGACAATGAAACAGTTGCGGCGAGTGTAGCCCATCGAGGCGAGGCCGATCGTCGATTTCCCAGCGCCTGACTCGCCAATGAGACCGAGGACGTCGCCGCGTCGCAAACTGAGGGAGACATCGTCGACGAGCACAGGGCCGTCGCCGTGGTCGGTCCGCACCGCCACCTGCAGCGCGCGGATGTCGAGCACAATCGAACGGTCGGCGCTGACGTTCACGCGCCCTCTCCCTGGCCCCGAGAGTGGATCGCCAGCATCCAGTCGACGACGAAATTGACGCCGATTGTCAGGATCGCAATTGCCGCGGCGGGATAGATTGGAGCCGCGTAGCCGAAATTGATCATGTCGCGATAGTCCTTGACCATGCTCCCCCAGTCGGCGGCGGGCGGCTGAACGCCGAGGCCGAGGAAGCTCAGCGCAGCGATGAAAAGAAACGTGAAACAGAAGCGCAGGCCGAATTCTGCGGTCAATGGCGGTATGGCGTTGGGAAAAACCTCGCGCGTGATGATCCACCACCAGCCCTCGCCACGCAATCTCGCAGCCTCGACGAATTCAAGGCTTACCAGGCCCACGGCGACGGAGCGAGCCAGGCGGAAGACCTTGGTCGAATTGAGGGTTGCGACGGTGACGATCAGCACCGGCAAGCCTGAGCCGAGCACCGACAAGATGACGAAGGCGAAAATCAAGGTTGGCATCGACAGCAGCAAGTCGACCAGCCGCGACAGCGCCTGATCGACCCAGCCGCCGGCGACCGCCGCACCGAAACCAGTAACGATGCCGATGAAAAACGACAGCGCGGTAATGACCAGCGCAAGCCCGATTGACAGGCGCGCGCCATAGATGAGCCGGCTCATAAGGTCGCGGCCGAGATTGTCGAGTCCGAGCCAATGTCGCCAGTCCGGGTCCGCCCAAGCGTCGCCGAGCACCGCGGTCTGGTCAAAGGGCGCGATCAGAGGCGCGAAGATCGCCACGATGAGGTTGATCGCGACGATCGCCAATCCAATCTGGGCGGGGATGCTGAGCTTGTGTCCCAGAAGGCGCATCGGATGGCCCTAACGCGGCTGCCGCAGGCGCGGATTCGACAGGATCGAGAGGATGTCGGCCGCCATGTTGAGCGCAATAAAGGTCGCCGCGAAAATCAACCCACATGCCTGCACCACTGGAACGTCGTGCTTGGAGACCTCGTCGACCATCAACTGCCCGAGGCCCGGATAGACGAAGACGGTCTCGACCACGACCACGCCCACGATGAGATAGGCGAGGTTCAGCGCAATCACCGAGATGATCGGCGCAAGCGCATTCGGAAGGGCATGGCGAAGCACGATGCGGGTCTGCGTGAGACCCTTCAGGATGGCCATTTCGATGTAGGGGCTCGCCATCACGGCAAGCACCGAGGCGCGCGTCATCCGCATCATATGCGCCACGATGACGAGCACGAGCGTCAGCATCGGCAGGAACGCATAGTAGAGGCGGTCAAGAAAAGGGGTGTCCGAGGCGACGTTCGCCAGCGACGGAAACCAGCCGAGGTCGACCGCGACATATTTGATCAGCAGATAGGCGAGAAAGTATTCCGGCACCGATATGGTCGTCAGGGTCAGCACGTTGACTGTGCGGTCGAAGATCCCGCCCTGTCGGATCGCGGCCGCGAGCCCAAGGCCGACGGCGAGTGGAACTGCGACCACCGCCGCGTAAGCCGCAAGAAACATCGTGTTGGCGAAGCGCGGCGCGATCAATTGCAGGACGTCACGGCCGTTGGCGAGCGAATGGCCAAAGTCGCCGCGCAGCGCGCCGAACAGCCATTCGAAATAGCGGACGATCGCCGGCCGGTCGAGGCCGAGATCGAGGCGCAATTTCGCGAGGTTTTCTGGCGTTGCCTGGTTCTGCAGAATGGCGGAGGCGAGGTCGCCAGGAAGGATTTCAGTGCCGATGAAGATGAGCGCGGACGCGGCGAGCAGCGTCAGCACCCCGAGAACCGATCGCTGAAAGATCAGCCTTCCCACTCTGAATCCCGCCTCCGTCCCCGCGCCAGAAAAACACGCCGGAGGCCAGGCCCGGCGCGTGACTTTGATCGAGGATCGGCCGCTACGACTTCAGCCAGGCTTTGTCGAGGATCATACCGTTGTCCATGTCGAAGCCGCCGTGGGGGGTATGACCGCCGACCTTATTGTTGTGGGCGTCTAGCCAGTCGCGGAAGGCCGGAATGAGGGCGCCGCCGTCATCGCTGAGCATCGCCTGCATCTCCCAGATATAGGCCTTGCGCTTCGCTTCGTCGGTTTCACCGCGTGCGTCCGAAAGCAGCTTCTCGAACTTCTCGTTCTTCCAGTGCGTCTCGTTCCACGGCGCGTTTGCGGCGAACGCCACGGCCAGCATCTGGGTGGCGGCAGGCCGCCCGCCCCAGTAGCTGGCGACGAATGGACCCTTAAGCCATACATTGTCGAAGTAACCGTCCGCCGGCTCCTTCTTCACGTCCATCTTGATTCCGGCCGCCGCCGCGTCGGCCTGCAACAAGGTCGCCATGTCGACCGCGCCGTTAAAGGCGGCGTCAGACGCCTGAAGAACGATCTTCGGGTCGGCGACGCCCGCCTTCTTGAAATGAAAAGCCGCCTTTTCGGGATCGTGCGGACGCTGGGGCAACTCGCTGTTGAAATACGGGTCGGTGCGAGGAATAGGGTGGTCGTTGCCAAGCGTCCCATAGCCGCTGAACAGCGCCTTCAAGATCTGCTCGCGGTTGGTCGCGTACTTGAGCGCCAGACGGATGTCGGGGTTCGCGTAAGGCTCCTTGTCGACTTCCATCGCCATGATCGTGAACCATCCGCCGGGCGCGCGAACAACCTCAATCTTCGGCGCCTTGGAGAGGAGGCCAACCGCCTTATGGTCGACGCGATTGATTGCGTCCACCTGGCCGGAGATCAGGGCGTTGAGGCGAGCGGAACTGTCGTTGATGACGGTGATGTCTGCGCCGTCCAGCCAGCCGCGACCCTCCTTCCAATAATCCGGGCGCTTCCTGAGTACGATGCGCACGCCGGGGTCGAACTTCTCGAGTGTGAATGGGCCAGTGCCGACGGGCTTGGCCCAGTCCTTGAACTCGTTCGGGACCATCAGAAGATGGTAATCGGTCAGGATGGAGGGAAAATCCGCGTCGGGCGCGGCGAGAGTGACTTGGATCTGGTTTTGGTCCAGCTTCTTCACGTCCTGGACCGCTTTCATCGGCCCCGCCGCGCCGGATTTGCTCTGTCCGCGATGGAGGTTGAGCGAGTAAAGAGCGTCGTCAGCCGTGAAGTCCTGACCGTTTGAGAATTTGATCCCTTTGCGAAGGTTGAAGATCCAATCCTTCGCTCCGTTCTTCGGTTCAAAGCTCTCCGCCAGCTCCGGGTGCGGCTTGCCGTCCTGGCCCCATTCCACCAGGCCATTAAAGAGCCCGTGGCTGACGTCGATCATCACCAAATCGTTGTAGGAGGTGATGTCGACGCTGTCGGTTGTGCTGCCGCCGGCAAGGCCCAGTCGAAGGACGCCCCCCTTCTTTGGCGTTTCTGTAGCCGCTTTGGCTTCGCTCTCGAGCATCGTCGAGATTGTGACGCTTGATGCGCCGAGCGCGACGGCGCGTCCCATGAACTCGCGCCTCGAAATGGCGCTTTTCACGAGTTGCGCGTATAAGGTGTTCAACTCGCTCATTTGCGTTCCTCCAATATCTGGGCCCGCGCTCGGTTCATCTGCAGTCGCGCCCCCTCGTCACGCCTGCCGGCCGCCATTGTCCTGTTTGCCGTCGATGCCTGTCAATCGGGGTCGGTCAAAAGATTGGCTGGACCCGCATCGGTTGAAGGGCTCTGCTTTCTGGATAGAGATAGTCTTTTTATTTAGTCCATCAGAATAAACGTAAGACCAACCTATGTAATTTACGAACAATGGCTGTGTCGCGCTCGCCCAATGTTCGCCCGAAAGGCCATAGCGTTATTGTTCAAGAGAGCCCTAAAGCATAAGCGCCATTCATTCTGACAGCCAGATCCAGCAACATTCTCCTTTCGTGAGCGCACAGGCCGAGATCGGTCAATTTCTCGATCTTATCCAGCCAACATGCGATGGTCTTTGGGAGCGGCCGCGGCCTCGGATAACCAGTGTGCGCGGACACGCCCTTGCCGGACGCCCGCGGTCGGCGATAGTCTGCCAAATCCGGAAGCGCGGAAAGGAAGGCCGCAGCCTTCGACGTTGTTGATCGGAGTTGCGCCGATGACGACCGATGCGAATGTCAAAGTCTATCAGCCGGATGAGATCGAGGACCGGCTCAAGCGCGATCTGCCGCACTGGCGCTTCGAAGACGGCTGGATCCGGCGGAAGTACAAGACGGCGAGCTGGAAAGGCACGCTGATGGTCGTCAACGCCGTCGGCCATCTCGCTGAGGCCGCCTGGCATCATCCCGACCTTCGCGCCTCATACGCCTGGGTCGAGGTGAAACTGACGACCCACTCGGCCAAGGGCGTCACCGACAAGGACTTTGCGCTCGCGCGCAAGATCGAGGAGGTTGTCTGCTGGCGCCCGGGACTCGAGGGCGGCGCCCTCGAAGGCACGCCGGCCGGCGATCCGCGCTTCGCCTACCTCAAGTACGACTGAACGGATCGGGCCGGCCGCATGGGGGCGCGGCTGCAGTTCGAGGCGGCAGATGGCGCGGCGATGCCTAACGGCGCTCGCGGAGAGCGGTAAACGGGCAGCGACCGCGTTGTCATGCCAATAGCATCCGTTCGAAAAAAGCTCTCCTGCGTCTTGCTGAAAGCGCGCAATGCGCAAGTTTCGGGCGCTCGCGAGCGGTTTGGCGAACGGGTCAAATCGGCTCTTAAGGCTCCTCGCTGAAAGGAGTGGGTAAGTCGGAATTTGGGGGCGGGTTAGCGATCGCTCCGGGGGATCGGGGTTTAGTCAGGGGGGATGCGAGACACTGATCTTTTCCAGTTGGCCCTTGGTCTTTCGTCGCCGTGGATGGTGACGCGTAGCGAGTTCGATGCGGCGGAGGGCCGGCTTGATCTGTACGTAGATTTTCGGCGTGGGAGCCGGTTCGCCTGCGCGCAGTGCGGACGCGAGGGCTGCGCGGTCCACGACACGAAAGACGAGACCTGGCGGCACTTGGATTTCTTCCAGCACCGCACACTGTTGCACGCGCGTGTGCCGAGAGTGATCTGCCGCAGTGCGGCGTCCATAAGGTCGTCACGCCGTGGGCTCGCGCGGGATCGGGCTTCACGCTGTTGTTTGAGGCCTTCATGTTGACGCTGGCCAAGGCGATGCCGATCGCCAATGCGGCGCGGTTGCTCGGCGAGCACGACACGCGCTTGTGGCGCATCATCGAGCATTATGTCTGGCGGGCGGTGGAGAAGCTGGATTTGTCGGAGGTTCGTCGCATCGCCGCCGACGAGACTTCGGCGCGGCGCGGCCACGATTACATCAGCGTGTTCGTCGACATGGCGCGGCGCAAGGTCGTCTACGTCGCCGACGGCAAGGACGCGGCGACGGTGAAGGAATTCGCGGATTTCCTCGAGGCGCACGGCGGCAAGCGCGAGGCGGTGACCGACGCCAGCATCGACATGGGCGCCGCATTCGAGGCGGGGATCAAGGAGAACTTCCCCAACGCCGAGATCACGTTCGACAAATTCCACGTCGTCAAGCTCGCCAATGAGGCGGTCGACCAGGTTCGGCGCGAGGAGGCGCGAAACAACTTCCAGATCAAGGGCCGGCGCTACATCTTCCTGAAGAACGTCGATCATCTGACGCAGGAGGAAAAGGAGGCGCTGTCTCGGTTGGAGGCGCAGAACCTGGACACGATCCAGGCGATGCAGATCCGCATGAACCTGCAACAGCTGTTCACGATGAGCGCCAAATCGGCCCGGCGCTTCCTCGACCGCTGGAACGTCTGGGTTCAGGTGAGCGACCTCGCGCCGATGAAGAAGCTGGCCAAGACGATCATGGCCAAGTCGGAAGGCATCCTCAGATCGATCGCCACCGGCCTTTCCAACGGCGTCCTGGAGGCGATCAACGGCAACGTCCAGGCCGCCAAGCGCAAGGCCAAGGGCTACCGAACCAAACGAAACCTCAAAGCCATCGTCTACCTCATCGCCAGTGACGTGCTCGCTCATTCACCCACTTGAAACAGCGACGAGCCGCTCTTAAGCGCGCATTCACTTCTGGTCCTATTACGGAAAGCGTGCGCAGCGGTCGATCCGATTCCCAAACCTGAGTAGAGCGCAAAAACGAGCGGACGGAGACAGTTCAAAATGAATGTTACTGGAATCGACTTCACAAGCAGTCCAAGCCGAAAAAAGCCGGTGACTTGCCTACGCTGCGCTTTCGACGGAAAAGTACTCCGCGCGGAAAATCTCGACCGATGGACGGAATTTTCACAATTTGAAGATGAACTAAAAAAGCCCGGGCGGTGGATCGCTGGCATCGACTTCCCATTCGGTCAGGCACGCAAGTTCGTTGAGACAATCAATTGGCCGAGCGATTGGCCGGGCTACGTTCGGCATGCAAGATCGTTGGGCCGGGAAGGATTTCGCGATGCGCTCAATGCCTACCGTGCTGGGCGACCCGACGGCGATAAGGAGCACCGCCGACAGACCGACGTAGCTGCCGGTTCAATCAGCCCCCAGAAACTTTACGGTGTTCCGGTCGGCTTGATGTTCTTCGAAGGTGCGCCACGGCTGGTTGCGTCAGGTGTTGCGATCCCTCACCTGCAGGATGGCGATCCAGATCGGATCGTCGTCGAGGCCTATCCTGGCGTTCTTGCGCGTCAGATCATTCATCGCCGCAGCTACAAACACGAAGCGAAGAGGACACAAACGATAGAGCAACGCAAAGCGCGTCTCGACATACTTGGCGGGTTGACCGACGGCGTCTTGGCTTATCTTTACGGCTTCAGGGTCGAGGCGCCTCCCAGCCTTTGCGACGATCCCACCGGGGATGATCTCGATGCGCTGCTTTGCGCTGTACAGGCCGCGTGGGCTTGGCTCAACCGCTCACAGGGATATGGCGCGCCCAGCAATGTGGACCGGAACGAAGGTTGGATTGCGGACCCTTCGGTCTGCGCCCGCATGCTGGCCTAAGTCGAACAGCGACAACCGACGAGACGAGGATCGTAGTGGCCAATCGAGGGGTTGCTCAATACACTCGGTGGAACCTCACCATCCTGCCAGCGCAGGCCTACGACCGCTTGCCCTCCCACTCGCGCCGTTCGAGGCCGCAAGTCTCAACGGCAGCAATACGTCGATTGCGGGCGCGCCGTTGGTTTGCTTTTCTAAACTCGCTCCCCGCCCAATCTCCGCCATTGCATCGAGCGCACGGCTCCGTCACCATGTCGTGGGTGTCTGCATGAAACGGATCGGTGCGATCCGGGTCTTCACGGGAGCCTTTTCTTCGCGCCGCACGCTGCCCGGCGCCCTCCACGCCCCATTCTCTCCGCTCGATCCAGTTTCCACACATAAGCCGCGCTGATTACCTTATCGGTTTTTGATTTTCGGAGACATTGCGACAAATTCTTTATGGAAACAGAATTCCATGCTATGGTCTCCTGATCGGACGTTCAGCGCCGCAATGGGCGGCGGCGAGGACGATGGGAGGCGGGGTCTGGGCCGATGAAAGCCGGCGGACGCAATTCAGTTTTTTCGGCGCGGACACGACGCTTCTTCGGCCGGCTGTTTGGGGTCGCCGTCGGGGATCGGAGGGTCGTGCGGTTTCTCCGGCGTAACCGCCGAGGCGGCGAACGCCACGTCGATGGCCCCCATTCTGAGCAGCGAAGCGGAGCGTCCCTCGAAATCCGCCCGGGGTTTCGATGCCTGCTGGCGGCTGCCGGAACGCCCGCCGCCCGGGAATGACGACCAAGGGTCAAGACAAGGTCGAAAGCGGCCGCCCGCAAGTCGCGCCGGCGCGCTATTGTCGCCGCAACACATTGAAAACGCTCGAAACGGACTCGGGCTCCGTCGCGCCCGCCCTCCACGCCGCCGGCCGTCGCGTTCAAGCCCCGCAACGGGCTTTGCGGCGCACAAATTCCGCCGCAAAGCATTGAAAACCCTAAAAATGGATTCGGGCCAGGCCGGAGCCGCCCGTCGCGCCGCCGACTGGCGGGTTCAGGCCCCTGCGGAAGGCTTGGCGGCCGACGATTTTCGTCAGAACACATTGAAAACGCCGAAAACGGACTCGCGCGTGTCCGGCACAGACGCCTCGCGCCTCCGACTTCCATATTCGCGCCCGGGCAAGAGGCTTGGCGGCGCGCGAATTCTGCCGCAATTCATTGAAAACGCTCAAGACGGACTCGGGCGCGTCCAGGCGCGCGCTTCGCTTTGCCGACTGCCGAACTCAAGTCCCTGCGAAAGGTTTGGCGGCCCACGATTTTCGCCCCAACACGTTGATAACGCTGAAAATGGACTCGCGCGCGTTCAGAGCCGCCCCTCGGGCCGCCGACTGCAGGTTCAGGCCCATGCCAGACGCTTGTCGGCGCGCGAATTCTGCCGCAAGCCATTGAAAACGCTCAAAACGGACTCGGTCGGGCCGGCCGCCGCGCGGCGGGCGCAAGGGTTCAGGACCCCGCGAAGGCCGTCGACGGCCAGACCCGACGCTCCGAGATGAAAGCCGACGGGAGCCGCCAATGACTTCGAGCATCGCGTCAGGCCTCATCCGGATCGCCTTCGCGGCCGCACTCACGCTGGCGGCTGTTCACGCGGTCCTCGCCGAAATTCCGAACCGGACCCTCAAGATCGGCGTGCTCAGCGATTTCTCCGGTCCGTTCGCAGACCAGGTCGGAAAGGGCTCGTTTGTCGGGGCTCAGATGGCGGCGGAGGATTTCGCCAAGGAGGCCGGCGATCTTAAGGTCGAGGTCGTTTTCGCCGACCATCAGAACAAGCCGGACGTCGGTCTTTCGATCGTTCGCCGCTGGATCGAGCAGGAGGGCGTCGACGCCGTAGCGGATCTGGCCAATTCCGGCGTCGGGCTCGCGGTCAATCCCTATCTCCGCGACAAGAACCGCACGATGCTCGCCTCGTCCACCGCGACGTCCGACCTCACCGGCAAATTCTGCCAGCCCACCACGGTCCAATGGACCCTCGACACCTGGGCGCTGGGCGCCGCGATCGGCAGGACGATCACCAAGGCCGGGGGGGCGTCCTGGTATTTCATCAGTTTCGACTATGCGCTGGGCAAGGCGCTGCAACGCGATGCGACCGAGGCGATCGTCAAGGCGGGCGGACGGGTGATCGGCTCGGTGTCCCATCCTCTCGGCGTCACGGATTTCGGCTCCTACCTGTTGCAGGCCCAGGCCTCGGGCGCGAAGGTCATCGCGTTCGCCGACACGGGGGCCGACGCCATCAATGCGATCCGCCAGGCAGCGGAATTTCGTGTCGCCGGCGGCGACACGCGGCTCGCGGCGCTGTTTCTGCAGATCACCGACGTCGATGCGCTCGGGCTCGACAGAGCCAAAGGCCTCACCCTCTCGGAAGGCTTCTACTGGGACCTGAACGACGCCACCCGCGCCTTCGCCAGGCGCTTCGCCGAGCGCATGGACGGCCGCATGCCGACGGAGGATCAGGCGGGCGTCTACTCGGAGACGCTCGCCTATCTCCGCGCCGCCAAGGCCGCCGATACGATCGACGGCGACAAGGTGGTGGCGGCGATGAAAGCAGCGCCGATCGCGGACCCGCTGTTCGGGACGGTGGTCGTGCGCGCGGACGGGCGGGCCACGCACCCGATGTACGTGTTCAAGGTCAAGGCGCCGGCCGAGTCCAACGGCCGCTGGGATGTCTATGACCTCGTCGAGACGATCCCCGCGGACGAAGCTTTTCGTCCGCTGTCCGAAGGCGGGTGTCCGCTGAAATGACGGCTGCCGGGCATACCTTGCGACGTCGTCGTTGCCAGCGGCGCCTGCTATACCTCGTCTAAGCGACAACCCGAAAATTGGCGCGGTGGATCACGCGGAAATTGTCGCTGATTCGGGCGCTGAACCGCTTCCAGTGTTTGGGCACGGTTTGGCTTAGGAATTTGACGATCTCTCGGCGGAACTCGCGGAAGGTCTTGTAATCCCGATTGTGGGTGACGTTTTCGTGCATCAAGGCCCATAGTCGTTCGATGGGATCGAGATGGGGGCAGTAAGGCGGAATGAAGTGGAGCACGATCTTGCGCCCCGCCATCGCAAGCCATTCTTTAACGACGTTGGCGTGATGATAGCTGGCGTTGTCGACAAAGACATGGATGAGACGCATCGCAGTATGCGTGCCTTCGATCTGGCCCAAGAGCTTGATGAAACTCTCCGCGCTGACCTTCTCGGCCACGACGATCTGCGTCTGGCCGGTTTCCAGATTGATGGCGCCATGGATGTTCAGTCGCTGGCGGCCGGTCGTCTGCTCCACTGCGACGGCGACCTCCTTGCGCGCCCAGCAGCCAACCGGCCTGACCTGATGGGTCGGATGGACCGCATCGACGAAAGCGACCGCCTCGTCTAAGCCCATCGTATTGAGCAGGTTCTCGTATCCGTCGATAAAGGCCTGCTGCCTGGCGTCGTTGAGACCGCGCGGCATGGCTTCCGGCTTGCGATAGAGGAAGCCCAAGCGGTGCAGCAAGGCGATCAGCCCTGACCGGCTGTAGCTCACCCGAAAGGTCCGCTGCAGAAAGGCCCCGATCTTTCGAATGCTGCGGGGGCAATGGGCGTCGACCCAAGCGCTCAACGCTTTTTCCTGCTCGCGGCTGAGCCGGCCGCTGCTGCCCTCATGGCCAAAGCTCTTCAGCCCTTCGACGCCGCCGCGCTCGTAGGCCCGATGCCAATCGCGAACCGTGTCGTCGTCCAGCAGCAAAGCCGCCGCGACGCGCTCGCAGCTCCAGTCCTGGTCGAGAAGCACGATGGCGTTCGCTCGGCGGGCCACGCGATGCTCCGCAAGGCCGTCGCGCGCAAGCCTAGTCAGGGCTCGCCGGTCGTCAACTGAGAGAAATCCACCGCGAATCACATCCCCAGACGAATCCTGTTCGTCCGCAACGTCAAGCGGTTTCTCGGCTTCTCGATAAATCGCAGTATAGCAGGCGGCTTTTTAGTTAGCAGGCGGCTCTTTAGCGCCCGTTTCGGCGTCCCGTTTCAGAAAGTCATGCGATTTCAGTTGTTTGCTAGCGTAGCAACCCGCCGGTGTGTTTGCCAAGCCGCCTACGGGGCTGGCCATATCTGGCCGGCGGCGCCTTTCGTGCCTTGTTGGAGTGGAGGGGAGGCGGAGGCGGGGCTCAGAGCGGGGATCAGGCCGGTTCAACAAGCTTGAGTTCGACGGCCAGTCGGTCGGGGGTGAGGTGAGGGCTTTGAGGATGTCGAGGCCCTGCTTTCGGGCCGACGAGATCACGGAGCGCAGGCTTGCGAAGTCGGCGGCGCCTTGCAGGGTTCGGAATCCGCCGGAGATTTTGATCTTCACCTTCATCATCCTCAAATCCTGCTCGGCGAGGTTGTTGGTGAAGGGAACGGTGAAGTCGGTGAGGAACCTGAGGGTCGCGTCCTTGAAGGTCTTGAACCGGATGAGGAGATTGTGAGCGGGCCGCTGCTTCTTTCGCTTTTTCGGGCTTCGTCGAGGGATCGAAGGCCGGCAGGCTCCTGTGCAGGGCGAGGCCTTCCCGGACGGCGGCCCAGTACCGGTCCTCGAACGCCTTGATGGTCTTCGGGGGGGAGCGCCGAGGCGCCCTGCGCCTTGGCCGCTTGCACGGCCTCGTTGGCGTCCAGAAGCGTCGCGCGCAGGGCCTCGGCCCAAGGCTCCTTGTCGAGTTCGCTGACCGCCTGAAGCTCGCGCAGGAGATGGGCGTTGCAGAAGGCGTGAAGGACGTTTTCGAGGGCGTAGTAGGCGCGCCAGTGGTCGTGGACCACGACGCCGCCCTCGAATTCGGGCACGGCCGAGCGGGGCTCGCCGGCGCGATAGAACGTGTGGGTCAGGGTCGAGGCGGTGTGCAGCCAGCGGGTCTGCGCCGGCGATGCGGAAGCCCGTTTCGTCGAGGCAGCGCACCGGCGCCGCCGCGACGCATGCGCCGATGCCGCGCCAGACCGGCGCCAGCGCCTCGGCCTTGCGGCGAACCCATCTCGCCACGCTCGCGCCGCACGCCGCCGCCGCCCCGAACAGGTCTTGCAGGATCTGCGCGGTTCGTTCTTCGGGCACGAGTTGCTGGGCGTTGAGATAGACCGCCGCCGCCTTGACGCGTTCGCCATACTGGGCCGGCGAAACCACGCCCTCGGGGAAGGCGGCGCGGGTGCGCCGCCGGCAGGCCGGGCAGTCGTGGACCGCCGCGCGGTGCTCGGTCACGATCAGCGGTCTCTCCGGAAGATCGAAGACCTGGCGCTTCTCCTCGCCGACCTTCGAATCCGCCGGGAGCAGCGCCCGGCAATGCTCGCAGACCTCGGCCGCGTGCTCGACGATCGCGTCCGGCTCGGCGACCTGGCGCAGCGTGTCGCCGTCGTGACCTTTCTGCCCTCCGCTCCGCTTGCCCGTGCGCGTGCGCAGGCTCTTCAAGACGCGAGGCTTCTTCTTCAGCCCGTCGCTCGACGGCGGCTTCGAGCTGTTGGAGCTGTCCAGCCCCAGCCGCCGCCGAAGCTCGGCGTTCTCCGTCCAAAGCGCAGCGTACCCGGCCCGAAGCGCCTCGATCTCGCCTCTGAGCAGTCGATCACCTCCACGGCTTCGGGCGGAAAAACCATTCCACCCTTGAGTCAGAACTCCGCGTCCCTGTCTCGCAAAATCGCAGCGCCGAAGTCGATTGTGCGGGGGATGTGACTTTTCGGACTCACCCCGGCTTGGCAGTTACCCGCCGGTTGCGGATTGAATGGGGCGCGGAACAGGCGCCTTAACAGGCCCGGAACAGGCGCCGAACAGGCGGTTATCAGGCCGGAACAGGCAAAGATCAGGCGGGCGAACCGGGTCGCGAGACCGGGCGCAGGCAGGTTGCATGGCGCGGTCAGGAGTTCCTTCCCCATCCGAGGAGGCGCCCTGATCAGCTGTCAAACGCGCCGGCGCCGTCGAAAGTCATCGTGCTCGAGGCGACGTGTCTCGTCGGTCGATGGCGGTTGCGCAGGCGGCGCCGCGCTCCACGGCCGCCGGCGTCACTGCAGTTTCGCGTCCAGCGCGATCCGCATCAGGTCCATGGCGGTGCGGGCGCCGAGCCTGTGTTTGAGCTGGGTGCAGTTGTTGGCGATGGTCTTGTAGGAAACATTCAGGGCGTCGGCGATCTGGGCCATGGTCCGGCCAGCCGCGATCAGGCGGAGGATTTCCAGTTCTCTCGCGCTGAGGCCGGAGATCATGGTTGCGTTGGCGCCGGCCCGGAGGAAGGCGATCTGTCGCGCCATCGCCGGATGCAGATACGTGCCGCCGTCCGCTACGGTCTTGACCGCCTCGGCGAACAACGTCGGATCGTCGTTCTTGGCGATGTAGCCCTTCGCCCCCGCCTCGATTGCGCGCGCGGCAATGACCGGATCGTCATTCATGCTGAAGATGACGAGACGCGCGTCGGGCTCACGCACCAGGATGCGGCGCAGAAGCTCGAGGCCTGAATAGCCGGGCAGGTTGATGTCGATGATCGCCACGTCCGGCTTGCGGGCGAGATAGGCGGCGTAGCCGGCCCGCGCGTCGGCCGCCTCGTAGACCTCGTCGTTTGCGCCATCGAGCAGCGCCCGGCAACCGGACGCGATAATCGGATGATCGTCGACAATGAGGACCCGCAACCGTTCAACCTCCCGCCAAGAGCGCTCCGTCTCCGTCCCGGCCTCTTGACGTCGGCCGGGCGGACGCTCGCTCCCAACATTGACACTCGCGTGGGCAAAATCAACGGTGGGCCAGAAAGGCGGCAGACCGATGTGGCGTTCAACCTCTCTGCGAAACCGGCTCAACCTGATCTTCGGCTCGCTGCTGGCGCTGTGGCTCGCGGTCGACGTTAGCCGCATCGTGATCGAGGCGAGCCACCGTGCGCGCGCCGAGACCGAGAACGCCATGCGGCTGACCAAGGAATTCGTGGTTACGACACTGGACCGCCTTCAGGACGCGAGCGAACCGGAACGGGCGATCGAAGCGCTCCTGGCGAGCCTGGAGAACGTCCGCCATGTGCGGGTGGGGGTCGGCCAGCCGTCGTTCGCCTCGGCGATCGTGCTCGCAGCCAGCAACGGCTCGAAAGCGCCCTTCTGGTTTCGCGCCCTGGTCAACGCGCCGCACGAAGTCGTGTCCGTCCCTATTGTCTTCAATGACCGAAGGATGAACTCGATCGTCATCGTCGCCAACTCCTCCGATGTGATCGACAATGCCTGGATTGGCGCGCGCGACGCTGCGCTGACCGGCGCAGCTCTGGCGCTGATTGCGATGGCGGCCACCAACCTGCTGGTCGGCCGGGCGCTAAAGCCCCTCGACGCGGCCGGGGTCGCGCTCGCAGGGCTCGAGGCGGGCGACTACAGCGCGCGCGCCCTGGCCGCCGGGCCGCCGGAGATCGTGAGCCTTAACACCAAAATCAACAGTCTTGCGGGAGCTCTCAGCGGCCTCGAGCGGGCCAACGCGGAGCTGATGGAGCGTGCGGTCGACGCGCATGATCAGGAGCGACGGGTTATCGCCCACGAATTGCACGACGAATTCGGGCCGCACCTGTTCGCCCTGCGCGCCAGTGCAGCGGTGCTGACGAAAAAGCTCGACGCTCTTCCCGAAGCGCGCTCGGCGGCTGCCGCGATCGCATCCCAGGTCGAGGCGTTGCAGAACCAGAATCGGCGCATTCTCGCAGACTTGCGTCCGGCGGCGCTCGAGGAACTCGGACTGGTGGACGCGCTCGGCTCGCTGATCGCTCACTGGCGACGCGCCGAGCCCGCGATGACGCTGTCCCTCGTCGCCGATCCGCGCGCGAGCATGCTCGGCGAGCGCGCGAGTCAGATGGCGTACCGGTTTGTCCAGGAGGCGCTGACCAACGCCTTTCGCCACGCTGGCGCGACGTGCATCGAGGTGACGCTCCAATTTGACGACCGAAACAGTCACGACGCGCTGCTCGATCCCGAACTGGCTGGCCTCGTCATCCGCGTCGCGGATGACGGTCGCGGGCTTCAAGGTCAGGGAAGCGGGGGCATGGGACTCTCGGGCATGCGCGACCGCGTCCGGATGCTCGGCGGGGAAACGCGGGTTGTTCCGCTCCCCGAAGGCGGCCTGGCGGTGGAGGCGCGCTTCGGGACGGCCGAGTCGGCCAGCGGCCGAAGCAAGCTTGCCGGCGCGTAACGGCCGGAGATCATGCCCCGACGGCTGGCGCCCCTAATCGCCGTGCCATAGGCCATCGCTTGGACGCCCGTTTGACGACCAGACTCTGACATGGCCCCCTCCCGGCGCTGACGGGCGCGGAGGGAAGGGCGCCGACGCTTGCAATCCCCGGTGCAGCGTTAGCGAAACGGAGGTGGGGACCACCCCAAGGGTGCGGGGGCCCCCAGGGTCGCCGTGGCCAGGGATTTTGGAGTGACGCTTCGGCATTCGCAACTCGATCGAGATTTGCGATCAGCCGCGTGAGAAGGGCGACAAGCTGTCCGACTTCCTCATCCGTGAAGCCGCTCAGCGCCTCGCGGTCGCTTTCGAAGAGCGCAGCGCAGGCGTCCGGCAACCGCTTCTCAACCGACGGGACATCCCGGGCGTTCTGACGTTTCTGGCCGAAACCGTCGACTGGGCGAACGGCATGGAGGGTGGGCGCGTGCACGGGCGCGAGGCCGTCCGAGAGTACTGGACGAAGCAGTGGGCGGCGATAGCGCCTCACGTCCACCCGATGTGCGTCACCCAGCGGGACGACGGAGCAACCGCGGCAGAGGTCCACCAGGTCCTGTGAGACCTCGAGGGCAAATTGTTTCCGATGAAACGGTCTGACACATTTTCCAAATCAACGAGGGTCTCGTCACGCGCTTCGACATCGAGAACGAGGGCGGCCTCTCCGAGATTGCGCAAGATTGAGGCGGCGCCGGGAAAAGGCGGCTGATCTCGCCGTGGATCCGGCGTTGGCGACCGTTACTTCCTCAATTGTCTTACTCGAGATCCGCTGTCGGACGGTAAACCACAGAATCTTCTTCGGAACGCGCGCTTGCAACGCAAAGAATGGCCGCGCGAGCAAAGAGCCCGCGCGTCCACAAGACCAGGTCTTCAGTCGAAATTAAGCGCCGAACGGATGCTTGGCGGTGTTGCGTTGCGCGACCACCTCGGCGGGAGTCGGCTTGCCGGTGACGGCGCGCTCGATCGCTTCCTTGGTCGCCTGATAGTTGAACTCCTGGATCTTCTTGTCGTCTTCCGCCTGCCAGTGGATGAAGACGCCGACGCAGATGAACAGGTCGTCGGCTTCCTCCGCCGGGATCGTGCCGTCGGCGACGCTGTCGGCGACGGCCTTGGCGACCGCATGTTGCGCCGGGCCGAACATCTGCACGGCCTGCTTGGCGCCCTTGATCGTGACTTTGTTGAACATCACGGTCGAGGGTTTGGCCATGAGGTTCGGCGCGACCACCGCGAGGAGCGCGGTAAAGCCGTCCTTGTTGTTGGTAAGAGCCGTGGCGAAGGCCGTTTCTGCGGCGCTGCCGCGGGGTCCGATGATGAGGTCGATGTGGGCGATCTCATTGCCGTCGCCGACCAGCAACTCGCCGACAAGGAGTTTCTGAATCTTAGCCATTCGATTTCCTCCCAGGAATGAAGACAACCGCCCGATCCTTGCATTCTGCAGCGATACGGACTGCCTATCCTTGTTGTCAGCATCCCGCCCTGGTGGCGGGACCGGTTGGCCAGATAGCCGCGGGTTTCTCCCCGCTATCATAATCAAGCATTGTTGCGCGATGAGGGCAAGGCGCCTCGTCATCGAGTTCGCAGCGTCGCGGTGAAAAGCGTCGCAACCGTCAGATCAGCGCTCGTGCCCGGATTGAAGCCACGGGCTTTGAGGGCCGTGTCCCATTGCAGAAGGCCGGGGATCATCGCTTTGGGGTCGGGCGCTGCGACCAGCCTGTTGCGCCACAGCGCCGCCTGCCGGCGCAGATCTTCTGCGGTCGCGGCGTCGAATTTTCGCACGACATGGCGTGTCAGGAAACTCGGCGAGAAAGCCGAGGTAAACCGCCAACGTCGACCAGCGCCGCTCGCGCCCCTGTTTTCGGGCCGCTTCCAGGGTGCTGAGACCGAGGACGAAAACATCCTCGAACGCCGTTACATACTGCCTTGCGATTCGATCGCGGTCCGCGGCGGCCGTCATGGCCTCCCGCAGCGATACGGTCGGCTCCTCGCGGACGTCGTGTGTGGGCGCGCGGCCTAGGCCGCCAGGTCTTGCCGCAGCGATCGCCGCGTAGACGTTGGCGGCGTCCTGCCGGTCCATGCGGTCGAGCACGACTCGCAAGTGAATCGCGCAGCTCGCGCGCTGTTTCCTCGGCCGCGGCGGCCAGCGGCGCGCAGAGCAATATGATCCCCAGGTTAGTGTTCTGGCCGACTTTGGCGAGCGTCGCGTCGACAGCGCCTCGCACGCGGGCCCCGACGCTCAGCGCCGTGCGCCGCGACATGGCCCGCGCTCGCCTCGGCGCTGCGGACGAAATCCTCGGCCGCCATGCGATGGCCGGACGCATAGCGATGGACGTTGCCGGGCTTCAGTGCGTCGAGCTCAGCGAGGCAGGCCTCGACGAACGCCGCGCCGATCGCGGAAACAGTTCCGTTCAAAGCGCGGGCTCGCAGGCAGCTCGGGACACAATCGCCCCCATCATTTCGGCGGCGATCGCTTCGGCGATATTGACCTCGGCCACCCTTTGCAGGCCGCTCCAAGCGGGCATGCTGTTGACCTCGAGCACGGTCGGGCCGCCTTCGGCGGCTACCAAGATGTCGACGCCCGCAATTGTCGCGTCGACCGCGCGAGCCGCCGCCGTCGCGAGTTCGCTCCATCTGAGCGTCGCGTCCGACGCTCCAAGGCTCGCCGCCCTGCTTGACATTGGTTATCCACGTCGATGAACGGCGCATCATCGCGGCGATAACCCGGCTTTTGACGACAAAGAGCCGATAATCGCGAAACCCTTCGCCTTCGGCAGTCTCGAACCGCTGGAGATAGTAGACCCCGGCGACCCCGTCGGGCGGCGGCAGGTCGGCGGGGCTTCGAACAAGACGCAGACCCTTGCCTTGCGCGCCGAACAGCGGCTTGAGCACGAGCGGACTGCGCCGCGACTCACGCTGAACGAGATCGCGCGCTTCGTCGAACGATTCGAGCGTCCAAGTCGAAGGCGTCGGGAGTCCGGCGCGCGCGAGTTCGAAACTCGTCATCGACTTGTCGACGCAGCGCTCGATCGCCCGCGCGTCGTTCCAGACCGGGATGCCGAGCGCCGACAGGGCGTGCAGTACGCCAAGACGCTTGGTGATCGCCTCGAACGATCCGTCGGCGAGGGTGCGCACGAGGACCGCGTGCGGCAGTCGAGACCCCAGATGCTGCAAGGCGAGGCCGCTGGCTTTGGTCGTATCGAACCCGCACTTAGCCAAGTCGATCCGTTCGAATCGCATGCCCTTGGCGACAAACGCCGTCTCCATCTGCCGCGCATGCCAGTCGCGCTGATCGCTGACTAGAGCGACGAGGGGACCGCCGCCTGCGGCGCAGACGTCAACGGAACGAGGCGTCGAGCAGGTCATGGTGCAGCATCCCGGCCCGGAAGCTCGCACCGGAATCGATCGCGGTGACGACGATTTCGGCCGGGCTGAACAGCATCGGATCGATGGCGTAGAAGTCGCCCTTGAAGCGCTTGAATATGTCCGCAAAAGGCGCGCCGAAATCGCGCGAGGTATGACTCGGCAGGGACTCGGCGAGCGACCTCGCGTCCGCCTCGGGCCCGGTCACGAAAAGCTGCACCATGCCGCCGTAGATGATGGCGTCGTTGGTGCGGCCCATTGCGGTCACGAAATCGGGGTGCGGCGGCGACAGCGGCGCCGCGCCGATCCCGTCGACGATCCGCTCCAGCGGAAATCCACTCTCGTGCGCCTTGTGCAGCGCGACCTCCAGTACCCGCGCCACCACCTGCGCGCCGCCCGCCAAGCTTTGCGTCGGCGCGTAGATCACAGTGACCGAGGAGGGCGCGACGCGACAGTCGCCGGCAATCCTTTCGATGACCTCGGGCGGCGGCGGGCGGTCGCTTTCAATCACAAGCGTCGCGCAATCCGATGCGTCCCGGTAGCCGATGTCGTCAAAGATCTTCTCTTTATGTGCGAGCGCCCGGGCTGGCCCCGATCCGAGCGCAAAGAAAGCGCCCGGCCCTTTGCCGTGCGATAGTTTCCAGCCCGCGTACTGGCTTCCGAGGCAGGCGATAACCGGCTGCGACGACGCCACTGAAATGGTCCAAGGCCATCGCGGCGTCGCCGCGTTGGGGCCGAGGCTCACCTTGCCGAGGCCACCCATGCAGATCTCGGCGATGCGCAAGCCGGCGGAAATTCCGCCGGCTTGCGTTGCGCCCGCATCGATAAGCGTTTCGCCGAGCGCACCTTCGACAACGCCGACATTCAGTGCGGCGGCTTCATTTCGCAGAAAGCGGGTAAGGTTTTGGGCGCGACCATTGACGCTCACGGCGGTGTCGAACTTCACGTCGTCCCTCCTTCGACAATGGCGCTAATGTTTTGCGCGCGTGCCGCGACAAGTCGTCTTGCTCCTTGTGCGTCCGGCGCCGCGGCTATGACTGTGCATAGGGGCTCGCCAGCGGCGATTTTGGCTCCGCCAGCGGGACGGTCCGCGATCCAATCCGGCCATTCCGTCCGCGGCGGGCAGACAATGTCATCCTTCGCATAGATGATTTCGGCCGCCCTGCAACCGGTTCGCACGGCCGGCGTCGTCATTCGGCCTTCGCAGGCTTCGACATGCCTGGTAAGCAATGGATCCTCATCGCGATCGAAAAGATCCAGCGTCGCGCCGGGACGAGGATTGACTTCGATGAACCAGGCGACATCGTCCGAAACGACGAAGTCGGCGCTGGCGAGGCCGACGATGCCGAACGCTCGCGTTATGCCGGCGACGGCAGTCTCGATCTCGGCGCTGCGATCGGGGCCGATGTCGATCGGACCGACCGCCCCTCCGTAACGGAAAGGGGCGCCCGAAGAGGGAGACGTCCACTGCTCGCTCAAACCGACAATCTTCGCGCGTGCGCCGTTGCCGAGGAACAACGCCGAGACGCTGTGTCCGTCAACGCGACGCTGGAAATAGCAGCCGGGCGTCGCGGTCTCTCCCGAGGCGATGCGGACATGGCCGCCGCCCGCTCCACCTCGGAGCTTCTTGAGCCAGCCGTCGCAATCGACCGGCGGCTCGAACTCGATTTGAGGATGAGCGGTGTGCGCGTGCGCGCAGGCCAGCGCGACCGCGACGGGATCCTTTGCGCGCGAAAGCGAGTCCGCATTCGCACCGTAAACGCGGATCTCGCGGGCGAGCGCAGCGATCGACGCCGGTTGATGCTCAAAGCCGGCGCCATAGACCAAACCGATCGGCTCATAGCGGCGAACGAAACTCCGCAAGGCGTCGACCAGTGCTGGGCCGCGAAGTCCCGGGACAATCCGCCTTCGAGCGTAATGACCGCGCGACTGATCGCACGCGTGTCGTCGTCCCCGAACACGTCGATCGCGAGCGGCGCATATCCTGCGCGCTTTGCGGCGGAAGCGAGCGCGCGCGCCGAATGAGCGACGACGATCAGGCAGGTCGCATCAGGCATTTCGGTATTTACGTTGCCGCCTAAGGCCACAGCGGACGCCGAGGAGGTTCCGTCCGCCGCAGCGTAGAGCCGGCCCCAGGCAACCTCGGGCAAGTTCAATCCCCATTGGGCAACTCCTCTTCCAATTCGTGCGTACGCGGACGGCGATCGTCTCTGTACTTGAGGCTGTGAGCGACAGTCTGTCCAGCGCCCAGAGCGTTCCACCGACAATTCGGTGGCGGGAATTTTTCCCGAGCAGAGCCTTTGCGACCATTTCGTTCTCTGCCGATATTTATTCGCCGGCAATCTTTCATTATGATCCAGCGAAGAAGCAGTTCACGAGCCGACAGGGCTCGTCAATCGATGACTGAAGAAGGTCCAAGGAGCGAACCGCACGGCGCGTCATATGCTTGGCGGCTCCGGGCACGCGCGACGCCCTCGCGGACGAGGCCACACGATTCGGCGACAGGTTGCAGGCCTCCGAGGGATCGCGATTTCCGTGACGGATCGCGTCAGGCGTGGGCCTCATAGTCGGACGCAGGGCGCCTGGGATTGGCTGCAGCATGACGCACTTGGACGCTTTGACAGAATCGGCTGGGGCGTGGATCGGCGGAGCGCCCGCATCGCTCGATCAGGCAGCAGCCGAAGCGGCCCGCCTCCTGATGGCGAGCGGACAACCGCTCTTTGCAGGATTGGGGACAGATGTCGACGGCGCAAGGCGCGCGGTCGCGCTCGCCGAGCGGGTCGGCGGCGTGATTGAGCACATGCATTCCGCGCCGATCTTGCGCGACCTCGACTGCCTGCGGGAGACCGGCGTGATGTTGACGACGCCGGGAGAAGCCCGCATCCGAGGCGACGTTCTGCTGCTGGTCGGCGATGGTCTTGAGGAGGCGTGGCCGGCTTTGAACGAGAGGCTGCTCACTGTGCCTGTGCGGCCTGACGGCGGTGAGGGGCAGCAAAGGCGAATTGTCGTCCTCGCGACGGATGAGCGGTCGGCTCGGCCGGAGCGATCCGGTGACGTCGAGACCGCCGTCTTCGGAAAGGGCGCCGATTTCGCGGCCAATCTCGCGGCGCTGCGCGCGCGAGTCAAACGGCCCGCCCGAAAAGTCGGGTCCGACCCGGCGCCGTCGCGCCTCGAGACGATTGCAGACTTCTTGAGAGAGGCGCGGTTCGGCGTCGCCATCTGGTCGGCCTCCGGCCTCGACGCCCTCGAGATCGAAATGGTCAACGGCCTGGTGCGAGATCTCAATGAGTCCACGCGGTTCTCATCTTTGCCCTTGGCGGCGGGCGACAATGGCGCGGGCGCTCTCGCCGTTTGCGGCTGGATGACTGGCTTTCCGATGCGAACCGGCTTCGGCTCCGGCGCGCCGACGCACGACCCTTGGCGTTTTGACGCCGAACGCCTCGTCAGAGCAGGAGAGGTCGACTGCGTCGTCTGGATCTCCGCCTTCGGCGCGCCGCCGCCCGAGTGGGCTTCGGGATCGATTTCGATCGCCCTGTGCGATCGGGCGGCGCGCCCGGCGCATGTGCCGAGAGTGCTGATCGAGGTTGGACGCCCGGGCGTCGATCACGACGCGGTCGTTCACTCCCTGGATGCGGGAACCCTGGTGGCCGTCAGCGCGAATTCGTCATCCTCAAGCGAACTACCGAGCGTCGCCGAGGCGCTCGCGCTGATCGCCGGTAGCCTTCGAGACGCGAGCGCTGAGGCATGCTGACCTGCATCAAGGGCGGACGCATCGTCGATCCCGCCCGTAGGCGCGACGAAACCGGCGACCTTTACATTCGCGACGACCGCATCGTAGCGCCCGCAGCCGATGCGCACCCCGACGAGATCGTGGACGCCGGGGGCCTCATCGTCATGGCCGGAGGCATCGACATTCATTCGCACATCGCCGGCAGCAACGTGAACACCGCACGCCTGCTGATGCCGGAGCAGCATCGCGCCCACGCGCGCCGGCCCGCGGCCACGCCGCTCTCCAACGCCGGTTGGTCGACCTTCGAGACGGGCTGCCTGTACGCGGAAATGGGCTTTACCACGGTCGTCGAACCCGCTGTTTCGCCTCACTATGCGCTGCATGCGCATCTCGAACTCGCCGACATTCCGATCATTGACAAAGCGATCCTCGCCATCCTCGGCAACGACGACTTTGTTCTCGGCCTGATGCGCGCTGGCAAGGGCGGCGGCGCCGTCCGCGATCACGTCGCCTGGATCATGGAGAGCACGCGCGCCCTCGGCATCAAGGTCATCAACGCTGGCGGCGTCGCGGCGTTCAAGGACAACGTGCGGACGTTCTCTTTCGACGACGTCGTGCCGACGTACGGCGTCACCAGCCGGGAGATCGTGAAGACGCTGCAGCAGGCGGTGCACGAGCTCGGCGTGCCTCATCCGCTGCATGTCCATTGCAACAATCTTGGAATGCCGGGGAACTTCAAGACGGCGCTGGAGACGATCGCTGCCGCCGAAGACCTGCCGCTGCACCTCGCGCACCTTCAGTTTTATGGCTACGGCGCCGAAGGCAAGCAGGGGATTTCATCTGCCGGGCCGCAACTTGCGGAAGCCATCAATGCGACAAGGAACGTGACGATCGATGTCGGACAGGCGATGTTCGGCCAGACCGTGACCATCTCGTCGGACGTGTTGCGTCAGTTCTCTGCGCGTGGCTTCGCCCATCCGAGGAAATACGTCATCTTCGACGGCAACTCGAATGGGGGCGGGGTCGTTCCCTTCGAGTACAAGGCCGGAAGCTTCTTCAACGCCGTACAGTTCGCTGTCGGGCTCGAGCTGTTTCTGCTCATCGACGATCCGTGGCGGGTCTTTTTTACCACCGACCATCCGAACGGCGCGCCGTTCACCGCCTATCCGGAGCTGTTCGCGCTGCTGATGGACAAGGACTTGCGCGCCCAGTGGCTCGCCCGTATTCCTGCGGAGGCGGCCGCGATGACGACAGCGCCGTCATTATCTCGGGAATACACGATCTATGAGATCGCCACGATGACCCGCGCGGCGCCCGCGCGGCTTCTGGGACTCTCGGACCGCGGGCATCTCGGCGTCGGCGGCCGCGCCGACGTCGCGCTTTATCGCCCCGGAGGAGATCTCGCCAAGATGTTCCGGTCGGCGGCCCGCGTTTACAAGGACGGCGATCTGGTCGTGCGCGACGGGGCGGTCACGCACTACCGGTTCGGCCGAACGATACAGGTCGTCGCCCCCGTCGATGCCGGCATGCAGCGTCGCATGGATCGCTACTACGACGAACGCTATGGACTTCCCTCCGACTTCCTGCGTGTCCCCGAGAGCGCAATTCCGCGGCCTGAGCCCTTTGAGAGCATCGCATGCTCGAACTGACTTCGACGGGCGTCCGTGTCGACGACACCTTCGCCGAGGCGTTCGACATGCGGGCGACAGCGCTCACCATCACGGCGCCGACCAGACGTTGGGCGTTGCAAGCCGCGACGACCATGACGGGCTTCGCCACGTCGGTGATTGCCTGCGGCTGCGAGGCCGGAGTCGACCGCACGTTGTCCGCGCGCGAAACGCCGGACGGGCGGCCGGGCGTGCGGGTCTTGATGTTTGCAGTGTCGACGTCCGAGTTGCAGCGTCAGCTGCAGATGAGGGTCGGCCAATGCGTTCTGACCAGCCCGGGCTCGGCCTGCTATGCGGGGCTCGATGCGGGAGACGAAAAGCTGAAGGTGGGCGCCGCGATTCGATTTTTCGGCGACGGCTGGCAGATTTCGAAGAAGCTGGGGTCAAGGCGCTTCTGGCGGGTGCCGGTGATGGATGGCGAGTTTGTCTGCAAGTCGACAGCGTTCATGACCAAACGCGCGGTCGGCGGAGGCAATCTGATCATCATGGGCGCAACTCCGGCCGAGACCCTTGCGGCCGCCGAGGCCGCCGTCGCAGCGATGCGCGCTGTTCCCGACGTCATCATGCCGTTTCCGGGCGGCATCGCCCGATCCGGCTCGAAGCTCGGCTCCAAATACAAAGGCGCGACCGCATCGACCAACGACGCCTATTGCCCGACCTTGAAAGGCGCGGTCGAGAGTGCGCTCGATCCGGAGATCGGCTGCGTCCTCGAAATCGTCATCGACGGGCTGACGAGCGCTGCGGTTGCGGCGGCGATGCGCGCCGGCCTCTCCGCGATCCTGGCTCTCGGCCCCGAGCGCGGCGCATTGCGTGTCGGGGCGGGGAACTATGGCGGCAAACTCGGCCGCCATCACTACCGACTGCGTGAGTTGCTGCCGCCATGAAGCCGCTGACCTTCGCCCTTCGCGCAGCCCCTACGCAGCGGCTCGATCTTTCGCCCCTGACGCCGGCGAGCCTTTCCGGGAAGAGCGCCCTGGAGATCGACGCCATCGAACTGCAGACGACGCGCGAGCGGGTGACGGTCGGAGACGTATTCCGTGTTCGCGCGGGCGAGACCGACACCGTCGTCTTTGAGGGAGGCAGCGAACGATTCGACCGCGTCGGGACTGCGCTTGCGGCGGGAGCGATCGTGGTCGAGGGCGGCGTCGGCGTCGAGGCGGGCCGGTTGATGAGCGGCGGCCGGCTGACGATCCGCGGCGACGCCGGCGCCTTCGCCGGCTCTGGGATGAGGGGCGGCGTCATCGAGATCGCGGGCTCCGCCGGCGAACGCCTGGCCGGCCCCCTGAGCGGAGAGACGATCGGCATGGCCGGCGGACTGCTGCTGGTTCGCGGCGACGCCGGCCCGAGAGCCGCCGATCGCCTTCGCCGCGGCGTTGTCTTGGTCGAGGGCCGCGCAGGCGCGTACGCCGGCAGCCGGATGATCGCGGGCACGCTCGCGATCGGTGGCGAGGCGGGTGACCTCCCAGGCTACCTGATGAACCGAGGAACGATCCTGCTGGGACGCGGAGCGACCCGGCTTTCTCCATCTTTCGGCGATTGCGGCGAGCACGATCTCGTCGCCGCGCGGATTATCGCCGACTTCGTCGCGCGCGAGAGCGCGAAGCTCGCCAAACTCTTTCGCAGACGGCTGCGCCGCCTCGCAGGCGATCTCGCAGCCCTCGGCAAGGGCGAGATTCTGATGCCGAGCGGATGACGAGGCGGTTGGCGTGGCGAAGATGAGCGCCGATCGGAGGCTTCGTTTCGACCGCGTCCGCCCGCCTTGGAGAGATTTCTTGCCCGGTCACTCGAGCCGAAAAGGGAAAACGATGGGAATCACGTCATCGGCGCGCTCGCTGCGCCGCGTCGCTGTCCCCGCGGCGATCGCCATGCTTGCCGTCTCCAGCGTTGACGCCGCGCGTCCGCCGATCCCGGTCGCGGTCATCGACTTCGACTACACCGATACGTCCGGCGAGCCTCGCGATCAGACGGCGCAACACGCCGCGCGTCTGGCCGCCTTCGTGAACGCGCTACGCAGCGACCTCGCCGCCACGGGGCGGTTCAAGCCGGTCGAGATCGCCTGCGCTTCGCCGCCGTGCACCGCCAGCAATACACCGGCGCCTGCGCTGATTGCAGCCGCCAAGGCCGCTGGCGCCCGCCTGCTGGTCTATGGCGGGATCGATAAAATGAGCACGCTGATCCAGTGGGGCAAGTTGCAGATCGTCGATCTTCAGGCGGACCGTCTGGTCGAGGACAAGATGCTCACCTTCCGCGGCGACACCGACGACGCCTGGCGCCGGGCGGAGAACTTTGTCGTCGAGGAGATCAAGGAACTCGACCTGCCAAACTGACGCACACCTCGCGCCTAACCGTCGAGTTGGGATTGATCAGGAAGCCGGCGTGCCGTGGTCGACGACGGTCCCGCCGCCAAGCGCGATTCAAACGAGCTGAGCGTCCGTGCGCGCGCCAATCTTCTCTTGATCCGATAGTGGTGGTTCTGCACGGTCTTTAGACGGAGCTTGATCGCGCGTCCTGCGCAACGTCGGGACGGTCCCGCGTTGCGCCCAAGTCGATGCGCGCGTCGGTCATTGACCAGACGACCGAGCCCGCCAGACAGATGACGGCGACCGCGAGCAGCCGGACGAGGAGAGGAATGAAGATATGCATGGTTCCCTCCGCTGACCTCACTTTGAGGAATCCCAGCATCGGTCATCCGCCGCGCAATGGGCAATCGCGCCGCGGCGTCGGGAGCGAACCAAGATCGGGCAATTTGCCCACCTTCGCTAAGAAGACCGGGCTTGTGGCGTGCGTCGAAGCGCGGATAGGGTTCCTGGGGGGCGAACGGCGAACAGCCGTGCGGGACGGGAGGATGGACGGAATGAGCGCAAGCGCCCTTGCATCGAGCGATCGGTCGATAGTCCGCCCAAGCGCCGAGCGCGCCCCGCTGCTGCGCTGGCTCATCTTCACCGGCGCGACCGTCTTTGCGGGCGTTCTGCTCTGGCGCTACGGGCTCCTCACTCGCATGATCGCCGCCGACCGCACCTACATCTCGTCGGTGATCGGGGTGCTGTACATTGGCGCATCGCTTCATTGCCTGTGGCGCACTCTCGCGATCGCCCGCGAAGGCGAGCAGGAGCGGAAGGCGGAGGCGATGATCGAAGCGGCGGGCGCAAGCGCGATCGTCCTCGATGACGGCTCCGTCGAAGGGCAGGGGCCGCTGCCGCCAGGGTTTGTCGGTGCGCATATCCGCGATCTCGCCCTCAAGGCGAAGGCGCAAGGCGCACGGCGGTTGGATCAAACGCTTCTGCTGCGAAGCCTGGCAGATCGGCTGCGCGGATCGAACGGCTTCGGCGGCTTCGCCAGCGACACCTTGATAAAGCTCGGCCTTCTCGGAACGATCATCGGCTTCATCATCATGCTGGCGCCGATTGCGGGCCTCGACGCCAGCGACAAGACGACGATGAAAGCGTCGATGGGCGTCATGAGCGACGGTATGGCGGTCGCCATGTACACGACTTTGGCGGGCCTTGTCGGCTCGATCCTTTTGAAGATCCAGTACTATATGCTCGACGGCGCAACGTCGGCGTTGTTCTCACGGGCGGTGCGTCTCACGGAAACGCGAGTCGTCCCGGCGCTGGAGCGCCGCTATGATCGATGACTTCGGCCTCTATCCGCGCGAGGAGCCGTTCGATCCCTTCAGCGTGATGCTGTTCAAGGCGCTGCAGGTCGTCGCGTTCCTGTTCTTTATCGCGCTGCTTGCGATCTCGCCCGACGCCAAGGAGGGCAAGATCGAACTCCAAGGCCGAGTTTCTCATCACCATGGACTGGCCCGACAACCACCCGGACGATCTCGATCTCTTTGTCCAGGATCCGGCCGGCAACATTGCCTGGTACCGTCATCGCGAGGCCGGCTTCCTGGTGCTCGATCGCGACGACCGGGGCGGCGCCAACGACTTCATCGTCGTCAACAGCAGGAAGATCGCGTCGCCGATCCGTGAGGAGATCGTCACGGTCCGCGGGATCATCCCCGGCGAATACACGGTCAATGTGAGCCACTTCCAGGCGACGACCGGTCGGCCGGTGCCTGCGACCGTCAAAGTGCAGAAGCTCAATCCCACGGCGCAGGTCGTCTTCGACGATAAGGTGCTCGTCGATCACACCGGCGACGAGAAGACCGCAGTCCGGTTCACCATCGATACCGAAGGTAAGGTGACCGACGTCAATCGGCGACCGAAGTCGCTGATGGAGACGTTCCGGTCCGCAAATCGCAATGGATCTGAGCTTGATCCCAAGACGGGCGTACGCATCCGATGATGAACGTCGACGAAATCGTTCTGGGTCTCGTGATCGGCTACGCGCTCCTCGGCGTCGTGCTGCTCTCGATCCTCGTCTTCGCCCGCCTCGCCTGGCCGATCAAAGCGGCCCTGATCGTCATCACAAGCGCGTTCTACGTCGTCAATTTCATCGAGTCCCGGGCGCTGCTCGGCTGGTCGTCGATCGACCCGCTGCCGCCGCGTTTCAAGTTGCTGTCTGCCCGGATCGTGGAACCGCATTCGCTTGCGGGCGGATCCGGCGCGATCCATCTTTGGGTCGAGGAACTCGACAAAGACAATTTTCCGAGCGGCGTTCCGCGCGCCTATCGGCTGCCCTACGACGCGAACCTCGCGGAGCGCGCGGAAGCCGCCATCAAGGCGAGCGCAGACGGCAGGCCGCAGGGCGGGCGGACGGCGGACTTCGGCACGGGAGAGGGCGGCGTCGGTCAGGCGACGGCGCGCGAGGTCACGCGGTCCTCGATCACCACGACAGGCGGGGGCGATCCATCGACGGGGGGCCCGCTCGATCCGATTCTTGGACGCGACCAGAACGCAAGCATCGTCTTTACGCCGCTCGCTCCTCCGCGCATGCCCGCAAAGGACCCGCAATAGCGAGCGAAAAGCGCGCGCTCAGATCGGCTTACCGTCCTGCCCCGGGTAAGCGCAACGCCAGCGCGCAACACGCAGCCCGGGGTGCTGCTCGGACCAGGCCGCGATGGTGGGGGGCGCCCGCATCGAGCATTGCGCCGGCGTCGCGTCGGAGACGAATTGCAGACGCGTTTCGCTGCACGCCTGCGACGCCGTCAGAGTGCATACTGTCAAGATCAGCTCAATCATCGCATTTCCGCCCTCGATTGAAGCCCCTCCCACGCTCATGGTGAACGGCCTTCGAGGACGGCGCAAGCGCGATCGAAGCCCTTCGTCGGCAACGTATCGCGGCGGCGCCGCGAAACCCCACATTTCACGGGCTTCGAGGCTTGGCAAGCGGCTGAAAGTTTCATTATGTCGTGGACTGCGCGCCGCGATCGAGGCGCTCGAAAACAGAGAGGCGGAGCGCGGTCGTGAGAAGCGTTCGGGTCACGACGGCCGCCAGGCTGCACCTGGGATTTCTCGATTTGAACGGAGGCCTCGGGCGCCGCTTCGGCTCGATCGGCCTTGCGATAGACGCCTTCGAAACCAGCCTCGAGATTCGCGCCTCCGGTGAATTGCAGACGCGTGGATACGAGCGCGAGCGCAGCGCCGCGCTCGCACGCCGGTTCGCCGAAGGACTGGGGCTCGATCCGAACTGGACGCTGACCGTTTCTGCCGCCATCCCGGCGCACTCCGGCCTCGGGTCCGGGACGCAGCTCGCGCTCGCTATCGCCAGCGGCCTTCGGCGGCTTCATGGGTTAGAAGGCAACGCGGTCGAGGACTTGCGCGTTCTCGACCGCGGCCGGAGATCGGGAGCCGGCGCGGCGCTGTCTGAGCGCGGCGGCTTTGTCCTCGACGTCGGGCGCGGACCGTACACAGACGCGCCGCCGGTCGTGACGCATCTCCAGTTTCCCGACGTGTGGCGAATTGTGCTGGTCATCGATCGAGCCGCCGAAGGCGTGCATGGCGACGACGAGCGGCGCGCTTTCGCGCAACTTCCCCCGCTGCCCGCTCAGTCCGTGGGGGAGATTTGCCGCCGGACGCTGATGCAGATCCTGCCTGGCGTCGCCGAACGCGACCTCGACGCCTTCGGCGAAGGCGTCGCGACAATTCAGGTCGTTCTCGGCGACCACTTTGCGCCGGCTCAGGGCGGCGGCCGTTTCACCAGCGCTGCGGTCGGCCGCGCCGCCGAGCGCTTGCGGGCTCACGGCGCGCGCGGCATCGGACAAAGTTCCTGGGGACCAACGGCGTTCGCCTTCGCCGCCGATCCGGATGAAGCGGAATTCCTGGCGTCCCGCGCGCGCGATGCGGCCGGTCCCAACGTTTCCGTAAGGATCTGCGCGGCTTGCAATCATGGCGCCTTGATCGAAGAGTTCGATGACGACGACCACCGCTGACGGGAGAACAATTTGGCCAAGAATATCCTGCACATGGCGACTCCGCTCGCGCACATGAGCCCGTTCGACGTCAACATGGCGCTCGACGCGGGATACGACGCGACCGCGCCCTACACCAACGTCTCGCTTGGCGAGATCGCCGGCCTCGTCCAGGACGCGATGTTTTCGCGCTCGCCGCGCGACGCGGCGCGCACCGGCTTCTTCATCGCCGGGAAGGATGCGTTTCTGGCGCTCGACATGCTCGAGGCGGCCTCCAAGGCCCTGCTGAAGCCCTTCGAAATCTCGCTGTTCGCCGATCCCGCGGGGTCGTTCACGACGGCCGCCGCGATGATCGCCGTAGTCGAGAAGACCTTGAAGGAAAGGAAGGGGCGGGGACTGCCCGGCGCTGCGGTCTCGATCTTCGGCGCGACGGGCGTTGTCGGAACGGCTGCCGGCGTCATCGCCGCGCTCGAGGGCGCGTCGGTCACGTTCGTTGGCCACGACGGGACGCAGCGCGTTCAGCGTCATGCCGAAGAGGTCAAGCGCCGCTTCGGTGTCGACATCGCCGTCGCCGACGGCTCCACTCCGGACAAGAAGACGTCGATCGTTTCATCGACCGAAATCGCGCTGTGCGCTGCGCGGGCCGGCGTGCGCGTGCTTGACGCGACGCAAATCGCAAGCGGCAAACGCTTGCTCGTCGCAGCGGATGTCAATGCGGTTCCACCGCACGGCGTCGACGGGCTCGACCTGCATGCCAACAGCTCGCCCCTCGGCGATTGCGGCGCGCTCGGAGTCGGCGCCCTCGCCATCGGCAACGTCAAGTATCGAACGGAGGCCGGCCTCTTCAAGCAGATGGCGGCGAGCGCGTCGGCACTAAAGCTCGACTTTCGCCAGGCTTTCGAACTCGCGCGGACCTTCGCCTGAAGATCGGCGCCCGAAAACCCGCAAGCCTAGTCTTTTCGATGCGATGGGGTCGTCCTCGAGGCGAGGCTGTAGAGGTGGCTCTCGGCCGAGCCCGAGGCGCGCTCGCGATGGATTTCAATGCCGACCGCGCCATCGATCACGTCGGTCTTGCGCACGCTCACGCGGACGCTTCGAACCCGGGCGTGCCGAAGCACGGACGCTGCGACGTCTTCGGCCAGGGTCTCGACAAACTGCACGTGTCCGCGCCCGACAGCCAGGCGGATCGAGTCCAGAATGAGATCATAGGAGAAGACTTCGCGCATGTCGTCGGCATGAGCGACCGCACGACCGATGACGGCCTCGACGTCAAATGCGACCGGTTGCGGCGCGTTGCGCTCGAAATTGTACGCGCCGATGGAGGCCAGGATGACAAAGTCGCGAACATAGACGCGGTCGACTTCGCTCTCACCATGGTGGCCACCGGCGATTCCCCGCGCCAGGAGTCTCCAGTCGACCTTCGCCGACGCCTCCGGGTCCGGACGTTCGAGCGGGACGAGATCGCGAATCAAGGACACGCATTGTGGGTCGAGTCCGGCAGCCCGGTCGTGGTTGCGACAAAGCGCGCCGCGAAACCCGAGGACGTCCGGGCGGACCAGCAACAGCCGCGGCACGTCGGGCGCCTCCAGCGATCCGGCGAGTTCCACTCGTCAAGCCTTCGGCTCGACACAGCGAGCAGAACTGCTCCAGACGGTTGACGTCGAAATGGTCGAGCAGCCGGCCAGCGCTCTTGCGCCTCGTGTCGAGCATGGCGCCTGCGAACCCGAGCGATTTCAGCTTCGGCAGGAGGGAAGCATCGGGCGCTTCGTCAGCAAAGAGCACCGCGACAAGACGCGCTGTTCGGGCGATCGTCGCGAGCAGCCCTTGACCGCATCGCTCGATTGTATCCGCATCGACTGCGGCCTTGAGATAGTCGATCTTGAGGGCCGTGAAAGCGCGCGCCGTCTCGGCGAGCACGGCCGGGTCGTAAGGCGGATCGCCCAGCGTGGCGCTCAATTTGCGTCGTCCCGCAACCTGCGCTGCGACGGCCCCGGCGACCGCGGCGTCGACCGCAGCCATCGCGCCATTCGCCGCATCCTTCAGATCGATGATGTCGGCGCCGAGTTGAAGGGCGATGTCGGCCTCTGTCGGGTCTGTTACGCTGGCCAGCATCCGGGTCATCGATCTCTCCTCAGCTTCGTCCGCTCGAGTCGCCTTATTGGTCGGCGCGGCGAGCGATCCCGCTGGCGGTGCGCGAGCCGCTGCTTGAAACGTCGTTTCGCGGCGCCTATGCTCGGCGTAACGAGGATACGCTCATGCATGCCTGCGCGCGCGCGGTCTTTGCCGGAACCTTGCTGATTGCGTCGCCGCAGGCGTTTGCCCAAGGACGCCCGAAAGCCGATCCGGACTGGCCCTGTCATCAAGTCAAGACGCCAACCTTCTCGCTCGCCTCGGTATGGTCCGGTCCCGACGTCGACCTGAACGCCCAAGCATGGCGCAACGACCCAGATGTTGTCGATCTCGCAACGAAAATGTCGCAACGGCGGGTGCCGATCGAGGAGGTTGAAAAGGCGATTTCGGCGTTTAAGGCCAGGGAGGGCGCCGACGCGAACGCGAAACTGCTGGAGGCCTTCGGCGCGGCGTTCCAGGATCTTACCCAGCAGCGGTCGCAAGTCCTGAGCGGACTCGACCGGTTTGGACGAAAGCAGCGCGAGCTGGCCGACCGTATCCGCGCGGAGAATGAGGTTGCGCAGAACGCTGCGGATGCGAACGCCGCCCAGGATGCGCAACTGGACGAAGCGGCGCGTCAGAAACTGGAATGGGACCTTCGCGTGTTCGATGACCGCCGCCGGACGGTGGCGTACGTATGCGAGTCTCCGACGCTGATCGAGCAACGACTGGGCGCCCTCGCCCGGGCTGTGCAACAGGCGCTGTGACCGGTACGCTCCCCGTCTTCCGGCGAAGCGCGCGCCTGAGTGGCATAAGCGCATGGCGCTCGATGCGTTGACGGCCAAGACCTGCGTCGCCTCGTCGTATCTCGGCTTGCGGCTCAAGGTCGCGGCTCCGGTCGGCGAGATTCGAGCGGCAGACCGGCCGCCGCCCACCCCTCCGTCCCTTCGGGATACCAATCGACGTTCTTATACCCCAGGGCCAAAGCCCTCTTCGCTGCATTCCAGGACATCCAGCAATCCTTGAGGCAATAGAAGACGAGGGCGCGAGTACGACCGTCCAACGCTCGGTCGAGCCCGCGGCGGAAATAATCCAGCATGACCGGAGCAAGCTCGCCGTAACCGGTATCGGGCAGCCATAGGCTGCCGGGAATGTCGAATCGTTGTTTGTCTCGCCACACGACGCCGGCCGGCAGTCCGACGGGTCGAGGGGCCTGGGGCAACACGTCGACGAACGCAGCCTCGCCCGAACGCCACAACTTTTCGGCCTCGCCTGTCGTGAGCACGCGGGCGCCGCTCAACGTCGCGGGCGTCGCCGCACGGTAGTCGCTTTGCCTGAAGGTTTCAGGCTCCGGCGGCGTCCCGGCCGCCGATGCTGCGCCGATCGAGCTGAAAGCGATAAAGCCCACGACCGCCGCCGCCAGCCGCAAACACGATCGATTTATGACTACGGCCCCAAAGGGCGATTGTTCTCGTCGAGCAGCGGGACGCCATAGGATTTGAGGATCGCGTTGATCGCGTCCTGATTGTCCGCAATCAGCTTGTTGAGCGCGCGCTTCCAGTTCTGGTCCGAGTGGCGTACGCCCATGACGATCCGGTACTCCAGTTTCGGCCCGTTTTGCTCCTTCACGAGGGGGGTAACGGTAATCGGATCGCTCGCCTTGGCGGCGTAGTAGCCGGCGAGCGGACCCCAAAGCAGAGCGACGTCGATGTCTCCCTTCTCGAGATCCGCCATCATCTGCTGCGCCGGCGATTTAAAACGCGTGTCGATCATCAGCGCGTAGGACTTGATCTGCGGCAGCAGCCCCTCCGTGGCGAGATAAGTGACGGGGGGCGTGCCCGCAACGACCCCGATCCGCGCCGTCTTCAGCCTCGGATCCTGGAGCGAATTGAGACCGTCGAGCGCCCCGCCCTTTTTGTAGACCGCCGCATAGCCGGTCCGGTAATAGGGGTTGGTCGGCTGGACGATGTCGTCGCCTTGAGCAATGCCGAGGACGACGTCGCAGCGATGGGCGTTCAAAGTGTTGCGAACAAACCCGGTCGCGCCGGGGTAGAACGCATAGGCGACGCTTTTGCCGAGCTTCTTGGCGAACAGGTCGGCGATCTTGTTTTCAAACCCCTCGCGCGCCTCGTCCGAGAACGGCAGATCGCGGGGATCCGCACAGGCGCGAAACACGTGCGGGTCGACGAGTTCGATCGCTCCGTCCTGATCGTCCTGGGCCCTGCCGCCGCTCGGCCCGACTACGCAGGCGAGGCCGGCCAGGGCGAGCGTGCAAAGCGCAGCCTTGGCGAGATCCCGCGGGCGGGGGCGCTTTGTGTCTTCCGCCATCAGCTGTCGCTCATGCATTTTTCTTCCGCCGTGTCGAAGGCGGCCGGCTTGGGCGCGTGTTCGGCGGGACGCCCGGGCGGGATCGCGTTCGTCGAGCGAGCACGCAAATAAACGTAGATGTCGTTCAAGTAACACATCACGTTCTTGTTGTCCGAAAACGTCGGCATGACCTTGTCCTGGCCGTTCAAAAAGTTCTTCCGTCCGCTGACCACGATCCCGTAGAACTCCGCGTAGGGGATCGTCTTCAGCGAATTCGCCAGAGCGGGCGCAAAACTCGAGCCCTCGCCGTTCGGGCCGTGACAGACGTGGCATTCCGAATGGTAGCGGCGGAAGCCGGAGTATGTGTTCCAGTCGACGGATCCGTCCGCGCCGACCTTGTAAGTCGGGTCGCCGTCCTTGTCGTGCCACAGTCCCTGTTCGTCCTGCGTCACCGCGGTCGGATCGCCGGGGGGGTCGGCTCGGGCAAGGATCGGGGCCGTCAAGCTCAAAGCGAAGGCAACGCTTGCAACCAGATAAGAAATCCGCACCTGTCAGTCCTTGGTTCCGGTTTCCTGGCCCTGGGCCAGACATGAAAAACCCGGCGCGTGCTGATCGCGCAAGCGCCGGGCGTTTTCGTGTTGCTTCAATCCGCCGGGGCTTAGTCCTGCGGCAGAGCGAAGACCGTCAGCGTTCCGCCGAGCGCGGTGTAGTTGGACAATGCGGCATAGCCGCCGACCGCGCCCAGACCATCCGTCGGCTTGGTCAGGCCGGCCGCGAGGCCGATGCCCGCCCAACCGCCGACGCCCGACAGAACCGCAACGTACTGCCGGCCGCCGTGCTCATAGGTCATCACGTTGCCGATGATGCCGGACGGGGTCTTGAACCTGTACAGTTCCTTGCCCGTCTTGGCGTCGACCGCCTTCAGGTAGCCTTCGAGCGTTCCGTAGAACACCACGCCGCCCGCGGTCGCCAGCGCGCCTCCCCACGCGGAGAACTGCTCCGGATTGGACCATGCGATCTTGCCGGTCTTTCCGTCCCAAGCGATGAAATTGCCCATGTTCTTGTCGCCCGGAGGCGGGTACATCGACAGGGTCGCGCCGACGTAGGGCTGGCCGGCGGTGTAGCTCACCTTGAAGGGTTCGTAGTCCATGCAGACGTGGTTGGTCGGCACATAGAAGAGCTCGGTCTCCGGCGAGTAGGCCGCCGGCTGCTCGTCCTTGGAGCCCAGCGCCGCCGGGCAGATGCCCTTGCTGTTGACGTCCTCGCCGTTGGCTTCGGTCGACATGGCCTTGACGCGAATCGGACGCCCGTAGTTGGCGGACGACTTGTCCATGTCGATGCCGGTCGCCCAGTTCACCGCAGGATCGAACTTCTGCGCCACGAGCAACTCGCCGCTCGCGCGATCGAGCGTATAGCCGAAGCCATTCCGGTCGAAGTGGGTCAAAAGCTTGCGATCCTGGCCGTTGATCTTCTGATTGGTCAGAATCATTTCGTTGACGCCGTCATAGTCCCATTCGTCATGGGGCGTCATCTGGTAAACCCACCTCGCCATGCCCGTGTCGACGTCGCGCGCCCAGATCGTCATCGACCACTTGTTGTCGCCGGGGCGCTGCTTCGGATTCCAGGTCGAGGGATTGCCCGACCCGTAATAGATGAGGTTCAGTTCGGGATCGAAGGAATACCAGCCCCAGGTGCTGCCGCCGCCGATCTTCCACTCGTCGCCCTGCCAGGTCTTGAGCGACGAGTTCGCGCCGATCGGCTTGCCGAGGTCTGTCGTCTTTTGCGGGTCGACCAGGAGGTCGGAATCCGGACCTTCGGAATAGGCTCGCCACACCAGCTTGCCGTCCTTGAGGTCATAGGCGCTGACCCAGCCGCGCACGCCGAACTCGCCGCCCGATACGCCGATAAACACCTTGTCCTTGAACACGAACGGCGCGTCGGTGCCGGTCTGGCCCTTCGACGCGATCGCCGTCCTTCACTGACCACACGACGGCGCCGGTCTTGGCGTCGAGCGCGACGAGCGTGGTGTCGGCCTGGTGCAGGAAGATCTTGCCGTCGGCGTAGGAGAGGCCGCGATTGACCGTGTCGCAGCACATCACCGGAATTACGTTCGGATCCTGCTTGGGCTCGTATTTCCAAAGGATCTTGCCGTCGTTGTTGAGATCGAGGGCGAAAACGGTGTTGGGGAAAGGCGCATGAACATACATGGTGTCGCCGATGACGAGCGGCGCGCCCTCGTGGCCGCGCAGGACGCCGGTCGAAAAGGTCCACGCCGGCGCCAGCTTGCGCACGTTGTCGGCGGTGATCTGATTGAGTTTCGAGAAGGCCGTGTCGGCGAAGTCGCCGCGTGGCATCACCCATTGCTTCGGGTCGTTCTGCAGCTTCGCCAACTCGTCGTTCGCGAAGGCGTATCCGGCGCTAAAAAGCGCGGTTGCGCCAACGCATGCAAGCAACAATTTGCGCATTCGTCTTCCTCCCAGTTGTCTACGGTCGAACGAAGCTCGCCTGACATTCCTACCGTCAGCGCGCGCGTATCCACGACGTTCTCAGTTGGGATGGCGTCGACAGCGTGTCACGACAGAGCGATCGCGGAACTCCCTCTTCTTGGGGAATTTCGCCTTGCCTCCGATTAAGTGCGCCGGAGCTCCCGTTCCCGACACTCGTGCAGCCGATGCCACAACGAACATATTGCGATCGGCCGAAGCGTGCAAGCACAAAACTTGACAAAAAAAGTTTATACAGCGATAGGCTTCGCCTCTCGATCGTATCTCTACATTGCTATCTGCGCCCCGCCTTGTCTGCTTCGCCAACAGTCTCTAGCTCTGGCTTCCGGGCAATGCGAGAAAGACATGGGTCGCGGCATGCGCGGACTGGCAAGTGCGCTCTTTGGCCTGGTTCTGGCGCTGTCGATCGGCCCGGCCGCATTGCGAAGACCTCCCTCCGCTGCCGGTCGAGGAGGTCGCCCCAGGCGTCTTCGCTCACGCCGGCTCGATCGCGCTGATGAGCGAGGAGAACCAGGGCGACATCGCGAATATCGGGTTTGTGATCGGCGACAAGGGAGTCGCAGTCGTCGACACCGGAGGAAGCGTAGAGGTGGGAAGGCGGTTGCTCGCCGCCATTCGCGCCAGGACCGACAAGCCGGTTCTCTACGTCGTCAACACGCACGAGCATCCCGATCACGTGTTCGGCGATGCTGCGTTCGACGGATTGGGCGCGACCTTCGTCGGACATCGCAACCTGCCGCGGGCGCTCGCCGCGCGCGGCCCGTTCTACCTCAAGGCGTTCCGCAAGATCATCGGCGACAAGCTTGTCGATGAGGTGCGGATCGTTCCGCCCACCCTGACCGTCGCGGATCGGCTGACGCTCGACCTCGGCGGCCGCAGCCTCGAGTTGCGCGCCTGGCCGCCGGCGCACACCGATTGCGACCTCACGGTTCTCGACCTCGAGACGCGCACCCTGTTTGCCGGCGACCTCGTGTTCGTTGGCCACCTCCCGATCATCGACGGCTCGCTGAAGGGCTGGCTGGCGAATTTCGACGCGTTGGCGGCGGTGCCGGCCGAGCGGGTCATCCCCGGGCACGGGCCGCTCCCCCTGCCCTGGCCGGAGGCGCTGAAGACCGAGCATGCCTATCTGGCCGGACTGGCCAGCGACATCAAGGCGTTCATCGCCCGCGGGGAACCGGTTGACAGCGCGGCGAAGGAGGCGGGACAATCGCTGCGGGACGGCTGGCGGCTGTTCGACGACTACAACGCCCGCAACGCGACGACGGCCTTTTCCGAATACGAGTGGGATCAGTAGGAGTTAGGAACTAAGAACGAAGCGGAGGAACGCCATGGCTCGAACCCTCACCCGACGACACGCCCTGTTCAGTCTCGCGCTCGCCGCGGCGGCCGCCGCGAACGGCGAGGCTCAGGCCCAGGCGGCCCAGGACGCCGATCCTTGGCCCGAGCTTCAGCGCCTGTTCTTCGGCGGCAAGCCGGTCGTCGAGGATTCGGCGGTCGTGAGCTTCGAGGCCCCCGAGCGCGCCGAGGACGCCGCGCTGGTGCCGATGTCGTTTTCCGCGAGCCTGCCCGCCGGCGATCCGCGCCGGGTGACCAAGCTGACCCTCGTCATCGACCAGAATCCCGTGCCGCTCGCCGCCGCCTTCACCTTCGGCGACAAGGCGGGCGACACGCGCATCGCCACGCGCGTCCGCGTCGATTCCTACACCAACGTCCACGCGGTGGCCGAACTCAGCGACGGCTCGCTGCTCATGGCGACCCGCTATGTGAAGGCGGCCGGAGGCTGCTCCGCGCCGATGGTCAAGAGCATCGATCAAGCGCTGGCGACCTTGGGACAGATGAAGTTCCGCATCCTGCCGGCGACTGCGGATGCGCCCAACGAGGCGCTGATCATGATCCGCCATCCCAACAATTCCGGTCTGCAGATGGATCAGGTGACCCGGCTCTATACGCCGGCGCGCTACATCAACAAGCTCGTGGTCTATCAGGGAGCCGACCTGGTGTTCTCGATGGAGGGAGGCATCTCGATCGCCGAAGACCCGAACTTCCGGTTCACCTTCAGGCCCAATGGCGCCAAGACCTTCCGAGTCGAGGCTCAGGACACGACCGGCAAGACCTTCTCCGGCGCTTGGCCCACGACCCGCGACGGCGCTTAGAGCGCGGTAAATTCTTAGTTCCGCGCTCAATGAGCGCGGCGGCAAGGCGCGCCGTCAAAAGCAGCGCACCTCGGCTTCGGCCTGGGCGCGCCGCAGCTCGGCAATGTCCTCCCTGGCGATCGCGGCGCCGCGCAACATTCCCCCGATCTGTCCCGGCGTCTGGCTGATCGACGCGACCGTCTCCCCCGCCACATAGGCGTCGTAAGGCAGCAGCGACGCAATGACGTCGATCGAACAGGAGCACTGCTCCAACGCGTCGTGGGTTTCGCCGTTCGTCTTCATGCACGCGAACACGTACTCGGCTCGCGCGGCGGTCGGATAGTCGTTGACGACGCCGCTTGCGGCGGCGGCGCCGCCGATGTCGCCAACCGTCAGGGCCGTCAGGACCATTGCCGAACGCCATCGATGCATGTCTCTCTCCTGTCGCCCCCTTTTCCGGCAAGATAGCACAAGCGCGCGCGTTCGGACTCGGCCGCGCGCCGTTCAGGCGCGCGCGTCAAGCCGGGCGGCGGCAAGCAGCGCGACCGCCGCTGCCGGCGCGCAGCGCGACGCATCGGCGGGCGCGCCGATCAGGGCGGCGAACGTTCGCCAGGGGCGCGCCAGCCGGCGGGCGACTTCCGCCGCGATCGGTTCGCCGATCCCCGCCGCGACGACCGGCGCGTCGGCGGCAAGGTCGCCTCGGGAGAGCCGCAGCCAAGCGGCGTCGCAAAGGTCGCGCGTCTGCGCCTCCGCAAACCAGCCGGCGAGGGCGCGCCATTCCGAGACGTCGGCTTCGTCCGCCTCGCGACCGATCATGCGCGCGAGTCGCGCGCATGAGGCGCCGGTCGTCTTTTCCCGGCCGTCGGCCGTCGACATCATGTCGGCCCCGTCCGGAAGAACGCCGAGGACGCGATACACATCGGCGCTGCTGGCGAAATACTCGTTCATCAGCGGAGTCCAGACGCCGCGAAACGGCGCCCGCGACGCCATCGCCATGACGAAACTGCGGGTCATGCCGCCGTAGACGAGCTCGCCGGCGGCGAGGCGCTGAGCGTCGTCGGCGCCGACAGCCGCGACCTTTCCCGCAACCACGGGGATGAGATCGGCGGTGGTCGAGCCGATGTCGATCAGCAAGGCTTCGGGGAGCCGCAACGCCACCAGTTCCGCGCTGGCGCGCCAGTTCGCCGAAGCGATCTCGGCGGCATGGTTGTCCACCTCGTCCGATCCGACGAATCCCGCCGCCCCGGCATAGAACCGCGCGGACGCCGGCGCGAGATGTCGGACGGCGATCGCCGCGAGGCCCGCGACGCCTTCGCGCCGCGACGCGAAGGCGTCGCACAATTCGCCGGTCATCGTCAGCGCGTGCGCGTCGGCGTCGCCGAGTTGCTGTTTCAGCCGATCGAACGCGGAATGCAGCGATTCGAGACCGAGCCACAGCGGCGTCGCAGCCTGAGCCGTCGCCTCGACCCGTCCGCGCTCGACTCTCGCCGCCTTGAGGTGCGCGCCGCCGATGTCCCAACCGATGACCACGCTCACGATCGCTGCTCCTGGCTGATTGAAACGCTACTGTGGTCAAGACAAGGTTCGCAACTCCTGAACGCGGGCCTCGATCGTTCGGACTTCGTCGGCGCTCATGCTTGCACGGGGACGCTCGACCCGGATCTCGCCGATCACCCGCGCCGGGCGGGAGGACAGGACGAAGATGCGGTCGGCGAGCCGGATCGCCTCGCCGACGTCGTGGGTGACGAGCAATGTCGTCAGTCGCGTGCTCGGCGACGAGCGCGGCGAGTTCGCCCTGCAGGGCGAGCGCGAGCGGCGCGTCGAGCGAGACAAACGGCTCGTCGAGCAGGAGCAGCGACGGGCGGACGGCGAAAGCGCGCGCGCAGCGCGACCCGCCGCGCAAGCCCGAGCGACAGTTCGCCGGGATAATGCGCGCGATGGTCGGAAAGTCCGAGCGGCTTCAGGAGCGCTGCGAGCTCTGCGGCGCTCGATATGGGGCGCCGCGAGCCGGATGTTGTCCTCGACGCTGCGCCACGGCAGCAGTCGAGGCTCCTGAAAGACGATGGCGAGCGGTCCCGCCGGCCGCTCGACCGCGCCGTCGAAGTGCGTCGTCGAGGCCGGCGACGATTCGCATGCACGTCGACTTGCCGCAGCCGGACGGCCCGAGCAGCGCGCCGACCTCGCCCGCGTCGAGCCGGAAGGCGAGATTGGCGAGGATCTCGACCTCCGCCCCGCGGCGTTCGCGACGCGCTTCAGCGCGATGCGAACGTCAAGCGGGCCGGGGCCGCCAGCGGGAGACATGGCGTTCAAAGGGCTGAACCACGAGGGCTTCGACGATCAGCATCGCCGCCGTGAACGGCAAGGCGTAGGCGAGCAGCAAGGCGACGTCGAAAAGCTGGAAGGCTTCGTTGATCTCGAAGCCGACGCCGTTCGGCCGGCCGAGCAGCTCGACGACCAGCACGATCTTCCACACCAGCGACAGGCCGGAGCGCGTCGCGGCGGCGACATAGGGCGCGAGTTGCGGCAGGACGACGTGGCGCAGGCGCTTCCACGGGCCGAAGGCGAAGACGCGCGCCATCTCGTCGAGGGCGGGATCGAGGGCGCGCGCGCCTTCGCGGATGGTCACGGCGGCGTTCGGCAGCTTGTTCAGCGCCACCGCGGCGATCGCCGCCGTCTCGTTGAGGCCGACCCAGATGTAGAGCAGCACGATGATCACCAGCGCCGGCAGGTTGAGGAGCACGACGATCCACGGATCGGCAAGGCGGTCGACGAGCGGCGCGCCGACCCATCGCGTAGCCCAGCGCGGATCCGAGCGCCATGGCGAGGGTGAAGGCCGCGGCCACCCGCGCCATCGTGATCGCCATTGCGGCGAACAATTCGCCCGAAGCCGCCGCCTTCTCCATGGCGGCGAAAACCGCTGCCGGTCCCGGCAGACGGCGCGGGTCGCCGAAATGGGCGGCGACGGTCCAGAGCGCGATCAGCGCGCCGAGCGAGAGGAGCCGCACGGCCAAGCCTCACCTCGCCGCGCTCGGATCGAAGAAGCAGGCAGGGATCGAGCTCCGTAGCGCCGCCGACCAGGTCGCGCCCCGCCGACGGCGACGATCGCGCGATAGAGCGCCTTGGCGTCCTCAGCCTCCTCGGCGACCGAACGTTTCGGCACGCCCTCGGCATAGCGCTCGCGGTAGGTTGCGAGCGCGGCGTCGTCGGTCAGATGCATACGCGCCTTGATGGGCGCCCACAGCGACGGCTCGCTCGCCAGCGCCGCCCGCGCCTTGGCCGCCGCGGCCAGGAAACGCCGCAGCGCGTCGCCGTGCTCCCTGGCGAAGGCTTCCGTGAAGACGTAGCCGGTCATCGCCACCGGGCCGCTCGCGCCGAGCGCCTTCTCGACCTCGGCCATGTCGATCGCCGCGGCGGAAGCCGCGCGCCTCGAGACCGACGCTGAAGTTCCAGAATTCGAGCGCGGCGTCGAGTTCGCCGCTCGTGAGCTTCTCGGCGATCAGCGGCGGCGCGCCATAGGCCGGGCGGGCGGCCTTGGCGAGGTCCAGACCCTGCTTGCAGCGCGGCCGCCTGGACCAACAGCCAGCTCTTGTCGAGCGGGCCGCCGGCGACGCCGAGCGACGGCCGGCGAGATCGGCGAGCGGTGCGATCGGGCGAGTCCTTCGCCGTCATGATCGCGCCGAGCGCAGTCGAATAGGGCGTGAACAGGAGCCTGTCGCCGAGCGAGCGTTCGCGCGCCACCCACAGCCAGTCGGAGACGATCAGGTCGGCCTCCCCGCCTTGAAGGGCGATCTTGCCGGCTTCGGTGGTGGCGAGCTCGGTCGTCTGGATGTCGAGGTCGTCCGCCTTGTCGAGGCCGAGCGCCTTGATCGCCGCGACCTCCCAGGCGACGGTGCCGGTCTTCTGCACGCGCGATGCGCAGCGTCGTCGGCGGTCGAGGCGAACAGCGCGGTCGCCCCGACGAGCGACGCGACGACGGCGACGGTTGCAGTGCCCCTGCGGCGCGCCTCAACCGAGACCGATCGAATTCGCGCCTCCTCTCATCCGCCGCGCCGCATCAGCATGCCACGCGACGGATCGTAGGCCACGACCGCCACCGCGAGGAAGACGATCATGCAGCCGAGCACCACCGAGAACGCCATGGGATCGAACTTCCCCCAGAAAGCGAAGCGAATGAGCTCGACCGCGTAGGTGAACGGGTTCAGCCCGCAGACCGTGGCGAGCCACGGGCTTCCTTCCTGCACCCGCCACAGCGGATAGAGCGCGGAGGAGGCGAAGAACATCGGGAAGATCACGAAGTTCATCACGCCGGCGAAATTCTCGAGCTGCTTGATCAGCGACGACAGCACCATGCCGAGCGCCCCCAGCATCAGGCCCGACAGCACGAGCGCCGGCAGGATCGTGAGATAGCCCCACCACGTCGGCGGCTCGATCTCCCAGAAATAGGCGATCACCAGATAGGCGTAGACCTGGAGGATCGACACCGCGACGCCCGCGAGCAGCTTCGAGGTCAGCAGGAACCAGCGCGGCGCGGGGCTGACGAGCAGCATGCGCATCGAGCCCATCTCGCGGTCGTAGACCATCGACAGCGACGACTGCATGCCGTTGAACAGCTGGATCATCGCGATCAGGCCCGGCGTGATGTAGACGTCGTAGAGGACGTAGGTCTCGTAGGGCGGAATGATCGAGATGCCGAGGACCTGTCGGAAGCCCGCCGCGAAGATGAACAACCACACCAAAGGTCTGCACCAGCGCCGAGACGAACCGCTCGCGCTGATGCAGGAAACGCAGGCTCTCGCGCCAGACGATCCCCTGAAGGCAGACCCAATAGGCGGCGAGGCCGAACGGCCGGCGCGCGCCGCCGGCGACCGCGCTCATGCGTCCTCCTCGCCGGCGCCGCCGGTCAGTTTGGTGAAGGCGGCGCCGATCGAGTCGGCGCCGGCTGCGGCGATGATTGCGGCGCGCCCGATCGTTGGCGAGCACCCGGCCCTTGTGCAGCACGACGACCTGGTCGTCGCGGCCGGATCTCGTCGACCAGATGCGTGGTCCACAAGACGCCGACGCCGTCCTCGGTCACGAGGCGGCGGGTCAGCGCCAGAATGTCGGCCCGCGCCTTGATGTCGAGCCCCGCGGTCGGCTCGTCGAGCAGCACCAGGCGGGGCGCGTGCAACAGCGCGCGGGCGATCTCGACCCGCCGCGCCTGGCCGCCCGAGAGCTGGCGGACGCGGTCTTTCAGCCGGTCGGCGAGCCCCATCCGGCCGACGAGGTCGCGGGCGCGGGCGCGCGCCTCACGCGGTCCGATGCCCTGCAGGGCGCCCTGATAGAGCATGTTCTGCTCGACGCTGAGGTCGGGATCGAGCGTGCGGCTCTGGAACACGACGCCGAGCTCGGCAAGCGCCGCGCCGCTCTGGCGCGCCACGTCGTGGCCGAAGATGCGAACGGCGCCCGCCTGGGCGGCGTAGAGATGGGTGACGATGGAAAAGAGCGTGCTCTTGCCCGCCCCGTTGAGGCCGAGCAGAACTGCGAACGTCGCAGGCAGGACCGACACGCTCACGTCGTCGAGCGCCTTGCGCGCGCCGTAGGCGTGCGAGACATGCTCGACCGAGAGCGCCGCAGGCGACGCCGTCGCAACGCCGGAGGGAACGCTGACGTTCATGGCTTCGCGATCGCCACGGCCCACACATTGGAACCGACGCGGATCGAGTTCGAGGCGTCCAGCGCGGCGCTGTCGACGACGGTGACGAAATCCGTGTTTGCGAGGGCGGCCAGAGCCGCCGAATTCGTCGGACAGAGCACGCCGGCCAGCCTCAGACCACTGCCGTCATTGCGAGCGACCCCCGGGTCGAAGAGCCCGGGGGAAGCAATCCAGGCGCCGCAGGTCGCCCTACGCTCCTCTGGATCGATTTGCCGCTGCGCTCCTCGCAATCACGGGAACGCTCTAGTTGAGCTTGCATTTGGTCTCCGGCTGGTCGAGGCCGAGCGTATCGAGCTCCGACACCTGATGGAGGAAGCCTTCCTGAGGCGAGACGCTGACGGTGCCGCGTCCGTCGGTGAGCAGGATCGGCTGGCGGAGCTGAAGGTTCCAGGGTCTCAGCGTCAGCCTGACGCCCTTGAAGTCTGCGACCTCGAAATTCGGCGACAGCATCAGCTCGCGCGCCGCCTTCGGATCGGCTGACTTCGTCCGGTTGACGGCGTCGCCGATCATCCGCATCGCCAGCCAGGCCTGGTTGTCGCGCGCATTCATGCCGCGATGGGCCATGCGCTGGAATTGGTTCTGCAATTGCGCCGCTCCCCACAGCTCATGCGAGGCGTCCCAACTCGTCGGGACAAGTCCGCCGGACCCCATCACCGGACGCGGGTCCCAGGTCCGGTAAGGCAGATAGCCGGCGAAAACCTGATTCTCGTCAGCGGCGATCAGCACGTCGTAGTCCGGCGCCTTCTGAGTGAAGACGGGCATTTGGCGTTGTGTCTGCACGACACCGGAATTGGAGCGCCGTCCGCCGCCGGTATCCTCGAACGTCCGCTTTTCGACGATCTTGGCGCCGAACTTCTTCGCCGCGCGTTCGTAGGCCGCGCCGAGCGCGATGTCGTCGGGATGGGAGCCGACGACGAGCAGCCATTTCCGCCACTGTTTCCAGATCAGATACTCGGCGAGCGCGTCGGCGAGCTGGGCGCGCGACGGCGCGACATGGATGACGTTGGCGCGACAGTCCTCCTCGCGCAGCCGTTCGTCGGGCGCGCCGGCGTTGAACACCAACGCCTGCTTATCGCGGGCGAGGTCGGCGACTTTCAAGAGCGCGTCCGCCGACAAATCGACGATCAGGAAACCGACGCCGGCGTCGAGAAGGCTTTTCGCCGCCGCGGCCGGATCCGCGCCCGGGGCGAGCTTTATGTCTTCGATCGAGAACGATTGGTTGAGAAATTGTCCGGTCGAATTGTCGTCGGCCATCGCCAGCTTCGCCCCGGCGACGAAATCGTCGGCGGCGGGGATGTCGAGGATCGAAATCGTATCGCGGGTATGGGTCTGTCGGATGACGCCGACCTTGACGGCGAGCGGATCGGCGAGGGCAGGCGCGGCGATCCCGATCAGCGCCAGGAGGACGAAGGCGCCCTGCAGCAGGGCAATCGCCCGGCGATGCGGAGAAGACGCTTCCCTCCGCTCTTCGTGGGCTATGGCATTCACACCAGTCGATCTGTCTTCGGGTCTCGAGCCTTCGCGCCACCTTCCCCAGCAAGGCTGGAGAAGGGGTCCGCGCTCCGTTTTGAGATGTGCGAATAGCCGTAGCCTTGTGTGGGAGGATCAAGGCCGGGGGTCGCACCAACGTCTTGAATTTGGCGTCCGGCCGCGTGCAGGAAGCGCCATTGCGCGGGGCGGCGTCGAACGCCATGATGCGTCGTGGGAAACCACAAGGAACCCCGCATGAGTCTCAAAATCGTTGTCGCGATCGCAGCGCTCGCGCTCGCCGAGCCGGCGATGGCGAAAGATACTCGCTTCTGGAACTTGACGACGTCGACCGTGACGTCGCTCGAACTGGCGCCGGTCGCCACCAACGCCTTCGGCCCGAACCAGTGCCTCAACGACCCGGACAAGGCCGTCGACCACGACGAGCGGGTCAAGGTGACGGGCGTCGTCAGCGGCGCATATGTCGCGCGGGTCAAATTCGCCGACGGACGATCGTGTCTGGCGAGGAACGTCGAGATCGAAGTCGGCAAGGCGTTCGCGATCGAGGACAAGGATCTCACCGACTGCGGGAAGTGACCTACGGGGGTCATCGGGACGTTGCCGGAGACGAGAACGGCGCCGAGCCTTCCGGGCCGGCGCCGCGCGCATCAATGGTTTCGCGTCTCTTCAAAACACCGCTACCGGCGCCGCGCGGAAAGCGAGCGAGCCGTGCGACGAAGGAGCGGCATTCTTTGGCGGTCGGCGAAACCGCGACCGATCACATCTCGGCGCTGACGTAGGCGGTCACTTCGAGACCGGCGCAGATTTCGACAACAATCGGGGCAGTCCAGCTCATGGGCTCTCTCCTAAGGCACGTTTCCAAACGAAGGGTCTTTACCCCCCTTAGCGATAGCGAGACTATCAGGCCATTCGAAGGCCGTCATTAGTGCTAAGGCGCCATATTGCGGATCCGCATCCAATTGGGAAGCTATTTGCCGGAACTCGGGAAGAAATCCCGTGGGAGCCGCGCCAACGCATGCAGTCACGCCGGTCGACCGCCCCAGGCCCGCAGCCGGCCTTGGTTTAGCCAGCGCCCGCAAAGCTTCGCGGCGCCGACTTAATCCTGGGGGAAAATCCACATTGGCGTGCTCCCGCCAGGATGCGCCAGAATTCGTCGCGGCGCCAACGGCCCCGGCCACCGGATCATCCTTCGATAGGCTCAGGCTGAGGGCATCGTCAGGCGGCCCGGCTTGAGCGGGCGCGTGCGAACGTGCGAACCGCAACCTCGCCGTAACTCATTGAAATCATTGACTTGCTCGTCGTATCGGAGCCCGATTCAGGTCGCATCCTATTGATTTTATTGAGGTCTGGCCGGAAATCGGCGGTCTTGGAGCCGAGAGCCGAATCCACTCCGGGGAGCGCATGGTCCAAGCGCCTCGCGCCGCGCCGAGGCGGGCGCGTCTATAGCGCCGCCTCCTTGTACGAGCGCCAGCGGATCGCGCCGGCGTCCGCTTCCGCTTCGGCTTCCGCCATCGCCTCGATGCGCGCATGGTGGGGCGACTTCGAGCAGGCCGGGTCGGTCGCCGCCGGGTCCCCGGCGAGCGCCAGCGCCTGACAGCGGCAGCCGCCCCAGTCGATCTCCCGGCGCTCGCAGGACCGGCACGGCTCGCGCATCCAGTCCGTCCCGCGAAAGGCGTTGAAGGCCGGATTCGAGCGCCAGATGTCGGCGAGCGACCGGTCGCGCACGTTCCAGAACTCGAGGCCCGGGATCGTCTCCGCCGCGTGGCAGGGCAGGACCTTGCCGGACGGCGAGACGTTGATCGCGAGCCGCCCCCATCCGCCCGCGCAGGGCTTCGGATAGCGCGCGTAATAGTCGGGCACGACCATGTCGATGACCAGCCGGCCCGCCAGCCTCGCGCGCGCCGCCTGGACCAGTCGGATCGCCTCTTCGGTCTCCTTGCGCGGCGGCATCAGGGCGGCGCGGTTCGCGAGCGCCCAGCCGTAGTACTGCGTGTGCGCCACTTCGAGGCGCCGTGCGCCGAGTTCCAGGGCGAGCTCGATGAAGCCGCCGACCTGATGCAGATTCGGGCGGCTGACGACCGCGTTCACCGTCAAGGGCAGGCCGGCGCGGGTGACCATCGCGGCGAAGGCGCGTTTCTTCGCCCAGGCCCCGCTGTAATGGCCAAGGCGGTCGTTGGTCGCCTCGTCGGCGCCCTGGAACGACAGCTGCGCATGATCGAGACCCGCCTCGACCAGCCCTTCCCACAGGCTTGCGCCGACCCCGACGCCCGAGGTGATGAGGTTGGTGTAGAGCCCGGATTGCGCGGCATGCCGCGTGAGCTCGACGATGTCTCGCCGCGCGGTCGGCTCGCCGCCTGAAAGGTGGACATGCAGCGCGCCGAGCGCGGCCGCCTCGCTGAACACGCGTTTCCAGGTTTCCGTATCGAGCTCGGCGGCCGGACGCTCGAGCGCCATGGGATTCGAGCAGTGCGGGCAACCGAGCGGGCAACGATGCGTCAGCTCGACGAGGATGCCGATCGGCAGCGCTAGTGCGGTCATGTGTCCAGCACTCTCTTAGCCTTGAGGTCGCCGAGCATGGTGACGACGTCCTTCTCGATGACGGCCGCCGGCGCGTTGTAGCGGGCGGCCAGTTCGGCGACGATGGCGGCCAGGTCACGCTCTCCGTCGCAGAGTTGCAGCACCGCCGCAGCCGTTCCGTCGACCTCGAAGATCCGCTCCGGCGCAAGCAGCGTCCAGCGCTGGCGGACGTCGTCATGACGGAGCTTGACCCCACGCGGCAATCGCGGCTTGGCTGACATCTCCATCGGATCAATCCGGCCGGAAGGCGCCGGGCGGGATGGCGCCGCAGACATAGGCATGGTGCAGCGCGTCGAGTTGCGCCCACAGCACATCGGTCTTGAACCTGAGCGCCGCGAGCACGCCCTTCTGCTCGACGACCGTGCGGGCGTTGCGCTTGACGTAGTCGAGGGCGAAGTCGGCGTCCTTCGGCGCCTGGTCCAGCCGGCGGCGGAAATAGGCGACCACCTTCTCGTCGATGAAGTCGTAATTCGCCAGCATGCCGGCGATCCGCTGCCGATGGATCGACGGCGCGAACAGCTCCGTGAGGCATGAGGCGACAGCCTCGATCAGCGGCTTTTCGCGCACGAAATGGACGTACGCCTCGACCGCGAACCTGGTCGCCGGCAGCGCGCCCTCCTGGCTCACGACGTAGTCGCGATCGAGCCCGAGCCCGTCGGTCAGGGCGAGCCAGCGCTCGATGCCGCCGTTGTCCTCGCCGAACCCGTCGTGGTCGGCGATCCGATGCAGCCATTCGCGGCGCAGCTCCCGGTCGTCGCAGCGGCCGATGAGGGAAGCGTCCTTGCGCGGGATCGCCGCCTGATAGACGTAGCGGTTCAGCGCCCAGGCCTGCACCTGCCCCTTGTTGAGCTTGCCGCCGTGCAACAGGTCATGGAACGGGTGAAGATCGTGGTAGCGCTCGGGGCCGACTGCACGCAGCGCGGCCTCTAGCGCATCGGGAGCCAGGGCTTCGGACAAGACATGCTTGTTCATGGGGTCACCTCCAATCCGTCGTAGGCGACCTCCCAGCCGGCCGCCTTAATCGTTGCTTGTTCGGGAGATCCTTCGATCAGGATCGGGTTGGAATTGTTGATGTGGATGAGGATGCGGCGCACATGGCGGTGGCGGGCGAGCCCTTCAAGCGTTCCTCCGGAACCTGTGATCGGGATATGGCCCATGCGGCGGCTGGTCTTGTCGCCCAGGCCATTCACGATCATCTCGTCGTCGGTGAAAAGCGTGCCATCGAAGAAGAGTGCGTGCGCGCTCGCGATGCGCTTGTGCAAGTCGTCGGTGACGTGGGCGCAGCCGGGCGCATAGACGAGCCTTCGCCCGCCGGCCTCGACCGCCACGCCGACCGTCCCCTCGCCGATCGCGTCGGTCTTCACCTCGCCCTCCTCCAGCCAGAGCGGAACCTTTCCGGGGACTGGGAAGAGTTCGAGGGCGAGGCCCGGCAGCGGCTCGAACGGCTCGCCGAGACCTACGGCGCGCCGGGGAACGAGGTCGGCGCCGACGACGTCGAAAATCCGGTTGGCGCCGATCGTGTCGAGCGTCGCGCGCGTGCCCCAGATCGCAAAAGGCTGGCGCTCGCGCAAGGCGAGCAGTCCCGCCGCGTGATCGACGTCGGTATTGGTAAGCAGCACGGCGGCGATCGGCGAATGCCGTCCCTCGCCCCTCGGCTGCATCGCCGGCGTCGCGAGGATCTGCTGGCGCAGATCGATCGAGGCGTTGAGCAGCAGCCAGCGCTCGCCGTCGGCGCTGACCGCGAGGCTCGATTGGGTGCGCGGCGTCACGCGCGGATCGCCGTCCCAGGCAAGACGGCAGACGCGGCAGTTGCAGTTCCACTGCGGCACGCCGCCGCCGCCGCCCGAACCGAGGACGAGCGCCCTGAGGGACGGGGCGTCAGCGGGGATCATAGTTGAAGCTCGTGGAGACATGCGCTGAGCCGCCAGGCGGCGGCGCGAAATGGGCCGAATGGACCAGCGCGCCCGCCGCGGCGTCCAGGATCTCATCGCCGGACGAGCGGGTGATCGAGAAGGACGCCAGGGCGCCGGACGGCCCGATGGTGAAGGCCACGCCGACGACGCCCCTTGCGCCGCGGGCCCGCGCCGCCGGCGGATAGAAGAGTCGGCTGCGGATCGCGGCGGCCATCGCCGAAACATAGGCCGCCTCCGAGGCGGCGCCGGCAGGATGGGGCAACCCAGCTGCCGGACGCGCGCGCTCAAGCGCGGCCGCCTCGGCGCGTTGCGACCGCGCCGGCCGAGGCTTTGGCCGTTCGGGTTTGGCTTCGACGGCCTTCGGCGGCTGAACGCGAGGCGGTGGCTTCGTCGGCTGAAGCTCGACCGGCGCCGGCGGAGGGGCCGGCTTCTCGATCGGCGGCGCGGGTTCGGGCGGGGGCGTCTCGGCGGCCGGCGGCAGGGGTGCAGGCTCGGGCGGCGCGGTCTCCACAACCGGAGGCGGAGGCGCAGGCTCGGGCGGGGGCGTCCCGGCGGGCGGCGTCGCCACAACCGGGAGCGGAGGCGCCTCCACAGGCGACGGCGCCACATCCTGAGGGGATGGAGCCGGCGCTGCCTCGGGCGGCGGTTTGGTTTCCGCCTGCGGCTCGTTCGCCGGTCTGGGTTGCGGCGGCGTCTCGGGCGTCGCCGGCGCGGGTTCAACGTCGAGCACTATATCCTCGGGCGGAGTTGGCGGTTCCGGCGCGAAGCGAGGGAGAGCCAAAAGCGCGGCGGCGTGCAGCGCAACGACCGCGGCGGCGACCGCCGGCCGCAGCCATGACGGCCGAAACTTCGGCGGATCGAACGCGCGCGCGCCAAGCGCAATGTCCGTCATGGCTTTGACACCGGCTCCGCCGGGACGGAAGCAGCGCGCCGCCCGCTCGCCACGATGGCAAGGTGGTTCATGCCCGCCGCGGCGAGGTCGTCCATGACCGACACGACATCGCCGTAAGAGGCATCCCTGTCGCCGCGCAGTTGCACAATGCCGTTGGAATCGGCAAGTCGTGCCTTGACGGCGGCGACCAGATCATCGCGCGATACGTTGTCTCTGCCGACCGACACGGCGCCGTCCTTGGCCACGGCGACGATCACCGGGTCCTTGGATTCGAGCGGGTGGGCCGTCTTCGCGCCCGGCAGGTTGACCTTGAGCCCGGCCGCCAGCATCGGCGCCGTCACCATGAAGATGATCAGCAGCACCAGCATCACGTCGACGAGCGGCGTGACGTTGATGTCGGCCAGCGGCTGGTAGAGGCCCTCGCCGATCTTGCGCGGCTTCATTGCCATCAGGGGGCCTCGCCGCGGCGGCGCTGGCTCGCCTCGCGCGCCACTTCGGCCGGGCGGGAGATCAGGCCGATCGCGCGCTCCTCGACGAACGACGCCATGTCCTGGCCGAGGCGGGCGAAGGCGGCGCCGATGCGGTTGTAACCGATCGACGCCGGGATCGCCGCTGCGAGCCCGTAAGCCGTGGCCGCAAGCAACTCCGCGATGCCCGGGGCGACGGTGGCGAGGCTGGTGTCGTTGGCCTGAGAAATTGCGGCGAAGCTCGCCATAATGCCCCAGACCGTGCCGAACAGGCCGACGAACGGGGCGACGGACGAAATCACGGCGAGATTGGGCAGGCCGCCCTCGGCGCGGGTGAGAAGCTCGCGGGCCGCCCGCGCCATGGCGTCGGCGATGCGCGCCCGGACCTCGCTCACCGTCTCTCCGGGAATGCGCCGATGCGCCTCCGCTTCACCCGCGGTGAGGACTCCGGCGAGCGACTTCGCGGTCTCGGCGCCCGCGCGCGCAGCCCGCAGGGCGCGGCGCATACGCACGACGGCGACGATCCCTTCCGCGATCAGCACCCAGCACCATAGCGAGGCGAGGAATAGCGCCGCCATCACCGCCTTGCCGACGAGGCCCGCCGACAAGAACAGCCCAACCGGGGAAAGGTCCAAAACCTGCATTGCGTCCTTGTTCCTTGCTCCCGGGGCGCGTCATCGGTCGCGCCTTGGACTTCGCGCCGATAGTGGCGGCGAAACCGTTTCGCCGGCGCCGCAACGATCGCGGCGACGGCTCGTCACACCTCATCCATACGCCCCGTCTGCGGCCTTATCTGGCCGTCCCACCGTTCCAGGCGCGCCTTACAACGTGTATTTCAAACCGGCGTAGATGGCGAAAGGCTTGCCTGGCCCGAAGCTGCGCGCATCCGTAAGGAACGGCGCCGCGTTAGGCAACGACGTCGTGTCGTACAAGCCGCCGGACGTGTAATATCGCTGATCGAAAATGTTCTGAATGAGGCCATAGACCTGCAATTGCTTGCCGATCTGGTAGGACGTATGCACGTCAAAGATCGCATAGCCGGGCAATGGCGGAAAGACGCCGTTCTGGTCGCCGGAGATCACCTGGCCCGAGGCCGCGACCACGTCCCCACCGATCTTCCAGTTCGGCGTCACATCGAAGTCGAAGCCGACCTTGACGGTGTTCCTCGGAATGCCGGCGATCGGCGTGCCGTTGGTGATCGGGATAAGGCCGGTGTCGTCGGCAGCGGGATTGAACGGCGACGGCTCCATGAAAGTCGTGAGATAGACGGCGTCGATATAGGTGTAGTTGGCGTAGGCGGACCAGCGGTCGCCGTTACACTGGGCGTTGAGCTCCACGCCCTGGCGCAAGGTCGTCCCGACGTTGGTGTAATAGCCAAAGCCGTTATATTGACTTTGAACGGGCAGAATGTCGTCTGTGAGCGTTGTCCGGAACAGACCCGCCGACCAATGCACCATGCCCCACTGTCCCAGCGTGTTCTGCCCGCGGAATCCCAATTCGAACGTATTGCCGATGACCTGCTTGAGGGCCGGATCTGAACTCAGAAAGTTGTCGATGATGCAAGGGTTGTTCGGGTCGGCGCAACCGAGCTCGAGCGGGGTCGGCGCGCGGTTCGACATGGCATAGCCCGCATAGAAATTGACGTCGGACGTGATCTTGTAGGTAAGGCCGACGGTCGGATTGACGTGGAAGAAGGTCGAGTAGCCGTTGGTGAAAGCGCCGCTTTCGCCGGAGAGACTGATTCCCGCGAAGTTGAAGCGGGCGCCCCCGGTCAGCGCGAGCCGGTCCGTCGCGTTGAACGTGTCGAGCGCGTAGAGGCCGACATAGGTGTTGTTCGCCCTTGCCGCGACCGGGCTCAAAAAACTGCCGGGCTCGGCGATGATGTAGGGGAAGCCGATCACCGGCAGAGAGTTGTCGACGAATCCGGGGACGATGGCGAGCTGGCTGTTGCCGGTGTAATTCGTCCAACCGTAGTCGAGCGATCCGCCCACGGTGAAGGTATTGTTGCGCCCGTAAACCTTGTCGGTGTCGACCGCCTGCGCGCTCCGCCGACCGATCGCGACTGGGTCCAGGATCGATCGATTTCGCCGAGGTCGAACGTACCGTTCTGCGATATGTCGGGGATGACGGCGCCGGTGACGTCGTGAACGGGATTCCCGTTCAGGCAGGAGAAAGGAGCGCAAGCGCTGACGTTCGTCGAGTTGCCGTCGACGTGGGCCTGGTTGAAGGCGCGGAAATAGAGCCCGCCTTGGAAACTCAGCGTGTTCGAATAGGCGTAGTTTCCAGTCCAGGCGAGCATGCCCATCTTGTTCTCGGTTATCTGAGGCACGGTGTAGACGCTGCCCCAATTGCTCTGCAACTCCTGGATCGGCGTAGTTGAAGCCGCGCCGAACTGGGTGTTCCCCGCGGTCAGCTGGAGGTGCAACTCGAACCCGTTCGCCCTGTAGCCGACGTCGCCATAGACATTGGTGAGTTGGGAGGCGCTGTCGGTGCGCCAGCCGCCGTCGTTGATCTCTGTACCCGCAAGGTAGATTGACCAGTCGCCGACTTGCTTGCCGAACTGAAGCTCCTCTTGCGCGCGATAAAACGAGCCGCCGCGAAGATCGGCCTCGAAGCCTTGCCAGGTGAAGCCGTTCTTCATCGTGACGCTGAGGGCGCCGCCGAGCGCGTTCAGGCCGAAGATCGGGTCGCCCGCGACGATCGTCATCTTGTCGATCGCATTCTCCGGAATGAGGTCCCAATTGACCGTATCGCCGAACGCCTCATTGATTCGTACGCCATTCTGATAGACGGCGAGCCCGATCGGCGTTCCGGTGACCGGTGTTGCGTCGAAGCCACGGTAGCTGACGGTGGGCTGGAAGTCGTTGCCCGACACGTTGCCGACGGTGACTTCGGGCGCCTGGCGCGCCAGCGTTTGGGTGATAGTGGAATCATTGAAAGTCTGGATGTCCTGGGCGCCCGTCTGCCAGACGGCGCCTGGATATCTTGCGACGTCAATCTCGCCGCCACCGAGCGGTGTCGTGGCGACCACGTCAAAGGTCGGGAGCACGATCGTGCCGGCGTGCGTCGAGATCGTGAGATTCAGGACAATTCCCACCGCGACGGCGCAGCCAGTCAAACTGGCAGTCTTTGCCATCTTCCCGGCTCTCCTCCGCCCCAAAGTCCTACGTTTCAATGTCGCGGGCAAGCGCAGCGGAAGGATTAAGATGCGCAATAATATGACATGGCCTGTCGGCGACCGTAAGACCATATCTGTCGCCCGCTCGAGGACCGAATTCATTTGTTCGGATTATTCCTGGGGGAAATTCGTACAGAAGTCGAGAGTTTCTCCCGACGCCTTCGCCGAAGCCTGCGCCTTTGAGACCTCCAGACCCTCATGAATCCCCTCATTTTTGCGGAACTCGAGAACGCCGGAATTTCGGAGTTCTTGGCACGGCTGAATGGGGAATCAGCGGGCTGGGGGATTGATGCGCGCGCCGAAGGAGCGGTTTGATTTCGTTCATGAATTCTTGAACCGCGTATTCATCGACGATTTGCACGCCAAGCGCGTGCTGTCTTTGGCCAATGGAACGCTCGGGGTGATGAGCGGGGCATGCCTGGCGGTTTCGTTGATCGGCCAGGCGCTCGCGAAGGCGCGTGGACTGTTCGCCAAGTCCGCGATCAAACAGGTCGATCGGTTGTTGAGCAACGCGGGCGTGGTCCCCTGGGAGTTGTTCGGTTCGTGGGTTCGCGAGGTCGTGGGCGAGCGGCGCGAGATCCCCGGGTCAAAGCCCGGGGACCGTGGCGATGGACTGGACCGACTTCGACGCCGACAATCAGTCCACGCTCGCGCTGCATCTCATCACCCGCCACGGAAGGGCCACCCCGCTCCTCTGGCTGACGGTCGACAAGGACGAATTGAAGAACCAGCGCAATGATTTCGAGGACCTGTGCCTAACCCGCCTGAAGGCGCTCCTGCCCGAGGGCGTGGCCGTGACGATCCTGGCCGATCGCGGCTTCGGCGACGTCAAGTTATTCGAATTCCTGGAGAGCCTGGGCTTCCGATACGTCATTCGCTTTCGCGGCGCCATCCACGTCAGCGCCGCCGACGGCGAGACCCGGTTCGCCGCCGATTGGGTCGGCAAAGGCGGGCGGGCGCGGATCTTGCGCGACGCGGAAATCACCGCCGGCCGCCACAGGGTCGGAGCGGTCGTGTGCGTCAAGGCGGCCGGCATGAAGGAGGCTTGGCATCTGGCCGCCAGCGACGGCTCGCTCTCCGCCCCTCAGATCATCAAGCTCTATTCCAAACGCTGGCCCATCGAACCCAGCTTTCGCGACAGCAAGGACCTGCGCTTCGGAATGGGCATGAGCGCGCTGAGGATCAACGATCCGCAACGCCGCGATCGCCTCCTGTTCCTGAACGCCTTCGCCATCCTGCTGTTGACGATTTTGGGCGCAGCCGGCGAGAGCCTCGGAATGGATCGTCAACTCCGAACCAGCACCGTCAAGCGCCGCGTCCATTCCCTGTTCCGCCAAGGCTGCCTGCTCTACGACCTCATCCCCAACATGCCAGAACAACGCCTGCGGCCACTCATCGAACGATATCAAGAACTCCTATGCCAAAATCCAACCTTCTCCGAGGCGTTCGGCATCACATGAATATGAGGGGATACTTGAGCTCCAGACCTCCACACAGCGCCCGGCAATCACGTTCGCTCGATTGGGCATTCCGCCTGCCGGGGGACTGCTGCCGCTCGGAAGACCTTGCCATCAAAAGCCTGAACGCGAGCATCATCGCCGGTGCGGGCGGCAGCGGTGCGCCGGGAAGGAATCTCTGACGCGGACAAAAAGCCCCGCCGCCCGCGTATATCGAATCCGCTGTTCATGGTTGACCTCCGCCGAAGCCAAGGCGACTGCCAGAACGACGTGGGCGCTCGCGCGAGTTCCGTCTTCACCTGCGCCTTTTTCATCGTTGGGCGTCACCCGAACAGTTTTAGGCAAATTGTTCCCTTAAGTCGGCGGAGAAATTCTCTGTCAACTTCCGAAGTACGAGTTAAACGCATATTAATGGGCGTGCTCTACTAGTGATGGCGTAAGAGTGTGGAGCGGGCCGTGAAGAAGTGTTTGACGAAGCTTCTGACGGGCGGCCGATCAGCGGCCGTCGCGCCGCTAACGTCGTCCTCCAGCAATTGGATTGCGAACGAGCGGGGTGCGATTGCAATCGTTGCCGCCGTGACGCTGCCGGTCGCGATGGGCGTGATCGCCCTTGCCGTCGAGTTCGGGCACGGGCTGCTAGTCCGGGATGAAATGCAGCGGGTCGCCGACGAGGCGGCCTACGCGGGCGCGCTTGCCTACGCCGCGAGCAACAGCCAGACGACCATGCAATCCGCCGCGCAGAACGTCGCGGTTCTGAACGGCGTCGCGACGACCGCGGTGACGGCGAGCCTCGTGACGTCGCCGCGGACCGCCACGAACCAGGCGGTTCGAGCCACGGTCGCGACCGACGAGCCGATCGTCTTCGGGCAGATCCTCGGGTTTGGCGGTAGCCTTGCAATTCACTCGACCTCCTACGCCGAAATCCCATCGAGTACGCCGCCCTGCATCCTTGCCCTGAACGCCTCGGGCGCAGGCGTCTCCCTGTCTGGCGGGACTCGCGTTTCGGCGCCGAACTGCGTGGTCGCCTCGCAAGCGTCGGTCGTAGTCCCGTGCGGCACATATGTGACGGCGAGGGACATCCAGTACAATGGCTCGGCGCCGACGGTCGGATGTTCCGGCATCACCGGGACGATGAAGAAGGTTTCGACTTCGGATCCGCTGGCCGGCAACACAGCCATAGTCGGCGCCAACGCACGTGCGGTCGTCAATGAAACCTTGACGGGCCCAACGATCCCTTCAGCGCCGAACGGAGGGCCGAACCCCTCGTTCGGCTGGTCGAGCACGCCGGCGCCCAGCTTGCCGACCGGGTGCTCGGCGAGTTGGTCGTCACCGACCTGGACCGTGAGTTGTGCGGCGGGCGGGACGTATAATTTCGGGTCGCTGAAGGTACCCGGCGGCATGAGCGTTGTGTTCAAAAACGTTGGGAGCGCCGCAACGACCTACAACTTTTCCGGAACTGTCGAGAACGCAGGTTCGTCGCTGAGCTTTCCGGCGGGCGCCTTCAACCTGGCGGGTGGGCTTGTGACGGACGGCGGGACGACGACCACCTTTGGCGCGGGGACGTTCAACATCGGCCAGGGACCGTCGTGCTCGTCGGGGAAGTACTCAATCTGCCATAATGGATCGACCCTGACGTTCGGCGGACCAAGCACTTTCGTCCTGACGTCGGGCATCTACAATAGCGGCGGAGAGACGATCACATTCGGCGCCGGATCGACCAACAGCTATAAGATCGGCGCGTCCAGCAATGGCTATGCGCTCAACGTCGGCGGCGGGTCGAAAACGACCCTTGCCGATGCGACCGGCTCGAGCTCCGTTTTCCAGATGGTCGGCGATGTGTACCAGAGCGGCGGAGCGTGCATCACCCTCCCGGCCGCGACAAACCACGACATCAACGGCAGCGTATCGGTGGCCGGAGGGCTGACGCTCGGGTCGGGCCTCTATGCGATCGCCGGGAATTTCTGGGCCGGCGCCAGCAGCGGCGGCGACGTGACGTGCAACAGCGTTTCGGTCGGCGTGTCCGGGACCAACGTTGCGATCGCTCTCACGGGTTCGTCGCCAAAGGCCATAAGCGCCCCTTCGACAAGCGTCTTCGTCATCGGCGCCGGATTCAACCACGTGTCGGTTTCGGCACCGGCTTCGGGAACCTATCAGAATGTCGCGATCGTCGGACCGCTGTCGACCTCGGTGAGGGGCGGAATGTCGCTGACCGAGGGGGCATCCGCGACCACGGTCAACGGTGCGCTCTACTTTCCGAACGGTCCCATGGCCTTGAGCGGGGGCGCAAGCATCGGCAGCGGCGCCGGCCAATGCCTCGAAATTGTCGGCACGCAGGTCACGCTGAACGGGGGCACGGCAGTTGCATCGCAGTGTGTTGCCGGGGCCGGCACAAGCAGCACGCCTGTGCTGGTGCAGTAACGGCGTTTCGAATGCGCAGGAGCGCGTGACGTCAATGTGTGCGGTTCGCCTCAGGTCGGGAAAGCGAAAGCGGGGGCAAGACCCACCGCAGAGGATCGTCCTGTCGACCGAGCTACTTGCGGAAGATAGCGGAACGTCTGTTGTCGAGTTCGCGCTGATAGCTCCGGTTCTCGTGCTGCTGCTGCTCGGGACGGTCGATATCGGCACAGCCATCTACGACAAATTCGCCCTCAACGCGGCGGTGTCCGTCGCGGAGCAATACGCAATTATCAACGCGTCGAGCGTAAGTTCGACTGCCGGCCCGGGGCTCGCTCAGACGCTGGCGAGTATCGCCAGCAACGCCAGTTCCGCCAACTCGGCTGACGCGTCCGCGATTGTCAATAACGGGCCGACTGCAACGATGTCCGCAGGCGCCCTGACGACTGGCGGGACGCCGAGCGCGGCTGACCTCTGCTATTGCCCGACTCCGGCGTCGGGCGGCGGCGTGAGCAGTTGGGGGTCGAGCATGACCTGCGGCTCGACCTGCTCGGGCGGCGGCATTGCGGGCAAGTTCGTGACGATCGTGGCGTCCACGCAATTCACGTCCATCTTCGGGTCGAAAAGCCTGATCCCGTCGCAAACCTTTACGACCACGTCCGTGGTGCAGGTCAAGTGATGCGCGCCGCCGACAAGGGAATGGGGTCGACGCAACGCGCGCCGGGCGCGATACGGTCGTGCGAGAGGGGCGCGGCGGCGATCGAGTTCGCCCTGGTGGTGGCGCCGTTCCTCGCCTTGATGTTCGGCGTCGTCGAGTACGCACGGTACACGTGGACGATCGAGGCGATCCAGGAGACGGCGACCGCGGGGGCGCGATGCATCGGCATGAACCTGAACGGTTGCTCGCCCAATGGAACCTACAGCCGGTCAATAGCTGTGTCCTTCATCCAGAACGAGGCGCAGAAGTGGCTGCTGACGGTGCCCGCGGCTAACATCACGATATCGACCTCGGGCTCATGCAACGGCGTGTCGGGATTTTCGCAAGTGCAGGTCGCCTATACGTTCCAGTCCGTCGTTCCTGCGCTGATCGCCCCATTCGCGACAGGAAAGGTCATCACGGCTGCGGCGTGCTTCCCTGGGGCAAATTGACAATGCGAAACTTGGCGTTTCGCGGTGGGGACGTCCCTAAATTCAGGCTGTCCATGAGTCGTCCCCGGCTTGAGTTCCCTGTCCGCCGGCGTTACGGGTGCGACCAACCGGGCACCGCCAGGGCTTGCGCAAGGCGTCCATCCGTATCATGTGTATCGAGAAATGACCGACGCACTAGAAGCGAGACTGATCGAGGCCTTGAAACGCGTGGAAGCGCATGGGGACGTGGCGCCGCCAAGCGTGCACGATCCGATGACGATGCTCCTGCGAGAGAACGTTCTCCAAGCCAACCTCGTGCGTTGGGACGAGGTCTGGGGCCGTTTTGTGCTGACAGGCACGGGACGACGGCGTATCGCCGCCGGCAGTCGGACGCCCGGCACAGTCTTGTCGTTCAGAAGACGCGGCGCCGCAGGCGGCCAGCCGCAGCGTAAATCCGCCGACGCCGACCGCAGCGACTAGCCTAGCAGCCTGTCGGACTTAGCGCTGGGCCTGCGGCTGCGCTAGAATCAGGCGTTGATTCGCGCGGGGCGGCGGGCGGGTTTGATGAGCAATTTTCGGACGATCGATCGCGAGACGGGTTTCTTGTTGCCTCCCTCGGTCGACGAATGGCTTCCGGAGAGGCACTTGGCGCGGTTCGTCGTCGAGGTGATCGACGGTCTCGACTTGGGCCGGATGAGCGGGGCTTACCGAGGCTCGGGTTCGGCTTCGTATCATCCCCGGATGTTGTTGGGCCTGTTGGTTTACGGCTATGCGACGGGGATATTTTCGAGCCGCAAGCTCGAGCGGGCGACCTACGACTCGGTGGCGTTCCGGTTCATCGCGGCGAACGATCATCCCGACCACGACACGATCGCCACGTTTCGGCGGCGGTTCTTGAAGGAGATCGAGAAGCTGTTCGTCGAGGTTCTTCAGTTGGCGCGCGAGATGGGCGTGCTGAAGATGGGCACGATCGGACTGGACGGCACGAAGATCCACGCCAACGCGAGCCGGCACAGCGCGCTTTCCTATGCGTACGCGGGCAGGCTCGAGGAGCAGCTGAAGGCCGAGGTCGCCGATTTGCTGGCCAAGGCCGAGGCGGCGGACCAGTCGGATGTTCCCGACGGGATGTCGATCCCCGACGAACTGGCGCGGCGCGAGAAGCGTCTGCGCAAGATCGCCGAGGCGCGGGCGACGATCGAGGCGCGGGCCAAGGAGCGGGACGCTCGCGAGAAGGCGGAGCACGAAGCCAAAATGGCGGCGCGCGAGGCCAAGACCGCCGCGACGGGCAAGAAACCCAGGGGCAAGCCGCCGGCGCCGCCGGTTGAAGGGCCGCTACCGGCCGATCAGGTCAGCCTGACGGACGAGGAGTCGCGCATCATGCCGGCAGCCGGCGGCGGCTTCGACCAATGCTACAACGCGCAGGCGGCGGTGGCGGCGGGCAGCCCCCGGGTCGAAGAGCCCGGGGGTGGCGACCGACGTTGTCCAGGCGCCCAACGACAAGAACCAGGTCGAACCGATGCTGGAGAAGATCGAGGCGTTGCCCACGGGCTTGGGCAAGGTCGACCATCTGCTGGCGGACACAGGATATTTCAGCGCGGGCAACGTGGCCGCCTGCGAGAAGGCCGGCGTCGAACCGGTGATCGCGATGGGCCGACAGCCGCATCATCCGCCGCTGAGCGAGCGGTTCGAGAAGGCGCCCGAGGCGCCGAAAGACCCGACGCCGGTCGAGGCGATGGCCCACAAGCTGAAGACGCCCGCCGGGCGTGCCCTCTACGCCCTGCGCAAACAAACGCCGGAGCCAGTGTTTGGCATCATCAAATCCGCGCTCGGATTCCGTCAATTCTCGCTGCGCGGGCTCGAAAACGTGCGCGGCGAGTGGAGCCTCGTGACCATGGCCTGGAATTTGAAGCGGATGTTCACCCTCGCTCCGGCCTATCGAATGGCTTGAGCCGCCTCGCGCCGAAAATCGACATACACAGCCGCTCCAACTGCATCAATTCGAACCCACCAAGCCTTAGATCGCGATCAATCCAAGCCGCAAACTCGAAAAACGACATCGCAACTCAATCGCAGATAACTCAGTCCGACAGGCTGCTAGCGTTCACCCATCGGGCCGGCGATTCCGCTTGGGCGATGAGGATCAACCGGGCCGCGTTAGTCCAGGTGAAATATCTCGACCCGGGGCGCCTTGACGTGGCAGCCGTTCGGGTTCGACCTCACCATGTTCTTCATCGTCGGCCACCACCCCATTCACACGTCTAGGTTCGACACGCTCAGCGCGTTCTCCTGGATGAATTCGCGTCGGGGTTCGACCACATCGCCCATGAGCTTAACGAAAATGTCGTCGGCCTCGTCAACCTCGCGGATCTTGACCTGAAGGAGCGAACGCGCCTCGCGATCGAGCGTCGTTTCCCAGAGCTGGTCCTTGTTCATTTCCCCGAGGCCCTTGTAGCGTTGAATCGCAACCCCCTTGCGGCCTTGCGCGTTGACCGCGTCGAGCAGGCCAGAGGGACCCGAGACCAAACTCTCCTCGCCGCGGCGGACGAACAGAGCTGGCGAACTGAAGGCCTCGGCCACAGGCCGAGCGTGCTCCGCCAACCGCCGGGCGTCGGCCGAGGCGATGAGGCCAGCGTCGAGGATAGCAGCCTGCCGGACACCGCGCACCTCGCGCGTGAGGGTGTAGCCGTTCGCCTCGATACGACCCGACCAGCCACGCTCGGTTTCCTCGGCGATGGCGTTCATCCGCTCGGCGAGTAGGCTGGCGCGCGCGACGCCCTCGGGATCGTCGGCGTTGGCCAGCGGTCCCAGTGCGCCGGCGAGCGCCGCCTGCTCGACCGCGGCGCGGTTGTAGCGGGAGTGCAGGCCGATCAGCAGCCGCCGCATCGCGCGCGCTTCCTCGACCAGAGCGCGAAGATCTGCGCCGACCCGCACCTCCCCGCTCGCGAGCCTGACCGAGGCGGCCTCGAGACCCGCCTCAATCAGATAGTCGTCGAGCGCGCGCTCATCCTTCAGATATTGCTCGGACTGGCCGCGCTTGACCTTGAAGAGGGGCGGCTGGGCGATGAACAGATAGCCGTTCTCGATCACCTGCCGCATCTGGCGGAAGAAGAAAGTCAAGAGGAGCGTGCGGATGTGCGAGCCGTCCACGTCCGCGTCGGTCATGATGATGATCTTGTGGTAGCGAAGCTTTTCGACATTGAAGTCATCGCGCCCGATGCCGGCGCCGAGCGCGGTTATCAGCGTTCCAACCTGTTCCGACGACAACATCTTGTCGAAGCGCGCCCGTTCGACGTTGAGGATCTTGCCGCGCAACGGCAATACCGCTTGGTACTCGCGGTTGCGGCCCTGCTTGGCGGTGCCGCCGGCCGAGTCGCCCTCGACGATGAAAATTTCGGACTTGGCCGGATCGCGCTCCTGGCAATCGGCGAGCTTTCCCGGCAGGCTCGCTACATCGAGCGCGCCCTTGCGACGGGTGAGTTCGCGTGCCTTGCGCGCCGCCTCGCGCGCCTGCGCCGCCTCGACCACCTTGCCGACAATGACTCGCGCCTCGGCCGGATGCTCCTCGAACCATTGATGAAGGAGCTCGTTGACCAGCCCCTCGACGACCGGCCGGACCTCCGAGGACACGAGCTTGTCCTTGGTCTGCGAGGAGAATTTCGGATCGGGGCACTTGACACTGAGAACGCAGGTCAACCCCTCGCGGCAGTCGTCGCCGGAAAGGTCGACCTTCTCCTTCTTCATCAAGCCGGAGCTTTCGGCGTAGCCGACGACCTGACGAGTCAGAGCGCTGCGCAGGCCGATCAAGTGCGTGCCGCCGTCACGCTGAGGGATGTTGTTTGTAAAGGGCAGCACGTTCTCGTGGTAGCTGTCATTCCACCACAGCGCGACTTCGACCCCGATGCCGTCGCGCTCGCCACGGATCAGGATGGGCTTTTCGATCAGCGGCGTCTTGGCGCGGTCGAGATAGCGGACAAAAGCCTCCAGACCGCCCTCGTAGAACAACTCCTCGCGCCGGGGTTCGGCGGCGCGCGCGTCCGTGAGGACGACGTGAACGCCCGAGTTCAGGAAGGCAAGCTCGCGTAGTCGGTGCTCTATGGTCGAGTAGTCGAACTCGACCATGGTGAAGGTTTCGGACGATGGCCAGAAGGTGACCTCGCTGCCGCGCTTCTGCCTGCCGTCAACCTCGGGCGCGGGGCCGACGACCTTGAGCGGCGCGACCACGTCGCCGTGAGCGAACTCGACAAAATGCTCGAGGCCGTCCCGCCAGACGCGCAAAACCAGCTTCGTCGACAACGCGTTGACGACTGAGACGCCGACGCCATGGAGACCGCCGGAGACCTTGTAGGAGTTCTGGTCGAATTTCCCGCCGGCGTGCAACTGGGTCATGATGACCTCGGCCGCGGACACACCCTCCTCCTCGTGGATGCCCGTCGGAATTCCGCGCCCGTCGTCGGTGACCGTGCACGAACCATCGGCATTGAGAGTCACCGTGACGACCTTCGCGTGGCCTGCGAGCGCTTCATCGACGGCGTTGTCGACCACCTCGTAGATCATATGGTGCAGGCCGGAGCCATCGTCCGTGTCGCCAATATACATGCCCGGACGCTTGCGTACGGCGTCCAGGCCTCTCAGCACCTTGATCGAATCCGCGCCGTACGACTCGCTCGCGCTATCGGCGCGCCGGGCGAGTTCCCTGATTTCGTCGTTCAATAGACCAGCCTTTTCGTGGGGTCGCAAGGCGGGACAAACCGCGATTCGCCGTTCCCGTCATTCTAGCGGTTCACACCCGCCGTTGCACGACAAAAGCGTCCTTGTTCCCCCGTCGCAGGGACCGCCGCGTCATTCTTCAAGCTTCTGATACTTAGTACGTTTTCGCATCCTTTCTAGGGCTGGGCGCGGGCTGGCCGCGCGCTGCTGCAATCTCGGCCCTCGCGCAGGCGCGCAAGAAGGCGCCATCCGACCCCACCGAGCACAATTTGAAGCCGAGCCGGGCCATCACGCCGGCGTCGGCGCCGTCGTAGCAAAACATGCCGGCGTATTTGCCGTGGGTTCCGGCGCAGGCTACGACTTGGGCGGCCGCATCGAGAACCGGCGCACCTCGTGGATCCCACCTGGCGCCGGTATTCAGCGCAATCGACAAGTCGGCCGGCCCGACGAATACCCCGTCGATCCCGGCAACGCCAAGAATGTCGTCGAGCGCCTCCAGCGCCTCGCGCGTCTCGATCATGGCGATCGCCTGGACGAGTCGGTTGGCTGAGGCGAGATAGGCTTGGGTTTCGAGGCCGGCGAGCGACAGCGCGGCGCCGGGTCCCCAGGACCGTTGTCCGACGGGCGGGAACTTGGCGAACGAGGCGAACCGTTCGGCGTCGGCGCGGCTGTTGATCATTGGCGCGATGACGCCCGCGGCGCCGGCGTCGATGACCCGGCTTGCGGTTGCGAAATCGTCGACCGGCGTTCGCACGATCGCGGGGAGGCCAGCGAGCGCCACTGCAAGGATGGCGCGCGAGGCGCCGGCGAAGTCGAGCGCCCCGTGCTGCATGTCGAGGATGACCGCGTCGAACCCTTCGCGCGCCAGCGCCTCAGCCACAGCGGTTTCGTTCATGCCGACCCAGGCGGTGAATGTCGGCGCGTCCGCCGACAGGGTTTTCGACAGCTTTGCAATCACCGCGTCAGTCATGCGCACTCCCGTCGCCGGCCGGAGCCCGAAAGCATCATTACGGCGAGTTCATTTGAATTTCATCCCCTGGCCGCGCATTCTGGGTCTGCAAATGGACCGAAGCCCTCCCCAAGCTTCGGTTCTCCGGAGCTCCACCCTGGCTCCGGCCCCGGAAGACGCGGCCGCTCCCCTCGGCCGCGTCTTTCTTTTTCTGGCCGAGCCCGGTCGTCATCAACTTTCCATGCTACGGGTTTCTAGTCGCGCGGTATGCTGGGCTGAAGCCCTGGCGAAAACCTTTGGGAGAAACGATCATGACCCCGACCGTCCACAGTTCGCTCGCCACGCTTGTCGCTGCGGCCTGCCTGACTGTGGCCTCTTGCGCCAACGCACAGTCCTCCGGCGGCGTCACCGCGGCCCATGCGCCGGACGCCCCGAAATGGATGCAGCATTGGATGGACGATCGTGAAGCGATGCTCGACGCGCGGCTCGCGGGGCTCAAGGCCGGACTCCAGCTCACTCCCGATCAGGAGAAGCTGTGGGGGCCGTTCGAAGCGGCGGTGCGCGATTTCGCCCAGATGCGCATGACACGCATGCAGGGTATGATGGCGCGCGCCGAGAAGAGGGGCGAGGGCGAGGACGAGGACGGCGCGGGCAAGGAGGGCCCGGCCGTGTCACCGATCGACCGACTCGACCGGATCGCCACGCGGCTCACAACCGCCGGGACGGCCCTGAAGGGGATCGCGGACGCCGCCAAGCCGCTCTACGCCAGCTTGGACGACCAGCAGAAGCGGAGGTTCGGCTTCCTTTCCCACGAGATGATGAGGATGGGGCATCGCGGCGATCGCATGGGTTCGATGATGGGGTGGGACCCTCATCATGACGACGATGAGGGCGACAACTCCGACGAATGACACGGGCGGGTTAGTTTGAAGCTCGCCGGGCCCGCCGCCGCCGCGCCGCGGCCTTGGCTCGAGAAGGTCCCCGAGGGAGGGAGATTTCACCGATGATCCCGCACGCCAAGACGCACGCGCCGCTGGAGGTCTACGCGACCACCGTCGCCAGCGATTGGATCGACTACAACGGCCATATGAACGACGCGGCTTACGCGCTGGTGTTCAGCCGCTCGGTGGACGCCCTGATGGACCGGATCGGACTCGACGCCGCGGCCCGCAAGCGGACTCGCCAGAGCCTGTTCACCCTCAAGATGATGCTGCACTATTTCCGCGAGGCGCGCGAGGGCGATGCGCTTTCGGTCGCTTGCCGTCTGATCGAGCACGACGACAAGCGGATACGGGTCTGGCTCGAAATGTTCGATCGCGGCGGCGAGCGGCTTGCGGCCTCCGAGCAGCTGCTGCTGTCGGTGGCGCTGACCGAAGACGGCGCCCGCGCCGCGCCCTGGAGCCACGAGACCAGGGCTGCGCTCGACGCGCTGCAGAAACTGCATGCGAGCCTGCCGCAGCCGGCGGAAGCCGGGGCGGGCGTGGCGATGACCCCGCAGTAGGCCGCGGGGCCGCTCGGCCGGCAGACCGCAGCGCGCGGCTCATTTTTGAGTACGATTGTGCGAAATCAAGGCGTTAGCCGCAAGATTGTGATTCTCACGGGCCCGGAAGAGGTCTTTTGCCATGTTTTTGCCTTAATTTGATTAGTCTCCGACGAAAACAAACGAATGATTTCAATAACTTGCGTGTTTACGCGCGTTCTTGCGAGCCGCGAAAGGCGACCGTTAGCGTTCGTAAATGAGCCGCCGCCGCCTGGGCGCCGTCCAAGCCGCCTGCCGGCGGCCGCCCACGACCTCGCTCCGGCCAACGATCCGACGCGGCCGTTCGCATGGGCCAATTGCCCGAAATCGTTGCGGCGAACGGCGGCCGCGATCGCTGATCCCGGGTCGAGCCCTGGGACGGCTGACTCAACGACAGCGCCTACAGCGCCCCGACTTCCGGATTCATCGTTCACGCTTGCGCCTGCTGCTGCAGCGCTTGCAGCACGGCGAGGGCGCGCGCGGCCATTCCGGACGGCACGAAGACGTGGTCGTGATGGAAGGCCGTGACGACGTTGCAGGGGATGCCGGCGCCCGCCAGCGCCGAGGCGACCGCCGCCGTCAGGCCGACCCCGTCGAGGGCGGAAGTCACGCCCAGTTCGATTCGACGCATCGGCAGCGCAACCGGGAAGCCCAGCGCTGCAGCCGCAGCGCTCGGCAGGATCAGCGACACGCCCTCCGCCTCCCGGAACGCGCCGAGCGCGGTCGGCCGCGCCTTCTCGGCCAACCCCTCATCGGCCGTCGTGCAGAAGACGACCTCGTCGGCGTCGAGTTCGCGGAGTCATCTGCGCCAGCATTTGGCGCGTTTGGCGAATGGGTTCCGGCATATCCGGCGCCTCCAACCTCGTCCTAAGGCAAACCTCGTCCTGGGCCTGTCGATAGACGCTCCGGAACCATCCTCTTCACGCGCCCGCCTTCGAGCCGCGTTTCGCCAAGCGACGAGCGCCTGAAAATCCCCTCGCACATATAGGCTTCCTTCTCTTGGCGCGCTCTTGGCGCGCGACCGGCCCCTGATCCGTCGCTCCGCGTCCGATCAGCCCTGGCCGACCCTATCCATCGGAAGGCCCGAACGGACATATCGACGATTTGAAGCGTCGCCGGAAAGCGCGGCGCCGTGACGCCGTCGCGCTCGGATCGGCCGGGTCTTCCCTGCGACCGCCATCAGTTCAAATCGGTTGGGTTTTCGCCTCAAGGTTTCGCCGGCGGGGGCGAGCCGAGCGGGGGGAGGCCCTTCAGATAGACGGCGATCGCCTGGCGGTCAAACTCGGGCAATTCGGCCAGGTTCCGCACAACGGCAGTCATGCCGGCCCCAAGGACGTCGCCCGAAGGCGTGAAGCCGCTGGTCAGCGCCTCGACGATGTCGGCATGGGTCCAAGTCAAGAAGTCGCCGCCTCTCAGGTTCGCCGCCTTGCCGTGGCCGTCGGGCAATGGCGCGCCCGCGAGCGCCCTGTTTAATTCCATCTCACCCAGGAAGCCCCTCGGGGTGTGACATTCGCCGCAGTGGCCGGGACCCTCGACGAGATAGCGGCCGCGGTTCCATTGTTCGCTTTGCCAGGGATCGGGAGGAAGGCCGACATTGTCGAAATAGAGCAGCTTCCACAAACCCACGGCGCGGCGGATGGAGAAAGGAAAGGTGAGCCTGTTCGGCGTCGCTTTGCCCTTGACCGCCGGCAAAGTGCGCAGAAACGCGGCGAGATCGGCGACGTCCTCGGGCGTCATCCGCTGATACGAGGCGTACGGGAAAGCGGGATAAAAGTGCCGGCCGTCCGGGGAAACGCCCGACATGAGCGCGTTGGCGATATCGACGGGGCGCCAGGCGCCGATCCCGTCGGCCGGATCGGTGGAGATATTCGGCGGATAGAACGACCCGAACGGCGTCTTGAGTTCGAGCCCGCCGCCCAGCTTCAAGGGGTCGTCCTGGCCCGGCGACTTGTGGCAGGACTCGCAGCCGCCGGCGAAAAAGACCAGCCGGCCGGCGCCCGCGTCGCCGGCAAGGCCAAGCTTTTGCCATTCCTCCGCCGAATAGCGCGGCCGGGGCGCGGACAGCGTCCAGGCTAGCGCGGCCCCGGCCAGGACGACCGCCGCGAGGATCATCACGATCGGCTTCGTCCGCGCAGGCGCAGTCAACGTCCGCGCGCGGCCCAACTCAAGTCTCAGCCGGCTTTGGCCTTGTAGAGTTCGTGGCAGCCGCCGCAATTCTGGAAGACCGCCGGCGCGAATGTCTTGAACGTCGCCTCATCGACGATCCCGGCCTGGGCGGCGGCGACATCCTTGGCGAATTTGACGAAGCGGGCGTTGAAGTCCGCCTTGTTTTGCCAGATTGCCGGCAGGGCCGCCGTACCGCCGCCGGTCTTGCTGTTATCCGGGAACAGCGCCGGTGTTTTCGTCGCCCCCGCGGCGAGCGTCTTCAAGGATTCTTGCACCGTCGCCAGATCGAATGGACTGGCGCCCTTCGCCATGTCGAACATCTTTTTCGCCGCAATGCCGTCATTCTTCATCAGCGCGCGCCGCTCGGCGATCGGATCGGTATCGGCCGATACGGCGCCGACGCCGCAAGCCAATGCTATGGCCACAATCACTGAGCGTCTCATGAGCCTCTCCCTATGATGCATCGCGCTAACACGGACGGGCCCGCGTTTATTCTGATAAGACAGCAATAATCGAACGAGATCGCAATCCAAATCTCCGTGTCCGACATCATGACCCCCCGAGGATGTCCCTGATGGCGCTATCCCGGCAAGAATGGCGTGTTCACCAGGATCTTTGCCGAGAAACGCTAAAGCCCTGGCCGTAACGGGACGCCGTCAGCCCGTTTCGGGCCGCCTAATGGGCGGCGGCGGGGGCTTTCGTGCGCAGCCGATCAACCCGCCGAAGTCCAACTCAGGACGAGGTTCGACTGGAAAGGCCCGCCGAAATCGGTGAGACCCCTTGCTATTCTTCACTCGCCAGCCATATACCATCCATATGGATGGCAGGCGGATGGAACATGGTTGGCGAGGTTCGCAAGCTCAGAGAGCGGCAGGCCGACAGCGAGAAGATCACGATCAATTGCGGATTTGTCGATCTCGGCCATATCGATCTCCTGGTGCGCGAGGGGTTCTATTCCAATCGCACCGACTTCATCCGCACGGCGATCCGCAACCAGCTCGCCTCGCATACCGACGCGGTCAAGCAGTCGATCGTGCGCCACACCCTCGAACTCGGCCTGCGAACTTTTGGCCGGCAGGAGCTCGAGGCGGTGAAGGCCGAGGGTCGCCGGCTCAAGATTCAGGTGCTCGGTCTCGCCGCCATCGACGACGACGTCACGTCGGAACTCGCCCGCGCCACGATCGAATCGATCACCGTGCTGGGCGCCCTGCACGCCAGCAAAGAGCTCAAAGCAGCGCTCGCCGATCGCATCCGGTGATCGGCTCCAACTTCCATCGATAAGGATCGAGTCCATGAAAACCGACTTCGGCGCCGCCATGCGCCAGGCCTTGCAGCTCACGCGCGGGCAAAATCTGATCGAGGCGACGAAGGTCATCCAGCGCGCGCTCGCCGGTCCGGCGCCCGCCGCGCCTGTCGCTGATCCGCCGCACGCGGCTGCGCGGACGCTGGCGCCGCCGCCAAGGCTTTCCGCGACGTCGGATGCGCCGCTGGCGCAGTCCGTCCAGGCGGCGAACGCGAGCGCGGCCAACGCGCCGCGGCGGCCTTCCGGGCGGACGCGTCGTCCGCTCGGCGAGGTCCTGAGGGTTCTGCGCAGGATCGAACGCGCGGGCCTTCGTCACGGGCTTCCTCCGGCGCAAGGGCTGCGGCCAGCGCCGCCCATCGCCGCGCCGGAGGGGGCAGCCTGGCTCGCCCGAAGTTTCGCCTCGGCCGCTGGCGCGAGAGACTACAAGCTCTATGTCCCGAGCAGCGCCCAGGGCCGCACGGTCCCGCTGCTCGTCATGTTGCACGGCTGCAGCCAAAACCCGGACGACTTTGCGGTCGGCACGGGCATGAACCGTCTGGCCGAGGAGCGCGGCTTCATCGTCGCCTACCCGGCCCAAACTTCGAGCGCCAACCCGTCCGCCTGCTGGAACTGGTTCGATCCCGCCCACCAGCGCCGCGACCAAGGCGAACCGGCGATCCTGGCCGGGATCACCCGCGCCGTGATGGCGGAATTCGCGGTCGATCCGGCCTGCGTCTATGTGGCGGGCCTTTCGGCCGGCGGCGCGATGGCGGCGAGCCTCGGCGCGACCTATCCCGAGCTTTACGCCGCCGTCGGCGTCCATTCGGGTCTGCCGCACGGCGCCGCCGCCGACCTACCCTCGGCCTTCGCCGCCATGCGCGGCGGCGCGAAGCGGGCGTCGGGCAAGAGGCGGGCGAAGGGGAGCGTCCGCACCATCGTCTTTCACGGGCAGAGCGACTCGACCGTCCACCCGGCGAACGCCGAGGCGATCCTCGCCGAGTTCCGGGCCGGGATGGCCGGGACGGCCGGAGAGCTGTCGCTGAACGGCGTCGCCGGAGGACGCGCCTACGCCCGGACCCTCGTTACCGACGCGCGCGGCGTTCCCCAGGCCGAAGCCTGGACGATCGACGGCCTCGGCCACGCCTGGTCCGGCGGCAGCCCCGAAGGCTCGTTCACCGACGCCTACGGCCCCGACGCCTCGCGCGAGATGCTGCGGTTTTTCCTGGACGGGCGGCGGATGAGCGCCTAGCGCGCCGACGGTCGGAGTTCGACGTGGAGGGGACGCAGCAGAGCGCGGCGCTCCTTCTCCCATGGGAAGGCCGCGCCATCTTCTCCCAGAGGGAGAAGGTGGCCGCGTAAGCGGCCGGATGAGGGGACCGCGCCGAGGATCTTGGCCGGCGCATCTAACAGAGGTCCTCGATTTATCAATTTGTTAGCGCATGTTGACACCGATGACGGGTCCAGCTATGTTTACGTCGTTACTTAACCCTAGGGGATGTCTATGGCCAGCAAGATACGTGCAACAGCGGGAATAATCGGGCTGCTCCTGGCGTGCGGTCCCGCCGGAGCGATGACGATTATTAACATTGGCAATATCACCGATCCGATCTCGGGAGACGGATTTACCGCGCCGCTGACGATCTCATCAAATGGCGCATTTGACTATGCGTACCAATTTGATGTGACCGGTCCTGCTCCCCAGTTTTACATTTCTGTTTCTGAAACTGACACCACGCCGCGCGGCAAGAACGGCATACAAAACGGCGTTATCGAACTTTATAGCGGGACGGCGCCGGCCGGAAGTTTGCTGGATTTTGCCGATATTCTGCCATATCCATCAAGCGGCAGCCAGTCTGCCAATATCAACTACGGGTCGATCTTGAATACGGGCAGTTACTACGTCGAACTGAAGGGGACGGAAGCGGGAGCGTCGAGCTATACCATTCACGTCGGCGACACGGTGACAGTAACTGGTGTGCCTGAGCCTTCGACCTGGGCGATGATGGCGCTCGGCTTTGTTGGACTTGGCGTCGCCGGTTATCGGAAGGCGAAAGACCGGCTCGTCCTGGCCGGCTAAGCCGACCTCAAAAACGAGAACGGAAACGGAAACGGCCGCCTTCGAACGGCCGTTTCTTTTTAGACGAAGCCGTCGATCGAACGCCCTCAGCGCCTCCAGGCCGAGAGTGACGGTGAGAGGGTTCCAACTGGAATAACGTCATTGAGTTGGGTTGCAGGAGGCGTCAGGTCCGCGTGACCTCCGTTTCGCATTGGCGCAACGAAAGGCGGCCTGAACGATCCCAAAAGATCCTTTCGGGTGAGCCCTTCGCCCGACCCCGGTCATTACCAAAGTCGTAGGCTTCACAGCGGCGCTCCTTCTCCCAACGGGAGAAGGTGGCGCGGAGCGCCGGATGAGGGGGCTGCGCCCAGAATTTCGGCCGGCGCCCCCTCGTCCCCGGCTCGTCTCCCCAGGGCAGAATGGAGCCCGCGCCCGTCCGTGCAATTGCGCAGCGCCTCGTCGCCGGAGTCAATAAAAGGATAAAGTCGGGAGGCCGCGCCTTCATTCCCCTAGGACATGGCCAAGGGCCGCGAGCGGGCGTATGCGATCGCAGATGATTTTGGTTGTCGCCAGGATCGGCGCCGAGAGGATCGCGCCGGGGACGCCCCACAGCCAGAACCAGAACACGAACGCGAACACCACGAACACGGGATTGAGGGTGAATCTCTTTGCGAGAAGCATCGGCGTCGCCGTCTCACCCTCGATCACATGGATGCCGACATAGAGCGCTGCCGGAAGCAGGGCTTGCCAGGTCGATTCGATCGTCAACGCGCCGGCGAACAGGAAAATGAAAAAACCCGCGGCGGGCCCGAAGATCGGAACATAGTTGAGAATGAACGCGACCGTCCCCCACAGAACCGGATCGCCCACTCCGGTCGCCCACATGACCAGGGCGGTGGCGACCCCGACCAGCGCGTTCATCAGGGTAATGGTGAGGAGATAGGCGGAAATGTCGTGTGCGATTTGCTGCGAGATATCGACGGCCTGCCGCTTGCTGGCGAACCTGGGCAAGACCTCGACCAGCCGCCGCAGAAAACTGTCGCCCGCCACAAGCAGGAAGTAGAGAAACATGACGGTCGTGAACAGGCCGCCGGCAAAGCTTCGCGTCCCGGCGAAGACGCTCGACAGAATTGCTCCGCCATCGAATGGCCCGGCCGAGCTTCGCTGCGGGCCTGCCGCGCCAAAATTGTTGGCCGCCGCCAGAAATGTTTGGAGCGTGTTGTACGGGGCGTCGAGAAAGCGCAGGCGCTGCACGATGCGCGGAATGCCCTCCGGCAGTTTTCCGATCCACGTCTCGGCGGGTCCGGAGACTGCGGCGCCGATGCCCACGATCGTGCCGAGCACGACCAGAATGAGCACAATCGATCCCAGCGCCCTGGGGACGTGCAATCTCTCGAGCGCGCGCAAGCCCGGCTGCAGCAAAAGATTGAACATGACCGCGAAGATCATCGGCAGAACGATTTCGCTGGCGACATAGACCGCCATCAACATCGCAAGAACGAATAGGCCGCCGAGAAAGAATGTCTTCGCGTCGGACGGAAGAGGCATGTCCGCCAGCAATTCCTGAGGCGCCACGATCCCAGGCTCATGATCGGATTCCGGCAGGGGCCCAACTCCCGAATTTCGGGCCCCGAACGCCTTCAGGCGCGGGCCGCCCGCTTCGCCGAGCGCGCGGCCGAAGGCGAAGGCTCGCGCAGTCTCGTCGCCTTCGTCTTCATCTTAGCGAGTTGTGCCTCGAACAGCACGCGGATCATGCGCCAGCTTGGCATATTGGCCTTCACCGCATGCCCTGAGCGCGGGCAGATCTGCGCGCCGGTTGATGGAGGCGGGATCGCGAGTCTCTTCCCTCGGAGGGAGAAGGACCGGAATGAGGGTTCAGGCGCGCGTCGCTCTCCGCTCTCCATGGGGAGCGAATTCCGCTCGCAACCGGTTGGCCCAAGAACCGCCTCAAATGTCTGGGCTCATGCGTATGAGACTGGCCTCCGGGCTGAAGGGGGAAAACGATGCAACGAGTCATATTGGCTGCGGCGATGGGATTGGCCGGGTTTGCGACGGCGCCGGTCCAGGCGATGCCGGTCGCGCCGCTTGGGGGCGCGGCGCCGCCATCACGCTCGTGGCGGGGGGCTGCGGGATCGGGTTCCATCGCGGACCTTACGGCGGCTGCCGTCCGAACGGTTATTATGGCGGCGGCGCCGTTGTCGTCGGGGCGCCAGCCTATCGCTACGGCTACGGGGCTCACGGCGTCTACGGGGTCCACGGCGGCTACGGGTACCACTACGGCTATCACCACTACGGCTATCATCGCGGTTACCACGGCGGCTATCACGGCCGCGGCTACAACTATCATTATCGCTGATCCCGGCGCGGGCTGACGGGGGCGAAGAAGCGTCTTCCCCTTCTTCTGTCCGGCAGAAGGGCCGGGTGTGAGGCTCGCAAAAGCGTCGGATTGGCCGGCGCGCTGCGGCGCTGTCAGCCGCACACGTCTCTGTCGGTTCACGGCCCCTTGCTGAACTCGCCCCGATCGCGGCCGTAGACCCAGACGCGGGGATCGGGGCGGACTTCGGTCGCCGTGCCGTAAAAGGTCTTCACGTGCAGACCGAGCCGGCGACTGTCGTCGCGATAAACGAGCAGGACGTAATCCGTCACCGGCATCGTCCCGGCGCCGCCCACATAGCGCACCACCCGGCTTTTCCCCACGGTGTAGATCTTGGCGAACATGCCGTTGTGCGAGCCTTTCGGATATTTGCCGGTCGGCGCGGCCTGGTGGAATTCGAGGCGCGCCCATTTGCCCTCGACGCTGTCCAGGGTTTCCCGCAAAGCGGAGACCATGTCCGCCCGCGAGATGAAGGCGGTGAACTAGGCGATCTGGCCATTCTGGTGCTCCGTGTGGAGGCGATTCCACAGGGCCGCCTTCGTCAGGGCGTGATGCTTGGCGTTGGCGTGGCCCGCCCCGCGCGGGTGATGGACGCTGATGCTCCCCTCCGACTGGCGCAACAGCTGGTCGACGTCGACCAGGGCGAGGTCGGGCGGATACAGCTGCGGCATGGACGACCTCCAGTGCGACCGACAGTCTAGCGCAGCGCGGGAATGGCGGAGCGCGAGAGGGACTCCCTTCTCCCTCAGGGCCCTCAGGGAGAAGGGCGGGATGAGGGAGCGATGGTCGAGGTTTGCCGCAACGGCGCCATATACAAAAGCAATGTCATTGTGACGAAAAGGGCCGGAGGCTGGCGCCCCAACGCGACTTTTCGTAAATCCTCCCGGCGCGAAGGCAAGGCGGGCGAGGCGGCTTGTACGTTCCGATAAGCGATGACGATGTCCCTGCGGTCGCGGCGCTGATGAATCGCGCCTATCGGGGCGCCGGCGGAACGCGCGGCTGGGCGGTGGAAACCGACTATCTTGCGGGCGATCGCACGACGACCGAAGTTTTGCGCGCCGATCGAGCCGCCAGGCCCGACGCATCGCTCCTCAAATGGTTGGACGGGCCGGGAGGTTCGTTCAGCGGCTGCGTGTGGCTCGAGCCGCTCGGCGGCGGCGTCTGGTATCTCGGATCCTTCGCGATCGAACCCGAGAGGCAGAACGGCGGCCTCGGCCGGGTCATGCTCGCGGCCGCGGAGGACTGGGTGCGGGAGCGCGGCGGCGAGCGCATGCGCATGACGGTGATCAATCTGCGCGGCGCCCTGATCGCCTGGTACCTGAGACGCGGCTATCTCAGGACCGGCGAGACGGAGCCCTTCCCCTATGGCGACGATCGCTTCGGCGCTCCGCTAGGCGACGATCTCTGCTTTGTCGTGCTGGAGAAGGACCTCGTCGCGACGGTCTGAGCGCCGCGAGCAGGGCTGGAAGAGGCCGCGCTGGGTCCGACGCAAGGGATCCCGCCCGGTCCAGGAAGGTCCACAGCCCGTCCCATTGACGTCGAATCGGCCTTCCGGGATGCTGCGCTCCGAGTGGAATGGGAGGGCGCAATGCAGGCTTACGAGACGGTCTGGCTCTACGCCGAGAACGACAATCCGAATGGCGACGCCAAGGCGACCTACCTTGTGGACGACCTGCCGCCCGGCGCCAACGTGCTGGCGACGATCGCTCTCTCGTATTTCACCGAGGGCGTGAGTTACGACCAAGGCGCCGTCGGCGCGGCGGGCGCCGTGATCCGGCAGTATCAGACCCGCAATCCCGACGGCTCGGTCACCGAGCACGACAACACCGACTTCGCGCTGAATTCGGTGTTCGTCGAGAACTGCGCTTCGCTGACGTTCGAACTCGCCGTCAATTTTGCCCGCGCCTACGCGCAGGCGAGCGTGTTCCTGCTCTGAGGGCGTTCGCAATGATCCATCCGCTCCGCGGCGTGCTTGCCTACGACCCGGCGACCGGCCGGATTCTGCGGGCTCTGTTCGGCCGCGCGCCGAAATCGGGCGCCCACGACCCGCTCACCGCGCATTTGACCAAGCTCGTCGGCCAGGGCGGGCCATCGCAAATTCTCGACGTCGCGCCCAACGCAATGACCCGCGGCGTCCGCTACAGGGTCGATCCGGTCAACCGAACGCTGGTTGCGGTCGCGCACGGCGAGCCGGGGTTTGCCGCCGCCTCCGGCGCCACGCGGCCGACGCGCGCGCCTTAACGGCATGTGCTGGCGCAACAGGAGAAGCGGGTGAAGAAAGTGATCCTGTCGGCGGCGGCGCTCATTGCTCTCGCCTCTTCGGCTTTCGCCCATCCCGTCACGCTGAAGCGCGCCGCGGCCGACGCGTTCATCGCAAAGTACTTCCCCAACGCCTATATCCCCGGCGACCTCGAAGGGCCGTTCTCCTACGTCCGCCAGGGCGGCAAGAACGTCGGCCACGCGAAGTGCAATGTGCCGGCGATGGGCGCCCGCTCCGACGGGGCCGTGTCGACATGCTCGGTGTGGTATTAGCGGCGGGCGGCGAAGGCTCTGAACGCCGGGGCGCGCGCCCCATTCCCGCCCCGCATGCGACGGTTCGACCTCGGGCTCGGCGGAATTGGGCCGCGTTCATCGTCCATCGTGCCGGCTATCCGCCGGCCCCCGGGGAGAACCCTGGGCCGGCGTCGCCGAGAAGGAGGGCGCCAATTGGACGAAACCATCATCATCGACTACGCGCACCAGCTCATGCGCGCGCACGGCCAATCCGCCATCGCCGAAGCCGCCCACCGCGCCGTCGCCTGCGAGGAGGACGAAGACCAGGAAGGCGCGCGCACCTGGAGGCGGGTCGAAGCGGCGCTGCGGGCGCTGCGAGGGCCGCGTACGAGCTGAACGCAAGAGGCCGGCCGGCACTCGCACGACGGCTTCGCGTAGGGCGCGACGCCCTCCCGAAATCCCGGCTGTCTCGCCCACAGTTTCCATGGGACAGTTGCTCCGTAGGCGAACGTTCGGTCGATTTCGTCAGCATCTGGTCGCGGAGGACGGGCGCGAGGTCTACGCCGGGAGCAGCGAGTCGGACTGGTCGAGGCCGAGCCCGTGGACCCTCGAGCATGTACGCCCGCAACTCGACGGCAAGAGCATGAGCCTCGAGGACATCAGCGACGCGCTGCGCGACTTCGCCGATAACGACGAGGACCCGGTGTTCTGGCGCTGTTTTCCGGCCTGCGACTGGGCCGCACTGGTCGGATTGTGCGGCGGCCTCGAGGAACTGCCGTTCCACTGTCCGCAGCTCTGCCTCGACATCGGCGTCACGCGCTCGCGGACGCACGCTGGACCGGCGAAGCCCGGGCGTTTTTGGCCCGGCTCCGTGCCGCTGGCCGCGACCGGCGCGGCGTCGTCGCCGAGAATCCGGGCGGTTCGGCGCCGGCGCACGACTTGAACTCGCGCCTTCCCCCCGCCGCATTTGGGCCGCAGTCAGTCCCCTGATCGGCGCGCCGTCGTGCGTCGAAAACGTTGGAAGAATCACGCCGATGTTCGTTCCCGCCCTCGAGCGGCGCCGAGGCCCAGCGGCCCGCGTTTGCGGAGGCGCCGCGTGAGCGAACGCAGGCTCCATCACGCCGAGAGCGGCGCCTTCCGGCAGGCGATGCGGGCCCTGTCGACGGGCGTCGCGATCGTAGCCTGCGGCGAGGGCGAAAGTCGCCACGGCTGCACGGTCACGGCGTTCGCTTCCCTGGCGCTGACCCCGCCCACCCTATACATTTGCCTCGCCCGCACGTCCTCGACGCTGGTCGCGTTGCGGGAGACCGGGGCTTTCTCCGTCAATCTGCTCGCCGCCCGGCACCAGGAGTTGGCGCATCGGTTCAGCGGACGCGGCGGCGTTCACGGCGCCCGGCGCTTCGAGGGCGCAGACTGGGGAATTCTCGCGACGGGCGCGCCGATCCTCGCCGATGCGATCGCCGCGTTCGACTGCCTGGTCGAGGAGGCGATCGAGCGGCATTCGCACGCCATCGTGCTCGGGGCCGTGGTGAGCCTCAGGGAGGGTGCGGCCGAGCCGGCGCTCGGCCACGGGCGCGGCGCGTTCTTCGCCTCGCTGTGATGGCGCGCGGCTACGCCTCGGCGATGGCGTGAAAGAACGAGCCGGTGATCCGTCCGCGCCGCGATCCGGCGGGCGCCGGCGGCGCGCCATAGGCGTCCGTGACCAGCGCGAACGGGGCGTCGCCGCCTGTCTCCGCCACCGTCGCATAGTGGAACTCGTGACCCTTGACCACGGCGCCGGCGCGCCCCAGCGCGCAGTCTGCGGAGAGCCGCGCCTCGCGGTAGCCCAGCGTCATCCGGCGCTTGGCGAAGCTCGTCGTCACGCCGAGGAGCCCGGCCATCGCGTGCGGGGCGCCGAGGGCGTCGACCAGGACTTGGCCGAGCGCCATGTAGCCGCCGCACTCGCCGTGGATGGGCCGCGTTTCCGCGAAGCTTCTCAGACCGTCGCGAAAGCGGTCGTTGGCCGCAAGCCGTCCGGCATGCAGTTCGGGGTAGCCCCCGGGCAGCCAGCAGACGTCGCAACCGGCCGGCGGCGGCTCGTCGGCGAGGGGAGAGAAGGTCGCGATCTCCGCACCCGCTCGTCGCCAGCCGCTGATTAGGTGCGGGTAGATGAACGAGAAGGCGGCGTCCCTCGCGAGCGCGATCCGCTGCCCGGGCGGGCGCAGCGCCGGCGCGTCCGGCGGGGCCGGAGAAAAACGCAGCGGATCCGCAAGCGCGCGGATCCGCTCGAGGTCGACATGAGCCTCGACGAAGTCGGCGATGGCCTCGAGCCGCGCCTCGAGCGCTTCAGTCTCGCCCGCCTGCACGAGGCCGAGGTGTCGCTCGGGCAGGGCGAGAGCGTCGCTGCGCGGCAGCGCGCCCACGACCGGGAGGTCCAGCGCCTCGATCGCCTCGGCCGCAAGGCGCCGATGACGCTCGCTGCCGACCCGGTTCAGGACGACGCCCGCGACGCGCACCCGGTCGTCGTAGGTCGCGCAGCCCTTGACGACCGCCGCGGCCGACTGCGCCTGGCCGGAGACGTCGAGCGCGAGGAGGACCGGAAGCCGCATGAGCGCCGCGACGTCGGCCGACGCGCCGCTCCGTCCGGCCGGCGCCGGGACGCCGTCGAAGAGACCCATCGAGGCTTCGCAGAGCGCGAGCGCGCGGCCGCCGCAAGCCTCGGCCGCGAGGCTCGAGATGAGCGCCGACGGCATCGCCCAGGCGTCGAGGTTCACACCCGGCGCGCCGGAAGCCGCGGCGTGGAAAGCGGGATCGATGTAGTCCGGTCCGGACTTGAGCCCGACGACGGCTGCGCCCCGCCGGCGGAAGGCGCGCAGGAGCCCGAGCGTCAATGTGGTCTTGCCGCCGCCCGAGCGCGGCGCGGCGATCATCAGGCCATCGGTCATGCCAAAGCGCCGCTCCCGGATGGAAGGCACTCCCCTTCCGCCCGCTAGACTAAGCGATCGCTTGGCAAAGAGACAGGCTCGGCGAGGTCGGCGCTTGAGTCCAGCCCTGCGGCGCGCTGATGGGACACGAGTTCGTGCGTGTCCGCGTGGTTGAGACCTGGCGTCGGCGCCGTCTGGGCCACGGACAAGCCAGGCAGGAGGGAAACCGGAAGGGCCGCCGCGGCGCCGGTCGCGCGCATCATGATCGCCTCCGCGACAAGGAAGGGTTCAGTCGCGGCTGAACGTCGAGCGAGACTTTCGTTCTGGGCGCGTCACTAAGGAGATTTCCTTATTGAACGAGGAAAACCGGGCGCTTATCATTTGTGTGCTTTGGCAACCTAGCGGCAAGGTCCGTCCACCATCCGTGTCGCCGGCGTGTCGCCCGGACTTTTCGAGGAAGGAAGGTCTCCAAGGGTCAAGCATTCTTTCGGAGGAATGTATGCGCCCGATCATTCCGCATGTGTCGCCGTTGCCGTCTTTCGCCGCCGCCGATCGGCCGCCGGTCGGCAGGCGGCCGAGCTGGACGCTCCAGTTCGTCTCGCGCGTCATCGCCGCCCTCGTGGAGCGCGCTCCAGGTCGGTCTCGACCGCCCAGAGCTGACAGATCGCCTTGAGCAGGGCGACGTCGACACCGCGCCGCCCGCGTCGGCAGCCGCTGCGACTGTCCAGTCGGCCTTCAGGCCGAAAACTTGCGGTCTCCGGCCACCCATGTCTCGCTGACCCGGATGTCGGCGATCGCATCGGGGCGCACCGTGTAAGGATCGCTCTCCAGGATCGTGAAGTCCGCCTCCTTGCCCCTTTCGAGCGAGCCGAGGCGATCGCCCTGTCCGAGTTGGCGGGCGGCGTCGATCGTCACCGCGCGGATGGCGTCGTCAAGCGATAGGGCCTGATCGGGGCCGACCACCGAATTGTCGATGATGCAGCGACGCGTCACCGCCGTGCCGACGAGCGCCAGCGGCCCCGGCGGCGAACAGGGCCCGTCGGTGTGCAGCGTGAAGGGCAGGCCGGCCTTCACGCAGGCCCCTGCCGGGTCCATGAAGGCGGCGCGTTCGGGCCCGAAAATCCGATCGCGATAAGCGGCGCCGTAGAAGCGCACATGATTCATCAGGAAGCTCGGCTGCACGTTGAGCGCCTTCATGCGCAGAATCTGGTCGGGACGCGCCATCGTCGAATGCTCGATCCGGTTGACGCCATAGTCGTCAGACCCCGCGTACGCGGACTCGATCGCCTCGAGCGCGAGGTCGAGCGTCAAGTCGCCGTTGCAGTGGATCTGCACCGGCAGGCCGAAAGCCTTCACCTCGGCGACCATCTCTTTCATCTGGGCCGCGTCGAAATTCGGCGAGCCCTTGGCGGTCGAGTTCAGGTAAGGCTGGGTCTGGGCCCCGGTCTCGGTCTGGTTGGAGCCGTCTCCGACGATCTTGACGCCGTAGAGCGAGAACAGCGAGTTTTCGACCGGCGCGCCTTTCCCCAGGCCCGACTTGCGCCAGGGCGTCAGGCCCTTCATGTCGTCGAACATCACGCTCGCGCTGGTGCGGCAGGCGAGCGTGTTCGAGAGCTTCGCGAACGGCTCGATCCATTCCGAGCGGATCGTGCCGGGCTCGTGCACCAATGTGGCGCCGACGGACGCGATATGCCGGCTGAAGTCCGTGACCGCCTTGGCCGCGACGTCGGGCGTGATCTTGCCGAGGAAATGGACGGCGAATTTGAGCATCGCGCTTTCCTCGAACACCAGGCCGTTGAGCTTGCCGTCCGGCCCACGGCCGAAATGGCCGCCGGCCGGCAGGTCTCCGACATCCTCGCCGATGCCGGCGATCGCAAACGCCGCGCTGTTGACGCAGGCGTCGTGCAGATTGATGTACCAGATGAAAATCGGGTGATCGGCCGAGATCGCGTCGAGCTCGGCCCGGGAAAAGTCGCCGCCCTGCAGCAGGTTGTCGAAATTGGCGCCGACGATCCACTGCCCCTTCGGCGTGCTCGCCGCTTCCTGCCTGAGATGGGCGACGAGCTGTTCGCGCGTCGGATATTTGGCGTAGCCGACGTCGTCGAGCAGTTCATAGATCAGCGACGCGGCGATGGTATGGAGGTGCGGGTCGATCAGGCCCGGCAGCAGCGTGCGGCCGCCGAGATCGACGATCTTGGCGCCGCCCGTCCTGAGGCCCGTCACCGTCGCTGTCGTCGCCGACAGCGAGCACCTTGCCGCTCTTGACCGCGATGGCCGAGGCGACCGGCGCGCCCGGCAGCGGACGGATCATCCCGCCGCGCACGATGAGATCGGCGCCCTCGTCGGCTGCGAAGGCCGGAGCGGCCCCGGCGCTCAGCGCGGAGGCTGCGGCGACCGAATAGGCCATGAACGCGCGTCGGGTGGGCAGGCCCATCGCATCGCCGAGAAGCCCCGCGGCGCCTCGCGAATGGAGTTCGTCGCGAAGAAGGATCTGGCTGAAGCACCCACGGCACATGTCGAAAGCTCCGAAACCGGCAGCGCGTCCCGGTGGCGACGTGACTGGAAACCGCAATAGACGGCGAAGATCACTCAATCGTGTAGCGGGCGACCAAATCGCGGCCATATGCGTCGATTTCGCGCAAAACCGGGATCCGGCCCGCATGTCCGGGCGGCGTCGGCTCCGACCCTATGGCTTGCCGACGCTGACGACCCGGAAGGTCAGTAGGTCGCCTTCGGCTTCGCGGACGGACACGTATTCCCCGACCCTGAAGGCATGATCGCCGAAACGGAACCCCTCGTCCTCGTCGTCGGCGGCAGCGAGCGACGACTTCCATTCGAACGCCCAGGTCGAACCGCCGCGCCCGCCGGCTCGGTGAACGAGCAGACCCCGCATGGCGGGTTCGTCGGCCCAGAAGCGATGGGCGAAGCATTCGCCCCGATGCACCTTCCACGCCTCGAGGTCGATCCGTCCGTCCTTGGTCAGCGGCGCGACGAAGTCATAGCCGTGGCGGATCGACCCGTCGGGAAATTCCTTCGACCGGGCGGCGTTGAGCGTCACCTTGTGCAGGGTTGCCGGGCTGGCCGGGGTCATGACTGGGTTCTCTCCCCTCGGGGTTCGCCGGCACTCGATTCTGGAGCCGTTCCGACGTTTCGGACCATAGCGCGATGTTCGGCCGAAGCGCCAGAAGGCCTGATGCGACCGTTGATCGCGGCGTGGCCAGGCGCCGGGCGAAACGGCGAGGCTTGGCGGACGATCGATCGTTGCCGCGGCATGGCCTCCGCAGCAATGAAAAAGGCCGCCTTTGAGGCGACCTTCTGTTTTAGTCCGGCGTCGGCGTTTTTGACATCGGCCTTGATACCGAGTTCCGGCCCCGTCCCGCGCGGGCCTTAGTTCGTCCCGCTTTGGGCTGCGGGCTGGCTGTCGGCTGTCTGCTGCTGCGTCGAGGACTGGTTCGACGCAGATTTTCCGTAGGAGCAGGCGAGCGCGGGGGCGACGACCGCCGCAAGGCCGAGACCGATCAGCAATCCGATAACCTTCGTGCGCATGGCGACCCTCCGTTTGGCCCCAACCATCCCGGAGCGTAGCACGCCGACCAGAACGCGCAAGCTGCGCCGGGCAGAAAGCGCCCGCCAATTATGCAAAGGTCCTCGACTGCCTGCGATCGAGCGGGCGCGCCCCGTCCGAGACTCACGCTTTTCACGCGCCGAACACGCCGAATGTCACGCTTCGAGCCGCCACAGCCGCCGCGCGTTGGCGGCGAACAGTCTGTTGCGCTCGTCGGCCGAGGCGCCCCGCGTGAGCGCATGGGTTGCCGCCAGCCAGATCGAGAGCGAGGCGGCGAGGGTGCAGACTGGCCAGTCGCTGCCCCAGACGACGCGGTCCCAGCCGAAGCGCTCGATGACATGCTCGACGATCGGGCGAAGGTCGTCCAGGACCCAGGTCTTCGGGTCGAGATAGGCGACCACGCCCGAAATCTTGGCGGTGACATTGGGCCGCTGGGCGATCTCGGCCAATCGTGCGCGCCAAAGCTGGGCCATGCGCGGGACGATCGACTGCGCGCCGCAATGGTCGAGGACGAAGCGCACGTCCGGGCAGGCGTCAGCGAGCGCGATCGCCTTGTCGAGCTGGTCAGGCCGGACGCAGAGGTCGAACGGGCGTCCGGCGCCTGAGAGACGCCTGAGGTTTTCGCGAAAGAGCGGCCGCTCGCTGATCCCGTCGGGAACGACATGCAGCACCCGGCGAAAACCCTTGACGGACGGATTGGCGAGCGCCCGCTCGAGAAACGCCGGGAAATCCGGGCTTTCGGGTCGGCAGGCGCTGATTGCGCCCTGGACGAGGGCGGCGCCCTCGATGGCGAGGTCCTGCACGTTGCGGGTCTCCGCCTCGATGTCGGGCTCGGCGACGTCGACCTCCATGTGCAGCGCGCCCGTGACGCCACAGCGGCTCGCTTCCGCCGCATAGCGCTCGTAATGCGCGTCGCGGTCGAGCGCTGGGACGGCGGCGAGCCACGGGTAGCTCAGCCGGTCCCGATAGACGAGGTGGAGATGGGTGTCGATGATTTCGGCGGAAGGCATTGGAGTCGCCCCGTCTCAAGCAGCCTGCGACGATGCTAGCAATTCTTTCGCACAAATTTCAGGCGTAAGGGATAGCGCGCCTTCGCCACGCGTCTTCGCCGCCGCAGCTAAGGCGCCGGCCGGGGCGCGTCCGATCGGGCGCCCGGAGCCGCCATGCTGGGAGGGTGAATTTTGAGCCGGGCGAAATCTGACGGAACGGCGCACGGGCGCGTCGGCGGCTGGGTTCTCGTGACCGGCGCGTCGGCAGGAATTGGAGCGGAGCTAGCGCGCGCCTTCGCGGCGCGTCGTTACGATCTTGTTCTCGCCGCCCGCAACGAGGCGGCGCTCGAGGCGCTCGGGCGCGAACTCGCCGCGAGTTGCGCAATCACGGTGAAGACGGCCCCGCTTGATCTGAGCGAGCCCGGCGCTCCGCAGGCGCTGGCCAATGCGCTGGCCGCGGCCGGCGTCGAGGTTGGCGTGCTCGTCAACAACGCCGGCGTGCTGTGCGAGGGGTCGTTCGCCGACGCTCCGGTCGACAGCCTCGTCAACCTTCTGCAGGTCAATGTGGTCGCGCTTACGGCGCTCACCCGGCTCTTCCTCGAGCCAATGATCGCGCGGGGAGAGGGGCGCATTCTCAACGTCGCCTCGATCGCGGCTTTCATGCCGGTCCCCGATCTCGCGGTCTATGCGGCGTCCAAGGCCTATGTGCTGTCGCTGACCGAGGCGCTGGGGGTTGAACTTGGCGGCACGGGCGTCACAGCGACCGCGCTCTGCCCGGGTCTGACCGACACCGCAATGGTGCGCGGGTCCAGGCTCGGACGGGCGCCGGCGCTGATGACGATGACGGCGAAGGCGGTCGCGGAAGCCGGCTGCGCTGCGTGCCTCAGCGGCGAGGCGATCCTCGTGCCGGGGCTCGCCAACCGCCTCGTTGCGGGCGGGGCTCCGCTCGCGCCGCGATCGATCGTCCGCGCGATCGGCGGCGCCCTGCGCAACGGCGGGCTCGAGCGGCTCGAGGGCGCGCTTCGGGCCCTTACGCCCGCGAAAAGGCGAGGCAAAGGATGACCGCGCTCCAGGCGAACGGGATCGCCATCGAATACCAGGAACTCGGGCCGCCGGACGCGCCGGCGATCCTGCTGATCATGGGCCTCGGCATGCAACTCGTGGCCTGGCCGGATTCGCTCTTCGAGGGTCTTGCCGCGCGGGGTTTCCGGGTCGTGCGTTTCGACAATCGCGACGTCGGGCTGTCGACACGGATGCCGTCGGCTGGCCGCCTCAGGACGGGCGGGATGATGGCGCGCGCCTTCCTTCATCTGCCGGTGCGTCCGCCCTACACTCTCAACGACATGGCGCGCGACGCGGTCGGGCTGATGGACGGACTCGGCATACGCGCCGCCCACGTCGTCGGCGCGTCGATGGGCGGCATGATTGCGCAGATCGTCGCCGCCGAACACCCGGACAAGGTGAAGAGCCTGATCTCGATCATGTCCTCGCCAGCGCGGATCATGCCGCGCCCGAAAGTGCTGCGCGCGCTGTTGAGGCCCAGGCCGCGCGACCGGGACCAGGCGATCCGCCGCATGCACGATTTTTTCCGACTGGTCGCCGGGCCCGGGTATCCTCCAACCGAGGCGGAGCTTAGGGCGAAGGTCGACCGGTCGGTCAGCCGCAGCTTTCGCCCGGACAGTTTCGCTCGCCAGCTCGTCGCGATCCAGACCGGTCCGAGCCGCGTCGCCATGTTGCGTCGCGTGCGCGCGCCGACTCTGTCCTGCACGGGGCCGACGATCCGCTGGTGCCGTCGATCGGCGGAAAAATGACGGCCGAGGCGGTCCCCGGCGCCCATTTGCGCATCATTCCCGGCATGGGCCATTTTCTGCCTGAGGCGCTGGTTCCGCTGCTGATCGAAGAGATCGCCACACATTGTCGCAAAGCCGAGGGCGCGGCGGCAGCGCGCGCTCCGGAAAACGTTGAGGAAACGCCATGAAACGCCTGTCCGCGCTCGACGCGCTCTTTCTCTACATGGAGGGGCCCGAGACCCCGATGCACGTAGCGGGCGTGACGATCTGCAAGCCCGAGACGCAAAGCGACGATCTGTTCGCCCGCTTCCGCGCCCACACCGCGGCGAGGCTCGACCTTTTGCCTTCCTATCGCCGCCGCCTCGAATGGACGCCGCTCGGGCTCGACCACCCGGTCTGGGTCGACGACGACAAGCTCGACCTCGACTACCACGTCCGCCGGGCCGCTTTGCCCAAGCCTGGCGGCATGGCGGAACTGAGGGCGCTCGTGGCCCAGCTGCACGCGGTCCCGCTCGATCGCACGCGCCCATTGTGGGAATATGTCTTCATCGAGGGGCTGGAGGACGGCGCCTTCGCGGTCTACTCCAAGCTCCACCATTGCGCGATGGACGGCGTCGGCGCCATGGCGACGCTCGGCGTGATGTACGACTTCGGGCCCGAAGCCGCGCACGAATCCGTGCCCGCGCGCATCGTTCCCCCGGACTCCCAGCCAGCCGACGGGATCGAGCTCACCAGCACGGCGATCGGCGACTTCCTCCGCCAGGGCTGGCGCGCCGTCGCCGCCTTGCCGTCGGTCGCGAAGGCGCTGAGCCGAACCGCCCCGCATTTTGTCCGCGACGCGAAATTCCTCTACAGCTATGTGAAAGACATGCCGCGGACGCCGTTCAACGCCGCGATCTCGGGCCACCGCGTCTACGCTACCGCCTCGTTGTCCCTTGCCGAGGTCAAGGCGCTCGGCCGCTCTCGCGGCGCGACGATCAACGACGTCGTGCTGGCGCTGACCGCCGGCGCGCTTCGGCGCTATCTCTCGGAGCACGACGTCCTGCCCGAGAAGGCGCTGACCGCCGGCGTGCCGGCTTCGGTGAGGCCGCTCGGCGACGCGCAACTCAACAATCAGGTGATCTTCACCCTGTCCCGCCTTCCCACCGACGTGGCCGAACCGTTGCCGCGTCTCGCGGCGGCGAAGGCCGCGAAGTCAGGAGGCAAAGAACCTCTTCGCCGACATGCGTGACTTCGTGACGACCGACGTGTCGATCCTCGGCGCGCCGCTGGTGGTCATGGGGCTTGCCCGTCTCTGGGCGGGCGCGCGGGCGGCGAACTATGTCTGGCCGTTCTTTAACGTCGTCGTATCCAATGTGCCTGGGCCGCGCCAACCCATGTACTGCGTCGGCGCGAAGGCGACGCACTACTTTCCGGTGTCGATCCCCTACCACGGCGGCGCGCTCAACGTCACGGTGCACAGCTACCTCGACAAGATCGAGTTCGGCCTGATCGCCTGCAGCGAAACCGTGCCGGACGCGCAGCGGATCGCCGACTTTGTCGTCGAAGACTTCGCCGCCATGCAGAAGGCGGACGCGGAATATGCAAGGCCCGACGTCGTCGGCAGGATCGCAGTGGAGCAAGGGTCGAAGCCGTCCCAGGCGCCAAAACCCGTCCGGCTCGGCGAGGTGAAAGCGCCCGAGGCGTCCCCGCCGAAGCCGCAAAAGAAGAGCGAGCTTGCGCGCGAGGTCGACGCCCTCGGCGCCGCGACAGCGGAGCTGATGCGCCAGCTCGAAGCGAAGGGCGGGACCCCTGCGGCGCCAGCGGAGGAGCCGAAGACAAAGCCTCCAGCGGCAAAGGTCAAGGTCGGGGCCAAGCGGTCCGATCGCCGAGGAGCCGAGCCGACATCGAGGAAGGCGCCGGCCAAGACGCCTCGATCGGCGGGCGCCGAAAAGACCCCAGCCGGAAAGCCGCGCCGGGCGCCCCGTCGCAGCGGCAGGCCGAAAGCGTAGCTGCATGACGGGCGCCCGCGCCGGGATCGCGCCGCCCTCGGCGCTGCTGCTCGCCCTCGAGGCGCGCGGCCTCGCGAGTCCTGCAGGACTTCTGGCGGCGGCGCCGTTCCTGGCGTCTGCGCCTCGCGGGGCGCCGCAGGCGGTGATCGTCCTCCCGGGGCTCGGCGCGTCCGATCGGTCGACAGCGGCGTTGCGTCTTTATCTGAATGTCCTTGGCTACGAGGCGCACGGGTGGAATCGCGGGCGGAACGTCCGGGCCGCCGGGGCCGATCTGCCGGCCGTCGCGGCCCAGATCGCCGCGCTTCACACACGGACAGGGACGCCCGTCACGCTGATCGGCTGGAGCCGCGGCGGCCTGATCGCGCGCGAGGCCGCACGCGTCGCGCCCGACGCGGTGCGTATGGTGATCACGCTGGGCAGCCCGTTCGCGGCGCCGGCTGCGACCAATGTCGGCGCCGCCTGGAGGCGGTTCACCGGGGCGCCTGTCCCGGCCGGAACTCCGGAGGCATGGAAAGCGCTCGCCGCGCCGCTGCCGGTTCCCTCGACCTCGATCTACAGCCGCGCGGACGGCGTCGTTGCCTGGCGGGCCTGCCTGCAACCCGAGGGACCCCAGAGTGAAAACGTCGAAGTGCGCGGCTCGCATCTCGGGCTCGGCTTCAACCCCGCCGCGCTGTGGGTCGTCGCCGACCGGCTCGCCCAACCGCTGGGAACATGGACGCAGTTTCGGCCAAGCAGGCCCGCGGCCCCCTTTTTTCCGCGCCATCGAAACACCGTGACGTAGCGCCGCAGGTCCGCCTGGGCGCCTTCATCAGAGTTGTTGATCCGGGTCAATGCGCGTCCGCACTGGGACGCTAAGCGAAAATCTGAAAAAGCGGCAAAGGGAGGGAGAACCATGCCGGTCAAGATCATACCGCCGACGCCGTCGGCCTATACGTATCCCTTGCTGATCAAGCACCTGCTGCATTCGCCGATGACGCGGGCGCCTGATCAGGAGATCGTCTACCGCGACCTGCGCCGTCGCACCTATCGGGAGTTTCGCGAGCGCATCGGCCGCTTCGCCAGCGGGCTTTCGCAGATCGGCGTCGACCAGGGCGACGTCGTCGCCGTCCTCGAATGGGACAGCGATCGTTACCACGAATGCTACTTCGCCATCCCGATGATGGGCGCGGTGATGCAGACGGTGAACGTCAGCCTGATTCCCGAGGACATCGCCTATACGATCATCGACAGCGGCGCGACGACCGTCCTGTTCAACGCCGATTTCCTGCCGCTGGTCGAGAAGCTCGCGCCCCATCTGAAGGCGGTGAAAAACTACATCCTGATGCACGACCGGCCGGAGGCGCCGCCGACCGACTTTGCGATCAAGGCCGAATACGAGGCGCTTCTGTCGCTCGGCTCGCCGTATTTCCCGTTCCCGGACTTCGACGAGAACGCGTGCGCGACCATCTTTCATACGACGGGAACCACTGGCCGGCCCAAAGCCGTCCATTTCAGCCATCGTCAGATTGTGCTGCACACCTTGGGCGTGCTCGTCGAATATGGGTTGACTCCCAAACACGGCCAATTCCATCGCGACGACGTCTACATGCCGATGACGCCGATGTTCCATGTTCACGCCTGGGGCGCGCCGTACACCGGGACACTCGCGGGTTGCAAGCTCGTCTTCCCCGGCCGCTACTCGCCCGAGATCTTCCTCAAGCTGATCGAGAGCGAAAGCGTGACCTGGACCCACTGCGTCCCAACGCTCCTGCAAATGCTGCTGACCGCGCCGGGGAGCTCGAACGTCGACCTATCGAAGCTAAGGATGGTCATCGGTGGATCGGCCCTTCCACCCTCGCTGGCGCGGGCCGCGATGGCGCGCGGCATCGACGTATTCGGGGGTTACGGGATGTCGGAAACGGCCCCGATGCTCACCACGTCGCATCTTAAGACGAAGCATCTCGGCCGAGATTCCGAGGAGGAGCTTCACCATCGGATCGCGGCGGGCATCGCCGCCCCCCTGGTCGACCTGCGCGTCGTGGATGAGAACATGGCCGACGTACCGCATGACGGGAAGGCGACGGGCGAGATCGTCGCGCGCGCCCCCTGGCTGACGACCGGGTATCTCAACAACCCGGAGGCCTCCGAGGTACTTTGGGGCGGCGGCTACTTGCATACCGGCGATGTGGCTTCGATCGATCCGGACGGCTACGTCCGCATCGCCGACAGGCTCAAGGACATTGTCAAGAGCGGCGGCGAATGGATCTCCTCGATCACGCTCGAGAACATCATCATGGAGCGGCCGGGGGTGCGGCGCGCCGCGGTCATTCCAATGAAGGACGTCAAATGGGGCGAGAGGCCGTTCGCGCTGGTCATCCTCGAACCAGACTACGTCGACAAGATCGGTGAGGACGACATCCGCCTGCACGTCGCCTCCTATGTCGAGCGCGGCGTCATCTCCAAGATCGCGATGCCGGAGAACGTTCGCTTCGTCACCGAACTGCCGCTGACATCGGTCGGCAAAGTCGACAAGAAGAAGCTGCGCGCCAGCCTGCTGTAAGCGCGGGCGAAGGACGCCGGCGACCTTCACGGTGAAAGGCTCGCGGTGTCCTTCCTGTTGCGCCGATCGGTCGACCAGCGCGGAAAGGGCCGCCATGCGCCCCGAGGCCGCGCCGGCTCGAATTCGGCGATCAGGACGTGCGACGCCACGCCGAGCGCAGAGAGCGAAGACCCACGACCCGAATGCGCCGGGATAGCATGGGCAGCGCGGAAAACGGCGGCCGAAATCAAGGCGCTACCCTGCCGATGAGACTGAACGTGGAGGCATTTCGGGCCAAGCCATGGCTTTTTGGCGCAGGTCCGTTCATGGCGCCTTTAAGGAAACTCGCGAACAAATCGCTCCGAACGCGCGTGAGGTTGCTTCGGCCATCGCTTCTTTTTGAGAAAGGGCAGGCTTCTCCACCAACTTCCATGACAAAACGGCGACGGCTAGCGTTGCAACTGAGGCAAAGAACGTTAGCCCGACTAGGGAAACGCCCGGTCTGATTGCAATAACTGTTTGTTGTATCGGAAATGCATAGATATATACGCCATACGAGTAATCGCCGCAATTGTTAAAACTTAATAAAATCTTGCTCTGTGTATATGCGATCGTCAGTATAACCATTGGTAGCGCTGCAAGATATGTTATAGAAAGTGCGTCTTTGTTCAGGGTAGAAATAATAAGCAACAACGTAAGCACCGATAAAAGCTTAATAGATATCAATATTCTCTCACGATACAAGTAAACGGCGGAGCCAGCGAGGAACATATACGTATTTACTGCGCCAAAATCGATCTTGTTTTGCATAACTGACGAAAACGATGCGGCGCCGAAAGCGCATGCAGCGCCGATTGGAACAAGAATTCGAAAGGATGATAATGTAGATGTTTTTAAACTGTAAAATATAAAGTATGCAAGCGCCAAATATTCATATAGTCGCCACTCCAGTGGCAATGTCCAAAGTGATCGATTGAACATCGTATCAAATTTATTTCCCTCAAAAACTCCCGGCAAATACCACCGCAATCCGAAGACCATTGTTGCGCATCGCAACATATATTCGTTAGTCTTTGGCGAAGTCAGGTAGTCAAACGTTGAAAGTTTCGTCATCATCAATCCGAGCCCGAAAACGGTCACCAGGAGCATTGCCCAGAGCCCGGGAAAGATACGCAAAACGCGCGCCCAGATAAATATTATCAAGTCGCGTCGCCCAAATAGACTGCGTGTAACAAGAAACCCGCTAATGACAAAGAAGACGTTTACGCCAAAATTGGCGGAAGAAAAGCTATAGCCGTATGCGTATGGCTCCCAGACTGGCAGTATGTTGAGCAAAAGGGCGCTATGGTTCAACAAAACCAGAAACGCAGCGACAAGGCGCATAAGATTGAAATTATTATTTCGGTCGTCAGCGCGATCTGCGAATGTCATAAAGTCCACAAATGTCTACAGCGAGCCGCTAAGCCGAGCAGCCTAGACAACATAAGCCCACCACCGCCATCCCGGAGAGCAGCACGCGACCGGGACCGCATCGACCATTCGCCCCCGTTCCCGCGCCTTGCCCACAAGGCGCAGGCGCTCGTCCATCACGAGGGCCGACGATGCGTTTTCCGTCTCGCCGGTGAAAGCATCCAGGTGCGATCAAGCCACAATCCTCTCCCGCCAGGGCAGCGAGAAGACCGAAGCCTAGCGTCTGTTGGAACCCCTACGAGATTCCAGGGCGCTCGGCAATTGCCGGGAGGCTGGGGAGTTCGCGCTGTCTGCAGAGACGGCCGTGGTTGAACTGCGTCTCGCGTGTTCTACTCGGCCGCCGCAATCTGGGCGATCGCGGCGGCATCCGCCGCGACCTTCTTTTCGCGACGGACCCGATACGGCTCCGGATCGCAATAGACGAGACGCCGCCAGCCGTCACGGTGGAACGGCTCCCATTGCCCTTCCGGCTGGGCCAACCGGTCGGCGATGGCGTAAAGGGCGGCCGGATGCGCACCGAGTCCGAGATGGCTCGATTCGACCACGATGTTCTCCGCGAGCGTTGGCCGGGGCTCGAGGCTGCACCGCCAGGCGACGATTCCGTCGGTCGGGCTCCAGATCGAGGTCGTCGGAACCGGGGGAGCCCAACGGAGCGGCAGGGTGAAATCGTGCCAGTCGACGCGGTGGCCGCTGGCGAATTCGTAGACCCGCCACGCGTTGGTCTCGCGCGGGTGTCCGGTGAAGGGCGAACCGAGGGTGATGACGAGCCGCACCATCTCAGGCGAGTGCTTGGCGAGCTCGCGGGCGTAGAGCCCGCCGAGGCTCCAGCCGATGAGACTGACCGCACGGCCGTGCTCGAGCCACAGCTCGCGCATCCGTTCGTGCGCCCGCTCGATCACGCCCTCCTTCAGCCCCAGGTTGAGCCCTTGTCCCCAGCCCGACGGCGAAAATCCGCGCGTCTGGAGGAAACCCCGCATCAGCGCGGTGCTGGCGTCTCCCGCCGCCAGTCCCGGCAAGACCAGCACTGGATGCCCGTCCCCCTTCGGGGCGACGCTCCAGAGAGGGCGCATCGCGACCGTCGCATAGTGTTCCCACAGCGCGCGCGCCTCCAGCATGCGCAGCAGGAGGCCGGGCGCGGGTTCGGGCGGGTGGGGAACGTGAGCGGCCGTCATGTGACGTTTCCTCGATGTTTTGACGACATTGCAGCCGCCGCTCGACATCTTGTCAAGTGTTCGCGAGAAGCGCGATCATGCTTTTCGCCGCCCCGCTCGCGGCGAGCTGGCCGCGAGCGGCGATGAAAACGCCGTGCAGCACGAATTGGCTCCCCGTGCGGTCGAGACCAAACTTTCGTGCGGGGGCGTCATCCCCGCGAAAGCCAGGGATCCAGCGACCCGGCGCAAGAGAGACTGCAGACCCGTTGGCTTGGCGATCGCGATATTAACACAATAAGCAAGTAAATATATTCGATTGGATTCCCACGGGTCTGTCATCGCGGACGCGTTGGCCCCCGAACAGGGTCTCGGTTCCAATCAGCGCTCTTGGCGCTGCGACTGTGTGAGACTTTGTGACAGTTTTGTACGCTTAACCCCTTGAAAGCGTGTGAGGCTTGCCAGGGCTGCGCCATCCCCTTCGAGAGGCCGCCTCTGTCCCTGGGGCACGCTCGCGCCCGACCTATTTGGACGCGAGCGCGGCGATGCGCTCCCGGGCGCCGCCGACGCCGGCGGCGAGCGCGCGCGAATAGTAGCTGCGCGCCACGCCCTCGTCGCCCTTCATGCCGAGCGCGCCGAGATGGGCGAGCGTGGTCGGGTCGTAAGTGTCGCCAAGCGCCATCAGGGCCCTGGGGTCGCCCCCTTCCGCCGCCCGCCTGAGGAAGGCCCGTGCGGAGGCGATGTCGCCCTTGGCGAAGGCGATGAGGCCCTCGGCGCACAGGCGCCGCGCCTCGTCGATCGGAATCGTGAGCGAGGCGATCGGCGTCATGTCGAGGCTTTGCCCGCGGAGCGCGTGCGCGAGTTTGTCGATCGCCTCCTTGGCGATGGTGTGAGCGGTGACGGTCGGCGCCTTTGGCGGCGCCGGGGCCGTGATCGTCTGGCTCACGAAAACCGGTTGCTCGACCTCCGCCTTGAGCGAGGCGCTCGACGGCTCGATGCGCGGCCAGAACGCAGTCACCAGCAGCACGACGCAGCATACTGCGATTAGACCAGCGCCGAATCTCCATGCGTAGGGCAGGGTGGTCCTCCTTTATTGCATCAGGCTGCGCCAGCGCGTCAGGCTGTCGTAGAGCCGGTCGGAATCGTCGGGCTTCGGACCGCCGCTGGCCTCGGCCGTCTTCGCCGCGGCGCGAAACGCGTCGAGCGAGGCGTCGTCCGAGGCCTTGTGATCGTCGATCCATCCTTGCGCCGCAGGGAGCCTTGGCCAGTCTGCGTTCGCAACCGTGAGAACTGCGGCGAGATTGACGTCGCGCCAGCGTTGGTCGCGGCCATCCGCCAAGATCGAATTGTAATTGTCGAAAAAGATCCGGGCTACACGGCCGAGGGCCTCGGCGCGCGGACTGCCCGCCGGGGCGTTGAGCGCGACGAGCGCCATCGGTTCGGCCACCGTCTCCACGGAATCGTTCGCCGCGACCAGATTCGGCCGATCCGAGGCGGCCACGCGCGCCGGAGCGTAATCCTGCTCGACTTGCTTCGACCAAGGGATAGCGACGAGATGATAGCGCCCATCGTCGCCAAAGCCGTCGAGCGCATGCGCCTCCCGGCCGCCCAGCACCACGACGGCGTCGCGCTTGCCGGCCGCCAGGGCGACGAGCGCATCCGTAAGCGGCTCGTAAATTGGATTGACCGTCACGCCGAGGCGCTGGAACAGGAGCTTTGCGGTGATTCCGGTCGCGCCGTCTGCGTCGCCAAAACTGACCGACTTGCCGTTAAGGTCGCTCAGCGACTTGACGTCCTTCGAAGCAACGATCTCAATAGTTTCAGGCGCGAGCGGCGCGACGAGCGGCACGCGCTTCGCCCAATCGGGTTGGTATTTGACGCTGACTTCGAGCGAATCGAGGGTGACGATAGCAAAGTCCGCCATGTCCGCCCGCATGACTTTCAGCACGCCGGTCGGCGCGGTCGAACCGACGATCGCACGGCCCTGAGCGCCCTGGTCGCTGACGACCTGCACGAGATCTCGCGCCATCCGGCTCGCGACGAGGTCGCCCGGATCTGCAAGGACGGAGAAAGGCTTCAGCGCCGCCGTCGCGGGGACCACGTGTTCCCTCGGCGCCGCGGCGCCAGTCGTCGCAACCGCTGCAGGGGTTCGAGGCCCCGTCTCGGTCTTCGCAGGGACCGCGGAGCGCCCATAAGAATGGCGCCCTGCGCCGCCGCGCCAGACGCCATGCCACAGGACCCGCTTGCCGTTGTGGTAGACAGGATGGTCGTAGCGCACCATCGCCCCGGCTGCCACGGCGGTCGCCGAGTAGACGGCGATCACGGCCACGGCAACCGTGAGGGCTGCGGCCTGCGCGCACGCCCTAGAGCGCGGGCGCCTTGCCAGCCGCACGCGTTTCATGACCCAGCCCTCATGCTTGGGGCGTCCGCCTTGACGTTCCGCTCGTCATCGGCGCGGAACCTGCCGTCGAATTGCGACCTCATCATGGCGCGCCATAATCTCGCTTGACTGTGGCGCCGAAGGCGCGAATCGGACCATCATAGTTATCAAAGGGTTACGGTTTCGTTGAGCGCGGCGTCCAGGTCCGTATTCGACAATGGGATCATCCGCAAATCGTCAAGATAGACCAGCGTCGCCACGATTTGGCGAGACGGATAGTTTGGCGCCAGTGCGGCGCGATAGATGGCCAACTGGGCGACATGCGACGATTTCGGTCCGGCCGGCGCCGATCCGAGCTTGAAATCGGCTAGGATAACCGCCTCTTCGGTCACCACGAGCCGGTCAACGCGACCCGTCACCCGCAGGTCTTGCCGACCCCAGCGCCTCAGGACTCCGGCGAACGGGACCTCGGCGCGCGATCCCGGACCGAACAGCTGCTGAAGCTCGGGCGAACCGAGCGCCGCCAGGACCTTACTGGCTAAGGCCGTAAGTAGTTCGTTTGAGAGGGCTGCGCCATGAGCGCTCAGATACGCTTGCGCCGCCTCCGCTCGTCTGGCCGGCTCGACGGTCGGTAAGAGTTGCAGCAGGGCGTGGGCTAGAACGCCTTCGAGTTGACGTCCCTGTGCACCGTCACGCTGGGCGATCGTTTCCGAGGGATGCAGCCGGGGGACTGCCGATTCCGGCGCGGCCGCGGCCGTCAGCCAGTTGGGAAGCGATATGCCCTCCGCCGGCGCCGCGTCCCGGCCACAGTCGGCGACGAGCGCCTCGCCAAAGCGGCGGAGGACGGCGCGCTCGTCCCAGAACGCCGGCGCGTCGTAGGCGACGTTCGCTAGCCCCTTGGCGACGAGATCGTACCAGCAAGCCTCCGGGCGACGCTTCAGGGTCTCGTATCCGGCGACGATGAGACGCTCGGCCGCGCGGGTCATTGCGACATAGAGCAGTCTCCGGTGCTCGCCCGCCTCGGCCCGCCGCCGCGACTTGCGTGCCTCGGCGACCGCGACGCAGTCCTCGGCCGACCTTCGGCTCCAGGCGAACAGAGGCGGCTTATCCGGAGGCTCCGGCGACAAGGGCATGAGCTTGGGGTCGTGCTGGCCCCCCGGCGCCACGGCCGTGTCGGGCAGGAACACGATCGGCGCCTCCAGGCCCTTGCTTGCGTGCACCGTAAGGACCCGCACGCCTTCGCTTTCCGCCTCGAGGTCGCGCTTGATCTCTGCTTCGTCCTCCTCGACCTCGGCGAGAAAGCGGGTCAGCGACGGCGCTTCGCTCCGCTCGTGGGCCAGCGCCAACGCAAGGAACTCGTCGATCGGCTCGGCGGCATCTTCGCCGAGCCGGGCGATCAGCGCCTTCCGGCCGCCGTCCTCGCCGATGATGCGGGCGTAGAAGGTGTAAGGCCCGAACCGGGCGGCTCGGTCGCGCCAAGCCTCGAGGCGACGCTGGGCGGCCTGCGTCCACGGGACCTCCGAGGCGGCGAGCGCGGCGGCGAGCGAGGCTGGACGGCCCGCCGCCAGCGCATAGAGCGCGTTCTCGTCGAGGCCGATCAGGGGCGACTTGAGGACGCAGGCCAGCGTCAGGTCGTCGTCCCGGGCCAGCGCCGCGTGGCCCGCGGCGATCAGATCCATGACCGCGATATGATCCCTGAGCTTCAGCCGGTCGGCGCCCGCGACCTTGACGCCGCGCATCTTGAGCGCGCGGATCATCGCCTCGAAGAAGGCGTTGCGCCGTCTGACGAGGATCATGACGTCGCCGGCGCGAATTCGGGCGCGGGCCGTCCTTTCCCGCCCCCACGATCCGGTCGCGCGAACCGGGCGCGGTCCAGCGCGCGATCTGCTCGGCGATCCGATTGGCGAGGATCACCGGGGGCGCGTGGGCGGCCGGTTCGTCGAGCGGCATCCGCCAGTCGTTGGGTTCCGTCGGTTTCTCGGCTTCGACCGTCGGCCAGATTTCGACTATGCCCTTGAGCGTCGTCCGGATCGCCTCGTGCACGGGCGGCGGCTCGCCCTCATCGAGAAGGCCGGTCCGCGCCGCCTCGCTGGCGAACGTCATGTCGACCGCCGCGAGGATGGCGGGCGCCGAGCGGAACGAGAAATTGAGCGGCACGCGCTCGAAGGGCTTTTGCGCCTCGCGACATCGCCGCTCGAAAGTGCGCCGCATCTCGCCGAAAAGCTTAGGCGCTGCGCCCTGGAAGGAGAAAATCGACTGTTTCTCGTCGCCGACCGCGAATACCGTGCGGTTCCCCGGACGCGCGCCCTCGCCGGCAAAGAACTCCTCGGTCAGCGTCTCGACGATGCGCCACTGCTCGGCCGAATTGTCCTGCGCCTCGTCGACCAGCACATGGTCGAGGCCGTAATCGAGCTTCTGCATCACCCAAGCGGCGCTCGAATGCGTCACCAGCGCCAGCGCGCGGGCAATCTGGTCGGCAAAGTCCAGCGCGCCACGCTCGGCCTTAGTCGCGGCGAAGGCCTTGAGGATCGCGCCTGCGACCGCGAAGAGGGCGACGCTGCGTTCCAGCGCCTGGGCGGCGCGGCGCTTCTCGCGCAAGCGTTCCAGACGCGCCTGCTCACGCTTGAGGTCCTCTTCCAGTCGCGGGAACTTGTCGCGCAATTGCTTGCACGTGAGATGACCCTTTTCCCCGCCACGTGGATCGCCCTCGCCGTCCTTGATGAAGAAGGCGGCCAGCAGCGACTGGACCCTCTCCGGCCGTTCCATGTCGACGTCAGCCGCATGGAGCGCAGCCGCGAGTTGCCTGTCCTTGTCCTTGCCGGCGGCGAGGTCCTGCGCCCACCCCAATCGGCGTCTGCGGCCGATGTCGCCGCCCAGCATCTCGGCCTCGACGCCAGCGGCTGTTTCGTCTTCGGCCAGGCCGAGCCGGCCGCGCAGCGCCTTGCCGTAGGCTGCGGTGTCGCCGAAAGCTTTGAATGTCTTCGCAAAGTCCAAAGACTCCTCGAGCAGCTTGGCGAAGCCGAATGCGCCGGCCTCACGCGCGACGAAATCGAGCGCCGACTTGCCAACAGGCGCAGCGCCAAGCTCCGCGATGGCCTGGTCGCGCGCCTCGATCATCAGCGCAGCGGACTCGCGCTCGTCGACCACTTGGAAATGCGCGGGGACGTTGGCCTCGAACGGGAACAGTTGCAACAGCCGCTCGCAGAAGGCGTGCAGGGTCTGAATTCTTGAGGCCGCCCGGGGTTTCGATCGCCCGGGCGAACAATTGCCGGGCGAAGGCAAGCGCCGGATTCCCGGGCCGCGCCGCGCCGGTTTCGATGATTTTCGCTGTCAACGCCTCGTCGTCTAGGCTCGTCCACTCGGCGAGCGTAGTAAAGATCCGGCCGGCCATGTTGGCCGCGGCGGCCTTGGTGAAGGTCAGGCCGAGGATCTGCGCCGGCTTGGCGCCGTCGAGCATGAGGCGCAGCACGCGCTGAGTCAGCACATGCGTCTTGCCGCTGCCGGCGTTGGCAGAGACCCAGATCGAGGCGTTCGGGTCCGAGGCGAGCGCCTGGTTGCGCCTGAGCGACTCCGGGATGTCGAGGCGGCGGCTCATGTCGCGTCCCCCGCCAGGGCTTCGCCCGCGCCGCCGGCGAGGGACCACTCCTTGACCCGCGCCAGATGGTCGTAGTCAGCGAAGCGACTGGCGAATTTCGGCATCGGCCGCGACAGGTAGGGCGTGTCGGGGTCAGCGAACTGGTTGAGCAAGACCTTGAGGTCCGCGAGATGACGGGCGGCGAGCTTGGGGAGCGGCTCGCCTGTTTCGGCCGCATCGCGCGCCTTCCCGCCGTCGGGCCCGCCAAGCTTGAGATAGAGCGCCTGCTGCGGCAGCATCGCTCCGAGATCGGCGAATCCGCCTTCGGCCAGGATCGCGGCCTCGAGGGTCAGTTGCGGCGAAAGGCCGATCGTCACCTCTCTTTTGCTCGGCGGCATTCCGCTCTTGTAGTCGATAAGCCGCGCCTCGCCGTCGATGAGTTGGTCGATCCGGTCGGCGCGCGCTCTCAAGGTGAACGGCGCGCCATCGCACAGCGCGAATTCGAGCACGCCCAGGCGTTCGACGTGGATCCGCTCGATGGCGCCGCGGCTTTCGCTCTCGAACCGGATGATGAAGTCGATCGCTTTCTCGATGTTCGGCCAGTCGAGACCCGCGAAGGACGGGTCTCGGAGGAGCCCGGCGAAGCGCCCGCGCGCGAAGCCGATGAGCGCTGCGCGCGCTTCCGCTGGCAACGCGCCGGCCGGGAAGGCTTTGGCAAAATCCTCGAGCGCCCCGTGCCACGCGTCGCCCGCCTCGCGGGGCCCGAGCGTCCGCTCCACCGGCGACAGGACGCTGAGCTTCAGGATCCGCTCGGCGTAGATCGCATAGGGGTCGCGGCGCAAGGTCTCGATCCGGGTGACGCTAAGCGAGCGCGGTCGCTTTTCGACCGGCGGCTTTGGCGCCGGCGGGTTGACTGGAACAACTGTCTCCGGTCGGTCGAGCGCGCGCGCCCAGGCTATATAGGTTTCACCGCGCCGCTCGGCTGCCGCAAAGGCGGAGGCGCCGGCAGCCGCCGCGAGGCGAAGCAGAAGGCGAGATGCGACGGTCGGCTCGCCGCCGCGTTTCCTGGCGCGGCTCACAATCGCCTCGGGCGCCCCGAGCGCCTCGGCGAAATCGTGCGCCGTCTGGCCGATCCGGCGCTCGGGCGGCGAAAGACCGAGTTCCGCGCGCATCGGCCGGTTGAGGAAGGCGTCGGTGTCGACCGACGGCGGCCACACCTTTTCGTCGAGGCCGGCGATCAGCACGCGGTCAAAAGCGAGCAGGCGGGCTTCGAGCAAACCGAGGATCGCGAGCCGAGGATGGCCGCCCGGTCCGGGTGGGGCGCGCACGCCCGCAAGGGCGTCGTCGACAAGCCGAACGTAGTGGCCGAGCGCGCAAGAAAAGCCGTCGCCGGCCGCCGCGCGCCACTCTTCGAACAGGGCCTCGATCGCCGCGAGACCGTGCGGCGCCACACGCTCACTCGCGGGCGCTGCGAGCACGACGGCAAGCGCGGCGCGATGGGCGTCGAGCCAGCCGCCGAGCGGCGTCGACGGCTTGAGCGCGCGCAAAGGGGCGAGAGCTGTCGCGCAGTCGCGCGCCAGACGCTCGGCCGCGGCGCGCTTCATCTCGTCGATCGCACGCACGGCTGGATGGGCGTGGCCGTCTCCGGCTGCCGCCCGAGCCGCCTCGAAAGCGGCGTCCAGATCGTCGAGAGCGCGGATCGGCGCGGCGCGGAAGACGCCGATCTCGAGCGCTCGCGCCGCCGTGTCCTTCTCGGCGCGGGCGCGGCCGAAGCGCGCCGCCGGATGGGCGATCAGCGCCTGGACTGGGAGCGGCCGGAATTCGAGGGCTGCCTGCAAGATGAGTTGGGCCAGCGCGCCCGCTTCGGTCTCGCCGAGGGTTAGTCCGGCCGAGTCCTCGACCTCGACGCCCCAGCGCGCAAGCTCGGCCGACACCCGGCGGGCGATTGCTGGATCGGGCGTGACGAGCGCCGCGGTCTTGCCGGGCGTCTCCAGGACTTCCCGCATGGCGACGGCGAGCGCCAGCGCCTCCTCGGTTTCGTGGTCGGCCGCGATCACGGCCACGTCCTCGAGCGCCTCGTCGACGGCGGCGGCGGCGAGCGCGTCCTTGCGGTCGCGCCATGCGTCAGTCGATTCGGCCGGACGGAGGGCCTCGCTCGCCAGCGCGGCGCGCGCCGCCAGCGCTTTGGTCGGCTTTCCGAGCGCACGCACCTCGTCGCGGGCGACACCGATCAGCCTGATCAGCCGGTGAAGGAGGGCCTGGGGGTGGCCAGCCAGGCCCTGCGCATCGCCATCGCGCGCGCCGATCATCGCCCAGGCGCGCTCGTCGAGATGGGCGTCGAGGCCGGGCAGCACGACCGCACCCTTATCAGACCGGGCGACGGCGGCGATGAGCTGCGCGGTGGCGCGGTTCGCGCCGGTCGAGCCCGCGACGACGGTCGGCCCTCGACGGGCGCCCGAAGCGAGGCTGGCGATCTCCGCTTCGACCAAGGCCGCGACTTGGGCGGCGCGATCGATAAGGCCCTGCTCCGCCAGCCAGTTCGGCCAGGCGGCGAAGGCGATTTTCAAGAAGTCGAGGGTAATCCCCCAGTAGCGGTCGTAGGCCTCCGGCGCGAGGCTTTGGAGCGCCTTCGGATCGACCTTGTCGATGACCATGTCGTCGATCAGCGCCGCAAGATCGCCGGCGAGCGCATAGGCTTCGGCCGGAGTCGCGGCGACCAGCGCGGGCTCGGTCTCGTGGAACTGGAGCCCGCTCGCGTCCGCGCCGCGGATCGCGCCGCGCAGGGCTTGGCCCCATTGGCGCACGAGCGTAGCCAGAGTGTGCCGGCGGGTGAGCGCGCCGACGGCGGGTGGCGGGCCTGGCCATGGCGCCTGCTCCGCTGTGAGGTCGGAGATGGACGCCGACTCGTCCGGCTCGAATGCGCCGAGCGGGGCGATGCGAGGCAGAATGAGGCCCGTGCGCCCGCTCGCCTCGACCAGCGCTTCGGCCAGCGCTGCGGCGGCGCGCTGGGTCGGCACATAGATCGTGGCGTCCGCCAGCGCCAGGGGACCGCCCGCCCCGCGAAACCCGTCGATCAACACGCCGTCGAGCAGGGCGTGGCTCAGCGTCGGCAGGAACCGGACGCCGGGAGGAATCGTGAAGACTCGTGGGGCGCGAATCGGCATGCCCTTTTGTCCCGCCGGCTCGGGGCGAAAACAAGTTTCGCGGACCTTCGAGGGCGGGATATCCCCGACTGACAGCTCCAAAGGCGGATCCGCGTCGTCCCGTCGCCGCGTGCGCCTCAGCCTCCAAGCGCAGCCGCCAACCGGCGCCAGTGCGCCTCCTCGGCCGGGAGGCCGAACCGCAGCCAGTCGGGGCGGCCGGCGAAGGGGCGAGTCAGGATGCCTGCGGCCAACAGCCGCTTGAAGGCGTGGCTCGCGCCGGGCCGCGCGGCAAGGCGAAAGAGCCGCGTCCCGCCGACGATCCGCCAGCCTCCGGCCGCGAGCAGAGCGTCGAGCCGGGCTACGTCCATTTCCAGTCGACGCGCCACGGCGGCGAGCCAGGTCGGGTCGGCGAGGGCGCGGGCGCCGATGGCGATCGCCGGCCCGCTGACCGGCCAGGCTCCCAGGGCCGCGCGCAGCGGCGCCCCGACGTCGGCCGAGGCGACCGCAAAGCCGAGCCTCAAGCCCGCGAGCCCAAAGGTCTTGCCGAACGAGCGCAGCACGACCGTCCCGCTCCCCGGCAGGGCGGGCGCGAGGCTCGCCCCGGGGTCGAAATCGGCAAAAGCCTCATCGACGATCAGGAGGCCGCCGCGCTCGACCATCCGGGCATGAAGGGCAAGGAGATCGCGGCGGCTGACGATCCGGCCGTCCGGATTGTTCGGGTTGGCGACAACCACCGTCGGCGAGCCGGCGAGCGCGTCGAGCGAGCGGGTCTCGGTCAGGCCGACGCCGGCTGCGCCGAAAGCCTCCGCATAGCCGCCGTAGGTCGGCGCGAGGGCGCAAGCCTCGCCGCGGGGCGCGAGCCGCGCCAGGACGTGCAAGAAGGCCTGCGAGCCGGGCCCGGCGATAACCGAGCCGGCCGGCGCGCCATAGCGCTCGGCGGCGGCCTGTTCGAGGCCGGCAAGCGCGGCGCCGTCCGGCAGCCGCGCCCAGACCTCGGGAGGGAGATCGGGCAGGGGATAGGCGTGCGGGTTGATCCCGGTCGAGAGGTCGATCCACGGCTTTGTCGCCTCGGGCGTGAGCCGTTCGGCGACGTCGAGCGCGCCGCCGTGATAGGTCAGGCCGTCGACGCTCGCCTCGCAGGTCCGCCCCGCCATCATGTCCCTTTCGCATCCGCTGCCGCTGGCGTTCGCCGCCGTGATGATCGAGGCGTCCATCGGCTATCCGGCGCCTGTCTATCGCGCCGTCGGCCATCCCGTCACCTGGATGGGCGCCTGGCTGGCCTGGCTCGAGCGGAAGATGAACCGGCCGCGGGCGGGCTTTGCGGCGCGGCGCGCGGCCGGAGCGCTGGCGCTGCTGGCTTATCTCGCCCCGGTGGCGCTGATCGCCGTCGCCCTGACGTCGGGGCTGTCCGACCGCGGGCTTGCGGGCTTCCTGGCGCTGGCGGCGCTGGCGGCGAGCCTGCCGGCGCAACGGAGCCTCGACAGCCATGTCCGCGCGGTGGCCGACGGGCTCGACCGCAGCCTCGACGAGGGGCGGCGGGCGGTGGCGATGATCGTCGGCCGCAATCCGGGCGTCCTCGACCAAGCAGGGGTCGCCCGGGCGGCGATTGAGAGCCTGGCCGAGAATTTTTCCGACGGGGTGGTCGCGCCGGTCCTTTGGACCGCGCTCGGCGGCCTTCCGGGCGGAGCGGTCCTGAAGGCGATCAACACGGCCGACAGCATGATCGGCCACAGAAGCGAGCGCTACGCCGCCTTCGGCTGGGCGGCGGCGCGGCTCGACGACCTCGTCAACCTGCCGGCCTCTCGCCTTGCGGCCCTGTGGCTCGTGCTGGCCGCGAGCCTCGCGCCTGGCGCGTCCCCCGGCGCCGCCGCCCGCACGGTGCGCCGCGACGCCCCAAACCACCGCTCGCCCAACGCCGGCTGGCCGGAAGCCGCCATGGCCGGCGCGCTGGGCCTAAAACTCGCCGGCCCGCGCGTCTATGGCGAGACGCTGATCGAGGACGCGTTCATGGGGCGCGGACGGCGCGAGGCGACGGTCGCCGACATCCGCCGCGCGCTGACGGTCTATCGGGTGGCGTGCCTGATCGAGGGGTTTGCGCTGGCGATTGCGGCGGCGGTCCTATGAACTTCGACAGCGGCCAATCGCCCAGGCCCTTCGCCCCAACCCTCTCCGCTTGGGCGGGGCTAGGCGGTTTCTCGGGCGACGGATTCAATGTTTTCAACGCCTTGCGGCGGATTTTCCGGGCGAGCGTCAGCCGCCGGGAAGCGACCTTTCTTGCCGCCCCCGGGGAGACGGCTCCCTGGGGTAATTTCCGGCGGAGGGGCTGGGGGGGAGCGGCCAATCGCCCAAGCTCGTCGCCCCAGCCCTCTTTCCGCCTGGGCGGGGAGAACGGGTTTCCGGGCGCGGATTCAACCTTTTCAAGGCGTTGCGCCGGATTTTTCGGGCGAGCGTCCGCCGGGGCGGAGGCCGCAAGGCCCGGCCCCTCGGGCTGAGCGGCGACGCATTGCGCCTCACCTGAAAACCCGCTCCACCGGGCAGCGACGTTGGCGGAGGGGCCGGCGTCCGCTCCGGCCATTGCGGCTCGCGCAGTTCCGGGCGCGGATTTAATCTTTTCAAGGCCTTGCGGCGGATTTTCCGGGCGACCGTCGGCCGACGACCCGGTCGCCGGAAACCCGTGCCCCGCCGGCGGACGCACGACCCCATCCGTCGCGTCTCGACCCCCGGTCTCCTGGGCGGCGACGTTCGCGATTGCCGGGCCGGCGTCGGCGCTGGCCATCGTCGCAGCCGGAGTCTCGGGCGCGGAATCAATCTTTTCAAGCTGTTGCGCCAGATTTTCCGGGCGATCGCGGCGCCCCGCGGCGAGGTTCACGCGAGGAGGCGTCCGCGCCCATTCGGCGGCGAAGGCGCCGCCGTAGCGGTCGAGTTCGCGCACGATTGTCACCACCTGGTCGACCGCCTTCAGATTGCCCGGCGACATGGCGCCGAAGGCGATGAGCAGCGCCTCGTCGAGGCGGCTGACCTGAATCGCCACGAACTCATCGGGCGGATGGGGCATGCGGCGGGCGAGCGTCTCCCGGATCACCGCCCGCGTCCGCTTCTCGCCGATCCCGATCCGCGCCGCGATTTCGGCGACCGAGACGCCGCGGTCGAGATCGTCGACAATGATCTGTTCACGCCTGAACCTGGCCAGTCGCGCGGGGCGCGTCGCGGCGGGCCGGCCGCCGGCGGCGGGCGTGGGGCTCTGGAGCAATCGGGCACGGGGGCCTCCGTTCGGGCGGGCTTAGGAACAAAGATCGAACGCACGGCCCTAAAAGGCAAGGAGATGTTGTTATTTTCAGAAAGACGGTAAAATTTCGTATGGAGTTTGCTGTCGGAGCGCTGAAGCCATCAGGAGCCCGCGTCAGAGCGGGACTCGGGACCGCAATCGCGAACGGCGCCGGCGCCGTGCGGATGGCCGGGTCGCTCTCCGGATCCAGTCCGGAGACGGCCTTGAAATCGTCGGAGCGGGTCCGGGCCGCCAACGAACGTCATGAGCGCGACGCGCTGAAACGCGCCGGGGAGGATTCCCGGGTCCCCAACGAGCCGGAGACGGCGGGCGTCGGCCTAATCGGTTTTTAACGGGTATGGGTTCATTAAATGGGCGTGCGAGCCCGCTCCCCGTTTGGCTCAGGCATGACGCCGTGCACGCGCCTGACCGACGGGCTGTCCTCCCGCATCAGAGCGCCGAAGCCCGTCGGTACGGCGTGGCGTCGAACGCTTTCCCGGCGAAGCTCGAACCGCCGCTGCGGTTTGCGGCGCTCGGCTTCACGATGCGGTGCGGACGCGGCGTAAGGGCGAAAGCCGGGCCGATTCTGATGATCGTCCCCCCATGCGACATGTCTCGAAGGAATCCTCCGGTGGTCCACGAACTCATCGCCATCAATGTCCGCGGCCAGGAATTTTGCATAAACGTCCAGGATGTTCGCGAAATCAGGGGCTGGTCGCCGGAGGCGAAACTGCCCCACGCCCCGGATTTCGTGCGCGGCGTCGTCAACTTGCGCGGCGCGGTCCTCCCGATCATCGACCTTGGCTTGCGGCTTGGATTTGAGACGGCGGAACCCACGCCGCGCCATGCGATCCTGGTTGTCGAGGTCAACGAGACGCTGGTCGGCCTGCTCGTCGACGCCGTGTCGGACATCTTCAAGGCGCAGGACGCCGAAATTCAGGATCTGCCGAACGCGGCGACAGACGCCACCCGGGAGTTCATCAGCGGAATCATTCCAAGCGGCAATAAACTGATCAGCCTTGTTAATGTCAACAGTCTCAAGCCGGAAACCGCGCTCGCCGCGTAAACTCCAACAGGCCGCAACGAATAACGGACTGGGACGTCGCCCATCTCGGGTTTGCCGGCTTCTGCGAGCAGCGCCTGACGAGGCCGCGCTCGCAAGGGGTTGCGGGCGATGGCGGCAATCCGGCGCCGGATTTGATCGCTCCCTTCGCCATACAACCGATGTCGCTCGCGCGACTGCGCCGCCGCGAGGACCCTGTTGCGATCGAGATGCGCCTCCAGCGGTCGGCGAGGGCGCCGAGCGCCGGCTCGACCGGCGTTTTGTCGGCGACAGGCGACTCCGTGCCGGGCGCGAGGACAGCGCTTTGCGACAGGTCCTCGGCGAACGGGGCGTTGAGGTCGGCGGATCAGCCGGGAGGACGCGAACGGCGTCGCCGCGCTCGCCCTCCGACCGTTCGTTAACTCCGAGCTGCTATCCGTCTCCAAAGTCAACGGCCAACCGCGAGTCTCGTCATGCCCAGGTCTGATGTCACGTCGACGAGCCGTCGGCTTCCCCCCGAGCGCGAAGCGGAGCGCCAGCCGGTCAGCCGCCTCGGAGACCGCATCTATTATTCCTTGCCAGGAATGTTCATCTCGGCCGACCGCGAGGCCGGCGCCGACACCGAGTTCTTCGAGACCGAGGCGTTCGACGCATACGAGATTGCGGCTCGCTGCTCCTACCACCCGGCAATCGGCGAGCGTGTCGTCGTCTACGTCGATTGCCTCGGAGTTGTGAACGGCGAGGTGGTCGGCCATTCGGACCACGGGTTCCGCTTGTCGATCGAGATGCGCGACACGCAGCGGGCTTCGCTTGGGAAATTGCTCGAGATCATGCAAGCTCGAAATCGCCGCGGGCCAGCCGATCGGCCGTCGGCACGAGCGGATCGTTCCGGCCTCACGCAGGGTCGACGTCGTCGATTTCGCCGGGCTTGCTCGTCCCGCGGAGATCATCGACGTGTCCCGCTCCGGCGTCGCCTTGCGCGTCGAAGGGCTTCAGATCGGCGATGTCATTCGCATCGGCGAGCGCACGCGCGGCGAGGTCGTCCGTCTGATCGAAGGCGGAGTTGGCGTCCAGTTCCTGCGGATCATCCCAATCGAGGCGTTTAACGAGCGCGTCCGGCTGTGATCCCGGCCTCGCGACCGGCGCACAGGCGACGCGGTCGCCGGGACGCAGTCGGGCGGCGACCGTCGCCACCCCCTGACGCGTTGCGGCGGCCTCCCTCCTTCTCTGTTTCCATCCGCTTCGACGATGGCTTGGAGAGCGCAAGCCTTCGATCCCGTCGTGCCGCCGCGTCCCCAGAGATGGCCGTTGCTTACCGTCTCGCGGACAAAATCGACGATCGCGTACGCTCGCGCGTCATTTCTTAAAAGGGCCGCCGAAAACAGCTCCTACAGACGCTGCGCGCAATCCATAGTTGTGTTGAGTTGTAAACCATTTTATATCGAGCAAAGTTTCAATAGCCCGTTGCTTACAAAAGGCTTACATGTTGGTCTGCTAAGCGCCACTGAACGGGCGCGTCATCTAGCACGCCCGACTCCCCGGCGCAGTGTCTGGCTGACAATACCTCGTTTCTGAATAGCTGTGGAAGTTGACGATGATTCCTCCAGGGGTGAGCAATGGAAAGGGACGCTTTTCACCAATCGACCCAAGATCGTGAGCGCGGCGCGGAAGCTCTCGACAAGTCGCTTCTCGTCGTCGACGACGACCGCATATTCGGCGACCGGCTGGCGCGGGCTCTTTCAACGCGCGGATTTGCGGCTCGGGCGGCGACGAGCGTCGCCGAGGCGCTGGAAGCGATCAACACCGCTCCTCCCGCCTTCGCTGTTATCGACCTCAGGCTGGGTGACGGAACCGGTCTTGATGTCATCCAGGCGCTCAAGGCCAGGCGAGCCGATGCCCGCGGCGTGATCCTGACCGGTTATGGCGCCATCGCCTCTGCGGTCATTGCGGTCAAGATTGGCGCCTTCGATTATCTCGCCAAACCGGTGAACGCCGACGAGGTGGTCGTTGCCCTGATGGCCGGGCGGCTCGATATTCCGGTCGCGCAGGAACCGTTGATGTCGTCCGCCCGGGTCCGGTGGGAGCACATCCAGCGGGTTTTCGAGGACAACGGGCGCAATGTGTCCGAGACGGCGCGGAAGCTCAGTATGCACAGGCGGACCCTCCAACGCATTCTCGCCAAGCGCGCGCCAAAATAGACCCAATCGAACGCCCGCGAATGAGACTTGATCGGCTGGGCGACCAACGCCGCGCCCCCTATCGCGCCGTCGCCAGCAGCCCGTTGCAGTCGAGATGCGCCTCCAGGTGGTCCGCCAACGCGTCGAGGGTCGCCTCGACCGTGGTCTCATAGGCCAGCGACGAGTCCGCGCCGAACGCGGCGAGGAAGGCGGCGCGCTGGCGATCGTCGGTGAACAGGCCGTGGACGTAGGCGCCCATCACCCGGCCGCCCGGCGCGACGGCGCCGTCGAGCCTGCCGTCTCCGAAGCGCAGCAGGGGCCGTTCGCAGTCTGGCCCGGTCGTCCGGCCGATGTGCATGGCGTAGCCGGCGAAGGGCGCGCCATTGACGGCGTTCTCGCCCTCGACCCGTTCGAGCGTCTTTTCTGCTGTAAGCACCGTCTCGACGTCGAGCAGGCCGAGGCCATCCGCCGCGCCGGGCGGCCCCTCCATCCCCTGCGGGTCGGCGACTGCGTTTCCGAGCATCTGGTAGCCGCCGCATACGCCGAGAACGCGCCCGCCGCGGCGGACATGCGCCAGGAGATCGACGTGCCAACCTTGCGCGCGGAAGAATGCGAGGTCGGCGATGGTCGCCTTGCTGCCGGGCAGGACGATGCAGTCGCAGACGGGAATTGGCTCGCCGGGTTTGACGTACACGAGCCGCACGGAGGGCTCGAGCCTCAGGGGATCGAAGTCGTCGAAATTGGCGATCCGGCTGAGCGCCGGCACGGCGATCGTGACCGGCGCCGCGTCGACGGCCTTCGCCGCCGGAAGCCCGAAGGCGTCCTCCGCGGGCAGACGGGCGGCTTCGGGGAAGAACGGGGCGAGGCCGAAGGCGCGCCAGCCGGTGCGCTCGGCCAGCATGCGCATGCCGTCGGCGAACAGGCTCGCGTCGCCGCGGAACTTGTTGACGATGAAGCCGACGATGGTCGGCGCGATCCTCGGCGCGAGCGAGACCGGGTGCCGAGAACCTGAGCGAACACGCCGCCGCGGTCGATGTCGGCGACCAGGATGACGGGGCAGCGGGCGGCGCGGGCGAAGCCCATGTTGGCGATGTCGCCGTCGCGCAGGTTGATCTCCGCAGCGCTGCCGGCGCCTTCGATGAGCACGAGGTCGGCCTCGGCCTCGAGGCGGTTGAAGCTCGTGAGCACGGCGTCGAGGAGTTTGGGCTTCAGCGCCTGGTATTCGCGGGCTTTTGCATTGCCGATCGCCCGGCCCCGTACGACGACCTGCGCGCCGATCTCGCTCTGCGGCTTCAGGAGCACCGGGTTCATATCGACGGTCGCGGGGACGCCGCAGGCCCGCGCCTGGAGCGCCTGCGCCCGGCCGATCTCGCCGCCGTCGACGGTGACCGCCGCGTTGTTCGACATGTTCTGCGGCTTGAACGGCCGGACCGAGAGCCCGCGCCGGGCGAAGACTCGACAGAGCCCGGCGACGATCAGCGACTTGCCGACGTCCGAGCCCGTGCCCTGGAACATCAGCGCGCGGGCGGTCAAAACTCGATCCCCTCCTGCGCCCGGACGCCGGCGGCGAAATGGTGTTTGACGACGCCGAATTCGGTGACGCAGTCGGCGGCTTCAATGAGTTCCGGCTTGGCGTTGCGCCCGGTGACGACGACGTGCAGGCCGGGACGGCGCGCGCGCAGGGTTTCGACCACGACGCTGAGCGGCAGATGGTCGTAACGCAGCGCGATGTTGAGTTCGTCGAGCACCAGAAGGCGGATTGTGTCGTCCGCCATCATCCGCTTCGCTTCCTCCCAGGCGGCCTCGGCGGCGCCGACGTCGCGGGCTCGGTCCTGCGTCTCCCAGGTGAAGCCCTCGCCCATGGTGCGCCAGACGATCTGGTCGCCGAAGCGCTCGAGCGCCGCCCGCTCGCCGGTCGTCCAGCCGCCCTTGATGAACTGCACCACGCCGACGCGAAAGCCCCGCCCGAGGGCGCGCAGCGTCAGCCCGAAGGCGGCCGTGGACTTGCCCTTGCCGGGGCCGGTGTGGACAATGAGAAGGCCCTTTTCGAGAATCGGCTTGGAGGCGACCTCGGCGTCCTGCGCCGCCTTGCGCTTCTCCATCTTGGCCTTGTGGCGGTCGTTCGCGTCGGTCATGGGCGCCTCGTCGGGGAGGGCTAGCAGGATTTGCCCGGCGAGGATACCTGCGCTCACTTGCGTCGCTCCGACCGTCTCTTGAATCGACCTTGCTCGCGACGAGCCTTCTCACCTCCGATAGGGCGGCGTCAGTCCGGCGAACATCGGAAAATGCTCGAGATTGAGCGTCGCCAAGGGCAGATCGTGCGCGATCGCTGTCGCCGCAATCAGCGCGTTGATGGGATCCGTGCCGTGACTGGGCCCGTAACGCTGGATGAATTCGCCAGCGAGGGCCGCGATATCGAAACCGACGTCGTGGACGACATAGTGAGAGAGCAAGCGATCGATGGCGCGCCGTTCTTGCGCATTCCGGCAGCCGGCCACGAGTTCGGTCACCGTCACGACGGAAAGCGCGGGCGTCTCCTGAAGGCCGATGACGAAATCGATCGCCATGCTTCTCCCGCGCAAGACGTCGATGACGACGCAGGTGTCCAGCATCATCAGCGGCGACGATCGTAGATCTCGGGGAGGCGTCGCTTTGCCGCTTTGCGGAGCTCCATGACGGTCGCCTCTGGGTCTTCGCGATCCCGCCACATCGCCTGCGACGGCGCGCGTAGCCTCACGCCAATCCAGGTCTTTGCGCGCCCCTTCTTCGAGCAACAGATCGACGCCGCGGCGCACGAGATCGGACTGGCGCGCCCGTCCGCGTCGAGAGCGATTTCAGCGCGGCTTTTTGATCGTCGCGCAGGAACACCTGGATTTTCTGCAAGGTTCGATGTCCCGCCAGTCGGCAGATAATTAATATGTCATGATCGTCCTTATCAAAGCTCGGTAGCGGCTTGTTTGACATCCCTCCGCGAAGGTGAAACAGCAGTCCCTGCACGGTTCCCTCGGGTTCGAGGGTGAAAAGGGAATGCGGTAGGCCTCCGGCCGATCCGCGGCCGCCCCCGCGACTGTAAGCGGCGTGCCGGCGCGCATTCGCCACTGGGTCCAGCAAACCCGGGAAGGCGGCGCCGGCGAGACGCTGCGAGCCAGGAGACCTGCCGTGCGCCGGTCAACCCGAAACGGCCGCCGGAGGGGCGGCCTGGGAGCGCGCATGGGTTCGTTTCATGACATTTTTGGCGCGCCCGGGGACGCGATCCATAGCCCGTCGACAGACGGACGTCCGTCAGAAGGCCCTGTGGATCGCGTCGGCCCCGCTCGCCGACATAAGGGATTCACACATCTCAAATCGTCGCGCGGCCTCTTCCCCAGCTCGGGGAAGGTGGCGCGAAGCGCCGGATGGGGTGCGGCCCACTGCTTCGGCCCGAGTTGGGTTGCGCGATCGTCTTCGCGAACCTTCGTCGGACCATACCTGCTTTCCGCACCCCATCCGGCGCTTCGCGCCACCTTCCCCGCTTCGCGGAGAAGGGGAAACCCGCAATCGCGATAGTCCCATGCATCAGGTCGCCGACCGCGGCTCCGTGCGCCTGACGCTTCATCCCGCGCATGACTCCCGCCCGAAACTCGCCCGCCGCGACCCTGCTCGTCTGTGTGACCTGCAAGTCCGGAGAGGATGTCGTTGGCGCGGCCCTTTACGACGCGCTCGCCGCCCGCCTCGCCGGCGCGGCGATTGCAGTCCGCCCGGTCGCATGCCTCTCCGTATGCAAGCGGCCCTGCACCGTGGCGCTCGCCGCGCCCGGCAAATGGACCTATGTCGTCGGCGATCTCGACGCCCGCGACCATGTCGAGGACGTCGTCGCCGCGGCCGAAAAGTATGCCGCCTCCGCCGACGGCGTCGTGCCGTGGCGCGAGCGGCCGCTCCCGTTCCGCAAGGGCGTCGTCGCCCGCACGCCGCCGCTCGTCCCCGCCCTTTCCGACTAGGATTTCCGATGCTGGCCAAAACCCCCGTCACTATCGTCACCGGCTTCCTCGGCGCCGGCAAGACGACGCTCATCCGCCATCTCCTTGGCCATGCGGGCGGACGGCGCCTCGCGCTGATCATCAATGAGTTCGGAGACGTCGGCGTCGACGGCGACCTGCTCAAGGGCTGCGACGACGGGGCGTGCCCGCAGGACGCGATCATCGAGCTCGCCAACGGCTGCATCTGCTGCACGGTGGCCGACGACTTCGCCCCCGCCGTCTCGGCGCTGCTCGCCCGCGAGCCCAAGCCCGACCACATCGTCATCGAAACCTCCGGGCTCGCGCTGCCGAAGCCGCTGGTCAAGGCGTTCGACTGGCCCGAGCTGCGGACCAAGCTCACCGTCGATGGCGTGATCGCCGTGGTCGACGCCGCCGCGGTGGCCGAAGGGCGCTTTGCCGACGATCCGGCCAGAGTCGCCGCCCAGCGCGCCGCCGATCCGTCGCTCGACCACGACAACCCGCTCGAGGAGGTGTACGAGGATCAGCTGCTTTGCGCCGATCTCGTCCTCATCAACAAGGCCGACCTCGTCGCGCCGGCGGCGCTCGACCGCCTCGCCGCGGAGATCGCCGCCGCGCTGCCGCGCGCGGTCAAGATCGCCGCGATCCGCGACGGCGTGATCGATCCCGACGTGCTGCTCGGCGTGCGCGCCGCGGCGGAGGACGACCTCGCCGCTCGCCCCTCGCATCACGAGCTCGAGGGCGAGCACAACCACGACGACTTCGACACGTTCGTCGTCCCGATCCCGCGGGCCGCCGACCCGGACGCGCTGATCGACCGCCTCACGGCCGCGACCGAGGCGCATGACATCCTGCGCATCAAGGGCTTCGTCGAAGTGATCGGCAAGCCGATGCGGATGCTGGTGCAGGGCGTCGGCCGGCGCTTCCGCCGCGATTTCGACCGGCCGTGGAGCGCGGGGGAAACGCGCTTGAGCCGCCTCGTCGTCATCGCCCAGAAGGGCGTCGATCGCGCCGCCGTCGCCGCAGCGCTCGGGGGGTGAGGGGATGAGCCGCCGAACCCGTCATTGTTGGAAGCGCAGCGACGACACAATCCAGAGGCCGCAGCGTCCGCGTTCCCCTGGATTGCTTCGCTGCGCTCGCAATGTCGGCGGAGGATAGCGCGCCGCCATGCACGTCCCGCGCATAGACGTCCGCTCGCTCGACGAAACGGTCGAAGCGGTCGATCTCGGCCAGACGCCGGCGGATATCGTCGTCCTGTCCTTTTCCGACAGCGACCTCAACGCGCTGGCGCGCGCCTACGCCGCGCTCGAGGCGCCGAAGCCGACGCTGCGGCTGGCCAGTCTCGCGGCCCTGCGCCATCCCTATTCGATCGACCTCTATGGCGAGCGTGTCGCCTCTGAAGCGAAGCTGATCGTGGCGCGCGTGCTCGGCGGCGCCGACTACTGGCGCTACGGCGTCGACGAGCTTGCCGCCCTGGCGCGACGGCGCGGGATCGAGCTCGCGCTGCTGCCGGGCGACCGACGCGCCGATCAGCGCCTCGAGGCGGCCTCGACTCTCGGGCCCGAGGCGCTGAATCGCATCTGGCGCTATTTCGACGAGGGCGGCCCCGACAACCTCCGCGCCTGCCTCGTCTATCTCTCGACCCTGATCGGACGCGCCAAAGAGGCGCCGGCGCCCGAGCCGCTCGCCGCCTTCGGGCGTCTCGAGCGAGCCTGCAAGTCGGGAGGCTCCGGCGCGCCGCGGGCGCTCCTGGTCTTCTACCGCTCGATCTATCTCGCCGACGATTGTGCGCCGATCGACGCCCTGGCCGAGGCGCTCGCCGGGCGGGGCTTCGCGACGACGGCGGTCTATGTGACGAGCCTCAAGGACGAGGCGGCGGTCGCGCCGCTGGCCGCGCTGATGGCGGCCGAACCCTTCGACATCGTCGTCAACGCGACCGCCTTTTCCGCCCGGCTCGACGAGGGCGAGGGAACCGTCCTCGACGCGGCCGATGCGCCGGTTCTGCAAGTCGTGCTCGCCGGCAGCGCCGAGGAGGCCTGGCGCGCCAATCCGCGGGGCCTCGGCCCGGCGGACCTCGCCATGCACGTCGCCCTGCCGGAGATCGACGGCCGGATCCTGACCCGGGCCGTGTCGTTCAAGGCGGCCGATCCGCGCGACGCGGCGACCGAGTTCAACGCGGTCGCGCACCGGCCGCTCGCCGACCGCGTCGCCTTCGTCGCCGAGCTCGCGGCGCGCTGGGCGGCCTTGCGGCGGAAGCCCGCGGCGGAGAAGCGCCTCGCCTGCGTGTTGCCGGACTATCCGGCGCGCGGCGGCCGCACCGGCTACGCCGTCGGCCTCGATACCCCGGCGAGCGCCGCCGCGATCGCCGAGCTCCTCGCTGCGGCCGGCTATGACGTCGCGAACCGCGACGCCGCTTCGCTGATCGCCGCGCTGGCCGAGGGGCCGCTCGAGCCCACCCTGACGCTGGCGGAGTACGAGGCGGCGCTCGCTGCGACGCCAAGCGCCTTTGGCGCGGCGGTCGAGGCCGCCTGGGGCCAGCCGGCCGCCGATCCGGCCTGCGTCGACGGCGCGTTCCGCTTCCGCTTCGTGCGGCTCGGCCGGCTCGTCGTCGCCGTTCAGCCCGACCGCGGCGACGCGGCGAGCCGCAAGGGCGACTATCACGACCTGAGCCTCCCGCCCCGCCACGGCTATGCGGCGTTTCATGTCTGGCTGACCCGCAAGGAGCGGATCGACGCGCTGATCCAGCTCGGCGCGCACGGCACGCTCGAATGGCTGCCGGGCAAGGCAGTCGCGCTGGCCGAAAGCTGCGCGCCCGAAATTCTGCTCGGCCCGACGCCGGTGGTCTATCCCTTCATCGTCAACAATCCGGGCGAGGCGGCGCAGGCCAAGCGGCGCATCGGGGCGGCGACCGTCGGCCATCTGACGCCGCCGCTGATCGCCGCCGGTTCGCACGGGGCGGCGCTCGAGCTCGAAGGCCTCTACGACGAATATGCCGAGGCGCAGGGGCTCGACCCGCGCCGCGCCCGCGCCATCGCTTCGCTGATCCTCGAACGCGGTCGCGCCACCGGCCTCATCGCGGAATGCGAAGCGGAGACGAAGGCGCCGGAGGAGGCGCTCGCCGCCCTGGACGCCTGGCTCTGCGACCTCAAGGACATGCGGGTCGGCGACGGCCTGCATGTGTTCGGCCGCTCGCCGGACAGCGCCGACGGCTTCGCCAGCGAAGTTGCTGCCGACGCGACGACCGCCGAGACGCTCGCCGAGCGGGTCGCCGCCTGCGGCGCGGCCGAGTCGCTTGGCCTCCTGACCGCGCTCGCCGGGCGGTTCCTGCCGCCGGGCCCTGCGGGCGCGCCGGCGCGCGGACGGCTCGACGTGCTGCCGACGGGACGCAACCTCTACGCCGTCGATCCGCGTTCCGTCCCGACCCGCAACGCCTGGGAAATCGGCCGGCGCGCGGCCGACGAGGTGCTCGCCCGCTACGCCCAGGACCACGGCGACTGGCCGAAGCGGATCGTGCTCGACCTCTGGGGCTCGGCCACCATGCGCACGGGCGGCGACGACCTCGCGCAAGCCTTCGCCCTGATCGGCTGCCGCCCGACCTGGGACGTCGCTTCGAACCGCGTCGCCGGCTTCGAGATCCTGCCGCTCGCCATGCTTGGGCGGCCGCGGGTCGACGCGACCTTGCGCATCTCCGGGCTGTTCCGCGACGTCTTTCCAAGCCAGATCGCGCTCTATTCCGCCGCCGTTCGGGCGGTCGCCGCGCTCGAGGAGAGCGATGACGACAACCCGCTCGTCGTCTTTGCCGGCGCCGCGCTCGCGCGCGTCTTCGGCGCCGCCCCCGGCGCCTACGGGGTCGGCCTGGGACGGCGGATCGCCGAGGGCGCGTGGCGCGAGCGCACGGAGCTGGCGGACGCCTACCTCGCCGCCACCAGCCACGCCTACGACGCCGAAGACGGGGCCAAGGAAGCCGCTGCGGCGTTCCGCGACCGCGTCGCAGGGGCCGAGCTCTTCGTCCATGTCCAGGACCTGCCGGGCCAGGACGCGCTCGACGCCGACGCCGTCTCCGAGCACGAGGGCGGCTTCGCCGCCGCGGCCGAGCGGGTCGGGGCCCGGCCGGCGCTCTATCATCTCGATTCCAGCCGCGCCGGCGCGCCAAAGGTCCGCCGGCTCGAGCAGGAGATCGCGCGCTCGGTGCGCGGGCGGGCCGCCAATCCGCGCTGGCTCGCGGGCCAGATGCGGCACGGCCATCGCGGCGCGGCCGAGATCGCCCAGGCGCTCGACAATCTCTACGCTTTCGCCGCGCTGACCGACGCGGTCCGCAGCGAGCAGTTCGATCTCATGTTCGACGCGACGCTCGGCGACGACGCCGTCCGGGCCTTTCTGGTCGAGGCCAACCGGCCGGCGGTGCGACATATGGCGCGGGTCTTCGTTGACGCAGAACAACGCGGCTTCTGGCGTTCGGGGCGAAATTCGACCACAAGCATTCTGAAAACGCTCGCGAAGGAGGCGGCATGACCACGATCGCGCCCCGGCGGAAGGGTTGGTGTCCCGGCGCCCTGAGACCGATGGAAACCGGCGACGGGCTGATCGCGCGGGTCCGGGCCCCCGGCGGCCGGCTCACCCTCGATCAGGCGGCCACCATCGCGGCGGCCGCGCGCGCCTGCGGCAACGGCGTACTGGCGCTCTCGGCCCGCGCCAACCTGCAGATCCGCGGCGTTAGCGAGGCGACGCTGGCCGACCTGCATCGGCGTCTCGCCGCGGTCGGATTGATCGACGCCGACCCGGAGGTCGAGCGGCTGCGCAACATCGTGGCCAGCCCCTTGAGCGACATCGACCAGGACGCCGCCTTCGACCTCGCCCCGAGCGTCGCAGCGCTCGAACGGCGTCTCGCCGAGGACGTAGTCTTCGCCCGCTGCCGCCCAAGTTCGGCTACGTGATCGACGCCCGCGGTCGTTTGCCGCTCGCCGACGTCGACGCCGACATTCGCTTCGAGGGGACGTTCGAGGCGGACGAGCAGGCCTTCGCCGTCTACCTCAGCGGCGACGACGCCTGGGCGGGAATCTCGCCTGCTGACGAAATCGGCTCGGCGGCCGCGCGACTGGCTCGCGCCTTTCTTGCGCTCGCCGGCTCGGGCGACGGCGCGCCGCGGCGGATGCGGACGATCGTCGGTCGCCTCGGCGCGGACGCGGTCTTCAACGAGGCGGGGTTCGACGCGGTGCCCTATCCGCGCGCCTCGACGCCGGCCCGTCTCGTCGAGGCGCTCGGGGCGCATGCCTACCGCAAGACGATCGTCGTGGGCGTCGCTGCGCCGTTCGGCGACATGGACTCCAACGCCCTTTCCGCGCTGATAGGCCAAGCCCACCGCGCGGGCGCCGACGGGCTCCGGCTGGCGCCGTGGCGGACCCTGTTTTTCACCGGCGTCACGCCGCGCGGCGCCGCGTCGCTGGTCAAGGAGGCGGTCAAGCTCGGCTTCATCCTCGACGCCGGCGACAGGCGCGTGCGCGTCGCGTCATGTCCGGGAGCGCCCGCCTGCCTGCACGGCGTCCACGGATTGCGCGACGACGCGTCGCGCTGGGCGCGGCTGCTGCCTCAAGGCGAAGGCGTGATCCTGCATGTCAGCGGCTGCGCCAAGGGCTGCGCCAGGCCGATCCCGACCGCTGCGACGCTGGTCGCGACCGAGAGTCAGGCTACGATCTCGTCCTGGGCGGCAGGGCGGTCGACGATTCGGCCCAGACCGGTCTTGCCGGCCCCGCGATCGATGCGCTGCTTCAGGCGCAGGGCGCCCGATGGTTTGCGGCGAGGCCGATCGCGTGATGGGCTATGCGTACGAAAAGGACGGCGCGGCGATCTACCGCCGCTCCTTCGCCATCATTCGCGGCGAGGCCAAACTTTCCCGGTTCGCGCCGCTCGAGGAAAGGGTGGCGGTGCGCGTCATCCACGCCTGCGGCATGGTCGAGGCGGCGGACGACCTCGTCTTTTCGCCCGGCGCCGCGGAGGCGGCCGAACGGGCGCTGAAAGCCGGCGCGCCGATATTCTGCGATGCCCGCATGGTGGCCGAGGGGGTCACACGCGCGCGACTTCCTGCGGCGAACGACGTCGTCTGCACGCTCGCCGATCCGACGACGCCGGAAATGGCGCGAACGCTTGGGACGACGCGCACGGCGGCGGCGATTGAGCTCTGGCTGCCGCGGCTCGACGGCGCGGTCGTCGCGATCGGCAATGCGCCGACCGCGCTTTTCCGCCTGATCGAACTGATCGCGGCCGGCGCTCCGCGTCCGGCCGTCGTCATTGGCATGCCGGTCGGTTTCGTCGGCGCGGCGGAATCGAAGGAGGCGCTGATCGCGAGCGGCCTGCCAGCGATCGTCGTTAGGGGGCGCAAGGGCGGCAGCGCGATGGCGGCGGCCGCGGTCAACGCGCTCGCGAGCGAGGCGGAATGAGGGCGGGGACACTCTACGGCGTAGGGATCGGCCCGGGCGATCCGGAGTTGCTCACCGTCAAGGCGACCCGCGTGATCGCCGAGGCGCCAGTCGTTGCGTTCTTCGCCAAGGCGGGGCGGCGCGGCAACGCGCGCGGCATCGTCGACCGCTGGCTCACAGCGGCCCATGTCGAACTCCCGCTCTACTATCCGATGACCACAGAATCGCATTTTGGCAACTCGCCCTATCGCGAGGCGCTTGCCGCCTTCTACGCCGAGAGCGCGACAGCGATCGGGGCTCATCTGGAAGCTGGGCGGGACGTGGCGCTGCTCAGCGAGGGCGATCCGCTCTTCTACGGTTCCTTCATGCATCTCTTCACCCGCCTGCGCGACCGCTTCGCCGTGACGATCGTGCCGGGCGTGTCCTCGATCTGCGGCGGATGGGGCGCCGCCGAAACGCCGATGACCTGGGGCGATGACTCGCTCGTCGTCTTGCCGGCGACCCTGCCGTGCGAAGAACTCGTCCGGCGCCTCGCGCTCGCCGACGCCGCCGTCATCATGAAGATCGGTCGCAACTTTGCCCGCGCCCGCGAGGCGTTGGCGCTGGCAGGCATGGCCGATCGGGCGATCTATGTCGAACGGGCGACCATGGCGAACGAGCGGGTGATGGCGCTGTCCGAGAAGGACGATGCGGCCGCGCCCTATTTCTCGATGATCCTCGTTCCGGGCGCCGGGCGGCGGCCGTGACCGGGCGCCTGGCGATCGTCGGTCTCGGGCCCGGGCCTGCCGATTGGATGACGCCCGAAGCGGCGCGTGAGATCGGCGCCGCGTCCGACGTGGTCGGCTACGCAGCCTATCTTGGGCGCCTGACGCTGCGATCCGATCAGCAGGCGCACGCGAGCGACAATCGGGTTGAACTCGACCGTGCACGCCTCGCCCTGCGGCTGGCGACGGAGGGACGGGCTGTCGCGGTGGTGTCGGGCGGCGACCCGGGCGTGTTCGCGATGGCGGCGGCAGTCATCGAGGCGATCCCCGAGAAACCCGAATGGCGCGCGCTCGACGTGAGCGTGACCCCAGGCGTCTCCGCCATGCAGGCCGCGGCGGCGCGGCTCGGCGCCCCGCTCGGCCACGATTTCTGCGCCATCTCTCTGTCGGACAATCTGAAGCCCTGGGCCGTCGTCGAGCGGCGGCTGGCCGCAGCGGCCAAAGGCGATTTCGTCATCGCCCTTTTCAATCCGGCGTCCAAGGCCAGGCCGACGCGCATCCACGAGGCCTTCGACCTGCTGCGCCGGCTCAAGGCCCCCTCGACCGCCGTCGCCTTCGCCCACGCCTGCGGGCGGCCAGACGAGCGGCTGACCCTGACCACACTCGGCGAAGCAGACCTGAGCCTCGTCGATATGGCGACCCTGGTCATCGTCGGCTCGACCGAGACCCGCTACGTCGAACGCGCCGGGGCGCGGCCCTGGATGCTGACCCCCCGCACCTACGGATCGGCGGGATGAGGCGCGGAGCCTTGGTCGACGCGGCCGCTGACCGCGTCCGTCGCGCTCAACGCGCGGGGCGATGCGCGGCTCCGCGCCGCGATCCAGCCCGTCACCGCATCCAGATCGTGCAGCGTCTCGGCCTCGGGCGCCGGCGGCCGCGCGACCATCACGACCTCGATCCCGAGCGCGCGCGCCGCCTCGATCTTGGCGTAGGTGGCGCGGCCGCCGCTGTTCTTGGTGACCAGCGTTTCAACGGCCTCGTTGCGCATCAGCTGAAGCTCGTCGGCGAGCGCGAAGGGGCCGCGGGCGAGCACGAGCTTGCAATCGGGCAGGGCGTCGATTTCGGCCGGCCGGTCGATCGCGCGCACGATATAGCGGTGTTGCGGCGCGCGGGCGAAGGCGGAAAGCTGCAGCCGCCCCTGCGTCAGGAACACGGTCTTGCGCGCGGCGCCAAGCATCCCGACGGCCGCGTCCATGCTGGCGACCTCGATCCAGCGATCGCCCGGCTCGCGCGCCCACGGCGGGCGCGTGAAGACGACGAGCGGCGTCCCGGCAAGCCGGCAGGCTTCGACGGCGTTGGCCGACATCCGCGCCGCGAAAGGATGGGTCGCGTCGACGACAGCGCCGATCCGCTCGGAACGCAGGAAATCCGCGAGCCCCGAAGCGCCGCCAAAACCGCCGATCCGCTGCGGGATCGGGGCTCGCGCCGGATGGGCGGTCGCGCCGGCGAGCGACAGGAGCGCGTCGACGGCGGGCTCGTCTGCGAGGCGGCGGGCGAGGCTGCTCGCTTCCGTCGTGCCGCCGAGAACCAGCAGGCGAAGGCGTTCCATGGGACGGCTCCATGAGCAACGAACAGCGCAGTGAACGGCGCGCCGGGAAATGGCTCGCCGTGGTCGGGATCGGCGAGGACGGGATCGACGGCCTCTCTCCTGCCGCGCGCGCGCTCGTTGCGCAAGCCGAGCTCGTCGTCGGCGGACGCCGCCATCTCGCGCTGGCGGGCGATCTCGCCGCAGAGACTGTGGCCTGGCCCTCGCCGATCGAGCGTGCGCTCGACGGGATCGAAGCCCGTCGCGGCCGGCGGGTGTGCGTGCTGGCGAGCGGTGATCCGTTCTTCTTCGGCGTCGGGACGATGCTGATGCGGCGTTTCTCCCCAGAGGAGACGCTCTGCATCCCGGCGCCCTCGGCCTTCGCGCTGGCCGCCGCCCGGCTAGGCTGGAGCCGGCAGGACTGCGCGGCGCTGTCGCTGCACGGCCGGCCGCTCGAGGCGATCCTTCCGCATTTGCAGCCGGGAGCGCGCATCCTCGCCCTCTCCTGGGACGAGGCGACGCCGGCAAAGCTCGCGGCTCTGCTCGCCGCGCGCGGCATGGGGCGCTCCCGCCTGACGGTCTGCGAGGCGATGGGGGGCTCGCGTGAGCGCATCCGCACGAGCGGGGCGGAGGGCTTCGCGCTCGACGCCATCGCCACGCTCAACACCATCGCGCTCGAGGTGATCGCCGACCGCGACGCGAAAATCCTGCCGCGCGCGCCGGGCCTGCCGGACGACTGGTTCGAGCACGACGGTCAGATCACCAAGCGCGACATCCGCGCCGTCACGCTCTCGGCGCTCGCTCCGCGCCGCGGCGAAACTTTGTGGGACGTCGGCGCGGGCTCGGGCTCGGTCGGGATCGAATGGATGCTCGCCGACCCCGCCAACCGCGCCGTCGCGGTCGAAGCCAATGCCGGAGCGAGCGGCTCGCGCCGCCCGCAACGCGCTGAGTCTCGGCGTCCCGGCGCTCGAGGTCGTGACGGGCCGCGCGCCGGCGGCGTTCCGGGACCTCGGGACGCCCGACGCCATTTTCATTGGCGGCGGGGCGGCAGGCGCGATCGAGGCCGCGGCGGCCGCGTTGCGGCCCGGCGGACGGCTCGTGGTCAACGCGGTGACCCTGGAGACGCAGGCCCTGCTCGTCGAGGAGCGGACGAAGCGCGGCGGGGATCTCGTCCAGATCGCCGTGGCGCACGCCGGGCCTGTCGGCCGCTTCACCGGTTGGCGCGCGGCGATGCCGATCGTGCAATGGCGGTGGATAAGCCCATGAGCCGCGTCGTCGCCGTCGGCCTCGGATGCCGCGCGGGCGTCGAGGGCGCGACGATCGCCGCGCTCGTCCGCCGGGCGCTGGCGGAATTCCGCGCGCCCGAGGGCGATCTGCGGCTCTTCACCCTGGCCGCAAAAGCGGGACGAGCCCGGGCTGGTCGAGGCGGCGCGGCTGATGGCGGCGCCGCTGACGCCGCTGCCTTTGGAGGCTTTGCAGGCCGAAGCCGGGCGGGTCCTGACCCGCTCCGAGGCCGTCATGGCGCGCTTCGGCGTCCCGGCCATCGCCGAAGCCGCGGCGCTCGCCGGCGCAGGCGCGGGCGGCCGGCTGCTCGGGCCCCGGCTCGCCGAAGGCGGCGCGACCTGCGCCGTCGCCGTCGCGGAGGGACGCCCGTGACCGTGCATTTCATCGGCGCCGGCCCGGGCGCGCCCGATCTCATCACGGTGCGCGGGCGAGACTTGATCGCGCGCTGCCCGGTCTGCCTCTATGCGGGCTCGCTGGTGCCGAAGGCGCTGATCGAGCAGTGCCCGCCCGGCGCGCAAAATCGTCGACACGGCGCCGCTCGATCTCGACGCGATCGTCGGGCTCTGCCTCGAGGCGACGGCCGAGGGCAAGGACGTCGCCCGCCTTCATTCGGGCGATCTCTCGATCTGGAGCGCGATGGGCGAGCAGGCGCGCCGGCTCGACGCGGCCGGCGTGCCCTATACGGTCACTCCCGGCGTGCCGGCCTTCGCCGCCGCCGCCGCTGCGCTGAAGCGCGAGCTGACCCTGCCGGGGCTCGCACAATCGCTGGCGCTGACCCGCACCTCGGGGCGCGCCTCGCCCATGCCGGAGCGGGAGACCCTCGCCGCTTTTGCCGCGACCGGCGCGACGCTAGCCATTCATCTCTCGATCCACGCGCTCGACCGCGTGGTCGCCGAGCTTCTGCCCCACTATGGGGCCGACTGCCCGGCCGCCGTCGTCGCCCGGGCGTCCTGGCCGGACGAGCGGGTCGTCAGCGCGCCGCTCGGGGGCCTCGTCGAGGCGATGAGCGCGACGCCCGTCGAGCGCACCGCGATCATTCTCGTCGGCCCGGCGCTCGGGGCCGAGGATTTTCGCGAGAGCGAACTCTACAACGCCGCTTATGTGCGCCGGTTTCGTGGCGGGGCCGCGAGAGACGACGACTGACGCATGCGCGCAAGACAGCAGAGGGGAACGATGCGCCCGAGCCTGTTCGCCGCATTGACCGCCGCCGTTCTCCTCGCCTCGTGCGGCCGTTCGCATCAAGGCGCGCACCCGGCGGGTCCGTCCCAGGCGGAGATCGACTATGCGTTGCGGGCCGAGCCGTCGCCGCCGGCGCTGGCGGCCTTGTTCGGCCGGTCGTGCAAGAACTGCCACGGCGTCGCGGGCAACGGCGCGCCGCTGGTCGGGCGGACCTCGGACTGGGCGCCGCGCATCGCCGCGCGCGGCCCCGACGGCCTCCTCGCCTCGGTCAAGAACGGCCGCAACGCCATGCCGCCGCGCGGCCTCTGCCCCTGTGCCGACGACGACTACCGCGCCATCATCGCCTTCATGAGCGGCAGGCCCGATTTGTTTCGGGAGTCGAAGTAACAGCCCTGCCGCGCCCGGAGCCGCGCTCAGCGAGTGGGGCTACAGACAGGCCGAAACCCGCTCGTCGCCAGGATGCGCCCGTCGCGGCCGACGACGGCGATCTCGAGTTCGGTCGGCGAGCCGGCGAGCACGCGCGCCGCCGTGCGCCACGCGCCTTCGGCGATCAGCCCGGGCAGGTCGAAGCCGGCCGCCGCGGCGAGCTCGAAGGCGTGCAGGCCGCTGTTGGCGGCGGCGATCGCCGCGCACAGCGTCGGCTGCGCCGCCCGCTTCGGCCACGCGCTCGGCGAGCGCGGCGAGATCGACCGAGCCGCGCTTGGAGTGCAGGTCGAGCAGGCCCTGCGCCAGCTTGGTCATCTTGGCCGGCCCGCCGGCGATGGTGACGCGGGCGACGGGATGGACCCGCAGGTATTTGAGCATCCCGCCGACAAAGTCGCCCATGTCGATCAGCGCATGCTCGGGCAGGCCGTCGCGCGCCCGGATGGCGGCTTCGGAGACGTCGCCGGTCGCCGCGCCGATGTGGGTCAAACCGCTCGCCCGGGCGACATCGACGCCGCGCATGATCGAGTGGATCCAGGCCGCGCAAGAATAGGGCACGACGACGCCGGTGGTGCCGAGGATCGACAGGCCGCCGACGATGCCGAGCCGGCCGTTGGCGGTGCGCTCGGCGATCCTCTCGCCATCGGGGACGGAAATCTCGACCTCGACGTCGGCGGCGACGCCGACCCGACCGGCGATCTCGCCGAGGTTTGTCCGGATCATCGCGCGCGGGGCCGGATTGATCGCCGGCTCGCCAGGCGGCAGCGGCAGGCCCGGCCGCGTCACCGTGCCGACCCCTCGGCCGGCGCGAAAGGCGACGCCCGACGCCCCGCGCGGCAAACCGCACCGTCGCCAGGATCAAGGCGCCATGCGTCACGTCGGGATCGTCGCCGGCGTCCTTGACGATCCCCGCCGTCGCTTCCACGTGACCGAGGTCGGCCCTGGCCAGAGCGAAAGCGGGCCTCAGGCCCTTCGGCAGCGCGACCGGCACGGGATCGGGAAAGACGCCGGTCAGCAGCGCCTCGAACGCCGCGCGCGCAGCGCCACTCGCGCAGGCGCCGGTGGTCCAGCCGCGCCGCATGGGCGCTTGCGAGTCCGCTTCGCTCATCGGGCTCTCCAAGACGTCCCCGCGCTTAACCGCCGCCCGCCCGCTTCACCCATTCCTCCTCGTCGATCGTCTCGACGCCGAGTTCGCGCGCTTTTGCAAGTTTCGAGCCGGCGCCAGGACCCGCGACGACCAGATCGGTCTTGCCCGAGATCGACCCCGACACCTTGGCGCCCAGCCGTTCGGCCATGGCCTTGGCCTCGTCGCGGCTCATCCGCTCGAGCGAGCCGGTGAAGACGATGGTCTTGCCGGCGAGCGGATGGCCGGCGGCGACGGCCTCCATCGGCTCGACCGTCACCTCTCGCAAGAGCGCGTCGAGCGCCGCCTCGTTGCGCGGCTCGGCGAAGAAGTCGGCGACCGTCTCGGCCACGACCGGCCCGATGCCCTCGACGCTTCCCAGCTCCTCGGCCGCATCCGCCGCCCGAGCGGCGGCGCGGAACGTCTCCCAGTCGCGAAAGTGGCGGGCGAGCCGGCGCGCGTTGGTCTCGCCGACGTGGCGGATCCCGAGGGCGAACAGAAAGCGATTGAGGGCGATGGTCCGGCGCAAGTCGATGGCGTCGAACAAGTTTTTCACCGAGGTTTCGCCAAACCCCTCCCAGTCGCGCAAGGGCGGACGCCCCTGGCCGTCGCGGGCGCTGAGGGTGAAGATGTCGGCCGGGGTGCGGACGAGCCCTTCCTTGAAGAAGAGCTCGATCTGCTTGTCGCCAAGACCCTCGATATCGAAGGCGTTGCGCGAGGCGAAGTGCTTCAGCCCCTCGACCGCCTGCGCCGGGCAGACGAGGTGACCGGTGCAGCGGCGCACGACGTCGGCCTCGCCGGTCTTTTCGTCGAGTTCGCGAAGCGCCGCCGAGCCGCAGGCTGGGCAGGTCTCGGGGAACTTGAACGGCTCGGCGCCGGGAGCGCGCTTGTCGAGCACGACCTCGACGACCTGCGGGATGACGTCGCCGGCGCGCTGCACCACCACCGTATCGCCGATCCGGACGTCCTTGCGGGCGATCTCGTCTTCGTTATGCAAGGTCGCGTTCGAGACGACCACGCCGCCGACGGTGACGGGCTTGAGCTTGGCGACGGGCGTCAGCGCGCCGGTGCGGCCGACCTGGATCTCGATCGCCTCGAGCACGGTCGTCGCCCGCTCGGCCGGAAACTTGTGCGCCGTCGCCCAACGCGGCGAGCGGGAGACGAAGCCGAGCCGCTGCTGGAGCGCAAGGTCGTCGACCTTGTAGACGACGCCGTCGATGTCGTAGCCGAGGTTGGCGCGCTCAGCCTCGATGGCGTGGTAATGGGCGACGAGGTCCGCCGCCGACCGGCAGAGTTTTGTGCGCGGATTGGTCGGCAGACCGAAGCGGGCCATGGCCTCGATCGCCCCGAACTGGGTCGAGGCGAAGGGTTCGCTGACCTCGCCCCAGGCGTAGGCGAAGAAGGCGAGCGGACGCGAGGCGGTGATGCGGGGGTCGAGCTGGCGCAGCGATCCGGCGGCGAAATTGCGCGGATTGGCGAAGGTCGGCTTGCCGGCCTCCGCCTGGCGGGCGTTGAGCGCGGCGAAGTCGGCGAGGCGCATATAGACCTCGCCGCGGGCCTCAAAGATCTTCGGCGCTCCGGTCAGGCGGTTCGGGATAGCCTTGATCGTGCGGACGTTGGCGGTGACGTCCTCTCCTTCGTAGCCGTCTCCCCGCGTGGCCGCCTGCCTGAGTTCGCCGTCCTCGTAGCGGAGGGTGCAGGAGAGGCCGTCGATCTTGGGCTCGGCGGTCATGGCGAGGGGGACGTCTTCGCGAAGGCCGAGAAAGCGCCTCACCCGGGCGCAAAACTCATCGACCTCCTCGTCGGCGAAGATGTTGCCGAGCGACAGCATCGGCACGGCGTGGCGCACCTTGGCGAATTTCTCGGCCGGGGCGGCGCCCACCTTGCGGGAGAGCGAGTTGGAGTCGGCCAGCTCCGGGAAGGCCGCCTCGAGCGCCTGATAGCGCCGCCGCAGGTCGTCGTATTCGGCGTCGGAGACGCTCGGCGCGTCTTCCTGATAGTAGCGCTTGTCGTGCCCGGCGATCTCGGCGCCGAGGCGGGCATGCTCGGCGCGCGCCAGGGCGAGGGTTTGGGCCGGCTGCGGCTTTTTCGTCATGGCTCAAGGCTAGCGCAGGGCCGCGCTTGGAGGAAGGCGCCGCCGTGAGCGTACCTGTGGCGGCAAGGCCGGGAATGGGTTCGCGACGGAAGCGGCCGGATTGGCAAGCCGGTGGCCAACCCTTCGGTTCGGACGTCGCCGGGCGGGGGCTGGACAACCCCTGTTAGCATAAATTCGTGAAGTGCAACCTCAGGTTTAACCCGACGCTAATCCTCTTGCCCGAAATTCGGTCCGACCGAACGCTGGTCCGCGCCGCGATTCCCGCGTCGCTCCTCCGTTCGCGATCGTAACTTGCAGAGGCGGCGCTTGCGTTCTCGACTTGCGATCTTCGCCATGGCGGCCTTGCTCGGCGGCTGCGCGCCGGGCGGCTTTCCGGCGATCAGGGATTCATACCCGCCGCCCTTCGACGCCTTTCAGGCGAGTCAGCAGCTCCAGGTCGGCATGCCGCGAGAGATCGCAATCATCGCCGTCGGTTGGTCGCCGATTTCGTCGCAGACGACCACTTGCGGCGTGCTGGCCGCAGACAACTCTCAGTGCGAGGCGCTGACCTTCGAAGTCTACGACAACAACCGCCTCGTCGTATATCTGGTCCCGACCGGGCAGGGCCTTTCGGTGGTGACGAGCTGGCTCGCGCACAAAGGGTGAATGCGGCCTCGCAAACGAGCCCGAACGTGAAGCTGAACGTGCAGCGCCGTCGCGGGCCCTGGGCCAGAGCCCATTTTGTGAATTCTGTTTGACGCCTCTCTTGGGGAATGGACGCTATGGCTGCGTTCTGACCGCCGGTCGCGGCATGTGCGCTGGGCTGCCGGCGAGCTTGCCTTTCCGTCAACTCTATCGTCCTATCCATGGAACGCGCGGAGCCGGATGGGGGCGTCGCTGATGGCCAATCTCGAAGTCGCCAACTGGTTCGGAGACGTCGTCTCCCATCCCCAAATGATCGTCGACGCCAATTCGGTCGCCGACATCGTCGAGGTGATGAAGAACCCGGCGAAATATCCCTCGCCGGTGCGCGCGGTCGGTTCAAACCATTCGACCGCGCCGTGCGGCGTCGCGGACGGGGGCACGCTGATCCGCATGACAATGAGCCGCATCCTCGAGATCGGCGCGGACACGATCACGGTCGAGGCGGGCGCGCGTCACATCGACATGGCGCGCGAACTCGAGAAGCGAGACCTGCAATTCTACGTCAATACGGAGATCGGCAGCCTGACCGCCGGAAGCGCCGCGTGCGCAGGAACCAAAGACGCCTCGTTCCCCGGCGAGTTTGGCCAAGTCGGTTCGTATGTCGTCGGCATGAAGCTCGTCCTGCCGAGCGGCGATCTTCTCGAAATCACTGACGCGCAACCGGACCTCATGCAGAAGGCGCGGTCGAGCTACGGCCTGTTCGGCATCGTCTACGAGGTCACCTTCCGCATCCGCCCCCTTACGCCGATGAAGGTTTATCATGAAACCTTCACGCTCGACGCGTTCATCGCCAAGCTCGAACTCGCTGAAGGCGCGCGGCTGCTCGATGATGTATTACATTTTCCCCTTCTCCGACCGGATCACCGTCGAGTTCCGCAGCTACAATCCGGGCGCAGCCGGCGAGCCGAATCGCTCCGCATGGATTCTACGCAACTATCTTTGGGGGACGCTCGGGCCGAAGCTCGGGCACGATACGGAGGCCGCCGTGCCGATTCCCTTCGTCCGCTACGAAGTGATCGACGGCTTCGGCGCCATGCTTCGCTTCAAACTGGAAAATCTTGTTCGATCGGACCACACGCTGCCGCCCGACCAGATCATTGACTATCCGCCGGTCTCGAACGACAGCCGCTATACGTTCAGCCTGTTCGCCTTTCCGGAATCAGCGTACCCGCAGGCTTTCACAGAGACGATGGCCTTCGTCCACGACTACTATCAAAGCGCCGGCTACCGCACGAACCTGCTGTTCGTCGGCTATCGGATCGCGAAAGACCAAAACGCGCTGCTCTCCTATTCCTACGACGCGCCGGTCATGACCATCGACCCGGTGTCGACCGCCAATCCCGGCTGGCAACCCTTCCTCCGCGCCTTCAACCAGTTCTGCAGTGATCGCGGCGGTTGGCCGCTTTTCAACCAGACGTGGGGCCTCACGGCTCCGATCGCGCGCAAGGCGCTGGGCGCGCGGCTCGAAGCCTTCAAGGACGCACGAAAGCAGTTCGATCCCGGCGACCGACTTCTGAACGCCTATTTTAGGGATTTGTTGTCCTGAGAAAGCAGGCCATTGCTGGAACGCAACCGTTATCCCGAGGAGCGCAGCGACGCTCGGATTCGATTGTCGTATTGCGCGCCGCTACTGCGAATCGAGTCGAATTCAACTCGCTCTAGAACTCCACCCTCACCGTGCGCCCCTCCAACGAGCTCTGCCGGGCCAGCTCAAGCATCCGGATGACGCGGAATCCGTCCTCGCCAGTCAGCTCGAGCGACGCCGCGCCGAGGATTGCGTCGCGGACATTCGCATAGAAGCCGCGATAGTCGCCGGCCTGCGTCTTCACCGTACTCTCGACCAGCCGCTCCGGATCGCGCGGGTTCGGCGCAATCGTCAGCTTGCCCCAAGCCTGCTCGGGCTCTCGCAGCCACACGTCCGCTGACCCTTCCGCCGGAACTTTGGCGCCGCCGACCAACGCAGGCTCCTGCGGATCGAGCCCGTATTTGCGAAAGCTGCCTCTCGTCCCGTGCAGCAGGAACCGAGGCGCATTTTCGCAGGCCAGATAGCTCGTCCGGCAATGCGCCAAGAGCCGCTTGCCGTTCGGTCTCGAATAGCTCAGCGTGATATCGAAGGCGTCCTCGATTGCGGTTCCGTCGCGATCGAGGCGGACGCTCGCGGTGATCGATTCTGGCGCCCCGAACAGCGCTAGCGCCTGATCGACCAGATGCGGTCCGAGGTCGAACAGCATGCCATTCGCCGGATTGGCCGCCTCCTGCCATTTGCCCTCGACCACTATGGGACGGAAGCGATCGAAGTGCAACTCGAATGTGACGAGCCGTCCGACGGCCTCGTCGGCGATCAGCGTCTTGATGGTCAGGAAATCCCCGTCCCAGCGGCGGTTGTGAAACGGAACCGCCATGACCCCCTTGCTCCGGGCAAGCCGGTCGAGCTCCCGCGCCTCTTGGCTGGTTGCGGTAAAGGGCTTGTCGACGACGACATGCTTACCAGCCTCCAGGACCTGTCTGGCCAGTTCGAAATGGGTGGCGCTCGGCGTGGTGATGACGACGAGCTCGATCGTCTTGTCCGCCAGCATGGCGTCGAGCGAGCGCACGACGTGCGCCGCAGGATAGGCCCTGGCGGCCTCGTCGCCTTTCCGCTGCAAGATTGCCGCCAAGCGGAGCCCGCCGACAGCCTCCACAAAAGGCGCGTGAAAGACCCGCCCGCCCAGTCCAAAGCCGACGATTCCAACGCCAATCTCTCGCTCAGCCATTTCGCCCTCTGAATGTCTCTCGTGAGTGCTGATCGCATCTTAAGCCAAATTCACGGCGCACGCCCTGTTTCGGGCGACCGGGGGTCCGCGCTCTCAGTCCAGTATGGCGCTGACCATGCCGTCGGCGAGCTTCGGCTCGAACCAGGTCGACTTCGGCGGCATGATCTCACCGGCGTCGGCGACCGCCATGAGGTCCTTCATTTCCGTCGGATGGAGCGCGAACGCGATCGCTGCGTCGCCGGACGCGACGAGCCGTTCCAGTTCCCCGATCCCCCGGCCGCCGCCAACGAAGTCGATCCGCTTGTCGCGGCGCGGATCGGTGACACCGAAAATAGGCTCGATCACGTGTTTGGCGAGCAGCGTCACCGGCAGCCGCGCTACCGGATCTCCGCTCCCGAGCGCTTCTGCAAGGATCTCCGGCCTGAGTTTGAGCTTCCACCAGCGGCCGTCCAGAACCATGCCGACTTCGTCCGCCTTGGCCGGGCGCGCCGGGCCGCCGCTCGGCTCGACCGTGTATCGGCGGCCGAGCTCGCTTAAGACCGCGTCGGGAGTGTGCCCGTTCAGATCGCGCAGCACGCGGTTGTAGTCGAGGATGGTCATCTGCTGCTGCGGCAGCAGGACGGCGAGGAACGAGCCGTCTTTGATCCCGCGCGTCTCTGCGACCCGCAGCGCCGCCGCCGAGCGGTGATGGCCGTCGGCGATGTAGAGCGCCGACAGGGCGTCGACGGCGCGTGTCAGCGCGGCGACCGGCTCCGGCTCGAACACAGGCCAAAGCTCGTGGCGGACGCCATCCTCGGCGGTCACGTCGACTGCGGGTTTACCCGCCGTGACCTCGGCCAGCCGCGCGTCTATCGCAGGCGTTTCCGGATAGGCGAGCATGACCGGGCCGGTCTGCGCATTGACGGCCTCGATCTGGCGGACGCGGTCATCCTCCTTGGCCAGCGTCGTCAGCTCGTGCTTGCGGATGCGGTTCTCGGCATAGGCGGCAAGCGAGGCTGCGGCCGCGAAACCGGTCTCGACACGACCGCGCCAGGTGAGGCGATAGACATAGTAGCCGGGCTCGGCGTCGCGCGCGAGCACGCCAGCCTGATCATGCCGCGAAGCGCCTCGGCGGCCTTGGCGTAGACGGCGGGGTCGTGAGGGTCGACCGCCGGATCGAGATCGATCTCGGCCTTCGAGACATGCAGAAAGCTCCACGGCCTGCCCTTGGCGCGCTCGCGCGCCTCTGCGCTCGACAGCACGTCGTAGGGCGGCGCCAAAACCTCGGCGGCGCGGCCAGGCGCCGGCCGCAGGGCGCGAAAGGGCTTGATCAGGGTCATGAAGGCTCTCGAGGCTGGTGGGCGCCAAGGTTTGCTCTGCCTGACGGCGCCTGGCTAGCGAACCGCCACGGCTGGCCTGGGCCCGAGGGCGCTGGACGCGTGGCCGCCGCCGGGCGCCGGGCGCGGATTCAATCTTTTCAGAGACTTGCGGCGGGTTTTCCGGGCGACCCTCGGCCCCATGGCGGCATCTTCGCCCGCAAACCGCCCAAGCCCCTCTTCCTGCTGAAGCGGGAGGAGGGGGTCCTGCGCCGTCGGGCTCGCCTCGATTTTTCCGGGCGCGGATTCCATCTTTTCAGAGACTTGCGGCGGGTCTTCCGGGCGACCATCCGCCGCCGGGCGGGCGTCGACGCCGGCAAACCCCCAAACCCCTCGCCCCATTGAAGCGGGACGAGAGGCTCCTGCGCCTGCTCGAACGGAACGTCGCTAAGATCCTGCGTCGCAAAGTTCGCGCGATAAGCCAGCGCCTCGCCGTAGGACGCGCTCGCTTTGGCGGACGCATCGAGTTCCAGGACCGCAAGCCGGCGCCGGCTTGCGGCGACGAACCGGAGTCGCGGATGTTCGCGCCCACGCGCATCTCGCCGACGCCGACCCGGGCGGCAACTTCGGCGACCGACACGCCGCGGTTGAGGTTTCGTCGACGATCAGGTGCTTCCCGCTGAAACCGCGCGAGGCGCGCCACACGCGCCTCCGTCGACGGATCAGCGGGCGTTGTTGGCGGGGCCGGTTCGAGACGCACGGGCGGTTGTCTCTATTGCTGGGATGCCTGGAATAAAAGGAGAACATAGGCCGAGGCAAATGGCAAGAAAATGCTACCTGCTGTTTTGAGCAAGCCGGTTTGCGGACAGGGCTCGGGAACGCGCTTCGGTTCCGCGGCGGGGCGGCCGGCGGCGGCTTAGCCGAGATTCCCATCGGCAGCCGCGTGAGACGGAAAGCCGATGGCGCCAATCTTACCCTTGGCCTCCGCCAAGGCCGGTCAGACAGCCGCAATCGATCCGGCGCCCGACCTTCCGGTTGATCCGATGAATAGTCGAATTGCACAAATGCTGGTCGTTCGCCGATTGCCCGGCGAACAACTCAATTCGAAAGCGGAGGGGACGTTGTCACTCCGCGCGATTCGTAAAGTCGCCACCGGCAGGTAGAAGCTTTTCGAGCGACAAATCGATCATAGGGAGGCGCCTTGACGCCTCCCGCTCGTTCGCACGCCGGACGATCGCGGCGCAGCAGGCCCTACCTCTGGATGCAGATGTCCGCAGTTTCCCTGGTGCATTCGTCGAGCCCGGTGAATACCGGATCGTCGACTTTCTTGCCCTCGATGAGGTCGATCATGACCGTTGGGGCCTTGTATCCCATTTCGAACGGACGCTGGCCGACCAACGCGTTCACGCGCCCCTCCTTGGCGATGGCGACTTCGTCGCCGATCGTGTCGGCCGCGACGATCACGAGCGACTTATCGGCGATCCGGTCCTTGAACTGATCGGTGAGTTGCCGATATGGCTGCGGCGCGCCGAACAGCGGCCAACCGCCCTCGATCACGAAGGCGTCGAGCTTCGGATTGGCCGTCAAGATGTCGGACATGGCTTGCACGCCTTTCGGCCCGTCGTCGTTGGTGAAGACAGGGCAACCGGAGATCTCGGTCCAGCCGCCTTCGCCCTTCAGCCTCTCGAGGCCTTTCTTGCCTGACAGCGAGTTGCGCGTGCCGGATGCGCGGCGCAGGATGTTGTCGGCGGCGGCGTTGCCTTCAATCAGGCAGACCGTGCCTCCATTCGGTTTGGCCTTCTTCAGATACTCGCCGAGCCTGAAGCCCATCAGATAATTGTCCGTGCCGAGATAGGTCTTGCGCAACGCCGCATCCTCTTTCTTGAGGTCGGCGTCGACGGTCATGATCGGAATTTTCGGATTGGCCGACTTGATCGTATTGGCGATCATAGGCGCATTGGATGGAGAAATGGCGACGGCCGCCGTGTCGGACTTGCCAAGAATATCGCCGACGATCTGCGCTTCGCCCGCCTCGTCCGAAGTCGACGCCGGCCCGGTGTAGAAGCATTGGTAAGGCGAACTGGCGTTCTCCTTGTTCCACTTCTCACAACCCTGATGGATCGCCTCGAAGAAGGGATTGTCGAGCCCCTTGACGACGATGACGAGCTGTTTCTTCTGCGCGACCGCGGCATTTGCTGACAGAGTCAGCGCCGCAGCGGCCAAAGCGAGTGCGACCTTTTTCATAACCTTCCTCCCTTGTTTGACGTAGATCCGAGAATTCTCGGAGCGTCAAATTTTTCTCTGACGGTTTGAGGCGTCGCCGGACTTTGGTCGACGGCGCCCGTCAACCGGTCGAAACGAGGGCCTGACGATAGATCCCCCGGGGACGTTCGCCCGAAGGCATTCTTGCCTTTGGCGAACAGTCTCGTCAAACAATATCTGAAGAACGGTCAGTCCATATCTGAGGAACGGTTTATCCGTGCGGTCGGCGAACATTTGTAAACGAACTTCCGCCGGCTGCTGTCTTTGCGAAAAAGCCGCGGCAAACAATGCTCCGGCCGCCATGCAATTGTTTCCGAGCCCGCGCCGATATATTTCAACGTGTCCCTCCTGCTTCCTGAAGCGCGCCGAGACGTTGACCAATCAACATAGGATCGATATTTGATTAGTTAGGTGCGGATCGATAAGCGTCCAACCGACGAAAAAAGATGCGCGCACGTCACGCGCCGAAAGGGAGGCGGGCCCAGGCATGGCGATCCTCGAATTGGAGAATGTCTCCAAGCATTTCGGCGCCATCCAGGCCGTCAGCGACGTATCGCTCGCCCTGGAGCCCGGCGAGGTGGTCGGATTGATGGGCGACAACGGCGCCGGCAAGTCGACGCTCGTCAAAATCATCGCCGGCGATTTCCGGCCCTCGCAGGGTTCGATACGAATGGAAGGCCACGAACTGGTCCTCCACCGGCCGATCGAGGCGCAACAACACGGCATCGAAATCGTGCACCAGGACCTCGCGCTATGTGACAACCTGACCGCTGCCGCCAATGTCTTTCTCGCCCGTGAAATTCTCAAGGGGGTGGGCCCGTTCAGGGTTCTGGACTACGCGGCGATGTATCGCCGCGCCGGCGAGATTTTCACCGAACTGAAATCCGAGACTCGTCCTCGCGACCTCGTGCAACAGATGTCTGGCGGCCAGAGGCAAGCCGTCGCGATCGCGCGTACGCGCCTGTCCAAAGCGAAGATCGTGCTGATGGACGAACCGACCGCCGCGATTTCGGTGCGGCAGGTCGCGGAAGTGCTGAGCCTCATTCAACGACTGCGGGACAGCGGGATCGCAATCGTGCTTATCAGCCATCGCATGCCCGACGTCTTCGCCGTCGCCGATCGCATCATCGTCCTGCGCCGGGGTCGGAAAGTGGCCGACAAGGCCATCGGCAGAAGCTCGCCCGAAGAGGTCACCGGCCTGATTACGGGCGCGCTCGAGACTGCGGTTTAGCGTCGGCGTCCGCGCGCCCTCATTCAAGGTTCTAACCATGGCCGTCGAGATCAATGTTCCGGTCCAACAGCAGGAGCACGGTTACGTCTCCTGGCTCCTGTCGCGCCAGGCGTTCTGGGTGTTCCTGGCGCTAATCGCGGCGTGTGTCTTTCTAAGCTTTGCGACCAATTCCTTCGCCACGCCCAACAATCTTTTCAATATCACGCGCAACTTCACCTTCGTTGCGATCATCTCGCTCGGCATGACGATTGTGATTATCACCGGGGGAATCGATCTTTCGGTCGGCTCGGTTCTTTGCCTGTGCAGCATGATCCTCGCCGTCGTGATGCACAGCGGCTATAGTATCGAGATTGGCATCGCCGCGGCGTTGGGCACGGCGCTGCTTGTCGGAGCGGTCAATGGCGTGCTGATCGCCTATGTCGGCATCCCTCCGTTTGTCGTGACCCTCGCGATGCTGTCGTTCGCGCGCTCTCTGGCAATGGTCGCCTCCAACAATACCGTGGTTTTCCAGTTCGGTCCCGATCATGCGAAGCTCCTCTCTCTCGGCGGGGGAGCGTTTGTGTTCGGGATTGCGAATCCGGTCATCTACACGCTCAGCCTCGCATTGATCACCGGCTTCACGCTGCGCTGGACACGGTTTGGGCGTTACGTCTTCGCAATCGGCGGCAACGAAAAGGCGGCGACTTTGACAGGCGTGCCAGTGCGGCAGGTCAAGCTCGCGGTATACATGATTTCGGCGCTCTCTGCCGGCATCGCCGGAATCATCGAAACGGGATGGCTTGGGGCCGTGACCACCAATCTCGGCGCGGGCATGGAATTGCAGGTCATAGCCGCGACCGTCATCGGCGGCGCCAATCTCGCTGGGGGAGTGGGCACGGCTTTCGGCGCGCTGGTCGGTTCGGCCCTTATCGAGGTCATCCGCAACAGCCTTGGTCTTCTCGGTATCAGCGCATTCTGGCAGGGCGCATTCGTCGGCGCCTTCATCGTAATCGCGGTGTCCTTCGAGCATATCCGCAATCTTCGTCAGGGCGACTAGAGGGCGGCCGAGCGCAGCCGTGCACTTGACCGACGATGGTTGCACAGGAGAGATCGATGCAACTGCTGGTGACCGGGGCCACGGGAAAGGTCGGCGTCAACCTGATCGGTCAGTTGCTCTCGGACCTTCGGTGGCGTGAGGCGCAAATCAGGGTGCTGTGTCACAACCGGGCAATCCCGGAGACCTCTCGACTAGAGGTCGTCAAAGGAAACATCGACGATCGCGGCTGTGTCGATCGCGCCATGCTTGGCGTGACGCATGTCGTGCATCTAGCGACCTGCAAGGAGATCCCTGAAACCGTCATGGATGTGACAGTCAAAGGACTCTTCTGGCTGCTGGAGGCGTTTCGTCAGAGCGCAATCGCAAAGCAATTCATCCTGATCGGCGGCGATGCGGCGGTTGGACATTTCTTCTACGATCATCAGGAACCGATTACCGAGCATACGCCCCATCGCGCTTATCCTGGTTGCTATGCGCTGTCGAAGGTTCTCGAGGAGGTCATGCTGGCGCAGTTTGCCATCCAGTACGGCATCAACACCTGCTGCCTGCGCGCTCCCTGGATCATGGAGAAGGACGATTTTCGCTATTCGCTGTCTTTCGGCGACGATGTGTTTGGCGGGCCGGCCTGGAACACCCTTGTCGCTCCCGAGATCGCCGAACGTTGCCATGCTGCGGGAATAGTGCCGCTGCTCCGCGACGCCCGCGGCAATCCGCTCAAACGGAATTTTGTCCATGTCGAGGATCTGGTCGCCGCAATTCTCGCCGTGCTCGATAATCCGGTCGCCAGTAACAAACTATACAACATCTGCATGGACGAGCCTGTCGATTACGCGGCGGTCGCCGCATATCTGAAGGAGACTCGCGGACTGGATTCCCTGGACATCTCCAGCAGCTACCACTCGAACTGGATGGACAACAGTCGGGCCAAGTTCGAGCTCGGATGGCGGCCCCGCTATGATTTGACGCGACTGATCGACGCCGCCTGGGCGTACCAGCGCGACTCAGCCGAGCCGCGTAGAATCTGGTATCCCGGCTGACAGACAGGCGACCCGCCCTTCGTCGCGGTCGCACGCGTCGCGAGCGACCCACGAGCGACCCCTGAAATGTCGCCTTCTCGACTATGATCGTCGTTTCTCAGACTCAGATTCGGCAAACTCGATCGACAGTTCTCCCCCTCCCTGTCGAAAGTCGTCCGCCATCACCCTGTCGGTCGCCTCCGTGATGGCGGAGGACGCGGCCGCGACCGCGATGCTCATGAAGATGTTTTCGGCGACGTCCTTGACCGCCATTCCTGGTCGTTGCGGAGCTGGCGGGCCTCGTCAACGGGCTCCAGATCTCCAAGGTCAGGCTCTCGCCCTGCTCCTCCTCGCCGTCATCATGGGGATCGCGCTTCGCCCACTCGCGCTGGGGCCGCTGCGTGTTTGTGCTTGGCGGCGATCAAAGGGCGGCGCAACTCACCGGCGTGGGATCGTCCACCCGCACGCCGCTCGTCCCGGCGAATGCCCAGCCCTTGGGATGGGCCAAGCCTTCCACGGTCCTGACCAGAGGCTCGATCGGCGCCGCGGAGACATGGTTTGCCCGCGAATGGGATTGTCCAACATGACGATGTTGGATAGAAACGAGGGCGATCGAGGCGGCCAGCATCGCCTAAATCCGCCCCTCGTTACCGGAGCGCCTTCGCTCCCACCTCGATGGCGGCTTCCGGCGCGATCCAGTCGAACCCGGGCAACTGGTGGCGGGCCCAGGTGAACTGGCGCTTGGCGTAGTGGCGGGTGTCGAGCTTGGCGCGCTCGGCCGCCTCGGCGAGCGAAAGCCGCCCTTCGAGATGGGCGATGAGATGGGGGACGCCGTGGGCGCGCATGACCGGCAACGCGGCGTCGAGCTTGCGCGCCGCGAGCCGCCGAACCTCGTCCAGCGCGTCGCCGGCGATCATCGCATCGAAGCGGGCGTCGATGCGGGCGTAAAGGGTCTCGCGGTCCGGCGCGAGGAAGAGGCCGCGCCATTCCCTTGCGCCGAGCGCCGGCTCGCCCGGCGCGGCCTGGAAGGCGGCGAGCGGCTTTCCGGTCGCGGCCAGCACTTCGAGCGCGCGCAACACCCGCTGCCGGTCGGACGGCCTGAGCCGCCGGGCGGTCTCGGGGTCGGCGGCGGCGAGTTCGGCGTGCAATTCGCCGGTCGAGCGGCCCTCGGCCCGTTCCCGGACCTCGGCGCGAACCGGCTCGGGAACGGCCGGCATGGCCGAAAGCCCCTCGGTCAGGGCGCGGAAGTAAAGGCCCGTGCCGCCGACGAAAATCACCGGACCGTCGCCAGGTCGGTCGAGAACGGCGCGCACCCGGCGCGTCCAAAAGCCGACGGAGGAATTGACCGCGCCGTCGATTTCGCCGAAGAGCCGGTGCGGCGCTTGCCCTTCCTCATCGGGCGTCGGACGCGCGGTGAGGGTTTTGAGGTCGGCATAGACCTGCATCGAATCGGCGTTGACGATGGTCGCGCCGAATTCGCGAGCCAAAGTTAGCGCCGCCGCGGACTTGCCGCTGGCCGTCGGTCCTGCGAGGAGGAGCGTCCGCTTCACGCCGTCGAACCCCTGTCGCCGCCTGGACTCCACATGCCCGCTTCCGTTCTTGTCGTCACGCTGATCGCTGACCCCGAGCGCGCGCCGCTCACCGATGCCCTAGTCGACCGCGCCGCGCTAGCCCTCGGCGGGATCGAGCGCCGAAGCTGGCTCGACGAGGGCGTGGCGACGGACCTCGTCGTCACCGGAGACCTCGACGCGCGGCGCGCCGCGCTCGCGGCGCATTTCGCCGGCAAACCGGTCGACGTGATCGTCCAGCCGCTCGCGGGCCGCGAGAAGAGGCTGGTGATGGCGGATATGGATTCGACCCTGATCGGCCAGGAATGCGTCGACGAGCTCGCGGCGCTGGTCGGCGTCGGGCCGCATGTCGCCGCCATCACCGAGCGTGCGATGCGCGGCGAGATTGCGTTCGAGCCGGCGCTGCGCGAGCGTGTCAAGCTGCTCGAAGGTCTTCCGGAAGAGGTGATCGACGAGGTGCTCGAGGCCCGGATCACGCTCAGCCCTGGCGCGCGCACGCTCGCCCGCACCATGCGCGCCCGCGGCGCGAAGGTGGTGATCGTGTCGGGCGGATTCCGGCAGTTCACCTCCGCGGTCGGCGCCCTGATCGGGGCCGACGAGGACCACGCCAACACGCTCGAGACCGAGAACGGCCGCCTCACCGGCAAGGTCGTCGAGCCCATCCTCGGCCGCGACGCCAAGCGGGCGGCGCTCGTCGCCGCCGCCGCCGCCATGGGCCTGGGACTCGAGGAGACGCTCGCAGTCGGCGACGGCGCCAACGATCTTGCGATGTTGGCCGCCGCGGGGCTCGGCGTCGCCTATCACGCCAAGCCCCAGGTCGGCGCGGCGGCCCTCGCCCGGGTCGATCACGCCGGCCTCACGGCGCTTCTCTACGCCCAGGGAATCCCGCGCCGCGCGTTCGTCGAGGACTGATGGCGAATTCGACACAGTTTCGCGCGCGCCGCTGGTTCATCGGGCTCGCCGGGCTCGTCGTGGCCGCGCTCGCCCTCACCGCCGGCGCTGCTTTCGCAATCGTCTCCGACCGCGACGCCCTTTGGCCGGTGGTCGGCGCCTGTGTCGCCGACCAGCGCCTGACCGGCCTGCCGCTTCCCTGTCTTGCCGTCGACCTCAACGAAGGGCAGACGGGCGGCCACGTCCTTTTGCGTCCGCCATGGGCGAACGACCTGATCCTGTCGCCGACCCGCAGGAGCGTCGGCGTCGAAGATCCGTTCCTGCAATCGCCGGAGGCGCCGAATTATTTCGCCCGAGCCTGGGCCTCGCGCGGGATGATCGCAACGTCGGGCGGCCGTCCGCCGGCGCGCGACCGGATCGCGCTGGTGGTCAATTCCCGCATCGTCCGCGGTCAGGACCAGCTTCACATCCATATCGGCTGCCTCGTTCAGGAGGCGCGTCACGCGCTTGCCGAGGCCGCGCCCGGGTTGCCGCTCGATCAGTGGCGGCTGATCGGTCCGATCATTCCGCACCAGCCGGTCTGGGCGCTGCGGGTTCAGAGCACGGATCTTGCGGGCGTCGAACCCTTTCGGCTCGTCTTTGACGAATTCGCGCGCGTGGTTCGCGACCCGGCCAATCTGACGATCGCCGTCGTCGGCGCGACCGTGGATGGGCACGACGACTTTGTGATCCTCGTCAGCTACATGGGCCTGCCGCACGCGTGGTGGCCCGTCGGTTCGTCTGACCTCATCGACCCGCATTGCCGCGGCGAGCGCGGGTAGAGCGCTATTTTGCGCATAGGACCGCCGCGACCGACGCCTTCTCCCGCGCGGCGATCGCCCCGACGCTGAGCGGGGCCGTCGCCGCAATCGGGGTGAGCGCGCCGCCGCCAAGGAAGCCGCCGATGGCTTCGGCGTCGATCAGGCCATGCGGACCGGCGAGGGCGACGCCGCCGAGACGTTTCGGCTCGTCCGCGATCGGGGCGATGATCCCGGCAAGCCCGCCCTGCCGGTCGAAGACGGGCGCGCCGGCCGCGCTCTTGCCGAGCGAGGCGACGACCGCCGACTGCGCCCCGCCGGCGAGCGTGGCGGGGACGGCCGCCAGGCGCTCTCCGTCCGCGGAAAGCACGACGAGATCGGGCGCCAGGGCGCCGTGCTGCGGCGCCGTCGTCTTGCCGAAGTCGCCGGCAAGGAGCGCGAGCCCGGTCGCCGCGTCGGTCCGCTCGAACCGGACCGGCTTGCCGCCGACGCTCGGGTTCGGGCAGTCCGCGGGGCTGAGCACGGTCAGGGCGCGCTCGGGCGCAACGATCAGCGCCGTCGCCTTCGGTCTTGGAGGTTGCGGCGCCGGCGGCGTCGGGGCGGCGCCGGCGCTCGACGATGGGCCGCTCGTAACGCCGGGCGGCGGGAAGGCGACGAAGGCGTTGGCGACCGCCAGAGCCACCCGGTCGAGATCGCCGCGGCCGATCGGATAGCTGAAGGTAATGCCGCGGATCGGCGGGGCCGCCGCCCCGTTCAGTTCATAGCGGGTATAGAATTTCCGGCCGCCGTCCTGGCCGGACACGACGAAGAAGGCGCCGGCCTTGATCGCCTTGTAGGCGACCTTGCGACCCGGAGAGTCCGCCGACAGCCACGCATAGAGAGGCGCGAGATCGCCGCCCGGGTCCGAGGCGAAGTCGAGCGTCACGCCGCTCTTGGCGCCGAGCAGCTTCGTCGGCGCGCCGATGCGGGCGCCGGTTTTGGGATCGGCGATCGTCTGGAAGCCGACGGCGGCGCGGGCCTTGTCCGCGGCCGCCAGCAGCCCCTGGAGCTGGGTGGAGGAAAGGACTCCGTCGCCGGGCGCCTTCTGGCCGGCCTGGAACGCGACGATCGCATCGCGCGTGCGCTTGCCGAACTCGCCGTCGCTCGTTCCGTTGTAGAGCCCGAGCCAGACGAGCGCGTCCTGCGCGGCGACGCGCGTCGCAGTGGGCAGCGCGAGGAAGGCCGCCTTTTGCGCCTCGAAGGCTGCGTCCGGCGCGGCCGCGGGCAGGAGGCGCGGGCTTCGACGGCGTCTGCGCCGGGGCCGAGCGGCGCGCCAAGAAGCGAGCCGCGCCGAGGAGGGCGAGGCGGACGTGCGAAGAACCATGGGTCATGCCCCCGGTCGCCGGTCCGGGCGGGCGACGATTGCCATGGCAGAGGAAGGCGAGCCCTGAAGGAAATCGGCTAGCGGCGGAACTCGATCGTCATCCTGATGCTGTAAAGTGAGAGGAGCGGGCCTTGCCGGTCTGAACGCTCGGCGTCGTTCTCTCAGGCCGAGGCAAGACGCGAGGCGAAAGCGAAATCGAGCCCGGCGCGCCAAGGTCGAGCATTGAACGCGAAGCCGTAAGACGGCTCGCTCGTCTCGGCGGGAGCGAACCCGATCTCGAGACTCCGCTGCGGCGTCGTCCGAATCCCAGCGTGATCCGCCGCATGCTCGTCGTCATTCCGGGTCATCGCTCCTGCTCGGTTCGGGGCGAGACCGACCAGTCCGAGGAAGTCCGGCACGGCCTGGTTGAGCCGCAGCATGTTCTCGTCGTCCAACCGGCCGATCCGCGCGCTCATCTTGACCTTCGAGACCGTCATGATCGTTGGGGGTCGCCCGGCCCCGGACATGATACTACAGTCGCGGCCGTATCGCCGCAGAGATCGGCTCAGAACCGCGTCTTCTGCGGTCGTGCAGCGAGCCGATTGCCACCGGGGGGTGACTATGTTTCGGGCCTTGCGCGCAGCGTTCATCGCGTTCCTTTTCGTCGTTTCAGCCCTCGCCGCCGAGGTCAAGCCCTATCTCAACGAGGAGATGGCGAGCGATGCGGTGCGGCTCGCGGCGACGCTGAAGGTCGAGGCCGGCAAGATCGGCGCCCAAGCTCAGGGCAAGACGCCGGACGATCTGCGCAAGGCCGCTTCGACGGCCGTGGCCGCCGGGAAGTTCGACGCCGCCGAAAAGCTCGCCGCCGCCGCGGTGACGGCGGCTCCCAAGGACCCCTCCAACTGGGCGGCCTATGCCTGGGTCGCGGTCAAGGCGGACGACGCCCAGGCCGACAATCGCTGGGATCTCGTTACACAAGGAGCGGCAGCGGCCTACGGCGCCTACCAGCGCGCAACGGCCCCGGCCGACCAGGCCGTGGCCCTCGCGATGCTCGGCGATCTCCTGGCGCGGCACAGCGCCTGGCGCGGCGCGCTCGACGCCTTGAAGGCCTCGCTCGACCGGCGCGACAATATCGATGTCCGCAAGACCTACGAAGCGATGCGGGCGCAATACGGCTTCCGCATCCTCGACTACAAGGTAGACAACGAATCGACCGATCCGCGCGCCTGCTTCACCTTCTCCGAGCCGCTTGCGCGCAAGACCGACTTCGCCCCCTATGTCGCGGTGTCGGGCGCCTCCAGCACGGCGATCTCGAACGAGGATCAGCAGATCTGCGTCGAGGGTCTGAAACACGGCGAGCGCTATGCCATCGTGCTGCGCGAGGGCCTGCCCTCGGCGGTCGGCGAGAACCTCCTGAAGTCGGCCGACTACGAAATCTATGTTCGCGACCGCTCGCCCCAGGCCCATTTCGCCGGCAAGGCTTACGTGCTGCCGCGCGAGGGCCAGCAGGGCGCGCCGCTCGTCACCGTCAACACGTCCAAGGTCGCCATCGACGTCTACCGCATCGGCGACCGCAACCTGCTCGCGACCGTCAATCGCGACGATTTCCTCAAGCCCATCGATACGTCGCGAGCCCAGGAGATCGCCGACCAGGACGGCGTCAAGGTGTGGAGCGGCTCGATGGATGTCGCCAGCACACTCAACAAGGACGTGGTCACCGACTTCCCGGTGATGAAGGCGGTCGGCAAGCTCGACCCGGGAGTCTATCTCGTTACCGCCCGGCCGTGGAAGGAGAAGACCGGGAACGGGGACGAGACGGAATCGGTGCAGCTTGCGACGCAGTGGATGGTCGTCTCCGACCTCGGTCTCACCGCCATCTCTGGCGTCGACGGCGTCCATGCGCTGGTCGAGTCGCTCGGCTCCGCCGCTCCGCTCGGCGGAGTCGAACTGAAACTCGTCGCGCGCAACAACGAGGTGCTGGCGGTCAAGACCACCGGCGCCGACGGACGGGCGGATTTCGACCCCGGTCTCGCCCGCGGCAAGGGCGGCTCGGCCCCGGGGCTCGTCGTCGCGACGCTGAACGACGACTACAATTTCCTCAATCTGGCGCAGAACGCCTTCGATCTCACCGACCGCGGCGTCGCCGGGCGCGATGCGCCGTCGGGCCTCGACGCCTACCTCTACACCGAGCGCGGCGTCTACCGTTCGGGCGAGACGGTGTTCGCGGTGGCGCTCCTTCGCGACGCCAAGGGCGTCGCCCACGCCAGCCTGCCGCTGACCTTGGTCGTCAAGCGGCCCGACGGCGTCGAATACAAACGCGCCACGATTTCCGACGAGGGACTCGGCGGACGCGCCTTCGCCGTCCCGCTGCTGCCGGGTTCCGTCCCGGGCAAATGGACCATCGAGGCCTACGCCGACCCGAAGGGCGATCCAATCGGCGAGGTCGGCTTCCTGCTCGAGGACTACATCCCCGAGCGGCTCGACTTCACCCTGAGGGCCGAAAAGCCCTACGCTGCGCCAGGCGAGCCGATCGCGCTGACCCTCGACGCGCGCTTCCTTTATGGCGCGCCGGCGAGCGGCCTCGACGTCACCGGGGCGATCCGACTACAGGCGGTCGACGGCGCGGCGCTCGCGGGTTTTCCCGGCTATGTCGCAGGCCTCGCCGACGATGATTTCACCACGGTCCAGAGCCAGTTCTCCGACAAGGTGACGACCGACGCCAAGGGCCATGCCGAACTGTCGGTCGATCTGCCCGACGCGACCGCGACGCGGCCGCTCGAGGCGAAGCTGATCGTCGATGTCGCCGAGGCCGGCGGCCGGACGGTCGAGCGCGCCCTGACGCTGCCGGTGCGGGCGAAGGGCGTCGCGGTTGGGGTGAAGCAGGACTTCGACTCCTCGATCTCCGCCGGCGAGCCAGCGACGTTCGAGGCGATCGCGGTCGCCCCCGACGGGACCCGCGTCGCCCGCAAGGGCGCGGCCTGGTCGCTCTATCAGGTGACCAACGACTACCAGTGGTTCAACAGCGACGGACGGTGGAGCTACGAGCCGGTCAAGTCGTCGAAGCGGGTTGCGAGCGGCGTCGTCGACATCGGCGCCGACGCGCCGGCGAAGTTTCAAGCGCCTGTCGGTTGGGGCGCGCACAGGCTCGACATCAAGACGCTCGACGGCGAGGAGACGAGCGTGGCGTTCGACGTCGGCTGGTCGGGGACGGCCAGCGCCGACACGCCCGACGACGTCGTCGTCACCCTCGACAAGACGGCCTACGCCCCGGGGGAGGAGGCGAAGCTGCGCATCGCCTCGCCCTATGCCGGCAAGGCGATGGTGGCGCTCGTCGGCGACACGATCGAACGGTTCGTCGACGTCGACCTGGCCGCAGGCGACAACATTGTCCCGTTCGCGGTCGGGGCGGACTGGGGCCCGGGCGCCTATGCGGTGGCGCTGACCCACCGGCCGCTCGACGTCCAGGCCCAGCGCATGCCCGGCCGGGCGATCGGGCTTGCATGGTTCGCCATCGGCGTCGAGCAGCGCAAACTCGATGTCGCCTTCGGCGCGCCGCAGCTCGCAAAGCCGCGCGAGCCGCTTCAGGTCCCGATCACGGTCGAAGGGCTCGCGCCCGGCGAAGAGGCGCACGTCACGGTCTCGGCGGTCGATCTCGGCATTCTCAATCTCACCGGCTACAAGACCCCGGATCCGGGTTCGTATTTCTTCGGTCAACGCAAGCTTCCGGTCGAAATCCGTGACCTCTGGGGCATGCTGATCGACGGTATGCAGGGGGTGGCCGGCGCCATTCAGACCGGCGGCGATCAGAGCGGCAATCTCGAAGGCAATCTGCCGACGCAAGCCCCGCTCGCGCTCTTCTCCGGGGTCGTCAAGCTCGACGATCAGGGCAAGGCGATGGTGACCTTCGACCTGCCCGGCTTCAACGGCACAGTGCGGCTCGCGGCCGTGGCCTGGAGCAAGGACAAGGTCGGCCACGCTCAAGCCGACGTCGTCGTGCGCGACGCGGTCGTCGTCGCGGCGACGCTGCCGCGCTTCCTCGATGTCGGCGACCATTCCCAGTTGCACGTCGACATCGACAACGTCGACGGCGAGGCCGGCGACTACACCCTCGACCTCGACCTGCACGGGCCGATGACGGCCGACGCCGACGCCTTGCGCCGAACGCTCCATCTCGACGCGCATCAGCGCCGCGCCACGGCGATCCCAATCGCCGCGGCCGGGATCGGCATTGCGGATTTCGACGTTCGGCTCACTGGCCCGAAGACGGATCAGGCGCAACACTTCAAGCTCGGCATCGTCTCCGGGCGCCCGACGTATATCGGCGGACCATGACGCCTCTGCCGAGCGGCGCCAGCGTCACCGTATCTGGGGACTTGCTCGCCGACTTCATCCGCGGAACGGGCTCGATCGCGATCGCAGCCTCGCCGTTCGGCGCGCTCGACGCGCCGGCGCTCCTGCAGGCGCTCGACCGCTACCCCTACGGCTGTTCGGAGCAGACGGTCAGCCGCGCGATGCCGCTCCTCTACGCCAACCGGCTCGCCTCGCTCGAAAACCTCGGAGTCGACCCGGATCTCGGGACTCGTGTGAAGCAGGCGATCGAACGCGAGATGAGCCGGCAGAGCGCCAACGGCGCTTTCGGCCTATGGGCGGCCGACAGCGACGACGACGACGCGTGGCTCGACGCCTTCGTCACCGATTTCCTCACGCGCGCCCGCGAGCAGAAATACGCGGTCGCCGACGGGGCGTTCGGCCAAGCGCTCGATCGCTTGCGCAACACCGTCGTCAATGCGCCCGAGCCGAACGCCGGCAACAACGCCGCGCTCGCCTATTCGCTCTACGTGCTGGCGCGCAACGGCCGGCCGGTGATCGGCGACCTGCGCTATCTGACCGACGCCAAGCTCGATGCGTTCGCAACGCCCCTCGCCAAGGCCCAACTCGGCGCGGCGCTGGCGATGCTCGGCGACCGCGCCCGCGCCGGCAAGGTCTTTTCCGCCGCGCTCGACCGCACTCGCGGCGGAAAAGGACACGGGCTGCTCGCGGCCCGATTACGGCTCGCGCTTGCGCGACGCGGCCGCGGTGCTGGCGCTGGTCGCCGAGGCCAATCCGGCCGCAGGCGAGATGCCCGCCGACGCCATCGCCCGCGCGGGAGGGCAGGTGGAGGCGGCGCGCGCCGACCGCACGTACACCAGCACGCAGGAGAACGGGTGGATGGTGCTCGCCGCCGAGGGGCTCGCCGAGCATGGCGGCCTCGGGGCGTTCACCGTCGACGGCGAGCCGGTCAAGGGCGCGCTGAACCGCCGCTTCGGCCCGGAAGCGCTGTCCGGCAAGACCGCGACCATCGCCAACACCGGGCAAGCGACGGCTCAACTGGTGACGACTGTCTCCGGCTCGCCGATCGCGCCGGAGCCCGCCGCCTCGAATGGCTATACAGTTGAGCGCACGATCTATTCGCTCGACGGCAAGACGATCGACCTCAAGAGCCTTCAGCAGAACCAGCGCGTCGTGGTGGCGCTGAAAGTGACTGAAACCGAAGCGCGCTATGCCCGGCTCCTGATCGTCGACCGGCTGCCGGCCGGGCTCGAGATCGATAACCCGGCGCTGGTCGACGGCGGCTCCGTTGCGGGCTTCTCATGGCTGACGACTGGCGTGACGCCGGCGCACACCGAATACCGCGACGACCGTTTCGTGGCGGTGTTCGACCGCGAGCCGGGCCAGTCGGCGTTCATCGATCTCGCCTACGTCGTGCGCGCCGTCGCGCCCGGCCACTACGTCTGGCCGCCGGCGACGGCGGAAGCCATGTACGCCCCCGAACGCTTCGGCCGCACCGCCTTCGGAGAGCTGGAGGTGACGGCGAAGTGACTCCGCTGTCATCCTCGCGAAAGCGGGGATCCTGCGACCTGCCGCGAACGCTTCAGGTTGAAGCGCCGACGCTCACGGCTTCTGCATGCCCGCTTTCGCGAGTTTGGCAGGACGACGCGGGTGGGGCGGGCTATGATGTGGGTGCGCTGTCCATCGCCGTCTGGCGCTTACCGCGATCGTCGGCGTCGTGCTCGTCTCGCTCGCCGCGCCTCTGCGCTTACCTCGCTTGGTCACGCTACGTCGCTTCGCTGGATCCGCTCGACCTCGCCGCCTCGCGCGAGGGCTCGACGCTGGTGGTCGATCGCGACGGCCGGCTGCTGCAGGCCGTTCACCATGTCCGACGGGCGCTGGCGGCTGCCGGCGACGACGCATGACGTCGACCCGCGCTATGTGGCGATGCTCGTGGCCTACGAGGACGGCGCGCTTCTACGCGCATCACGGCGTCGATGGACGCGCGCTCCTGCGCGCCGCCGGGCAATGGCTCGCTGCGCGGCCACATCGTCTCGGGCGGCTCGACCCTTACAATGCAGGTCGCGCGCCTGATCGAGCCGCGGCCGGAGCGCACGCTGCCGGCGAAGCTGCGCCAGATCGCGCGCGCGGCAGAGATCGAGCGAGCAGTCGGCAAGGCTGGCGTGCTCGACCGCTACCTCACCCTGGCGCCGTTCGGCGGCAATCTCGAAGGCGTGCGAGCCGCAGCCCTCGCCTATTTCGGCAAGGAGCCGCTGAAGCTCACCATCGCAGAAGCCGCGCTGCTGGTCGCTTTGCCACAGTCGCCCGAGGCGCGCAGGCCGGATCGCTTCCCCGCGACGGCGCGCGCCGCCCGCGACCGCGTGCTCGACCGGGCCGCCGAGCGCAGCGCGATCAGCCGCGAGGAGGCCGCGGCGCGCGAAGGCCGACCCGGTTCCGGAGACGCGCAAAGCCTTTCCGGCGCTCGCGGCGCACGCCGCCGAGGAGGCCGTCGCTGCCGACCCCAAGGCGAAGCTCATCCGGCTCTCGATCGACGCGCGCCTGCAGGCCAAGCTCGAGGCGCTGGTCAAAGAAAGCGTCGCGCAGTTGGGCCCCAAGTTGTCGGCGGCGATGGTGGTCGTCGACAACCCTAGCGGCGAGATTCGCGCCCGCATCGGCGCGGCCGACCGAGACGATGGCTCGCGCGGCGGCGCAATCGACATGTCGCGCGCGCCGCGCTCGCCGGGCTCGGCGCTGAAGCCCTTCATCTACGCGATCGCCTTCGAGGAGGGCCTCGCCCATCCGGAGACGGTGCTTTTCGACCGGCCGGCGCGCTACGGCGCGTACGCGCCGCAGAATTTCGACCTCGGCTATCAGGGCACGGTGACGGCGCGCAAGGCGTTGCAGATGTCGCTTGAACCTGCCGGCGGTTGAAGTGCTCGCCGACGTCGGCCCGGCGACGTTCCTGGCTCGCCTGCGCGGCGCGGGCGCGGAGATCGCGCTGCCGAAGGACACGCCGATCGGCCTCGCGATCGGCCTCGGCGGCCTTGGCGTTTCGCTGACCGACCTCGCCCGTCTCTACGCCGGCTTTGCCCGCGGGGGCGAGGCGCCGGCGCTGGTCGAGCGGCTCGACGGCGCGGCCCCGATCATCGGCCCGCGCCGGGTCACCGATCCGGTCGCAGCCTGGTATGTCGCCGACATTCTGCGCGGGACGCCGCCGCCCGCGAATGCGCTGTCCGGTCGCATCGCCTTCAAGACCGGCACCTCGTACGGCTTTCGCGACGCGCTGGCGGTCGGCTTCGACCGCGAGACGACGATCGCCGTCTGGGTCGGACGGCCAGACAACGGCCCGACGCCCGGCTTGGTCGGTCGTCAGGCCGCGGCGCCGATCCTGTTTGACGCCTTTGCGCGCCTGGGACGAAACGTCGAGGTCGTCCGGCGGCCGAAGGGCGTCTTGTCGGCGCGTGTGACCGCCGACCTGCCGCCTCCACTCCGCCATTTGCGCCAGGACGCTCCCAAAACTATGGCGGCGACCGAGACAGCGGCGCTGAAGATCGCCTTCCCGCCGGACGGGGCGAAGGTCGATCTCGGCATCGCGGACGGGGCGCGGGAGGCGCGGCTGGCCCTAAAGGCCCTCGGTGGCGTCCCGCCTTTCGCCTGGTTCGTCAACGGCGCGCCGGTCGGGGAGGCGGAGTTGCGCCGCTCTTTTGCCTGGAAGCCCGACGGCGCCGGGTTCGCCCGCGTGACCGTGGTCGACAGCAAGGGCGCCTCGGACGCGGTGACGGTGCGGTTGGAATAAGCCCCTCTAAATGGAGAGGGGCTGGGTTGAGGTGAGGGGATCGCGCCCTAAGCGAGGCGCGCGTCGCATCGTCATGGATTCACGACGATGACCGTTCGCGCCTCGCGCTCAGCAGGGCGCGCACCAGCAGCTGCCGTGGCGGCAGATCCAGTTACGGCCGGGCGGGCAGTGCGCTCCCCAGCGGCCGCCGCACGCCGCCCGCTCGACAGGCGTGAAATCCCCAGTCGTGTGACCGAGGGCGGCCGACCCGCGCTCGACGTTGGCCTGAGCCTGCCGCGGCGCCCCAATAAACATGACGCCCGCCGCTGCGGCGAGCACGATTGCGGTCTTGCGCATTGCTGTCATCCTTCCTGCGGCTCCCCGCCGGGAATGGGGCGCCGACGACAGGCGTTGATGGTCAGATTTGGATCCCGGCGGCGAAGCGACGCGCCGTCACTCAAACTCGGACTCTTCCGCCCGGGCCGAACGTTCAAAAAAGGCGGAAAAGTCTTGGCAGCCCCACCGTATCTGACGACTTCAACGTGGCATCCCGGGGGCGTTCGGCAAGCGTCGACGGCTTCCCGGCGCGCGGCATCGGAACGAGCAAATTACGCGTCCTTTGCGATGACGATTTTGGCCAGCGGGATCGTCATGCGGGTCGGCGAGGCGGCGAGGCGATCGGCCATGCCGCGTTCAAGCCGGTCGAAAAAATTGGCCCGCCTTTCCGCATTCGCCCCGTCGAGCGCCGCGGCAAGGCTCGGGAACACGGAGGCGCGGGAGAAGCGGGCCCAGTCCGCTCCGAACCTTTGCGTGTCACGGCTGCGCTCGAACTCAACCCAAATCCGGTCCTCGCTCAGGAAGGTTTCGAGGCGCTCGAGCGTCAGGCCCTCGAAGCGTCCCTTCGCGAAGGGCGCGGCGAATTCGGCGGCGCTGCGGCCAACCGTGGGGATGACCATGCGCTGACGCTCATGGGTTCCGATGAAGCCGTCGCGCTCCATCGCGAGCAGCACGCCATACATCGCCTCAAGCACCGGGGCGTAGCCGAAGCTCCCCACTGCGTCGAGGGACATCGTCAGGATCACGAGCCGCGCGCCCAAGGTCAGCTCGCGGCTGCGCGCGACGAGGAACGCGCGCCAGTCCACGGCTGCTTGTGCGTGGAACGTCGCACGCACCTCCGAGTCGACGCTGTAGGCGGCCTGGACCTGGTCGGGAATTGTCGTTGGCGCACGGCTCAGCCATTGCACCGCCCACGAACTCCAGCCAAGCGTCACGCTGTCGGACGGCAGGATCTGCTCAAAATACGAGCGTCCGACGGCATAGGCAAATGCGGTCCGATCCGTATTCAGATAGCTGTCGGGATCGTTGGCGAGCGCCCGGAAGAGGGCCGAGAAATCGTTGTCCGGCAGATCCGTGTGCACGACTTCGATCGGACGCGTCGGCCCGATGCGCGCACGCAGTCTTGCGGCGGCTGCGCCGATCGGAAGGATCGAGTTCCGCCCCTCGGAGGCGCCGTAGTCCGCGACGACGAGCGGCTCGACGTTCGGCGGGATCGGAACGACGTCCGCCGCCTCCTCAAGCCATGCGACGGCCGGCGCGAGGCCGGCGGCCTGCACGCGCGACTGGCGATTGTAGGCGCCATGCCCTTCCATCGGGCGCACGGAGTCGGACGGGTCGGTCATCGCCCTTGCGCTCTCTCCTGGCCTCTCACACCCTCGCCGCCGGCCACGCCGAGAGCAGCGCGCGCAGCGCCGACACGAAAGCCAGGGGCTGGTCGATCATCACGTGGTGCTCGGCTTCGGGAATAGCGACATGGGGCGCGCCTTGCGGCAGAAAGCTCATCAGGTAGTCGGCGTCGTCGGGCTTGAAGAGCTTCGAGTTCGCGCCTCGGATCAGCGCCATGGGACAGCGGGCGGCGGCGACGATCGGGGTCGGGTCGATGCGACCGAATTTCTCCCAGAAGTGCGGATCGAAGCAAAGTGAAAAGCCGAGCTTGCCGTCCTCATCGACCGCCTCGCGCACCGAGCGTCGGGCGATCGCATCGAGGACGAATGGGTTCTCGCACGGCTGAGGCGGCATCAGGCGGAAGCGGGCGACGACCGCGGCGAGCGAGGGCTTTAGGCGAGCGAGCTTCGAGGGTTGCGGCGGCGAGGGGGGCCGAAAATTCTGTGGCGCGAAAAACGGCGGATCGACCATGACCGCCCCCGCGATGTCCCCACCGAAGTCGCGCGCAAGGCCCATCGCGACGCGGCCGCCGAAAGAATGACCGACGACGACCGGCTTGCCCGCGACGAACGCGCCGGCCGCCTCGCTCGCCGCCCGAGCCTCGCGCACGAACTGCTCGAAGACGTACTTCTCGCGCCAGTCCGAACGCCCCATGCCGGTGAAGGTGGGGGCGACAACGCGGCGGCCGGCGGCGAAGAAGGGCGCGATGAAGCTCCACCAATCGGCGTGCGCCGCGCCGCCGTGCAGGAAGATCAGGCCGGGCTGGCCCCGCTCGCCCCAGGCGAGGACCTCGACCTTTGCGCCCTCGATCTCGACGACCGTCCGCTCCGGTTCGTCAGCCATGACCGTGTCGAACCACGGCGGCGCCGGAGGCTTATGCCCATGATAGGCCGCCAGCGGCGCCATGTGTTGTGGATCGGTCACCCGACTGCTTCTCCTGTCGTCATCGCGAGGAGCGAAGCGGAATGGGGATCTGGGCGCCGCGGGGCTCCCTGTGATCCCCCAAATTGCTCGGCTGCGCCCGCAATCACGCCGCTCACGCGATTTCGAACAGGCCCGCAGCGCCCTGGCCGCCGCCGATGCACATCGTCACCACCACATATTTCACCCCGCGCCGCTTGCCCTCGAGCAGCGCATGGCCAGTCAGGCGCGCGCCGCTCATGCCGTAGGGATGGCCGACGGCGATCGCGCCGCCGTCGACGTTGAGCCGCTCGTTGTCGATGCCGAGCCTGTCGCGGCAGTAGATCACCTGCACGGCGAAGGCTTCGTTCAGCTCCCAGAGGCCGATGTCGTCGACCTTGAGGCCGTGCGTCTTGAGCAGCTTCGGAATGGCGAACACCGGCCCGATGCCCATCTCGTCCGGGTCGCAACCGGCGACAGCGACGCCGCGATAGATCCCGAGCGGCGAGAGGTTGCGCTGGCTCGCGAGCTTCGCCTCCATGAGCACGCAGGCGCTCGCGCCGTCGGAGAGCTGCGAGGCGTTGCCGGCGGTGATGCAGGCGCCCTGCTCGATCGTCTGGCCATTGGCGAACACGGGCTTCAGCGCGGCGAGACCGGCGAGCGTCGTGTCGGCGCGCGGCCCCTCGTCCTGCTTCAGCGTGACCTCCTTGTCCGAAACGGCCCCGGTGGCCTTGTCGGTCACCTTCATCACGGTCGCGAGCGGCGCGATCTCCTTGTCGAATCGCCCGGCGGCCTGGGCTGCGGCGGTGCGCTGTTGCGACTGGAGCGCGAAGGCGTCCTGCGCCTCGCGTGAAATCGTGTAGCGCTTGGCGACGACCTCGGCCGTCTCGAGCATCGACATGTACGTGTCGTTGCGGTGTGCGATGAGCCACGGGTCCTGATTGCGGTAGCTGTTGGCCTTGTCGTTCTGCACGAGCGAAATCGATTCGAGCCCGCCGCCGACCGTCACGCTCATGCCGTCCTGAATGATTTCCTTGGCGGCGATCGAAATCGCCATCAGGCCGGAGGCGCATTGCCGGTCGACCGACATGCCGGCGACACTGGTCGGCAGCCCGGCGCGCAGCGCCGCCTGCCGGCCGATGTTGTAGCCGGTCGAGCCCTGCTGCATGGCCGCGCCGATCACGACGTCGTCGACTTCGGCGCCCTCGATCTTGGCGCGCTTCAGCGCCTCGGCGATCGCGCGGCCGCCGAGCGTCTGGGCCTGGGTGTCGTTGAACGCGCCCCGATAGGCCTTGCCGATCGGCGTGCGGGCGGTGGAAACGATGACGGCTTCACGCATAAAAATCACTCCGGTTGGGATCCCCTCGCCTCGTTTGCGGGGAGAGGGTCAGGGTGAGGGGCTGCGCCGACAGTCGAGGTTGGAGCGAATGCGAGTGTCGAACGTTGCGCCGCCCTCATCCGGCGCTTAGCGCCACCTTCTCCCCGCGAGCGGGGAGAAGCAACGATCTCAAGCTTTCGAAAACGCTCCGCCCTCGGCGGCCAGCTTCTCCAAGAGCGCCGCCGGCTTGAAGTCGTCGCCGAACTTCGCCTGGAACGCCTTCAGCTTGTCCAGCACGGCCTTCAGTCCGACCGTGTCGGCGTAGAACATCGGGCCGCCGCGGTAGACCGGCCAGCCGTAGCCCATGATCCAGACGACGTCGATGTCGGAGGCGCGCTGCGCTTTGCCTTCCTCCAGAATCTTCGCGCCCTCGTTGATCATCGGATAGATGCAGCGCTCGAGGATTTCCGCGTCGGAGATGTCTCGCTGGGCGACGCCCTTGGAAGCGGCGAAGGCGCGAATGATCTCTTCGACATGGGCGGACGGCTTGGCGTGGCGCTCGGCGTCGTAGTCGTAGAAGCCCGCGCCGGTCTTCTGCCCGCGCCGGCCCTCCTCGCACAAGATGTCGCGGATGCTGCCACGCTTCGATGTCTCGGCCGACCAGCCGATGTCGAGGCCGGCGAGGTCGCTCATGGCGAACGGCCCCATGGGCATGCCGAAATCGGTGAGCGCCCGGTCGACCGCCGAGGGCGTCGCGCCTTCGAGGATGAGCTTGCCCGCTTCGCGCTGGCGCTCGGCGAGCATGCGGTTGCCGACAAAGCCGTAGCAGACGCCGACCGTCACGCCGACCTTGCCAATTTTCGGCGCGAGCGCCGCGACCGTGGCGAGGACGGTCTTCGACGTCTTGGCGCCGCGTACGATCTCGAGCAGCCGCATCACGTTGGCGGGCGAGAAGAAGTGCATGCCGAGCACGTCCTCGGGACGCTTCGTCTGCGCGGCGATTTCGTCGATGTTGAGATAGCTCGTGTTCGAGGCGAGGATCGCGCCGGGCTTGGCGACGCCGTCGAGCCGCGCAAAGATCGACTTCTTGATCTCCATGTTCTCGTACACGGCCTCGATCACGAGGTCGGCGTCCTTCAGCGCGCCGAAGTCGAGCGTCGGCGTTAGGCGTCCCATGCGCGCTTCGACCTCGTCCATCGTCATGCGGCCCTTCCTGGCCGTGTTCTCGTAGTTCTTGCGCATGATCGAGAGGCCTCTGTCGAGCGCCTCCTGCGACGTCTCGACGATGGCGACGGGAATGCTGGCGGTGAGGAAGTTCATGGAAATGCCGCCACCCATGGTGCCGGCGCCGATCACGCCGACGCGTGCGATGGGCTTCAACGGAACGTCCGGCCCAATGTCGGCAATCTTGGCTGAGGCGCGCTCGGCGAAGAAAACGTGCCGCTGCGCTTTCGACTGGGTCGAGCCGAGCAGCGCCATGAACATGTCGCGCTCGTGTCTCATGCCCTCGTCGAACGGCAGGTCGACGGCGTTTTGCACCGACTTGATCGCCTTTTCCCAGGCTTCGAAGCCGCGGAACTTGCGCGCGTGCGCCTTGCGGATCGACGCGAAGATCTCGGGCTGCCCCCGCGCCGGCGCGAGCTTCTCGTCGCGGTCTCGAACCTTCTTCAACGGCGCCTTGTCGGCGATCAACTGCTTGGCGAAAGCGATCGCGCCCTCCCTGAGTTTGCCCTCCTCGGCGAGCGCGTCGACCACGCCCCAGTCGCTGGCCTCGCGCGCGCCGAACGGCGTTCCCGTCAGAATGACGTCGAGCGCCTTCTCGACCCCGACGAGGCGCGGCAGGCGCTGGGTGCCGCCGGCGCCGGGGATGAGGCCGAGCTTGATCTCCGGCAGGCCGCATTTGGCGGAAGGGACGGCGATCCGGTAATGCGCGGTCAGCGCGACCTCAAAGCCGCCGCCGAGGGCCGTGCCGTGCAGGGCGGCGATCACCGGCTTTCTGGCGTTCTCGATCCGGTCGAGCACGTCTGGAACGTAGGGCTTGGCCGGCGGCTTGCCGAATTCGGTGATGTCGGCGCCGGCGATGAAGGTGCGGCCGGCGCAGATCAGGACAGTCGCCTTGATCGCGGCGTTCGGCCTCTGCCTTTTCGACGCCGAGCATCAAGCCCTCGCGCACGGCTTGGGAGAGCGCATTGACCGGCGGCGAGTTGATCGTGACGATCGCGACGTCGCCTTCGACCGAATAATCCGCAACCGGGTTGATGGACGTCACCGGCATTCCTCCCACAACGGTTCACATGTGATCGATAGGCTATCCGGTCGGCGGCGGGAAGGGCAAGGGCAAAGGGCGACCTCCGTTTCGGCCACGGTCGCAAAAAAATCCCGCTTGCGCCGTAACGAGGGGGGAGGGTGGGCGTACCTTCGAATGCTGTCATGCCCGCGGATGCGGGCACCCACGGCCGTAGGCGGCGTGCCGGCGTCGGGCCCTCTACGGGGTTTGTCCGCGCCAAAACTCTGGATCCCCGCGTTCGCGGGGACGACACATCGACGACGGTCCGTTCGTTAGGAGAGGAATGTCATGGGCTATGCTCTTGCTCGAAGGTCTCTCGCCCATCTTGGCGTCGGCGCGGTGCTCGCCGCCGGCTTCGCCGCCGTCGCTTCGCTCGGCGTGTCGCCGTCCAAGGCCGAGGAGGTCCGGCGCGTGCCGCCGCCCGCGGTCGACGAGCCGGTGAGCGGCTCGCGCGAGGTCGCCGTCGTCGCAGGCGGCTGTTTCTGGGGCGTGCAGGGCGTGTTCCAGCATGTCGACGGAGTCGCCTGCGCCGTGTCAGGCTACGCCGGCGGCGCGGCGGAGACCGCCCATTACGACATGACCAGCCAAGGCGACACGGGACACGCCGAATCGGTTCGAGATCGCGTTCGACCCGGCCAAGATCAGCTACGGCAAGCTCTTGCAGATCTATTTCTCGGTCGCCCACGACCCGACCGAGCTCAACCGCCAGGGTCCGGACGACGGGACGCAATACCGCTCCGCCGATCTTCCCGACGAGCGAAGCGCAGGCGGATGTCGCGAAGGCTTATATCGCCCAGCTCAATCCGGCGCACACGTTCGGCGCGCCGGTCGTCACGACGATCGAGCCGGGCAAGACCTTCTATCCGCGCCGAAGCCTATCATCAGGACTTTCTCGCGCAGAACCCGACCTACCCGTACATCGTGTTCAACGACCTGCCGAAGATCGCGAACCTGAAGCGGCTGTTTCCGGAGCTCTATCGGCCAGACCCGGTCCTCGTCGGCGCGAAGTCGTAAGCCGACCCTGTAGCCGCGCTCGCCGATCGCGTCGCCGCGCGCAGCGCGCGCGGCGACAGGTCACGCAGCGCTGATCACCAGCCCGATCTTGCCGAGCTGGAGGCCGGCCTCGAGCCAGTCCATCGCGGCGTGGATCTCGGTCAGCGGGAAGGTTTGGTCGATGTGGGGCGTGAGCCCCTTCTCGGTGATGAAGGCGATCATGTCGGCGAATTCGGCGCGCGTGCCCAGGGTCGAGCCGAGCACGCTCAGCTGGCGGATGAAGAGCCGGCTGCAGGTCCGCCGACGGGTCGCCGCCCGTCGTCGCGCCGCAAGTGACGAGCCGGCCGCCCCGCACCAGCGCTTTCATCGCGGTCGGCCAGACGGCCTTGCCGACGTTCTCGATCACGACGTCGACGCCGCGCCTGGCGGTGAGCTCCATCACCCGGTCGAGCACCGAGGAGCCGCCCTCGTCGCAAATCGTCTCGGCGGCTCCAAACCTGGTCACGCGGTCGAGTTTAGCCGGATCGCGCGAGGTCACGATCGCCCGCGCGCCCATCGCGCCGACGATCTGGGTCGCGGCGAGCGACACCGATCCGCCGACGCCGAAGATGAGCGTCGGTTTCGCCGGGCTGAAGCCGCGCCTTGGTCCTGATCATCCGCCACGCGGTGAGCCAGGCGACGCTGAGCGAGGCGCCCTGGACGAAATCGAGCGACCGCGGCTTGCCGAGCAGGCTGCCCACGGGCGCCAAACAAAGCCGGCGAAGGTTCCGTCGGCCTGCTCGCCGAAGATTTTTCCGCGCGTGCAGAGGACCTCTTCGCCCTTGTGGCAGAATTCGCACGACCCGCAAGGCTGACCCGGATAGATGACGATCTCGTCGCCGGCGTGGACCGTCGAGCCTTCGTCCGCCTCCTCGACAATGCCCGCGCCGTCGAGCCCGAGGATGAGCGGCAGCTGATGGGTGATGCCGGCGCCCGTGTTGCGCATATAGAGGTCGACCCGGTTGAGGCCGCCGGCGATCATCCGGACGAGCGCGTGGCCCGGCTTTCGCTGAGGCTTTGGCAATTCGTCGATCCTGAGGACCTCGTTGCCTCCATGGTCGTGAATGCGGGCGGCGAGCATCACATCCGCTCTCCTGAGGGTGTCGCGACAGAACGCTGCAATGCGCGTCAAGAGTTGCGTCCGGCTGTTCGAATTGTGGCGCATGGCGGCAATTGCCGAGGACAAGCGTCTCGACCGGCGCAGGCGAGCGGGCCTCGATCGCGCGAACCTGAGCGAGCGTGCCGTACTGGTCGTCCGTCCCCTGGATGACGAGCGCGGGCGCGCGCCAGCGCTCGACGAAGCTCTCAATGTTCCAGGCCCTGAAGCCGGGGTCGAGCCAGGCGCCGTTCCAGCCGAGGAAGGCGGCGTCGACATGGGCGTGATGCCGGGCGAGCCTGGCCTTGAGGTCGCTCGTCGCGTAGGCCCGTTTCGCCTCGGCGATGGCTGCGAGCCCCGGCGCCTCGGTGAACAGGTGCGGCGCGATCAGGACGAGGCCCTTGACGCGCTCGTCGTCGTGCTCGCCGACGTAGATCGCCGCGATCGAGGCGCCGTCGCTGTGGCCGACGAGCACGCCACGCCGGAAGCCGATCGCGCCGAGAACGGCGGGAAGGGTTTCGCGCGCCTCGCGGGTCATATAGTCGAGAGGCCGGGGCAAGGCGACCGGGTCGGAGCGGCCGTAGCCGGCGCGCGAATAGACAAACACGCCGAAGCCGGTCGCACGCGCGAGCTTTTCGGGGAACTCGCGCCACAGCGCGACGCAGCCGAGGCCCTCGTGCAGCAGGACGAGGGTTGGCGCCGCCTGCGGCGGCGGCCCGAACGCCGCAGCCTCCAGCCGTTTGCCATCGGCGATGATCGCGCCGTGAGGGGATTCGGTCCAGGAGAAGGCTTTCATGGCGCCGAGCCGAACCGCCTAGCGGGGCGGCAATCCGTCGAAAGTCGGCAGCCCGTCCGGGAGGCAATGGAAAGCTTGGCGGTCGCTCGCGTTAATCGCCATTTGCGGCATGCCGAACTGGCTCGGGTCATCCAGCGTTCCGACCTTGAGGATGACGAACGGAAGGCCGGGGCGGCGCGTGAGCAGGTGCGTGCCGCACTCTCCGCAGAACTCGCGCGTCCGGGCGTTCTCGATGTCGTCACGCCTGAACTGGCGAGCTTCGCCGTTCGTGTAGCGAAAGCCCTGCGGCGGCATCAGCATGAACATATTCGGCGCGCCGCCGGAAAAATACTGGCAGGGGCGGCAAAGGCATTCCGCCCGGAGCACTGGCTCGCCCTCCGCCTCATAACGGACCTTTTTGCAGTAGCACCCGCCCTCGACCTTCATCAGGCTCCTCCTCAAGCTTGGCTGCGACTCGTCGATGTCGGCGGCGCTCGCATCAGGCCCGGCCGGAAAAAGAACGTCAAGCGCCGGGTTCCCCCTACTCCGCCGCGATCTTCAGCGCCCGGATCGCGTTCTCTTTAAGGATCAGCTCGTGCACCTCCGGCTTGAAGCCGGCTTCGCGAAAATCCTTGATCCAGCGGTCCGGCTGAATGAGAGGGAAGTCCGAGCCGAACAGCATCTTGGTCTTGAGCTGGCTGTTGGCGTACTGGACGAGCTGCGGCGGAAAGTACTTCGGGCTCCAGCCGGAGAGGTCGATATAGACGTTCGGCTTGTGCAGACAGACCGACAGCGCCTCGTCCTGCCAGGGCCAGGACGGATGGGCGATGATGATCGTCATGTCCGGAAAATCGACGGCCACGTCGTCGAGATGGATCGGGTTCGAGTATTTGAGCCGCATGCCGCCGCCGCCCGGCATGCCCGTGCCGATGCCGGAGTGGCCGGAGTGGAACACCGCCGGCAGCTTATAGTGCGGCGATCAGCTCGTAGAGGCCATAAGCGATCTTGTCGTTGGGGAAGAAGCCCTGCACCGTCGGATGGAACTTGAAGCCCTTGATCACGCCCGCTTCGATAAGCTCCCGCGCCTCGCGCACGCCCATCTTGCCCTTGTGCGGATCGATCGAGGCAAACGCGATCATCATGTCGGAATTGGCCGCGGCCGCCTCCGCCACCTCCTCGTTCGGGATGCGGCGATTGCCGATCTCGAACTCGCTGTCGACGGTGAACATGACGAGGCCGATCTTGCGCTCGCGGTAATAGGCGACCGTCTCGGCGATGGTCGGCCGCTTGCCGGCCTTGAAGTATGTGTTCGCCGCGTCCTCATAGGGCTGCCAGAAGGCGTCGGCCGCCTGTCGGCACGAGACTTCGGCATGGGTGTGGACGTCGATGGCGACGAGGTCGTTGACGTTCATGGGTCCTCCATTGCGTGTGCAGCCGCGGTCGACGAATGAGGCCGCGCTCAACGAGCGCGGCTACAGAATCGTCCGCGGCGAGGGCGTCTCGGCGTAGAGTTCTTCGACCATCTCTGCTCGCAACGCGAGCACGGCGCGCTGGTTGATCGAGCCCTTGTCGGTGAGCTCGCCGGAATCGAGCGAGGGTGGGTCGTCCATCAGGATGAGGCGGGCGAAACGCCCCGAACTGCCGCCGGCCGTCTTGTTGAACGCGGCGAGCAGGGCGGAAAACGTCTCGCGCACCTTCAGATGCATGAGCGCTTCTGCGTCGCTCGTCGTTTCGCTCAAGCCCGCAAGCTCCCGGCAGGCCGGAAGGTAGGGCACGACCAGCGCCGCCGCGTCGTCGCGGTCGTGGCCCGCGACGACCAGGTCCGTGACATAGGGGGCGCAATGGGCGATGAACTTCAGCCGCAGCGGGCCGACGCTGACCCAGGTGCCAGTGGCGAGCTTGAAGTCCTCCGCCACGCGTCCGTCGAACACGAAGCCGAGCTCGGGTTCCTTCTCGTCGAAGAACTTGAGAGCGTCGCCGAGCTTGTAGTAGCCCTCCTCGTCGAATGCGTCCCGGGTAAGTTCGGGACGGCGCCAGTAGCCCGGCGTGATGCTCGGGCTCTTCAGCCGCGCCTCGAGTTTGTCGCCGTTGGGCACGAGCTTCAATTCGACCCCGTGATTGGGAATGCCGATGACGCCCGGGGCGCAGGCCTTCTCGGTGACGCTGAGCGCCGATGGGCCGGTTTCGGTCGAGCCGAGCGAGGTCAGGATCGGCACGACATGGCCGACCGTCTCCTGGCCCAACCGCTCGAACGCCTCGCGCACATGGGGGCTGAGCGCCGCGCCGGCGTAGACGAAGGCCTGCAAGTGGGTGAACAGGCTTTTGCGCAAGTCCGCATCCGCTTCGACATAGGGCAGCAGCATCTCGAGGCCCTTCGGGACGTTGTAATAGATGGTCGGCGACACGTCCTTGAGATTGCGCACGGTGGCGTCGATCGCGCCCGGCAGCGGACGCCCCTCGTCGATATAGTAGGAGCCGCCGGCCGACAGCACGAGATTGAAGTTGTTGTTGCCGCCGAACGTGTGGCTCCAGGGCAGCCAGTCGACGAGCACCGGCGCGACCAGGTGGTAGCTCGGATTGACGCCCTTCAACATGGCCTGGTTCGAGGTCATCATCCTCTGCGTATTGATGACGCCCTTGGGCGATCCGGTCGATCCCGAGGTGAAGAGGAGTTTCGCCACGGTGTCGTGGCCGACCTTGGCGTGGGCGACGTCGACCTCGGGTCCGGCGGGCTTGGCGATGAAGGTTTCAAAGCCCGATCGAGGGCCAGTCCGTTGGCGGATGACGCCCGCCACGACCTCGACGTCCTTCGGCACGCCCGCTGCGAGCGCGAGCGTGAACCGCGCGCCGTCGCTGACATACACAAGGCCCGGCGTCAGGACGTCGAGAATGGTCTTGAGCTTGCCGTAGTCCTTGGCGACCAGCGAATAGGGCTGCGAGACGGGCGCATAGGGCACGCCGGCGATCATCGCGCCGAGGCCGATCAGCGCATGATCGACGCTGTTGCCCGAAAGGATGGCGATCGGCCGCTCGGGGCTAAGGCCGCGATCGAGGATCGCCTGCGCGACGCGGCGGGCGATGTCGCGCGCCTCCGCGTAGGTCACCCGCCGCCAGGCGCCGTCCGACCGCTCGGCCAGGAACACGCGGTCGGGCGCAGCGCGCGCCCAGTGATCGAGCCAGTCGGTCATCGACCGCGGATAGGCCGCGAGCGGCTCGGGCGAACTCGACGATCATCGCGCCGTCCGCCCGGCGCTCGACGGCCACGTGCGGCGGCCCGAAAGTCAGCGGGATTTTCATCGTCGTTTCCTCCGCCGTTTGCGGGGCGGGGTCGGTGACCCCGCCAAAATCAAAGAGCGCGGCGGCGCGGTCAGCGACCGCGCGTCACAAAGCTCAGCTCTGCCGCAGCACCTTGCCCGCGCGCTTCTCCAGAAAGTCCTTGAGCCGCTGGGTCGCCTCGGGGCTCATCTCGGCGATCGTCGCCATCAAGGATTCGGTGAGCAGTCCGCTCCCCGGATCGCTCTCGGCGATGCGCGGCAAGGCGTGCAGGACGGCGAAATTGGTGGTCGGCGTATTCGAGGCGGCCTTGGCGGCGAGTTCGAAGGCCTTCTCGAGCCCCCGGCCGTCCTCGACCAGATATTGGGTGATCCCGGCCGCATGACCCTCCTCGGCGGAAAGCGTGCGCCCGGTCAGCATCAGGTCCTGCACGCGGGGAACTCCGATCAGCCGGGCGATCCGCACCGAGCCGCCGCCGCCGAGGAAGATGCCGCGCTGGCCCTCCGGCAGGCCGTAATAGGCCGAGAGCTCGCCGACGCGCAGATGGGTCGACGCGGCGAGCTCGAGGCCGCCGCCGACAACCGCGCCGTGCAGCACGGTGACGACCGGCGTGCGGCCGAACTGGATCGCCTCGAACGCCCGGTGCCACATGCGCGAATGCATGACGCGCGCGAGCGGGTCGAGGTCCTCGGCCACCTCGGCGAGATCGAGGCCGGCGGAAAAATGCTGGCCTTCGCCGCTGAGCACGACCGCGCGGATGTCAGATGGAAGTTGGGTGAAGAAGGTCTCGAGCCCCAGCACCGTGACGTCGTCGAGCGCGTTGCGCTTTTCCGAGCGGGCGAGTCGGAGATGGGCGATGTCCCCGCGCCTGCCCGCCTTCAGCGACTTCGGCAGGTCGAGTGCGATCGGCTCTTCGGGATGGGTTGAGGTCACGGGCATCATCCTTTCTATGTTCTCAGTCCAAGAGCCGCGGTCGTCGCAGTGACTTCCCCCTCCACCACCCTCCGGGCGGTCCCCCTCCCCCGCGCTACGCACAGGGGAGGAGACGCGCATTTCCTCCCACGCGAAGTGGGGGAGGGGGACCATGCGAAGCATGGTGAAGGGGGCGCGCCGCGCGCGGCGCGGGACAGGCCATCGTTCGCGCTCATCGCTTCCCCAGCCCGAGGTAGCTTTCGATCACGCGCTTGTCGTTCGCGAGCTCGGCTGCGGGGCCCTGCATGACGATCTCGCCGAGTTCCATCACATAGGCCCAGTCGGCGATCTGCAGGGCGGTGCGGGCGTTCTGCTCGACCAGCAGGATCGACACGCCGGTCGTCTTGAGCTCGGCGACAATGGCGAAGATTTCCCGGACGATGCGCGGCGCGAGACCGAGGCTCGGCTCGTCGAGCATCAGGACCCGCGGCCGTCCCATCAGCGCCCGGCCCATGGCCAGCATCTGCCGTTCGCCGCCCGACATCGTGCCCGCCGTCTGGCTCCGCCGTTCGCCGAGGCGGGGAAAGCGGGCGTAGACCTCGCTCAGTCCGCTGCGGATCGCCTTGCCGCCGAGCCGGTAGGCGCCGAGGCGCAGATTGTCCTCGACCGACATCGAGCCGAACAGCTCGCGTTTCTCCGGCACCAGGCTCAGGCCGCCGTCGACCCGCTCCTCGATCGGCATGCCGTCGAGCGGGCGGCCGTCGAACGTGACGCCGCCGCTCGCCGGCAATACGCCCATGATCGCGTTCAGGAGGCTCGTCTTGCCCGCTCCGTTGGCGCCGATCACCGTCGCCACTCCGCCGGCCGGAATCGCGATCGAAGCGGCGCGCACCGCCTCGACCCGTCCGTACGAGACGCTCAAGGCGTCGGTCTTCAGGATCGGCGGGGTCATTCGACGCCGCCAAGGTAGGCTTCGAGCACGACCGGGCTCTCGGCGATCGCCTTCGGCGCCCCTTCGGCGATCTTGGCCCCGAAATCGAGCACGACGATGTGGTCGGTCAGCTGCATCACGAAATCCATGTCGTGCTCGACCAGCAGCACGCTCATGCCGTCCGCGCGCAACTGCCTGAGGAGCGCGGCGAGCTCCTTCTTCTCGCCGTGGCGGAGGCCCGCGGCGGGCTCGTCGAGCAGCAGCAGCGCCGGGTCGAGGCAGAGGGCGCGCGCGATCTCGGCGACGCGGGCCTGGCCGAGCGCCAGCGAGCCGGCCGTTTGATGCATGTGTTTGGCGAGGCCGACGCGCTCGATCTGGCGCGCCGCCTCGGCGATGATCTCCGCCTCGCGGGCGCGGTCGAGGCGAAGAAGCGAGGCCAGCGCGCCGACGCGGGCGCGCAGATGCGCGCCGATGGCGACGTTCTCGAGCACCGTCATCCCCGGCACCAGCTTGACATGCTGGAACGTGCGCCCGATCCCGAGGGCCGCGATTTCGCGGGCCGGCAGCGGGTCGATGCGTTGGCCGCGGAAGCGGATTTCGCCAGAGCTTGCCGACGCGACGCCGGTCAGCAGATTGAAGGTCGTGCTTTTGCCGGCGCCGTTGGGGCCGATCAGCCCGACGATCTCGCCGCCGCGCACCGTGAAGCTGACGTCGCTGACCGCAACGAGACCGCCGAACCGCTTGCTGATCGTCGCGACCTCGAGCAGCGGCGCGCCCTTTTCGCTCATGAGCCGCTTCGGCAAGGGCGGCGCGTTGAGGTCGATCGCCTTCGGCGCCGGGTCCGGGCCCAGGCGGCGCAGCGCCGGCCAGATCCCGGCGCGGGCGAACTGGAGGGCGGCCACGAGGATGACGCCGAATGCGATCGTATCGAGGTTGCCGCCGCCCTCCATCAGCCTCGGCAGCCAGTTCTGCAACTGGTCGTTCAGCACTGCGACGACGCCGGCCCCGACGACGCCGCCGAGCACGGCGCCCGAGCCGCCGATGACCGCCATCAGGAGATACTCGATGCCGGCGGAAAGGCCGAACGGCGACGGGCTCACCGACCGCTGCACATGGGCGTAGAGCCAGCCCGAGAGGCCTGCCAGGAGGCCTGCGTAGACGAACACGACGAGCTTCGCGTGCGCCGTGTCGACGCCAAAGGATTCGGCGAAGGCGCCGCCGCCGCGCAGCGCCCGGATGGCGCGGCCCATGCGGCTGTCGAGCAGGTTGTCGCTCAGCACGACCGCAATCAGCACCGCGAGCCAGATCAGATAGTAGACGGCCCGGGCGTCGATGAGCTCGAACGGACCGATGGCGAACGGCGGGATGCCGCTGATCCCGTCGTAGCCGCCGAGCACGGCGAGATTGCCGAAGAGATAGAAGAAGCTGATCCCCCAGGCGATGGTGCCGAGCGGCAGATAGTGGCCGGAGAGCCGGACCGTGACGAGCCCGATGGCGAGCGCCGCGAGGCCGGTGGCGACAAGCGAGACTGGCAGCGTCGCCCAGGGCGAGAAGCCGAATTTGGCGGTCAAGACGGCGGTCGCATAGGCGCCGAAACCGACGAAGGCCGCCTGTCCGAACGAGGTCATCCCGCCGACGCCGGTGAGCAGCACGAGACCGATGGCGACGAGGCTGGACAAGCCGATATAGCCCGCGAGCGTGATCCAGAAGCTCGGGGTGAACGGCAGCAGCGGCGCGACCGCCATCAATGCGACGACGGCGAGGGCGATGAATTGCGGCGAGAGGCGGGACGACAGGCTCACGGCGCTCACTCGTCCTCGTCGTCGGCGGGAGCGCTGCTGGCGTAGGAGCGCCAGAGCAGGAACGGGATGATGACGCCGAAGACGATCGCCTCCTTGAAGGCGCTGGCGAAGAAGGCCGAGTAGGATTCGAGCAGGCCGATCGCGATTGCGGCGAGCGCTGTCAGCGGATAGCTCGCGAGGCCTGCGACGATCGCGGCGACGAAGCCCTTGAGGCCAATCAGAAAGCCGGTGTCGTAGGCGACCGTGGTCAAGGGTCCGATGAGGATGCCCGACAGCGCGCCGATGCCGGCCGCGAGCGCGAAGGCGGTCCGCGCCGTGCTGTCCACCCGCACGCCAACGAGCCGCGCGCCGAGCCGGTTGACCGCGGTCGCGCGCAGCGCCTTGCCGAGGAGCGTGCGCCCGAAGAAGACGTAAAGGCCGGCCATCGCCGCGGCCGTGACCGCCAGCACCGCCAGGCTCTGCATCTTGACCATGATGGGGCCAAGCGGAAGCATGCCGCTGAGCATCGGGTCGAGGCGCGAGCCCTCGGCGCCGAACACCGCGAGGCCGAGGCCCGACATCGCCAGATGCACGCCGATCGCGGCGATGAACAGGATCAGCACGCTCGCGTCGGCGAGCGGCTGGAAGGCGAGACGGTAGACGAGCGGCCCCATCGGCGCGATCAGGGCCAGCGTCAGCAGCGCGTCGATCGCCATGCCGGGCTTCAGCGGCGCCAGCGCGGCGGCGAGCGCGAGCAGGGCGAAGGGCGCGAGAACGTCGCGCGCCGCGATCATGGCGAGCCGGCGCGCCTCGAGGCGACCGCGGGCGCGTAAGACCTCGATGGCCGCCGCGGCGATCCCGAAGCCGACAAGCAGCTTCGCCGTGCCGGGCACGGCGCCGTTCTGCAACGCCGCCATGGTCAAGGCGCCCCAGGCGACGAACTCGCCCTGGGCGACGAAGATCACGCGCGTGACCGTGAACATGAGCACGAGCGTCACGCCGAGCAGCGCATAGACCGCGCCGTTCATCACGCCGTCCTGGGCGAGAAAGAGGAGGATGGTCGGGCTCATGTCAGGCCCTCATCCGACCGCTTCGCGGCCACCTTCCCCCTGAGGGGGAAGGGCGCGCGTCCCCTCTCCCTCGGGGAGAGGGCGGCGGCCGAAGGCCGCCGGGTGAGGGCAAGACGAGCGCTCACTTCGGGTCGGGCAGCAGCGTCCACTTTCCGTCGACGATCTTGATCAGCACGCGGGAGCGCTTGTCGAGACCGGAATGATCGGTCGGCGAGTAGGTGTAGACGCCGTGGTTGGCCGCGAGCTCGTGCGTTTGCTCGACCGCGTCGCGGAGCGCGGCGCGGAATTCCGGCGTGCCCGGCTTGGCCTTCTCGAGCGCGGCCTTGACGCCGCCGAGCATGATCGAATCGCAATCGGCCAGATGCGCGCCAAAGGCGGCGAAGGGCGTCTTGTTGTTCGCCTCGTAGGCCTTGATGTAGGCGAGGCCGACCGCCTTGCTCGGATGGCTGTCGGGCAGCAGGCTCGCCACAACGACCGGGCCGGCGGGAAAGACCGTGCCCTCGACGTCCTTGCCGCCGACGCGTATGAACTCCATCGTCGAGACGCCGTGCGTCTGGTAGATGGGCTTCGCGTAGCCGAGATCCTTCAGCGCCTTCTGCGGCATGACGGCGACGGTGCCGGACGCGGCGATCAGCACGGCGTCGGGATTGGACGAGAGAATCTTCAGCGCCTGCGCATCGACGCTGGTGTCGCTGCGCTGGAAGCGCTCGACATCGACGATGTCGATGCCGCGCGCCTTGGCGGCGTCCTTGGCGGCGGTCAGCCAGCCCTCGCCGTATCCGTCGGTGTAGCCGATGAAGGCGATCGTTTTCACGCCCGCGTCTTTCATGTGATCGAACACGGCGGCGGCCATGATGGCGTCGTCCTGCGGGGCCTTGAACACCCAGCGGCGTTTGTCGTCGAGCGGCGAGACGGTCGCCTTGGTCGGCACCATGGCGCAGTAGGGCGTCTTGGTCTCGGCGGCGACATCGACGAGCGCAAGGGTCGAGGGCGTCGCCGACGAGCCGATCAGAAAGTCGATGTTGTGCTCGGCGACGAGTTTTCGCGCATCGGCGACCGCCTTGGTCGGATCGGTCGCGTCGTCGAGCAGGGTGTATTCGATCGTCTGGCCGTCGATCTCTTTGGGCAGTTGCGCGACTGTGTTCTTTTGCGGAATGCCGAGCGCCGCCGCCGGCCCGGTTTCGGAGACGACGATTCCGACATGGATCTGGGCGTGGGCCGCGGCCGGCAGGAGCGCCGCGAGCGCCGCGCCGAGGGTGAGACCGGAGACTTTCAACGACATGGAGGCCGCTCCTTGGGTGTTGCGTTTCCTGGGTTGAACGCGCGCCCCGGTTCGCCCCGGGATTTGGTTCGCACGATAATTGTTATTGAACATACCTATCATTGCGTGTCAATGTAGGGCGAGGACAAATTTCGCGGCTCCCATGCTGCGGTCGGTTTCGGGCGGCCGCCCCCAACCAACGTCCTTCGGTCAGTCCCCTCCGCCGCGCTCAGGCGCAGGGGAGGAAATCGGCGCAGGCTTTTTCCTCCCCTGTGTAGCGCAAGCGTAACGGGGGAGGGGGCGGCCCACGGCCAGCATGGGGGCGATGCCCGATTCGACAAAAAAGGCGCGGGAGGCGCGAGTGAGCGCGACGGCTTCAGGGTTCCGCAGGGCCGCAAGCAAGGGCGGAGCGGCGGACGGCGACATGGCGACGCCCGAGCGCGCCGGCGTCGACTACGGGCCGCTCGACCGGCGCATCGGCTACCTCCTGCGCCGGGCGCAGATCGCGGTGTTCAGGGATTTCTTCGCCGCCTTCGAAGCGCACGACATCCGGCCCGGGCAATATTCGATCCTGACCGTGATCGAATGCAACCCCGGCCGGAAACAGAGCGAAGTCAGCGCCGCGCTTGGCATCAAGCGCGCCAATTTCGTCGCCATGATCGACCTGCTCGAAAGACGAAAGCTGGTGCGCCGCGACCCGAACTCCGGGCGATCGACGCAGCTATGCGCTGATGCTGACCGAAAAGGGCAAACGCCTGATGTCGGAACTGCACGCCCTCTCCGAGCGTCACGAGCAGACGATCGTCGACGCGATCGGGCTCGACACCTACCGCAGCCTCGCCGAGCCGCTGAAGGCGATCGCGCGGCTCTGGGACGGAGAGGGCGGCGAGAAGTGACGCCTCTTGCCGTTCGCATCATGCTCGCCAACGCGGATCCAAAGCATGGCGATCCCCCAAATCGTCATTGTAGTCGACCGCGTGGCCTCCGAACTGTTCGGACCAGGCGCGGTCATTTGACGGCGGCTCGCCTGTTGCTAGTGTCTGCGGCGGCGCGGAGCCCGTCGCCTTGGGGGAGATGACATGAACCTTTCGCGACGCGGCGTTCTCGCCGCGACGGCCGCCGGCGGAGCCGCGGTCACCGCGACGCTGGCTCGGGCCGCGTCCTTCGGCAATCCGGATTCGCCCCCGGAGGGGGCTGTCAACGTCACCGATCCGCGGGCTCTGGCGATTCCCGGCCCCCACGATGCGGGCCTGGCTCAGCAGATGCCTGCCTTCCTCGATCCGCCGCCGACCGATGTCGGCAGCCTGCCGGAGTTCTGGGCCTCCTTCAACCTTGCGCCGCGACGCATCCAGAACGGCGGCTGGGGACGTCAGGTGACGCAGGCCGACTTCGCCATCTCCAGCGAAATCGCCGGCGTCAATATGCGCCTGTCGGCCGGAGGCATCCGCGAACTGCATTGGCATCAGCAAGCGGAATGGTCGATCATGACCTACGGCCGCTGTCGCATCACCGTCCTCGACGCGCAAGGGCGCCCTTATGTCGCCGACGTCGAGGAGGGCGACCTCTGGTATTTCCCGGCGGGTCTGCCGCATTCGTTGCAGGGCCTAGGTCCCGACGGGGCCGAGTTCGTGCTCGCCTTCGACAACGGCGTCTCGTCGGAGTTCAGCACGCTGCTCGCGACCGACTGGATGGCGCATACGCCGCCCGAAGTGCTGGCGAAGAATTTCGGCGTTCCGGCGGAGGCCTTCAAGGCCATCCCGTTGCAGGACCGCTGGATCTTCCCGGGCGAGGTTCCCGGTCCGCTGGCCGATGTGCAGCAAGCGATGGCGAGCGCGGCCGGCGCGCCGGAATATCCGTTCACCTTTTCCCTCTCCAAGTCGCCCAAGGTGAGCGAGAACCGCAGCGGCTCCCTTCAGGTCGCCGACAGCTCGAACTTTCCCGTCTCGAAGACCATCTCCGCGGGCCTCGTCACGATGAGACCCGGCGCTCTGCGGACGTTGCACTGGCATCCGAACGCCGATGAGTGGCAATACTACCTCAAAGGCACGGCCCGCATGACGGTGTTCAACGCCGGACCCTCCGCCAACACCGCGAACTTCCGCCCCGGCGATATCGGCTACGTCAAGAAGGGGCTTGGCCACTACATCGAGAATACCGGCGACTCCGACCTGGTGATGATCGCGGTGTTTCGCTCCTCCCGCTATGAGGAAGTTTCGTTCGCCGACTGGCTTGCCCATTCTCCGCCGGAGATGGTGGCGGCAACCTTCAACCTCGATCCCGAGACGGTCGCCCAATTTCCGAAGAACAATCCCGCGTTCATGCCGGAATAGGTGAGCGACTCTGACCGGGCTGGGGGGAACGGCATGACGATATCGGCGGCGTACAGCGGGAGCGGAGCGGCAGACGCGTTCGCTGAACGAAGCGCCGACTGGCGCGCCGCGGCGATCGCGATGCTGTCGGTCCGCGTCATTCAAGGGTTCATCTATTGGGGCGCCGGCTCGCGGCGTTTCATCTATGCGCCGTCGAAACTCGATCCGTCGCAACCGTCCTGGATGGCCAACAAGCTTCAGGCGGCGATGCCCGGCGCGCTGTTCGGCTCCGACCAAATCATCGCTTTCCTGCTCCATCACTTCTGGCTTCTCTATGCGGCGATCGTCGTCTTCAGCGCCGCCGAACTGATCGTCGGCCTTGCGTTGATGGCGGGGCTGATGACGCGGCTCGCGGCGCTGCTCTCCGTCGGCCTCTCGATTTCGCTGATGCTGCTGTTCGGCTGGCAGGGCGGCACGTGTATCGACGAATGGACGATGGCGACCTGCAACGTCGCGATGGGCGCTTCGTTGATGCTGGCCGGAAGCGCCGCTTATTCCATGGACAACACGTGGCTTCGCCGCAACCCGGGCCTCGCCAAGCGCATGTGGTTCCGCTGGGGCGGCGGAAGCCTGAAGCTGCCGCTGAGCGACGCGGGCTTTCGCAAGCTCGCGCTCGCCGTCCTGGCCTTCGTTCTCGTCTTCGACATCGGCCTCTACGACTATTACCGCGGCTCGGTCCTGACGCCCTATCACAAGGGCCCCGTGGGCGCCGCAGCGCATCATTTCACGCTCTCCAAGGCGATGCGGCTCAGCGACGGCGGCGTTCGCTTCGCGGTCTACGTCGACGCAGGGACGCCGGCCGTGCCGGCCCACATCATGCAAGTCGAGGTGGTCGCGCCGGACGGGCGGGCGCTCGCGACCTGGGATTGGCGGGCCTTGTCCGCCCTTGCCCCGACCGCGATCGTCAACGACTTCGCCTACAACAGGTTCAAGCCCGCGGCCTACGGACTGGAGGCCGGCGTGGGGGCCAAGGCCATCGTCACGCTTCCCCCTCCCGCCGACGCCGACGCGACACGAGCGGGCGCGGAGGTCCGCGTCACCGACGTGAACGGCAAGACGTTCACCTCATCGCTGCCGCCGGCCTGACCGTGGAAACTCCGCGAGGCTTGCGTCCCCGCGACCAAGGCCGTCAATTTGCCCATCGCCGCATTGCGCCCAAGGGCCCACAAGGGGGAAGGAGTACGCCCGGGATTTGACTGACGCGAAGGGACCGCGCATCCGTCGATTGCCGACAGGGCATTCGTCCGCGAGCGCGGCCTTCGGGTCGTGCAGCGCATCCGGGAGATGCGGAATGGCGGGACGCTCGGCGGGCTCGTCGTCAAGGATCTGATCGTCGGGTGGAAGGAGTGATCATCGGGCAACTTTCGGCGCCGGCGCGCTCGCGCGTCTCAGCGCCCGAGGCAATGCTCGCCCTCCTTTGGCGGCCATCCTGGCCCGTGCTAGTCTCGGCCCCGTCCCCGCAAGACGTTTCGGGTGAGCCATGTCCGCGATCGCTCGTCTGGGCCTCGTCGTCGCAGCCTTCGTCCTGCAGACAGCGTTCCTCGACGCGGCGTTGCCGACCGGGCCGGAGGAGGCGCCCGCCCGCGCCTCGCTCGCCGGCCAGTTCCTGGTCGCCGCGCCCGAGATGGGCGATCCGCGCTTCGAGCGGACGGTCATCCTGATCGTCGAGGACGATGCGAGCGGCGCCCTCGGCATCGTCGTCAACCGGCCGGTCGGAGACGAGCCGCTCGCCAGCCTGCTCGACGCCGTCGGCCAAAAAAGCGCCGGCGTCACCGGGCACGTGCGCGTTTTTTCGGGCGGGCCGGTGCAGCCGGAAGTCGGCTTCGTCGTCCACAGCGCCGAATACAAGCGAACCCAGACCATCGCCGTCAACGATCGCCTGTCGGTGACGTCGAGCGTGACTATCCTGCGCGACATCGCGGCAAACAGCGGACCGGCCAAGACCCTGGTGGCCTTCGGCTACGCCGGCTGGGGACCGCAGCAACTGGACCGGGAGATCGAAGCTGGCGCATGGGCGACCGCCGAGGCCAATCCGACCCTGGTGTTCGAGGCGGACCGGGACACGCTCTGGGACGACGTCTGGGCCCATCGCACCCAGCATCTGTGAACGCGCCGCGGGCGTTCCGGCTGGCGGGGTGTCGCCGCGTCCTGACGGACGCCGGTTGGACCGCGCCGGCCGGGTCATCGACCCGGCCCTACAGCGGCGTTTCACGATCTGCCGCTAGGCAGTTGTGTTTTCCCCTTCGTTCGCCCGCAGCGTTCGCCGGCGCAACTCGATTTCGTCAGCTCTGGAGTGAGATGATTTTGGACGAATCGCGCGGCGTCCCTCGTCCGACCGCTCACAAGGCGCCGCCTCGGGTCGTCGCCCCCGGGGGGCAGGCTTTTCCCGTGCGGTGGAAGGGAATCCTGACCGCGGCCTACAACCTGGCGGCGCCCGGTCTCGCGCCGCGTTTCGTCCGCCTGTTCTTGACCTGTTCTGCCTGATAACGGCCTGTTATTTGCCTGTTCCGTGCCTGTTAAAGTCCCTGTTCCGCGCCCGCTCGCGCCCCGCAACCGTTGGGTTGTTGGTATGGCAACACCTTGATATTGCACGACTTCCTGCAACAGAGCGCGGACCGCGGCGAAAAAACCCATAGCAGGCAAACCGAATCGTCGGCGGCGGACCGTGAGCGAGATGATTTTAGGCCAAATCGGGGGGCGATTGAACGAGTGGGCGACGGTCTCATTCAAAGGCGCTGGCTGGAAGGAGTGGCGACACTGGATGAGACAGCCACGGGTCTTCGCGAGCGCGCAACCGAGTCGGGTCTTGGAAGGCGGGTTGTCGCGGATGAAGGCGGCGACCCGCACTGGCGGGAGAGGGGATCGGCGTCCTCGTCGCCCTACGCCCCATCCAGCCAGGTCAGCAGCGCCTCGAGCCACGGCCGCTCGACATGCAGGCGGAAGCCCGCTTCGGTGCGCGCCATCAGGCAGCGCAGGCCGGCGAACAGAAGGGCGGCCGAGGGGGAGCCCGCCGAAAGGTCGGCGGCCGTCGCCTGCATCAGGACGAGCGGCGCCTGCGATCCCCTGACGTCGAGGGCGACCCAGCCGTCGTCGACGGGGGTCGCCGCCCAGCCGTCGCGCCAGCCCTCGGCCGGGCGGATCGGGGCCGGCGTCACCAGCAGCGCCTTGTCGGGCCCGATCCGCAGCGCATAGGCCCATCCCGGCGCGAGCCCGTATAGGCCAATGAAGGGCGCTCCGGGCGCAAGCTCGGCGAGCGCCGCGGCGAGGTCGCCCGAGATCAGCGTCTGCCCGATCCGGCTGCGCGCCCGCGCCGTGAGACCGGGCCTGGCGATCAGCGCGCCCTTGGCGCCGCGGGCCGGCGTCCAGTCCGTCTCACGCATGAAGCCGCGTCCCCTCCGGGTCGAGCGCGGCGACCGGGGCGACCCTGACGCGCCGCTCGGCCCCCAGATGGTAGACGCCGAGCGACTGGCCCATCCGCGCAAAGCCGCCGGCGACGAGGCCGAGCGCCACCGGGCGCTCGAGCGTCGGGCTCGGGTAACTCGAGGTGACGTAGCCAAGCGAGCGGCGCTCCTTGCCCGTCCCCTCGATCACATGCGCCCCGGTCGGCAGCGGCGGTTCGCCGCGTTCGACCTCGAGCCCGACAAGCTGCTTGCGGTCCCGGTCCTCGGCGACCGCCATGTGCAGCGAGCGCTTGCCCACGTACTCGTCCTTGCGCTGGGCGCGGGGAGCGCCGGCGCTGAGATCGTGCGGCATGGTCGTCCCATCGGTGTCCTTGCCGACGATGACATAACCCTTCTCCGCCCTGAGGATCATCAGCGCCTCCGAGCCGAGGAGGCCGCCGCCAAGGGCCGGCAGCGCCGCGACGATCCCAGCGCGCAGGGCGGCCGCCTTGGAGATCGGCACCGAGAGTTCGTAGGAGCGATCGCCCGTGAAGCTCACCCGCGCGATCCTGAGCGGCGCGCCCTCAAAGACGCCCGTGGCGAAGCCCATGTGCGGCAGGGTTTGGTCGTCGAGCGAGAGCCCGAGGTCCAGGGCGGCGAGGCAGTCCCGCGCGCGCGGGCCGGTCAGCGTCAGCGTCGCCCACTGGGCGGTCGTGTCGTGGACGACGACGCGGCGCGGATTGAACCGGTCCTGCCGCCACGATTCGAGCCGCATGACGACGGCGCCGGTGTGGCCGGAGGAGCACGAGACGAGGAACCGGTCGTCGGCGAGGCGCAGGGTCACGCCGTCGTCTAACACGATCCCGGTCTCCGACAGCACGAAGCCGTAGCGGATCCTGCCGGGCCTTAGGGTCGAGATCCGGTTGTAGCTGTGGAAGTCGACCAGCTTCGCCGCGTCCGGGCCGATCACCTCGATCTTGCCGAGCGAGGAGCCGTCGAACAGGGCGACGGTGTCGCGGGCGCGCCTGGCCTCGCGCTGGATGGTGCGATCGGGATCGCCCGCGCCGTACCAGGCGGGCCGGAGCCAGCCGCTGTATTCGCGCATCTGCGCGCCGTCGGCGCGGTGCTCGGCTTCGAGCGGCAGGCGCTTCAGCGGGTTCATGAGTTCGCCGCGCCGACGGCCGCCGATCACGGTCATCGGCACGGGTACGAAGGGCGGGCGGTAGGTCGTCGTGCCGGTCGCGTCGATCGTGCGGCCGGTGAGGGCGGCCATGGCGGCGAGGCCATTGACGCTGGACGTCTTGCCTTGGTCGGTCGCCATGCCGAGCGTAGTGTAGCGCTTCAGGTGTTCGACCGAGACGTAGCCCTCGCGACCGGCCAGGACCACATCCTTCAGCGTCACGTCGCTCTGGAAGTCGATCCAGCGCCGCCCCGGCGCGTCGGGCTTCGGCCAGGCGGGCGCGATGCGATAAACTCCGGCCGGCGCGTTGGGCGCGGGCCCCTGACCGCCGCCCGCGGCATGGCCCTGAAGCAGCGCCTGGTCGAGCGTGAAGGCGCCGTTGGCCGCGCCCGAGACCGTCATTCCCTCGACCTCGGCCGCGGGGACGAGCGCCGCGAGGCTCTCGTCGTAGCGGAGCTTGCCGCGCGCCTGCTGGTGGAGGTGCACAGTCGGCGTCCAGCCACCGGAGATGAGCAGCGCGTCGGCCGGAAGCCGGGCGCCGCCGACCTTAACGCCCGTGACGCCCGAGCGGCCGTCGACGGCCTCGATCTCGACGCCGCGCAGGACCCTGAGCGGCGTCGCGGGCCCGTCGGCGCGCGTGTCGAGGATCTCAACCTCCGCGCCTGCTTCCGCCAGCGCCTCCGCTACCGGATAGGCGCTGTCGTTGTTGGTCGCCACCACGATCCGCCGGCCGACCAAAACGCCGAAGCGGCGAAGGTAGACGAGCGCGGCGTCGGCCGACATCACGCCCGGCCGGTCGTTGTCGGGCACGATCAGCGGCCGCTCGATCGCGCCCGCGGCGACCACGATTCGCTTCGGCCGGATGCGCCAGAGGGCGTCGGGCAGGGGCTCCCGCCGCTCCCAGGCGCAGACGAGATCGTGATCGTAGACGCCGAACGCGGTCGTCGCCGTCAACACCCGGCCGCTGTTGGCCGCAACCAGCGCGCAGACGCTCTCGGCCCATTGACGCCAGTCGCCGCCGTCGATCGCGCCGCCGCGATGGACGAGCTGCCCGCCGATGTCGGCATGGTCCTCGATCAGGACGACGGTTTCGCCCGCGCGCGCCGCGGCCGCCGCCGCCGCCAGTCCCGCCGGGCCTGCGCCGACGATCAGGCGATCGCAATGGGCGTTGAGCTGTGGAAATTCGGCTGGCGGACAGTTGCGCGGGTCGACCAGGCCGAGCCCGGCCATGGCGCGCACGATCGGCTCGAATGTCTCCCAGCGCGGCCAGAGGAAGGTCTTGTAGTAGAAGCCCGACGGCATGAAGCGCGAGGCCGCGTCGATGAGGGCTGAGCGATCCTCGGCTGCGGTCGGCGCGGCGTTGACCGAGCGAACCGCGAGATCGTTTTCGAGCGGTTCCACGGTCGCGCGCAGGTTCGGCGTCGTGCGCCCCGCCCGTCTCACGTCGACGATGGCGTTGGGCTCTTCGGTCCAGGCGCCCCAGACGCCGCGCGGCCGGTGATACTTGAAGCTGCGGCCGACGATCCGCACGCCGTTGGCGAGAAGCGCCGAGGCGATGCTGTCGCCGCTCAACCCCAGGTAGGGCTTGCCGTCGAAACTGAAGGCGAGCGGCCGGCCGCGATCAACTCGTCCGCCGTCCGGGAGACGAAAACCGCTCACGGCGTCCGTCTCAGCGGCTCGCTCGAGAGAACCGCGTTGGTCGCCGTGTCACGGGTCATAGCGAACATGTCCATGCAGGTCAGGTGAAGCCAGACCTCGCGAGCTTCACCCTTGGGGTTGGCGTTGACGTAGAGGTAGTCGGCCCAGGCGGCGTCGCCGACCGCCTCGGCTGGCTCGGGGCGCGCCTTGGGCTCGCCGACGTAACTGAACTCGGTCTCGTCGCGCGGGCCGCAGAAGGGGCAGGGAAACAGCATGGGGTGCCCAATGGTCAAAACCCAGGCCGGTGCTTTACCCCCGTCGGCGGTCGGCGCAAAGGGCGTCGGTCACCGTCCGCTCCTCGAATGGACCGGGCGCCCGGACGGCTGGGCGCCGGAATGTCCGGCGTCGAGGCTTATTCGACCGCCTCCGCGAGCCAGACCTGCATCGAGCCCGTTTCGCGGTTGGCCCACTGGAAATAGGGGAGGGCGGTCACCGTCGCGTCGCGGACTGCCGGCGGCGCCGGGGCATAGAGCCGGCCGTCGGAGTCGGCCGGGACGAGGCGCCTGGCCTCCGCCGTCAGGGTCATCGTCCCACCGAAGAGGTCGCCCCGCCAAGCCGCCTTGATGGGCGCCGTGCGCGGAAGGGTGAGGCTCTGGACCGGAGCGCCCGGATTGTCGGCCTCTTCCACGCAATAGATCAGCGGACCGCGCCTCAGCGCTACGCGGCCGACGTCCATGCGCACCCGCGGGTGCGCATGGAGCCGCTCGGCCGGCATCGGCAGATGGAGCGCAACGGTGTCGCCCTTCGTCCAGGCGCGATGGATCGTGGCGTAGCCGCGCTCGACGAGAAACGCGGCCGGCTGGCCGTTGATCGTCGCCGTCGCGCCCTCGCTCCAGCCCGGGACGCGCAGCTTGAGATCGAAGGCGACCGGCGTCTCCGGGTCGACCTTGATCGCGACGTCGCCGGCCCACGGATAGTCGCTTGTCTCGCGCAGCGCGACCTTGACGCCCCCGATCGTCGCCGTCGTCTCGAAGCCGCCGTAGAGGTGGAAGGCGACGCCGGCATCGCTTGAAGACAGCGCGTAGCCCGCGACCGAGGCGACGAGACGCGAGACGTTCATCGTGCAGCAGGGGCAGAGATGCCAGGCCCAGCGCCGATGCTGGCCGCGGCTCTCGAGCGGGTTGGCGTAGAAGTAGTGGGTTCCTTCGCGCGACAGGCCCGTCAGCGCGCCGTTGTAGAGCGCGAGCTCCATGACGTCGGCGTAGCGGCCGTCGAGGTCGAGGTGCAGCATGCGCTGCGCCCAGAAGACGAGCGCGACTGAGGCGCATGTCTCCGCGTAAGCCGTTTCGTTCGGCAGATCGTAAGGCTCGGTGAAGCCCTCGTTCGACGCGTCGGGCCCGAGCCCGCCTGTGACGTACATCTGGGCCGTCGTGACGTCGCGCCACAGCGCCTCGCAGGCCCGCTTCAGGGTCTTGTCGTGAAGTTCGAACGCGAGATCGGCCATCCCCGAGGCCATGTACATGCCGCGCACCGCGTGCCCGACCATCTTGGCCTGCTGACGCACGGGAACGTGCGACTGGTTGTACTCGTAGGTCCTGGCCCAGTAGTCGGCCGGATCGTCGCCGCGCGCCAGCGCCTCCTGAGTGAAATAGTGCGGCTCGCGCCCCCGCTCGTCGATGAAATAGGACGCGAGCTCGAGCCGACGCTTGTCGCCGGTCAGGCGATAGAGCTTGACCAGCGCGAGCTCGATCTCCTGATGCCCGGGATAACCGCGCTTCTGGCCCGCGCCCATCCCGAAGGTCGCGGCGATGTGGTCGATATACCGCTCCATCACGTCGAGCAGCTTGCGCTTGCCGGTCGCGCGAAAATGGGCGACCGCGCCTTCGAGCAGGTGGCCGGCGTTGTAGAGCTCGTGATTGTCGCGCAAATTGGTCCAGCGGTTCTGAGGCTCGCGTTCGTTGTACCAGCAGTTCAGATAGCCGTCGGACGACTGCGCCCTTGCGAGGTCCTCGACGATGGCGTCGATCTTCGCCTCGATGTCGGGGTCGCGCCGGTGGCCGAGCGCGTAGCTCGCCGCCTCGATCCACTTGCCTACATCCGAGTCCCAGAACACCTGCATGGTGAAGTTGTGGCTGTTGCGCGGAATCCTGAGCGGGGGAACCGGCTTCGGCAGCTTGAGCGACTCGAGGATGCCGGTTTCCGTGAGCTTGGCGTGCTGGCTAGGGATCGTGCGGGTCAGCACCGTTTCCAGGCGTTCGCGCCAGAACGGCCCGGCGATCGTCACGTCGGCGAATGGAATTGGCGAATAGTTCGTTGCGCTCATGATCGCTCCTCTTTTTCGTTCCGAAGCCCAGCCGGCCTCGTGGACGCGGCCGTCGACCGCGCCCCGGCCGGGTCAGCGAGCTGGCCCTGCAGCCGCCGCGCCGCAGGTTTCCCGCACGACCAGCGAGCACGGCAGCCGCTTGACGCCGCAGAGCTTGCGGCCAGTCATCATCTCCAGCAGACAATCGCCCGCCTCGGTCCCGAGCGCGTCCAGGTTCATGTCGACGCTGGTCAGCGGCGGACGGGCGCCCGAGGTCATCACCTCCCAGTTGTCGAAGCCGACCACCGCCACCTCCCCGGGAACCGAGAGCCCGATCTCGCGCAGCGCGTCGAGCGCCCCACGCGCGATCTGGTCACTGCCGCAAAAGAGCGCGTCTGGCGCCGCGGCGCCCTTTGCGAAAAGACCGCCAACCGCCGTGCGTCCCCAGTCCTCCGACCAGAAGCCGGGTCGATAAGCGCCGTCCGGCCCAGCGAGGCCGGCGCACGCCAACCCCGCGCGAAAACCTTTCTCGCGCAGGCGCACCGCCTCGAAATGTTCGGGGCCGGTGATATGGGCGATGCGCTTGCGGCCGAGCCGGGCGAGATGCTCGACCGCAAGCCTCGCCCCGCCTTCGTCGTCGGGGAGAAGGCAAAGTGCGTCCGGGTTGTCGACCCGCGAAAACGCGTAGACTACCGGCAGTCCTCGAACCGCAGGTTCGATCGGTTCGCGACGGTCGGCGCGGCGCGCGGTGACGACGAGACCGTCGACGCGCTTTCGCAGCAGTTGATCGATGTGGCGCCGCTCCCGCGCCGGATCGTCGGTGGCGTTGCACATGAAGACGGCGATTCCGTCGTCGAACAGGCGCCGTTCGAGCGCTGCGACGATCGGAAAAGTGAACCGGCCGAAGCGGTCGTTCGACAGGATGCCGACCGTCATCGAGCGGGCGCGATGCAGGCTCTGCGCCAGGTTGTTGGGCCGGTAGTCGATCTCCTTGGCGATCCGAAGCACCTTGGCCCGCGTCTCGTCCTTCAGCCGGCCGTTGGCGTTCAGCGCCTTCGACGCCGTGCCGATCGACACGCCGGCGAGCCGCGCGACATCGCGGATCGTCCGCGCGGAGGGCGCCGGAGGGGCCTCGCCGGTCCCAGGACGGTCGTCGCCGGGGCCGTCGGTCATTTCACGCCGCCTGAAAGCAGCCCGGAGATGTAGTAGCGCTGCAGCCCGAGATAGATAGCGAGGCACGGCACAATGGCGATCACGATGCTCGCCTGCAGCGCGCCCCAGTCGACCGCGCCATGGTGGCCGATCTGCACGCTGACCAGAAGGATCGGCACGGTGAACGACGATTCCCGGTTCATGAAGATGAGCGCGGCGAGAAACTCGTTCCAGGAGGCGATGAAGGCGAAGAGCGCCACCGTGACGATCGCCGGCAGCGCCAGCGGCAGGAAGATATGCGTGAGCCGCCGAAAGGCGGAGCAGCCGTCGAGCATCGCGGCTTCCTCGATCTCGCGCGGAATGGCCTCGAAACTGTTGCGCATGAGGTAGATCGAAAAGGGCAGCTGCAGGATGGTGTGGACGATCGCCAGACCGACGCGGGTGTTGACCAGCCCGACCTTGGCGAAGTCGAGATAGAGCGGCGTGAGGAGCGCCTGGTAAGGGATCATGATTGGCGCGAGCAGGACGAGGAAAGCGATCTCCTTGCCGCGCATCGTGAAGCGCGCGAGGCCGTAGCCTGCCGGCGCGGCGAGCGCGATGCAGGCGGCGATGGTGAGGAGGGCGACGACGCCGGAATTGGCGACATAGGCCGCAAGCCCCGCCTCGTAGTGGATCACCTTCAGGTAATTGTCGAAGCTCAGCGCGTGCGGCCAATAGTGCGGCGGAACCGCGGACGCGTCGGCCGGCGTCTTGATCGAAGCCAGAAACGACAGCGCGAGCGGCGCGCCCATCAGCACGATCGTCACTAGGCAGGCCACGGCCGCGAACAGCGCCGACGGGGCGATGCGCTTGCGCCGCGCGGAAGGAGGCGCCCCGGCGGCCCCGACGGTCCCGGTCATTCGGCCTCTCCACGGGCCGTGAGCACGATCTGCAGCGTCGCCAGGGCGAGAATGATCAGCATCAGCACGATCGACAGCGCCGCGCCGTAGCCTAGCCGGAACGAGATGAACGAGGTCTGGTAGATCCAGTAGACTGCGGTGAAGGTCTGCCCGCGCGGACCGCCGGACGTCATGATGTAGAACTGGTCGAAGGCGAGCATCGAGCCGATGGCGCTGACGAGCGTCGCCAGCAGGATTGTCCGCCGGCACAGCGGCAGGATGATCAGCCGCACGCGCGCCCAATAGCCGGCGCCGTCGACGAGGGCGGCCTCGAGAATGTCCGAGTTGATCGCCTGGATTCCCGAGACGCACAACACCATGCCGAAGCCGACGACCTTCCAGGTGATGGCGATCACGACCGCCCAGAAGGCGAGGTCTGCGCCGACGAACCAGACGATCGGCTCGTGCAGGACGTGCAGGTCGACCAGCAGCTTGTTGAACAGGCCGACCTGCTCGTCGAACAGCCAGAACCACAGCAAACTCGAACTCGCGAGGCCAATGACGACCGGCAGGAAAACGATCGTGCGCGTGGCGCGCTTGAGCGGCGTATTGTCGACGACGAGCAGCGCCAGCGCAAAGCCGAGGCCCATCAGGATCGGCGTCAGGACGACGGTGTATTTGACTGTGAAGAGAAGCGCGCGCCAGAAGCCGGAATCGTTCCAGATCCTCGCATAATTGGCGAAGCCGACGAACCGGCCACCGCCGAGCAGCGAGCGGTCGGTCAACGACATCGCCGCAAGCAGCCCGAGCGGCGCAAGCACGAACAGGGCGACGAACATGAGCGCCGGCGCCAGAAAGAGCCAGCCCTGCGCTTGTCCTCTTCGTCGGCCCTCAACCATGTCGAGGCTCCCGCAATGCCCTTATTCGCCGGCGATCTCTTTCATCTTCTGGCGCGCCTCGGCGATCGCGCCGTCGACGTCGCCGTCGAAGATCGCGCGCTGGAACATGTTGATCCAGGGGCTCGAATCCGAGTTCACCATGTCGGCGAAATGGAATACCCACGGCACGTAGCCGACGCCGATCGCCTTCGCCGTCACCACCACGCGCGGGTCGGCGGCGAAATATTTGTTGTCGGCGAGCGCCGGCCGGGACGGAATGATGTTGTTCTTGGCCAGGCCCTCGAGCTGCGCCTCATCGGTCAGCTCCCAGGCGATGAATTTCTTGGCGAGCGGGACGTGCTTCGAGCCCATGGGAATGGCGACCACGTCGCCGCCGACGAAGGACGAAACCTGGCCTTCCTTCGCGCCCGGCAGGAAGGTGACGCCGAAGTCGAGGTTCGGCGCATTCTTCTTGAGCTCGGAGAGCAGGAAGCCGCCGGTGCCCTGGACGCCGATCTTGCCGGTCATGAACGCACTGGTGAAGTTCGCGCCGTTGTCGGCCTGGGCGCTCTTCGGGATGAGGCCCTCGTTCCACATCTCCTTGAACGCTTCCAGCACGTCCTCGACGCCCTCGCCGGTCAGCGCGTCGTCCTTGGCGTTGGCGGGCAGGATCTTCGATCCGGCGGCCACCATCATCGGCGAGGAGGTGAAGATGTTGCAGCCGGGGCAGGCGCCGGAGAAATAGAAGCCGTACGTGTCGCCGCCGAGCGCCCGGATCTTCTTGGCGTCGGCATGGATTTCGCCGATCGTGCGCGGCGGCTTGTCCGGGTCGAGGCCGGCCTTCTTGAACAGGTCCTTATTCCAGACGAGGATCGACACGTCCGGGGTGAATCCCGCGCCGTAGAGCTTGCCTTCGTAAGTCGCGATGTCCTTGTAGGCCTGGGCGACCGAGGCATAGTTCGGATCGGCCTTGAGGTCGGCCGTCAGATCGACGAGGAAGCCCGCCTTCATGAAGTCCGGCATGTAGATGAGGTCGAACGAGACGAGGTCGGGGACCTCGCCGGCCTGCACGCCGGTGGCGAGCTTGGTCACCATCTGGTTGTCGGGAATGGTGGTGAGCTCGATCTTGTCGGGATGGGTGGCGTTCCACAGATCGACCAGATGGGCGGCCGCATTGGTCCCGCTGGCCCTCACCCACATGGTCATGGTGTCCGCCGACGCGACGCCGGCCAGCGCCGTGGACCCGATCAGGGCGCAGGCGAGCGCGACCGGAAATTTCCATTTGAACATGCGTTTCCTCCTTGTCGATACTGACTTTCGCGTTCCCTCAGCAAAACTCTTCTCATTGGCGTTTTTTGAGTGGGAAAAGCTTTTCCCAAGCGGATTGGTACGCTGAAAGGCGGGCTTTGACAAGGCCGGGAGATCGCGCGGGCCGCGCTGCGCATGGACCCTGCCGTCCCAGGCATAGTCCTCGTCAACGGCGGGTCCAGCCGTCCCGCCGCCACGGCGTGCCGCGGCGCGCCGCCCGGAAGTTCCGCCAACTTCCCGGCGCCGATCGCTCAGCGCGTCATGACGCCACGACATGCTCCTCGTATTGCGGCAGGCCGTCCGTGATCGTGAACCATGGCGCCTTCGAGCCGACGAAGATGTGATGGGTCGGTCGAATGGCGGGACCGTCAACGAGCGTTCCCATCGCGACATGGACAAAAGCGCCGTTGCGCACCAGAGAATAGAGAAGCGAGCCGCAGACCTTGCAATGCGCGTCGTGCGCCGCGTCCTCGCCAAACCTCAAGATGGCGTCGGCGCCGCCGGTGACCGTCAGCTTCTCCCGCTCGATGCCAGCGAACGGCTTGAAGGCCGCGCCGGTCGTGCGCCGGCAGTTCGAGCAATGACAGTTTGCGGCGTAGAGGAATTCGTCCGCCACCGCGTAGCTGACAGCGCCGCAATAGCAGCGTCCGGCGAGAGTGTGGCCGCTGGCGCTCATACGTTTCCCATCTATCCGGCGCCGAACAGGCGCGCCAGCCATTTCGATCGAGGATTTTGGTCGGATTAGGACAGGCCGATAGTTCCGGCGCAACGACCGGGCCGGGTGAAGCGCAGCGGTATCCTCTGAGGACCCACATCCTGGCCGTCGCCATTGACGCGGATCAGGGCCGGCGTTGCGCCAACGCTCGTCGCTCTACGGCCCTCCGCAGGAGAGGTGAGCAGGTATATCGCTGCACATCAGGTCTTCTCGTCCGCAAGGCTCCGTTCTTGTCGAGGAATGGGAACCGGAACGGCCTTCATCAGCGCTTTCGTGTAGTCCTCGCACGGGTTTTCAAACACGCGGCGTCTTGAACCGTATTCAACGAAAGCGCCGTCGCGCATCACGGCGACATCGTGGCTCATCCGCTCCACCACGGCCATGTCGTGCGAGATGAACAGATAGGCGAGGCCCAACTCTTCCTGAAGTTCGAGGAGCAGATCGAGGACCTGGCCGCGCACGGACACGTCGAGCGCCGACACGCTTTCGTCCGCCACGATGAGGCGCGGTTCGAGCGCGAGCGCTCGGGCGATGCAAATGCGCTGCCGCTGCCCGCCAGAAAACTCGTGCGGATAGCGGCTCGCGTGGTCCGGCGACAGACGCACCCGCTTCAACAGCATCGCGACGCGGTCGCGCCTTTCCGCGGCGCTTCCGACCCGGTGTATGACCAGCGGTTCCGCGATGGCTGAGCCCGTCGACATGCGCGGGTCCAGGGAAGCGTACGGATCCTGAAAAATCATCTGCGCCTTACCGCGCACCGGCTTCATCTCGGCGGCTGACAAGCCCGCGATCTCAACGCCATCGATAGCCACCTGGCCAGTGAACGGAACGAGGCCCAGCACCGCCTTGCCGATCGTCGACTTGCCTGAGCCGCTCTCGCCGACGACACCCAGGGTGCGTCCGGCGCGGATCTCGAAGCTGACTCCCTTGACGGTCGGCGCAGAAGCAGCGCGGCGGCCGAACCAGCCAGCGCGGCCGCCATAGGTCACCTGGAGATCGCTGACGAGCAAAATGGGCTCCGGCGGCGACGCGCGGTCCAAAGATGACGTGACTCGCGGCGGCCCGTCTGTGCCTGCGAAAGCGCCGAGCCGCGGCACGGCGTCGAGCAACTCGCGGGTGTGAGGCTCGCGCGGGCGCTCGAAAATATCGACCGTGGAGCCGTGCTCGATCAACCGGCCTGATTTGAGCATCGCGACGCGGTCGGCCATTTCGGCGACCACGCCCATATCGTGGGTGATGAGGAGGATCGCCGAGGCGAATTCTCTTCTCAACTCGCGCATCAGGGTCAGGATCTGCGCCTGGACAGTGACGTCGAGGGCGGTCGTCGGTTCGTCAGCGATCAGCACTTTGGGACGGCACGACAACGCCATGGCAATCATCACGCGTTGCCGCATGCCGCCGGAAAGCTCGTGCGGATATTGACCCATGCGACGGGCGGCCTCGGTGATGTGCACGGCGTCGAGCATGCGCCGCGCGCGCGCCTCCGCGCCTTCTTCGGTAGCGGCGCCATGCGTGCGGATGGCCTCGGTGAGTTGCGCGCCAACGGTCATGACGGGATTGAGCGAAGTCATCGGCTCCTGGAAGATCATTGCGATCTCGCCGCCGCGCACGCCGCGCATTGCCCGCTCGCTCAAGCTCGTCAGCTCGCGTCCCGCGAGCTGGATCGAACCGGCGCGCTGTTTCAGCGACGCCGACAGAAGCCGCATGATCGAAAGCGCTGTCAGGGATTTTCCGGATCCGGATTCGCCGGCGAGACACAGGGTCTCGCCGGCCTCGATCGAAAAGCTCACATCCTCCAGCACCGGCCGCAGGCCCTCGGGCGTGCGCGCGTCGATCGAAAGGCCCTCGACAGCAAGGATTGGCCGCCGGATTTGCGTGTTCGTCACGAGAAGACGATGCGGGGAAAATAGAACGACACAACCCAGTTCGGCTGATCGACGATCTCGCTGATTCGCAAGTCTCCACACACGGAAAGAAGCATATAGGCGTCGACCGGATTCAAGCCGTGCTCGGACGCAATCAGATCGACCATGCGCGACACCGCCTCGCGCGCCGCCGTCATCAAATCGGGGCCGACGCCGGTCGTCGCTTCATAGCCGGCCCCGTCGAGATGGCGGCTGACCGGGCCCGGAGTTGTGAATCGCGGACTCTTGAGATTGGCGCCCTTCACCAGATCGAGCGTCAGCTCGACGTCCATCTGGCTTTCGATCGCAGTGCCGCACACCTCGCCGTCGCCTTGCGCGGCATGGGTGTCGCCGATCGAGAACAGGCCGCCGGCGACCTCGACCGGTAGATAGAGGATCGCGCCCTCGCTCAAGTCCCGGATGTCGAGATTGCCGCCGACCGCGCGCGGAGGGACGACCGAATGGCGGCCGGGCTCGGCGGGCGCGAGGCCGATCTCGCCGGCGAAGGCCTTGAGCGGCACACGGCCCTTCGGACCGTACAGGGCCGGCGCCATCGTTTGAGCGTCATAGGACCAAATGTGGAGCGCCGGGTCCGGGAACTGATCGGCCAGCAGGCCGAAGCCGGGGATATTGGCCGTCCAGCCGACGCCCGACGGGATGAATTTGTGGAAGGTGATTTTCACCGCGTCGCCGGGCTCGGCGCCGTCGATGAAAACTGGGCCGGTCACGGGGTTGACCTTGGCGAAGTCGACGGTCGCGACGTCCGCCACCGTCAATTCGCGGGTAAAATGACCGGCGCCAGAGTCGAGGCATTCGAAATGGATCGTCTCGCCCGGCTTGCACGTCAGCGCGGGGGCGAAATCGCGGCTCCAGGCAAAATTGTGGTCCTTTCGGTGGACCGTGTAATTGCAGACGACGCACATGGTTTCATGTCCTTACAGTCTTGTTGCTGACGTCAAAGAGTATTTCCCAGACAGAGTTCGGCGCCGCTCGGTAAGCGGAACGTCTCCCTTGATGTCATCCCCGCGAAAGCGGGGGATTCAAGGCCCCCGCGCCAAATGCACATTCTCCGCGGCCCTGGATGCCCGCGTGTGCGCGGGCATGACAACCATAGGAGTTCCCTTCAAAAGCTCGTCGGCGAAGCTCGAGGAGCGGTAGGCCCGACGCTTCCCGTCTCGCGGCTCCCGCATCGCTCATGGGGAGCGCCGACGCCGCGACCCGTCATGGGTTGATGTAGATCGCCTCGTAGTCGATCACGCGGGTTGGATCGATGTAGATCTCGTCCGGTCCGCCCATCCGCTTCGCCTTCGCGACAACCCGACGCTCGTTGAAGACAGGCGCCCATGGCGCCTGCTGCTCCTGGATATCGGTGAAGATCTGCGCCCACACCTTGTACCGCTCGTCCTTCTGCTCAGGCTTCGACATGGCGTCCGCCTTGGTCGCACGGTCCTCGAACCTCTTGTCGCAGAACCACGACCAGTTCCATCCGCCGGCGACCGCGCCGCCACACCCGAGGATCGGACCGTAGAAGTCGGACGGGTCGGGAAAATCGGCGATCCAACCCATGCCGCCCGACCACGTCAGAGCCGACTCTTCCTTATTGCCTCCGGCCGCAATCACCTCCGGTTGCGCCAGCGCCTTGATCTCGGCCTTGATGCCGATCGCCGCCAGGTCCTGCTGGAGCGCCTGGGCGATCCGCGGGTTGGGATCCGTGTTCATGGCGTAGAGCGTGGTCGAGAAGCCGTCCTTCAGGCCGGCGTCCGCCATCAGCTTCTTCGCGCCCTCGACGTCGTAGGGATAGCCCTTGTAGGCGTGGTCGTAGCCCGGCATCAGCGGCGGCAGAACCTGGCCCGCGGGCGTCGCACGGCCGTTGATGATGCGGACGATCCGGTCCTTGTTGATCGCCATGTTGATCGCCTTGCGGACGCGGACGTCGTCAAGCGGCTTCTTCGTCACGTTGATCGTGACGTAGCTCGTCTCGAGTTGGTCGCGATCGACGATCATGTCCTTCGCGTCGGGCGCGTTCTTCATCTCGAGGTACTTGGCGGGCGGAATGCCATCGCCGGCGATATCCACTTCGCCCTTCTGCAGCCTGAGGATCGCAACCAACGGCTCCTGGCCGATCTCGACCTTGAAGCCATCGAGATTGGCGCGATCGCGGAAATAGTTGGGATTGCGCGAAAAGACGAGGCGCTGGCCCGAAACCCATTCATCGAGCTTGAACCCGCCCGAGCCCACGGGCTTCTTGCCGAAATCCGCGCCTTCGGCCTCGACGGCCTCCTTTGGCACGGCGGAGGCGAAGTTCAGCGCGAGGACATTGAGAAAGGTCGCGTCCGGCTGGCTCAGCGTGAACCTGATGGTGGAGTCGTCGACCGCCTCGATGCCGGAAATGGTCGAAGCCGAGCCGTCGGCCATTTTGTCCTGGCCGACGATCGAGTGGTAGAAGCCGCCGCCGGGTCCTTGGGTCTTCGGATTGACCGCCCGCTCGATCGAATATTTGACGTCCGCGGCGGTCACCTTTCGACCGTTGGTGAACTTGGCCTTCGGGTCAATCTTGAACGTATAGACGAGACCGTCGGGCGACACAGTCCAACTGTCGGCGAGGGAGGGAGCGAGTTCGGTCGTGCCGAACCTGTAATCGACGAGGCGCGAGAACAGGCTGTTGATCATCGACCAGTTCTGCCAATCGTAACCGATCGCCGGATCGAGCGTCGCGATGTCGTCTTTGTAAGTGACGACGATCGTACCGCCTTGGTGCGGCGCGTCGGCCGAGGCCGGGCCTGCGAGGCTCGCGGCGAAAAGCAGCGCCGTGGCGGCTCCCATCAACCAACTTCTGGACATGACAACTCCTTGTTTGCGCTCATCGGACCCGAATCTTCGGATCGAGCAGGGGGGCAATGAGATCGGCGAGCAGGTTGCCGAGGATGATCGCCAGGGACGAGACCAGGGTGACGCCCATGATAATCGGAACGTCCGCCTGTTGAATCGCCTGCCAAGCGAGTTGGCCGATGCCGGGCCAACCGTAGACCGCCTCGACCACCACCACCCCGCCCATGAACTGACCGATGTCGATGCCGATCATGGCGACGATAGGCAGAAGCGCGTTGGGGAGCGCGTGCCGAAGGACGACGCGCGAGCCGGCGAGGCCCTTGGCGCGGGCCGTGCGGACATAATCCTGGTGGAGCACGTCGATCATCGCCGAGCGCACCATCCGCGCGTACCAGCCCGCTCCGAGCAGGCCGAGGGTGAGCGCGGGCAGGACCACATGCGACGGCGTGCCGTAGCCGCTCATCGGAAACCAGCCGAGTTGCGCGGCGAACACATAAAGCAGCAGCAATGCGACCACGAACTGCGGCGACGACACGCCGACGAAGGCGAACATCATCACCGTCCTGTCCACCAGGCCGTTGCGGCGCAGAGCGGCGATCACCCCGAAAGTCAATCCGATCACGACCTCGACCAGGATGCCGCAAGCCATCAGCACGAGGGTCGCCGGAATGCGCGCCGCGATCAGGGTCATGACCGGGCTGCGCTGGATGTAGGAACGGCCGAGATCGCCGTGGAGAATTCCGGACAGGTAACGCCAGAACTGGAGGGGCAGCGGCAGGTCGAGCCCAAGCTGGTGGCGGACGCTGGCGATCATTTGGGCGTTGGCGCTGCGCCCGGCGACCAGGGCCGCCGGATCCGCCGGGAGGTAATGAAGCAACAGGAAGGTGATGATGGCGACGCCGAGCAGCACTCCGGCGGACTGTATGACCCTTTGGGCGAGCACGGCCGCCATCAGCCGCGTCCGCGCTGCGTCGGGTCGAGGAAGTCACGCAATGCGTCGCCGACGAGATTGAAGGACAGCGCAGTCGCCAGGATAACCGCGCCCGGGATGAAGACGAGCCAGGGCGCCGCCTGAAAGTAGCTCTGGCTCTCGTAGATAATGTTTCCCCAGGACGGCTGCGGCGGCTGAACGCCGACGCCAAGGAACGACAGGGTCGCTTCGAGGAGCACGGTCGTCGCGATTCCGAGCGTTCCCCACACGATGGCGGTCGGCAGGAGGTGCGGCGCGATATGGAGCGCCACGATGCGCATATGTCCTGCGCCGAGGGACCGTTCGGCGAGGATGAAATCGCGCTCCACCAGTCCGCGCGTCTCGGTGAAGACGATCCGTGCGACCTGGACCCAGTTCACGAGCGCGATCACCATGGCGACGATCCACAGGCTCGGGCGGAGGAGGGCCGCGAGCACGATCGCCAGCAGCAACGCCGGAAACGCCATCATGAGATCGGTGAATCGCATGATTGCGCTGCCGGCAAGACCGCCGAGATAGCCCGCAGCCAGGCCGACCGCCACTCCGATCAGGACCGCGACACCGTTCGCCGCGAGGCCGATAGTGAGCGACGTCCGGGCGCCGAACAGCAGACGGGAGAGGAGATCGCGTCCGAGCGTATCGGTGCCGAGCCAGTATTTCGGGCCCGGCGGCAGTGGCGCGCCCTCCACAGTCAGGCCGTCGAATGGCTGGGCGTCCGGCGAGAAAGGCGCGATCAAGGGAGCGAGAATGGCTGCCGTCACCACCGCGGCGATCACGACAAGAGCCACGAAAGCGGACGGTCGGCGAGCGATTTCCCAGGCGATTCGCATCATCCGGCTAGCCGCCTCGGAAGGGCAACAACGGCGGCCGCGGTTCCGCCAAGGTTCATGCGCCGTCTCATGGCTTCGATCGCAGCCTGCCGCAGGCCTTCTTGCCTCAGCCGCCAGCGAAAACGGGCCAGCGAGCTGCAGACAGACCGCGCAGCGGAACTCGCTCCTTTCGAGAAATTCGGGCCGGCCACGACAGCAGCCGACATGCGTCAGCATTACAGGTTCAAGAGGAGAATCAAGGCGAGGAGATGAGCAAAGGCTGTGCTCGTCTGCGCCGATTTGCGGCATGCGCCGTCATCGTGACCAATCGTCGAGGACGGCCGCCCGTCCCTCCCGTCGGCAACGGGCGCCCTCGGCCAGCGGATCGGCCGCCGGGAGATGAAGCCTTCGCCCTCGTTGACACTGCACATGGCGCCTGTGTCGCGTTTCGCCCGCAGCCGTCCGGGGTCTTCGCCCTGTTGCCGGGCTGAACGGCAAGGACAGCAAGCGGTCGAACTCGTCCGTCGATCGCGGACGCGCGACGTGGGAAGGAGCATGCTACTTTGGCGGCTGCGCCCCGAGGATATTGATATCCAAGATCTTAAGACATTTTCTTGATCTTATCCATCTTATGTGCTATTCATGTTCGGATGAGCGGAAAGCAGAAGGAGTGCGGAGTGATCGGCTCGTGCGTTCGACGAGGACAAGGCGTTCCCCAACGGCGCCGCCGCACGGGGTCTGACGCTCGCCTCGGCGCCGCGAGAGGCGAGGCTGAACGGTTTTTCAGCCAAGGCTGCAAGGCTGACCGTAACCCATTGATAAGTCAAGAATTGCGGAAATTTTTTGCAACTTTTGGAAGCGCCCGGAAATTTTCGGAAGGAGCCTCGGAAATAAATTGAAGCCTTTGGAAGGAAAGGGAAACGGGACGGAATGGTGCCTTAGGCGAACGGAGCGGCGGCGGACAACGGGTGGTCCTCAGTCAATGCGCGATCCCCGAGCCAGCCGCCTCGTCGATCAGGCGCCCGGTCCGAAAGCGGTCGAGGTCGAATGGGCGGCTGATGGGGTGATGGGTTCCGGTCGCGATCAGGTGGGCCAGCAGCGTTCCGCCGGCCGGAATGGCCTTGAACCCCCCGGTGCCCCAGCCGCAGTTGAGAACAATCCCCCGAACCGGCGCCGGCCCGATGATCGGCGACGAATCCGGGACGACGTCGACGACCCCTGCCCATTGGCGCATCAGCTTCAGCTGGCCGAAGGCGGGAAACATCTCGGTCAGGCCGGCGACGACGATCTCCTGCGTCGGCGGGGCGCCGCGCTGGCCGTACGAGGGGACGCGGTCGAGCCCGCCGCCGAACACGAGTTCGCCCTTGTCGGACTGGCTGACGTACGTGCCGGTGCCGAGATGCAGGAGCACGATGTCGAGACAAGGCTTTACCGGCTCGCTCACCATCGCCTGCAACGTGTAGGAGTGGATCGGCAGTGCGACCCCCGCCTTGGCCATCAGCTGAGACGAATGGCCGGCGACCGCGACGCCGACCGTCTCGGCCCGGATTTCGCCGTTCGGGGTCTCGACCCCGACGCAAGCCCCGTTCTGCATGACGAAGCCGGTGACTTCGCAGTCCTCGACGATGTCAACTCCGAGCCTGTCGGCGGCCCGCGCGTAACCCCAGGCGACCGCGTCGTGGCGCGCCGTGCCGCCGCGCGGATGCCAAACGCCGCCGTTCGGCAGGTAGCGCGCCTTCAGCGACTGGGTCATCAGCGGCAGGCGCTTGCGGACCTCATCGGGACCCCAGAGCTCGGCGTCGACGCCGTTGAGTTGCATGGCGTTGACGAGGCGCGCGGCGATTTCCATCTGCGCCGGGGTGTGCGCGACGTTGAGGATGCCGCGCTGGCTCAGCATGACGTTGAAATTGAGCTCGCGCGACAGGCCTTCGTAAAGCCTGAGGGCGAGATCGTAGAGCGCGACCGACTCGGAGTAGAAGTAGTTCGAGCGGACGACGGTGGTGTTGCGGCCGGTGTTGCCGCCGCCGACGTAAGTCTTCTCGATCACAGCCACGCGTCGGCGCCCGTGGGTCTTGGCCAGGTAATAGGCCGTGGCCAGGCCGTGTCCGCCTCCGCCGACGATGATGACGTCGTAGGCCGGTTGCGGCCTCGCCTTGCGCCAGGCCTGCGGCCAGCCCTTATGGCCGGAAAGCCCTTGGCGCAGGATGGTCAGAGCGGAATAGCGGACGGTCATGGCTGGACGTCAAGATCCTTGGCGCCGGCGTGGCGCAGGGCGTAGGCGCGGAAGGCGTCGAGCTCGCCTTCGCTTGCGGCTACACCGGCGAATATCTCCAGGTAGCGCGGCGCGAGCGTGAGGCGGGCCTCGATCGGTTCGCGGACGTCGAGGGCATAGTAGCCGACTTGCATCGTATAGAGAACGCGCGCCCTGACAAGCGCGTCGTCCGGCGGGTAGCCATGCCGGCGGAACATCGCTTCGATCGCCGCCATGCGCGCTCTGTCCGAACGGTCGAGCCGTAGGCGCACGGGTTCGGAGCGGCGCGCCCAGTCGCGCACCGCCGTGTCGAGACGCGCGCTGAACAGCGCTGGGTCGATCCAACAGCGGAATACGTTGAGCACGGCTTCGACAATGGTCCCGGCCGGCGCTTCGGCCTGCTGAACGATCGAGCGGGTGTTGAGATCGTCCCAGCGTTGCAGCAGCGCCTCGACGAGGCCGTCTCGACTGCGGAAATGCCAGTAGAAGCTCGACCGGGAGACGCCCAGCCGCTGGCTGAGATCGAGCACGGTAACGGATTCGACGCCGTGGCGCGAAAGCAGCGCCAGGGCGAGGTCGAGCCAGTTGTCGCGCGTCGTCCGACCGCCGCCGCCGCGGGACGGCGGCACGGTCATAGCCGCATCGCCTTGCCGTGGGGGTCATAGGGAGAGGGCGCGATGACGCGCGCCTTGCGCTCCGCGCCGACGACGTGGACCGACAGCTCCGTTCCAACTTCACCGCACTCCGGCTCGATCAGCGCTATGGCGAGGCTCTTGCGAACCGTATGACCGTAGCCGCCCGAGGTGACGAAACCAACCTTGCGGCCATCTCGCCAGACGGGCTCGTAACCGGACGCGTCCGCGTCAAACGCATCGATCTCCAGCGTCGCGAGCCGGAGAGCGGGCGGCGGGACGTCACGTTCGGCGAGCGCCGCCGCCCTGCCGACGAACTCGCCCTTGTCCCAGGCGATCCAGCGGTCCATGCCGGTCATCCGCGGCGTATAGGCCTGGGTGAACTCGGTCGACCAGGCGCCAAAGCTCTTTTCCAGCCTGAGCGAGAGAAGCGCGTTGTAGCCGTATTCGCGAAGGCCGAGATCCTCCGCTGCGGCGATTAGGGTACGCCGCAGCGTCCCGTGTTCGAGCGCGCGGCAGTTGATCTCGTAGCCGAGCTCGCCAACGACCGAGATGCGCGTAACCCGCGCCCGAATGAGACCGACGTCGACGACAGAGGCGGCCATGAAGGGCATGGCGGCGTTGGAGACGTCCTGGTGGGTGACGCGCTCGAGGAGCGCGCGGGCTTTGGGCCCCGAGATCGAAAAGCCGATCACGTCGTCGGACATGTCGCGCACCGTCACTCCGTCGCGCAAATGATCGGCGAACCAGCGCATGTGCCAGGTCCGTAGAGAGTAGGAGCCCTGGAGCCAAAAAGAACCATCGCCCCAGTTGATCAGCGTCAGGTCGCCCTTGAGCTTGCCCGCTTCCGACAACATCGGGGCGAGTTTGGCGTGGCCGGGCTTCGGCAGGCGCGCGACGGTCATGAAATCGAGCCAGCGCTCGGCCTCCGGCCCGCTGACCTCGTAGCGCGAGAACGGTGCGATATCGAGGAGGCCGACGTCCTCGCGCACGGCGCGGCATTCGGCGCCGACAAGGGCGAAAGCGTCGGAGCGTCTGAGCGTCGGCTTCTCCTTGAAGCCCGGCGGCCCGAAGTAGAGGGGAATCTCAAGTCCCCACGAATTGCCCCACTGACAGCCCGCGGCCGTCATGGCGTCGTAGGCAGGCGTGGTCCTCAGCGGCCGTCCGGCGGGCAATTGCTCGTTTGGATAGGTCATGACGAAGCGGCGGGCATAGAACTCACCGGTCGTCTGCTTGATATATTCGCGGTCAAAAGTGTGCGGCCCGTAGCGGGCGATGTCGAGGGCGAACGCGTCCTCGACCGGCTCGCCGTAAATCATCCATTCCGCCAACGCTTTTCCGACGCCGCCGCCTTGCAGGAATCCCGCCATGACGCCGCAGGCGAGCCAATAGCCGCGCTTGCCGGCGACCGGGCCCACGAGCGGGTTGCCGTCCGGGGAGAACGTGAAGGGGCCGTTGACCCATTTGCGGATTCCCGCCCGTTCGAGCACGGGATAGCGGCGGTGGATACATTCGAGTTCGCCCGCGATGCGATCGATGTTTTCCGGCAGAAGCTCGACGCCGTAGTCCCACGGGGCGCCGTCCATGGACCAATGTTGCGGCTTGGTTTCATAGATGCCGACCAGCATGCCTTTCTGGTCCTGGCGCATATAGGTATAGCCCTCCAGGTCGACGATCATCGGCATTTCGGCCTTCAAGGCCGCAATCTCGGGAATCGTCTCGGTGATCAGATAATGGTGCTCGAGCGGCGAGATCGGCAGCTCGAGCCCCGCCATTCGACCGACCTGCTTGGCCCAAAGGCCCGCCGCATTGACGACGTGTTCCGCGTTGATCCCGCCCTTTTCGGTGACGACATCCCAGGATTGATCGGAACGGCGCCTGAGTTCCAGCACGCGGTTGTGCTCGATCACCTCCGCGCCCCGCTTCTTCGCGGCGCGGGCGTAAGCCCACACCGTCCCGGTCGTGTCGACGTAGCCTTCACGGTCCGCCCACATGCCGCCGAGGACGCCGTCGATGTCGATCACCGGGCAGGCGCTCTTGATCTCCTCGGGCGTCACGAGCCGGACGTCGTCGATTCCGATCGCCTGGAAGCGTCGATAATTCGCCTGCAGCCATTCCCAACGCTCTGGCGCAGAGGCGGCATGGATCCCGCCCGTCATGTGCATGCCGATCGTCTGGCCGGACTCGGCCTCGATCTCCTTTAGGAGGTTGATCGTGTAAGCCTGAAGGAGGGCCATGTTGGGGTTGGCGTTGAGGGCATGAAAACCGCCTGCGGCGTGCCAGGACGAGCCCGCTGTCAGAACAGAGCGCTCGACAAGGGCGACGTCCGTCCAGCCAAACTTTGCAAGATGGTAAATGACCGACGCGCCGACGACGCCGCCTCCAATCACCACGGCGCGGTAATGCGACTTCATGCGCGTCCCCTGAAAACTGGCAAAAAGTGAAGGCTATCCAACGCCTGGCGGCATGTCTAGACAGCTCTGTACAGGACCTGATGAGGTCGCGATTTTGGCGAGGTGTGGCTTTTGTAACCTTGTGGCGTGGCAACGATAACGGCTAAGGAAGGGATATTGGACACCGGTCTGGATTCGAACCCAACGCGGGCGCTCCTGCCGGTTCGGTCGAGGAAGGCAGAGGCCGCTTCGGGCCTTACGCGGTATTGGGGTTGGTGGGCGCGCGCATGGAGAACTGCTGGCGAAAGTCCGAAGCCAAGTCGGGCGACGGGCCGGTTGCTGAGAAGACCCGTTAACTTTAAGAGGGCTGATTGGCGATCGGGTGGCGCAGTTCTGAGGACGCCCTGACATGTGGCGCATGGTGGTGTGCCGTGTGGGAGTCTCAGCGAGTGCTTGGGCGGCGGAGCGATGGAGACCCATGAATCGGAGCGCCGTTCTGACGCTCGCAGCGATGGTGACGCTTGCGGGCCTGGGCGCTTCGCGGGCCGATGACGCGTCTGCGCCGTCGCTGTGGTCGTTCCTTTCGGCGACGACGGAAATATTTCCCCGGGGACCGGAGAACTGGAGCGATCTGCCGCTGCAACTCCACATATCCGAGCAGGCCGGCTACAACAGCAACATCGCCAACACTCCGACAGGTTCCGGGGCGACTTCGAATCTTTTCGGCAGCCCGATCGCGACGTTTGAATCGATCTCCACCTATGGGGCGTCATTCAAGGAAGAGATCGGCGGTCACCAGCTTTTCGCCGACGGCGCATGGGGCATGTATAGCTACCTGAACCATGACAACTTCAACAGCCCGCACAGTTCGGTCGATATTGGCGACAATTTCTCTGGCCGGAAATGCTCTGGGACAGTTAAGGCGTACGAAACATCCTCCCCGTCGATCCCGGGTCAGCAGGTCGGAGTCAACGTTATTAATACCATGACTACGGTCGGAGCTTCGGAGAACGCGAGGTGCATTATAACCGGAAACTATTCCGGAATTCTTAACAGCGGAATAAACAATACGACGAATAGCGCCGCTCTGGATAAATTTAACGATAGTCGATCAGCCTTTATTGCCGCAGGAATGTCCTATACAGTCTCAGAGACCAACAGCCTCCAAGTTCTGGCTACAATAACAGGAACAAATTTCAACAATAGACAACTTTTTCTCAATCAGATCAGTCAGATCAATCTGAATAGTCTGCCGAACAGCCTGACGACAGACCAGCTCATGGCCACGTATACAAAGAATTTTGGTCCGACCATCGCGCTGAATGCGCAACTTGGACTGCTCGGCTTTAGTAACAGCAATTGGGACCTTGGGGTTCCTCACACGATCCTGCCGCAATACGCATTCAGCGCCCAATGGAACGTCACGCCCAAGCTGGCTCTGAACGCCGCGGTATCCCGTCTTGCCTCGGCGCCAACGGCGGTTATCAGCAACCTCCAGATTACAGAGGCCGCGTCCGCCGGCGCCAGTTACGCCTTCTCACCGAAGCTATCGTTCTCCGCGAACGTTCAAACCAGCTACGACACAGGGGCGACCCCGATTTTCGTCTCGAACCCGCTTTTGAACACGTTTTCGACGGCGCAGCACAACTACGGCGTCAACGCAAAAATGGCCTATTCAATCACGCCATTCCTGGCAGCCAATCTCAGCTATCAGTACACAAAAACCCTCTATTCCAACCTGACCACGACCGATAGTTTGATCCTGCTGGCCCTCAACTTCAACCCCTATTAAGACTCCGACTTGGAGCGCGACAATGCGAACGATGGTGCAGATGGTTCGGTTCAGAATGCCGGGGCTCGTTGCTCTGGTCCTCGCTGCTGTGGTGGGCGCCGTTCTGGCGGGGGTTCCGGCCTTCGCCGAGGGCGGACGCGTCTTGACAAAGTCGGACGTGGTCACGATTAAGGTGGTTAGCCAGCCGGACATGGACACGACCTCGCGTGTCGAGTTGGATGGCACAGTCCAATTTCCCTATGTCGGCCGGATCAAGGCGGCGGGGTTGACGGAGGATGGCCTAGCGCGCGTGATCGAGAAGCGGCTTGCTGCGCGCCAGATCGTCAATGACCCGCATGTGTTGGTCGAAATCTCCAATTTCGGTTCCGAAGTGAGCGTCCAGGGGCAGGTCGGCGCGCCGGGCCTCTATACGGTCGATCGACCCACGACCCTGACTGAAATTCTCGCGCGCGCCGGGGGCCTGAAGGACAGCGGCGCCACGGTCGTGTTGCAGCGGTCGGGGCCAAGGGGTAAGACGGTCCAGCGCTACGCTGGACCCGATATCGTCTCAGGGAAAGTCAACGGCGGCCGCATTTTCGTCCAAAACAATGACGAGATCTATGTGGAACTGGTGCCGTTCTATTACGTCTACGGCTATGTTGGAAAAACCGGCGAGTTTCCGCTGACGCGGCAGCTCACGGTGCAGCAGGCGATCGCGATCGCGGGCGGATTGACGCCTTTGGGCACGGACTGGCGTCTGAAGGTCAAGCGTAAGGCGGCGGACGGGCAAACAATGGAAATGCCGGCTTCGCTGGACGATGAGGTGCAGCCCAACGACACGATCATTGTTAACGAGCGTCTGTTCTAGACTGGCGGACAGCCGGCGGAACACGTTCGCGCAAGCTTGGATGGGCAGACTTGCGACGCCAGCCGTTTCGCCTCTATTCGGCTTGCCGATGGGGCCCCCCCACTGAAAGTGCGAGCAGATGACCTTGAACTCGAATCGCCGACTGGATTCCGACGTGGTCGCCGTCCACGCCAGCAACGATCCGATCGAACAGCAGATCCTGGCCGCCGGCAACCTGAGCGATGCGCAGGTGGAGGCCATCCGGGGTTTCCAGCGCCGCAAGGGCCTGACGTTCGGCGAGGCTGCGATCACCCTGGGGTTGGTTCGCCGCGACAGCCTGTTCCTGGCGCTGTCGAAGCGGTACAATTATCCGGTCCTGAGTTTCGGCGGCGACGAAGCGCGGTTTTCGCGGGAGTTGGTGGTCGGATTCCAGCCCTTCAGCGCCGGCGCCGAAGCCTTCCGGACGGTGAGGTCCGGTCTGGCGACGGGGCCCCTTTCGCAGGGGAAGAATGCTTTCGCTGTCATCGGGGCGCATACGGGCGTCGGCGCGACCTATTTTGCGGCCAATCTCGCCTTGTCCTTCGCGCAGATGGCGGTGCCGACCCTGCTGGTCGACACGAACCTTAGAAAACCCAGGCTCGCATCGTTATTCGGGGTGGACCCGAAAGCCGAGGGCCTGGTCGAAGCGCTGACTCATAGCGACGCCCACGCGCCGCCGGTCGCCGTCGACATCGTGCCGGGCCTTTCGCTCCTGGTCGCCGGCGCGACAGCGCCGCACCCGCAGGAACTCCTGAGCTCGAAGGAATTCCTCAACCTGTCCCAGAACGCCCAGCGCAATTACGGCGTGGTGATCTACGACACGCCAGCGGCGCTCGAGAACGCCGACGCCTATGTCGTGGCCTCGCGCGTGGGCTCGGCGATCCTCCTTGCGCGCCGAAACCGGACCAAGGTTGCGGACATCAAGGCGGTCTCCCAGGCGCTGGAGGGCTTCCAGTGCGAAATTGCCGGCACCGTCTTCGCCCGGTTCTAGCGCTTTTGGACGCCCGCGCGGGCCGTCAGATCGCTCCGCCCCCCAGCTTGCGCAGATAATTCCAGGTGTAAAGCCCGGTGTTGTGGCCGTCGTCGAACACGATCCGGATCGCGTAGTTGCCGATCGGCTCGATATCGACGATGCGCACGTTCTCCTTGCCCGTGACGATGCGCTTCTCGCCCGGGGAATGGCCCTGAACCTCGGCGCTCGGGCTCTCGACCCGGAGGCGCTCCGCAGCGAGACGGATGTTTGCCCCGTCGTCGAAGGCGATCTCGAGCGCCCGCCCTCGATCCTTCACCACAATGTCGGTCGGCCAGGCCACGATCGCCTCCATCAATGCTTGCCCTTACTCGAAGCGGATGCGGGGCGCGGGCTTGGCGCCGGGCGCCTGTCGCGAGCGTCTCGGCCACGCGGCGCGCGATCTCCAGGAAGGCGACCGCGTGCGCGCTGTCGGCGAGGCTCGCCACAATCGGACGGCCCTCGTCCGAATTCACCCGGATGGCGATGTCGAGCGGCACTTCGCCGAGGAACGGAACGCCGAGCTTCTCGGCCTCCCGCCGGGCGCCCGCATGCGAGAAGATGTCGGTGCGCTCTCCGCAATGCGGGCAAAGGAAGTAGCTCATGTTCTCGACGACGCCGAGAAGGGGCACATGCACCTGCTTGAACATGGCGATGCCGCGCCGCGCGTCGATCAGCGCCAGATCCTGCGGCGTCGAGACGATGACTGCGCCGCTGAGCGGCACGTTCTGGGCCATGGTGAGTTGCGTGTCGCCGGTGCCGGGCGGCATGTCGACGACAAGGGTGTCGAGCTCTCCCCAGACGACCTCGCGCAGGAGCTGGGTCAGCGCGGATATCACCATCGGTCCCCGCCACACGACCGGCGCCTCCTCCTCGATCAGAAAGCCGATGGAGATGACTTTCACGCCATAGGCCTCGAGCGGGACGATTTTCTTGCCGTCGGCCGAAACTTCCGGCTTGGCGGAAAGGCCGAACAGTTTCGGCATCGAGGGGCCGAACAGGTCGGCGTCGAGCACGCCTACCTTGAGGCCGATCTTGGCGAGGCCGACGGCCAGGTTGCAGGCGACGGTGGATTTGCCGACGCCGCCCTTGCCGGAGGCCACGGCAATGATGTGCTTGACCCCGGCAATGGGTTGCGCCGCCCGTCCCCCACGCTGCTGCGGCTGTCCGCCGCCGTGACCATGGCCCGCCGCGGCAGGACCGCCGCCCGCGACCGCGCGCACCGACTCCGCCGTCAACGTGACGACGGCGCCGGCGACCCCGGAAACCGCTTTGATCGCGGCTTCGGCCCGGGCGCGCATCGGCTCCATCGCCTGGGCCCGGGCCGGATCGATTGCGATCGCCAGGAACACCTTGCCGTCCCGAATGGTCAGGCCGGAAATCGCGTCCGAGTCCGGCAGGGGCGTCTTGCCGTCCGGACCGGCGACTTTCGCAAGCGCCGCCATCACCTCGTCGCGAGACGCCATTCCGCACTATCCTTGCCGTTCGCGCGCCCACGTTTCGCCGGGCGGGCCGTCCTGTGTGAGACCTCCACCCAGGAGCCCATCGCTCGTGGGTCGAGGCCGGGTTCTTTCTCTCCGCAAGCGGGGAGCGGGGGATTGTCGTCCGCGAGTTCGACGCAATCGCCGCTCGCTCTAAATAGGCGACTTGCGCCGAACCGGGAAGGGCGGGTCTCATCCGAACCGCGCCGCCCGGAACGGCGCGGGGTCGACGAACGGCGTCTCCCCCATCATCATTTCGGCGAGCAGCCGCCCGGTGATCGGCCCCAGCGTCAGTCCCGAGGTGGTGATGGCCGAAGTCGAGCCACAGGCCGGGCTTGCCGGGAAAGGGTCCGACGATCGGCCGCATGTCGGGCAGGCAGGGGCGTCGGCCAAGCCAGGGCTCGGCCTCCTTCGCCGCGCCGATCGGAAACAGTTCGCGGGCGAACGGCTCGAGCCGGTCGATATGGGCGGACGACGGCGGATCGTCGGGCCTGGCGAATTCGGCCCCTGTGGTGAGACGGAGGCCGCGCGTCATGGGCGCGACCAGGTAGCCCTTCTCGATGTCGAGCACCGGTCGGCCGAGACTCGCGTTCCCCCGCGCCTCGTAATGCCGGTGGTAGCCGCGCTTGACGAAGAATGGCAGCTTGAGGCCAAGCGCGCGGACGAGATCGTTCGACCAGGGCCCGAGCGCAATCACGACCTCGGGCGCCCCGATACGCCCCTTGTCGGTCGTGACCATCCAGCCTCCCGCCGCCGGCTCGAGCGTCATGGCGTCGCCTCTCTCGAACCGGCCGCCACGCTGAACGAACAGCGCCGCATAGGCTCGCGCCAGCCCCTGCGGATCGGGCGTGCTCAGCGGATCGGGAAAATGCGCGCCGCCGCGCCCGACCTCCCCGACATGGGGCTCGAGCGCGGTCAAAGCTCGTCGCGATCGAGAAAATGCGCCGTGACCCCGTATTGTCTGAGCGCCTCGACGTCGCGACGCGCCGTATCCTCCCCCTCCGCGGTGCGCCACACCTTGATCCATCCGGTCGGCCGCAGCAGAGTCGCCCGCGCCGGCCGCCTCGGCGAGCCTGCGGTGCTCGTCCGCCGCGCCGAACACGAGCGGCTTCATCGCGGCGGCGGTCTCGCCCACCCGCGACGAGTTGGAGAACTGGAAATACTGCCAGAGCGCCTGGGCGTTAGCCGGCAGCGCGCCGTAGCGGATATGGGCGCGCGGGTCGCGGTTCAGCGCCGCGTTGGCGATCTCCGCCGGGTCGCGGGGAAATGTGTAGGGGATCACCGCCTCGCTCTGCACGAGCCCGGCGTTGCCGAAGCTCGTCTCATCGCCCGCCTCGCCGTGGCGATCGACGAGCGTCACCGTCCGCCCGCGCGCCTGCAAAGCGAGCGCCGCGCCGACGCCGACCATGCCGGCGCCCAGGACAATCACATCGGCGCTGCGAGACGGCATAGGCGGACCCTCGTTCCGGCGCGGACGCAGGCTTGCGCCCCAATTCCCCGGGCGCTTTCTAAACGATCCGGCGCGACGGCGTCGATACGCCGACCGCCGCCGCCTGCGGGCGGCGACGAAGGGCCGCGCGCCAATGTTTCCGCGCGGCCGAAATCAAGAGCTTAGGCGCCATTTTGTGCAACTTTGATAGCTCCCTGTGTTGTCATGCCCGCGAAAGCGGGCATCCAGGACTGAGGCGAGGGGGCCGAGCAAACCCGCGCCAAATCGGCTCCCGAATTGAGGTTTTTCAGATGGTTGCGGCGCGATTTGGGTCCGCCCGCAACTGCCGAGGCCTCCCCCGCCGCCAGGCGATAATTCCTTCCGTCCTCGTCCTCCGGTAGAGACAGCTCGGCAACGACCTCCCCGTTCGGATCGCGGCGGCGCCCGCCGGCGTTCCAGCCCCCAATCGTCTTCTGCCAGGAACGGTCGGCCCAGCGTCATTCTGGCTCCCGAATTGAGGTTTTTCAAAGGGTTGGTTGGCGGATCGGTTCCGTCCGCAACGGCCAAGCCGGGCATTCGCGGCGGGACCCATCCGAGCCCATGCCGTCATCGCGAGCCCGGAAGGGGCGTGGCGATCCAGGCAACGCCGGGCGTCCTCGTTCCCCTGGATCGCCGCGTCGCCCTCCAGGCTCCTCGCGATGACGGAGCGGTAGGCGTGGGGCTCGAGGGGCGCGACCGGACCTGCGCTTCCCGCCCTCGCGCGCCGCGATCCCGGTCCTCGACAGGCCGCCGTCCGGGAGGTCCACGACCCGCCGCTCGCGCTCGGCCTTCCCGCGCCACGCCGCGTCGCGCGCTGCGGGCGAGCGGTTGCGGTGGAGGAGCGGTCGAGCGGGGTTGGCGGGATTGGACACGGAGCCGGCTATTTTTCTGGTATACAGAATACGATACGCCGCTATTTCATGTTTGGCAAGAAATGGTCGCTTCGCCCGAAGGCGATTCCCCGGGACGGCGGACGTTGAGCCCGAACGCCCCGCGAGGGCCCAACGCGGCGGGCCAAAGGGGCGCTGGCGCAAATAGCCCAATTCAGCCCAATACCCGCCCTCCCGCATCGGGCGGGTACACGTCATCTGCGCCCGGAGGAGACGTCTCCGCGAGTTCCCGCTGGGGCGGGCTTGCTAGCGCCGCGGCTCTAGCCGCTGGGCTTGCCGGTCGCCGCGCCGGATCCCGCGTCCAATCGATCCGGCCGATCGTCTCGACGATCGATTCCGTCTGCCTCGGCCGGCCGCCGAACGCTGCGGCGAGCATTCGCAGGCACCCCTCACTCGCCAGACGCTCCCGCAGCGGCTCGCCCTTTTTCGGATCGCCGCCGCTCATGAAGAGGCGCTTGCCTCCGAGATGTTGGATCGTGCGCGGCGCGAGCGTGGTGTCGGTGAGGCCATGCCCGGAGTCGCCCTCGGGGATCGACCAGAACAGGTCAACGCCCTCGCGCTGCATGAGCTCGATGACCGACTTGGTCACGGCGTTCTTCATCTTGCGGTCGTAGGCCATCAGCCTGCGGGCGTCGTAGACGCGGTCGGTGAGTTGCGGCGCGGGGGCCGCCGCTCGATCCCACCCCCGCAGGTCGAGATGGGCGAGCCTGTTGCGGATCTCGGTGAGCGCGTAGTCCCCCATGCGCTCGTAGCCGAAGAGCCGCTCGATCGCGCCAAACACGTGCAATGCCTTTCCGGTCGTCCGCCGGTTCCCTTTCTTGCGTTTCGATAGGTCCAGCGCGGTGATCGTCTCTCCATCCCGCAGCTTGGCGACGCCGTTCGCGGTCAGCAGGTCGGCGGGCGCCATGCCCTCCCTATGCAGGAGCGCCAACGTCACGAAATGGAGGTCGCGCTCGAAGAGGCCGGCGTAATCGACCAAACGACTCCAGACTGCCATGACGATCCGGTGGACGCGCACGTGGTCGACGAGATGGACGAAGTTGGACGCCTCGCGGTGGGCCGCGATCTTGGCGACAAGAGCGGCGTACGGGCGAACGCGGGCGGGTGTGATGGCGGCCTTGGCGAGCGCGGTGATCTCTGCGTGCAACTCCTCGCGCCGCCTTTGCAACGTGGCGATCTCCGACCTCTCTCCCGGCTTCGCCGTCTCCATTGCCATGACCTGCTCGATGGTCTCGTCGTCGACCTTCGCGTCGCCGCAGAGCGTCGCGATCAGCGGCAGGTGGCCGAAGCGGGCGATCTCGCGCAGGCCGCGCCGGGGCAGCCGGCGGTCGGCCGTTTCGTCGAGCGCCTCCGTCCTGGGGAAGACCCTTCCAAAACCCTCGTCGCCGGATTTGAACAGCGTCTTAAAGTCCTCGCAGCCGGCGAGCGCCATGCCTTCCGTGAACTTGGCGTCATGCATGTCGAGATAGAGCGTCATCGCAGCAAGCAGCGCGTCCAGGCGCCCACGCTCCGCCTCTGAAAGCCCCTTGTCCCGCCCGCCCGCCGCGACATCCCAGCGCATAAGCTGATGCTTCAATTGGCCGACCGATTCGACCGGGATGAGATGCAGGATCAGGTAGAGCGCCTTCTGCCAGTCGGCGCCAACGACGTCCCTCTCCGTCGCCTCGATCACGGGCAGGTCGCAGGGCGCGGCGCGCGGCTCTGGGGCGGACCGCAGCCAGTCGAGGTCCGCCTGCGCGAGGTAGCGGTCGAAGGCGAGCAGGGTCACGTCGCAGAGCAGGTTTTCGATGTATTCGGCCTGCTTCCGCGCAGCCTCGGGGTCGCTGTCGTAGCCGCGCTGGATGCGCATTTCGCTCGCGCTCTCGCGCGACAAGTTCGCGACGAACCCGATCATGGCGCAGCGCGCGTCCGTATCGGCCGCGAGGCCCTTCAGGCGATCGGCGCGCGCCGCGATCATCTCCTTGGCGTCCGCGCTCCTGTCTGCGCCCATGAGGTCCTGCGCTTCGAGATTGGCGCGCCGGACCGCGCGATCGATCCAGCCCTGAAGCTCGCCCGTCGAGCGCTCTTGTAGCCATCCCCGGAACGGCCGCTCGTAGACGAGCTTGATGATCGTGTACTGGCAGCGTCGGGCGGGATCCGCCTCGAGCTCGTCGCGCTTCGCCGGCGGCGGCAATGGAATGTTGCCCTCCGGGCACACGTTTTCACGCCGGGTCAGAATGCGCGAGAACCGGGGCAGCGGGAGTTCGGCCGCCTTGGCCCTGGCGATCCGCTCCAGGATATCGCCCGCCTGCTCTTGCGTCAGATAATCCTGCGCGCGCACGCCGATCAGCGTCGCGCTCAGTTGCGCGAACCGGCCCCTTGCGTCTTGGTCCCAAAGCGCCGCGGCCGCCAAGGCGACGTCGTTCGGCTCGCCCGGACCGCCCTCCCTCATGTGTGCCGGCAGGCGTGCGAGCGCATCGAGCAGGTCCTGGCGTCCCTTGAAGTGGAACGCGGCGTGGCGCAGCTCCGCCGAGCCGCGGATCAGGCCACCGAAGAACTGCCGGCGCTGCTCATCGTCCTCGAAAGCGATCGTTTTAGAGCGCTGGCCGAACAGCAGACGCAGCTTCTCGTCGAATTTCTTCTGAACGAACCGCTCGGCCTTGAGGGCCATCTTGCGCTGTTTGTCGCCGCCGAGGATGTCCTCGGTGAAGACCTCCTTCATCGACGCCCAGTCGGTCAGCGTCCAGCGCGCCAGGACCAGCGCCTGCCGCCAGATGCGCACGAAGGCTTCCGCGCGCTTGATCTCGGCCTGGCCGTCGCTCGTCCAGGAGTCGCTCGCCTCGATGTCGCGCAGCCATACGTCCTCCTGGTTTTCGGCGTCCATCCAGCCCCGCGGCCAGTTGTCGACCGCATTGGCGGGATGGTCGGCGCCGCCGTCTTTGCGCGGCGCGGAATAGTGGATGATCTTGCCGAGCCGCACGAGCTCGGTGATGTCGGCGTTGCCGCGCTGTTGGGCGCGGAGCCCGAGCGCCTCCTTGAGATCGCGCGGCAGCAGGAGCGAAAGCCTGACCGAGACCTTCTCTTTCGCGTCCGCGTCCTTGCGCTGCGCGCTCGTGTCCTTGCGCGCGCGCTTCAGGAGGCTGCGGTAGCAGAGCCTCACGCGCTCGTGCACGGCGAGCCGGCCGGGACATGCGCCGCGCGCCTGGGTCACGGTCAGGATCGCGCCGACGTCGCCGACGAACGCCTTCCCCCAATGGTCGTGCAGGATCGCGGCCGCGTCGCTGTGGGTCATGCGCCGGCCCCTCACCTCGATCGCCTCCGCCTTCGCGCGGATCAGCGCGACCGGATCGCCCGGCGCGAGGTAGGCCGCGACGTCTTCGGGCGTCCATGCAACCTCGGGCTTTTTCGGCCGCAGGAATACATTGTGTTTGATGCTCTCGGCGCGCGCCGCGATCAGCCCCTTCCGTCCGCCCTCGCCATGGAGCTTGGCGGCGATCCGGCGCGCGATGTCGTCCGCGTCCGTGTCCTTCGGCGCTAAGCCGTCGCGGGCGAAGGCCGTGTAGAAGCGCCCCTCGACCCTAGCCCAGGCCAGGAGCCGGCCGGACTTATCAAATTTTGCCGGCCTTTCGCCCTCTTTGTAAGGATGAGATTCGGGAGCGCCAAAGCCGAGCGATTGCCTCCTTCTCCTCCACGCCGGACGCCGGGAGGCGCGGCGAGAGCAGGCTCCAGCAGGCCTCTCCAAGCCGGTCCCGGAAGGCGCGCTGGTCGGCCGTCGGCTTCGAATTTCCGTCGGGCTTGCGCGCGATCTTGTCGATCAGCGATATCCACTGTCCGATGACCAGCGGGATCTCGTTTGCAGCGAATTCGGGGATGTCGCGACTTGGCCGCCCAGCCGCGCGGAGTTCCAGTCTGCGCTCGAATGCGCCGTCTTGGCGCTCCGTTCGGCTGAAGCCGTAGGGCCGGATGATTTTCATGGATGCCCTCTCGACTGCCGTTCACAAGTCTAGCACGGGCCTTCCGTGCGGAAAGCCGGGGGGAAGACTGCGGAGCCCAGCCGCGGGCACGCGCCCGCGGCCCATGGGAGGTGCGACAACGCGATGAAAGCAAAGAGGAAAGCGCGCCGTGCGAGCCAACTTCGGGGCCTATTTTCGCGATTTTCCGCCGCGCCCTTGGGAGGTGCGACAAAACGCGCCGATTGCGCTTTGCAGATCAAGGGGTTACAAGAGGGGGGTGGAGACGACGCCCCGGCTAAGGGCGACTGCGACTGCGATCACGCGAGATGTCTTTGCCTTGTGGAAGTGGAGACGACGCCCCGGCTAAGGGCGACTGCAACTCGATCCCTTCAGAATGCATCTTCTCTCGGTCCCGTGGAGACGACGCCCCGGCTAAGGGCGACTGCGACCCCATCAATTCCGACAAGCATATTTCGAGATATACTGCAATTCATTGAGAAGCCGAGAAACCGCTTGACGTTGCGGACGAACAGGATTCGTCTGGGGATGTGATTCGCGGTGGATTTCTCTCAGTTGACGACCGGCGAGCCCTGACTAGGCTTGCGCGCGACGGCCTTGCGGAGCATCGCGTGGCCCGCCGAGCGAACGCCATCGTGCTTCTCGACCAGGACTGGAGCTGCGAGCGCGTCGCGGCGGCTTTGCTGCTGGACGACGACACGGTTCGCGATTGGCATCGGGCCTACGAGCGCGGCGGCGTCGAAGGGCTGAAGAGCTTTGGCCATGAGGGCAGCAGCGGCCGGCTCAGCCGCGAGCAGGAAAAAGCGTTGAGCGCTTGGGTCGACGCCCATTGCCCTCGCAGCATTCGAAAGATCGGGGCCTTTCTGCAGCGGACCTTTCGGGTGAGCTACAGCCGGTCAGGGCTGATCGCCTTGCTGCACCGCTTGGGCTTCCTCTATCGCAAGCCGGAAGCCATGCCGCGCGGTCTCAACGACGCCAGGCAGCAGGCCTTTATCGACGGATACGAGAACCTGCTCAATACGATGGGCTTAGACGAGGCGGTCGCTTTCGTCGATGCGGTCCATCCGACCCATCAGGTCAGGCCGGTTGGCTGCTGGGCGCGCAAGGAGGTCGCCGTCGCAGTGGAGCAGACGACCGGCCGCCAGCGACTGAACATCCATGGCGCCATCAATCTGGAAACCGGCCAGACGCAGATCGTCGTGGCCGAGAAGGTCAGCGCGGAGAGTTTCATCAAGCTCTTGGGCCAGATCGAAGGCACGCATACTGCGATGCGTCTCATCCATGTCTTTGTCGACAACGCCAGCTATCATCACGCCAACGTCGTTAAAGAGTGGCTTGCGATGGCGGGGCGCAAGATCGTGCTCCACTTCATTCCGCCTTACTGCCCCCATCTCGATCCCATCGAACGACTATGGGCCTTGATGCACGAAAACGTCACCCACAATCGGGATTACAAGACCTTCCGCGAGTTCCGCCGAGAGATCGTCAAATTCCTAAGCCAAACCGTGCCCAAACACTGGAAGCGGTTCAGCGCCCGAAATCAGCGACAATTTCCGCGTGATCCACCGCGCCAATTTTCGGGTTGTCGCTTAGACGAGGTATACCAGTGGAGACGACGCCCCGGCTAAGGGCGACTGCGACGACCCACGCTGCAAGAGCTGTGAGATATTGTCCTGTGGAGACGACGCCCCGGCTAAGGGCGACTGCGACCCACTGGAACTTTTTTCCCTTTGTTGTTCACTCCGGTGGAGACGACGCCCCGGCTAAGGGCGACTGCGACCTTATTCAAGGCCATTTCATGGTCGAACCCTCCCGTGGAGACGACGCCCCGGCTAAGGGCGACTGCGACATCAGTATTTGACTGCCAGATACCAAACAGCACCGGTGGAGACGACGCCCCGACTAAGGGCGACTGCGACCGCATACGCCACCCGAAGCCATGCGACCAGGTTGAAAAAGGCTCATAGCCGACATCCTTCTAGTGGAGACGACGCCCCGGCTAAGGGCGACTGCGACGCGGTTATTCGTGCCAACATTTTCCGGTGGACGGCGCCTCGATCGAGGGCGCCGTCCGAGGGTTCGACGGGCGCGAAGGCGTCAGGAACAACGCGGCTCGGGTGCGCGATGGGCGAGGATGTCGGCGAGCGCGGGCCGGCCGAGATTCTCTCGCAAGGCAGCCTCGGCGAGGCCGGCAAGAGTGTGAGCGGCTTCAGGCGTGGCGATGTCGAGCCCAAGGTGGGTGGCCTGCTCGGACGACTGGGTCATGTCGATGCGCAGATAACGCGCCCCGAGACGATGCCCCATGATCGCCTCCGTATTGATCTGCTGCGCGCCGATCATTGCCTGCGCCAGGCGCTGCCCCGTCAGCCAGCCGAGCCACCCGAGATCGCGGCCGGTCGCATGCGCCAGCGAGAATTGCGCCGTCGTCGTGCCGATGCTGAGGACGGAGACGTCGTTGATCGACTGCCCGAGAAAGTGCTCCGCCTCGTGCAGGGCGAGAAGGTCGGGCGCGTTGGCGTAGAGCCCGCCGTCGGCGAATAGTTCGTCGCCGATCGCGTGCAGCGGAAAATAGCTCGGCGCCGCCGAGGTCGCCAGCGCCACGTCGACGAGGCGAAGCCGCCGGTCGCGGACGAAAGTCGGATGGTGAGGGGTCTTGAAGACCTGCGGCCGGCCCTTGGTGAGGTTCACCGCCGGGATCATCACCCGCCGCTTGAGATCGCCGATCTTCGTCGCCTCTCCTACGAGCCCTGCCACGAGGCGGGCAAGGGGCCCGGACCGATAGCGGGCGCGTCGGGCGGAACGGACGAGATCGAGCGCCGCCGACAGGCCCCCAAGGGGCGGCCAAGACCTCGGGAAAACGGCTTCGCCCTGCTCGCGGAAGGCGTCGGCGATCCGCCGCGCCGGGACGCCGGCGGCGAGACCGAGCGCGAGGATTCCTCCGATTGAGGTTCCGGCGACGAGGTCGAAACATTGCGCGAGGCCGACGCCCGCCGCCTCCTCGAGCCCGGCGAGCGCCTCGGCCGTGAACAGGCCACGAAACCCGCCGCCCGAAAGACAGAGAATCTGAAAGCGCATCCGCAACGCCCCGCTCCGTTGCCGGAACTGTCGACGCGCCGCGCGGCGATGTAAAGCCGGCAGGCCCCGCAGGTCACCTGCGTTCAAGAACGCCTGCGGCCAGCCGGCGATCGAGCCCCCGCGAGCCCGGCGATCCGCCACGCGGCCGACGGCGGCGCGTTCCCCCCGACCAGCCCCCGTCCGGGAACGCCGGCGTCGCTTCGAAACGACAACGCCCCGAGCCCCGCGAATGTCCAGTTGTGGCGCGCCTGTCAGTTTCTGCGATCGGCGGCTTTTCGGCCGCCTCCGCACGGACAGGGGAAACTGCGGAGATCGCCGCGGGCCCATTCCGGCCATCTGATCCGCCCACGGCTGATCGTGCTGGAAATGCGCATCGGGCGCGTGAAAGGGTTGAAGCGCCGCCCCGGCGCTCGCAGACGAACCCTCTCGACCCGTCATCCGCTCTCCTATAGACCGCGGCAGACCTCGCACGAACCGACAGGCCCATGATCCCCCGCTATTCCCGTCCCGAAATGGTCGCCGTCTGGTCGGCCGAGACGCGTTTCCGCATCTGGTTCGAGATCGAGGCCTATGCCTGCGAGGCGATGGTCGACATCGGCGTGATCCCGAAGGATGCCGCGAAGGCGATCTGGGAGAAGGGCAGCCGGGCGAAGTTCGACAGCGAGCGCATCGACGCCATCGAGCGCGTGACGAAACACGACGTGATCGCCTTTCTCACCCATCTCGCCGAGTTCATCGGCGAGGACGCCCGTTTCGTCCATCAGGGCATGACGAGCTCGGACGTGCTCGACACCTGCCTCGCGGTGCAGCTTCAGCGCGCCTCCGACATCCTGATCGCCGACGTCGATGCGCTGCTCGCGGCGGTCAAGCGCCGCGCTTTCGAGCACAAGCTGACGCCGACCATCGGCCGCTCGCACGGCATCCACGCCGAGCCCACCACGTTCGGGCTCAAGCTGTCGCTGGCCTACGCGGAGTTCGCGCGCGCCCGCGCCCGGCTTGTGGCGGCTCGCGCCGAGATTTCGACCTGCGCGATATCGGGCGCGGTCGGCACTTTCGCCAACATCGATCCGCGGGTCGAGGAGCATGTCGCGAAAAAGCTGGGGCTGAAGCCGGAGCCGGTCTCGACGCAGGTCATTCCGCGCGACCGGCATGCGGCGTTCTTCGCCACGCTCGGCGTCGTCGCCTCCTCGGTCGAGCGGCTCGCGACAGAAATCCGCCATCTGCAGCGCACCGAGGTGCTGGAGGCCGAGGAATATTTCTCCGAGGGGCAGAAGGGCTCGTCGGCGATGCCGCACAAGCGCAACCCCGTGCTGACCGAGAACCTGACCGGCCTCGCCCGCATCGTGCGGTCGGCCGTGACGCCTGCGCTTGAAAACGTCGCCCTCTGGCACGAGCGCGACATCTCGCATTCCTCGGTCGAACGGATGATCGGCCCCGACGCCACGATCACCCTGGACTTCGCGCTGGCGCGCCTGGCGAACGTCGTCGACAAGCTGGTCGTCTATCCCGAAAACATGAAGAAGAACCTCGACCGGCTCGGCGGCCTGATCCACTCGCAGCGCGTCCTGCTGGCGCTGACCCAGAAGGGCGTGTCGCGCGAGGACGCCTATGCGCTCGTCCAGCGCAACGCCATGCCGGTCTGGCGCGGCGAGGGCGATTTCCTGACGCTGCTCGAGGCGGACGAGGACGTGGCGAAGGCGCTCGCGCCCGCCGAGCTCGAGGCCCTGTTCGACCTCGGCTATCACCTGAGGCGCGTCGACACGATCTTCGAGCGGGTGTTCGGCGCCTCGACCGACTCGCCCTGATCGCGAGAGTCGAGCCCGGGGCTGTCGAGGGACGGCGCGGAAGGCTCGTCTCGGGGACCGCCGGGCCCGGCCGCTCAGCTCTTGTGAAACGACGGCTGCAATCCGTAGACGGGCGTCGGCATGCCCTCGTAGCGCGCTTTCAGCTGCAGCGACAGGAACTGCGAGTAGTGCCGCGATTGGTGCAGGTTGCCGCCGTGCATCCACAGAGCCTCCTGCTGCGTGGGCTTCCACATGTTGCGCTGCTCGCCTTCCCAGGGTCCGGGGTCCTTCGGCGTGGCGGAGCCGAGGCCCCAGCATTTTCCGACCTTGTCGGCCATCTCCTGTCCGCACAGGTCGGCGATCCAGCCGTTCATCGGGCCGTAGCCGGTCGCATAGACGATCAGGTCCGCCGGGATCTCCTCGCCCGTGTCGAGCTTGACCCCGTGCGGCATGATCTCGACCACCTGCCCCTGCGCCAGCTTGATCTTGCCGTCGATGACGAGCTGGGACGCGCCGACGTCGATGTAATAGCCCGAGCCGCGGCGCAGATATTTCACGAACAGGCCGGACTCGTCGGAGCCGTAATCGAGCTTGAACCCGGCCTTCTCCAGACCCTTGTAGAAGTCGGCGTCGACCTCGCGGATCTTGTCGTAGACGGGCTTCTGGAACGTGTGCAGGATCGCATAGGGGAGCGAGGCGAAGATCAGGTCCGCCTTTGCGGTGGTCATGCCGCCCTGCACCGCCCGTTCCGAATAGAGATCGCCGAGACCGATCTCCATCAACGAAGCCGAGCGCACGATATGCGTGGTCGAGCGCTGGACCATGGTCACCTCGGCGCCGTTCTCGTAGAGCGCCGCCGCGATGTCGTGGGCCGAGTTGTTCGAGCCGATCACGATCGCCTTGTTGCCCCTGTAGGCGTCTGGACCGGGATGCTTCGAGGAATGATGCTGGTCGCCTTCAAAGGTCTCGGCGCCCTTGAATTGCGGGACGTTGGCCTTGGCCGACATGCCGGTCGCGAAGACGAGCTGCCTCGGATGGAGGACGACCTCCTTTCCGTCACGGTCGACCACGACCGTCCATTCCTGCTTGGCCTCGTCGTAACTGGCGGTCTTCGCCTCCGACTTGGTCCAGTAGTTCAGCTCCATCACCTTCGTGTACATCTCGAGCCAGTCGCCGATCTTGTCCTTCGGCGAGAACACCGGCCAGTTTTTCGGGAAGTCGATGTAGGGCAGGTGGTCGTACCAGACCGGGTCATGCAGGCAGAGGGACTTGTAGCGCTTGCGCCAGCTGTCGCCGGCTCGCTCGTTCTTTTCGAGAATAATGGTCGGCACTTCGAGCTGACGCAGCCGTGCGCCAAGGGCGATGCCCCCCTGGCCGCCGCCGATGATCAAGACATAAGGCTGTTTCGTGACGCCGAGGGTCGCAAGCTCCTCCTCGCGCCTTTCCCTCCAGCTCTTTCCGCCGATATGGACCCCATGCCGGGCGCCGAGCGGGCGGGTGAAGCCTGCCTTCTCCTCATAGCCCTTCAGCTCGACCATGGTCGTGAGCAGCGTCCAGATCAGCCCGTCGCGGATGCGCACGAGCCCGTATCCGCGCGCGACTTCGGTCTCGAAGGTGAACCACGCCTCCGTGACGCCGCCCGCTTCTGCGACCGGCTCCTTCTCGTCGACGTGCCAGTCGCGCGGCTTCGTGGTTTCCAGACAGTGGCTCAGCATGTCTCGGATCTGCCCACGTCCCTCCATGGTCTTGATGTTCCAGGTGAAGGAGACGAGGTCGCGCCAATAGGACTCTTCGGCGAACATCGCGACGGCGGCCTCGATGTCCGGTTTGGCCAGCGCCTCCCCGAAACGGTCGAGAAGCGCCTGGGCCCTGGCGGCCGGGGTCACGTCGAGCATAAAAGACCTCCCAAAAGTTGGACGGGCGCGCGTGACGGGTCCATCCGGTCGTTGTTCAGGCAGGCAAAGGCGTGACGACCCCCTGTCCGCCGCGCGTCTTGCCGAGCGCCGAGCGCCCGATCTTCTCGACATGCAGCCGGACGGGGACCCAGCCTCCGCCGTCTTCCCGTTTCGAGAACCTTAGCGGCGGCGGCCGCGGCGCACAACCGGCCGCGCACGGCGCTCGACGACAAGGGACGACACGGCCGCGACACAACGATGGCGGAAGCCGATTGGTTTGGCGGGGAGAAGACCCTCTCCCCGCCTTGCGTCGCCTTGCGGGGCGGCGGGCGGCGCTGAGATCAGAAGTCGAACTTGTCGATGTTGTCCTTGGTGCAGACGAAGGGCGCCCCAAGCAGGATTTCGCTGCCGTTGATGACGTTGAGCTTGCCGAGCTTGCCGGCCTCGACCGAGGTCGTCGCCGGGCTTCAGCTTGCCGTCGGCGACGGCGCGCATGACGTAGGTCGCGGCGTAGCCGAGATCGATCGGGTTCCACAGGACGACCGACTTGACGCAGTCGGCGTGGACGTAGGGCTTCATCGCGTTCGGCGTGGCGAGGCCGACGACCGCGACCTTGCCGCACAGGCCCGCCTTGGTCACCGCCTCGGCCGAGGCCGGCGTCGCGACCGAGGTCATGCCGAACAGGCCCTTGAGCTTGTCGCCGTACTTGTTGATCAGCGTGGTCGCCTGGTTGAACGACAGGTTGTTGTCCTCCTGCGCCTCGACCGTCTCCAGCCATTGCATCTTGGGATGGCACTTGGCGGCGTAGGCCTGCATCTCGGCGATCCAGCGCGCCTGGTTCGGCGTGGTGAAGGTCGAGGTGACGATGGCGAAGCTGGCGTCCTCGCCGGCTCTCCTTGGCCATCGAGTCCATCATCGCCTTGGCGATGCCGTTGAACTGCGGCCTGGTTGACGAACCACTCGCGCGCGTCGGGCGTCGAGTTGGCGTCGTAGCCGACGACGTGGATGCCCTTCGAGAGCGCCTTCTTCAGCACCGGCGCGATCGCGACCGGATCGTTGGCGGCGAACAGGATGCCGTCGACGCCGCTGGTGATGTAGTTGTCGATGAACTTGATCTGCTCGTCGATCTTGGCCTCGGTCGGGCCGTCGGTCTTGGCCTTGACGTTGCCGAGCTCCTTGGCGGCGTCCTGGATGCCCTTCGACGTTGCGTTGAAATAGCCGATGCCGATCAGCTTCGGCACGTCGACGACGGTGATCGGCTTGCCGGCCTTGTTCGGCGGGTTGGTCGGCTGTCCGCCGTCATATGGTTCATCGGCGCACGGCGCTGGCGGGGCCCGCGTCCGCACGCCAGCGGGCTGGTCGGCATATCGTCGCCGCCGTCCCACTTGGCGGCCGCGTTCGCGCCGGTCGCCCAGACGGACAGCGCGAAGGCCGCGGCCGTCGTCGTCACCAGATACCTCGACTTCATTGTTGGTTTCCTTCCCTGCTTCGCCGCACATGCGCGGCTAACTCCCTGACGTCCTCACTCCCTGCGGCGCTGGAGCGAGCTTGCGATCAGCACCGACAGAATGAGCGCTACTCCGATGACGACGATGGTCGCGTCGCCCTTGACCCCCGTCAGCGCCAGCCCGTTCTTCAGGAGCTGGATCATCACGAGGCCGATCACCGTACCCCAGATCGTGCCCGAGCCGCCGAAGATGCTGGTTCCTCCGAGCACCACCGCCGCGATCACGTCGAGCTCGTAGCCCATGCCCATATCCATGCGCGTGGTGGTCACGCGGGAGACGAGCACGACCGCCGCGAGGCCGGAGGCGAGGCCCGACAGCGTGTAGATGACGAGCTTCGTCCGATCGACGTTGAGAGCGGAAAAGCGCGCCGCCGTCTCGTTCGCGCCGATGGCGTAGAGCGTGCGCCCGAACGTGGTCCGGTCGAGCGCAATCGCCGGCAATCGACGATCAGGACGATCAGGATCCAGAGCTGCGTCGGGATGCCGAACGCCTCGCCCTGGCCCAGGACATAAAACCATTCGGGATAGTCCGCGCACGGAGTGCGCCTGGCTCACCCCTTCCGCCAGCCCGCGATAAAGCGCGAGCGTGGCGATCGTCATGATCAGCGGCGGCACTTTGATCCGGGTGATCACCAGGCCGTTGACGAAGCCGGCGAGGCCGCCGACGAACAGCGCAAAGACGATCGCGAGCGGCAGCGGAAAGCCGAACGTCTTCCACGAATAGCCGAGCATGACCGCGCTGAGGCCGACGATCGCGCCGACCGAGAGGTCGATGCCCGCCGGTGATGATGACGAAGGTCATCGGCAGCGCGATGAGGCCGATCTCCGTCATCAGCCGGCCCTGATTGAGCAGGTTGTCGACCGTGAGGAAGCGGTCGTTGAAGGCGCCGAGGCCGATCAGCGCGACGACGAGGATGATCGCCAGCAGCGTCTCGTGGCGCTTGAGCCACCACGGCGCCCGGCGCCCGCGGTTTCCGTGACGGCGCTCATTTTTTCCATCCCCGCGCCGCGCGTCGCTGGCGCCGCAGAATGTCGGCGATGACGGTCGCGAGGATCAGGCCGCCGCGCAGGGCGTCGGTCCAGTAGGGCGAGACGTTGATGAAGACGAGGGCGCTGGTGATCTCGGCGATCAGGATGGCCGCCAGCGTCGAGCCGACCACGGTGCCGACGCCGCCGAGGATGCTGACGCCGCCGACGACCGAGGCGGTGATGATGGTGAGCTCGAGACCCGGCGGGCGTGGTCGACTGGATGACGCGGAGCTGAGTGGCGTAGACGAGCGTCGCGAGGCCGGCGAAAAACCCGTGGATGCGCGAACACCATCACGACCGTGCGCTGCGGATCGACGCCGCAGAGCCGCGCCGCCTCCGCGTTGCCGCCGGTCGCGTAGATTGCGCGGCCCGCTCGGCGAATAGCGCATCCACAACGCCGCAAGCGCGGTGGCGGCGACCATGATGACGACCGGCATCGGGACGCCGAGCACGTTGAGGTCGGCGAGATGGAAGCTCTGCGGCAGGTCGGTGATCCACCGGCCGCCGGTGACGCTGATCAGGCCGCCCTTGAGGATCGACAGCATGCCGAGCGTGACGACGATCGCGGGGATGCGGAGATAGGCGACGACCATGCCCTGCGCCGCCATCACCGCGACGCCGAGGACGAGCGGGGCGAGCCAGGCCACGACCGTCGGCGCGCCGGCGACCGCGAGCGAGCCGCTGACGGTCGCCAGCACGCCGATCAGCGAGCCGACCGAGATGTCGATGTTGCCGGAGATGATGACCATCGACATGCCGATCGGCGGCGATCGCGATATAGGCGTTGCCGAGCAGGATGTCGGCGAGATTGCGATAGGCGAGAAAGCGCGGATTGACGAACCCGACCACGACCGCAAGGCCGATCACGGCGACGGCGAGCAGCGCTTCCTGCGAGGCGAGCCGCCTAAGAACGCCCGTGCGCGGAGCGAGCCGCGCTCGTCAACGGAATGGCGCTCACGCCGCACGCTCCAATGTCGGTTCCGAGCCCATCATCGCCGCGCCGACCGCCTCGGAGGTCGCGTGCGCGCGATCGAACTCGGCGACGAGCCGGCCCTCGCGCATGACGAGCACCCGGTCGCTCATGCCCAGCACCTCGGGCAGTTCGCTCGAGATCATCAGGATCGCGACCCCCTCGGCCGCGAGCTCGCACATCAGGCGATGGATCTCGGCCTTGGCGCCGACGTCGATGCCGCGGGTCGGCTCGTCGAGGATCAGAAGCTTCGGACTGTTGGCGAGCCACTTTCCCAGCACGATCTTCTGCTGGTTGCCGCCGGACAGGCGGCCGGCGATCTCGTCGACCGAGCTCGTCTTGACGCTGAAGCGCTTGACGCCGGCCTCGGCCAGGCGGCGCTCGGCCGCGCGGTCGATGAAGCCGAAGCGCGACAGGGCGCCGAGCGCGGCGAGCGAGAAGTTGTGCAGCACGCTCATCGGCCGGACGAGGCCCTGCACGCCCCGGTCCTCGGGCACATAGGCGATCCCGCGCTGCGCGCGCGCTTTCGGGTGAGCCGATCGTGACAGCCTCGCCCATCAGCCGAATGTCGCCGCTCTCGGCCGGCGTGATCCCGAACAGAACCTGGGCGAGCTCGCTGCGCCCGGAACCGACGAGCCCGGCGAGGCCGACGATCTCGCCGGCGCGCACGGTCAGGCTGACGCTCTGCGGGTCATCGGACGGCAGACGAGATCGCTCGCTTCGAGCACGGGCGCGCCGATCGGCACGGCGGTCTTGGGAAACAGGTTTTCGATGCGACGCCCCACCATCATCTGGACGAGTTCGGCGGAGCTCGTCTCCGCCATCGCGCGCGCGCCGACATAGGCGCCGTCGCGCAGGACGGTGACGCGGTCGGCGATCTCGAACAGCTCGTCGAGCCGATGGCTGATGTAGACGATCGCCGACCCCGCGGCCTTTGAGCCGGCGGACGATGTCGAACAGGCGCTTGACGTCGCTCTCGGTCAGCGCCGCGGTCGGCTCGTCCATGATCAGGATGCGCGCGTCGTGCGACAGCGCGCGCAGGATCTCGACCCGCTGGCGGTGGCCGACGGAAAGCGCGCCGACAATCTGGTCGGCGGCGAGATCGTCGATCTCGAGCGAGGCGAGCAGCGCCTCGGCTTCCGCCCGCATCGCCCGCCAGTCGATCCGGCCGCCGCGGCCATGCGGCGAGTGGCCGAGGAAGATGTTCTCGGCGACGGTGAGTTCCGGGAACAGCAGCAGCTCCTGGTAAATGGTCGCGACCCCGGCGCGCTTGGCGTCCTCCGGCGCGGCGAAACGCATGGCGCGCCCGTCGATCAGGATCTCGCCGCCGTCCGGCTGATAGACGCCGGAGACGATCTTGATCAGCGTCGACTTGCCTGCGCCGTTCTCGCCGAGCAGCGCATGAACCTCGCCGGCGCCGACGTCGAACGAGACGCCGCTCAGCGCGCGCACGCCGGGAAAGCTCTTCTCGAGGTTGCGCACCACGAGCAGCGGATCGACCGATGTCGGCGCGACGCTCATGCGGCCTCCGTGGCTTGCGATTCCGGCTCGACGACAACCGTTCGCACGCCCGCGTCCGCAAGCATGCCAAGCGCCTCGGGGGCGCGCTCGAGTCGGTGATGAGCGTATGGATGCGCTGAAGCGGGCAAACCACCAGGCTGCCGCGCGGCGTGAACTTCGAGAATCAGCGAGGACGACGAGCCGGTCGGCGCGCTTGAGGAGTTTCGTCTCGGCGCGGGCGATCAGCGGGTCCCCCTCGATCAGGCCGAGCGGACCAATCGAGATCGCGCTCATGAACATGATCTGCGCCGAATAATGCTGGATCGCGTCGTCGTCGAAGGGCGCGACGATCAGCTTCTGGTCTCGATAGACTTCGCCGCCGGGCAGCGCAACACGGTTTTGGGTCTCGTGAATCAGGAATTCCGCCAACGGGTAGGAGTTGGTGAGAATCTTTAGCCGCGCGCCGCGCAAAAACTCCGACATCTGATAGGTGGTCGTGCCGCCGTTGATGATCACGACGTCGCCGTCGGAGCACATGTCGACCGCCCTGCGGGCGATCGCGCGCTTGGCGGCGATGTTGACCGTCCGCGTCGAATCGAACGAACGCGTGGCGAGCGGCGTCGGCGCCATGGCTTTCGAAAAGGCGCCGTCCAAGGCCTGGACTCCCCCGTGCAGGCGTTCGGCGAGGCCGGCGTCGGCAAGACGTACGGCGTCGCGCCGCGCCGAGGCCGCTGACACGCCTGTCGCCGCCATGATGTCGGCGATCGAGAGGAATCCGCGTTCGGCGAGGAGGTTTCGGACGATTTCGGCGCGCTGACGCTCGCGCATGATGTCCTTGCCGTTTCCTCGATCGGTCGATGTTTATGTGCTACGCTGCCACCGGCCATGCGAGCTGTCAATCACGTTCGCTCGCATTTGATCATTGCGACGCACAAATCGCCGCGCAATTTGACGGATTGTGATTGCTCGTCGTAACCTACGATCAAAATCGCTCGATAATCGAGAGGAACGACCCATGAGCGGCCCCGCCTCCGGCCTCTATGCGCCTCTTCCCGATCTGTGGGACGAGACGCACGCGGCGAAGCTCGATGACCCGCGCCTGCTGCTCTACCGTTCGAATCTGCTGGGCAGCGACCTGCGCATCACCAATTTCGGCGGCGGCAACACCTCGGCCAAGCTCGACGGCGTCGATCCGTTGACCGGCGAACCGGTCAAGGTGCTGTGGGTCAAAGGCTCGGGCGGCGACATCGGCTCGATGAAGCTCGACGGCTTCTCGACCCTGTATCTCGACAAGCTCCTCGGCCTGCGGTCGGTCTACCGCGGACTCGCGCACGAAGACGAGATGGTGGCTCTGTTCAACCACTGCACCTTCGCCCTCAACCCGCGCGCGACGTCGATCGACACGCCGCTGCACGGCTTCATCCCGCACGCCCATGTCGACCACGTCCACGCCGACGCCGTGATCGCGATCGCGGCCAGCGTCAACGCGGACGCGCTGACGCGCGAGATCTTCGGCGAGGAGATGGGCTTTCTTCCGTGGCGGCGGCCGGGCTTCGATCTCGGCCTCAAGCTCGGCGATCTCGCCAGGGCGAACCCGCGCCTGAAGGGCGTGGTGCTTGGCGGGCACGGCCTGTTCACTTGGGGCGAGACCGCGAGGGCGTGCTACGAAACGACGCTCGTCATGATCAACAAGGCCTCCGCCTGGCTCGCCGCCAACGCGAAGGGTGCGGCGTTCGGCGGCGCGGCGGTCGAGGCCTTGCCTTCGGAAGAGCGGCGGACGGTCGCGGCGCGGCTCATGCCGGCGATCCGCAAGCGCATTTCGGCCGGCGAGCGCAAGATCGGCCATTTCACCGACGCGCCGGAAGTGCTCGAGTTCGTCAACGCGCGCGACCTCAAGGCGCTTGCGGCGCTCGGAACGTCCTGTCCGGACCACTTTCTGCGGACGAAGATCCGCCCGCTCGTGCTGCCCTTCGATCCGGCGGCGCGCAATCTCGATGCGGTCGTCGCTTCGCTCGACGAGAGCCTCGAAGCCTATCGGGCCGACTACGCGGCCTATTACCAGCGCCGCAGGCGGCCGAACTCGCCGGCGATGCGCGACCCGAACGCCGTTATCTTGCTGGTTCCCGGCGTCGGCATGCTCTCCTTCGCCAAGGACAAGGCGACCGCGCGGATCGCGTCCGAGTTCTACGTCAACGCGATCAACGTCATGCGCGGCGCCTAGAGCGTCAGCCGATACGTGGGCCTCGCCGAGCAGGAGGCGTTCGACATCGAGTACTGGCTGCTCGAGGAGGCGAAACTCCAGCGCATGCCGAAGCCGAAGGCGCTTGCGGGCCGGGTCGCGCTCGTCACCGGCGGCGCCGGCGGCATCGGGCGGGCGACCGCGGGGCGGCTGATGGCCGAGGGCGCCTGTGTCGTCCTCGCCGACATCGACGCGGCGGCCTCGACGAGGCGGTCGAGTCGTTTCGCACGAGCTTCGGCAGGGACGCCGCCATCGGCGCTGCCGGCGACGTGACCGACGAGAACGCGGTCGCCACCGCCTTTCGCGACGCGGTCCTCGCCTATGGGGGAGTCGACATTGTCGTCTCCAACGCCGGCATCGCCTCGGCAGCCCCGTTCGAGGACACGTCGCTCGAATTCTGGAATCACAACATGGCCATCCTCGCGACCGGCTATTTCCTCGCCGCGCGCGAGGCTTATCGCGTGATGAAGGACCAGGGACTCGGCGGCAGCATCGTCTTCATCGCCAGGAAGAACGCGCTCGCCGCCTCTCCCGGCGCCTCGGCCTATTGCACGGCGAAGGCGGCGGAGGTGCATCTGGCGCGCTGCATCGCGCTCGAAGGGGCGCAGCTCGGCATCCGCGCCAACACCGTCAATCCAGACGCCGTACTGCGCGGCTCGAAGATCTGGAAGGGCGAATGGCGCACGCAGCGCGCGGCCTCGAACAAGGTTTCTGAGGACGACCTCGAAGAGTTTTACCGCCAGCGCTCGCTCCTGAAGCGCTCCGTCTATCCGGAGGACATCGCCGAAGCGGTCTATTATTTCGCCTCCGACTTGTCCGCCAAGTGCACCGGCAACATTCTCAACGTCGACGCCGGCAATGTGGCCAGCTTTGCCCGGTAGGTTCGTACGAGAGGGGAGGAAAAGATGTCGTACCGCATTCCCGACTCGCTGATCGCCGAGGCGAACGCGAGACGCGCAGCCGAACTCGAGGACGACTACGGCGCGCTGGGACGACAGCTCGCGCGGCGCGGGCTCGACATCGAGGCGATCACCGCCAAGGTCGTCGCTTTCGGCGTCGCCGTGCCGACCTGGGGCGTCGGCACCGGCGGCACCCGCTTCGCCCGCTTCCCCGGAACCGGCGAGCCGCGCGACGTCTTCGAGAAGCTCGACGACTGCGCCACGATCCAGCAACTCATGCGCGCCACGCCGACCTGCTCGCCGCACTTCCCCTGGGACAAGGTCAGCGATTACCGCGCCCTCGCCGAACTCGCGAAGGCGCTCGGCCTCGTCTTCGACTCGATCAACTCCAACACCTTCCAGGACCAGCCGGGGCAAAAGCTCTCCTACAAGTTCGGCAGGCTCACCCACGCGACCCAGGCCGTGCGGGACCAGGCGGTCGCGCACAACCTCGAATGTATCGAGATCGGCGAGAAGCTCGGCTCGAAGGCGCTCACGGTCTGGATCGCCGACGGCGCGAACTTCCCCGGCCAGTCGAACCTCGACCGGGTGTTCGACTGCTATCTCGAGTCGCTGGCCGAGATCTATGCGCGCCTGCCCGGCGACTGGCGGGTGTTCCTCGAGCACAAGCTCTACGAACCGGCCTTCTATTCGACCGTGATTAAGGATTGGGGGACGAGCCTGATGGCCGCCGAGGCTCTGGGTCCGAAGGCCTTCTGCCTGGTCGACCTTGGCCACCATGCGCCGAACGTCAACATCGAGCTGATCGTGGCGCGGCTGATCCAGTCGGCAGCCTCGCCGGCTTCCATTTCAACGATTCCAAATACGGCGACGACGACCTTGACGCAGGCTCGATCAACCCGTTCCGCCTGTTCCGCGTGTTCAACGAACTCGTTGACGCAGCCGAGCGCAAGGCGCCGGGCTTCGACCCCGCCTATATGCTCGACCAGTCGCACAACGTCACCGACCCGATCGAAAGTCTGATGGTCTCGGCGGTCGAGACGCAGCGCGCCTACGCCCAGGCGCTTGCGGTGGACCGGGCGGCCTTGGCCGCGGCGCAGGACGCGAGCGACGTCATGCTCGCGCACCGGCTGCTCAAGGCGGGCTTCGGAACCGACGTCTCGCCGATCCTGGCCGAGGCTCGGCGTCGCCAGGGCGGCGCCATCGATCCCGTCGCCGCGTATCGCGCTTCCGGCTATCGGGCGAGGAAAGCCGAGGAACGGCCCGCCGTCGCGCGGTCGTCGTCGGGGATCGTGTAAAGCCTCGGGCGCGGGGCCGATCTCAGCCGGCTACTTCACCGTGGGCGGGGCGATCACGTCGCCCCACTCGGGATGCTTTGTCACTTCCCCCAGCAGGTAGGCGCAGATCGGGACGATCTTGAAATTGTTCGCGCGGGCGTCGGCGATCACGTGCTCGACAAGCGCCCGCGCCACGCCCGTTCCCCGCAGGCTGACTGGCGCCTCGGTGTGGTCGGCGCTGATGAGTTTCGGACCCCGGCGGGTGAAGGTCAGTTGCGCCGTTCCGTCGCGTCCGTCAATCTGCGCCACATACCGGCCGCCGCGACCCAAATCCTGCTTCTCGATGTGAACGGTCCCGTTCATTGCACGCTCCGGCTACCGGCGCGCGACCCGCACGCGCAAAACCCACCAACGCTTCCAACCCACCAACGTTTCCAACGCCAATCCGGCGCCGATAAAATGGCCACCGAAGCCAGTAATCCTCGCGGCCAGAAAAGCGGCCGCGGGTTGATCGCGTCTCGTTTCCCTTACGCGGCCGTTCGTACGTCCTGCGTCCGGCTCGTCTCGTCGCGGGCCGGGACGGCGATTTCGCCAAGGACGCGCAACGCGTTGTCGACGCCGGCGGCCGAGATGCGGATGAGCCCGGTGTAGGGACTGCTGAGCTCTAGGATCAAGAAGATCGCCGTCGCAATCGAGATCGCGCCGGCCAGATCGGCGACGACCGTGACCGCGTTCGGCGGCGCCACCAGCCCGTTGCCGAGGAACAGGACGGCAGCCCAGCAGATCACAATGGTCAGCACGTGGGGCGGGAAGGGGCTTGCAAGCTGACGAGTCATCAGCATCTGGGTATCCTGGTATTTCCGCGCCAGGTCCCATGCCTTGTCGAGCAGGCGCCCCTGCCTGTCGGTCGCCGGCTCGAGGCTGTCGAAATAGCCGTCGAGGCCGGCGAATATCGCTTTCATCTCCTCGAAGGTGTACGGCCGCGGCCCGTGCTCGGCGTCGCCGAAGAACCGGACACGCGACCGCTCCAGGGTTGCGCGGAGTCCCGCACGTCCACTGGCCCCCTCCGGTCCATAGCGTTCGAGCGCGAGGTCGATGTCGGCGACGACGGGTCCGAGCGAATAGGCCTCGGATTGCTGGGAGGTGAACACGGAAAAGGCGGTGAACACGAGGAGGCCGAGAACCAGCGCGAGCAGGAGCGACACGAGCCCGATCATGGCGCCGACGGCGCCCTTGGACGCCGTCAGCACGTCCGGTGCGACCAGGTCCTGCAGCGCCATGCCCAGGGCGCTTGCAGCAAAGGTCGTCAGTCCGACTACAATCGCGCGGGTGAGCGGGGTCATGAGCCTCGTCGGGAGCTTCGAAAAACCGGTACGGGTCCCTGTTTATAGGGATCTTTTTCGTCAATCGCTATCTCAAGTTGCCGGATCGCCGGCCGCAATCGTCGGGAGGCGCGCCGCCTTGACGTCCGCGCCCGGCTTCGCCCGGCCGGAAGCCGGGCCGCGTCTTCCACCCGCACGTCCGCCAAGACCTGATAAACAGGGGGCTTTATTTGCGCAACGGCCGCATGACCCGGAAATGCTAGGCTAAATCAAGCAGTTGCCGAGGGTGCAATCCGCCGGTTGCGGCCTGGAGCCGAGAAGGAACAGGCCATTCAGGCGAGCGGAACAGGCGCCGATCAGGCGCGTAACAGGCAAAGAACAGGCGGCGCCGGCGAGGGGGCGAACCCCGTCTGGTCGGGTTGCATCGCCTTCGCCATCCAGGCGCGACCGCCCATCACGCCCGCGCGGACTCGGCGAGCGGGGCGAGCATCGCTTCGATCGCCTCGATGTCGGCCTCGCCGGCCGCGCGCATTTTGGCCTCCGCCCCGCGATAGAGCGCGACGATTCGCCGTCCTTCGTCGGTCAGCTCCGCGCCGCCCCCTTTCGCCCCGCCGTGGTGGGCGGCGACCAGAGGCAAGGCGAAAAGCTGGTTGAGCTCGTCGACCAGCAGCCATGCGCGCCGGTAGGACATGGCGTGGACCCGTCCCGCCGCCGAGATCGAGCCGGTTGCGTCGATCGCTTCGAGGAGCGCGATCTTGCCCGCTCCGAGCCTGCGTCCGGCTTCGAAATCGAGCCGGACCGTCAACCGCGTCGGCATGCGTCTTCCCTTTCTGCGCCCGAACGCGCGGCCCGCTCAGCCCGAATGGGCGAAGTCCCAGTAGAGCTGGCGCGCCCGACGGAAAGCCGGGCCCGGCTGGAGATCGCGCCCGTCGATCCGCCGGACCGGCATGACCTTGCCGAAATTGCCGACGGCGAAAATCTCGTCGGCGCCCTCGAAGTCCGCGAAACTCAACGTCGCCTCGCGAACGTCGCCGCCGTCGGCGGTGAGCAACTGCAGGACGCGCTGCCGTGTAATGCCGTTGAGGAACGATCCGTTGGCGATCGGCGTCATGACCACGCCGTTCCTGGCCAAAAAGACGTTGGCCGTCGCGAGTTCCGCCACATTGCCGAGCATGTCCGCCAGAAGGCAATTGTCGAAGCCGCGCGAGCGGGCCTCGATCAGCGCCCGGCCGTTGTTCGGATAGAGGCAGCCGGCCTTCGCCTCGATCGGCATGGTGATCGCGAGCGGCTTCATGAAGGGCGAACGGGTGATCGAGACGCCGGTCGGCTTCGGCATCGGCGCCTCGTAGATGCACAGGCAAAAGCGGGTCGAACCCGGGTCCGGCGGCACGGCAGAATTGTGTCCGCTCTCCTCGGCCCAGTACATCGGACGAATGTAGAGCTCCGCGCCCGCAGGGAACTTCCGAATTCCTTCCTGCGCGAGACTGAATATCGACTCGGCGCTCATCGTCGGCTCGAGCCCCATCGCCCTGGCGGAGCGGTTGACGCGCTGGCAATGCCGGTCGAGGTCGGGCGCGACGCCTTCAAAGGCCCGGGCGCCGTCGAACACGCTCGAACCGAGCCAGAAAGCATGCGTGCGCGGGCCGACGATCGGGGGATTGCCCTCGCGAGCCATTGACCGTCGAGATAGGTCGTGGTCTGCGACCAGACGGCCATGAACTCCCTCCCTCCGCCGGGATTGGCGCGAGCCCTGAGTCTTGCCCCTTTGCCTCAACTCAGTCCAGCAGAACGACGGCTTGGCCACGCGAGCGGCCGGCGCCGTCGCTCGCCCTCAGGCGGCTAGCGCCGCCAAGATGCGCGCCCAGGACCGGGCGCCTTTTATGAACGATGTCCGCTCGTATTTCTCGTTCGGCGAGTGCATGGCGTCGTCTTCGAGCGAGAAGCCGACCAGCAGGCTGTCCATGTTCAGCTCGCGCTTGAACGCGCCGACGATCGGGATCGATCCGCCGCAGCCGATCAGCACGGCTGGCTTGCCCCATTCGGTCTCGAGCGCGCGCCGGGCGCGGCGAAGCGCCTCGTTCTTGACCGGCAGGGTGATCGCCGGGCTGCCGCCGTGGCCGATGAACTCGGCCTTGATGTCGGGCGGCAGCCGCGCTTCGACGAAGGCGCGGAAGGACTGGACGATTCGCTCCGGGTTCTGGGCGCCGACCAGCCGGAACGACACTTTGGCGCTCGCCTTGGCGGGCAGCACGGTCTTCATTCCGACGCCGGTGTAGCCGCCGACGACGCCGTTGACCTCGCAGGTCGGGCGCGACCACACCTGCTCGAGCAGCGTTCGGCCGCGCTCGCCGGCGAGCGTCGTCAGGCCGACGTCGCCGAGAAACGTCCGGGGGTCGACATCGAGCCCGTCCCACTGCTCCTTGATGTCCTGAGGCAGCTCTTCGACGCCGTCGTAGAAGCCTGGCAGGGCGACCGCGCCCTTGTCGTCGTGCAGCGCGCCGAGGATCAGCGCGAGCGCGTGGATCGGGTTCACGGCGGCGCCGCCATAGACGCCCGAATGCAGGTCGCGGTTGGCGCCGGTCAGGATCACCTCGTCAGCGACGATTCCGCGCAGCGCAGTGGTGATCGCCGGCGTCGAGGCGTTCCACATGCCGGTATCGCAGACGAGCGCGACATCGGCCTTCAGCATCTTTGCGTTCTCTGCGAGGAAGGGCGCCAGCGACGGCGACCCTGTCTCCTCCTCGCCCTCGAACAGCGCCGTCACCGCGCACGGCGGTCCGCCAAACTGCTGGAAGGCTCTGCAAGCCTCCAGGAAGGTCATCAGCTGCCCCTTGTCGTCGGAGGCCCCGCGCGCCACGATCCGCTCGCCGCGCGGCCCCGCCTCGAGCCTGGGTTCGAACGGCGGCGAACGCCAGAGATCGAGCGGATCGGCCGGCTGGACGTCGTAATGGCCGTAGAACAGCACGTGCGGCGAGTTCGCGCCGGGCGGCCTTGATATGGCCGACCACCATCGGACGCCCGGCGGTCGGGCGCTTTGCCGCCTCGAATCCGATCGCGGTGAGTTCGGCGACGAGCCAGTCCGCCGCCCGCTCGCAATCGGGGTAGTGGTCGGGCGCGGCCGAAACCGAGGGAATCTTGAGGAAGTCGAACAGCCGGCCGAGCGCCGGCCCGGTGTCGGCGTCGATCGCAGAGAGCGCCTCGTCGAGCATGGTCATAACCTTCCGCCCCTCCGCAATCGGTCGTTCCCCTGAACGCCGCCCGTTGTAGCAGGCCCGCCGCCGGTCTTCCATCGGGCGGACGGGGAGGTGTGGGCGAGTGGTCAAAACCCGACGCTTGGGTCCCTACCTGGCGGCCGGACTCGACCGGCGCGGCGTAGGGCTGGTGTCGACGTATTGCTTCCGTTGCAAATCGCGATCTTGAACGGCCCAAGTGGACAGGTAAGCGGGCATTGCCTCTCCGCCCCGAGCGGGCGTCGGTCGAGGCGCCCGGAAAACATCGCGGAGGCCGGAGTTCGACCTGCTTTCCAGGCAATGAGGACCCCGACTGATTTGAATCAATCACCGCTGCGAAAAAGAGCAGTATCCTTAAGTGTGAAAGTGGCCGGACATTGGGTTGAACACGCAATGACGGTCGTTTTGAGAGGAGGAAGTCATGGACAAGGACCGTGTCGCGGGATCGGCGAAGCAGGTCAAGGGCGCCGTAAAGGAGACGATCGGCAAGGTGGTCGGTGACTCCAAATTGGAGGCCGAGGGCAAGGCTGACAAGGCTGAAGGCAAGTTACAAAACGCCATTGGCGGCCTGAAAGACGCTGTGCGGGACGCTGTAAAGAAGTAGTTGGCTCCTCCTCAGCGCCATAGCCCTGGAAAGCTCTAAGCCGCCGACTCATGGTCTGCGGCCTAGCGAAGAGAGAGGTATAGCGTGAGCACCATTCTTATCGTTATCCTGCTGATTTTGATTTTCGGCGGCGGTGGTGGATACTATGCGCACGGTCGCTATGGAACTACGGGGCTCGGCGGCGTCCTCGCGATTGTCTTGATCGTTCTCATAGTGCTTTGGCTGGTAGGTGGGATGGGCGTATACGGACCGCACATGTGAGGGCAGCCAACGCGGGGAAGACGACCCGCGTCGCTGCGTGATCAAAGCCAGACCCGGCGCCGGAAGCCAAGGTTGAGTGGTCTGGTTGAGTGCTTCCGACGTAGCCGACTTAACCCTGGCGCCCTCGGAAAATACGCAGACCGGCCGGAAGCGTCGGATCGCATGTTCTTGGAAACGCTCTCCGGTCAGAGTTGAAGGCCGATCGACTTGCCCGGTCCGGCCTTTAGCCGACTGCTGGTGATCGCCAGGCGTTTGAACAGTTCCGCGCAGACAAGATAGACCACCACGATTCCTGCCAACACGAATACTACAAGCGGCGGCAAGTCGTGAAATCCGAACCACTCCCCCAATGGAGAGAACGGGATGGCTAAGGCTAAAGCCAGAGCCGTCAGCGTCGTGATCGTCAGGATGGGATTGGGCAGGTCCCGCCATGGACGCCCGCGCGTGCGGATAATGAAGATGACCAGAGTTTGCGTGGCGATGGATTCGACGAACCAGCCGGTTCGGAACACTTCGGGACCTGTTTGGAACCAAAGGAAGAGTACGCCGAAGGTGACGAGGTCGAACACCGAAGACAGTGGACCCATCACCCCCGCGAACCGCATGATATCCTGCATCCGCCAGCGCTGTGGCTGGGCGATGTCCGTCGCGCGGACGTTGTCGAAGGGTATGCCGATCTCCGAGACGTCATAGAGCAGATTGTTCAGCAGGATTTGGGTAGCCAGCATCGGCAGGAAGGGCAGGAAGAGCGACGCCGCCGCCATCGAGAGCATGTTGCCGAAGTTCGAACTGGCGCCCATGCGAATGTATTTGAGAATGTTCGCGAAGGTTTGCCTGCCCTCCTCGACCCCGTCGGCGACCACGGCCAGATCGGAATCCAGCAAGATCATGTCCGCCGCCGCCCGCGCAACGCCCGTGGCGCCGTCCACCGACAGTCCGATGTCCGCGGCCTTGATGCCCGGCGCGTCGTTGACGCCGTCGCCCATGAACCCCACAATCTCGCCGGCGTCACGCAGGGCATGGACGATCCGCACTTTCTGGTCGGGAGAGAGCCGAGCGAAGACGTCGGTATCGCGCGTTTGCACCCGCAGGGCGTCGGTCGAGAGCACATGCAGGTCGGCCCCAGCGATTGCTTGCTGAGCGCGGAGCCCGACGATCTTGGCCAGACGTCCGACGACCAGAGGGTCGTCGCCAGACAGGATCACCACCCGAACGCCGGCAGCCGCGAGCCGCGCCACAGCCGCCGGCGCAGTGGCTTTGGGCGGGTCGGCGAAGGTGCAAAGCCCCTCGAACGCCAGGTTCGTCTCGTCGTTTGACGTCGGATCGCGCGGCGCGCCTGTCCACGGCCGTGAGGCGACCGCCACGGCGCGAAGGCCGCTCGAGGCCAGGTCTTGCACGCGCGCCAACGCAGCCTTGCGCGCCGCCGCGTCGAAAGTGGCTCCGCCGGCGCTGGCGCAGGCTTCCATCACCGCCTCGGGCGCGCCCTTGACGATCAACGTCAAACCTTCCGGCCCGTCGACCAGCACCGCACCCATCCGTCTTTGGTAGTCGAACGGGGAAAGACCGCGCCTGGTCCAACCGTTGTGGGCGTCGGGCCGGGCCTTCGTCAGCGCGTTGTCGAGCGATCCGTTGTCGCCGCCGAGCCGCGCGCAAACGGCAGCGAGCATCGCCGGCCGGTCGCTGGTCTTGCCGTCCGGCGTTAGGGACCCGGCCAACTCGATCTGGGCGGACGTGAGCGTGCCCGTCTTGTCGGTGCACAAGACCGTCATCGCGCCCAAATCGTGGATCGCCGACAAGCGCTTGACGATCACCTTCTTGCGCGCCATCCGCACCGCGCCGCGCGACAGGGTGACGGTGGTGATCATCGGCAAGAGTTCGGGCGTTAGCCCCACCGCGAGCGCCACGGAGAACATCAGCGACTGGATCAGGGGTCGGCCGAAGGCGACGTTGGCCGCCAGGACGCCGACGACCAGAACGCCGGTCGCGCGCGCCACAAGGAGCCCCAGCTGCCTCAGATCGAGCTGGAACGGCGAAATCTCGGCGGCGGCGTTCAGCGACTTGGCCGCCTCGCCAAACAACGTGTTCGCACCGGTTCCCACGGCCAACGCCACCGCGTCGCCGGACAGGCCCACGGCTCCGCGGAAAAGCGCGTTGCTGGCTTCCGCGGGGGTCTGTCCCTTAGCCTCGCCCGGCCGTTTGACGACGCCGTATGGTTCGCCCGTCAGCGCCGCCTCGTTGGCGGAGAAGGCGTTGGCCTCCAGCACAATTGCGTCGGCGGGAATGATGTCGCCGACGCCGACGCGGAAGACGTCGCCGGGAACCACGGTCTCTGCGTCGATGGACACGAATGTCTCCATCGCGCTTGACCATGCGCTTTCAGCGCAACGGACTGGCGCAGCGCTTCGGCTGCCCGCTTGGCGCTGCCTTCCTGCACAGTGTCCAACGCCACCGACACGCCAAGGATGATGAGTATGATCACGGCGCTCGACGCATCGCCTGTCGCAGCTGACACGATTGCTGCGGCGATCAGGACCAAACACATGGGCTCGAGCAGCCTGCGGCCAACGGAGACGATCAGTCCGGATTCGCGCACCTGCGCGTCCGCGTTGCGACCGTATTTCGTCAGACGCAAAAGGGCGTCTGAGGATGTCAGGCCCGCGACCCCGCAGCCCAATGCCGACGCAGACTGCGCTGGACTGTGCATCCAAAACGGTTGATCTGCCATAACTGCACCCCGGCGTTTATCTCGAATGGGGGTCAACACGCGGCAACGGCAGGGATGCTGTCAAGGGGCTGACGATTGTTGCGTGTCGATGGGAAATAGCCAAACCACCTGAACGGCCTGTTGTGCGCTCTCGTCGCGTCGCGACGTCGCGGGACCGACCGAGAAGGCAGCAAAGGGTCGGTCATGACCGGTTCGCCAAGCTGCCTGCGAGCGACCGCTTTTTTTGCGCGCTCCTGCCGTTGCAGCCGAGTTGTAGCGCGCGTGGCGCCGATGCACGGATGGCGCACCGATTAGCTTCCTCCCGGCACGCCAGCGTTAATACTGCAACCCTTCGCCGTCACGCCGGCGGGCTCAAAGGTCGCGGAGTTGGGGATTCGAAGAGTTGATTTGCAAGGGCGGCCCGTGTTGTCATGAGATCGTCCGGGTTGCGGACTTCCGTGTGCTCGAACAGGCGCCCGTGCAAAACTCCGAGGAGTAAATTGTGTCGACAAGAGCATTTGCAGTGTCGTTGGCCGCGCTCCTTGTGTATGCGGCGCGGCTCAGGCGCTGACTTTGACGAGCCCCGACATCAAGCCGGGACGCATTGCGGATGAGCAGGTCTATGGCGGCTGCGGCGGCAAGAACATCTCGCCGGCGCTGAGCTGGTCGGACGCCCCGAAGGGCACGAAGAGCTTTGCGCTCAGCGTCTACGACCCCGACGCCCCTACCGGGGAGCGGGTTCTGGCACTGGGTCGTGTTCGACATCCCGCCGGACGTGATGAGCTTGCCGAAGGGCGCCGGCGACTCCCGAGCAGCGACGCTGCGCCGAAGGGCGCCATCCAGAGCCGCACCGATTGGGGCGTCCCGGGCTATGGCGGTCCGTGCCCGCCCAAGGGCGACAAGCCGCACCATTATCATTTCACCATCTTCGCGGTGGACACGGACAAGCCCGGCGCCGACGAAAATTCCTCGGCCGCGGTTGTCGGCTTCAACCTTCACTTCCACACGCTGGCGAAAGCGACGCTGACGGGCGTTTGGGGGCACTGAAAACGAAAAGCGGGCCGGGGGGCGAAGTCCCTTCTCGCCGCACAGGGCGCCGAAGACGCCCGTGCTGCGACGGGCTATGCGGAGAGTAGAGCAGGATAAATCCGCGTGGCGAGTGTCGGCGGCCAATCGCCAAGGCCCTTCACCCCGCCGCCATCCCGGAGGCGGCTTCCGAGCCGGTCGACCTTTTCCTCCCACGCGGGTCGCGTCATTTCAC
>CAWFJG010000028.1:0-136795 GCA_963816065.1 uncultured Alphaproteobacteria bacterium | reverse complement strand
CGGTTCTGTGCGGAGGGCGCGCAGTAACGCGCTACCGCGATTGCATTCTACTGCCTACAGCGCCGCTTGCGCGACGAATTGCCGGGCCTTCAACGCGCCATCCCTGCTTTCCGCGCCTCATCCGGCCCTCCTGGCCACCCTGGTCTATTTCGCCGGCGCACGCTCTTCCCCGCTTTGCGGAGAATGAGGCGCGCGACGGCTCGAGACTCGAAGACAGATCGACTTGTGCGGATGCCGTCACCCATGCCGGGAGCGGCGGCGCCCACGTCGACCTTCTCCTGCCGATGCCGGTCGCGTCATTTCGCCGGCGGCAGGGCGACATTTTCTTGCTATGCGAACGGTTGTGCGTTACTGTTCTCCAAATCAGAAGTAGAATGCCCGCCGTGTCCGATCCCCTCGAAGAAGCCGCGCCGACCGCCGCCTTGAGCCCGCCCGCCGAGGCGCGCGCCGCGCGATTGGCGAAGTTCAAGCGTGAACAGCTGATCGTCGACTATCTCAACCGCGGCGTTTCGGTGGTCGAGATCGCCGCCCGGGTGGGGTTGGGCGAAAAGCGGATGCGGGCGATCATTCGCGAGATCCTCGCGCGCCGGATGCCGCACCCGCCCGAGGAGTTCGTGGCCATTCAGTACGGCCGTCTCAACGAGGCGCTGCTCATCGCCTTCAGCGCCATGTCGCCGACCAACCTCAAGGCTGTCGACCAGGTGGTCAAGATCGTGCGCGAGCTCGACCGCTACGGCGGCGCCTGCGCCGCCGAATGGGCCCGGCCAAACGCGTCTCTCCGAATCGCCCGGGGGTCACAGGCCGGGGCTCCGGCGCTCGAGGCGCCTGTCGAAGGAGCCTCGGCGTTTGGGATCGCGTGGGTTTGCCGGGCGGAGTTCGGGCTGCAAGACGACGCAAACCCTCTGTCGCGCAGCCCCGATCGTGGGCGTCGTGAGCGCCCGGGAAATCCGGCGCAAAGCCTTGAAAAGATTGAATTGGGGCGCGGGGTTGAGCCTGCCCCGGAGGGCGACGTGGCGATCCAGGGGAGCCCTGCGGCTTCCGGATCGCCACGCTTCGCTGGCGATGACGATGGACACCCTCTGTCGTGCAGCCCCGAGCGTGGGCGTCGTGAGCGCCCGGGAAATCCACCGCAAAGCCTTGAAAATATTGAATCCGCGCCCGGGATTGGGTTGAGCTCTCAGACCGCCGAGGCCGCTCCAGCCGACCCGCTCTCCACTCCCGACCTCAATCTGAGGCTGCTACGGAGCGCTACGGGTCGCATGGACCTCCGCCTGTGCTTGAGCAGGTTCCGGGCCGGGACGTATGGCGTCGCTGCAAAGCTTGGCGGCGGGGACCCTCCGTTCGCCGCCCCGGCGGGACGCGACCGCCCGGAAAATCCGGCGCCGCGCCTTGAAAACATTGATTCCGTGCCCGGAAAGGACGGGCTCGACGGGGCGGGGTCTGGCTCCCTCCCCAGCCCGCTCGTCCCCTGCCCAATCCGTCCCGAAAACTTTCCCATGGCGTTCGACGGCGCGAGGGCGTGCTAGCGGCGGGCCTGTGATCAACCGGCTGTTCGGCTTTGACCGGGCGGGCGCTCAGCGCCTAAAAGCCCGGCTTCGCGCGCCAACGACTCGGATCCCATGAAACCCATCGCCGAACGCATCGCCGAAGAGCTGAACGTCAGGCCGGCGCAGGTTGCGGCCGCGATCGGCCTGCTCGACGAAGGCTCGACCGTTCCCTTCATCGCCCGCTACCGCAAGGAGGCGACGGGCGCGCTCGACGACACGCAGCTGCGGACGCTGGAGACCCGGCTCGGCTATCTGCGTGAACTGGAGGACCGGCGGACAACGATCCTCGAATCGATCCGCGAGCAGGGCAAGCTGCACGCGGCGCTGGAGGCCCAGATTCTGCGAGGCCGACACCAAGGCGCGGCTCGAGGACATCTACCTGCCGTTCAAGCCGAAACGGCGCACCAAGGCGCAGATCGCCCGGGAGAACGGCCTCGAGCCGCTCGCCGACGCCCTTCTCGCCCATCCCGAGCGCGAGCCGCTCGAGGCAAGCCGAAGCCTTCGTGAAGCCCGACGCCGTCAAGACCGCCGAGGCCGCGCTCGAAGGCGCGCGCGCTATCCTCACCGAGCGGTTCGCCGAGGACGCCGAGCTGATCGGCCGCCTGCGCGAGGATTTCTGGACCGGCGGCCGGATCGTCTCGAAAGTGCGCGAGGGCAAGGAAGCGGCGGGCGCCAAGTTCTCCGACTACTTCGACTTCTTCGAGCCGCTGGCGAAGATCCCTTCGCACCGGGCGCTGGCGCTGATGCGTGGCGAGCGGGAAGAGATCCTCGACCTCAAGCTCGTTCCCGACCCGAGCGCCGATCCGGCGAGCAAGGCGCTCGGACCGTTCGAGCTGGCGGTGGCGCGCCGCTTCGCGATCGCCGACCGAGGCCGGCCCGGCGACCGCTGGCTCCTCGACGCGGCCCGCTGGGCGTGGCGAACCAAGATCGAGACGCAGCTCGCGGTCGATCTTCGCCTGCGCATATGGACGCGGGCCGAGGACGAGGCGGTCAAGGTGTTCGCCGCCAACCTGCGCGACCTGTTGCTGGCCGCGCCGGCGGGCGGGCGCGCCACCATCGGCCTCGATCCCGGCTTCCGCACGGGGGTCAAGGTCGCAGTCGTCGACGCGACCGGCAAGATCGTCGACACCACCGCGATCTATCCGCACGAGCCGCAGCGCCGGTGGGACGAGAGCCTCGCGACGCTGGCGGCGCTCGCCGTCCGCCACAAGGCCGAGTTGATCGCGATCGGCAACGGCACGGCCTCGCGCGAAACCGACAAGCTGGCCGCCGACCTGCTCGCCCGGCATCCGGAATTCAAGCTGACCAAGGTCACGGTGTCGGAAGCGGGGGCCTCCGTCTATTCCGCCTCCGCCTACGCGGCGCAGGAACTCCCCGGCCTCGATGTGACGCTGCGCGGCGCAGCCTCGATCGCCAGGCGGCTTGCAGGACCCGCTGGCCGAACTGGTCAAGATCGATCCGAAGTCGATCGGCGTCGGCCAGTACCAGCACGATCTGTCCGAGCAGAAGCTCGGCCGCTCGCTCGACGCCGTGGTCGAGGACTGCGTCAACGCGGTCGGCGTCGACGTCAACACCGCGTCCGCCAAGCTGCTGGCTCGCGTCTCGGGCATTGGCGAATCGCTGGCCCAGGCGATCGTCGTCCATCGCGAGACGCATGGGGCCTTCAAGACCCGCGCGGCGCTGAAGGACGTGCCGCGTCTCGGCGCCAAGGCGTTCGAGCTCAGCGCCGGCTTTTTGCGCATCACCGATGGCGATCAGCCGCTGGACCGGTCCGGCGTCCACCCCGAAGCTTATCCGGTGGTGCGGCGCATCCTGGAAGACTCAAGGCCGACATCCACGCCGTGATCGGTAATCCGAAGGCGCTCGCAGGCCTGAAGGCGACCGACTTCGCCGACGAACGCTTCGGCGTGCCGACCGTCTCCGACATCTTGAAGGAGCTGGAGAAGCCAGGCCGCGACCCGCGCCCGGCCTTTCGCACGGCGTCCTTCAAGGAGGGCGTCGAGACGCTGGCCGACCTCAGGCCCGGCATGGTTCTGGAGGGGACGGTCACCAACGTCGCCGCCTTCGGCGCCTTCGTCGACGTCGGCGTTCACCAGGACGGGCTTGTTCACGTGTCGGCGATGGCGAATGTCTTCGTCAAGGATCCGCGCGCGGTCGCCAAGCCCGGCGACGTCGTCAAGGTCAAGGTCCTGTCCATCGACGCGCCGCGCAAGCGGATCGCGCTGACCATGCGTCTGTCCGATCCCGAGGGCGAGGGCCCGAGAGGCGGCGGCCGGGGCGACGCCAAGGCCGTGCGCAGCGTCAACGCCGAGGCGGACCGCCGGTCATCCTCCGCCGGCGCGTTGGCCGACGCGCTGCGGCGGGCGGCGGAAAAGGGACACCGGTAGGCTTTTGGAACTCTCATTCACACGCAAGTTATGCGCATTTAGTCGAGCCGTTCGCGGGCGCAGCCGGCCGGGGGTTCAAGCCGCCGGGCTTACTTCGGCGCGCGCTTGGCCAGGATACGCTGCAGGGTGCGCCGGTGCATGTTGAGCTGCCGCGCCGTCTCGGAGACGTTGCGCTCGCAGGCCTCGTAGATGCGCTGGATGTGCTCCCAGCGCACCCTGTCGGCCGACATCGGCGGGTCGTGCTCGGCCGGCACATCGAGCCGTCCCGCCATCAGGGCCGCCACGACATCGTCGGCGTTGGCCGGCTTGGCGAGATAGTCGAACGCCCCGAGCTTGACCGCCATCACGGCTGTGGCGATGGCGCCGTATCCGGTGAGGATAACCCCCCGGGCGTCCGCGCGCTTGGCCTTCAGCGCCCGCATGACGTCGAGGCCGCTGCCGTCGCCCAGCCTGAGGTCGATCACGGCGAAGGCCGGCGGCGACGTCTCGATCGCGGCCAGCGCCTCCGAGACGCTCATCGCCGTCCTCGCGGTGAATCCGCGGGCGCCCAGCGCGCGCGCGAGGCGGTCGCAAAACAGGCGGTCGTCGTCGACCACAAGCAGCGACTTGTCGAGCGTCTCTCCACCGCTCTGATTCTGATTTGTAGACTGGTGCGAGGCGTCCTTGTCCATTCTGCCTGCAATAAACACAAAACCATCCGATGGCAAAAGCTTACAGGCTATTTGTCGAGCCGTCGACCCTCCTCGTACGCCATCCGCGGCCATTCGACAGTTATGGTTGCGCCGGTCAATGGCGGCGCCGCGTTTTCGAACCGCAGGGTCGCTTGGGAGCGTTCGAGCAGCGACCGGGCGACATACAGCCCCAGCCCGAGTCCGCCCCCGGTCTTCTCCGAGCGCCGCGCCCCCTCCCGCTGCGTCAGGTAGGGCTCGCCGATTCGCGGCAGGACGCCTGGCGGGAACCCGGGACCGTCGTCGGAAATGACGATGGTCACCGTCGATTTCGTCCATCCGGCGCGAATCTCCACCGCCGACTTGGCGAAACTGACCGCATTCTCGATAACGCTGCCGAGCCCGTAGAGAACCCCTGGGTTGCGCGAACATTGCGGCGCGGGCTCGGCGCCCTCGCCCTTGACCGTGATCGAGACGCCCAGCAGCCGATGCGGCGAAGCCGCCAATTCCGCGAGTTCGACCGGACTCGACACGTCCATCGCCTGCCCGGTGAGATCCGCCGGCGCCGACAGCTTGCCCAAGATGTCCCGGCACCGATTGACCGATTCCTCGAGCAGTTGAAGATCTTCGGCGAAAGCCTGGTCGTGCGGCGCCACGGCGGCCATCTCCCGGACGACGAGAGCGACGGTGGCGAGCGGCGTGCCCAGTTCATGGGCCGCGGCTGCAGCAAGCCCATCGAGCTGCGAGAGATGCTGGGCGCGCGCCATCACGAGTTCGACCGCAGTCAGGGCGCTCGCCGTCTGCCGCGACTCGGCCGCCACCCGATAGGCGTAAAGCGCCACGAAAGCCGCGCTGACCGTCAGCGACGCCCAGACGCCCGCCAGATAGAGCGGCGGGAGAACGAGCCTATCTCCGCTGGGCCAGGGGAGAGGCAGGTGGAAACGCAGCAGCGCGGTCGCGCAGACGAGCGCGAGGAGGAGAAGTCCGAGCGCTCGTCGAAAGGTGAGCGAGGCCGCAGCGACGGTGATCGGCGCCAGCAGGAACATGACAAAAGGATTAGCCACTCCGCCGGTCAGGAACAGCAGCCCCGCCAACTGGACAATGTCATAGCCGAGAATGACGGTCGCGACGGGCTCGCCGAGTTGCGCGCTGACCGGGTAAAGACGCCTCAGCGCCAGGTTGAGCGCTGCGGACGCGGCGATCAGCGCGAAACAGGCGATCGCGAGGTTGCCGAGCCCGAAGCCGAAAATGCCGACCAGAACCGCCGCGGTCTGTCCGGAGATCGCAAGCCAGCGCAGACGGACGAGGGTGCTGAGCCGCAACCGTCGCGCCTCAAGGCCCCAAACCTCCGGCTTAGACGGCGCCAGGGCTGTCAACTTGCAAATGCTCCCCAGGTGCCGCGGTCGTCATTCGATCGTCTCGTTGGGATAGACGCCCCAAAGCTTGTATTGCTCGATATAGCCTTTGAACCCGTCGCCGTCGACCCGGCACCAGGAGCCGTCGCATTTCTTCAGATTGACGATGACGCCCGACTGGAGCGTCGCGGCGAGGTCGGACGCTTCGGAGGGGCGGGCGTAGACTTTCGCGTTCTCCCCCTTCTTGTTGGGCGTGATCAGAGCCGTGCGCCGACCGGAAAGAAGGGAGTGCAGCACCCAGCCCTCGACCCCTTCGGAATCGCGGATGCGCCGCCAGATCTCGAATTCGGCGGTGATCTCCACGGGAAGCCCGGCGCGCTGGTAGACCCATTTCGTCGGGTGATCCTTGGACGGTCCCTCGCGCAAGTTCACGCGGTCGGTCTTCAGGCTGGCGAAGCGAGGCAGCGGCAGTTTCGTCACCGTGCCGACCTGGTCGGCGAAGGCGAGCGCCGGGGCGAGCGTCGCCGAGCAGATGGCGACGAGCGCGAATTGGCGCGAAAGGGTCGGACAGGGGCGTAGGGTCATCAACGGAATCCTCGACGGCCGACAGGCCATCCTTGTCTTTGCCCGGTCTTCTGATAGAGAGGCCGGCGTGCTTGCGGCGCGCGCCGCAAGCGGAACGTCGGCCCGGACCATTTGCTGCGAGCGGCGTTAATGGGGCGTAAACCGCTTGAAGGCGTGGACGCAAATGCTTCAGAACATGGGCCGGGAGAAAAAGGCGCAGACAGGGCGAAAAGGGCGGCGTTCATGACCAAGAAGAAACCCGTTGTGGTCGTCACGCGGCGGCTCCCCGAACTCGTCGAAACGCGAATGCGCGAACTGTTCGACGCCCGCCTCAACCTCGAGGACAAGCCGATGACGCAGGCGGAAATCGTCGAGGCCATGCGCGAGGCCGATGTGCTTGTCCCGACCATCACCGACCACATCAACGCGGCGATGATCGCGCAGGCCGGCGAGCAGATGCGGCTGATCGCCAATTTCGGCAACGGCGTCGATCATATCGACGTCACGAGCGCGCTGCGGCGGGGAATCACCGTCACCAACACCCCCGGCGTGATGACCGAGGACACCGCCGATATGACGATGGCGCTGATCCTGTCGACGCGCGCGGCGGCTTGTCGAAGGCTCGCGGGTCATTCCGGACGGCCACTGGGCCGGCTGGACGCCGACGTGGATGCTGGGCCGGCGAATCACTGGCAAGCGTCTGGGGATCATCGGCATGGGCCGCATCGGCCAGGCGCTCGCCCGCCGCGCCCGCGCCTTCGGCATGTCGATCCACTATCACAACCGGCGCCGGGTCGCGCCGCAGATCGAAGAGTCGCTGGAGGCCACCTACTGGGATTCGCTCGACCAGATGCTCGCCCGGATGGATTTCGTTTCGGTCCACTGCCCGCACACGCCGGGCACCTACCATCTGTTGTCGGCGCGGCGGCTGAAATACCTGCGTCCGGAAGCCATCCTGATCAACACCGCGCGCGGCGAGGTCATCGACGAAAACGCCCTGGTGAGGATGCTGGAGAACGGCGAACTGGCCAGCGCCGGCCTCGATGTGTTCGAGCACGCCCCCGCGGTCAACGACAAGCTGGTCGCGCTCGCCAAAGCCGGCAAGGTGACGTTGCTGCCGCACATGGGGTCCTCCACCCACGAAGGCCGCGCCGACATGGGCGATAAGGTGATCGTCAACATCCGCACGTTCGTGGACGGCCATCGACCGCCCGACCGGGTGCTGCCGAGCATGCTTTGACGAGGTCGCAACTCCTCCAAAACTGAAGCCGGCCGCCCGATCGCGGCAGCGCCTCCCGGTCCGCCGCCGATACGATTTCGCCTGCCAGCAGGGGCTTTTTTGTCCAGCCGGCGGCGAGCCAATCCAGAAACTCGTGCAATCTCATGGCGTTGCGGCGTATACAACCGTCCGGTTGCGGGCAGAAAACAGGCTGCGGAACAGGCAACCGAACAGGCTGGTAACAGGCATTTAACAGGCCCATAACAGGCAAGAACAGGCAGGCGAGAACGGGACGAAAATTCGGACGAGCCAGGTTGCAAGGCGTCGCTCGAACGTCGCGCCTTGCAGTCTGGCTCCCCCTCTTTCGCGCAGCCTTCCTCCACCGTAGGGCGTCGAAACCCCGGTCGCCGAACGGGCGGGGGGGCCAGGAGAATGCCCCTCGGTTGGCATGACGCGCCGCCGGAAAAGCAGAGGTTCGCTCGGCGCCGACCCGGGCCAGAGGAGACTCTTGCGCAACTTGTCGGATCTCGGGCGATCCGTAGAGCCGCGTGCCCTGTCCGAGGCGCGCAGACACGCCGATGACGTCGCCGAAGAGCACGTCACGCGTCTCCGAAAGCCCATTGCGGCGGCAGACGCCCCCTCGCCGATCCTGGCGTGGGGCGAAACGCGACCGGTCGACACGGACGAGCAGGCGCGCCCGGCTCGCGCCGAGCCAGGATTTCGGCCCGCTTTCTTGGACAGATTTTGCTCCATCGGAAAGCCTGACGGGACGTTGCGTCGGATGTCGGTCGCTGCGGGAAGGGCGACAAAATTCAGTTGACATGCTTAGTAAGCCGTGAGTTACTAAACTGCTGACGAGCTTCTCAGAAATCGCGGCTAACGCGAAGGTTTAGTGGTGGCCGGCAGTGCCCGGCCAAAAAGGAGGAGCGAACGATGAGGATGAGCAGGACGATCTATCTCTGGCATGCGCTGCGGGAACCCTGGCGCTGACTCTCGGGGCGGCGTCCTCGGCGCAGGCTGAAGGCAAGTCGCTGACGATGTGCTGGGCGGCGTGGGATCCGGCGAATGCGCTGGTCGAGCTCGACAAGGATTTCACCAAAGCAGACCGGCATCGAGATGAAGCACGAGTTCGTCCCCTGGACGAGCTACGCCGACCACTTCATCAACCTGCTCAACTCGCGCAGCAGCGAATGCGACCTGATCATCGGCGACAGCCAATGGATCGGCGGCGCGGCGGAGAACAAGTGGTACGTGAAACTCAACGACTTCTTCGACAAGAACAAGATCTCGATGGACACGTTCTTGCCCGCGACCGTCGTCGGATATGCGGAGTGGCCGAAGAACACTCCGAACTACTGGGGTCTGCCGGCCATGGCCGACGCGGTCGGCTGGACCTATCGCAAGGATTGGTTCGCCAAGCCCGAGCTGCGCGCCGAGTTCAAGGCAAAGTATAATCGCGAGCTCGAGCCGCCCAAGACCTGGGACGAGCTGATCGAAATCTCGAAATTCTTCACCGGCAAGGAGATCGACGGCAAGAAGGTCTACGGCTCGTATATCTTCACCGAGCGAGGCTCGGAAGGCATCACGATGGGCGTCACCAACGCGATGTACAATTACGGCTTCGAGTATGATGACCCGAAGAAGCCCTACCACATGGACGGGCTTCGTCAACTCCGCCGGCGCCGCCAAAGGCATGGACGTCTACAAGGAGCTGTTCAACTGCTGCCAGCCCCCGGGCCTGACGAACGCCTACATGCAGGAAGGTCTTGACGCCTTCAAGTCCGGCCAGGTCGCGATGCAGATGAACTGGTACGCGTTCTTCCCCGGCCTCGCCAAGGACCCGAACGTCGGCGGGGACAAGATCGGCTTCTTCAAGAACCCGGCCGGTCCGGCCGGCGATTTCACCCAGCTCGGCGGTCAGGGGCTTTCCGTGGTCGCGGCTTCGAAGAATGTCGACGATGCGCTGGCTCTACGTGAAGTGGTTCGCGCAACCGGAGGTTCAGCAGAAGTGGACCGATCTCGGCGGCGCATCGGCCTCGAAGGCCGTGCTCGAGTCGGACGCCTACAAGAAGAGCGCCGCCTACGCGCCGTCGTTCGTGGAGTTGATGGGCATGGTCAAGGACTTCTGGGCGGAGCCGCTTGTACGTCCCGCTGCTCCTCGACATGCAGAACCGGGTCCACGACTATGTCGTCGCCAACAAGGGCACATCGCAGCAGGCGCTCGACGCGCTGGTCAAGGACTGGATCAAAGTCTTCAAGCAGGAAGGCAAGGATCCTTCCTGACCGCTCGCGGCATTGCCCGGCTTCTATCCAGAAACCCGTCCTCGGCGGCGCTAGCCGCCGAGGAGACTCGATTGGTCCACAAGCGGGCAGGTAATGACGGTGACGAATCACGCAAGAGGCATCGCCGAAGGAGTCGCCTTGCGGACGCCCGCCAGCGGTCGCCGTGCGGGTGAGGGGGCTGTCGGATCGGGCGATCGCCTGGCTTTTCATCCTGCCGACGATGCTGTTGCTGCTCGCGATCAACATCTTTCCGCTGATCTGGGCGATCCGGCTGTCGTTCACCGGCTTGATGGCCAACCTGCCGACCCCGGCCCGGTTCATCGGCATCGACAATTATGTCGACATCCTCACCGACGAGGATATTTGGGCGAACTTCCAGGTCACCGCGCATTTCGTGTTTTGGACGATCGCGCTGCAAATTCTGATCGGCCTGGGTCTCGCGTTGCTCATCAACCAAAAGTTCCGCGGCCATAGCTTCTGGACGACCGTCATCCTGCTGCCGATGATGTTGTCCCCGGCGGTCGTGGGCAACTTCTGGACCTTGCTGTTCCAGCCGCAGATCGGGCCGTTCAACTACCTCGATCGGCTTTTTCACCGGCATTGCGCCGAGCTCGTTCACCATGATCGGGAGCGTCGCCCTGGCGCCGTGGACGATCGTGCTGGTCAACACCTGGATGTGGACGCCCTACGTCATGCTGATTTGCCTGGCCGGGCTGCGCTCCATTCCCGACTACATCTACGAGGCGGCCGAGGTGGATCGCGCGTCGCCCTTGAGGCAATTCTGGTCGATCACTTTGCCGATGGTCCTCCCCTTCCTCATGCTTGCCGTGCTCTTCCAGGCGATCCAGTCGTTCGTAATGTTCGACATGGTCAATCTTCTCACCTCCGGCGGACCCGGGATCGACCACCGAACTGGTCTCGATCACGCTGAAGCGCGCCGCGTTCGAAAAATGGGAGACCGGCTATGCCTCGGCGCTCGCCGTGATCCTCTTCGTCACGATATTCGGCGCCGCCAACGTCTACGTGAGGGCGCTCAACTGGGTGAAGCAGCAATGAGCGTCGTTCCGTCGCCGCGCCCGTTCTCCGAGCCGTCGCCGCTCGCGCGCTGGCTCGCCGCGCGTCGTCGTCGTCCTTTACGCCATCGTCACGATTCTGCCGCTGGTCTGGATCGGGGCGACCGCGTTCAAGTCGCAGGAGGACGCGATCGCCTATCCGCCGAAGGTGTTCTTCACGCCGACGCTGGAGGGATTTGTCGATCTGTTCACGGTGCAAACGCATCAGTCGCACGATTTCATCGCCAAGCTGCCGCCGCCCCAGACATGGTACGAGAAGATCGCCCGCGACCGCGACATGGTGATCGCCGGTCCGTCGCGGGTCGTCGAGCGCTTCCTCAATTCGCTGATCATCGGCTTCGGCTCGACGATTCTCGCGACTTTTCTCGGCACGCTGGCCGCCTACGGATTTTCGCGCTTTCGCGTGCCCTTGGCCGACGACCTGCTTTTTTTCATCCTGTCGACGCGCATGATGCCGCCGATCGCGGTCGCGGTCCCAATTTACATGATGTATCGCTGGCTTGGCCTCTACGACACGCGGATCGGCATGATCCTGCTCTACACGGCGGTGAACGTGTCGCTGGCGGTCTGGCTGCTCAAGGGTTTCATCGACGAGATCCCGCGCGAGTACGAAGAGGCCGCCCTGGTCGACGGCTACACGCGGCTGCAGGCCTTTCGAAAAGTGGTGCTGCCGCAGGCGGTGACCGGAATCGCGGCGACCGCGATCTTCTGCCTGATTTTCTCCTGGAACGAATATGCGTTCAATCTCCTGCTTGACGAGCTCGGACGCGCAAACCATGCCGCCCTTCATCCCGTTCATCATCGGCGAGGGGGGCCAGAACTGGCCGGCGGTCGCAGCCGGCACGACGCTGTTTCTGTTGCCGATCGTCATTTTCACGATCGCGCTGAGGAAGCACCTGTTGCGCGGGATCACGTTCGGAGCGGTTCGCAAATGACCGTGCGGACCAGCATGAAGCGGACGGGATGGACGCGCTGGTTCCGGCGGGGGCCCTGGGAGAACGGGGCGATGAGCGTCATCGGCCTCGGCATTCTGATGCTGACGCAGCCCTTCTCGCTCGATCTCTACACCTACTCGTTCGTCACGATCCTGGGCGGCACGCTCGGGTTCGTCCTCGTCAGCCACTTTCCGCAGTAAGGCGTCGTCATGGCGGAGATTCGCGTCGAGCGGCTGCACAAGGCCTTTCAAGGCTTCGTCGCCGTGCAAAATTCGAACTTCGTCGATCGAAGATCGCTCGTTTTTCGTCATGCTGGGACCCTCGGGATGCGGCAAGACGACGACGCTGCGCATGATCGCCGGCCTCGAGCTGCCGACCGACGGCCGCATCCTGCTCGACGGCAAGGACGTCACGTTCAAGCGCGCTTCGGAGCGCGACATCGCCTTCGTCTTCCAGCTCTTCGCGCTTTACCCGCACATGAATGTGCGGCGAAATATCGCCTTTCCGCTGGTGTCGATGGGCATGAAGCGCGCCGACGTCAAGGCGCGGGTCGAGGAGGCCGCTCGCATCCTGCGCATTACCGAACTGCTCGACCGCCCGGTGTCCGGCCTGTCCGGCGGCGACCGCCAGCGCGTCGCGCTCGGGCGCGCCATCGTGCGCCGGCCGATGGCGTTCATGATGGACGAACCGCTCGGCGCGCTGGATTCGGAGTTGCGCGACGTCATGTGCGGCGAATTGCGCGGATTGCACGACCGGCTGAAGGCAACGACCGTCTATGTGACGCACGACCAGACCGAGGCGATGTCGCTCGGCGACAAGATCGCGGTCATGAGCCATGGCGTGATCGAACAGCTGGGCACGCCGCGGGAAATCTATGACCGGCCGGCCTCCGTTTTCGTGGCCGACTTCATCGGCTCGCCGCCCATGAACCTGCTGACGTTCAACGACTTGCTGGAGCCCGGTCGGGGCAGCGTTCGCGTCGGTCAGGCCGAGATCAGCGTTCCGGCCCCGCGCGAGGCCTTGACAAGGCGCGACCTCATCCTCGGGGTGCGCCCCGAACATGTGCGCCTGAGCGACGGCGCCCGGCTGCGGGGCGAGGTTTTCGGGACGGAATATCTCGGCACCACTCAGATCGTCACGATCACGACCGCGCATGGCGTGGCGAAAGCGCGGCTCGCCGCCAATGTCAAAGTCGTCCATCGGGGATTCGGTTGGGCTCGAATTCCGGCCTGACCGCATCTCGCTGTTCGACGCCGCCTCCGGCCAGCGCCATTCGCACGGCGCTTTATGATCACGCACAAGCGATGGAGCACGCCCATGTCTGAGGTCGCGCTCGACGGGGTGTCGAAGCGCTTCGGCGCGACGCACGCGGTGTCCGATCTGTCGCTGACCATCGAGGATGGCGCGTTCGTCGTGCTGCTTGGGCCGACCGGCGCCGGCAAGACCACGACGTTGCGCCTGGTCGCCGGCCTCGAGCGGCCGGATGCGGGGCGGATCCGCATCGCCGGCCAGGATGTCACGCGCGACTCGCCTGCACAGCGCGACGTCGCCTTCGTGTTCCAGCAATATTCGCTCTATCCGCATCTGTCGGTGTTCGACAATCTGGCCTTCCCGCTGCGCTCGCCCGCGAGGCCGACGCCGGAGCCGACGATCCGCCAGAAGGTGAATGAAGTCGCGACGCTGCTGCGCATCTCCGACAAGCTGGACCAGCGGGTCACGAAACTCTCCGGCGGCCAGATGCAGCGCGTGGCCATCGGCCGCGCGCTGGTTCGCTCGCCGTCCATCTACCTCATGGACGAGCCGCTATCGTCACTGGACGCAAAGTTGCGCGCCGAATTGCGCATCGAGCTGAAGCGCATTCAAAGCGAGCTCGGCGCGACGATCCTTTATGTCACCCACGACCAGACGGAGGCCATGACTCTGGGCAGTCAGGTCGGCGTCATCGAAAACGGCCGGCTGGTGCAGGTCGGCACGCCACGGCAAGTTTACGAAGATCCCGTCGAACATCTATGTCGCCGCGCGGTTGGGCAGCCCGCCGATCAACCTGGCGCCGCGCTCCGCTTTCCCCGAGATCGCCATGCCGGAAAGCGCAACGACGGTCGGCGCGCGCACCGAGCACGCCCAAATCAGCAAAGCCAACGGCCGGCGCGCTTCCGGCCGTGTCACCTGGGTCGAGCATCTCGGCGATCAGGACCATTTGCACGTCAATCTTGGCGAACATGATTTCGTCACCCTCGCCGATCCCGACTCCGGGCTCGGCCCAGGCGACGAAGTGGCGATCGCCCTGACCGATCCGCTTTTCTTCAACGCCGCCGGCGACAGGGTGCGCGCATGACGCCGGAGCTTCTGCACCGCCTGATTCTGGCCGTGGCCGACGAGGTGATCGCCCATGCGGACGAACTCACCGAACTCGATCAGGCGGTCGGCGACGGCGATCATGGCATCAATATGAAGCGCGGTTTCGAGGCTGTGCGGGCCGACGCCGAAGCGACGGCCGGAGAAACCGCTGCCGGACGCGCTCAAAGCAATCGGCACGCAGCTCGTGATGAAGGTCGGCGGCGCCTCCGGACCGCTTTACGGGACGCTGTTCCTGGCTCTGAGCAAGGAGATCGCCCCGGACGCTTCCAATCTTCCTGCCGCGTTCGCCAGCGCCGTCGAAGCGGTCAAGTCGCGCGGCAAGTCGCAGCCGGGCCAGAAGACGATGCTCGACGTTCTGGCGCCGGTGCAGATGGCGCTCGCGGAAGGCGGCGCGGACCTGTCGGCCCGGCTGCCGATCGTGGCCGCCAGCGCCGCGGACGCAACAATCCCGATGCTCGCCACGCGCGGCCGCGCGTCGTTCCTGGGCGAGCGCTCGATCGGGCACATGGACCCCGGCGCCCGCTCGTCGGCCTTGATCGTCGCGTCCGTGTGCCGGGCGTTGGAGGGCTGAGCATTGGCTAATGTCGGGATCGTCATCGTGTCGCACTCGCCCAAGATCGCCGAGGGCGCCGCGGACATGGTGCGTCAAATGGTGGGTGACAGCGTCAATCTCGCCTACACCGGCGGCGATCCGGGCGGCGGCCTTGGAACCGGGGTGGCTTCGATCCGGGACGCGATCGATCGCGCCTGGTCGGAGGCCGGCGTCGCCATTCTGGTGGATCTGGGCGGCGCCGAGACGAATAGCGAAATGGCGGTGGAAATGCTCGATGCCGGAGCGGCGCGGCCGGGTGGTCGTTTGCAACGCGCCGATCGTCGAGGGCGCCGTGATGGCGGCCACGGAAGCGTCCGGCGGTTCGTCGCTGGAGACCGTCCGGCGCACGGCCGAGGAGCTTTCTCCACAATGAAGGACCCGGCGATGAAAGACCACACCGCGAGCCGAGCAGGCGACCGACCGCGCGGAACTCGTCAATGCCGTCGGTTTGCATGCGCGGCCGTCGGTCAAGCTGACGCAGCTCGCCAAGACGTTCGAATGCCGCGTTGAAATCGCGCTGTCGGCGGACGGGCCGTGGGTGGACGCGAAGAGTCCGGTGAAGGTCATGCGGGTGAAGGCGCCGCGCGGCGCCGTCTTGCATGTGCGCACGTCCGGCCCGGGCGCGCGGAGCGGCGGCGGACGCGCTGATGGCCCTCGTTCGCGCCGGATTCGGCGACCAGACCAATGAGCCGGCAGATCTGCGACATGGCTGAGCTTCGCCTGTTCGGCCGAAGCGCGGCGCCGGGCGTGGCGAAAGGCGTCGTGGCCGTCCTGGACGCGGTCGAGGCCGCCGCGGCGCGAGGCCGCCGGCACGCAAGCCGAGGAAGCCCTGGCGCTTCAACGAGCGCTGTCGCGAGCGCTGGCCGAAGTCGAGGCTCTGGCCGGAAAGGCGACTGGCGAGGCCGCCGATATGCTCGGCTTTCAGGTCGCGATGCTGTCCGACGAGGAACTGGTCCGCCCGGCGCTGGAAGGGGTCGGAGCGGGCAAGTCCGCCGCCGCCGCCTGGGAGGCCGCGATGGAGGTCGAAATCGCCGGCTATCGCGACGCCGGGGACGACCATTTCTCGGCCCGCACAGCCGATCTCGAAGATATCCGCGACCGGGTGCTCGGCCATCTGGAGCCGGGAGCGGCCAGCGCCGTCATTCCCGACGGTTCCGTGGTTGTCGCGGCCGACCTGCCGATCTCGCGCTTTCTCGCGATCGACTGGGCGCAGGGGGGCGCGATCCTGCTCACGCAAGGCAGTCCGACCAGCCATGTCGCCATGCTGGCGCGGGCTCGCGGCGTGCCGATGGTCGTGGGCCTCGACGGCGCCGCCGACGTCATGGCCGGCCGGGAGGCCCTGGTTGACGCGGCGACGGGCGAGGTGGTGCTCGACCCGACGCGACGCCACCCGGGCGGCCTTTGCCGCCAAGGCCGACCGCGAAAAGACCGCAAACGCCGCGAGCGCCGCGTTTCGTCTGCGCCCGCGCCGTCACCAAAGACGGAACCAGGATCGCCCTCAACCTCAACGCCAGTTCCGCTGACGAACTTGAGGGGCTCGATCCCGCGATTTGCGACGGGATCGGCCTGGTGCGCACCGAGATCCTGTTTCACGGACCTGGCGGCCCTGCCGGACGAGGATGCGCAATACCAGGCCTATCGCCGCATCGTCGCCTGGGCCGACGGCAGGCCTGTCACCATTCGCACCTTGGACGCCGGCGGCGACAAGCCGATCCAGGGCGTGACCGTGGACGGCGAAAGCAATCCGTTCCTCGGCTTGCGCGGCATTCGTCTTTCGCTGCGCCATCCGGCCCTGTTCCAGACCCAGCTGCGCGCCCTCGCGCGCGCGGCGGCGCACGGCGATCTGCGCGTCATGCTGCCGATGGTGACCGTGCCGGCCGAACTCGAGGCCGGCGCGCAAGCTGCTGGACGAGGCCCTCGCCAGCCTGGCGCATGACAACATTCCCGCCGCGTCGCCCCAAGCTCGGCATCATGATCGAGGTTCCGGCCGCCGCGATCGCCGTCGATCAGTTCGACGCCGATTTCTTTTCGATCGGCTCCAACGACCTGACGCAATACGTGACCGCCGCCGGCCGCGACATCGGGGCCGTTGCCGATCTCGCCGACCCCCTGAACCCTGCGGTGCTTCGCCTGATCGCATCGGTCGCCCGGCACGGACGGGAGACGGGTCGGGAGGTCAGTCTTTGCGGCGACGCCGGCGGCGACGCCGAGGGTGATCGGCGCGTTGCTGCGCGCGGGCCTGCGCTCGCTGTCTGTCGCGCCCGCGTCCGTCGGAGCCGCCAAGCAGGCGATCGCCGCAACCGACTTGCGCGACGCCGCGCCATGAACGACGCCGCTCCCGGCGCGACCGTCGCCGATTACAAGCGCCTGCTGCAGGCGGTGTGCGACAATCGCCCTTCCGGCACGCGCGGGCGGCTCGCCGTCGCGCTCGGCACCAACCGGTCCTTCGTGTCGCAACTGGTCAACCCGGTCTATGCGATGCCGATCCCGGCCCAGCATCTGGAGACCATTTTTGAGGTTTGCCACTTCTCGCCGGCCGAGCGCGAGGCGTTTCTGGCCGCCTACGACCAGGCGCATCCGGGCCGCCGCGACGCCGGCGAGCCGTCGGCGGGAATGCGGGTGATCAGCGTCACCGTCCCTGATTTGGGGAACGCCCGGCGAAACCAGGCGGTCGACGCCATGATGGCCGAATATGCGCGCCAGCTGGCGCGCCTGGCGGCCGCGCTGAAGGATTGAATCCGGCGCCCTAGACGCCGGGCAAGACGGAGGACAGCGGAATGAAGCGGCTGATGAACGCGGTCGAGACGATGCTCGACGAAAGCCTCGACGGATTCGCCGCCGCGCATGCCGACATCGTCGAACTGGGCGCCGAACGGAAATTCGTCCGCCGAAAGACCTTGACGCCAGGGCAAGGTCGCGCTGATCTCCGGCGGCGGCTCCGGCCACGAACCCTTGCATGCCGGTTTCGTCGGCCTCGGTATGCTGGACGCGGCCTGTCCCGGCCAGGTGTTCACCTCGCCGACGCCCGACCAGATGGTCGCGGCCATCGAGGCGGTCGACACCGGCGCCGGCTGCCTGATGATCGTCAAGAACTACGAAGGCGACGTCATGAACTTCGAGATGGCGGGCGAGCTCGCCGCCGCCGGCGGCCGAAGGATCGAGACGGTGGTGACGAACGACGACGTCGCCGTTCCCAACTCGACCTGGTCGACCGGCAGGCGCGGCGTCGCTGGCACTCTGGTCGTCGAGAAGATCGTCGGCGCAGCCGCCGAGCAGTCGATGGCGCTCGAGGAGCTTGCGCGACCTTGGCCGGGAGGTGAACGAGCGCACGCGGTCGTTCGGGATCGCGTTGACTCCATGCACCGTGCCGGCGGCGGGCAAGCCGACGTTCGTGCTCGGCCCCGATGAGATGGAAGTGGGAGTCGGCATCCACGGCGAGCCTGGCCGCCGGCGCAGCAAGTTCAGCTCCGCCGACGCGATCGCGGAAGAGATGCTGGGCGCGATCCTCGGCGATCTCGCGCCGCCCGCGGGCAGCGAATGTCTACTGCTGGTCAACGGCTTCGGCGGCACGCCGCTCATGGAGCTCTATCTGATGGTCAACGCCGCCCGACGCATTCTCGCGGGCCGCGGCATGGCGGTCGCTCGCCACCTGACGGGTTCGCTGGTCACGTCCCTCGACATGGCCGGCTGCTCGATGACGATCACATTGCTCGACGAGCGACTGATCGCGGCTGTGGGACGCTCCGGTCAAGACGGCCGCCCTGTCCTGGTAGCGCTGGCGGCGCAGCTCAACCGAATCGAAGGGACGCGACATTCCCTTCCGTTTGTGGGACCGCGGACGGCGTTCTGGTGGGCCGGGCAGGACTCGAACCTGCAACCAGACCGTTATGAGCGGCCGGCTCTGACCATTGAGCTACCGGCCCGAAGGGGCGCGCCCCGGCATAAAGCGCAATTCTTTCGAGGACGCAATGCCGCGACGGACGGCGCCGGACTGAAACTCGCGTGCGGACCAGGAGATCAGCCCTCCCCGTCGGCCTCCTCCGGCGGCTCCACCACGATTCGGCCGGCGTTGAAATCGATCGCCGGGACGACTTCTTGGTGAACGGCAGCAAGAGAACCTCTTCACCGCGCTCAGGGGCGATTTCCAGGATGTCTCCGGCTCCATAGTTCACAATGGCGGCGACATGACCGAGCGTACGGCCATCGCCCGTCGCTGCGAGCAGGCCAACGAGATCGTCGCAGTAGAATTCGTCCTCGCTCGGTTCGGGCAACCGGTCACGGCGGGCAAAAAGCTCGACCCCCTTCAGCGCTGACGCCGCCTCGCGCGTGTCGACGCCCTTCACCTTCGCAACCAGCATATCGTCTTTCAGCGAACGCAGCCGCTCGAACAGGAATGCTTTGGCGCGTGAGCAGTCCGTCAGCGGTCCGTAACTGCCGATCGCTTGCGGGTCGCTCGTGTAGGACTGGAGGCGAACTTCGCCGCGCACGCCCTGCGCTGCGCCGAACCGGCCGACGAGAACGAGCCGGTCGAGCGCGCGCAAAGGCGGAGCCCTCCGGATTACGCGGCCGAAGCTTGTGCGGCCTTGCCGGCGGCGGCTTCCGCGGCCGCCTGCCGCTCCTGCGCCTTCTTCTTCGGCTTCGCCTTCTCCGGATTGTTGCGCACATCGCGCTTGGCGATGCCGAGGCTGTCCAGCAAGCGCAGAACGCGGTCCGTCGGCTGGGCGCCCTTGGCAAGCCAGCTCTTCGCTTTTTCCTGATCGAGCACCAGCCGGGATTCGTCCTCCTTCGCCTTCAGCGGGTCGAAGGTGCCGATCTTCTCGACGAAGCGGCCGTCGCGCGGCATGCGGGCGTCGGCGACGACGATGCGGTAAAACGGCCGCTTCTTGGCGCCGGCCCGGGAGAGGCGGATTTTCAGGGACATTGTCGTTTTCCTTTCAAACTCAATTGTGTTGTCAGACTAGATGGTTTCGAGCGGGTCGCGTGCTTACTGCCTTTGGCAAGCCAGGGTCGGAGTTGTCCGTGCGCGGGTCTATTTCTTCTTTCCCCCGAATGGACTGAAGCCGCCCCCGAGGCCGGGAAGCTTGGGACCGCCGAGGCCGGGGAACTGCGGAGGCAGGCTGAAGGCCCCGGGCGGCGGCGCCGACGGGATGCCGAGCTGTCCGGGCGGCAGGGCGGGCGATCCGCCGCCGCCCGTCTGCCTTTGCAGCGCCTCGATCTGCTCCGCCGTCGGCATCGGCATATTGCCGAGGCCCATCATCTGGCCGAGCTTGCCCATCATGCCGCGTTTGGCGTTGGCGCCGCCCATCATCTTCATCATGTCGGACATCTGCCGGTGCTGCTTCAGGAGCCGGTTGACCTGCTCCACATTGACGCCCGCGCCCGAAGCAATGCGCTTTTTGCGCGAGGCTTTGAGGATATCGGGGTTGCGCCGCTCGACCGGCGTCATCGACGAGATGATGGCGCGCTGGCGCTTGACGAACTTGTCGTCGAGATTGGCGGAAGCGAGTTGGTCCTTCATCTTGGCGATCCCGGGCAGCATGCCCATGATGCCGCCCATGCCGCCCAGCTTTTCGATTTGGGCGAGTTGCTCGCTGAGATCGTTGAGATCGAAGGCGCCTTTTCTTAGTCTTTCGGCCATCTTGGCCGCTTGCGCCGCATCGATCGTCTGCGCCGCCTTCTCGACCAGGCTGACGATATCGCCCATGCCCAGAATCCGGTCGGCGAGGCGAGCGGGATGGAAATCCTCGACCGCATCCATCTTCTCGCCGACGCCAAGCAGCTTGATCGGCTTGCCGGTGACCGCACGCATCGAAAGCGCCGCTCCGCCCCGCGCATCGCCGTCCATACGCGTGAGCACGATGCCGGTGAGGCCCACCCGCTCGTTGAAGTTCCTGGCGAGATTGACCGCGTCCTGACCGGTCAAGGCATCGGCGACCAGCAGAATCTCGTGCGGGCGCGCCGCATCGCGGATCTGCGCCATCTCCTCCATGAGCGGTTCGTCAACGTGCGTACGGCCTGCAGTATCAAGCAGAACAACGTCGTAGCCCTGCAGCCGAGCTGCGGCCTCGGCGCGCTTGGCAATGTCGACTGGGTCCTGACCGGGAACGATCGGCAGCGTGTCGACGCCAACCTGCTGGCCGAGAACCGCGAGTTGCTCCTGCGCCGCCGGACGCTTCACGTCGAGCGAGGCCATCAGCACCTTCCGGCGGTCACGTTCAAACAGGCGCTTGGCAATCTTGGCCGCAGTCGTCGTCTTGCCTGCCCCCTGTAGGCCGACAAGCATGATCGCGACGGGCGCCGGCGCGTTGAGGTCGATAGCCTGCAACTCGCCCCCGAGCGTCTCGATCAGGGAGTCGTGGACAATTTTGACCACCATCTGGCCGGGATTGACCGATTTGATGACGGCGGCTCCGACAGCCTTGGTGCGGGTGCGGTCGACGAAAGATCGCACGACCTCGAGCGCGACATCCGCTTCGAGGAGCGCCCGACGCACCTCTCGCATGGCGGCATTGACGTCCTCTTCAGAAAGAGCGCCTCGACCCGTGAGTTTGTCCAAAATGCCGGAGAGCTTGTCGGAAAGGCTCTCGAACATGGGAAGCTCCTTGCGGCGATCGGCGAACCGACAAAAGCGAATAGGTAGGCGCTCGGTCTCGCCAAGCTCTTGTCCGTCCGCCCAGTATAGTCAACGCCTATCGCGCCCGGGGGCGCAACCGCGCTGCCGGACGGGGACCGTCGATCTCAAAGGATCGCACGGCTCAATCGACGAGGCTAAAACCTGACGAAATCGGAACTGCTCTTAGCGGCCTTGCATTTCCGTGTCAAACGCCGCACCCGCAGATCCACCGCAGAGCCAGCAATTCTAAAAGTTGCTGCACTTTTCGGATTCCCAAAAACTGAGGAAACATGATTCACGCTGGGGATGGAGGTTTTGGCGTCGCCTCTCTCTGGCCTAAAGGCGGTTTGCGCTGCGTTTCCGGACCCTCGCAAGGGGCGGAGCGGCAACATCGCCATGGCGGATTTCGGTCTGTCCGCCTTCGCCATGTCCTTCATGCAGAGCGCGTCATTGCTGTCCTTTCAGCGGACCTTGGAGAAGGGGCAAGGGCGCTCGAACTGGCAGACCTTGTTCGGCATCGAGAAGATTCCCTCCGACAATTATATCAGGGACATGCTCGACGGGGCGGACCCCGCGCCGCTTTCGCCCTGCTTCGAGCGCACGGAGCAACTGCTCGAACCTGCAATGCGCGAGGCATTCGGCCGGCTCGACGGACGAACGCTCATTGTCCTCGACGGAACCGAGTATTTCTGCAGCCAGAAGATCGGCTGCCCGCATTGCCAGACGCGCAAGCGCAGCAGCGGCAAGGTCGAAAGCTATCATTGCCGCGCCGATCCTCGGACTTGGATCCGGGGATCATCGCCCAAACAGGACGGGGCCGAGAAGCAGGACTGCGAATGCAACGCCGTCAAGTGAAGCCGCTCCGCCCGGTGTATCTGCGACGATATGCTCGCATCGCCTGGCATACGGTTCTCGACCTTCTCGAGCCGCCGTGGCGTAAGGCCAGAGAGGCGGCCGAAAATCGAATGAGCTTCGCCTATCTCGTAACCCTGACGACTTTCGTCGTCTTCCCCGCATGGTCCGATCTTCTCGAAGCCCTCGCAACCTTCACAATCTCGTCCGAACTCCTCAAAACGCAAATAATCGAATAGCAATCAAGATACTGCCCACTTTTAGAGTCTCACATCGGGGATCCGTAAACCCCTCGCCTTTAGGCGACCGGGATGCGACGCTGGGTTTATGCAAGACGCGAAGCCTGGCAGCCATACGATTTGGGACTGCAAGTGTCACGTGGTGTGGATCACGAAATATCGGTTCCCGGTTGCTGGGCGGCGACGTAGGGCAGAGGGCGCGCGAGCTTCTGCGCGAGATTGCGCGGGCTCATGAGATGATCATCTACGCGGGGTCGATCAACCGGGACCACGTACATATGCTGATCGGGATACCGCCGCATGTGTCGGTATCGGGAGCGGTGCAGTACCTCAAAGGGAAGAGTTCGCACAAGCTTCTGTCGGAGTATCAATCGCTTCGGAAGCGCTATTGGGGCCAGCATCTGTGGGGCCGCGGCTACTGGGTGGCGACGAGCGGCAACGTCACGGACGAGGTGTGGAAGAAGTACATCGAGGACCAAAAACCTGAAACTCCGGACGATCACTTCAATGTTGTGTAGCACGTCGGCCCTCAGGGCCGACCCAATCCGGCTTTAAGCCGTAACCCGAAGCCACCGGCTTTAGCCGGTGGTCGTTCACAATTGCTGTCGCAGAGCGCTGAATGACCCGCCAAGGCCTCCACTAAGCTGCAGATAGCGCGAGTTGGCCCATAACAAAAGGATCAGCCGTCGATACCGATCGGCGGCTTCGGTCGCGCGACGAACAGGCCGCCGCCGGCGACGCCGGCAAGAATCAGGGCCCAATTGGCTGGATCAAGGACCGGGCCGTTGAAGAACGCCGCCACACCGGCGCTGAGAATAACGCAAAGCGCAACTCGCTTCATTGGAAGTTCCCCCTATCCAATGCCAGATTGTGACGATTCATCGAAGCAGCCATTCGATCAACCGTTCGCGAACGCTACCACAAATATTGCGCCGCAGCAAGACGTTCGCTAAACACAGCAGGGCTTCGACGTCGGGTTGACGGGATTTACGAATTGCCCGAAGGCTGAATCCATGAGGGCTCCTGATTTGGAGCCTGCTCATGGACGCGTTTCCCTTCCCAAGCCGGCCAACACTCGCGGTTGCGGCTTCTGCTGGACCACTTTTCCCGGATCGAGGACAAGCGAACTCCGGAGAGCGTGGCGCACAAGCTGGACGAGGTTTTGCTCCTGTGCGTCTGCGCCACGATCGCCGATTGCGACAGCTTCGACGCCATCTCCGACTGAGGAAAAGCCCATCTCGAGTTCCTGCAGCGTCGCCGCCTGCTTCATGGACTGGGTGCGCGCCTGCTGGCCCGGGCCGCTCGGCGCGATCGCCATCGACGGCAAGACCGTGGTTCCTGGACTTCCACTGGGGAGTTTCCTCGGGGCGCTGGCTCGACATCATGATGAACCGGATCGATCCGGTCCTGTTGGAAACGCCTCAATTCGGAACCCTGGTAAGCACAGAGTGCCGCGCTGCCGCTGTTCTTTGGGGCGCCTTGCCTCAACACGGCGTTCCTGCGCGACAGCCTGACGCGAGCCGGCCTGAAAAATCGCATATAGAATTGTTCCAAGGAAGCGTGAACCGATTCGAGGCGAGGCGGGTTTGATCAAACAGCAGCGCGGATATTCTGGACCCCGCACACGCGCCCCCGAACCGCCACCGCCTGGATTGACGGCAAGGGTGGCGGCGGCGCGAGCGATCGCGGAGGCGGTGACAACGGGACGGCCGCTTGAAGAACGCATGGCCGCTGATCTGTCGCTGCGCGATCCTCGTCTGGACCCGCGTGACCGCGCGCTCGCGCGCTCGATCGCAACCGTTGCGCTTCGTCGGCTTGGAACGATCCGCAAGGCGCTGGTCCAAAAACTCGAAAAAGGCATGCCGAAACGAAGCGGATCTCTGGAATGGACTCTTGTCGTCGGGGCCGCCCAACTTCTTTTCCTTGACATCCCCGATCATGCGGCCGTCGATCTCGCTGTCAGAGCCACGCGCGCGGAGGCCGCGAGCGCGCCGTTCGCGGGTCTAGCCAACGCAATTCTTCGCACAGTCGCGCGCGATCGTGCGCTGATTCTTGCCAATTCGCACCCTCTCGAAGACGACACCCCGGCGTGGCTGGCGGCGCGCTGGCGCGCCATTTATGGCAATGAGGCCGCGCTTGCGATCGCGGGGGCGCATCGCTGCGAGCCGACGCTCGATCTCAGCGTAAAAAGCGATGCCTCGGGCTGGGCCGAAAGGCTCGGCGGGATCGTGCTTCCCACCGGTTCCGTCCGGCTCGATTCGCATCTCCCGATCGCAGAGCTGGAAGGCTATGCCGAGGGCGAGTGGTGGGTGCAGGACGCCGCTGCGGCGCTTCCTGCGCGGCTGATCCGTGCGCGGGCGGGCCAGCGGATTGTGGATCTCTGCGCGGCGCCCGGCGGGAAGAGCGCCGAATTGTCAGCAGCCGGCGCCGTCGTAACGGCAGTCGACCGATCGGCGGAGCGGTTGAAGGTTCTTGCCGCCAATTTCGAGCGGCTTAAGTTTCATGCGGAAATCGTTGTCGCCGATGCCCTCGCCTTCGATGCCGCGCCATTCGACGCCAGTCTGGTCGATGCGCCGTGCTCGGCGACCGGGACCATTCGGCGTCACCCGGACGTCGCTTGGCTTAAGCGCCCGACCGACCTTCCGGGACTTGTGAAGTTGCAAAGTCTGCTGCTGGACAAGGCGGTCGCGCTGACTCGCCCCGGGGGCTACATCGTCTATTGCACGTGTTCGCTCGAGCCGGAGGAAGGCGCGGCGCAGATCGTTGCGCTGCTGCGGCGAAACCCAGACGTCCGTCGGGAGCCAATCTCTGCTGATGAGATTGGCGGCCTGTCGGAATGCCTGACGCCTGCCGGCGAACTGCGCACGTTGCCATGCCATCTCTGGGGCGACGATCCCCGGCGTTCCGAACTCGACGGCTTTTTCGCTGCGCGTCTCGTCAAGGCCGGCTGAAGCACATAAAGCAGCGGAACGGGGCCCCATCTCGTCGGAATTTCGGCGTCGATCTCGGCTTTCTCCAACCGCCGCTCGATCTTCCACCGGCGCTGAGGAGAGTTCGTGGTGCGCACAGGGCGCGTTACGCGCACGACCTGCATTCTCCATGCATAACTCGTATTCAGAGTGTGACGGCCGTCACAGCGCCAAGAAACGATCTGTGTGTACTAAAAGCCTGCTGCTTACAGGCGGGGGTCTTCCAAATCAAGGATGCGTCATACGGCGAGGTAGCACGGTCATTGAGCCTGCTACAAGACGCACCGCGGAGCGGCGGCCCTTTTCGGGTTGTCCTTGGTTTCGGAGACCCCCAGTCGACGTCGCTCCTCAAGGGGCGTCACGCGAAGCGCGTCCGCTTTCGTGCTGATTGAGGACCTTCTGAACTCGTCGCGGGTTGCGGCGCTACTGTAGCCGGGGTCTCTTTAGGAAGGCCGCGCGATTCGCCGAGCGGACTTTGACGCCGAGTGTGTGCCCCTCGCGAACAATCTCGATCGGCACCTCGACGCCCGCTTCACCCATGCCCCAGAGCTTGCGATAGAAGCTGCCGAGATCGGAGAATTCCACTCCGCCCACGCCTGCGAGAACGTCGCCGCGCCGAATACCGGCCTCCGCCGCCGGGCCGCGTTCCGAGACCGCCGCCACGACAATTTCGCCATCGTGCTCCGCAGAATAGATGCCGAGCCACGGTCTCGCCGGTTTGTTCACCCGACCGAACGTCAGGAGGTCGTCGAGGATGGGCGGCAGGAGCCCGATTGGCACGACCATGTTTACGTCCCGTGCTGCGCCGCCTTCAGGCGTCTGCTCAACATGCAGGGAGCCAATGCCGAGGAGGCGGCCGTCCGATCCGATCGCGCCAGCGCCGCCCCAGAATGGATGGGCCGGAGAAGTGAAAATGGCATCGTCGAGATAGTATTCCCAGTAGCCCGCAAATTCCTGTCTGCCGACGATCTCCGCATTCACCGCCCTTGTCCCGCCGCCCGCCGCGACAAGGACGGGGTCACCGATCCGCGCCAGATCGGAACGTCCCAGTTCCAACGCAGGCCAGTCGAGCCGTTCCAGCGCCTGCACAAGCCCGAAGCCCAACTCCTGATCGACCGCCAGCGCATGCCCTGGTGTGACGCGTCCATCGGCGCGGGCGATCCACACGCTTTCTGCCTCGGTGATGAGATAGCCGATCGTCAACACGAGTCCCGTGTCGCGGATCACGACGCCGCTCCCGCTCCGCTGCTCGCCCAGCGTCTGTGCCGTAAAGGCGTCTTCCGGAATCGAGGATTGGATGGTTACAATCGACCGAAGAGCACGGTCGTGGTCAAAGCCCGGCCTGGACGCCAAGGCGGGGGCGTTGAGGTCAGGTTGGTCCGGCCGCAGCTTGTCGCTCATCGGCTTTTCCTTCTGTTCGGAAGACCGCGAGATTCGATGACACGGTCAATATGTTACAGCGCGAGAGGGAGCACGGCAAATGTCCAAATACCGGAGCAAATTGCAGCGCTGTCGCAATCGAAGTTCGCCATCGCCGCTCGGACCCTCGGGCGAAATCGCGCTGACGTTTCCGGTTGCCGACCCAGGCGTCTTCCGCGCCCCTTCCCCTCGCCAGAATGGCTTCCAGTCCGCGGGCTCGAGCTTGGAGCGAACACCCGGGCAGCTCAGCGCCGCTTCGAGTCCCGGCGCTCATCGAGGACCGAGCGGAGATACTGGCCGTAGGCGCTCTTGCCGAATCGGTCGGCGAGCGCCTCGAGCTCGGCGGCGCCGATAAAGTCCTGGTCGAAGGCGATCTCCTCGGGACAGCAGATCTTCACCCCTTGTCGCGCCTCGAGCGTACGCACGAAGCCCGCTGCGTCGACCAGCGAGTTGGGCGTGCCGGTGTCGAGCCAAGCGTAGCCGCGTCCCATACGCTCCACGTTGAGCGTGTCGGCCTCCATGTAGATGCGGTTGACGTCGGTGATTTCGTATTCGCCCCGAGCTGACGGCTTCAGACCCTTCGCGATCTCGACGACTTTCGAGTCGTAGAAGTAGAGACCCGTCACGGCCCAGTGCGACCTCGGCCGCATTGGCTTTTCTTCAATCGAAACCGCCCGCATGGAGGAGTCGAACTCGACAACTCCATAGCGTTCCGGATCGGGCACGTGATAGGCGAACACGGTCGCGCCGGTCTTGCGCCGCACCGCGCGTCGCAACTGTTCGCCGAGTCCGGCGCCGTAGAAGATATTGTCGCCGAGGACCAGCATCGCCGGCTTGCCGCCGATAAACGACTCGCCGATGACGAAGGCCTGCGCCAGACCGTTAGGGATCGCCTGCTCGGCGTATTCTATGCCTATGCCCCATTGCGCGCCGTCGCCGAGGAGGCGGCGGAACATCGGCAGGTCGTGCGGGGTCGAGATGATCAAAACGTCGCGGATGCCAGCCAGCATCACGACCGAAAGCGGATAATAAATCATCGGCTTATCATAGACCGGCACGAGCTGCTTAGAGACGGCCAGAGTGATCGGGTGCAGTCGCGTACCCGCTCCGCCCGCCAAAATGATGCCCTTCACGCCCCGCCTCCGATTGTCGTGTCCGTGACAGCGTCTGGAAGCGTCCCGAGGCGCTCGCCGGCATAGACCTTTTCGCGCAGCGGCCGCCACCACCATTCGTTGTTGAGATACCAGCGCACCGTCTTTTCGATGCCGGTTTCGAAGGTCTCCTCGGCCTTCCAGCCGAGTTCCTGTTCCAGTTTGGAGGCGTCGATCGCATAACGCAGGTCATGCCCCGGCCGGTCGGTTACGAAGGCAATCAACTCCGTGTGGGACCGGTCTCGCGGGCGTAGGCGATCGAGAATGTCGCAGATGGTTCGCACGACATCGATGTTGCGCCTCTCGTTGCGGCCACCGACGTTGTACTTCTCGCCGATCCGGCCGCGACTGACGATAACGTCAAGCGCGCGGGCGTGGTCCTCGACGTATAGCCAGTCGCGCACGTTGGTCCCCGCCCCATAGACCGGGAGCGTCTTGCCGTGCATGGCGTTGAGGATGACGAGTGGGATCAGCTTCTCGGGGAAATGGTAGGGCCCGTAATTGTTGGAGCAGTTCGAGATCAGGGCCGGGAATTTGTAGGTGTGCGCCCAGGCCGAGACCAGATGATCGGATGCGGCCTTGGAGGCTGAATAGGGCGAGCTTGGATCGTAGGGCGTCGTCTCGACGAACAGCCCCTCTTCGCCGAGCGAACCGTAGACCTCGTCGGTCGACACATGGAGGAAGCGGAAGCCGTCGCGTTTTTCACCGGCAAGGCCGAGCCAATAGGCCCGCGACGCTTCGAGCATCGAGAATGTGCCGAGGATGTTGGTCCGGATGAACGCGTCGCTGCCGGTGATCGAGCGGTCGACGTGGCTCTCGGCGGCGAGATGGATGACGTGATCGGGCGCAAAGGTCTGGAGCGCTTCCGCGACCCGGGGCCGATCGCAGATGTCGATCCTGGCGAAACGATAGTTCGGCGCGTTGTCGACGGCCGCCAGCGAGGCCAGATTGCCGGCGTAGGTCAGGGCGTCGACGTTCAGCACGTTGGCGCCCGCTGCGACCAGATGGCGGCAAACCGCCGAGCCGATGAAACCGGCCCCACCCGTTACAAGCACGTTCCGCATGTCGTCCTCTTCGAATTAGGCGATGAGCCGGGCGCAGCAGGCGGCCAACGACGCGCGCCACTCCGGCAAGGCGACGCCGTATGTGCGAGCCAGCTTCGCGTTGTCGAGGCGCGAATTGGCTGGGCGCCGCGCCGGCGTGGGATAGTCCGCGGTCGTGATGCGCTTCACCCGGGTCAGGCGCCGGCCGCGCGCATGCGCCTCGGCGAACACCGCCTCGGCAAGATCCGCCCAGCTGGCCTCGCCGCCGCCGGTCATGTGAAAGACGCCGCGCAGAGCGGGTGAATCGTCCTCTCGGACCCGCCGCGCGATCGTGAGCAGCGCGTCCGCGATATCGAGCGCCGAAGTCGGGTTGCCGTGCTGGTCGGCGACGACGCCGACCTCGTCGCGTGTCTCGTTGAGGCGCAACATCGTGCGGACGAAATTCGTGCCGAACGGGCTGTAAATCCAGGCGGTGCGGAGGATGACGCTGTTCGGGCAGCGCTCTGCGGCGAGCGCTTCTCCAACGAGCTTCGAGCGGCCATAAACACCCGTTGGATTTGGCGAATCGTCCTCGCGATAAGGCCGATCGAGCTTTCCATCGAACACGTAGTCGGTCGAGAGATGCAGCAGCGCCGCGCCGATGTTGGCCGCTGCTTCCGCGACATGGCCAGCTCCTTTCCCGTTAACGTGAAGGGCCAGCCATTCTTCCGACTCGGCCTTGTCGACCGCAGTATAGGCGGCCGCGTTGATGACGACGTCGGGCCTAACCCTGGTGACCCCGTGGAGCACCGCCGCCCGGTCTTCAAGCATGACCTCCGGCCGAGCCAGCGCTACGATCGCGACGTCGTCTCCCGCGCGCTCGAGGAGGGACGTCGCGACCTGGCCCCGAAAGCCCATGATGGCGATGCGCATCACGGAAACAGCTCCCCAGCGTCCTTGAGGCGAGGCCAGCGCTTGTCCTTGTCGGACAGCACCGCGCCAGTGGCCGGAAGCGGCCAGGGAATCCCGAGGTCCGGATCGTCCCAGGCGACGCCACGATCGTTGGCCGCCGAATAGAGGGCGGTCGCCTTGTACAGAACCTCGGTGTCCGGCTCGAGCGTGACGAAGCCGTGGGCGAAGCCGATCGGCACGAGGAGTTGGCGCCAGTTCTCCGCGGACAGTTCAACCGCGACATGCCGGCCGAAGGTCGGTGATGACCTGCGGATGTCGACGGCGACGTCGAGGATACGGCCGCGGGCGACGCGCAGCAATTTGTCCTGGGCGAAGGGCGCCGTTTGAAAGTGCAGCCCGCGGAGGGTCCCGGCCGCAGCCGAAAACGAGTGGTTGTCCTGCACGAACTCGAAGCGCAACCCTGCGCTTTCCCAGGCGGACCTGTTGTAGACCTCTGAGAAGAACCCACGCGCGTCGCCGTGTTTCTTGGGCGTCACGATCTTCACCACCGCGATCGCGGTCTCTTCAACTTGCACTCTCGCGTCCCCTTTCGCCTTGACCTCGATCGGGCCCCGCCACAACCGAAGGCTCCTTGCCAGAATCCAGAGGTCGCCGCCAGTTCAAAGACAGGCTCCGACGGATCGGCGCCCTTGGCGCCGCGCGGGCGATTTCAAGCGCTTAGGTGGACAAAACTGTCCGGTTTTCGCGTATTATACAGTTACATTTAGTATGTAGAACACAGAATATCAATGATATCAAGACTCTGTGCGTGTGCGAGCCCGCAAGGAAGGCGCCTTGCAACGGAACGCCGCAGGGCCGGGTCCTGACCGGTCGAGGCGGGGTCATCGACCGCGCCCGGCGACGCGCCCGCCTCGCACGGCCGCAAGCCGCAGCTTCCGTCGAGACGTTCCTCGGCGTCGGATGGGTCGGAGGACAGAAAGACCGCGACAAATGTCAGGCGGTTCCCGGTCGGCTGCCGGTCCCCCGGTCGCGGGCTGGCGCCGCCTATTCCGCGGCGGCGCGCTTCGGCAGCACCCAGCCCGGCCGCGGGAAGTGGCAGGTGTAGCCGTTCGGATAGCGCTCTAGGTAGTCCTGGTGCTCCGGCTCGGCCTGCCAGAACGGCCCCGCGGGCGCGACCTCCGTCACCGCCTTTCCCGGCCACAGGCGGGAGGCGTCGACGTCGGCGATGGTGTCGAGCGCGACGCGCTTCTGCTCGTCATCGGTCGTGAAGATCGCCGAACGGTAGCTGCGGCCGATGTCGTTGCCCTGGCGGTTGCGGGTCGACGGATCGTGGATCTGGAAGAAGAACTCCAGCAGCTCCCGGTAGCTCAGCTTCCCCGGGTCGAACAGGATCTCGATCGCCTCGGCGTGATCGCCGTGGTTGCGGTAGGTTGCGTTCGGCACGTCGCCGCCGGTGTAGCCGACGCGGGTCGAGAGCACGCCCGGCATGCGCCGGATCAGGTCCTGCATGCCCCAGAAGCAGCCTCCAGCCAGCACCGCGCGTGAGGGGAAATCGGCCATTACAGAACTCCTTCTCGTGTCGCATTGACGATGTCGGCTGCTGTTCGCATCAAATCTGGCGTTCGTTACCCCGCCCTTCAAGGCGTACGGGATTTGGGCGCCGAACGCTGTCTCATCGACGTGGAGAATTCAGGGCGCCGTTTCCGATCACGAAACTGTGATCAGGATCACTGCGTCCAAATGAGCGTCTGCTAGACAAAGATATGGCGCCCGCCTGATTCTCAGTGTGTCTCGGCGACCTTCATCGTGTTCGTCGCGCAATTCTGCGATCCAATTCAAGTATTTTTACTTAAACTGGGCGCCATCTCTTCGCCGGGACCGGACAGAGTTAACGTATGTCAGCGTGAAACCATTGCTGAAGAGCAACGACCGCACGCGGGATCGGTCCGCAGGCGCCGGAGCTCACTGGCAGTTGTCATCAATACGATTTGAGGGAAACGGAAATGACCAATATGACACAATCCGCTCAATCTTCCGCACAGGCTGCAACACAAGCGACGGTGCCGGACGAGCGCGCAAAATTCCTACACAAGTTGCTGATCAACCCCAATTACTTCGGCAATCTTAGCAACAGTCCTTTCAAGCCTGTCCAGCCGATCAAATCGAATACGACCTACGAGGAACTGAAGTGCGTCGGCTTCAACCCGGAGCTCAGCCAGCTCGAAGGCGTGGTCTGGATCAAGCAATCGGGCGGATACGACGGCGACATCTGCACCAGCGGCTCGCAGGAATATGTCAGTTTCTTTCTTTCCTACGACAACGGCGCCACCTGGCTGCCGCAGGGAACCGTTCATTTTTCGGTCTACGACGTCACCGGCCCGCATCCGCTCGAATATGCGGTGCGCCTGCCGATCCAGCCGAAAAAGGAGCTCTGTTTCGTGGCGAACCTGCCGCTGGTCCGCGCGATTCTGTCTTGGAACGCGCCGACCTCCGGGCCGAACGCGATCCCCGTCTGGGGAAATGTCGTCGAAAGCCGAATACAGATCCCGGGATTTTTCATCGACATTCCGCTGCCGATTCTGCTCGACGAAGCGAAGGTCAAGCTTCCCGCTGAAGTCGCCGCGATCATCGCTCCTGACGCAGCCATCAAGCTCGGCGCGCCCAAGGCGCTCAGCGCGGCCGAGATCTTGACGCTCTACGCTAACGCCAAGGTCCCGACTCACAGGTCACTGAGCAAGCAGATCCACTCGGCGCTGAAGAATTCGGCTAATCTCGCGATTTCGAGTCAATATCTCACCAGCCTCAATGTCGACATCAGCGCCGCCATCGCTGCGCTCGCTGCGACAAACGGGAACACCGACTTCGAACAGCTCGAGTGCATCGGGCTGGAGGAAGGGGATGGAGGCCCGGACGCCCTGGTCGGAACGCTGCAGATCAAGCTTCCAACCGGCTATCTCGGCGGCCCATGCTTTGGCGGCAGCCGCGAATACGTGGCGTTCTGGATCAATTGGGGCGGGGGCTTCGAATACGCCGGCACGGCTTCGACGAATGTCCATGACATTGCCGCGATTCCGAAGGAAGGCCTGAGCTATGCGGTCTACCTGCCGGTCGACCTCAACGCCCATCGCAAGCCCTGTCAGGACGGACCGGTCACCGCCAGTGTACGAGCCATTTTGTCTTGGGATGTCGCGCCGCCGCCCGGCAATCCGAACTTTGTGCCGGTGTGGGGCAACCGCCTCGAGACGACCGTTCTGGTCAATCCGGGCGAGTTCTCATCCGACCGGCAATTTCACGCCCTATTTCACCAGCATCTGCGGGGTGGACCCCTGCCATATCGACCAAACGTCGGGCTGGGCCAATCCCCACGCGGGCGACCGGCCTTTCGGCGCATCGATCGCGATCTACGGGGTCATGCCCGGGCAGCCGCTATTTGTCGATCCGCCGGCCGGCCTGCCGGTCTATCAGGTCACGGTTCAGCAGATCAACACGACGACCCACACCCTGATCGGAAGCCCGCAAATCCTGACGGATCCATTCCCGATCAGCATCCTCAAGCAGGTCGGCGGCGGCTTCCCCACCGCGTCGTCGCACACCCAGTTTGCGGTCGGCGGGTTCTACACCTGGCAGCAGATGACCCCGAGCCCAGCGGGATGGAACTCCGTTTCGCTCGAGGGCGTCGGCGGCGGCCAGGGTCCGCTGACGGTGTGGAACTCGGTCGGCGAAGGGACCTATCTGATCTCGGTGACCGCCTGGAACGCGGCCAAGACGACAAGCTACCCGGCCGGGACATTCATCTGCACGTCCGACGGCTCCACTCGACAGAGCGTGGTGATCGACCTCGATCAGACGCCTCCGGTCGCCGACCTGCAAATCACCGGCTATAAGCCCGGCGGCGTCGGCCCGTGCGTCTCTGCCGTCAACTGCCAGACCTTTACGATCGGCGACGTGATCTGCGGCACATATTCGGTCAGCGACGCGCATATCGGCGGGTTCAGCCTGCAGGCCGAACCGACCCCGTCGCCCGCCTCTGGTTTCGCGGTCGACGGCGCCGCAGTCAACGGCGAGTCCTATCCGGCCATTCCCGTCACGGTCACCTCCAAGTCCGGAGAATGGACTTACGACACCAAGGGCCTGCCGCCGTGCGGCTACACGATCCAGCTGTTCACCAACGACCGGACGATCGTCAGTTGCGACGGCTCCTGGGAGAACAACAGCAAGTTCGTCGGCTTCTGCCTGGTGGCGAAGAGCTGACGTCGAGCTCCGGGGCGGCGGCGTACATGCCGCCACCCTGAAATTTGCGGTAACCTCCGAATATGGCCGATTTCACGCGCTTTCTGATCGCAGCCCTGGCCGTGTGGCGTCTCACCCACCTGCTGACGGCCGAGGATGGACCCTGGGACATGAGCTTACGGATTCGGCGAGCGGCGGGGGAGGGGGTCTTTGGCTCTCTGCTCGACTGCTTCTACTGCCTCAGCGTCTGGATCGCCCTGCCGGTGGCGTGGGTCCTTCATCGGGACCTGATCGATTTGGCGCTGGTCTGGATGGGCCTTTCAGGGGCGGCGATCTTGCTGGAGCGGGCGACGGCGGCGCGCGACGACGCCGTCCCGCGGGCTCAGTTCATCGAAGACGAATAGGAGTTCGACCATGGCGTGCTGCGGCCAATCGCGCGGAACGATCAACACCAGTGGGACGGCGGTCAGTACGAAGCGCCCGCCGCCAAGACCGAGGGCGGCGCTGTTCGAATACACCGGAGCGACGGCGATGACGGTGACGGGGCCGATGAGCGGGGCGCGCTATCGCTTCGAAGCGCCGGGCGCGAAAGTGCAGATCGACATGCGCGACGCGCCGTCGATGGCGGCGGTCCCGAATGTGCGGCGATTGACGTAGCCGGACCGACAGGGCCCGCGGCGCCCGCGGCGCGTCATGAGGGCCCGCGAGGTTGGGATACTCGGCAAAAACAAGTCCGCCAATTTCCCCCAGTCGTCATTGTTGGCCGAAGGCGAAGCAATCCGTGCCGCGGGCGCGGCGGCGGCATGGGTTTCTTCGTCGCTCCGCTCCTCTCATATGACGGTCGCGGGCTGATTGAAGCGATTCAGTCGCTTTGGTGCTTCGCCCTGGCGCGTCGCGGTCGCCCGCCCTCAGTGATCAGGCGACCGTGAACGCCGCGCGCAAAGCGCCTGGATCCAAAGAATGGCGGCCGACGAACACGTCATAGGCGATCGGCTCGATCGCCCAGTCCGCCGCGCCCTCGTCGTAATAGGCGAGATCGGCGACGGGCACGGCAAGACGCACGGCCCGGGTCTCTCCGGGCGCGAGCGCCACCCGCGCGAAGGCCTTCAATTCCTTCGGCGCCCGCTCCACCTTCGAGCCGATCGCCCCGACGTAGAGCTGAACGACCTCCTCGCCGGGGCGATCGCTGACGTTCGTCACCTCGACGGTCGCCCCGAGCACGTCGGAAGCGGCAAGCTCGGTTTTCGTCAGCCGCAGGTTCGCGTACTCGAAGCGCGCGTAGGACAGGCCAAAGCCGAAGGGGAAGGCGGGCGCAGCGCCGTCGCGCTCCATTTTGCGGTAGCCGTGCCACAAATCGTAGGTGATCGCCGTCGCGTCCCGGTCGAACGTCGGCAGATCCTCTGCGCGGGCGGGAAAGACACAGGGCAGCCGGCCGCTCGGGTTGACACGGCCGATCAGCACATCGGCCAGCGCGTGGCCGCCTTCCATGCCCGGGTACCACAGCATCAGGATCGCGGCCGCGCGCTCGCGCCAAGCCTCCATGATTACGGCGCTGCCGGCCATCACGGCGACGACCGTCCGCGGGTTCGCCGCCGCCACCGCGGCAATCAGCGCCTCGTCACGCGGATGCAGGCTCAGCCGTTCGCGGTCGCCGCCGAGCGCGAGGCCGGGGTCCAGGTCGCCCGCCTGCATCCTCTGCGCAAAGGCCATGTCCTCAGGCCCAGGCGGAGGAAAGGTCGGGACGAAAGCGGCGAACATGTCTGGGGGAATGTATTCGCCCTCGTCGGCGTGGGTGTAGCCGACGACGACCAGCGCCACATCCGCACGCGCCGCGACGGCGGCGGCGCGTGCCGGATCGGCGCCGTCGTCATAGTCGATATCGATATGGCCGCTCAAAGAGGCGCGCAGGCCTTGCAATGGCGTGACGACGTAGGCCGGCTGGGTGTTGCTCGAACCGCCGTCGCCGGTATTGGGAACGTCGACCAAGCGCCCGATCACGGCGAGGCGCCGCACCCCTTCGAGCGGCAGAAGGCCGCCCTCGTTCTTGAGCAGCACGATGCTTTTCTCGGCAGTCTCGCGCGCGAGCTTGCGATGGGCCTCGCAGCCGACCACCTCGGGCGTGTAGTCTCGAGGCTCGCGGCCCTGGCCGAAGCGCACCTGCTGGCGAAGCACGCGCAGGGCCGCATCGTCGATCCGCTCCGCCGGAACCTCTCCGCGTTCGACAAGGCCTTTGAGATCACGTTCGAACAGCAGGGCGAAAGGCATCTCGATGTCCTGTCCCGCAAGCGCGGCGGTTCTGGCGTCGCGCATGCCGAAGATGAAATCGGTCATCATGAAGCCGTCGAAGCCCCATTCCTGCTTGAGAATGTCGGTCAGGAGCGCGCGGTTCTGCCCAGCCCACTCGCCGTTGACGCTGTTGTAGGCGCTCATCACCGAGGCGACCCCTTCCGCGACCACGCGCCGGAAGTGCGGCAGGTAGATCTCGTGCAGCGCGCGCCGAGAGATGGTCACGTCGACCTTGAAGCGCGCGTTTTCCATCGAGTTCAGGGCGTAATGCTTGACGCAGGCCATGACGTGGCGCTGCACGCCGCGGGCCAGCGCCGCGCCCATGGCGCCGAGATGCTGTGGGTCCTCGCCATAGGTCTCCTGGGCGCGGCCCCAAGCCGGATGGCGCAACAGGTTGATGCAGACGCCGCCAAAGTAATTGCCGCCGAGCGCCCGCAATTCCTGGCCGATGGCGTCGCCGACGCGCTCCTCGAGCTCGGGGTCCAAGGTCGCGCCGCGAGCCATCGACACCGGGAATGTGGTCGCTCCGTCCAGAATGATTCCCCGGGGCCCGTCGGAAAAGCGAATGCCGGGGACCCCGAGCCGCGCGATCTCGCCGGCTGGCCACACCCGGCTGCTGTAGCCGTTCGGGGCGGTCATCTCGGCAAGTCCGCGCCAGACCGGCAAGAGGCCATGCATCAGGCTGATCTTTTCATCGAGGCTGAGCCGGTCGCGCAAAGCTCGGGCGCGCCGATCGATCTCGTCCGGGGAGAGGGTTTCCGCGGTCTCGAGGCTCGCGAAGGCGGCGGAAGCGGAAGCGGAAGACATGAGCGTTCCTCGACGTTTCGACGGGCGGGAATAGCGTCCGCGCGCGACGCGCGACTTTTACGCAGAGTTCGCTCGTTCCGCCAGCGTTTCGGCGGCGCGCGCGCCCTCGCGGCATGGCCCGGGATGGACCGGGGAACCATTGGCCTGTTGACGCGTTCAACTTCACGGGACGGCGACTGGCGCCGTTTCTGAACCGATTGGAGGCGTCCATGGGCATGAAGATTGTCGCGGCGGCCTTGGCGGCCGGCCTGGTTCTCGGCGGATCGTATGGCGCTCGAGCCGACCAGGCCGGTGCGGTCACCGGCGGGGTGGTGGGCGCCGTCGGCGGAGCCGTGGTCGGGGGCCCGGTCGGAGCGGTCGTGGGCGGGGTCGGCGGCGCGGCCGTCGGCAACGCGGTTACGCCTCATCGCCACTACTACTATCACCGCTATGGCTGGCGGCCGCACCACCACTATTATTATCACTAGCGCGGATCGCATATCGAGAGGACCCGCGCAGGACGCTCGAACACGGCTGGCGCTGCGGCGGGCTCTTTCCATGTCGGCGCCAATTGGCTAGGCCTCCCTGGAAGCGACGGTCCAGGGAGGCGCAGTCATGACCTACGAAAACATTCTCGTCGAAACTCACGGCAAGGTCGCCCTCATCCGGCTCAACAGGCCGCAGGCGTTGAACGCGCTGTCGTCGCCGCTGATCGAGGACCTCAACAAGGCGCTCGAAGCGTTCGAGACCGACCCGGAGATTGGTGCAATCGTGCTGACCGGCTCGGACAAGGCCTTTGCTGCCGGCGCCGACATCAAGGAAATGCAGGACAAGAGCTTCGCCGACGTTTTCCTAAGCGACTTCATCTCGCGTTGGGAAAACGTAGCCAAGGCGCGCAAGCCGGTGATCGCCGCGGTGGCGGGATTCGCGCTCGGCGGCGGCTGCGAGCTCGCCATGATGTGCGACTTCATTCTCGCCGCCGATACGGCGAAGTTCGGCCAACCCGAGATCAAGCTTGGCGTCATACCGGGCGCAGGCGGGACGCAGAGGCTCACCCGCTTCGTCGGCAAGTCCAAGGCGATGGAGATGTGCCTGACGGGCCGGATGATGGACGCGTCCGAGGCTGAGCGCGCCGGCCTCGTCTCGCGCATTGTCCCGGCCGCCTCGCTGGTCGAGGAAGCGATCAAGACCGCCGCGGCCATCGCTTCGATGTCGGCCGCCGCCGTCTACGCCGCCAAGGAAAGCGTCAACCGGGCTTACGAGACGACGCTCTCGGAAGGCGTCCGCTTCGAGCGCCGCATTTTCCATTCCCTGTTCGCCACCGAAGACCAGAAGGAAGGCATGAAGGCCTTCGTCGAAAAGCGGGCGGCGGCGTTCAAGAACCGCTGAGAGATCCGGAATAGGGGGAGGGGGCCGACAACGCCGCGACCAGCGCGCGCATGTCGGCCCATGCGGCGCGCTTCTGCGACGGCTGCCGCAGCAGATAGGCGGGATGAAGCATGGCGATCGCGCGAATGGCGCGGCCGTCGCTGTGCTGGTAGCGAAACCATGACCCGCGCGCCCGCGTGATGCCGGTGCGGATGCCGAGCAGGGTCTGGGCGGAAGGGAGGCCCAGACATACGAGGATCTCAGGGGCAGCCAGATCAATTTGCCGACGGATGAACGGCAGGCAGGCCTGCGTCTCCTCGGGCGTCGGCGTCCGGTTCCCGGGCGGCCGCCAGGGCACGATATTGGCGATATAGACCTGGGATCTGGCGAGCCCTGACGCGGCCAGCATGCGGTCTAGCAATTGACCGGCCTTGCCGACGAAAGGACGTCCGAGCCGGTCCTCGTCGGCGCCCGGCGCCTCGCCCACGAACATCACCCGCGAGCCCGGAACGCCATCGGAAAAGACGAGTTGGGTCGCTGTTTTCTTCAGCGAGCAGCCTTCGAACCGCTCGAGCGCCGCGCGCAGCGCCGCAAGGTCCTCGGCCGAGGCGGCGAGTTCGGCCGCAGCAATGGGCGCAGGCGCGCCCGAGAGCGTTGACGGCTCGCGAAACGCAGGCGTCGCAGGGAATGGCCTCAGGGAAGCGTTCGGCGAATCGGCGCGTTCGGGGGGCGCGCGCCGGGCGGGCCGATCGGGGATTGCAGCCGACGCCGCAAAACGATCGCTCGGCTGCTCGGCGACGCTGAAGCCCACCCCGGCCTCCGCCCACCAGATAAGGGCGTCGGCGGCCTCCACCGCGCTCAGCTCGCTATTGCTCGGGTCCATGATCGGGGTCACGAAATCCGTAAGGGTGGTGGTGCGCCGCGGTCGTGGCGGCGAGCGGTCTTAGCACGGCGACCGCATCGCCGCACGGAGCGGCATGGCCCCCTGCCCGAAACCGACTGCAACCTTGCCCAAACCGGCGCGAGCGGCTGCGCCTCGAACTGAAGGCCGCTGAGCGGGGGGCGGCGGCAATGGCGAAACTTGAGCTTCCCGGCGTTCTCCTCTAAGAGCCGCGAGGGCTTCGGGGCGTTGAAGGAGCGCGATGGCATGCCGTTTGGCGTTTCTTGGATCGGTCGGCTGAGCGCAATCGCCGCGCTGGCCTTGTCCGCATCCGTGGCCTGCGCAACCCCTTATCTTGTCGTCGACGCCGATAGCGGTCAGGTGCTGCTTCAGAATGACGCGACCGAGATTTGGTATCCCGCTTCGCTGACCAAGCTGATGACGGTCTATGTCGCGCTCGACGCGGTGCGCGCCGGCCGGTTGACAATGGACACGCCGCTCGTCGTTTCGGCCCGCGCGGCGAGCCAGCAGCCTTCGAAGATGGGCTTCAAGCCCGGCTCCGAGGTCACGCTCGACAACGCCCTCAAGATGTTGATGGTGAAGTCGCCAAACGACGTCGCCGTGACGGTCGCCGAGGGCGTGTCGGGCTCGGTCGAGGCTTTCGCCGCGGAGATGAACGCCGACGCCCAGAAAATCGGCCTGCACGAATCGCATTTCGTCAACCCGAACGGTCTGCACAACGCCGCGCACTACACGTCGGCGCGCGACATGGCGATGATCGCCCGAGCGCTGCTGCATGACTTTCCCGAGCGCTCGAGCCTGTTCGACATCGGCGAACTGCAACTCGGCTCCCAGATCATACGCAACCACAACGGTCTGCTCGGCCGCTATCCCGGCGCCGACGGGATGAAGACCGGGTTCACCTGCCCTGCAGGGTTCAACGTCGTGGCGACGGCCAGCCATTACGGCCGCCGTCTGATCGCCGTCGTCCTCGGCATGCCTTCGGCCAAGCTGCGCAACCAGGAGGCGGCCGATCTGTTCGACCGCGGCTTCGCCATGGGCGGCGGGTCAGGCTCGGTGAATTCGCTGGCGTCCGTCGCTGGCGGTCCGCCCAATATGCGCGCCAACGTCTGCCTGCATCGCAGCGCCGCGGCGATCGCTGCGGAGGAGGAAGGCGCGACCGAGGAGACGACGTCACGCTCGGGCGGCCGGGGTGGCGGCGCCATCGCGGCGGTCGCGGCGTCCGGCGCCCCAACGCGCACCGTGCTTTCCGACGAGCGGCCAGAATTCGACCCGGTGCCGGTGTTCGTCGGACCGGTCGCCGGCTGGAGCGGCCCGGTTCTCGGTCCACGCAAGGCTGAGGCTGTGGCCGATGCGCCATCGGCCGCCAAGGCCTATGTGGGCGTCCAGCCGGACGCAGTCGAGAACGCGAGCGCGACAGGTGAGCCGAACGCTCCGCGGGCGCTCGAGGGCGCCGTTCGGACGCCGCCTGCGGAGCCCAAGCATCACCTGAAGCCGGCGAGGCGCAGCGCACCGGTCAGGGCGACCGGGAAGACGGCGCCGAAAAAGACCGAAGCCGCGAAAGCCGATCCCGCGACGCCGCCGCCAAAGCCGCCGGGCGATTAGTAATAACGCCCGGCCGAGGGCCGCAAATCGCGGTCGAACTAGAGAATAGCCAAGGTTTCCAGGGCCGTTTTTGGGAAGCCGAAGCTGTCACAAATGTTACGCGTAATGCCTTGTTTTGGCCAGGAAGCGAACAAGCGAGTGCCGTAAGCATTGGTCATCTTAGCGTCGTGCCGCGCAAGATCGGTTCGCGGTTAGCTCGGTTTTCTTGCCCCCCAGCCCCCGAGCGCCAAGTCGGACCGAAGTTCTCTTGTCGTGGCTAGCGGATCGGCGGGCCCCCTCCCAGCCGATCCGCTCTTTTTTCTTCAGCCCCCCTTTCGAAGATTTCGGCGCGACTCCGTTCGCGGCGGGAGAAGCGCTTCCGCCGTGGTCGAGGCCCGTACGTCATGCGTCCGTCACGGGACTCGGCTAGCGCGGCGCGATCCGAAATCAAGCGATGGGGGAAGTCGTTGGGGCACTCCACCAAGGCGGTTCGCAAGGCGACCGACGCCCGCCTCAAGGCCGCCGTGCACCGGGCTCGGCCCTTGACGCGCGCCGGCGTGCTCGAGCGCATGTTCACCTTTGCGTTCTCGAAGCTGGTCTATCCGCAGATCTGGGAAGATCCGGTCGTGGATATGAAGGCGCTCGAGATCGGGCCGGGCCACGAGGTGATCGCGATCGCCTCCGGAGGCTGCAACGTGCTGTCGTACTTGACCGCAGACCCGACGGGCGTCACCGCGGTCGACCTCAACGGCGCCCACATCGCGCTCGGCCAGCTAAAAATCTGCGCGCTCGAAAACCTCCCGGACTACGACACCTTCTTCCGCTTCTTCGGGCGCGCCGATGCGCGGGCGAACGTCGGCGTGTACGACCGGCTCCTGCGCGGAAAGCTCGATGCGACTACTCGGGCCTACTGGGACAAGCGGCGGGCGTTCGGGCGGCGGCGCATCGGCGTCTTCGCCCATAACCTCTATCGCCACGGGCTTCTCGGCCATTTCCTCGGCGCGGGGCACGCGCTCGCACGGCTGCATGGCGTCGACCCATCGGTCATTCTCGAGGCGCGCTCACTCGACGAGCAGCGGCGGCTGTACGAAGAGCGGCTGGCGCCGATCTTCGACAAGCCGCTGGTTCGCTGGATGATGAAGCAGCCGGCCTCGCTTTACGGGCTCGGCATTCCGCCGGCCCAATATAAGGCGCTGGCCGGTGATTCGCCTCGTGGCATCGGGGCCGTGCTGAGCCAACGGGTCGAGCGGCTCGCCTGCGATTTCTCCGTCGCTGACAATTACTTCGCCTGGCAGGCGTTCGGACGCCGCTACGCGCCGGGGCCTGACCCGTCGCTGCCGCCGTATCTGCAACGCGAGCATTTCGACGCCGTTCGCAACCGCGCCGGGCGCGTGCGCTACGTCCAGCGCATCATTCACCGAAACCTTGAGCCAGGAGCCGGAAGGGCGTTTCGACCGCTACGCGCTGCTCGATGCGCAGGACTGGATGAACGACGCCGACCTGACGGCGCTCTGGACCGAGATCACCCGCACGGCGCGGCCCGGCGCACGGGTGATCTTCCGAACCGCCGCGGAGGAACGCCTGCTCCCCGGCCGCGTGCCCGAGGCCGTCCTCGGCCGTTGGCGCTATGACGAGGAGGCAAGCCGCAAATATGGCCGGCAGGATCGCTCCTCGATCTACGGCGGACTTCCACCTCTATGCTCTGAAGGACGCCTGAGAATGAGCGACGCCGCGGCGCTGATGGACAGGATGTACCGTCATCAGCGGCACATCTACGATCTGAGCCGCAAATATTATCTGATCGGCCGGGACGAGGCGATCGCCCGCCTCGGTCCCCGTTCCGGCGACGCCGTGCTCGAGATCGGCTGTGGCACCGGGCGCAACTTGATCAAAGCCGCCCGCGCCTATCCGGACGCGCGCTTGTTCGGGCTCGACGTTTCCCGCGAAATGCTCGATACGGCCAAGACGGCGATCCGTCGCGCCGGGCTCGCCGATCGCATCGCCGTCGCCCAAGGCGATGCGGCCGCTTTCGATCCGGCCGCTCTGTTCGGCCGCGTCGCTTTCGAGCGGGTGATGATCTCCTACGCCCTGTCGATGATCCCGCCGTGGCGCGAGGCGCTCGAGCGTGCGCTCGACGTCGTCGCCCCCGGCGGAGCGCTTCACATCGTCGATTTCGGCGACTGCGCAGGGTTGCCGAGCCCGTTCAAGGCGGCGCTGCGCCGCTGGCTCGCCGCCTTCGACGTCACCCCGCGCGACGATCTGAGCGAGACGCTGGGGGCGCTCGCGGCCGCGCGCGGTCTCGTATCGTCGACCCAGGCCTGGCGACGCGGCTATGCGACGCTGGCGGTGGCGCGGCGCGGCGCATGAACGGTCTAGCCATCCGGCTCCCGAGCGCCTACATTAGCGCCTCGCGGAGCTGGGTGGTCCGTCAGGACAACATTCCTCGGGGCCGTACGATCCCTATGGGAGCTGTCCCTGCCCTCGCCCGTGGGCTTTGGCACACGGCGCCCACCTACTAACGTAGGCGCCCGGGATCAACCGTCCAACGACCGTCTCGGCTCCGCGAGCTTCTGCTGAGATGGGCGCTTCCCTTTGACGTCGACCGATACCGAACTGAAGGCCGAGCTCCGCAGAAGCGCGCTGGCGCGCCGTAGGGCGGTCTCCCCCGAAGTCCGGGCGAAGCTGTCGGAGCGGCTTGTCTGTGAGGGGATGCGGTTCGCGGGCATGTGGAAGCCGGCGGTGGTCTCGGCCTTTCATCCGATCCGCCAGGAGCCGGACGCGCTCGCGCTGCTCGGCGCGCTGGCCGAACGGGAGTTCAGGGTCGCCCTGCCATTGGTGCGGGGGCGCGAAACCCACCTCGATTTCCGTGTGTGGCGACCGGGCGACCCGACCGCGCTCGGTCCGATGGGAATTCCAGAACCGCTGCAAGGGGCCCCACTGGTCGATCCGGATCTTCTGTTCATACCGCTTGCCTGCTATGACCGGCGCGGCCGGCGCATCGGCTACGGCGCAGGATACTACGACCGGACGCTCGAGCGCCTGAGGGCGATGAAGACAATCCGGGCGGTCGGCGTCGCGTATGGGGTTTGCGAAGTCGCCGCCGTGCCTTATGAGGCGCATGATCAGACCCTGGACGCGATTGTGACGGAACGGGAAACCATCTTCATAAGCGAGCGCTGAATGCGGCTCCTGTTTGTGGGCGACGTCGTCGGGCGTTCCGGTCGCGCGGCGGTCATTCAGCAGGCGCCGCTGTTGCGGGCGCGTTGGAAGCTCGATTTCATCGTCATCAACGGCGAGAACGCCGCCGGCGGATTTCGGCCTCACCGAGGCGATCTTCGAAGAGTTCCTCACCGCGGGCGTCGACGCCGTTACGCTTGGCAACCACGCCTTCGACCAGCGCGAGGCTCTCGTGTTCATCGAGCGTCAGTCCCGCCTCGTCCGCCCAGCCAACTACCCTCCCGGCACCCCCGGAAGGGGCTCGACGATCGTTGAGAGCGCCAGCGGCGCACGTCTGCTCGTCGTCAACGTGCTCGGGCGGATCTTCATGGAGGCGCTCGACGACCCATTCGCCGGACTCGACCGTGAGCTTTCGGCCCATCCGCTCGGCGAGGCCTGCCACGCAGCCGTCGTCGACGTACACGCCGAAGCGACCAGCGAGAAATGGGCGCTCGGCCACTACGCCGACGGGCGGGCGAGCCTCGTCGCTGGCACGCACACCCATGTGCCGAGCGCCGATCATCGGATTCTCGGTCGCGGAACGGGCTTCGTCACCGATGTCGGCATGACCGGCGACTACGATTCGGTGATCGGCATGGAGAAGGAAGAACCGCTGCGGCGCTTCACCCGCCGCATTCCCTCCGGACGATTCGAACCTGCGTCCGGGCCCGCGACGCTTTGCGGGGTCGCCGTCGAGCTGGCCGCCAATGGCCTGACCAAGGCGATTGCGCCCGTGCGGATCGGCGGCCTGCTCGCCCCAGCCGCGCCGAACTTCTGGGCATGAGGACAAGATGACCCCGCCCACGATCGTCTACGATCTCGACGGCACGCTCGCCGATACTGCGGGAGATCTCATGGGCGCGCTCAATTTCGTGCTTGAGCGCGATGGGCTCGCGCCGCTGCCGGTCGAGAACGCCCGCTCGATGCTCGGAGCGGGCGGGCGTGCACTGATTCAACGCGGCTTCGCTGCCTCGAAACGTGAGCTTTCCCCAGAGCGGCTCGAGATGCTATTTGGCGATTTCCTTGCCCACTACAACGGGCATATCGCGGTCCTGACCCGGCTCTACCCGGGCGTGCTCAACGCCCTCGACGCGTTCGCCGCGGCAGGCTGGCGGCAGGCGGTCTGCACCAACAAGATGGAGGCCTCGGCCAGGATGCTGATGAAGCGGCTCGGCGTCGCCGACCGCTTCGCCTTCATCTGCGGCCAGGACACCTTCGGCGTCGGCAAGCCCGATCCCAAGCCGCTGATCGGCACGGTGGCGGCCGCGGGCGGACGCCTCGAGCGCGCGATCGTGGTCGGCGATTCGGTGACCGACATCAAAACAGCGCGCGCCGCCGGCCTGCCGGTGATCGCGGTCGATTTCGGTTATACCGACGTCCCCGTCACCGAGCTCGGCCCGGACCGGGTGATCTCGCATTTCGACGAACTGGCGAAGGCCTGCGAGGACGTCATGGGCGTGTCTGCGTCTTAGTGTCGGTTCCGAAAGTTCTTAAGTCCCACGAATTGGTTGTGATTTCATCGGCGGCGAACCGAATCGGGGGCCTTCAATGTGGACGAACAAGAACCGGGCGAAATACAAGCGCGATCATCTGCGATACCCGAGCGATCTGACGGACGAGGAGTGGGCGCATGTCGAACCGCTCATTCCTCCAGCGAGGCGGGGAGGCCGAAGACGAGAAACCAACATGCGTGAGGCGCTCAACGCCGTGATGTACGTGCTGAGCACCGGATGCCAATGGCGTTATCTTCCCAAGGATTTGCCGCCGCACAGCACCGTCTATCGTTACTTTCACGACTGGGGCATTGATGGCGTTCTGGATCGCGTGCATGACGCGCTTTACGAAAAATGCCGCGAGCAGGCCGAACGCGAGGCCAGTCCAACCGTCGCCATCATCGACAGCCAGAGCGTGAAAAGCGCCGAAAAAGGGGGGCCTCGATTGACCCGCACGGGTTCGACGCGGGAAAGAAGATCAAGGGCAAGAAGCGTCACCTTCTCGTCGACACCCAAGGGCTGCTGATGCAGGCTATCGTTCATTCCGCCGACGTCCAGGATCGCGACGGCGGCGCTTTGTTGCTTTCGACGGTGCTCGGCCGCTTCCCCTATCTTGAAAAACTGTTCGCCGACGCCGCGTACCAAGGGCCGATCTTCGCCGAAGCGGTCGCCAAGATTTTGGCTCACCTCAAGATAGACATCGTCAAACGATCCGATCAGGCGAAGGGGTTTGTCAAGCTGCCCAAGCGTTGCATCGTCGAGCGAACGATCGCCTGGCTCAACCGCTGCCGAAGGCTCGCCAAGGATTGGGAGAACCTCAACCTCACAGCCCTCACGTTCCTGCGTTTCGCCTCTATCCGCCTCATGCTGCGAAAACTCTGCAATCCCGCATGAACTTTCGAGTCAGACTTTCAGGTTGCGCGCCCGCCAACCCGAAGAGCGCTCTGCCTCGCGACGGAATAGGATGCAGATGCGCATAAGCGCGACTGCCGGAGCCATTTGGCTCGCCGGCATCGGCGATTTTCGCGCTGCCGAGTGTGACCGCGCCGGCGATTGGCTCTCGCCGCAACGAGAGGCCAGAGCAGCGGCGGCTCAGTGGACGATAGACTTCGAGAATACGTTCACGATCGCGACGCCGGCGACGATGAGACCGACGCCGACCAATGCCGGCGTATCGAGCGCTTGACGGAATTTCACGTAGCCGATGATCGAAATCAGTACGATTTCAAGACCGCTCCAGATCGCGTAGGCCAGTCCGATAGGCATCGCTCTCAAGGCGAGAGAGAGAAAGTAAAAGCTGGCGATATAACACAGACCCATGACGCAGGTCGGTAGCAACCTGGTCAGTTGCTCCGATAACTGTAAAAACGTCGTGCCCGCGACTTCAAGGACGATTGCGACACCTAGCGCCGCGTAGGTGTTGAGGATATTGTTCATGGCGTCCTCTGTGAGCCCTCGATATGAAGCGGCGTTCGAACTCCACGCCTATTGCGATCGTATTGGCGCCAAAGAACCGACGCCAACTTAGTCTACTATCTCGCTCTCAACTTCTCGAGCGGGGTTCCGACGCGTGGGTTTGTCCGCTGCAACATAGTAGGGCGCGTCGCTGCGCGGCAGCGGCGCACGACCGCGAATACCGTCGGCGATCTTCTCCGCCAGCATGATCGTTGGCGCATTGAGGTTGCCGGTTATGATCAGAGGCATGATCGAAGCGTCGACGATTCTCAGCGCTTCAAGGCCGTGCACGCGACCCTGGCCGTCCACCACCGCCAGCGCATCCTCTCCCATCCTGCAGGAGCAGGACGGATGGAAGGCGGTTTCGGCATGGGCGCGGACGAAATCGTCCAATTCCGCGTCGGTCCGAGCCGCCGCGCCCGGGCTGATCTCGCGGCCCCGGTAGGGGTCGAGAGCCGGTTGCGCCACGATTTCGCGCGTGATTTGAATGGCGTCCCGAAACTCGCGCCAGTCCTGGTCGGTCTGCATGTAGTTGAAGAGGACGCTCGGATGGATGCGCGGATCGCGCGACGTCAACCGGACCCGGCCGCGGCTCGGCGAGCGCATCGAGCCGACGTGCGCCTGAAAACCGTGGGATTTCACGGCTTTGCTGCCGTTGTAATTGATCGCCAGCGGCAGGAAATGGTATTGCAGGTTCGGCCAAGCGAAGTCGGGACCGGAGCGTATGAAGCCGCCTGCCTCGAACTGGTTGCTGGACCCGACGCCTGTCCCCCTGAAAAGCCATTGCGCGCCGATGGCTGGCTGGTTCCAGGGCTTGAGGGCGTAAGCCAGCGAGACCGGCTGCACGCACTCGTACTGCATGTAGATCTCGAGGTGGTCCTGCAGATTCTCGCCAACTCCAGGCAGGTCGAGAACGACGGGCACGTCGATGCGCCGCAACCAATCCGCCGGACCGACGCCGGAGCGCTGCAGAAGCTGCGGCGAGGCGATCGCGCCGGAACAGACCAAGACCTCCCGACGCGCCCGCGCAATGATGGTCTCCCGGCTCCCCCTCGCGGAATAGGCGACGCCGATCGCGCGTCGGCCCTCGAACATAATGCGGTCGGTGAGCGCGTGCGTGACGATGGCGAGGTTCCGTCGCTCGCGGGCCTGGTCGAGGTAACCTCGGGCGGTGCTCGACCGCCGGCCGCCGCGCGTGACGCTCCGGTCCATCGGCCCGAACCCTTCCTGCTGATAACCGTTCAGGTCGGAGGTGCGAGGGTAGCCGGCCTGCACACCCGCCTCGATCAAGGCCTCGTACAAGACGTTGCGGCCGGGTTTGGCCGTGGCGACACTGAGCGGCCCATCGCCTCCGTGATAGGCGTCCGGTCCGACATCGCGGGCCTCCGCTTTGCGAAAGTAGGGCAGGCAGTCGGAGTAGGTCCAGTCTGAGAGCCCAGGGAGTTGGGCCCAGTTGTCGTAATCGAGCGGGTTGCCTCGGATATAGCACATGCCGTTGATCAGCGATGAGCCCCCGAGGCCTTTGCCTCTGGCGCATTCCATGCGCCGGTCGTTCATATACGGCTCGGGATCCGTGACATACGCCCAGTTGTAGCGTCGGCCCTGAAGCGGGTAGGCGAGCGCCGCGGGCATCTGGGTGCGGAAATCGAAACGATAGTCGGGCCCACCGGCCTCGAGCAGAAGAACGCGCACATCGGCGTCTTCAGTGAGCCGCGCGGCCAGCACATTCCCGGCTGAACCCGCCCCGACGATAATGAAGTCATATTCCCGCGTCATGGTTGGCGTTCCGAAATTGGCGCGAGGCCCTGCGTTCAGAAGACGGGGGCGAAGTCCGCGAGTTCGACCTGGATCGACTTGACGCGCGTGTAGCGCTCAAGCGTCTCGACGCCGTTCTCGCGCCCCAGGCCCGATTGCTTGTATCCGCCGACCGGCATCTCCGGCGGCGACTTGCCCCAGGTGTTGATCCAGCAGATGCCCGACTCGAGCGCATGAGCGAGCCGGTGGGCGCGGTCGAGCCGCCCGGTCACGACTCCGGCGGCGAGGCCGTAGCTGGTGGCGTTGGCCCTCGCAAGCGCCTCCTCCTCGGCCTCGTAGGGGAGGATGCTCATGACGGGACCGAAGATCTCGTCGCGAACAATCGCCATGCCGTCGGCGCAGTCGGTGAAGACGGTTGGCGCCACATAGGCCCCGGCGGCAAACGCGCCGCCGAGGCGCCCGCCGCCCGCGATTAGGCGCGCCCCTTCCTCTACGCCGGAACGGATGTAGCCGAGCACCTTCTCCATATGCGCAAAGCTGGCGAGCGGCCCGAAATTCGTCGCCTCGTCGAGCGGGTCGCCGCAGCGGATCCGGGCGACACGCTCCAAAATCCGACTCTCGAACGCGTTCCTGACCGAAGCCGGCACAAAGACGCGCGTTCCATTCGTGCAGACTTGGCCGGAGCTGAAGAAATTGGCGGCCATAGCGATGTCGGCAGCGCGGTCGAGATCGGCGTCGTCCAGAACGATCAAGGGCGATTTGCCGCCGAGTTCCAGCGTTACGTCCTTCAGCGTCGAACTGGCGGCTCTGGCCAAGACCTTTTCCCCGGTCGCCGAGCCTCCCGTGAAGGACACCTTCGCGACCCGCGGATGCCCAGTGAGCCACGCACCGACTTCCGCGCCCAAGCCCGGGAGCACATTGAAGACGCCGTCAGGCAGGCCCGCTTCGGCGTAAATCTCGGCCAGCTTGAACGCGGACAGCGGGGCGATCTCGCTGGGTTTGAAGATCATCGCATTGCCAGCGGCAAGAGCGGGAGCCGATTTCCAGAGCGCAATCTGGATCGGATAGTTCCAGGCGCCGACCCCCGCGACGACGCCAAGCGGTTCTCTCCGCGTATAGACGAAGGACGTCTCCCGTAAAGGGATCTGACGGCCCTCGAGCGAAGGAGCCAACCCGGCGTAATATTCGAGGACGTCCGCTCCGGTGACGATGTCCACCGCCCGCGTCTCGGCGATCGGCTTGCCGGTGTCGAGCGTTTCCAGGCGTGCGAGCTCGTCGTTGCGCGCACGAAGCAGCGCAACCGCCCGCTGAAGAACGCGACCGCGGTCGCGGGCAGGCGTCCGGCCCCAGACCGCCTGGCCGCGCGCCGCGGACTCAACGGCCGCCTCGAGATCTTCGCGGGTCGCGTGCTCGACCTCGGCAAGGACCTCCCCATTTGCGGGGTTGATCGACCGAAAGGATCGGCGCCCCGCGGGCCTTGCAAATTTTCCGCCGATGAAGGGCCGATAGCTCCGGCTTTCGATCATGCCCGAGTCCTGCTCCGACGCCGTCGCGTTCGCGACAACAATTGAATGAGCATTCAATCAGATTTCGAAGGACCTGTCATCAGCGCTTTTGCTTGTCTTGTCGCTTGGGTTTGGCTATCTCGTTGAATTACCAGACGATCCCCCTGCGTGCGCGGAGATTTCGCACCGTCTCCGGGCGTCAGCGCGCAAAGTCGTTGCACGCGCACTCAAGAAGCAGAATGAATATTCATTCAATTTGCTTCCAGAGGCTGGTCCGCCTATTTTGCACGGACCATGAGCGATGAAGCGGCCCGGCGGCGCCAGTTGATAGAAGCCACGATCGAAACGCTCGCGGAGGTTGGCTTCAACGCCGCCTCGTTGAGCGAGATTGCCCGGCGCGCGAAAGTCTCGATTGGTCTGTTCGCTCATTATTTTGGCGACAAGGACGGCCTCCTGGAGGCGACGCTCCGTTTCATGGCGGCGCGGCTGGCCCGATCGACCGCCTCGGGATTGCGCGCCGCAACGACGCGCCGCGAGCGTCTGTTCGCGGTTTGCCTAGCCGCTCTGGCGGACGAGGAGTTCGACCGGCGGACTGGCGCGGTGTGGCTCGCTTTCTGGGGCCAAATGGCCCACTCGGCTCGCTATCAGCGGGTCCAGCGAATTTACGAGCGACGCATGATCTCGAATCTGCGCCACGCGCTCCACGGTCTTGTTCCGGAAGACTGCATCGGCCTTTGCGCAGTTCTCATCGCCGCAGGGATTGACGGTCTCTGGCTGCGATCGCACGTCGCCGCGCCGCGCGACGCTGCGACTGGCGCGGACGGCGGCTCCGCTCGCACTCTGATTCGAGCCTTGGTGGAGGGCTTGTTGGCCAGCGCCGCCCAAAGAGCCTCCACCGATGCTCGTTTCTCGGTTTCCCACCCGCTGTCTTCGCCCCGCCGCGTCGGAGGCCGCTTTCCGACCATCGAGCCGAAGTCCTTCTGGGTTTTTCCCGGTGGAGATGTCCAGGTCGCCCATGCAGCGCGAGGGGCAGGGCGGAGGCTTGCGGATTGGGAGACGCTGACGCCCCCGGACCGGGGCCGCATCCTGCACAAATGTGCGAATGCTCTGCGGGGCGAGGCGCAAGCGTTGGCGCGTCTCGAGACTCGGCAGACCGAGGCGCCCAATTCGGGCGACGTCGGCGGACCTGGCAGCCGCGGTCATCGGGCTCGAAGACGCTGCGGGCATGGCGCGCGGAATGGGCAGGGTGCGGATCGAACTGGAGGCGGGCCGGACCGAGGAGCGTCGCCACGCGGCAGCCCGCCTCATTGGGGGAGCCCTTCACTGGAGCCGTCCCGTCCTCGAACTCGGCGCCTTCGCGAGGGCCATGGCCCGCGGTGACGCGCTCCTCCTGCGGCCCGATCCTCGCGCCGCACAAACGATCGCCGAAGTAGCCGCGCTCCTTGCCAGCGCCGGCTTGCCGGAGGGCGTTCTCACCTTTGCGTCGGGAGAGGCGTCGCGGGGTTCCGGAGACGATGACGAAGCCAGGCTCGGACATGCGGGTCCAAAGGCGGCGACCGTCATCTTGCCCGGCGCCGATCTGGAAAAGGCGTCTCGTTCGGTTCTGCTCGGCAGCCGGGCTTGGACCGGTTCGACCTTCGCCAGTCAGAGCCGGGTCTATGTCCATCAATCGGTTCATCGGCGCTTCGCCGAAGCCTGTGCGGCGGTGGCGACCGCGCTTCGGCTGGGCGATCCGCTGGCGCAGGAGACTGAGGTCGGTCCGCTGCTGTCGCGAGAACACGGGCAATGGATCGAGAGCCTGCTCGCGATGGACTTGCGGGCCGGCGCATCGCTCCTGGCGGGCGGCAAGATGCGGTTCGCTTCGCCGTCCGAGCCCCTTTTTCTTGCGCCGACCGTCATCGACGGCTGCGGCCCGGCCTCCGCTCTTGTGCGCGCCGATGCATTCGCTCCCGTCGTCGCCCTCCAATCTTTCAGCAATGATGATGAGGTCGCGGTTGAGCTGGGCAAGGACAGCGCGGCGGAAACGCTCGGCGTCTTCGCGGGGGATTCGGAGCGGGCCGCCGTCCTCGTCGCCACGTGCGATCGGCGGCTGAGTTTCGTCAACGATGACGGACTGTGCGAGTCCGAGGGCGTCTGGTGGAGAGGAGGACGCATCGACACCGACGCGCCGCCTTTGCGACGGACGGTCATAGCCAGTGGGCCGGGCGGAACGTGAAGGGTTCGCAGGTTCAGGCGCATACGCGCCTTCCATTTCCTTCAGTTCGCTTCCGAAAGCTGCAAATTCTTTCCGCCGAGGCTTCCAGGAATTTCCATTCGCTTCCAAAAGTTGCAAAAAATTTCCGCGATTTTGGGACTTATCAATGGGTTACGGCCGACCGCGGGGGAAAAAGTCTGTCAGCGCGCGCCGCGCCGCCGCGCGCCCCGATTGCCGCCGCGCCGGCCGAATTCACCTCCGCCGCTCCACCGCCCAGCGGCCTCGTCTCGTTCATTTCGTCCTCGCTTCGGCGCGCCCCTGCCGGCCCGATCGCCCGATGAGATTGAATATAGCATAGATTTGATGATTTTAGAAGCAATTGTCGCCATACCTAGAAAATAGCAAGGCGATCAGCACGTTAGCACACGAGCCAAGGATCGGACGGAGGCGACGCTGGCGTGACGCGGGCCGGGCTTGCGGCGAAGCTCGCCAACGCTCCACCAAAATCGCGGCTGCGCACGCTCGGCCGGGTTTATGCAGCCGGCCGCCGCTGCTGCAGGAGAGCGCGATAGATTTCGTCGTCGCCGCAGAGACCCGCCATGCGCCCCAGATCGTCAACGAGCACGATCGGATTGCCGGAAAAACTCCGGAGTGCAATCGCCGAGCGCATTCTGAGGTCGATGGGCGCCACGACGATGTCGACGTCGTCCGGATTGGTCGCCTGAATTTGCCCGGTGGCGCGGTCGGCGACCGCCATCGCGCCCGCGCGTCCGTCGAGGGTCACCCCGAGCGGCCGGCCTTCGCGATCCAGCTTCAGTCGGATTCGGCCGTTCCGGTCGAGGTGCATTTCGTCATCGGTGCGAGCGAGGGCGGCCGCGGGCGTCATCAACGAGCCGCCGCGCAGCACGTTCAGCGGGTTCATGTGCTTGACGAATTCGGCCACATACGCGTCTGCAGGCCGCAGGAGAATGTCCTCCGCGCCCCCGCACTGGACGATGCGGCCGCCTTCGAGGATGGCGATCTTGTTGCCGATCTTCAGCGCCTCGTCGAGGTCGTGACTTACGAAGATGATCGTCTTCTTCAACTCCGACTGGAGCATGAGCAACTCGTCCTGCAATTTGTCGCGGATCAGCGGGTCGAGCGCCGAGAACGGTTCGTCCATAAGCAGGATGTCCGCGTCGGTGGCGAAGGCGCGCGCGAGTCCGACGCGCTGCTGCATGCCGCCGGAAAGTTCATGACCGTACTTGCCGGCCCATTGCGTCAGGCCCACCATGGCGAGCTTCTCCGCCACGATCTTGTCGATTTGCGCCTTGGGGGTGCGACGCAGTTCGAGCCCCAACCCGACGTTCTGCGCGACCGTCCGCCAGGGCAGAAGCGCGAACTGTTGGAAAACCATCGCCACGCGGCTTGTGCGCAGCATTCGAAGCTCGGCGTCTGAACAATGCGCGACGTCGATTGCGCCCTCGCCGTGCTTCACCAGCAATCGGCCGCGCGCCACTTTGTTGAGCCCATTGACCGCGCGCAGGATCGTCGACTTGCCCGAGCCGGACAGGCCCATGAGCACGCAGATCTCGCCGGGCTCCACCGTGAGATCGATCCCCGCGGCGCCGAGCACCACATTGGTCGTCTTCAGAATCTCGTCCCGGGTTGCGCCTTTGTCGATCAGCGCGAGAGCCTCAGCCTGCTTCCCTCCGAAAACGATGTCGACATGGTCGAAGACAACGGCGGACATTAGGCGCCCTTTCGATCGGGGTTACGGAAGACGCGATCGAGCACGATTGCGAGCAAGACGATCGACATGCCGGCCTCGATGCCCATCGGAATGTTGACCGTTCCGAGAGCTCGGACCACGGGCGTGCCGAGACCGGCCGCGCCGACCAGCGCCGCAATCACCACCATCGACAGGCTCAGCATAATGCATTGCGTGACGCCGGCCATGATCGTCGGCAGCGCATAAGGCAGTTCCACCTTCCACAGGAGCTGCCGATTCGTGGCGCCGAAGGCTTGGCCGGCCTCCTTGAGTGAAGAGGGCACGGAGATGATGCCGAGATGGGTCAACCGGATCGGCGCGGGGATGGCGAAGATCACGGTCGAGATCAGGCCTGGGGCCGAGCCGAGGTGGAACAGCACCAGCGTCGGGATGAGATAGACGAAGGTCGGGAGCGTCTGCATCAGATCGAGCAGCGGCCGCATGAACGAATAGAGCCAGGACCTGTGGGCCGAGGCGATGCCGAGAGGCACGCCGACAAGGACGCTGGCAAGCGTGGCAAAGCCAACAAGGGAGATCGTCTGTACGGTCGCTTCCCAGTAGCCGAGGTTGGCGATGATCAGGAACGCGACGACAACAAACAGCGCGAGCTTCCAGGAGCGGTGAAGCCAATAGCCGAGCCCCGCGATGGCGAAGACTACGACGAGGAACGGAATATGAAGGAGAACCGTGGTGAATCCATCGACCGAGAAGTCGATGATCGCAGTGACCGCGTCGAAAAAGCCGGCGGCGTTATCTTGAAGCCACGTGATCCCTATTTTGGCCCATAGACCCAAAGGGATTTTCGGCTCGGCAAACCACTCTTCCACGGCGCCCTCCTCGTCTACGCGTTGTAGGGATGTCGGCCGCTTGCGGACAAGCCCCGCCTGGCGTCCTCGATCGATCGCCTGTCGAGCGACTGTACAATATTTTGATCCAAACAACCGTCGTCATGCGAATTCCCGCGCGGAGTTCACCAGAAAGGCGTGGACATAGGGCGCGAAAGAACGCCAGCACTCGACGCGGAAGTGATCTCCGGGAGCCGGGCGAACCAGCGCCACCTCGGCCTTGCCAAGGAGCGTGCGCGTCGCCATGCCCACGGGAAACCCGCGGTCCCCGAGGTCGAGCGGAACGCCGGCGCTCAGCACCGTCGAGGCGTGGCGACCGCGCACGGCGATCGCGACGTTTCGGTGTCCCGCCGCGACCAGCGAGTGACGGCGATTGGCGATCCCCGTTTGCAGGGCTTCGAGCGTCGAATGGCCGTCCCCTTCGGGCTGGATGAGAAGCCATTCGTCTGGGCCGAGCCTGGCCGCGAAGCGATCCGTGTCGCCGCGCACGGAGTTGATCGGGCCGCCGAGGTCGAAGCCCGCGATCGTTTCGTCGCGGGCGCCCTGCAATCGAAGCGCGAAGCGGTCGGCCGGCGCAAGGACGGCGATCATGCCGCCATCCCTCTGCGGCGGGAGAATTGAGGAGCGGGGGACCCTGCGCATCGCGTCAAGCATCGATCAATTCCCTGGCGCCTGCGCCGTTCACCCGGGCGCCCTTGGCGTCGAAGAAGACTGGGGCGACCACTTTCACCGCCGTGAAGCCGGAAGGCGTGGTCGCATGGAGGGTCTGGTCCATGCGGCCCCGGCCGCCCGAAACAAGCGCCATGGCGATCGGGTGACCGCAAGTCGGACTGAAATATGACGACGTGACGTGCCCGAGCATCTTCATCGGAACGGACTGGCTCGTGTCCTCGACGATCTGCGCCCCTTCCTCGACTACGGTGCGCCCGTCGAGGCTCAGGAGCCCAACCAGTTGTTTGCGGTCGGCGAGCGTCATGTCTGGACGCGTCAGGGAGCGCTTGCCGACGAAGTCGCGCTTCGCCTTCGACACCATGCCGCCGAGGCCAAGATCATCCGGGGTGACCGTGCCGTCGGTCTCCTGACCGACGATGATGAAGCCGCGCTCGGCGCGCAGGACATGCATCGTTTCAGTGCCGTAGGGCGTGACGCCAAAGGGCCGCCCGTGTTCGCAGAGCGCCTCCCAGACGGCGCGGGCGTAATCCGAAGGCACGTTGATCTCATATCCGAGTTCGCCGGTGAACGAGACCCTGAAGATGCGCGCCGGAACGCCCATCACATGGCCGGTCCGGATGGCCATGTGCGGAAAGGCTTCGCCCGAGACGTCGACGTCGGAGACGAGCGGCGCGAGCGTCTCGCGCGCCTTTGGGCCCTGGAGGGCGATCACCGCCCACTCTTCCGTCGTGGAGGTGACAAAGACCTGCAGATCGGGCCATTCGGTTTGAAGATAGTCCTCCATGTGGGCGAGCACGCGCGGCGCGCCGCCGGTCGTGGTCGTGACATGGAAACGGTCCGGCGCGAGGCGCGCGACGACGCCGTCATCGAAGACGAAGCCGTCTTCCTTCAGCATCAGCCCGTAGCGGCACTTGCCCGGTTCGAGCTTGAGCCAGGCGTTGATGTAGATGCGATTCAGGAATTCCGCGGCGTCCGGCCCGACGACTTCGATCTTGCCGAGGGTCGAAGCGTCGAAAATGCCGACCCCCTCGCGCACCGCCTTGCACTCGCGCGCCACCGCCGCACGCCTATCTTCCCCCGCCTTCGGGAAGTACCAGGCGCGCCGCCAGAGCGAGACGTTCTCGAATTTCGCGCCCTGCGCCTCCGCCCAGTCGTGCAACGGCGCCTTGCGAATGGGGTCGAACAATTCGCCGCTGGCGGACCCCACGATCGCCCCGAAGGTGACCGGCGTATAAGGCGGCCGGAAGGTTGTCGCGCCGACCTTCGGCACGTCCTTTTGCAGGATCTCAGAGAGCAGGCCCAGGGCCGCCATGTTCGATGTCTTGCCCTGATCGGTCGCCATGCCGTTCGTCGTGTAGCGCTTCACATGCTCGACGCTTTCGAATCCTTCGCGTACCGCGAGGCGGACGTCCTTCGCCGTCACGTCGTTCTGAAAGTCGATAAATGCGCGCACCTTCTTGGGATCGTCGTCGGTCGGAAGGACCCGGACAGGAACGAAGCCCTGGGGCGTCGGGGGATCCGCCGTAAATGTCTTCTCAACGGCCGCCCCGGCCGCGGCCGCCCCGGCGGCCCATCCGTCCGACAGGGTTGCGCCAAGATCGTAAACCCCCCGGCACGCGCCGGCGGAGCGCGCCCTTTGCCCCGCCTGTCCGGGAACAAACGCGTCGATCTCGGACCTGAAGGCGAGCTTGCCGCGCGACTGGGAGAAGAGATGCGCCGATGGGGTCCAGCCGCCGGAGACGCCCGCGCAATCGCAAGGCAGCGTGCGCCGGGGGCCGACTCTGCCGGAAGGGTCCACAGGGGCCACGATCAGGCCCGTGAGCCCCTTCGATCCGGTCGAACCGACCACCGTGTGGCCGGTCAGATGCGGGATGCCGGACGCGAGCCTCCGTTCCGCGCCGATCGCGGCTTCGGGCCGGGTGTCCACCAGAGTGACGTCAAGCCCGGCGGCCATCGCATCCGTGGCCGCCCTGTAGGCGGAGGCGCCGTTGGTGGCGAAGACGATGCGCCTGCCCGGCGCCACGCCATAGCGGTTCACATAAGCGCGGACGCTCTCGGCAAGCATGACGCCGGGACGATCGTTGTCGGCGAAGGCGAGCGGACGCTCGTGCGCGCCCGTGGCCAGCACGACCTCCGTGGCGCGGACCAGCCACATACGCTCGCGCGGCAGGGACGATAGGGGCTTTGCTTCGTGATCGGTCACCCGCTCGACGAGCGCGACAAAGTTATGGTTGTAGTAGCCGAACGCTGTGGTGCGCGGCAGCAGCGTCACGTTCGCGCGCGCGCGCAGCGTTTCGAGCGTCTTCTCCACCCAGACGAGAGCCGGGACGCCGTCGATGGCGGAAACGGTGTCGTGCAGAAGCGCGCCCCCCATTTCCGGCTGCTCGTCTGCGAGGATCACGCGCGCGCCGGCCGCGCTGGCTGCGAGCGCCGCCGCAAGACCGGTCGGACCCGCTCCGGCCACCAGCACCTCGCAATAGACGTTGCGGTGCAGGTATCGGTCGGCGTCCGGGGTTTGCGGCGCGATCCCGAGGCCGGCTGCGGCGCGGATCTGGGGCTCGTAGAGCCTGTCCCAGAAGGAGCGCGGCCACATGAAAGTCTTGTAGTAAAACCCGGCGACCAGGATCGGCGAGAAAAGATCGTTCACGGCGCCGATGTCGTGTTCGAGCGAGGGCCAATGGTTCTGCGAGAAGGTCTTGAGGCCGTCGACGGCCTCGGTCACGGTGGCGCGATTGTTCGGGTCCACCCGACCTGGTCCGCGATCGACCTTGAGCAGGGCGTTCGGCTCGTCGACGCCGTGAGCCAGGACGCCGCGCGGTCGATGGTATTTGAACGAACGACCCATCAGGCGGACGCCGTTGGCCAGCAGCGCCGACGCCACCGTATCGCCGGCGTAGCCCGTGACCGCCCGCCCGTTGAAGGTGAAGCGAATGGGCCGCGTGCGGTCCACGCGGCCGCCCTTAGGCAGGCGATTGGGCTCCGTCATGCCTGGATTTTCCCTTCGCTGGCCAGGTAGGCCCCTGAAACGTCCAGGGTCGGGCGCGGCTGACCGATTTCGTATGTGGCGAGGAAGGCGTCGCACATCGTATTGCGCAGGGCGTTGAACCATCGCCGGCAGCCGTGGTCATGGATCCAGCGCTCCGCGTGGACGCCCTTAACGCTGTTGCGGAAATAGAGGTACTCGGCCCATTCCGCATCGCCGAGACCGGCTGGGTCCTGGGGGCGGACGATATGGGCCTCGCCGCCGCAATGGAACTCCACCTCGGGCCGCGGGCCGCAATAAGGGCAGGCGATCAGAAGCATCGGGAGTCCACTCAGTGCGCGACCGCCGCCGCCGCGGCCTCGTCAATGAGGCGGCCGGTGCGGAAGCGGTCGAGGTGGAAAGGCGCGTTGATCGGGTGGGGCTCGTCGCGCGCGATAGTATGTGCGAAGACGTGGGCCGACCCGGGAGTTGCCTTGAATCCGCCTGTGCCCCAGCCGCAATTGACATAGAGGCCGGGCGCCGGCGTCTTGCCGCTAATCGGCGAGCGGTCGGGCGTGACGTCCACGATGCCGCCCCAGGACCTGAGCATCCGCATCCTGGAGAATTGCGGAAAGAGCTCGCAGATGGCTTCCAATGTATGGGTGGTGATGTGTAGGCCGCCCTGCTGGCTGTAAGACACATATTGGTCGGTGCCGGCGCCGATCACCAGTTCGCCCTTGTCGGACTGCGAGATGTAGGCGTGGACGGCGTTGGACATGAGCACGCAGGGGAAGCACGGCTTCACCGGCTCCGAAACCAGCGCCTGAAGCGGAAAACTTTCGAGCGGCATGCGCACACCCGCCATCGCCATGAGCGTCGAGGAATGCCCCGCGACGGAGACGCCGATCTTCGGCGTCCGGATCGCGCCGCGCGTGGTCTCGACCCCGGTGACCGCGCCGTTCGGCCCACGATTGATGGCCGTGACTTCACAATTCTGGATGATGTCGACGCCGCGCGCATCTGCCGCGCGGGCGTAGCCCCACGCGACCGCGTCATGACGGGCCGTGCCTCCGCGCCGCTGAAGCGCCGCGCCGAGAACCGGATATCGGATGGCGGGCGAGACATTGAGCGGAGGGCAGAACGCCTTGGCCTCCTCCGGCGTTAGCCACTCGTTGTCGACACCGTTGAGGCGGTTCGCGTAGACGTGGCGCTTGAGGCTTTGCACGTCATGCAGGTTGTGCGCCAGCATCAGCACGCCGCGCTGGGAGAACATGACGTTGTAGTTCAGCTCCTGGGACAGACCTTCCCAGAGCTTCATCGCGTGTTCGTATATTCCCGCGCTTTCGTCATAAAGGTAGTTCGACCGGATGATCGTCGTGTTTCGCCCGGTGTTGCCGCCGCCGATCCAGCCCTTTTCAAGGACCGCGATGTTCGCGAGGCCGTGCTCCTTGGCGAGATAATACGCCGCACCGAGGCCATGGCCGCCGCCGCCGATGATGATGGCGTCATAGCTCGCTTTGGGGGCCGGGTCCCGCCACTGGCGTTGCCAGCCTTCGTGGCCGTACGCGGCTTCGGCGAGAAGGGAGGAGAGAGAGAAGCGACGCATGATCTCAATCCTCTTTGGCGGCGGAGCGCCTGGCGCCTACGCGAAAAACCCGGGAGTCGGAGTTCGAGGTCGTTCCGGCGCCCGCGATGTGATCGGCGCTGGGGAGAGGCGCAGGGTAACGAAACCCCTGCGGCGCTAACCGACGACGGCGCTGACCTGCGGCGTTGCGAAGAGAAGTTTGGTCGCCAGTCATGGGATCGGCTAGCGTTCGATGACGAGATCGGTTGTCGGCCTGGAGCAGCAGATGAGCACCAGGCCCGCATCGATCTCCCGCTGACGGATGCCTCCGCCATGTTTCATGTCCACCGCCCCCTCGACAAGCTTCGACTTGCAGGTCCCGCAAAGTCCCTTCGTGCAGGATGAGGGCAGGCGAAGGCCGGCGCGACGCGCCGCCTCGAGGACGTTCATGTCCGCTCGGCAGTCGATGACGCGGCCGCTCTTGCTGAAAGTCACCTTGAACGCGCGCGCAGGCTCGACCCCCTGAGCGGCTTCCGCGGCCGCCTCGGGCTCCGTGCTGGCAAGCTCGGCGAAAACGAAGCTTTCCTCGTGGTGGCGGCTCATATCAAAGCCGGCCTCGCGCAAGAGATCGCGCACGCCGGCCATGTAGGGGCTTGGGCCGCAGACATAGATCTCGCGATCAAGAAAATCCGGGGCGACGGCGTCAAGATGGGCGCGCGAGAGACGTCCGCGCAGTCCATGCCAGGGCTCGAACGGCGCATCGACCTCGCAGATCGCGGCGAAGCGGAAGACGGGTTCGCGCGCCGCCATATGCTCGAGCTCGCGGCGGAAGATGACGTCCGCCGGCGTGCGCGCGCTGTGCAGGAAGACGATGTCCGCTCCGGTCGCCAGATCGAAATGCGTCCGCGCCATCGACATGACGGGCGTGACGCCGCTGCCTCCCGACAGGAAGAGATACTTCCGCTCAGGGCGACGTACGCAGGTGAACTCGCCCATGGGGCCGCTTGCCTGCAACACGGCTCCGGGGGCGATCCTGTCGTGGAGGTAGTTCGACACGGGGCCGCCGGGAACCCGCTTGACGGTGATCGAGACGACGTCCGGCCGCGTTGGGCTCGAGGACAGGGTGTAGCAGCGATTGATCCGCGCGCCGTCGATGTCGAGGGCCACCGTGATGAACTGTCCGGGCTCGTACGCGAAACGGATAGGAGCCGCGGCTGCGAGGACGAACGTCTTCACGTCCGCCGTCTCCTCGCGAATCCGTCGCACGACGAGCGCGTCGTCCAATTCCGGATCCCAGGTCGGCGAAGCCGCAGCGCCGAAGGAAAGGACAGGTGCGTTCACGCCGTCGGTCGACATTCAGCGAGCGTTATGGGCGCGCATGCGTCCCACATACCAATTGCAGAACTTGTCCACGAGCATTTCGGTGTGCGCCGAATAGGGGCCGGGCTCGTACGCTTGACTATGAGCGCCTTTCTGGCAGAGGCCGACCAACTCGCTGTCCTGCTCATTCGTGGCCTGCCAGACCGCGGCGAGATTGGCGACATCGTAGTCGACTCCCTCGACGGCGTCCTTGTGGACCAGCCATTTCGTCCGAAGCAGCGTGTGATCTGCATCGAGGGGAATGGCCGAGAAAGTCACCGCGTGATCGCTCATGAAATGATGCCAGCTGTTGGGCTGGGTCCAGAAGTGCAGTGCGCCATGCTTCGGATCGCTGATGGAGCCGAGCAGCTTACGGCAAGCGGCCTTGGTGTCGGTGGTGTGGCTCTCGCCTGCGCGATCGAGCGGCAGGCGTTCAGTGCGGAAGCCTGTCGCCATGTCGTCGAGATGTTCGACCATCTGCGAGGGGAAGCCGCAGCTTTCCCAGGTCGTGTGGCTCGTCTTGACGAGGTCCGCGTAGCGCTCGGCTTCGAGGCGCCCCAAGTCGTCCAGTTCCTCCGGCGCGAAGCCGAAGCCGTAGGCGAACAGCGGCACGGTGAGCTCGGGATGGTTTCGCGCGCAGTGGTAGCACTCGCGATTGTTCTCCATCGTCAGCTTCCAGTTGCCCGGCTCGATCAGATCGCTCTCAAAGGCGACCTTGGCGTTGCGGAGGTCGTGCGGGGCAAGATAGGGCGCCATGCGCGCAGCCATGACATCGAAGTCGGCGGGCGGATCGTCAGCGAGACAAATGAAGAGAAGTCCTTCGAGGGAGCGGATATGCACGGGCTTGAGGTTGTGGCAGCGCGTATCGAATTCCTTGCCCATGTGCTCGGCGAAGAGCAGCTTGCCTTCGAGGTTGTAAGTCCAGGCGTGATACCGGCAGACGAGATTGCCGACTGTGGTCTTGTATTGCTCCACCAGTCGGGCGCCCCGGTGCCGGCACACGTTGTGAAAGGCGCGCATCTGGCCATCGTCGCCCCGCGCGACAACCACCGAGGCTTTGCCGACGTCGACGACCATCGCGTCGCCCGGCTCCGCGACATCCGGCTCTACGCCGACAAAGATCCAATGCCGCCCGAAAATGATTTCGAGATCGGCCGCAAAAATATCCGGGTCCGTGTAGAAAGGCGCGTCCAGAGAATATCCGGACCTCCTGTTGCGCAGCAATGACTCGAGTTCGGCTATCGATCCGGTCCAGCATCTTCTTCTCCACGACGCTCCGCTCGGACTGTTGACGTTTGGAACGGATGCAAACGAGAGGTCGCAACGCTTTTCAGATTGCGACGTAGTCTACAGTTTTTCGCCTCGTCAAGGCGATCGGCGCACAAACGAGATCGAAAAGGGCTTGCGGCGATTGCGTATCGAACCCGACCCGTTGAACGGCGTCCGCCGACTGTGCTTCAGGCATTCGCACCGATGGCGATGCGTCGACGTCCAAACGGCGTCGACGCGTATACGCCTCGATTTAGCTGAGCCCGAAAAACTTCTTCGCCGCCGGCAGCCCGGGTTGACCGTCGAAGGTCGTGACGCCGTCGAGCCACGTCGCAAGCTCCTTGGGGTTGGTCTTGATCCATTCCTTGGCCGCGGCCGGCCCGTCCTTTCCGTCGGTCAGGATCTTGTTCATCACCGTGTTTTCAATATCCACGGTGAACACGAGATTCTTGACCAGCTTCGCAGCGTTGGGGCACTCCTCGGCCCAACCCGCGCGTTCGTTGGTGTAGACGACGGCGCCGCCGTAGTTGGGGCCGAAGATGTCGTCGCCCCCCGAGAGATAGTCGATCTTGAAATTGACGTTCATCGGATGCGGCGCCCAACCAAGGAACACCACATCTTCATGGTGGCGCGTGGCGTTCTCGACTTCGGAGAGCATGCCCTGCTCGCTCGACTCGACAAGCTGGAAGTCCTTCAGGCCAAACTTGCCATCCTTGATCATGTCGAGGACCAGGCGATTGCCGTCGTTGCCGGGCTCAATGCCATAAAGTTTTCCGTGAAGAGAATCCTTGAATTTGGCGATATCAGCAAAACTCTTCAGACCTTTATCGAAAGTATATTGCGGCACTGCAAGTGTATATTTTGCTCCTTCTGGCAAGTTGGCGTCGACGACCACAACCGACTTGTCTTCGACATATGGCTTACGGTCATTTTCCATCGACGGCTCCCAATTGCCGAGGAAAACGTCAATGTCCTTATTCTTCATCGAAGTGTAGGTAACCGGGACGGAGAGGACCGTAACCTTGGGCGTGTAGCCCAGCGCGGTCAGGATTTGGGACGCGATCGCCGTCGTCGACGTGATATCCGTCCAGCCGACGTCGGAGAACTTCACCGTCTTGCACGCCTCCGAATTGCCTGCGAACGCGCCGGACGCTCCGAGCGCGACCGCCGCCGCGAGCACAACAACACCCATCTGTCTCTTCATGCCACTCCTCCTCCGTCCTCTGGGCGCTTGCAGCGTGACCCATTGAAAGGTTATTCAAGCATAGGCGTGTTAGGCTGTCACGCACGAAATTTAGCCTCACGATACCGAAACAACGTTATTTTTGCTCGAATTCTCGCTAGGTGACCGCATGTCCGTCGCTCGAAATAGTTGCCTGTTTTGGCGGGTGAGGGATTGGCTGTAGAAGGCGAATTGAATATAGGTTCAATAAATGCCCCCGATTGGGCGCTCGATCTTCAGGGAGGTCCAATTTGGCTCAATTGCCGGACAAAGCGAAGGTTGTCATCGTCGGAATCGGAGGGATCGTCGGCGCATCCGTCGCACACCACCTTGCCGAAAGGGGCTGGGACGATATCGTCGGCATCGACAAGTCGGGCGTGCCAACGGACATCGGCTCGACTGCACACGCCTCCGACTTCTGCTATGCGACCAGCCACGACTTCCTGTCTTGTTGGACGACGCTTTACTCCATCGATTTCTACGAGAGACTTGGTCATTACGCCCGGGTCGGCGGCATCGAGGTCGCCCGCGTCGACGACGACGCGCGGATGGAGGAGATCCGTCGCAAAGTCGCCTCGGGCAAGGCCTTCGGCACACGCGCCCGCCTCATCGAGGCCGCCGAGATCAAGGAGAAGTTTCCGCTCATCGAGGAGGACAAGATCCAGGGCGGTCTGTGGGATCCGGACGCCGGGCTCGTCATTCCACGCTCACAGACCGTGGCCGGCAAACTGATCGATCAAGCGGGGGCTGCCGGCAAGCTCAAGACCTTCGCCTACACACCGGCCCAATCGCTCGTCATCGAGGACGGGCGCATCCGGGGCGTAGCGACGCCGCGCGGCACAATCCTTGCGGATCGCGTCGTCGTCTGCGCAGGCCTTTGGGGGCGCCTGATCGCCGAAATGGCGGGCGAGGACTTGCCGGTCATGCCCGTCGACCATCCGCTCACGTTTTTTGGACCCTACAATCAATTCGCCGGCACGGGCAAAGAAATCGGCTGGCCGCTGCTGCGCGACCAGGGCAACTCCGCCTACATGCGCGACACCGGGGATCCAAAGACGTCGGAAGGCGGCATGATCGAGTGGGGCTACTACGAGGAGGCGCATCCGCGCCTCTGCCATCCACGCGCGCTCCTCGAAAAGCACGAAGCGCGTCTGTCGCCCTCCCAGCGCGACCTCGACATGGAGCAGATCCTCGCGCCGCTGGAGCGCGCGATCGAGCTGACGCCGGTTCTGGGGGAACTCGGCTATGATGAGCGCCGCTCGTTCAATGGTCTTCTGCAGGTGACGGCCGACGGCGGCCCCTCGATCGGCGAGAGCCGGAAGGCGCGAGGTCTCTGGTACGCCGTGGCGATCTGGGTCAAGGACGCCCCGGGGATGGCCAAGCTGTTCGCTGACTGGATGACGGATGGACGGACCCGCATCGACCACGCCAGGATCGACTACGCCCGCTTCTATCCGCACCAGACTCGAGGAGGCCTTCATTGAAGGCCGCTGCAAGGAGGCGGCGCGGAAAGTCTACAATCCGGCGATCCACCCCCGCGAGCCTTACGCAACTGGCCGCAACGTCCGTCGCTCGCCCTTTTATGAGCGGGAGAAGGAGCTCGGCGGCTATTTCATGGAGCTGGGCGGCTGGGAGCGCGCGCACGGCTATGCGGCCAACGAGCATCTTCTGGCCAAATACGGCGACCGCATCCCGGTGCGCGAGAACGAATGGGACAACCGTCACTTCTGGCGGGTCTCCAATGCCGAACATCTCGCGATGAGCGACGATTGCGGCATCGTCAACCTGTCGCACTTCGCCGTCTTCGCCGTCGAGGGGCCGGACCACGTCGCTTTGATGGAATGGGCGTGCGCCGCGAAGATCGGCGGCGACGCCAACATCGGCAAAGGCGTCTACACCCACTTCCTAGACGAGGAAGGGATGGTGCGCGCGGATCTGACCGTCTTTCGGATGGCGGACCTGTGCCGCGTGGTTGACGGCGCCGACGCTGGACCGCGGGACTTTCACTATCTTCGGCGCGTCGCCGCCGACAAAGGCTTCGACGTGACCGTCACCGACCTCACGGAAAAGATCGTGACCATCGGAATCTGGGGCCCCAACGCGCGCGCGAATCTGCAAAAGGTCGCGAAGGACCCTGAGCGGCTGACGCAGGAAAACTTCCCCTTTGCGGCGATCAAGCCTATCGAGATCGCCGGCAAGGCCATAACCGCCTTCCGCATTTCCTATGTCGGCGAGCAGGGCTTTGAATTGCACATGGCCTATGACGACGGCCTCGCCGTTTGGGATGCGCTGCGTTCGACCGGCGCCATCGCGGTCGGAATCGAGACCTACGCCAACAGCCGGCGCATGGAGAAGAGCCTGCGCCTGCAGAACGCCGACTTGTTGACCGAATACAACCTCTTCGAGGCCGACCTGGCGCGGCCGAAGATCAAGGACGTCGATTTCTGCGGCAAAGCCAAACACGTCGCCTATAGGCAACGCGCAAACCAGCCCGCCATGCTTTGCACGCTGATGATGACGGACAACGTCGATTCCAGAGGCGTCGCCCGCTTTCCGGTGGGCAGCTTGCCCGTGATGGCCCCCGAGACCGGCGAGACGCTCGTCGATGCGCTTGGTCGACGATCCTACACCACCTCAATCGCTTATGGCCCGTCCATCGGCAAGAACATCGCGCTTGCCTATTTGCCCTGGGAGTATGCGCGCAAGGGGAGGGAGTTGGTCGTCCAGTATTTCGGCGATACTTATCCCGTGGAGGTCGCCGCCGTGGGCTACAAGGCGCTTTACGACCCGGAGAACCTCAGGCCGCGAAGCTAAGGGCGTAGCCTAATAACGGCAGTTGGCCGATGCGACGTTTTGGCGGTCGGCGATTTTTCGCGTTTTGGCAGATCGACTGGGCGCGAGGCGGCGCGGCGCATGGAGCAGGCGGCCATTGAGCAACGCCTGGAAGACGCGACAGGATCGCCCGCTGCGGCGCGACGGTTCTAGGCTCCGCATGGATCTGTGACGGTACTCTTGCCGACCGGCCGCAAAACGCCTGTTTGAGGTTGGACTGTCCTTTGCGTCAGTATCGACGCTCTATGTTCCCGGTCAGACCGTCCCAGGCGCCCCTGAAACAGGCCAGCAGATGTTCGCCATGGCTGATTGGACGGACTGCGAACGTCCTCGGGAAGGTCAGAGCATGAAGGATGGAGCGAATGACCCAGCGAGGCCGATAAGGACGACATTGATGCAGCCAAAAATAAATCAGGTTCCGTATGTGGTAGTAGCATCGCAACGGGGACATTTCGATGAGTTTGATGGACAAAGGCCCCCAACGCCACATTTTCGCGGTGACGCCGGGGGCTCGGCCGACATCGTGGTGGAGGACGCTATTGTCGACGATATAGCCGGTCAGGCCCAGGCGCCGCGCCCGGTAGCCATATTCGAGCTCCGCCAGATCCATGAAATAGTCAGCTGACGGCAGCCCGATCCTCGTTACCGCCGGCATCCGGAACAGCGAGCCCGACCAGATATAGCAGTCGCAGCTGCAAAAGCTGGCCCCAACGTCGGTGGCCGCATATTCGAAACCCGACTCCGTCAGCACAATCGGCTTGTGCCCGGCCGCGTTGCCGCCGGCGAGCCGGCAGGCCAAGAAGCAGACCTGCTCCCGTTTCGACGGGGCCATCTGTTCAAAGAACGCTAGCAGGTTTTCGAGTGCGTCGGGCTCCGGAACGCTGTCCACGTCGAACACCCAGGTCCAATCGAAACCGTGTTCGGAGGCATAGGAGAAGCCCATTCTGATGGCGCCGCTTGCGCCGAGATCCTCGGAGTTGCGGATGACGACGACGTCCTCCGGAAACTGCCGGTCGACGGTTCCGTCGGTCGACCCATTGTCGACGATGACGATGGCGTCTGGCCGGCGGGTCTGACGGCGGAGCGCGCTCAGAGCCTGGTCGACGAACTCAGCCTCGTTGAACGTGGTGATGTGGGCGAGAACGCGCATACCTCAATGTTCCTACGATCGCTGGGCGTGCTCCTCGACACGCTGCCTGACGGGCGCCTGAGTTCAGAGTTGGAGGACGCAGGCTGACAACAAAAGGTCAGTACCGACGCTCGATGTGCGCAGTCAGGCCATCCCAAACTCCGCGCAAGCAAGCCGCCAGATGCCGGCGGTGGCTGATGGGCCGGAGCGCAAAGCCGCTCGTGAAGACAAAAGCGTGCGCCATGCTTCGGAGCACCCAGCGCGGTCGATAGGGACGGAATTCATGCAACCAAAAATAGAGTACATTGCGTGAATAGTAATAGGCTCTCAACGGCGAGGATTTAAACAGCGGCAGGGAAAAAGGCCCCAACCGTAGGGTCCTTCCTTTGGCTCCGGGAGCTCGTCCGACGTTGTGATGCAATGCGCTGTCGCTGACAATATACCCGGTGAAACCGAGCTGCCTCGCCCTCAAGCCGTATTCAAGCTCAGACAGATCCGCAAAATAGTCCGGCGACGGCAGTCCGATTTTTCTCACAGCCGCCATCCGAAATAGAGAACCGGACCACAAGAAGCAATCGCATTGGATGGTTTTGTCATAGTCTCTCGGTAGGTATTCCAGGCCTGAGCCAGTGAACAGGATCGGGTGGTGGCCGCTGCCGCCCGAGACGAGCCGGCAGGCCAGGAAGTCGACTCGCTCCTGTTGCTGGGGCGACAGACTCTCGAAAAATGCAAGCAGTCTCTCAAGCGCGTCGGGCTCTGGAACGCCATCGGGGTCGAGAACCCAGGTCCAGTCAAATCCTTGTTCGAGAGCGTGGGAGAACCCGACCCCAATGGCGCCGCCCATGCCCAAATTCGTACGATTTCGAAGGACGACGACGTCTTCCGAAAAGCTCCGGTCGAGGGTTCCGTCCGTCGAAGCGTTGTCCACGACGACAATGGCGTCGACCGGGCGGGTCTGGCGCCGGATCGCGTCGAGCGCCCTGTCGATCACCGCTGCGTCGTTGAAAGTGTGGACGTGGGCCAGAACGCGCATTGCCAGACCCCCAAACGCGGTCGGCTGCGCCCAGCCGAACCCTGGGGATCGCGGCGGCGGCCGCCAATTCGTCCAGGTTGCCAACGTACCTAACTAAGCGCGCTACGCCGCGTCAAGCGAAGCCGGAAACGCGCGCTGGATCAGTAGCGCTTCGCAATGTCGCCAGTCAGGCCGTGCCAGACGCCGCGAAAGCAGGCGGAGATTTGCGCGTGGTGACGGCGCGGGTCCGCCGCAAAGTTCAGCGTCAGCAAGATCGCGCGCCACGCGGTCCAGCGCAGCGGCCGAAGGACACGGGGCGGCTTATGCTGGTGCAACCAGAAATACATCATATTTCGGACGCTGTAGTACGTGCGGATCGGGGGCGTCTCATTCGAGACAAAGCGGATCGGCCCGAATTGGTAGCGCCGCGGCGGGGCTCCGGGCGGCCGGCCGACGTCATGGCGTATGGCGCTGTCGTGAACGACAAAGCTGGTAAAGCCTTCTTTCCGGGCGCGGTAGCCATATTCGATCTCCGCGATGTCGAGGACATAGTCGGCCGACGGGAGGCCAATTCGCTCCACAGCCGCCATGCGAAAAAGCCCTCCGGACCAGAGTATGCAGTCGCATTCCGTGAAGGCGCGAGCGGGATCCAGCGGTTTGAACTCCAGCTTTCCGGCTGAGAGAGTTATCGCTGGCTGCTTGGCCTTCCCGGATTTGTTCAGCGGCCAACCGATCAAAAAGCAGACGCGTTCTTGCTTCGCCGCGGGCAGATGTTCGTAGAAGGCGAGCAGTTTTTCGAGCGCGTCGGGCTCTGGGACCGTGTCCGCGTCAAAGACCCAGGTCCAGTCGAACCCATGACGCAGAGCGTGTTCGAAACCAATCCGGATCGTGCCGCTCGTGCCGAGATTGCTTGGATTTCGATAGAGCGTGGCGGTTTCGGGGAAGGTCCTGTCCAAGGTCGCATCGATCGAGCCGTTGTCGACGATCACGATGGCGTCAGGCGGTCGTGTCTGCCTCCGGAGCCCTTCGAGCGCCTGTTCGATCACGGCTTCGTCGTTCATCGTGTGGATATGGGCCAAGACGCGCATCTGTGCCGCCGAAGTAAGGAAGAGTGAAGTCCGGGTTGAAGCGACCAAATGACCGCCGCGAAGGTTTCCCGCGCTCGTCAGCCCAACTAAGCAGAGACTCTGGGGCTTGGCCAACGGATAGGGGCTGCGCTCGCGGTTGAGGTCGGCGACGGCGTGATGGATGGCGTGGTCGAGCGGAGATGCGAACGCCCTTGCGCCAGTGGGCGCCCGAAAGCCCGTGCTCGGGGGCTTTATCGCCCGGACCGGCCCGATCCGGTTTGCCTGCTAGCAGGGCGGTTTTTTTCGCCAGGGCCGGCGCTCCATTCCGGCCATTCCAAAAACTCCAGCAATTTCATGGCTCTGGCAATCATGCAACCAAACAGTTGCGGCCTGGAGCAGGCCACTCGAACAGGCTCGGAACAGGTCGTTAACAGGCACTTATCAGGCTCGAAACAGGCAAAACCAGGCGGATGAAACGGGCCGTGGAACGGAGCCCGCTCGGGTTGCAATTGGCCAGCTGGGCAACGGACAAGCGAGACCGAATTCATCACAAAGACCATGAAGGAACCCCGAAGACGCGCCAAGCGCCCGTCGTTCCTTGGGTCCTTCGCGCCCCGAGCGGGGACAGTCGACTTCGAACTCGGCCCCTTCGTTGGGCCGGCTAACGGAATCTGCCTAGAAGCGGGCTGCGATATTCCCGGTAATTCCATGCCAGACGCCGCGAAGGCAGGCGCGAACGTGCGCGCCGTGGGTCATAGGACGGAGTGCGAAGTTCAGCGTAAACAGACCCGCCTGCCAGCCCACCCCGCTCATTACGCCACGCCCCGGCCTGGAGCGCACGCGAAACAGTTCGCGTACTTTCGCCAAACGGCCATCCTTCATGTCGTACAATGTGAAATAAAGTGTGTTTCGGCACGTCAGGTAGCAGCGGAAAGGAGCGGTATCGTAGAAGGTTAGCGTAATGGGACCCAGCTTCTTTCGTGTCGGGGTCAGGCTTTGCTCGCCGCGGATGTTGTGTCTAAGGATGGCGTCCTGATGAATGCAGCCTTTGTAGCCGGCCTTCATGATGCGATACATGTATTCCAGTTCACCGCGATCAACGAAGTAATCCGGGTTGGGAATGCCGACGTTCCGGATTGCCGCCAGGCGGTACAAGCCTCCGGACCAGATTGTCATATGGCACTCGTAGACCCGCTGCTCTGGCGTCGCGTCGACGACCATCCGTCCGTGGCGCGTGAAGACGAGGCCGTGAACCGGTTGTTGATCCATGGATTGGTCCAGCGGCAGGCAGGCGATGAAGCCCGTCTCCTCCCGCCGTTTGGTTGGAAAGCTGGCGAAGAGGTCGAGCAACGTCGCCAGCGCCTCCGGGTCCGGGACGCTGTCGGCGTCCAGGATCCACATCCAGTCGAACTGATGCTCCAACGCGTAGCGAAGGCCAACTCCAATCGCCCCGCAGCTGCCCAAATTGCTTGGGTTGCGGACCACTTCGACCCCGTCGGGAAACGTCCGATCCAGCGTTCCGTCGGTCGACGCGTTGTCGACGAGAAGAACGGCGTCGGGAGGCCGCGTCTGACGGCGCGCCGCATCGAGCGTCCCTTCGATGACGTCGGCGTCATTGAACGTGTGGATATAGGCTAGGACGCGCATGAGAATCGTGAATTGGCGATCACGCCTGGACCTTGAACGGCGCAGGGGATCGCTTCGGCGAGCCAATGGGGAGGCCGGTCCACCGGACGCTGCCGCCGGCTTCGCTCATGTCCGAGTTCGGCGGTAATAGCCGCTGTAGGGCCTTTTCGAGGGTCCATGGACCTTCGGCTCGAAACGGTTGAGAACCGCGCCCAGGATCGGTGTCCCGACCGCGCCCAACTGCTCCTTGGCCCGCCGTATCTCGTCGAGATTGGCGTTTCCTGTCCCCACCACCAACAGCGCCGCATCCACAATTCTGGCGAACAGCAGCGCGTCGTTGGCGGCCAGGACCGGCGGCGAATCCAACAGCACGATATCGAACTGTTGCGAGATTGACTGAAATGCCGCTCGCGCCTTGGACCAGTCCACGGCCGCGAGCGCGGTCGCCGGTTTGCCGCCCGACGGCATGAAGCTGACGCCCGCGGCTTCCCCAGTCTCCAACGTCCGAAGAGGACGGATCGCTTCCGCGGCCTCGGCCTGACCCAAAAGGAATTCGATAAGACCCAAGCCGTCGGCGCTTCCAAGTGAAGCCGTCAACGACGAGCGTCGCAGATCGCCGTCGATCAGCAGCGTCTTCTGTCCTGCGCGCGCGGCGGTGAGCGCCAGGCATAATGACACCGTCGTCTTGCCTTCGTCCGGAGCCGTGCTGGTCACCAAAAGCGAGTTCCCCGCCGCCAAAGGCGGAGAAAGCCGTAAATCGAGCAGGAGTTCGTCGTACGAATCCGCGACGTCCGGTTGCTCGAGCATGATTTGCGCGAGCATGAATTGCGTGGCGCTTCTACGCTTTCCCACCAATTCTATCGCCAAAAAGCGCCTTCCCCTCAACGTCCCGGTCGGAATTATGGGCTGGTCCTCCTCGAATGTCCACTTGTCACAGCGATAGCTTCAATTCCGATTTATCCCCTCCAGGCGATGGCTGACGTTGACAGTCGATTCCGCGGACGTCAGCTTTAGGATGGCGCCAAAATCGGACCGAGTGCACGCGCTTGAAAATCCTCGCAGCCATTACGTGCTATAATGAAGCCGATATCGTCGGTGGGACAATTGAAGCCATTCTTTGTCAGACAGCGCCCGTTGAACGGGTTGTTCTCGTCGATAACGCCTCGACGGACGGACTCGACGAATTGGATTTTTCTCCGAAGACCACCATCGTGCGGAACAAGGTCGATCTGGGCTCCGGCGGAGGTTTCGCCACCGGATTAGAGTTTGCCCGCGCGCACGGATACAATTGGGTCTGGCTGATCGACGCCGACACGCGGCCCGGCCCGAACATCCTTGCGTTGCTGATCGAAATGTTGAGGTCTAGCGGGCCGAACTGGGATCGGGACGTCGGCGTGGTCAGCCCTTCTCACGACCTCCTCAATCGGGGACCGTTGGACCGCGGCCGTCGGCTGACCCCGGGCGGGCCTCGGCACGCTCGGGTGGGACCGGGCGCAGCGATCGATTGCGATGCCGTTATGTGGAGCGGCGCTTTGATCAACGTCGCGGTCGTGGCGGACGTGGGCTTGCCCCGGGTCGGCAAACATGGCTGCTGGGAAGATCTCTCGATGGACTACGGGGATATGGAGTACACGTTCCGCATACGGAAGGCGGGATACAAGGTCCTCGCGCATCGCGATTGCGTGATCGAACACCGAGTGGGCGATCCTCTGCATCGGCGGCTCCTGGGCGTTGACGTCCGGACGACCAACCATTCGGCTTTTCGCCGGTATCTTTATTTCAGAAATCTTCTGTTCTTTTGGCTGCGCCTTTACCCTCGACGAAGTTGGCCATCCCTGACTTTCTGGTTTTGCCTCAGGCTGGCGACGACGCTTGGCGGGATCGTTCTGATCGAACGCCAGCGCGGGGCGAAGATACGGGCGTGTTTTCTGGGTATTCGCGACGGCTTCCTTGGGCGCATGGAAAGAAATTTGACCCCTTCGGCCTGAGACGCCAATCGCTGACAGGCTGTCGGCTGGTCAAGCCCAGGCTACCCGCTTTCGTTAGTTTTCTAAGGCGGAAGTCGACGGCGCCTCGTAAGAGGACCCGAGAAACGCGGGGTCTCTCGAGAGCAGGTCCGCATATCGGCCAGAATTGCGAATGCGCCCCTGATCGAGAATGAATATGCAATCGCAGTTTCTCACAAAAGCCAACCGATGCGCGATGACGATGATTGTCTTTTTGCCTCTCAGTCCGCCGATGACCTCGACAATTGCCGCTTCCGTCGCATGGTCCAGATTGGCGGTTCCCTCGTCGATGACAAGGACCTCCGGATCGCGGTACAGAGCGCGCGCAATTCCCAGTCGTTGGCGCTCCCCCCCTGAAAGACGGCCGCCGCGCTCACCGACAATTGCAGTCAATTCGCCTGGGAGCGAGCGAACGAGCGCATCAACCTGTGCGGCGCGAAGCGCTTGCCACACGCGCTCCTCGTCAATCTCGTTTTCCGGCACGCCAAAGGCGACATTGCGCCGAATCGTGTCGTCGATCAGATAGACGCTCTGCGGAACATATCCGATATTTCGCTGCCAGCCTCCGACGTTGTCGCGCAGATCGTGGCCATCAACAAGGACTCTGCCCGAGCTCGGAGTGAGAAACCCTAAAATGAGATCAGCCAGCGTGGTCTTGCCGGCGCCGGTCGGCCCGATCAGCGCAACCCAACTGCCTTTTGGAATTTCCAGCGATATGTCATCGATCGCCGCCTTATGCATTGTGGGATACGAATAAACCAGGTGTTCGACCTTGAGCCCCCGCTGGAATGGAATTGGCGATACTTGCTCATTGGCGGAGCCGGCCGGGGCGTCCGATGGCTGTTGCCGCAGAGCGAGCAGTTCATGATAGATCACCTCGGTCGATGCATAGCGGTAGCGAAGCTGCGAAAGGGCGCCGCTCAAGCGACTCGCGGAAGGTATCAGCCGAAAGGCGGCCAAGACGAACATTCCCAGGAACAGCAGGCTCGACTGCAGGTCCTGCCCGCGCGCCAGGAGAATCGCTGCAATTGCGACCATTGCAGCCACGGCCAACGTATCCATGAGAAAACGTGGAGCCGTATTAAAGAAGGTCACTGAGCGCAGCCCATCGGTAAAGCGTTGGACGTTAAAGCTGTGCTGGTCTATGAAGAATGAGCGTTGGCCTGTTATGGTGATCTCTTTCACGCTGTTGAGCGCCTGCTCGGCCCACTAAATCATGAGCCCGAAACTTTCTTCGGCGATACGTCCTGATTTTGCCAAGCGAGCCTGCGTCACCCGGTAAATCAACGCGATTGGAAGACCGAGGACCACGACGGCCCCAAGCGTTTCCATGGGTGCGACGACCATCAGCAACGCAGTAAGCGCCGCCAGAACCAAAAACTCACCTAGAGCAATGAGCAGATTAACCAGGAAAATGTTGGCGAAGTCCTCTACCGACCGCGTCGTCACCCTGATCAGTTCGGCGCTGTTGCGCTGCAGATGCAGGATATAGGGCGCCGCCAGATAGCCAGCGAGCAACTGGCGGGCGAGGCTCACCTGCTTCCTCATGGAATAGCCAAAGAGCCAACGATACAAGAAGACGAGGTAGCTGGTCTTCATTGCGAAGAGGATGATTAAAGTCAAACCGAGGCTAAAGACCAGTTCCTGCGGCGAACTGCCCTTCAAGCGCGATAGAATCGGCGCCATGTGCGCCGATTTTGATAGCATCTCCGGCTCCTTGAGCACGGCGATGAATGGAAGAACCGCGCCTATGCTCACGGTCTCGAGCAAGGCGCCGAAAACCATCGCGCAGAGGAGAAGCCCGCCCTCCGTTCTTTCGCGTGGCGTAAGGACAAACCATAATTGCTTGATCAGCTTCAAAACTCGATCCCGCTCCCAAGTTGCGTCAGGCTAGCTTGCGACCGGTTCCGGCGCCAGCACGGGAGGCGCATCCGTCGCCATGTCGAAACTGGCGTCCAAGTTCAGCGGCTTCGACCGCTTTGCGCTTCGTCTCGGCTCGCGCAACCGCATTTCGAGAGCATTTCGGTTGACAGCGAATCTAGGCGTCTTCGTCGATGGGAGGGCCTCGTCCCTAAAGCCGACCCACGTCGCGGTCGAGCGGCAGACCAAGGGCGACCTCCGGGATCGTGCCGATCACCTTCAGGCCGACGAAGGTCTCGATATCGCTGACCCCGCGCGCCGTTCGATTGAAGTACTCGAGGAGTAAGGCCAGCGCGACTCCGGCCAGCAACCCAGCCACCAGGGACACCAATGCGATGACGTCGCGGCGCGGGCGGCTCGGCACGTCGGGAACCCAGGCCGGAGAGATCAACCGCGCTTCCGGCAGGGAGTCGAACTTCAACTCGGCGTCCTTCAATTCCCTGGCCACTGTCCCGTAAGCGGTGTTTGCGACATCGACGTCCGCCTGCCGAAGCTGCAGTTCGCGCTCGACCATCGGTAGAGAAGCCAAAGCCGTCTGGTTCTCGTTAAGCGACCTTAGGAGACGCTCTCGCTTTTTGGCGTAGGTCGTGGCTTCGATCGTATTGGCTCCCAAACTCTCGTTGGCATAAGCGGAATCCAGCTTCGCCAGCTCAACCGTCAAATCCGAAATGACCTTCAGTTTCTCATCATATTCGGGCTGGTACAGGAAAACGCCATGGGCCTCCTTATATTTTTGCAGGGTCTCGCGGGCGTCAACCAGTCGTTGCCGGCTCTCGTCGAGCTGACTCTCCAGTCGATTTGCCGAAGCTTGAGCCTCCGATGACCGCATGTCTTCCATGAACTGAATGAACAACCTCGCGATCGTGTTGGCCACGCCGGCAGCGACCTGTGGATCTGCATCGCTGTATTTGATCTCGAAGACATAAGTGTCCTCGTATGCCTTTAGGGTAAGCCCGCGACCAATCCTGCCCACGGCTTTGTCGAAAGGATTATCTTCAACGACTTTACCATATCTCATAATCGACAGGGTATTCTTAATATATGGTTTCACGCCTTCAAATATTCTGTTCACTGAAGCAGTAAACCGCCCAAGCAGCGTCGCATCCTGGTCCACTGGGCTGGTCTGCTCATGGTCCAACCCGAGCTCACGGACGACCTTGCCAATCAACTCAGGACTCTGGATGATCTGGATGTACGTTTTGGAAGCGGACTCGACGACCGGCGTCTGCGCGACTGGAAAGTCCAAGACCTCCTTGCCCGAACCGGCCGGCCCGATCTTGACCTGCTCGTGAGGTCGCACCAAGACGACAGCGGACGCTTCGTATTTCACCGGGATGAGCGGCTTGAAGAATGAAACGCCGTATCCCGCCAGGGTCGTCACGGCGCACAGCGCGACAATCAAATATAAGCGGCGCCGCACCACGTCGAAGATGGAGACAGTGTCCATTCCGATTGTTTTTCCAACATTGTGGCTACGCATTTTGCAACGTAGCACGAGCCCAATAAGCGGTAAAAGCCGGTCTCCGAAACGAGCCTGCGAAGCTCGCAAGCCGTCTTGCGGATGGGCGAGAACAGACGCTGCAATTCCTAGTCCGGGTCAAAGACATTGCGGTAGTCGAGCTTCAGCGCCGGATCTTGCCGTTCCTTGCGCAGAAAACAATCGCCCACCACCAGCACCTCGATCTCGGTGCCCATCAGGCACTGGAATGCGTCTTCCGGCGTGCAAGCGATCGGCTCGCCGCGCACATTGAAGCTGGTGTTGACCAGCACGGGGCAGCCGGTCCTGGCCTTGAAGGCCGAAATCAACGCATGGTAGCGGGGATTTGTCTCCCGATGAACGGTCTGCAGGCGGGCCGAATAATCGACATGGGTAATCGCCGGGATTTCCGAGCGTACAGCGTTGACCTTGTCCGTCCCCACCCTGGCTGCGTCGTCTGGGCTCAACGGCGCCCGGCGCTTCGCTGCAACGTCGGCGACGACCAGCATGTAAGGGCTGTCGCCGTCGTGATCGAACCAGTCGGCGACGTCTTCGCGCAGGACGGAGGGCGCAAAAGGTCGGAAGCTCTCGCGATACTTGACCCGCAGGTTCAAAGTCTTCTGCATCGTCCGGCTGCGTGGGTCGCCCAGAATGGAGCGGTTTCCCAGCGCACGCGGCCCGAATTCCATGCGCCCCTGGTGCCAGCCGACCGCCTTTTCCTCAATCAGCGCGCCAACGGTCGCCTCGATCAACGCCTCCTCGGCCATCACGTCGTAGACCGCGCCGCAAGCGTCGAGACGCCGCTCGATTTCGGTTTGCGCGAATTGGGGACCAAGGTAGGAACCCTGCATAGCGTCGAGCGCGCTTTGTGGGAGGCGGGGCTGGTTGGAATAGAGGTGGTAGGCGGTGAGCGCCGCCCCAAGCGCGCCTCCCGCGTCGCCGGCCGCGGGCTGCACCCAAATGTCTTCGAACTTGCCGTCACGGACAATCTTGCCGTTGCTGACGCAGTTAAGGGCCACGCCGCCTGCGAGGCAAAGCTTCTTGGCGCCGGTCTCGCGGGCGATCGAACGAGTCATTCGGAGCACGGCTTCGTCGGTCACCGCCTGGATTGAGGCGGCGAGATCCATCTCGCGTTGGGTCAGCGGCGCATGCTCGTCCCGCGGATCGCCGCCGAACAGCGCGTGAAAGCGCCTGTTCGTCATAGTGAGCCCGGTGCAATAGTTGAAATAGCTCTGATCGAGCCAGAAACTGCCGTCCGGCTTCAGGTCGATCAGATTGTCGAGGATCTTCTGGATGTAACGCGGTTCCCCATAGGGCGCCAGCCCCATCATCTTGTACTCCCCGGAATTCACCCGGAACCCCGTATAGGCAGTGAACGCCGCATAGAGCAATCCAAGCGAATGGGGGAAATGAATTTCCTTGAGTATCTCCAGCGCGTTCCCACGGCCCACGGCCAAGGACGTCGTCGTCCACTCGCCGACGCCATCCATTGTCAGCACCGCGGCCTCTTGGAACGGCGAGGGGAAGAAGGCGGAGGCGGCGTGGCTCTGGTGGTGCTCGCTGAACAGGAGGCGCTTCTCCCAATCGTAGTCCGGCGCCAGCCGTTCAAGCTCTTTGCGGAGCAGACGCTTCTGAAACAGCTTTTCCTTGATCCAGATCGGCAGGGCCATACGAAACGACCGCAGGCCACGGGGAGCAAAAGCCAAGTACGTTTCGAGCAGGCGCTCGAATTTGACGAACGGCTTTTCGTAAAACACGACGTAGTCGACGGCGCCGAGATCGATCGCCGCCTCGTCGAGACAGTATTCGATGGCCCTCCGGGGAAAGCCGGAATCGTTCTTTTTCCGGGTGAACCGCTCCTCCTGCGCGGCCGCGACGATCCGTCCATCCGTGACCAGAGCCGCGGCGCTGTCGTGGTAGAAAGCCGAAATGCCAAGTACGAACAATGGTATTCCTAAAATAATGTATAAATGAAAGGAGCAATAACCGACCCGCTGCTAAGCACAACCAAACCTCCGAAGACCGCGATCATAATCATCACGGGAATGAGCCAGAATTTCTTGCGAGCCCTAAGGAATGACCATAACTCCATCAAGAATGACATGTCGCCTCGTCAGAATTGATTGTTCATTGATTCAGTAGGCCGGCCGGACGACCGCGGGATCCAGTGGCTTGCCGCATCCGGATCACGGCGCAGACGCAGCAAATCCTTGCCGCTCAGCCGCAGCAGGACACCTATCGGCACGATCGCTGAAGCAAACAACACCGTCATGACGACCGGGTTCACGACCCTTTCGAGGACGAGTCCGAGTTTAAGCCAAAATCGATTGAGCGGCGCCAGCGCCGCTGGCCACAGAAGGCCGAGCAGCGCGCTAACAAGCCCCAGGCCCAGCAGCCATTCCGAATAGCTATGGCCGAGCAGGCGGCCAACGCCCCAGAAGACTATGCATGCCGCGCCGATCGTCAGACCGAACCGTCAATTCGACGGGCCGACGATGTCGTCGCGACGGACCAGTTTCTCGTGCGACATGAACTGGGGCGCTGTCTCGTGCGAACGGGCCTCCAATCCTGATCTCCTTTTGCTTGCCATAGCGTAACCGGCTGAGAGCAGCAGCATTTGCGATACGACGTCGCCGTTGGCTATGATCGGATGCCTCGATCGGACGTCTAAAACCAATGATAAGCTGTCGTTGTTCGCTGGCAAGCCCTGTGAAACTCGCGCGACCCACCGACAATCCGATCGCCCTTGGGATCCCTCCGTCCTCTTCAGTCAGATGCGGCTCGGCGCACGGCCATGCCCTGAGCGGCCAGATGATTTATCACGGTTTTTGTGCATGTCGCGATTTTGCTGTAGCCGGCCCGATTTGGGTGGTTGTCGTGTTCATAGTAGTCGGCCTTGGTCAGTCCGCATAATTTGAAGCCGTCGAATAGCTTCCCGCCAGCATCCTCTATCGCCTGTCGCGCCCGCAGCCCCAGACTGTCCGGACCGCGATCGAGTTCGTCTTTCTGCGGCAACTGAAGGAACGCCACGTTTTCGGGACCGTATGTCGCAATCAGATCCCTGATGGCGACGCGCGACTGCCGTTCGGCTTTTGCAAAAGTGAGCAGCTGCCGGAAATACATGTACACGGAATACGTTGCCGGAAGCAGCGCCGCAGCGCGCGGTTCAAGCTGGGGCCTTAAGGGACCACGGGCGACTCTCACCCGATTTATCCAGGAGGGCAATTCCTGCGCGGATGGCAAGTGATAGAAATAGCTGGTGTCAACTCTGCAAAGCGAAGACGCCAAAAGGCAATGAAATACCTCAGGCGTAATATTCCAAACGGGGCGATGATAGTCGTCAGAAATAAAAATGACGACAATCTTTCGGACATCAATCCCCTTGGCCGTCAAATATCGGGTAAGTTTGAGCCACTGGCCGAACCCAGTCCCCAGCACTCCGCCGTTGATGGGCTGAAACCCGAGCGTCTCGATCGCCGGAGCGGTCAGCCCAAACCAGGGTTCGGCGCCTTGGCCTTCGGTGAAGGAATCGCCGAGCAACAGGAGCGATTTCCTTCCAGTCAAGACGTCATCGTTTTGCGTGAGGCCGAGGTTATTGGTCCTAAAGCGATAATCGTATTCGATATTATAGTCATTCTTGTTGAAAAAGGCGGTCACGTTGCGGACGTTATTGTCAGATAGATAGGTAAATATATCTGCGTGATTCTCGAATATTTGACCGAGACCCTCGAAGAAAACGACGCGACTGTCCCGCCCTGGGATGTTCAACCCGATCCACGGAACGAACAGCCAACAAAACACTTCGACCAGGAGAATTCCAATGACCGCTGACGGGATAATCAGCAGCCATGTGGCCAACTTCCCTGCGAAAGACGATTTCTCCTGGGGGGTAGGCGCGCCGGCATGGCTCATCGGGTTCTCGTGACATCGCTCTGGTCAGAAATTGAATTGCGCATCGAAACCCACCGAACGCCAAAGCTGTCGCCGCGGCCTCGCTTTGTCGTACGACCGGAACGATACAGCCTCGCCTCAAATTGCGCTATGGACTGTCGTCGCCCGGTCGATCTCGACGATCGAGGTCAATCTCAGGCGGCGTCAGTTGATCAGGCGGCGCAGGCAACCGAAACTGAGTTCAATGGTGTGAGGCGTCAACGAGAAATGGTGAGCGCTCGGTCGACTTCCCTGCCCGGGTTTATGCTAGCGGGTCTCGGCGTCGGGTGCGTAGGCCTCCTGCTGGGGGCCTGGATCGGCGCACTGGCCCGTGTTGAAGCTCTCGACCGGTTGGCGAAACTCTAGCCGGGCGGCTCGAATCCGTTTGTTCCGGAGATGCAAGTGAAAAGGGCTGCTGTAAACATAGCGCTGCTTACGATGGTGACGTTGGTTTGCCTAGGGTTGTGCGAGATTGTAACCCGGCTATTCTTTGGCAATCAAATTATGCTGATTCCTCGTTTCCACACAGGGGCAACGTACGGCGAATTTACAATCCGCCGATTGCGGCCGAATTATCAGTTCTGGCATACGGATCCGGACGGGCGCTGGAAGTTTTCTACGAACAGCCAAGGGTTCCGCTCGAATGAGGATTTCAACCTTGAGAAACCTCCCGGAGTTTTTCGTGTCATAGCCCTTGGAGATTCAACCACTGAAGGATTCGAGGTTCGTCAGGACTATACCTATTCTGCAGTGCTTGAGCGGTACCTGAGAAATAATGGTATAAATGCACAAGTATTCAACACCGGAGTGTCCGGGTTTGGAACGGCGGAGGAGTTGATATATCTGGAGAACGAAGGTATGAGGTATCAGCCAGACGCTGTTGTCCTCGGATTCTTCGGAAACGACTTCGATGACAATGTTAGGAGCGACTTGTTTCGAGTTACGAATAGTTCGCTTGTAGTAGCAAACAAGAAGTACATCCCGGGCGTGCGGACCCTCGATATCATAAACTCTGTCCCGTTGTTGCGGTGGTTGAGCCAAAATTCGTTTTTCTATTCCTTTGCTGTAAATACCGTGTGGGAGGCCGCGAAATCGGCGCGTCTTGGCTCCGCCGAACAAGCGAGAGAGACAGAGTTCACGATAGGCACGTCCCTGAGCTCATACAAACGCGAGTTGCAAATAGCGCTGTTGAGACGGCTGTACGCGCTTTGCCACTCGCACGGCGTGATCTTGATCATTGTCGATATTCCGCAGCTCTCCGAACCCGAGCTGTTGGCTTCTATCCCTTTAGATTTGCGGAACCAATTTCGAGAAAACAGCGACGCCCTCATCCTGAGCGGAGACCTGTTCACTCCGTTTGTCGGACTTGCAGACCTCCACGCGCTGCACGGCAGGGGCCACCCAAACGAGTTCTCCAATATGATCATGGCAATAGCGGTGGGCGAGAGGATTCGCGCCTTGCAGAGCGCTTGCGGCAAAGGCGATCCGGTGCGGCCGTGTCATGCTGCGACAGCGTCTCCTTAGTCACGTGGGCTGGTGGTAAGCGCCCTGGCTGTGTTTCGGCGTGCAAGATTGGCGCTGACTTAATTTTGATGAAGTTGAGGCGCCGGTGTGGACTGGCTTCGAAGGGGAATTAGGACCGGGTCCACAGTCAGTCGATATCCTCGTCGTCTGGCGGACTTGCGGATCGCGGGGCAGCGCGTGTGCTCAAGCTTCAAGCACGCGCCACTGCCGCTGCGATGGGGCTCTATGTAAGCGCCGCATATCTCGAATAAGGCGCGCTGGGAGCGTGGCTTCGTCTGCCCGCGCTGCGAGGAGAACGGCGAGCCGTTTCGCATTGCAAGCCGACCGGGCGTGCTGACATGCCGGAAATGCCGAAGCCAGACAGGACTGACTGTCGGCACGGTCATGGAGCGCAGTCGCGCGCCGTTGTCCATCTGGTTTTGGGCTGCCTATCTGGTCGCCAGCCAAACACCCGGCGTATCCGCGGTCCAACTCCAACGGCAGCTGGGCCTCTCGTGTTACGAGACCGCTCACCGGCCAGAACCAGAGATCCAGTCGACATAAGGATCCGTGAAATGAAGATGTTCCGGATAGCGTCTCTGGCACGAATCAAGGGTGAGCTCCACTCGCGTCAGCAATTGGAGCGTCGGTTAGACCGATAGGCGCCCCGCGCCTCTCCGTGCTTCAAGGAAAACATCACGGGCCGGACGCACGCCGCAAAGGTGCGCGCCGTCCTGCCGAAAGACCGTGCATTTGTCACAAATTGTCTCAACTCGATCAGAAGCGCGTGTGCCTTTGGAAAAAAGCAGACGAGCCGACCGGTAGGTCTCGTTGTTCCAAATCTCGGAAACGGAATTGTTGTAGAGGTTGCCAAAATCCTGTCGATCATCGTGCGCGAAGCAACAGGGGGTGACGCCGCCGCCCGGATAAACGAACATAGACCTATAGAGGTAGAAACATGCGCGATCAAATACATATCCCCGATCCTCTACAAGCTTTGGGTGTCGCTCCCAATATAGAGGATTGGTCGGCATCCATTTGTCCTCAAGACAAGCATCATGCATGTCCTCTGGTGGAACTCCAGGTGAGACAAACCGTAGAAGGTCGACCCCGATTTCGGCGGCCAGCTTCCTTGCTTCGTCCATTTCATGCTCGTTGTGCTTGAACACTATGAATTGCCATTCGACGAACGGCGTTCTCGACCTCAATGCTCTCTTTGCCGAAACGAGTCGTTTCATGTTATCGAATACCTCGCGGACGTCGCCACGCACGCGATACTGTTGGTAGGTCTCTTGCGTAACGCCATCGAGCGACACCGTGACGTAGTCGAGGCCGCTCCGTATGAAATCGTTGATATCAACTGGCTGTGGCCAGTTAAAGTTGGAACTGATGTTCGTGCCAACTCGATTGCGGTGGGTATATTCGATGATCGAAAACACATCTGGGTTGAGCATGGGTTCGCCATGATTGTAAAATGATACCACTAACGCGTATTCGCGTATCTTCTCAAAGATCGCCTCATATTGTCCGTGCGAAAGCATTGCTTGTTTTCGAGCGATGGTTGTATTTCCAGTAGGACAGAGTGGACAGCGTAAATTACAGACGTTACAGATATCAACTATATAATAATATGGCATACAGCGCAGGGTCGTGTGTTGATGTCGGAATTCAAATTCGGCCAACACGATGTTCGCAAGCTTTTTTGGCGTACCGTATCTCACTATCTTCGGTATGTGTCGACCGTGGCGTCTCACGCCGCGAAGACGCTGTCTTAGTTTGATGAGAGAGCTTGTCGCGTCCATTCAGTTCTCCGAAAAAACAATTCAGGCGACTGTGGTATCAACCAACTCGGAAGAGTTGCTTCTCCCAAAGCGAAAACCGGTGCAGCGCCTACAAAAGGCGTCCCGAAATGCCCACCATATTAACCTTGAAGGTATCTATAATAAACGTGCGTGACCGGCGTTGGTCAATTAGTAATAGGTGGAGCATTGGCGCTTCGTCTGTTATAATCTACGAGCGATCGCTTCGGTCGCACGCAGACTATTAGCAATGATCGTCAGACTGGGATTGATTCCACCGCTCGAGGGAAAGAATGAAGCATCAAGAACGTACAGATTGTCAAGATCATGAGCGCGGTTATCGCGGTCGAGCACGCTCGTCCGTGGATCGTCGCCGAAGCGGCAGGTACCGCACACGTGACTGCCATTGAGAATGCCAGAGGGCTGCAGGGGGCGTATCTCGAACTGCGAGGCGACTGCGCTCTGGAAGCCGTCGGTCATCATGCGCGCGCGATCACGCAGCTCCTTCGGATATCTATAAGTATAGAGGATGTCCTCATCGGAACTCATCTTCACTCCAACCGCATTTCCATGATAGGGGAGATCCTCGAGGATGGCGGTGAACATCGTCCACGAACGGTTCAATGGTTTTCCAATTGCCGCCCCCAGGCGGAGAATCCGTCCTGGTAGACGTCTTCCTCCGTAATATTGGGCCAGAAACGCAGTTGTCTCATCCCGACTGACGATCGGATGGGCATGGAGATTTCCTAGCTTTGTTCCGTTGTGCACGTAAAAGTCGTTTAGGGCTAAACCGTGATTGAGGTCGACATCCATGGCGCGCCGGCGCTCTTTCAGTCGCATGAACAGGCGCGTGACCGCGTGAAACATCAGATTGCGGCCGACTAGTCCCGAACTGTTCGCTAAGCCGTCAGGGAAATTGTCGTTTGCGGAGCGTAGCAGCAGAGCGGGCGTCAAGAAGGCGTTTGCGGCGACAATGAACACCCGCGCGCGCAGGGCGATGCGGCGCGCGTTCGACACGCACACGACTTGCTCCACGACCCTAGGTTTCCCCTCGAGTCGGACGGCGCGGCATTCTGAAAGTATTTTCGCGCCGTACTGGTCGAGCGCCGGATACAGACAAATTCGGGCGGCGTCGTTTCGGCACGAACGTCGGCAGAGCATTCCAGGGCAACCATCGCAGCCGGGCGCGTGCTCCGATGCAGAGTGGATGCGATAAGGATGAAGTCCCGCGCTTTTCAACGCCTCGAAGACCGCGAGCTCCTTGTCGGACGACGTGGGCGGGTCAAGGAGACCGCCGCCGAACGATGCGAGCGGATCTATGGTGCCCCTTACGCGATAGAGCCTCTCGGCCTGGACGTAAAACGGTTCGAGTTCGTCATAGCCGATGGGCCACGCTTCTGGCAGCGACGTATCGGATACTCCCGGAAAAAAACGCCGGGGCGTAAAATCTTGCGGACGAAACCGATCCAGGACCGCATTGAACTGCGAAGTCGATCCCCCGGCGCCACAGCCGACCGGCGGTCGCTCCGGAACAGCATGGCCGCCTTCGTTCTCGCGGCGATAGAAATGACCAGGCCACCAGCCGTGATTCAGAGCGGCTTCGGCATTGCCCGACCATGAAAACGGGACGCCTTGACGGACAGCGGGGTCACGATGCAGGAGCTTTCCGCGCTCGATAAACAGCACGGACCGCCCCAGACGGGCGAGGTTGTAGCCGGCTGTTGCACCGCCGGCGCCGGCGCCGATGACGATGGCGTCCCACAGATGGCCTTCAAGGTCCTGCGGTCCGACTTCGCCTGGGTCGGTCTTCATCGCGTCTGGAGCTCGCCACTCAATGGAAGACCCGCCTTCAGGAAGATCGCGTCCAGGACGCACAACGTTAATACCGCATCTTCGGGCGTGGGGGCATCGGAATTTTCGCCCCGAACTCTTTTTGCAAACGCCTCGAGCTGAAGTTGGAATGTCGATGCTGTCGGGAGCGCTTCGCGTATCAACTCCTCATTCTTCCTGCCAACCAGACCTTTTCCCTCCCACTTGATCCACCCCTTTTCGCCCACGACTTCAACGCCGCCTTTGGGCATATAGAGACCCCGAACTCCGAATTCGACCAAACCTTCAACACCGGATGGAAATCGAAGCGTCGCCAGCATCCAGCGATCGACCCCGGAGCCGGCGCGCCTATAGTCCACTGAGAGGACCTCGGGTTCCTCTGCCGCCACGAACCGCAGGCAGCTGACCGCATAGCAGCCAACATCGAGCGCGGCGCCGCCCCCGAGCTCGAGGCGTCGGCGAAAATCATCCTTGGCCATAGGCGTGTAAGGGGTGCGAAAACACAATTCGATGCGAAGCACGCGTCCCAGCGCGCCCCCGGCAATGAGTTCGCGCTGACGTCGCAGCTTGTCGAGAAAGCGAAGATGCATGGCTTCAACCAGGACGCGGCCGTGTTGCTTGGCTGAGGCCGCCAACTCTCGCGCTTGCCGTGCATCGACAGTCAGCGGCTTTTCGCACAACACGTGCTTGCCGGCTTCGAGCGAACGGCGCGCCCATTCGTAGTGAAGCGCCGGGGGAAGCGCGATGTAGACGGCATCGATCTCACTGGCTTCCAGCAGCGCCTCGTAAGAGCCGAACGCGCGCGGGATTTCGTGACGCGCCGCGAACTCTTCCGCCTTGCGCAGGGTTCGAGACGCGATCCCGCGCACTTCCACGCCGTCGCGTCGTCTTCGCGGGCTCTAAAAGCGCGTAGGGCACGACCCTCGCGGTTCCCAGCACACCAATGCAAATCATGGATGGCCTCAATCTCTGGAATCTTGAATGCCTGCCGCAGGTCTACAGCGAAAGGCGAACTCGCATAAGTGCGTCGCGCGTCGGGTCTCCGCAATCAGGCAAAAGGCGCTCTGAGCGAACGACCTGCGCCAATTCGGAAAGGCGACCCGCTGCTTGACCGAGCGTAGCGCGAAAACCGGCGCGTTTGGACAGGTCGATGGCCGTGCGGCCGAGTTAGACGGCGGGCCGCTGACGCCGGACGCAGGCTGTCGGCTTGTGGGAGAGATCGCCGTGGAGCGACCGACAAGATTGGAAAATGCCTGTTAACAGGCGGGATTTTTCTTTTGGTTTCGCTGTCCTCATCAAAAAAACCAGCAATATCATAATGTTGTTGGCTATGCAACCCGATAGTTGCGGGCTGAAGGCGGGCATGGAACAGGCGCAATAACAGGCGTCGAACAGGCACTTAACAGGCACTCATCAGCTCGAAACAGGCGAAAAAGGTGAGGGTGCGAGGCTGGGCGCCGCCAGGTTGCAAGTCTACGCAATACACTTGCCATGAACGGGATATGCGGCGCCAGTGAGCGATAGGAGCCATGCGTTCGGATGAGGGCGGCACGGGATTCGCCAGAAAATCATCCCGTCTTCGGCACGGTCGAACGCAGGGCGGCGTCGCTGGATGCGGGGGAGTCTCGGAAGCTGTCGCCTCCCGTTGCAGTTGGGTCGTTGCAGTTGGGTGTCCAGACCCGCGGTCCAGAGTCGACGCGATAAGGGCGGGCGCAGTGCTCATGGTGACCCGGCGACCGCTTTGCAGCGGATGAACGCAGATCCATTCGTCTTCCGCAATGTCAATGTTTTTCACATATCCCGTACTTCGTGGTTATCTGCTGCCTAAGCGCATGAATACCAGCCGATACGTTTTTTTTGCGCCAGACCTTCGCGGACGGTATGTTAGGCGAAGACTGGGGCGAGCACGCTTGACGGGGTCGGCGTCTGCGCGCTTCGCGTGGTCGTGGGGGGTTTCAAACCGTGCTCTTATCGGGCGATGGGATATGACGCCCGTCTGGTCTATGCGTTCCAGGCGGACAAATCGCCCGGATTCGCAGGCGGGAAATTGAGGGTCACCAATGCGCACAGCGGTCCGCAGTTTCCGGTGGTTCGATCTGCGATCTGGTGCGTACCCAAGTCCAGCGCTAAGGCCAGTCGGAGTCACGTTGGAGGGAAAGAGACTCGACGGCATGCGCCTGGTGGCGTTGACACGGATTTTGCCGCTGGCGATCGTCCTTGCTGGCTGCTCACCGGGCAAAGATATGGTCGACGAGCGGGCGATCCAGGCCCGGATCGATTCGCAGGGTTCCCGCCCGACTGCGACCATCCAGTTCGCCCCCGCTCCGCCGCTGCGAAGTTTGAGGCCCGAGGCCTCTCCGTTCCTATTGGGCCCGGATGACGTGGTGAAGATATCGGTGCTGAACAAGCCGGAACTCGACACGACCGAACCTGTGCGCCCAGACGGGAAGATCGCGTTCTTTCCGGCCGGCGACCTTCAGGCGTCCGGTCGCACTGTTGAACAGGTGCGCGACGAAATCGTCAGCCGATTGCGAGCCAAGACCGGCCGATCCTATCAACTCGGCATCCAGGACGTTATCGAAATCAAGGTCTACGGTCACGAGGATCTAGACAGCGTTCAGACAATCGGACCCGACGGAACAATCTCGATATTGCCAGGCGGCTCCATCCACGCGGCAGGAAAAACCGTCGATGAGCTCAGCAATGAGATATCAAAGCGGGTATCGAGTATTGTGCAGACACCGATTTTGAACGTTTCCGTAAAAGAGTATAAGAGCAGGCCGCTGTTCATTTCAGATCCGCTGGTCAATGTCGTAATAGATGAAATCAACAGCCGACGAATTTCGGTCCTCGGCGCCGTAAAAACTCCGGGGATTATCAAACTCCGCTCTCCGACGACGCTCCTCGATGCAATCGCGGAGGCGGGCGGCTTGGGCGACGACGCCGACCTGCGCGAGTCGATTGTGCTGCAAGATGGCAAGATCGTACCGCTCAGTCTCGAACGGCTTTTCAAGCAGGGCGACCTGAGGCAAAATATCTATATGCGGCCAAATTCTTCCGTGTATGTGGCAAGCACGAGGTTCAACTCCGCTTATATCATTGGCGAAGTGGCGCACGCTGGAAAGGTTACCTGGGAAGGGAAATTAAGTCTGATTGACGCCGTTGGTTTGGCGGGTGGATTTAGTACCAAGGCAAAGCTGGACCACGTCCTGATCATCTCAGGCGGGATTGCAGATCCGACGCTAAAAATGGTCGATGCAGGCGGATTTCTCTATCGGGGTGAGCTCGAAGACAACGTGGCTTTGAGGCGAGGGGACATCGTCTACGTGCCCATGACGGAACTCGGGACCTCGGAACGCTACCTGGATTACGCCGTCAAGGTTCTTCAGCCGATCCTCAGCGCGGAGAGCACAATTGTGCTTGGCGGCTCCGTCATCGACACCTTCAAGGGCACGTCCAACGTCGGGACGAGCGTCAACCTAAACCCGTAGGACGCCTGACCGGGACCGCTGGGCCGTGGCGGCAGTCGTAGCGTACCAGGCGTTCGATGGCGAGATTGGGCGATGAGCAGCGAAAAGCCATTCTACTTCGGCAACGCCGAGGCCGACCAGGTGCGCGGCACCGGCTGGTTTGTCGGCCAGTTCGTTCCGGCCGAACTCGGGCTTCGACGTCAAACAGATGTGGAGCTCAAGTGGGGCTACCACCCCGACGGCGACAAGCGGCCGCAACCCTGGGCAAATCAAAACGCCACCACGATCTCCGTCCTCATCGAAGGAGCAATCAAGGATCATCTTCTACTTCGACGGAACGGAGCAGGAGGTCCTGCTTCGCGCTAAGGGTGACTACGTCGCTTTCGGTCCGGGGGTCGTTCACTCCTGGGAAGCCTTCGGCGAGACGATCGTTTTGTCCGTTCGGTTCCCGTCGATCGAGGTCGGATCGCCAGCCAGTCCGAAGTAGACCATCCTGATCGCGTAATTTATTTTGCCCTGCGTTTGGCGATCGGTAACTTCGGCGACCGCAAATCGTCGGATCGCCCCGCAGACATCATGCGGTCGTTCGACGTCAGGGTCAGCTTGGTGATCGCGAGTCCGATTCCGGCCCCCACGAAGAGCCCGGCGATGATGTCTGACACGAAATGATAATTGCCTAGAATCAGACCGGCGGCGACGATTGCAACCAGCGCGGCCCAGAGCATTCTCAATTGCGGCCAGACCTGCCACAGCACAGCCGCTGGCGCCGCGATCACGGCGGTGTGTCCAGAGGGAAACGAGGCCCAGCCCTGTCCGCCGTGGAACGGGAAAAAGCCAAATACGCCATCACGAAAATCCAGGATGGGTTGTCGCCGAGCCAACTTTCCGGCCAGGTCCGTCCGAAAGCCTCTTTGAGAAGTCCGTTGATTTCCGTTGAAGCGAAAACTGATAGGCAGAGAGCGAGGAGGATCCGGCCGCGAGTCCCCACTCGCCACCCCGCCGAGGCGGATATCGCGAGGACGACGAAGGCTAGGGCAGCGAGCCGCCCTAGGATCTCGGCAGGGATCGCCATCAGGCCAAACGGACCGAACCTGAGGGACTGACCCGCGTAGGAGGCCGAGAACCAGCCATGCCGCTGGTCGGCAAGTCGCTCGTGCACCCAGCTGGCGAAAGGGCGGTCAGCCAACGCCGCGGCCGCGATGACGAAAACGACGCAGAGGAGGGTCGCTCCCACAAGCCACCGCAGCACCCCGCTGTAAATTGGCCGCGGACTTCGAACAGCATATTGCCGGCCGCTGTCCGGCAGAGCGACGCTTTCGGCGACCTCTTCGGAAGATCTCGAGGGTTCAACCGTCATCAGTAGTTCCATGCCTCCTCGATACGCCTAGGGTCGCCGCGAAAACGGCGGGTCAGTCGGATCGCGCTCGTGTTCATGATTACTTGCCAGTGGTCTCGGCGCCAGCGGATCTCTTTGGCCGCAACAGTGAGCGGGTAAGCCCAGCGCCTTCAGCAAGGACTTGGCCGATCGCCAGCGCCAAGAAATGAAGCGAGAGGCCGAGAACGACGACGATTTGCATCGGACTCCACGGCGAGGTCCGAATGTGCTTGCGATAGTAGCGATAGCTCCAGACTTCGAACATCGTCAACGACCGGAAGCGGCTCATCAAACTCGTCATGCTGCCGCCCCTGTGATTGAGGTGAACGATTGTAGCTGTTGGGAGGTAATAGCACTTATAGCCTGCGTCAGTCACTCGCTTGCAGTAATCCGCATCTACGTGATAAAAGAAATCAGGATCTAATTGTCCAACTTCTTTAACGACTGCGAGCGGAATCATCGATGCTGCGCCCGACACTAGACCCGCGACGAAAGGCTGCGTCATGTCCCGGCCGATATGCAGCAAGTGTCTGCGGGTGAACGTGTTATTCGGGAACCATTTGGCAACGAACGAGCGAGCGCCGAAAACTGCAGCGGCAGGGTTCGGCAGCGATTTGACCGACGATTGAATGGTTCCATCCTCGTTCAGCAACTTGCAGCCGACCACGCCGGCGTTCGGGTGTTCTTGAGGAAAGTGATCATAGCGTCGAGCGCTTGAGGCAAAACTACCGTATCGCTGTTCAAAAGCAGGATATAGCGACCTCGAGCGTGATCAAGCGCCCAGTTATTCGAGCGAGTATAATGGCGATTGACCTCGCTTCTAAGCAGACGAACTTCGGGAAACTTCAATCTCACCGCCTCGCTTGTCCCATCGGTTGACGCATCGTCGACGAGGATGATCTCAAATGGCAAACTCGGTGGGTTCTGGTAGATCGACTGCAGGCAATCCACGACGAGTACGCGGGTATTATAGCTGCAAATGATTATAGTCAGCGTAATTTCGGCGTCGGTCGCATCGTTGGACATTGCCTTCTGGTCTGTCATACGACTTGCCCCAATATGCAGCGCGCATCGACGATAACCCTCGCGCAGCGAATGCTTTCGTGGATCGATAAGGGAGTGTTGGAGAACCATGCCGCCCGCCCGGGAATTCACCTTGTGGCTTACGCCGAGCGCTCCGCTCTGTTCCTTGTTGCGCACGACCATTTGTCAGCTCGCGGCACAGTTCGAAGCGGTTGACTTCGAACCCCATGTCACGCTCTTTTGCGGTCCTTCGACGGAAAGCGAGGCGCGCGAGGCCGCGCGTCGGATCGGTGGACAGTTCGCGCCTGTCGAGCTGGATGCGGTGACGCTGGACCATTCGGAGCTCTTTACGAAGACACTATTTGTGCAATTCGAGGAGTCCGCAGTTCTAAAGCGCATTTTCGAGACCGCGGCGGCATCCTTTTCCCGGCCATCGAGCTACCTGCTGAATCCGCACCTAAGCTTGCTCTACAAAACGCTTCCTGCTTCGAACCGGATGAAGCTTTGTGAAGCGCTCAACGTCCCCATGGGCGGTTATCGCTTCGATCGCATCCGAATGGTCGAAACCGAGCTTCCGATCGAGGACGACGGCCCGATACGACGATGGCGCACTGTCTCCGACGACCCGTTGGTCGGATCGGTGAAGAACGCAAGAGCATAGTTTATCCCAGGCAATCTAAAAGCGCGAGCTCACGAACGCTAAGATCGCGGGTCCGGCGTCGTAATAACTTGATTACCATGTGTGATTTTCCGCTCAGTTGCCTCGTCTGGCCAAGCCAACGTCAAGCGCGCTAGCGGCATCGCCAATGCGGTGGTGACCAGCGCCATGAGGATCATGGCCGAAAAGATTTTCGGCGAAATGATATGAGCGTCCAGGAGCACGGACAGTACGATCAATTCCGTCAGGCCCTTCGATTGCAGCAGCCACCCCAGACCGAAAGCAACACGCCATTTCTCCCCGAAAAGCCGAGCGGCCGCCGCAGTTCCGCCGATGATGCCCACTGAGGCGGCTGCGGTCGTGGCGATAAAGACCTCAACCAGTGCCGAAGAATTCAGGTCGATGAGCGTCCGCATACCGGTGAGGGTAAAGAAGAACGGCATAAGCAGCGCAACCGACACGACATGCAATCGATCGAGAATTGGTCGGCGCAAGCTGATGGGCATCACCACGCCAATAAGGAAAGCGCCGAGGATATAGTGCAGGCCCATGAGCTCAGTGGCGAGGGCGGAGGCGATCGTCGCGGCGCCGACGAGCACCAGAGCTCGGGCATTGATCGAATCGTCCCGCATTCGGGCGATGATCATATTGCCGAGCAGGGGACGCACGAACCGCACCATAAGGAACAGGTAGGCGGGCAGCAGAAGGAGCAGATAGACGGGCGGCAGACCCAGCCCGGCCCCGGAGCGGCCTGCCGTGACGGTCAACAGGACGCCCAGGAAAATCCAAAACACAATGTCATTGATCCCCGCCAATCCGAGAGCGAGATTTCCCAGGCGGTGGCCGAGTAGGTTCATTTCGCCAAGTATTGCGCCCAGGACGGGAAGGGCCTTCATGCTAACGCATATTCCGATGGCAACGGCGAATTCGGTGTGGCTGACCCCCGGCAGAAGTTCTTCTGGATGCCGATCCAATATCCACCATGCTGCGAGGCAGCCAAGGGTCATGGGGGCCACGACGTTTGCTGCAGCAATGGCCCAAAACGCCCGCTCAACACCTTTGAAGGCCTTGGGTTCGACGATGGAGCCCCGACACCATCCCGAAAATTAGGACCGCCACAAACGCTACTCCAGAAAACGAGGATAGCGTCTCCGGGCGAGTAAAGAGTTGAAAATAATCTGGGGCCAATCGGCCAAAAATCGAAGGGCCCATCGCGATGCCGACGGCAATCTGTACGACGACGAGCGGCATAAGCCCCTTAAGCCCTGAAACTCGCAACAGCACTACCGGCAGCGCGACAATGACAAAAGCTTCCAGCAGAAACATCGAGCTTGAGGTCATGGAGCCTGAAACCTTTCGACGCTCTCAAAACGCGCCATGTCGCGTGAGAACGCGTTTTACCGTCAGCAGGATGATCTTCAAATCGAGCGCGATGCTGCGCGTTCGAACGTATTCGAGGTCCAAGGCCAAGGTCTCGCCCCAGTTCAACAAACCTCGACCGCTGATCTGAGCCAGACCGGTGATGCCGGGCTTTAGGGTGAACTTCGTCATTTCTTCTGGTGAGTAGTATTGCAAGACTTCGGGCGCTTCAGGACGCGGCCCGACCAAGCTCATATCTCCGACGATTACCGACCAAAGGTTCGGAAGCTCGTCCAAAGATAGCCTTCGTAATATCCGGCCGACGCGAGTCACCCGCGGATCTTCCAGGATCGTTGGAAACTGGCTGTGGAAATTTTCAAACGAATATTTGTAGGCATAATACTCCGGAAATCGGCTTCTCGCATCATGATACATCGTACGAAACTTGATAAGCGTGAAATAAGCAGGAACATAATACTGGGCGCCTGCCTCGTATCCCTCACGCGGAGGAATCAGATCAACCCTGGTCTCGAGCTCGCGCCCGAGAAGGCGAACCGCGCGAGCAGGTCGTCTATGCCGGAACAGAACAGGCCCCGGCGAGTCGAGCCGAGATCAGGATCGCCGCTATCAACATAAAGGGCAGGCCGACGATCAATCCTGCCGCCGCGAACCCCATCTCGAAGGCGCGATACGCTCGCAGCGCCCAGCCGCTAGAGACGGCGTCCAAGTTGCGGACCGGGATAACATGAACTCTTCCGACCGACGCCGGCCTCGGGTCGGCTTGCAAGTGCGCCGCAGTCTGCTCTCCCTTGATCGGAGTAGCTCGGCCGATCAGGCTCGGAATGACCTCCATAGAGGCGTTCCCCTTCGTTTGCCGGCGCTCGGTTAGATCGGTTGACACGGTTGAACCGCTGCGCGGCAACGCCACTGGGTCCATTCGCGTCGTCTCGCCCGCCAACCCCCTGGCTGCCCACGCGCCAGAGCCGTTTCGTGAGAACCTCGTCCCCCCGGGCGGACTCGTTCCTCCGTTTGCAATCCGCCTATGAAAAATCTTGCTCCGGCCGCGACAAGCGATTCGCGCCGCCGCGGCCTCTGCTTTCGGCAGGCGAGGGCGTCAGCAAGAAGCCAAGGAGCGCGCCCACTTATCAAAGTACAATTTGCTGGACGACGTCAGAGGCAACCCAATAGGCAAACGAGACTTTCCGTATTTTGAGAACTCAAGATACTTCTTTATCAACTTGAGATCGTCGGCGTTGGTCAGCTGCAAATCCTCGTTGACGAAGTGGATGTTATTTCCGCGCTTCACCGCAGTCTCGAGCATGCGGTTGCGGTCGTCCTCATCCTCCGGTAGCGCGAAGAGGCTGTACATGATGATGTTGCATTCACGTTGGCCGACTAAATGCCACAGCGTAGGCAGATGGACCATATCCTCAAGGTCGAAAAGTTCGTAGTCAAACTTTATGTCTTTCTTCCCGCAGTAGTCGACTAACATATAGCGCTGCAAGTGGACCGGAATTCCATAAGTCGAGGAGCTGTTATTTGCTACGTAAAAGATGTTGTGCTTGCCATTCTGGAATGACGCCGAGCGGGTCGGCTGCGCCGCAAGCATTTCTTCTTCTTCTTCGGTGTCAGGAATCAGATGGAAATATCCAGCCGGGATCTTCCGGCCGAGATAATCGCCATACATTCCTTCCGCAATGCGGAAGTCCATGCTGACTCGGGTCTTTCCAGTGATATTGGGCCGGCCGGAGCCATGAATGTTCTCCTGGGTGAAGAAGCACCCGCTGCCAGGCTTCGCCTTGATCTGCCAGCTTTCTTTGCCGAACACTTCGGTCATTTCATCCATGCTGAGGCGGGCGTCAATGGCGTGCTGAATCAATTCGCGCGATTTCTTTATGCTGAGAATTTGCATGGAACGGCTTCGATCTTCGTCGGCCGTCACGTCGACGAAGGGCAGCCAGATGCTACGTGAGGCGATGCCGTGACCGTAGAGCAAACCTGTATGAAATGGAAAGAACAATTCAGGCGTTGTCGGCAGCATGATCCGAACGTTCATGAAACGCTGTACGGCAACGGGCAGTCGTAGTTGCCCTTGTGGGACGACCACCTCGCGGACGAAGCGGTTCAACATCCGACGAAACTCGGGAAGGTTGGTGTCCGCGCAAAGCTGCTTGGTGACGGTGTAGACTTCTTTAAGCGGCACGATTTCATGCAGATGATCTAAGTCGTTAAGGTCATATCCCATGCCGCGAATACGATTCAATATCCATTCATTGAAGGGGTACTTTTCATTCTCCCAAGAATAGACCTTAGCGTCCCAGGTCGTTGTTAAACTCTTCTCAAGTTCGGCGTCGATCTCGTCAGCCGCCACCAGTTTTTCACGCACGTGGTCATTCATAGCCGTTCCCCTTTAGAATGAAGCCAGACTACCCCGAAAAAGATCGCCTGTTTACATAACGCAGGCCGAAAAGAGGCGATACTAAGGCAACCATCTCGAAACTCTGCCGACCTCGCTACCCCGCGCCCCTTGGGCGTGTGCGGCCGCGGAGGCTATATGCTTGAGCAGAAAGCCCTGTTCGACTCAGGAGACGGCCGCCCTTGGACGCAACGGCGGACTATATCGGTGTCGTCAACATTCGCCAATAGCGGCCACTGCGTGGCGGATCTTAAAAAAGCAGGTTGAAGCATAAGCCAGCCCGAGCCAGCGGGTCGACTTGGTTTCAGGTTGGACAGGGGCCTTGCGCTCGAAGGGCGCCGACTCTCTCGCGCGCCGCCGCCGGTGGGAAGCGGCAGTTCGACTACGCGACCAGGGCCGTTTGGGATGCTGCTTCGTCTTAAGCCGCAATCCTGTCAGGACGGTCAGTCTATCGCATAGCCCAGCCGGCGGCACACCGGCTCGAGGATCGGCGTCAGGACTCGAAGCTCGTTACGGTAAGACGCGCCAGCGATCGCGCGATCGGTCATACAGCTTCTCGGTCACTTGTGCGTAGCTCGCGGTGCGTGCATACCGACGGTTGTTGTGAAAATCGAGACACCGCCGATCGTAGGGCGCGCCGATGAAAGTCAGCATCCGGCGCACCGTTTCCTCCTGGCCGTCGATCACATCCTCATAGCGCACAGTGAGAAATTTTAGCGCCATCTCTCGCCGGTAGTGCTCGACGAGGTCCATGACCAGCGCATAGTGGCGGGCGATGCTGGGGAGATCGTAGGCGCAATAGAAGCCGTGCGTCAGATGATTGGAAAAGACCGAGAGCGCGACGTCGAACGGATGGCGGATGAGATGGATGATGGGCGCCTGCGGGAAAATCAGGTTGATGAGGCCGAGATGCGTCTCGTTAAGCGGCATCTTGTCGGTGAACCAACGCGCGCCTTTGCGTAACGCGCCGAGCTGGCGGGCTCGTTGAAGGTAATAGTCGCGCAGGTTGTCGAGCCCCTCGAGTTGGTCTCCGAGCCAGAGTTCGGCGAGCGCTTCCGGGATAGGAGAGCGGACTGTTGAGGATGCGCGGGACGAGCCCGGTCAATTCGCCGATGAGCGGCAATTCGTCGCCCGCGCTGATCAATGGATGGGCGCTCAATGTCTGCTCGATCAATGTCGTGCCGGAGCGGGGAAAGCCGACGATGAAGATGGGCTGGGCGATGTCGGACCGCACTCCCGCGCGCGGCAGGATCTGCGAGCCTCGGAGCGATGAAAAAGTCGGTCAGGCGCCGCGCGAGCGCCGCGGCTTCCCCCCCAAGATAGCTTTGGCCCGTCATCGCGCGCAGCAGCCGTTTGCCCTCGGCGAACGCCGCGAACGCCTCTGCGTGTCGGCCCATCCGATCGAGCAGAAGCCCCTTCTCGCTCCACTCGACGGGCCCCAGACCCCCGCCCTCGCGCCGTTGTTCGATTTCGTCGAGCGCGGCCAGCGCCTTGTCGTAAGCCTTGACGCGGCCATAAAGGATCGCGCGCTGCAGCAGCACGTTCGGGCTTCCCGGCGACAATCGGTCCGCGGCGTCAAGGAGCTCGGCGGCTCGCCCGAAGTTGCGGTCGGTCTCCTCCATGCGCGCCCAGCCGTAGAGAGTTTGGACGATTGTCGGGTCAAGCCGAGCGGACTCCTCGTATAGCGCGCGGGACTCGGTCATCCGCCCTTGATTCTTCAGGTTCCAGGCAAGATTGGCGATGAGGATCGGGCTCGGAGTCGGGACCCGCCTTATGGCCGTGCGGTAGTGGTGCTCTCCGACGTGAGGCCGATGGGCCTCAGTCATGATCATGCCCATGAGATTGTGCGATTGCGCATCCATCGGGGCGATCCGCACTGCGTTGCGGGCATGGTGCTCGGCTTCCAGGAGCGCCCCCTTGTTGAACAACATCAGGGCAAGCGTCTGCGTCGCCACGACATTGTTGGGGTCGAGGCGCACTATTCGCGTGAGGAGCGCCTCCGCGGCCGCGTTGCGGCCTTCCGCGACGCAAAGCTCGTAGAGCATCGCGAGCGCGCCGACATGACACGGCGAAATTTCCAGCAGCGCGACGAGTTGGCGCTCGGCTTCGTCACTGTCGCCCGCCGCCAGCGCGGCGCGCGCCGGATGAAGATCGGGAGCCGCCCGTTGCTCGGGCCATTGCGCCGTCCTGTCGAGTCCACAGCAGCGCCCGTTGCTCAAGCCGCTGCCACATGGGCAAGGCGAACCCGGATCAATACGAGTTAAAGAGGTCTTAATCGGCCCGCTCTCGGGCCCGAGTTCCGGGCGGCCTTCGTCGGTCAATAGCCAATCCCCTTGCTTGTTGAAAGGCCCTTGGCGCTGGGATGAATTGGTTCAGTCGTCAGCGCCGATCCTATCCGACGGCTTCGATACTTTGGAAACCCGACAAGGGTCAAAATGTCGCGCCGGGCGTCTCTCGGACTAGGCCCAAGCCGCCAAACCTGGACGCCTGTCGCGTCGACACGCGCATTCTTTCAATCGTCCCAAAGCCATAAACGGACGTCCGTCATCGCCTCGACCTCAGTCCCGGCAGCCTCGGGCCCCAGCGGTCCCCTGCGGCCCGGGGTTGAAGCTGGAAAGCGAGCCTCGCCGTTAACCCACTCGTAACCAGTCCCGCCTGAGGTGCAACCTATAGTTGCATTTCGAATTCTCTAGACACGGGCGGCGGGAAAATGCGTTCACGGTCTGGTTTGGCTACGCCGCATCGGCAAGCCGACGCCAATCTGCTTGGCAGCGTGTCGAAAGCGACCCTGGCCGCGCTGACCATGGGCCTGACGACAATGGGCGTCATTTTGCCGGATGGGGCGGGCGCCGAGGCAGGCGTCTTCAGCCCTGTGCAAACGTCGATGTATGTCCTCGGCAAATACAACCCAATGACATTCGCCGCCGGGACCAGCATCAACGCGGAGTCCGACGTCGGGGTCTACGGCGTCTCGGGCGCGCCCTGGACCGTCACCAATTACGGCGCAATCCGAGGGCCGATGCAGGGAATTCATTTGGTCCCGTCGGGGAGCACGCTCGACAACTGGGGCACGATCGCCGGAACTGGAACCAGGGGGATGGGGGTGCTCCTTCAGAACGGCGGGGCCGTCGTCAATCACAGCGGCGGCACGATCAGCGGCTATGTCGGCGTCTACATTGGCGGCGCCGGGGGCACATTGACCAATTCGGGTTCGATCTCCGGAACCGCCCCCACCATTCTTTTGGTCTCTGGCTCCATATACAACGAGCTCGGGGGAACCATGAGCGAGTTGGGGAACGCCTCTTTCGCCGCGTATGTGGGAAAGGGCGGCACCATCACCAATGCCGGCACGATCACTGATACTGGCAACGGGGGCGTCGCTGTCGCCGTCGGTCTCAATGGCACGGTTACGAATTCGGGAACGATTTCAGCCACGGACGTATTGGATGCGGCCATATACACCATCGGCGGCGGGACAGTGACCAACACCGGGACCGTCTTCGTCACCGGCGCCGCCAGCGCGGGGGTCTACTTCCTGAACGGCGACAGGCTGACAAATTCCCTGAACAATTCCGGCACGATCACCGCCTCGGGGAGCGGCGATTTGGGAGTATGGTTGCCGAGCGGCGGCGCGGTCACCAATTCCGGCACGATCACCGACACAGCGACAGGCGGGATTGGTGTCGGCGCCAAGTCCGGCGGCACGGTCAACAACCTCGCTGGCGGCAAGATCACAGCAGCCAACGCCGGCGTCTTCTTCGCGAGCGGCGCCGGATCGGTGACCAACGCGGGCGAGATTCTCGCCAGCGCGCCTTCGAGTTACGCCATTGCGCTGCGTGGGGGAGGCATGGTCACCAACAGCGGAAAGATTAGCGGCGACGCTATCGGGGTCGCGATCAGCGGCGGGAGCGCGGCTTCGAACGCCGTGACGAACTCGGGAGGGATCTACGCCACGGGCGCGAACGGCGCAGGCGTCAGCCTGAGTTCGGGCGGATCGGTGACCAATCAGACAGGGGGAACAATCAGCGGCGTCGCCCACGGCGCTTTCCTCACCGGCGGGACGAGTTCGGTGAACAACGCCGGAACCATTTCCGGCACGGCCGCTTCAGGAAACGGAGTTGTCTTCAACGGGGCCGGCACGCTGACGAACACCGGCAAGATCGTCGGCGGCAGCCTTGGCGTCTATGTCGTCGGCGGGACCGGCGCGGCGACCAACTCGGGCGCGATCTCGGGAACGAATCGCGGAGGAATAGCCTTCCTGGGCGGGGGCAGCCTAACCAACCAGGTCGGCGGGACGATCAGCGGCGCGGACTTCGGAGTTTATATCAGCGGCGGCGGCGCAGCGACCAACTCGGTGACGAACTCCGGAACCATCAGCGCTACGGGCGCCAGCGGCGTAGGGATGCGGCTGGTCGCGGGCGGCACGGTGAAGAACCAGAGCGGTGGGACGATCAAAGGCGCCGCGCACGGCGTCTTGCTCGCGGGCGGGACGAACGCGTTGGTCAATGCCGGCGAGATTGACGCGACCGCGGCTTCGGGAAGCGGCGCCGTGTTAAGCGGCGGCGGCGGGGTGACCAACACGGGGACGATCAAAGGCGGCGTCCTTGGCGTTTACGTCGTCGGCGACTCTGGCGCGGTCACGAACTCCGGGACGATAACGGGGTCGGCCATGGGGGGCGTCGCACTGGTCAGCGGCGGCGCGCTGACCAACCAGAGCGGCGGGACAATCAGCGGCGCCAATTTCGGGGTTCAGATCGCCGGCGGGAGCGCGACAACCAATACCGTCACCAACGCCGGAAGCATCAAGGGCGTGGGGACGAACAGCGCGGGCGTCAATCTGGGCTCGGGCGGCGGCGTGACCAACCAGAGCGGCGGCGCTATCGACGGCGTCGCCGACGGGATCGTCGTCAGCGGCGGCGCCGGCGCTGTGACCAATGCGGGAACGATCGGCGGGGGAACAGCGTCCGTTGTATTTGCCGGGTCAGGGGCAAACACCCTCACTTTGCAGACCGGATCCACGCTCAACGGGGCCGCCATGGGCAGCGCGGCTTCGGGCGCTACCAATGCCGTGATCCTGCAGGGCCACGGGACCGCAAATAACAATTTCAGCGGTTTCAGCACCCTGACCGCCAACGCAAGCGGGGCTTGGACGCTTGGCGGCGCTTCCGTGTTCGACGCCACGACCGTTTCGAGCGGAACCTTGACCGTGACGGGCTCCCTAACGTCCAAAACACTGGTTATTCAGTCCGCCGCTCAGTTCACCGACGCGGGCGCTGTTTTCGCCAGCGGCGCCGTCACCAACAGCGGCAACCTGACGATCAACGGCGTGACGATGCATGTGGTCGGCGCGGGCGGAACGTTTACCCAACTCGCCGGCGGGACGACGACGCTGTTGAACGGCGGGGTGCTCGATCCCGCCAGCGTCGTCATCGATGGCGGTCGTTTCGGCGGCGGCGGCGAGGTGGTCGGCGATGTCTCCGTGACCGCGGCGACAGTGACTCCGGGCGGCCGGCCCGGCGGTTCGCTGAAAGTGGTCGGCGACTATTCGCAGAGCGGGGGCGAGATCGTCTTCGATGTCGATCCCAACGGCGCGGGAGGCTTCTTCGAAACAAGCCTGGTGCTCACGCCAGGGGATGCGACCAGCATTTCGGACGCGAAGCTCGTGTTCGATTTTCGCGACGGCGCAAGCGCGAACGCGTTTGCCGAGGACGGACTCCTCAATCTCAACACCTTCTTTGGCCTTGTTGACGGTGGCGACTTTTGCGCCGAGGTCAGCTGCGCCGAGGTCTTCCAACGCATAAGCTTCGCGGACAACGTTCCTGGCTGGATCGTCGCCGGGTTCAATCCAACGACCGGCGCAATGTCGCTCCAAGCTGCGCCGGAGCCGGGCGTATGGGCGCTGCTTATGACAGGCATGCTCGCCATCGGCGGGTTGAGGCTCTATCGCCGCGGGACGAGCGGGGCGGACGGAGGGACCAATCCTCCGGCGATCGTGGACGTCATCGCCGCGAGCGGTGCGCCAACTGCGTCGTTGCAGCCGGAGCCCCGCGAGTAGGACCGAGGCAAGTCGGTCCGCCTCGCCGGGGCGGCCCAGGCTTCGAAATTCCCAGGGGGCCCGCCCGGATCCGCCTCCGAGGGAAGCGCGCGCGAATGTGTTGGCGCAGCCGATTTCAACGGCTTAGGCGCCAAAACGTGGAACATTGCAACATTCGGCCCGGACGGAGCGCAGGGCCGACAATCCGGCCGATATATACCAGTATAAATATGTATAATATGGCGCCGGCGCTGCTGCAATTTTAGAACGTCGGCGTCTCCGTCTGGGACTGCGCCTCCAAACGAGTTGGCTGAACAGCCGGCCGCGAATAAACATTTGACCAGGGATCGGTCCTCTTCCGGCCGGTCGCCTGGATCGCGTAGGGCGCTGATGACGACCAAAATGAATATTGTCGTGCGTGGGCTGTTCGCAACGCCAGTGGCGGCCCTCGAAGTCCCCAACGCGGCGGAGCGCAATTCGGCGCTGGTCGAAACGATCCTGCGGAAGCGGAATGACACGCCCTCCGTTCAGGCCTCGAACGCGGGCGGCTGGCATTCGGATCGCGAAATCCTGTCATGGGGCGGCAGGCCTGTCGTCGAGATCCTGGATTTCGCGAAGGAGATCGCCAATCGATTGACCGCCGATCGGCAGGGCAAGCCGTCTCCCCAGCCATGGAAAGTGATGGCCTGGGCGAACGTGAATGGACCAGGGGACGCGAACATCTGCCACTACCATCCCGGTGCTTTTTGGTCTGGAGCGTATTATGTGGAGGACGGCGGATGCGCCGCTGATCCGACCTTGGGCGGCGAATTCGAGATGCTTGATCCACGCGGCGCTGGTCCGGGAATGTATGCTCCGGCTCTTCAGTTCGTTGGCGAGGACGGAGCGTCTGTCGGCGCCGCCGAGACGATTCGCCCGCGTCCCGGTCTGTTGTTCATGTTTCCCTCGTGGCTGTTTCATCAAGTGCGCCCATACCGTGGGTCCGCCCTCCGCATTTCGATCGCCTTCAACCTCAGCCTCTAGCCGCAGCGATCGGAGCCCAGGGCATGGCCAATTCTCCGTCTTCGCGCGCCTCGAACAGCCGTCAATCGCAAATTGTCGCTCTGTTGCGTCAATCCGGCCGCGTAGAGGTCGAGGATCTCGCTTCGCAGTTCGGAGTGGCGGTCCAAACCATCCGGCGGGACCTCAACGAACTCAGCGAGGCGCGCCGGGTGGTGCGCGTGCACGGCGGCGCGATCGTCGCCTCGGGCGTCGAGAACCTATCCTACGAGGCGCGCCAACACGTCGCGCATCCGCACAAGAGGCTGATTGGGGAGGCCGCCGCTCGGCTCATTCCGGACAACTCGTCGATATTCATCAATATCGGCACCACGACGGAGGAAGTCGCCAAAGCCCTCGTCGGCCACTCCGGTCTTCTGGTGATTACCAACAATCTGCATGTTGCGAATGAACTCTATCGCAACAAGGCAATCGAGGTCTTTTTAACTGGCGGGACGGTTCGTCAAAGTGATGGCGGCATCGTCGGGGCGGTGACGGTGTCGCAGATCGAGCAGTTCCGCGTCGATATCGCAGTCATCGGAACTTCAGCCATCGATCTGAACGGTACGCTCCTGGATTTTGACATTCGCGAGGTCGAAATTTCCCGCGCGATTATAGAACACGCCAGAAAAGTGTTCTTGGTCTCGGACAGCAGCAAGTTTTCGCGCGCGGCGCCGGTCCGAATCGCGCATTTGTCGGAAATCGACGTTTTCATCACCGATCGCCTGCCCTCGCCCGCTGTCCTGGAAATGTGCGAGGGATGCGAGGTCAAAGTCATTGAGACCGGCGGGCCGGTGGAGGCGGATCCATACGGACACCGGGCCAATGGCGCGATTTAATGTTCGTTTTTTTCGCTTGCAAACCGCTTTGTGTTCGCCATAGGGTGGCCTAAGTCAGAAGGAGGGCTCGACCCTCATTCGCATATCCTTGCGGCTAACCGGGCGGAACGCACCGAGTGACGATGGGCCAATCCACCGCGCTCTTTGATGTCGCGATCGTCGGCGGCGGCGTAAACGGCTGCGGTATTGCGCGCGACGCCGCCGGTCGGGGGTGGTCGGTATTCCTTTGCGACAAGGGCGATCTGGGGGGCGCGACGTCGAGCGCATCGACCAAGCTCATTCACGGCGGCCTCCGCTATCTTGAGTACTATGAGTTTCGTTTGGTTCGCGAAGCGCTCATTGAGCGCGAGATTCTGTGGCGGATCGCGCCGCACATCATCTGGCCGGTTCGCTTCGTGTTGCCGCATCACAAGGGACTGCGACCGGCATGGCTGCTGCGATTGGGGCTCTTCCTCTACGATCACCTGGGCGGTCGGCGGCGGCTGCCGCCGACCAGGACGGTGCGTCTCGATCGCGAACCGGCCGGGCAACCGCTGAAGCCCGAGTTTGTCCGCGGATTCGAATACTCGGATTGTTGGGTTGAGGATTTACGACTCGTCGTTCTGAACGCAATCGACGCTTTTGAACGAGGGGCTACGATCGCGCCGCGGACGCGGTGCCTGGCGGGGCGGCGAGAAAACGGCGTCTGGCGACTGACCCTTCGGGACGAGGTTGCGTCACGCGGCTTCGAAATCAAGGCGCGCACGGTGGTCAACGCCGCGGGGCCGTGGGCCGGCGAGGTCCTGACGACGAGCTTGGCCTGCGAAGCGCCTGCCGCAGTCCGTCTCGTCAAGGGCAGTCATATCGTCGTGCCCAAGCTCTATGCGCACGATCGGTGTTATATCTTTCAGAACCCCGACGGCCGGGTGTTCTTTGCGATCCCGTTTGAAACCAATTTCACGCTGATTGGAACGACGGACCTCGACTACACCGGCGACCCGGATCGCGTTCACGCGACGCCTGACGAGATCTCGTATCTCTGCAACGCCGCAAGCGAATACTTCAAGACACCGATTTAACCCGGTCAGGTCAGTTGGACTTATTCCGGCGTTCGCCCCCTATATGACGACGGCGCGTCCGACGCGCAGGCCGCGACCCGCGATTACGTGCTCAACCTCGACGTCAAGCCCGGCGAGGCGCCGCTCGTCACGATCTTCGGGGGCAAGATCACAACGTATCGTCGGTTGGCGGAATTGGCCCTCGCGATGCTCGCGCCAAATTTGCCTCCGACGCTTCGCCCGAACGGTTGGACAGCGCAGAGTCCTTTGCCGGGAGGGGATTTTCCGATGCAAGGGTATGACGCATTGTCCGAGCGGACCCGGCAACGCTATCCCTTCCTGGCCGAACGGACGGTTCGGCGACTTGTGCGCGCGTATGGGACGCGCGTGACGAGAGTACTGAATGAAGCCAAATCCGCCGCCGACCTGGGCAGGACCTTCGGAGCCGACCTGAGCGAAGCGGAAGTCCGATATCTAGCGCAAACCGAATGGGCGATCTCCACGGACGATATCCTGTGGCGGCGGAGCAAGCTGGGTTTGCGGTTTTCGATGGATGAGGTCGCCGAACTTGACGATTTTCTGAATCGACTTTCTGAATCAACAGGAGCGATCGCCCATGGCGACGCAATGAATTCGGGGAGTGGCGCCGGGTGACGCTTGTTCTCGACCACGTTGGACTGTCGCTGGGCGAGACGCCTGTGATGACCGACATTTGCCTGACGTTGGACAAAGGGACGATGAATATCCTGCTTGGCCCGACGCTCTCGGGCAAGACCAGCCTGATGCGCTTGATGGCCGGCCTCGACAAGCCGACGACCGGCCGGATTGTTTCAAACGGCGTCGACGTGACCGGCGTTCCCGTACGGCGCCGATCGGTCGCGATGGTCTATCAGCAATTCGTCAATTACCCGTCGCTCACGGTTTACGAAAACATCGCCTCTCCGCTGCGCGTCGCCGGTCTTTCCCGTGCCGAAGTTGAATCCCGCGTCGGCGAGGCTGCGCGCTTTCTGCGCCTCGAGCAGCTCTTGAAACGCCTGCCAGGCGAACTCTCCGGCGGACAGCAGCAGCGCACGGCCATTGCTCGGGCGTTGGTCAAGCACGCCGAGCTGGTGCTCCTCGACGAACCTTTGGCTAATCTCGACTACAAGTTGCGCGAGGAAATGCGTGAGGAACTGCCGAAGATCTTCGCCAAGTCCGGGGCGATCCTGGTTTACGCGACGACAGAGCCGACCGAAGCGCTTCTGCTCGGCGGCGTCACGATCGCCTTGCATGAAGGGCGGGTGACTCAGGTTGGGCCCACTTCTCATGTCTATCGTCGGCCCGACAATATCGAAACTGCTCGTGTCTTTTCTGATCCGCCGCTGAATGAGCTTGCAATTGAAAAGCGCGGCGGTCTCGTGACGCTTGAAACCGGCCGGCAACTGCCCGCGGCGGCCGCTCTGTCGCGATTGGCCGATGGCGTTTACCGGCTTGGTTTTCGCGCCGACGCCGTCGCCATTGGAGAGGGCCTGTCCGCGGGTCTGGTATTTCCAGGCAGGGTGGCGGTCACGGAACTCAGCGGTTCCGAGAGCTTCGTTCATGTCGATGTCGGCCTCGGAATTTGGGTTTGCCTGGTGACCGGGGTGCATGACTGGCAGCCGGGCGTCAACGTGGATGTTCGCGTCGACGCATCGCGCATCCTCGTGTTCGATCGGTCGGGCAAGCTCGATCGCCGTTCCCTCCATCGCCATGTCGGCCTGAGGAGAGGACGATGAAGCAGATCACTCTCGACGGCATCGCCCATTCCTACCACGGCAAGCCGCGCGCCGAATCCGGACTACGCGTTGAAGCCGCTTCATTATGTCTGGGAGCATGGCAAGGCCTATGCGCTGCTCGGCCCCTCGGGCTGCGGCAAGACCACTCTGCTCAATATCATCTCGGGTCTTGTCACTCCTTCCGAGGGACGGCTGCTGTTCGATCAGATCGATGTGACGCATCTTCCGACCGAACAACGCAATATTGCGCAGGTCTTTCAGTTTCCAGTCATCTACGACACGATGACCGTAGCCGAGAATCTAGCCTTTCCACTGAAGAATCGGCGCCTTGCCAAAATGGTGATCGACCAGCGAGTGGCCGAGATCGCGCAGATGCTCGATCTGACCCGCGATCTCGGCCGCCGCGCCCGTGGCCTGACTGCCGACGCAAAGCAAAAGATCTCGCTGGGACGCGGCCTCGTTCGCGCCGATGTAGCTCGGCGGTTCTTTTCGACGAACCGCTCACCGTCATCGACCCTGCCCTGAAATGGGAGCTTCGCTCGAAACTGAAGGCTGTGCACCGCGCGCTCGATCTCCTGATGATCTACGTGACCCACGACCAGGTCGAGGCGCTGACTTTCGCCGACAAGGTCATTGTCATGAATGAGGGCAAGGCTGTCCAGATAGGAACGCCGGCCGAGTTGTTCGAATGTCCGGAGCATACTTTCGTCGGCTATTTCATTGGCTCGCCCGGAATGAATTTCCTTCCGGCCAAGGTGATGGGCTCGTCGGGCCGAAATCGACGGTAACGAAATTCGGCTGGCGGCGGCTTATCCCGAATCTGCCACCGAACCGGCGCGTGCAAATCGGCGTACGGCCCGACTACGCTTGGCTGAGCCGCGACGGCCGGCTGCCGGCGCAAATTCGCCGGATTGCGGATCTCGGCCGCAAAGCGCCTCGCGCACGTCACTCTCGGTCGGTATCCGATGGTCGCGACGATCCCGCAAGACATGGCCGAGATCGGCGAGCAGGCGAATGTGATGTTCGAGCCATCGCGCACGCATGTCTACCTCGACGATGTCAGGGTCGAAGGGGTCGCCGACATGATCGACAAGCCGGTCAACAATCGCGCGTGGCTCTTCGTCCTGCCCGTGCTCGCCTTCGTGATGTTTTCTTCGATAATTCCGGCCATGACAGTCGTGAATTATTCGATTCAGGACACCATGGGGGCGAACAACTTCTTCTGGAACGGAGACGCCTGGTTCCGAGACCTCCTCAATCCGAGCACTGAAATCGGCGCCCGATTCAACGACGCCCTGTTCCGCACGCTGGCGTTTTCGCTCACCTGCCTGGCGATCGAAGTGCCGCTCGGCATCGCGATCGCGCTCTGTCTGCCGCGCAAGGGCTGGACGATCGGAATTGCGCTGGTGCTGATGCGTTGCCGATGCTGATCCCGGTCAACGTGGTCGGAACCATATGGCAGATCTTCACGCGCGCCGACATCGGCCTGTTCGGCGCCGCGCTGACCGGGCCTCGGCCTCAATTACAATGTCACACAAAACACGATCTCGGCGTGGGTCACGATCGTGATCATCGATGTCTGGCATTGGACGCCGCTCGTCATTTTGCTGAGTTACGCAGGCCTACGCGCAATCCCATACGCATATTATCAAGCAGCCCGAATTGATGGCGCCAGCCGATGGGCGGTGTTCCTCAACATCGAGTTGCCGAAGCTGCAAAAGGTCCTCGTCATCGCAGTGCTGCTCCGGTTCATGCAAACGTTCATGATCTATACGGAACCAAACGTTGTGACCGGCGGCGGCCCCGGCAGCGCGACAACCTTTCTGTCGATCGATCTGGTTAAGATCGCTCTAGGTCAGGTCGATCTCGGCAGCGCGGCTTCCATGTCGCTAGTATATTACCTGATTACGCTAACGGTTTGCTGGATCTTCTACACGATCATGACCCAGCTCGAGCGAAGGAGGGACGCCTGATGCGCCAGGGGCTCGTCCCGAGGATTATCCTCGTCACCTATCTTCGTTGTGCTGATGCTGCCGATCTATTGGCTCATCAACATGAGCTTGCGGACCAATTCGAGACATCGTGTCAGGACTGGCGCTCTGGCCGCATCGCCCGACATTTCAGAAGTACATCGACATTTTTAATGATCCGTCCTGGGTCGCATGCGTTCGGCGTTTCGCTGACCTATGTCGCGATCAATACGGTCATTTCGGTGACTGTCGCGCTGCCGGCTGCTTATGCGTTCAATCGCTATGCTTTTGTCGGCGACAAGCATCTGTTCTTCTGGCTGCTGACCAACCTGATGGCGCCAGCCGCTATTTTCGCGATGCCGTTCTTCCAGCTCTATTACGCGATTGGCTTGTTCGACACGATCTGGGCGGTGGCGCTCGCCCATTGCCTATTCAATATTCCCCTGGCGGTCTGGATCCTCGAGGGGTTCATCGGCGGCGTCCCGCGCGAGATCGACGAAACCGCGGCGATCGACGGCTATTCCTTTCCGAGGTTTTTCATCTTCATTTTTCTGCCGCTGATCGCCAACGGCGTCGGCGTGACTGCGTTTTTTGCTTCATGTTCTCATGGGTGGAGGAATTGCTGGCGACAACTTTGACGTCAGCCAACGCGCTGCCCTTCGCCGCGGTCATGACCCGAGCCTATTCGGTTGCGGCGATGGACTGGTCGCTTTTGGCGGCGGCCGGCGTCCTGACGATGATTCCCGGCGCGGTCGTCATCTGGTTCGTTCGCAATCACATCGCCAAGGGTTTTGCCCTTGGCCGAGTTTAGAGGAGGCCGCTGCAATGCTCGCGTGGATGGCCTGGACCTGGCAAACGGCGTTGTTCTTTGTACTGATCGCGCATTGCACTGGCCATACTTACTCTGCTTGCGATCTATCGACCGGAAACACCGCGAGTTGGCATCCTTCGCTTTCCGACGACGCAGAGGCGACAGGTTCTTCGTCACCCTGATCGGCTCGGCCTTCATCTTTGTCTTCTGGCTGCGGTTTGGAGGGGGCGACTTGTGGTATCCGCTCGCCGCGTCTGTGGTTTACGGCGTCGCGATGTTCATTTTCGCGTAGCCGTTTCGCGTCCGCCGCACAATGCGACGGACTTTAAGGGAGGAACGGAAATGGACGTGAAGCGACGTGACGTGTTGAAGGGAGCCGCGGCCGTCGCCGCGACTGCGGCGACGGCCGGTGGAGCAGCGATCATCACCTCCACGCCCACTTTTGCGCAGCAACTCGATGCGGCGAAGAAATGGGTCGACAGCGAGTTCCAGCCGTCGACGTTGAGCAAAGACGAACAGATGGCCGAAATGGAATGGTTCATCAAAGCGTCTGCGCCCTTCAAGGGGATGAAGCTCAGCACCGTGTCGGAGATCCTCAGCATCCACGATTACGAATCGAAGACGTTGACCAAGGCGTTTGACGACATCACAGGCATTCAGGTCAATCATGAATTGCTCGATGAAGGAAAATTGGTCGACAAGATCGAAGTGGAAATCGCATCCGGCAAACCCATTTACGATTTCTGGATGAATGACTCCGATTTCATCGGAACCCATCCTCGCTACAATGACATTGTCGGTGGATCACTGACCGATTTCATGGCCAACGACGGCAAAGACGTCACCAATCCCGGCTTAGATCTGGACGACTTCATTGGTCTGTCTTTTGGGACGTTCACGGACGGCAAGCTCTACCAGCTACCCGACCAGCAGTTCGCCAATCTCTACTGGTTCCGCTACGACTGGTTCCAGCGGCCGGAACTCAAGTCGGCCTTCAAAGCCAAATACGGCTACGATCTCGGCGTGCCGGTCAACTGGTCGGCCTACGAGGATATCGCCGACTTCTTCACCAACCAGGTCAAGGAAATTGACGGACAAAAAGTCTATGGGCACATGGACTATGGCAAGAAGGATCCTTCGCTGGGCTGGCGTTTCACCGACGCGTGGCTTTCCATGGCCGGCAACGGCGATCGCGGCTTGCCCAATGGCAGGCCGGTCGACGAATGGGGCATCCGCGCCGAGAATGGCATCCCGCTCGGCTCCTCGATTAGCCGGGGCGGCGACGCCAACGGTCCGGCGGCGGTCTATGCGACGACGAAATTCGTCGAATGGCTGAAGAAATATGCCCCGCCAGAAGCCTCCGGCATGGACTTCCTGGAAGCCGGCGCGGTGCCGGGCCAGGGACATATCGCGCAGCAGATATTCTGGTACAGCGCGTTCACCCATGCGCTATCGGAGCCGAATCTTCCGGTCATGAACGCCGACGGGACGCCGAAATGGCGCATGGCGCCGAGCCCGCATGGGGCCTACTGGAAGGAGGGCATGAAGCTCGGCTACCAGGATGTCGGTTGCTGGACGATGCTAAAATACGCGCCGTTGGAACGTGTCAAGGCCGGCTGGCTCTACGCGCAGTTCTGCGTTTCGAAAACCGTCACGCTGAAGAAGTCGGTGACTTCGCTGCACCTGATCCGCGACAGCGACATCTGGAGCGACGCGATGACCGCGATCGCGCCCAAGGCCGGCGGCCTGGTCGAATTCTATCGCAGTCCGGCGCGCAAGCTGTGGACGCCGACCGGCGTGAACGTGCCGGAATATGGCAAGCTGGCGCAGGTCTGGTGGCAGAATGTCTCCAAGGCGATCTCCGGCGAGGCGACGCCGCAACAGGCGATGGACGGCCTGGCTCGGGATCAGGACGCGATCATGACCAGGCTCGAAAAATCGGGCGCCCAGGGCAAGCTCGGGCCGAAAATGAACGAGGAAAGGGATCCGGAATATTGGTACGCCAAGGCCGAAAAGGACGGCAACGCTCGCGCCGCAGCGCAAGCTTGCCAACGAAAAGCCGCCGGGCGAAACCGTCGACTATGACGAACTTCTCAAGACCTGGACCCAAACGGCTCAACCGCCGAAGAAGAAGGGCTGACAGATTCAGGGGTTCGACCGGGTCGGGCCTGAACGCCCGACCCGACTTGGCAGCGTATAAGGATCCACGCCGCATGAAGGGACGCGTTCTCGTCATCGATCAGGGCACGACATCGACGCGGGGCGTCGTCTTTGACGCCGACGCCGCGCCTGTTGCGATGGCGCAGCGAGAATTCCCGCAGATTTTTCCTCGTGAAGGTTGGGTCGAGCACGATCCCGAGGACATCTGGCGATCGGCGTATTGGCGACGGCGCGCGAGGCGCTGCTCAAATCGGGCGGCGACGCCTCGGATCTCGCTGGCGTCGGCATCGCCAATCAGCGGGAAACGACGCTGGTCTGGAATCGCAAGACCGGGCAAGCCGATCCACAACGCCATTGTCTGGCAGGATCGCCGCACCGCGCCTTATTGCGCAGAGCTCAAGGCGGAAGGCCTCGAGAGCCTTGTCGCGGAGCGCACCGGATTGCTGCTCGATCCCGTATTTTTCCGCGACGAAAATCGCCTGGCTGCTGGACAATGTCAAGGCGCGCGCACGATGGCGGAGCGAGGCGATCTCGCGTTTCGGCACGGTCGACACGTTTCTCTTCTGGCGATTGACGAGAGGCAGGACGCACGCCACCGATGCGACCAACGCATCGCGGACGCTTATGCTCAATATCCACTCGGGCCTATGGGACGACGAGCTTCTGACGCTGTTTCGGCGTTCCGCGCTCGCATGATGCCGGAGGTCCATGATTGCGCAACGGATTTTGGCATGCCGAGCGGAGCATTTTGGCGCGGCGCTCCCCATCCGCGGCGTCGCCGGAGATCAGCAGGCGGCCTTGATCGGCCAGGCCTGCTTTCGACCGGGCATGGTCAAAGCGACCTACGGCACGGGCTGTTTTGTGCTCCTCAACACTGGCGACAAAGCGTCGCCTCGAACAACAAGTTGCTCACCACGTCGCCTATCAATGGAGAGGTCGACGGACCTATGCGATCGAGGGCTCGATTTTTTCCGCCGGCGCGACGGTGCAATGGCTTCGCGACGGATTGGGCGTCGTCGCTAACGCGAGCGAGACGGGCGATCTCGCGGCCGAGGCCGACCCCGAGTCAACGCGTCTATTTCGTGCCGGCCTTCACCGGACTGGGCGCTCCGCACTGGACCAGTGAAGCGCGCGCGGCCATCACCGGCCTGACCCGCGGCATCAACGCGCAACGAGATCGCCCGCGCGGCGCTGGAAGTCGTCGCCTACCAGACGCGTGACCTCGTCGCGCCGATGCGCGCAGACAGCGGGGTTGCGCAAGTCGACGGCGCGCAATCGGTCATTCGCGTCGACGGCGGCATGAGCGCCAGCGACTGGACCATGCAATTCCTCGCCGACATGCTCGATGCCGCCGGTCGACCGGCCGGCCGTCCTCGAGACGACCGCCCTGGGCGCGGCGTATATTGCCGGTTGGCAGTCCGGCCTCTTTCCAGGTCCGGACGAATTCGCGCGACGCTGGCGAGCGCAGCGGCGTTTCAACCCGGCGATGCCGCGCAAAGAGCGCGAAGCGCGCTACCGCGGATGGCGCGACGCGGTGACGCGCGTCGTCGCTCCTTCCACAGCCGAGGCGCCATGCACGTTGTCTTTCGCTGTGACCCGACCATGCTGGAGGAACCTATCTCGCCCGATCCCTGCGAGGCACGCCCTGCCCGACTGGCTGAGGACGATGCCTCGCACCGCATTCTCGGAAACGCATGGCCAAGAGGTGCGCACCGTCAAGCAATGCCCGCCGTTCGTCGATGCGATGTCGCATGGTTTCATCATCCCGCTGCCGTGCGACGTCCATGTGCAGGATGGGGTGCTGTCGTGGGACTGGGACTATCCTGTTCTCTCGGTCGAGTCGCATCCGCGCTCGCCGGTCAGCTTCCATGTACCGGCGCAAGTCGACCGGCACCCCGTTCTTCAGTCCCGACGTCGTCATCGTGAAGTTCAACAGTTTCTGGACGATCGAACTCGAACAGGGCTATTCGCTGTTCGCTACCCATCCGGTCAATCGCGCCGACCTGCCGTTTCGACTGCTGACCGGTCTCGTCGACTGCGATCGGTTCTGCGATGTCGGCGTGCTGTTTCCCGCGTTTTGGGTCGATCCCGAATTCGAGGGCGTCCTCCCGCGCGGCACAGCGGTCGCGCAATGTTTCGCCGTCGAGCGTCGACGCGCTGAGCTCTGCTGCCATCGTTCACCGATGAGGACGCACGGCGGTACGACGCGACTCGCCGGAAAATTGCTCGGCCAGCCCGGCGTCTATCGCAAGCAATTTCGCGTCCGGCGCGGCACGCTATCCGCCAAGTGAGCGTCGCAGCTTGCCGAGGTCCAGCCAAAGCATGCCTTTGGGGGTCGAGGGAAGCGCCTGCGCGATTCGGCCGAACGTATCGGGCGCGAAGACGATCGCCGCACGATAGGATCTTTTGCCGCCTGCAACGCCCCCGTTTGCTGAAGCGCAACCCCGAGATTGACCTGCGCCTCCGGCAGACCCGGCCGCAAGGCGACGCATCGGCGATAGGCGGAGACCGCGCCGGAACTGTCGTGGAGGTCGTCACACACGAGGCCCATCGCAAATTGGATCCGGCAGTCGTCTGGATGCAGAGCGGCTGTTCGTTCCAGCAGCGCGAGCGCTTCGTGATATTCGGCGAGTTGGCGAAGGCCCTTGGCCAGAGCCAATATTGCGTCGAGTTTGTCCGGGGCAATGACTAAAGCGGCGCGCAGGACGGCGACGGCCTCCTCGACGCGGCCGAGCGTCATCAGCGCTGAAGCTTGCTCGACAGCGTGCGCGATCTCGCCCGAACTGGCAAAAGCGCGCGCGAACGCCAGTGCGGCTGCATTCCATTGATTGGCTTTGCGGAGCGCCGCGCCGATTTGGCTCCAGCCCTCCGAGTTCGCCGGAAACAACGTCATCACCCGCGCGAGACTTTCCTGCGCCCCAGAGTTGCCGCACTCGAGTTGGGTCACGCACAGGAGGAATGCGGGCTCTGGTCGATTGGGCGCCGCCTCGATCGCCCGTCCAAACCATTCTCGCGCCCGCTCGAGATCTCCGAGCGCTCGCGCGGCCCGACCCGCCATCACCATCGCCGGCGCATGCCCGGGTCGCAGACGCAGACAGGAACGGGACCATCGCTCCGCCTCGGAATAGCGAGCGCCGCGCATTGCAATGGCCGCGGCCAGCTGGTGGGATGCAAAATCGTCCGGTCGCGACTGGAGAAGCTCCGAGCAAAGTCTCTCGGCCTTGTCGACGCGACCCTCGCGCAGCGCCTTTAGCGCCGAAGCCAGGCCGTCACGCAAAATGTCTCCATGGCTTTCCATTGGTCTCGACCGCCTCGGCGTCAGGATCTGCGGCGTCAACGGAGGATGTCAACAGGAACCGGCTACGAGCGCGCCCATCCTTGCCGGGAGCGGGCGCGAGCGCTTGAGGGGCTACCCCCACAGACTCTACGGCAGGCCGCGACGTAGGATCGCCGCTTGGCCCATCCAGTTTCCGTCTTGACGTTTCCCGTCCATGCAGGATCTAATGATTTAGACCGATCCAAAAAACAATCGAGGGAGGATGTGCGCCCGACCGTCAAGGATATAGCCCGTCACGCGGGCGTGTCGCGCGCTACGGTGTCGCTCGTCTTGCGGAACAGTCCGCTGGTCGCCGAGGCGACGCGGGCCGGCGTCCAGTCGTCGATCGATTCCCTCGGTTATGTCTACGATCGCGCCGCCGCCAATCTGCGTGCGCGCCTGACCCACACCGTCGGGCTCGTGATCTGCGAGATCACCAATCCGTTCTACGCCGAGCTCGCCGCCGGCATCGATGATGCGCTCGATCAGGCCGGATGGGTGGCGTTCGTCGCCAATACCGCGGAGTCCCCCGATCGCCAGAGCCGGTTCATCGCGCGCATGCGCGAGCATCGGGTCGACGGCATCCTGCTCGCGCCGGCTGAAGGCACGCCGCCCTCTGCTATTATCGAACTGAGGCGTCACCGCCTTCCGGTCGTGCAAATTCTCAGACGCGTTGGCGAGCGGAACGGCGACTACGTCAGCGCCGACTTTCGGCTCGGCATGACGCTGGCCGTCGAGCATCTGATCCGCCTCGGCCATCGGCGCATCGCCTTCATCGGCGGCGGCCGGCGCGTGACGCCGGCGCGAGACCGGGCGGAGGCGTTCCGCGAGATCCTGCCGCGCTTCGGCTTGCCAGTCGGCCGGATCGTCAAGTGCATGCCGACACGAGAGGGCGGGGCGAGCGCGATCGACGAGCTTTTCCGGGCGAAGGCGACCGCGCCGACCGCAGTGCTCTGCCACAACGATCTTTGCGCGCTCGGCGCCATGCTCGGCCTGGTCGACCGGGGCCTGGTTCCCGGCCGCGATGTCGCCGTCATCGGCTTCGACAACATTCCCGAGGCCGCCATGCATCGTCCGGCGCTCACCACCGTAGCCATCGGCGCGCGGGAGATCGGCGAGGAAGCCGCCCGACTTCTCCTGCGCCGTATCAAGTCGCCGGAAGCATCGCCCGAGAACATCATCTTGCCGCCAACGCTCATCATTCGCTCGAGCTGTGGAGGCGAAGCGCCGCAATAGGCTGCTCCCCGCATCGGGGCTCAAGCCAAACAGGGAGGAAGACGCCAATGAAACCCTATGCCAATGCATTAGCATCCATCGCCGTCGTTGCTGTCGCAGGCGCCCTGACGGTCGCGCCCGCCTTCGCCGACGCAGTCGCCGACGCCAAGGCGGCGGTGGCGAAATACGCCGGCCCGCAGACCACGTGGGAAGGACCGGCGAAGGCGCCGAAGCCCGAGCCCGGGAAGAAGATCGTCTTCCTGTCGGGCGACGAGCAGAACGACATCTCGCATCTCTATGGCGTCTACATCAAGCAGGCGGCGCAAAAGCTCGGCTGGGACGTCACCGTCATCGACGGCAAGGGCAGCCCGACCTCGTGGCTCGCCGGGATGAACCAGGCCATCGCGCTGAAGCCGAACGGCATCGCCCTGTTCGCGGACGCCGCGAGCCTGCAGGACCCGATCAAGGCCGGCGTCGCCCAAGGCGTCAAGTTCGTGGGTCTGCACGCCGCGGGACTGCCGGGACCGCAGCCGGACCTCAATCTCTTCGTCAACATCCAGGAGGATCCGCGGGAGATCGGCAAGGCGGAGGCCGACTGGGCGATCGCCGATTCCAACGGCAAGGCGCGCGTCGTGGTGCTCAGCCACAACGAATATGCAATCGCCAAGGTCAAATCGATGGCGACGAAAGACGAGATCGAGAAGTGCGCCGGGTGCAAGGTCCTGGACTACGTCAACTCGCCCGCCTCCGAGGCCGCGCAGCGCCAACCGCAACTGACCACGAGCTGGGTGCAGCGCTTCGGTCTCCCGATCTATGCGACCTCGGTCGGCGACAACGACTGGGACTTCGCCGTGCCGACCTTGCGCTCCGGCGGCGTCGATCCCGCGCAGGCGAAGCTGATCGCCGCCGACGGCAACCGCTCGGCCTACGACCGCATCCGCAAGGGCGACCAGTACCAGACGGTGACGGTCTCGGAACCGATCGAACTGCAGGCCTGGCAGGCGGTCGACGAGCTGAACCGCGCCTTCCACAGCGAGCCGCCCAGCGGCTTCGTGCAGCCGCCGTTCCTGGTGACCAAGGAGAATATCCACACCGAGGGCGGCGACCAGAACACGTTCATTCCGAGCAACAATTACAAGCAGCGCTATCTCGAGATCTGGGGCGTCAAATAGCGCTCGGCGGTTTCCGGCGGGCTCCCCCCGCCGGACCCTCGCGGATACCCTTCTGCTCGCCGCGGAACCGTCGCCCGGGATGGCCGATCATGGACACTGTCGATGAACTCCGTCGCGACCGCGCGAGCCGTCCGCTCCTCGTCATGGGCGGACTCGTCAAGCGCTTCACTGCGACGCTCGCGCTCGATCAGGTCGACTTCGATCTTCATCGTGGCGAGGTTCACGCTTTGCTCGGTCAGAACGGCGCCGGCAAGTCGACCCTGATCAAGATCCTCGCGGGCGTTTACGAGGCCGACGCGGGCGAGATCGCGTTCGAGGGCAGGCCTGTCCGTCCCGCGACGGACCGGCTGCCGATCGCGTTCATTCATCAGGATCTCGGCCTCGTGGCGTGGATGACGGTCGGCGAGAATGTCGCAATCCAGGCCGGCTATCCGCGCTCGCCGCTGGGCCTGGTGTCCTGGCGGCGCGTTCGCCGGGCCGCCGCGGAGGCGCTGGCGACAATCGGCAGCGATATTGACCCGGATGCGCCGATTGCGTCGCTCCCGGCGGCCGAGCGTTCGCTCGTCGCCATCGGCCGGGCGCTGGCGATCAAGGCCGACATTCTCGTGCTCGACGAACCGACCGCGGCGCTGCCCGAGGCCGACGTCGAACGCCTGCTCGAAACCCTCAGGCGCTTGCGCCGGAACGGCATCGGCGTCGTCTACGTCACCCATCGGCTGGATGAAGTCTTCCGCATCGCGGATCGCGTGACGGTGTTGCGCGACGGCCGCAGGCTCGCGACCGTTCCCACGCGCGAGACGAACGCCGGCGACCTCGTGCAGATGATCGTCGGCCGGTCGATGAACGACGCCTTCGTCAAGCCCGCGGCCGCGTCCGACCGCACCGCGCTCATCGTCGAGGGCCTCGTCGCCGACGGCGTGGGCCCGGTCGCGTTTTCCGTCGCCGCCGGCGAGATCTTGGGGCTCGTCGGATTGCGCGGCGCCGGCCATCACACGATCGGCCGCGCGATCTTCGGCGAGACGAAGGTCGCCTCGGGACGTCTCACGCTCAATGGCGACGACATCGCGTCCAGAAGCCCGGCCGAGGCGATGGCGAACGGCGTCGGCTTCGTGTCGAGCCGGCGCGCCGAAGAGGGCGTCGCCGCAAATCTCTCGGTGCGCGAAAACATCTATCTCAATCCGGCGGCGAGCGGCAAAGGCGTCCTCGAATTCGTTGCGAAAGCCGCGGAGCTCGACCAGGCCAACGCCGCCATGCGGCGCTTTTCCATCAAGGCCGCGAGCGTCGAGGAGCCGGCGGCGACCCTTTCCGGCGGCAATCAGCAGAAGACGGTGGTCGCCCGCTGGATGGAGACGCACGCCAGGCTCCTCATTCTCGAGGAGCCGACCATCGGCGTCGACGTCGGCGCCAAGGCCGACATCTACCATCTCTTGCAGCTCTCGCTGCGCCAGGGCCTTGCCGTTCTGCTGATCTCGTCCGATTTCGAGGAGGTCGAGCGGATCTGCCATCGCGCCCTCGTCTTCAGCCGCGGCCGCGTCGTGGCCGAGATTCCCCGCGAAGACCTGACGGTGGCGGCGCTGACCCGGATGGCCGCGGGCGCGACGCCGGCCGAGCGACCTGGAGCGACGCCATGACCCGCACGTCCGACCATTCCGCCGGCGCCGTCCTGATGCGCGCGGTCTCAGTCTGGGGGCTGCTCGTCCTGTTCGTCCTCCTCGTGATCGTGTTCTCTTTGCTCAGGCCCGACACGTTCCTGACCTACTTCAACATCCGCTCCATTCTGAGCAACAAGTCGGTCCAGCTTCTGGTCGCGCTCTCGGTCTTCGTCCCGATGGTGGCGAACCAGTTCGACTTGTCCGCCGGCTTCAACGTTGGCATTTCGCAGGTGCTGGCGATCGGTCTTCAGGGGCAGGGCTGGCCATGGCCGGCGGCGGTTGCGGCGGTGCTGGTCATGGGCGCCGCGGTCGGGCTCGCCAACGGCCTCCTGGTCACGCGGATCAAGATCGACTCCTTCATCGCGACCCTTGGAACGGGGACGATTCTTTACGGCCTGAACGCCTGGTACACCGGCGGACAGCAGGTGCTCGCCTCGCTCCCGCCCGAATTCCTGGCGATTTCCGGCAGTCTGTGGATCGTTCCCGCTCCGGCGATCTATGCGCTCATCGTCAGCCTCACGCTCTGGGTCGTGTTCGAATACCTGCCGCTCGGCCGCTATCTGTATGTCCTCGGCGCGAGCCCGCGGGCGGCGGAGCTCAACGGCATTTCCGCCAAGCGCTACATCACGCTCGCCTTCGTCGCCGCCGGAACGCTCGCGTCCTTCGCCGGGGTCGTGCTCCAGTCGCAACTTCAGGTCGGCCAGAGCTCCGTCGGGCAGGAATATCTGTTGCCGGCCTTCACGGCCGCGCTGCTCGGAGCGACCTCCGTGCGGCCGGGGCGGGTGAACGTGTGGGGGACCGTGCTCGCGGTCGCCGTGCTCGCCGTCACGGTCGCGGGCCTCAATCAGCTCGGCGCGCCGTTCTTCGTCGAGCCGCTCTTCAACGGCTCGATGCTGATCCTGGCGGTCGGGCTCGCGGTGCAGGCGGCGGAGCGGCGCCAGCACCGCGGAACGCAAGCCGACAAGGCGGCTCGAGCCGCGACGACCGCTCCGGTGGTCGAGTAGCGTTTTCAAGAGGAGCAGCGCATGGCCGACGAAACCGACGACGCGGCGAGCCCGAGCCCCGCCCTGGCCCCGGACTGGTTCAACTCGCGCTGGGGACGCGAGGACCAGCGGGGAAACGGCAATCTGATGACGCCGCAGAAGGTGCTCGAAGCGGTGACCCTGATCAAGACCGGCGAGATCGTCAGCCTCGGCATGCCTTACGATTCGCGCATGCCGCTCGCGCCGGGACGCGCCTATGCGTTGCGCATGCCCGGCGGCCCCACCGGCGGCCCCTATGGCGGCAAGAGCAAGACGATCTGGAACGACGAGTTCATCGCCACCGAGATCGGCCAGATCGGCACGCAGATGGACGCGCTCGGCCATCTCGGCTGCATGTGCGGCGCGCGCGGCGACAAGACCCACATGCTGTTCTACAACGGCAACACGCTTGCCGACATGTGGTCGCCCTATGGCCTGAAAAGCCTCGGAATCGAACATGCGCCGCCCTTCTTCACCCGCGGAATCCTGTTCGACGTGCAGGGCTTGAAGGGCCGCGCGCTCGACGTCGGCGAGGAGATCCAACTCGCCGACCTCGAGGCCTGCCTCGAGCGCCAGGGCGTCGCCCGGGACGTCGTCCGGCCGGGCGATGCGGTGTTCGTCCGCACCGGCCACGGATCGCGCTGGTACACCGAGACCAGCACGTTTTACGACGGCGCGCCCGGCATCGGCCTCGAATGCGCGCGATGGTTTTCGAGCCTGGAGGTTTGCATCGTCGGGGCCGACAATTTCGCCGTTGAGGTCGTGCCGCCGGTCGACCCGGACGTGTTTCACCCCTGCCACCAGCATCTCATCATGGAAAACGGCATCCATCTCCAGGAAGGCATGACGTTCGAGGGGCTCGTCGAACGCCAAGCCTGGGTCTTCGCCTACGTCTTCGCGCCGCTCCCGATCGTAGGCGCGACCGGCTCGCCCGGAAACCCGATCGCGGTGCTGTAGCTTACTGCTTCGTGACAGTTTCCGGCTGGCCGTCGCACGCGGTTCGGGCCCTCCTCGATGGCCGCCGGTTCCGCCCCTCGCGCCGCCGGATGCCGCCTCGATCCGCTAAACTCAACGCCGACTGCGCTTCCAGGATGAAAGATCCTTGTGTCGCGCCATTCGCAATTCGGTCTATGCTCGAGCGCCATCCAAGCCCCGCTGGGCGGCCTCATCGGGCGACAGGGTCCGGCAAATGAACACGGAGCACAACGCATCGTCCCCCTCTCGGCCCCTGCAAAACCGCGTCGATCCGTTCGGCGAGTTTCGCGCGGTTGCGGCGCGGGGCGCGTTCATGGGCAACCGCGGAGGCCGCCTGCATGGCCCGGCAAAGACGATCGTGCGCCGGCGCTGGACGTCAAGGCGCTGGATCGTCTGCCTGTGCGCATTCAAGGGCCGGCGGCGCGAAGTCTGGGGCGCGGGTTACACCGAGCTCTTCTTTCTCGACGAGCCGACCGCCCTCGCGGCCGGCCACCGCCCTTGCTTCGAGTGCCGGCGCGAGGCGGCGAAGGCGTTTCTCGCCGCTTTCCCGGGCGTGCCCGGCCATGTGGACGCGATGGACGCGTCGCTCCACCGCGAGCGTCTCGATGAGAACGGGTCCAAACGGTTGTGGCGCGCGCGCCTTTCCGTTTTGCCGGACGGCGCTTTCGTTGTCCTCGATGGGCGTGCGTACGCCTTTCGCGACGACCGGCTGCGGCCGTGGAGCTTCGGCGGCTACGGCCCGGCGGTCGCAAACGGGGGGAACGAGGAGTTCGATGTGCTGACGCCACGCTCGACCGTCGCCGCGCTCGCGGCGGGCTACCGGCCGGTCTGGGCGGAGGCGCCCTGCGCATCCACTTGACGGGACCGCGGCCTTCGGCTCAATGCGGGGAACGAAAGCAGGAGGGGCGTCGTGTTGAGGGTTTTGTCGGCGAGCGCGATTTTGCTGGCGGGGTCGGTTGCCGGAGCAGCGGCGGCGGGGGACGCCAGGGGCGAGTGGGTGCGCGACAACGGCGAAGCGAAAGTCCGAATTGCGCCGTGCGGCGGCGAAGCGCTCTGCGGCGCGATCAGTTGGCTCAGGGACCATAAAGGTCCCGCCAAGGTCGGCCAGCAGGTGTTCTTCGACATGAAGCCGCACGGCGACGACATCTGGATCGGATCCGCCTTTAATCCTGATGACGGCAAGACCTATTCGGGCAAGATGACGCTCGCTGGCGATCGTCTCACTACCGCCGGCTGCGTGTTCGGCGGCCTGATTTGCAAGTCCGTCTCCTGGACGCGAGCGCGATAGGATGACTCGAGCCGCGATCCTCATCGCGGCTGACGCGGTCGTTAACTGTCAACGCGACCCCGTCTGCCCCGCGCGACTCGACGGGCTCGGCCGCGCGAGCAGGCGCGCCATAAATTTGCTCGACGGCCTCGGTAGTTCGCCATGGGACAAAGAGGCTCGGGAGGCGGATCAATGACGGATGTTTCCAGTGACGCGGCGGCGACTCCGGTTCCGGAGCATCCGGCGCGGCGCGACTTTCTCTTTCTGATGACGGGGTCGGCCGCCGCGGTGGGCGTCGCCGCCTTGGCCTGGCCGTTCATCGACCAAATGAACCCGGACGCTGCGACGATCGCTGCGGCCGGACCGGTCGACATCGACATCACCCAACTCCAGCCGGGCCAGAGAATCGTCACGCTCTGGTCGGCGCGGCCGGTATTCGTCGTCCGCCGTACGCCCGAAGCGCTGAAGGAACTGCAGAATTCTCAGCTGACGTCGCAGTTGCGCGACCCCGATTCCGACAACCTCCAGCAGCCGGTCTACGCCAAGAACTGGCATCGCTCGCTCAAGGAGGAGTTCTTGGTCCTGGTCGGCATCTGCACCCATCTCGGCTGCGTGCCGCTGTTCGAGCCGCAGCCCAACCCGACGAGTCCCGCGCCGAACTGGCCGGGCGGCTTCTTCTGCCCCTGCCACGGTTCGAAATACGACCTCGCCGGCCGCGTCTTCCAAGGAGTGCCCGCGCCCTACAACCTGCCGGTGCCGCCGAATTTCTTTCCGAGCGAAAAGACGCTGCGCGTCGGCGCGAACCCGCCCGGCGAGACGTTCGACTTCAATTCGATATTACAGGTCTGAGGCGAAGGCGAAGTTTCGAGGGCCCCGACCCGGGACTGTCCCGCAAATACGGCGAGGGGATAGCGCGGCCCTTCCCCCTCTGGGAAGGGAACTGCACAAGCGTTTGGATGAGGGCTTTCGCCGCGATTCGCTCTAAAGCCAGCACACGTGAGGACGATTGCGCCGCGCGTTCCAGGCCCGGTAGCCGCCGCAAGACCGCGTCGATCCAAGCAGACCGGCCTTCGTCCGTCCTCGTCGATGTCGGCGGAGCGATTGCGCCCCGCCGACGCGGAGACGGGGCACGGCGACAGGCGCCTCGGCGCGGACGGCCGCTTCGGCGAAGGCCTGAAAGAATTCGCTCGCGAGCTTTTTGGCGGTCGCGTCGATTCGGCGTCTGCCGAGTTGCGCCAGCTTGCCGCCGATCTGAGCGTCGACGACATAGTGCGGCCGCGTCGCGTCCGGCCCGTCGGGCGAAAGCGCGACAGTGGCGCCCTCTTGGGCGAATCCGCCGGGATCGCCCGAACCTTCGCCGGAGATGCGGTAGCCGTTCGGCGGATTGAGGTCCGAGCGGGTCACCTTGCCGGAAAACTGCGCCTTGACCGGCCCGACCTTGATGACGAACGCAGCGCTCATCTCGTGTGGCGAGATCACTCGAGGTTCTCGCAGCCTGGAATGCTTGGTTTGAGGATCTGTGGATCGTTCAGCCCGGCCGAGACCTTGGCCTGCGCGCGGGCACACGCTTCGTCTCGTCCGGGCGCATCGGAGCGCTCCCTAAAGGTCAGCGGCCGGCCTGGCAGATCGGGCCGAACAGTTCCATGCCGAATCCGCCGGCATGGCGGCCGCTCAGGCAGCAGTCCGGCACGAGGAGCGTAGCGAAGGCCAGCGCGAGCGCAGTCCACACCGCGAGGCTGGGGGCGAGTGCGAGGCCAGGGCGACGGGGCGGCGAGCGCGGAAGCGGTCATGGCGTTTCACCCGACGAGGTTTCTGCGCCGGCGACCGGCCGTTCCGGGCGGCGGCGGACGGCTGTCATTTCTGCGAGGATGGAGAGTGCGATCTCCTCCGAGGTGACGGCGGCGATGTCGAGTCCGGCCGGCGCCTTGACGCCCGCGAGGGTTTCGGCGGCGACCCCCTCGGCGGCGAGTTCGCGCCTCAGCGTCTCCCCCTTGCGCCGCGAGCCGACGAAGGCGCGATAGCGCGCCGGCATGGCGGCTGCGGCCTTGAGCGCGGCGCGGTCGCCCGCACCCTGGGTCGAGACGACGACGAACGCCTGGGCCCCCAGAGACGGGGGCGGCGAAAGTCCTTCGATCCGGTCCAGACCCAGCGGGAACCGGTCGAGATCGCCGGCGGGCGCCGCGACCGTCACGCAATACCCGAAAGCCGGCGCGATTGCCGCCAGCGCGACCGCAACCGGCGAAGCGCCTAGGATCAGGAGCCTCGGCTTCGGCAGCACCGGCTCGACGAAAATGTCCATCGTTCCCTGGCTTGGGCAGGCGTTTTTGGCGAACAGCACGCCGTCCTTGTCCTCGCCCGGCGCGACGCCGAGCGCGTCGAGCCCGTCCTGCGGCGCGATCGAGACCAGTCGCGATCGGCCATCGATCAGGCACTGTCGCGCCGCCTTCACCACCGCGGCCCGCGCGCAGCCGCCGCCGATCCAGCCGTCCTCGATCGCGCCGTCCGGCGTGATCAGCGCCTTGGCTCCCGCCTTGGCGGCGGTGATCGACAGGGTGCGCACGACCGTCGCGATGGCGAAGGCTTCGCCCTTGGCTTCATGCGCGGCCGCGCGTTCGAGAACGCCCATTCAGAGCCTCGCGAGATACGTTTCGAGCCGGGCCAGACTGGCGAGATCGTGCGCCGGCGCGAACAGATCGACGAACGGAAGCGCGGCCTGCATGCCGCGCGCGACCGGGGCGAAGCCCTCTCGCCCGGTCAACGGATTGAGCCAGACGATCCGCCGGCAGCGGCGGCGAAGCGCGCGCATCTCGGCCGCGAGCCTGTCCGGCGCGCCGGTGTCGTAGCCGTCGGAAAAAATCATTACGCACGCGCGCGAATGGAGGACCCGTTTGGCGTGGGCGCGGTTGAACTCGGCGAGGCAGTCCCCGATCCGGGTGCCGCCGCCAACGCCCTGCGCCATCAGGGACAGCCGGTCGAGCGCGCGCTGCGGATGGCGCTCGCTCAGCGCCGAGGAGACATGCGCAAGCCGGGTGTGGAAGAGATAGGCCTCGGACTCGCGGAAGGTCTGCGCGACCGCATGGAGAAAGCGGGTGAAGACGGAGAGATAGAGCTCCATCGAGCCGGAGGCGTCGAGCAGAGCGACGAGGCGCAACGGCCTTGGCTTGCGGCGGCGGAACTCGAGGTCGATCGGCTCGCCGCCGCGCGCCACCGAGCGGCGCGCGATGGCGCGCAGATCGAGCCGAGCGCCTCGGCGGCGCGCCCGGTCCCGGCGCGAAAGCCGCGTGCGCAGGACGTGGGCAAGGCGTTCGGCGAGCGCCAGGACCTCGGCGCGCTCGGCCTCGCTCGTCAGGCGCGCGAAGTCCTTGTTCGACAGCGCCTCGTGGGCCGAGGCGCTGCGCTCGCGTCCGCGCCCTTCAGCAGCAAGCCCCTCCGGCGCGTCGGCCGACGCGATCGCGCCGAAAGGCTCCGCGCCGCCGCCGGACGCCGGCCCAGGACGATGCGAGCGGCCGGCCGTCGCGCCGGCCGTCTCGACCCGCGCTGCGCGCTTGACGCCGCGCCCGCGCCAGAAGGCGTCGAACAGGTCGTCGAAGCGCTGAAATTCGCTGCGATCGGACGACAGCAGCGCCTTCAGCGCGCCGCGCAGGCGATCCGGACGATCCGCGAGCGGGCTCGCGATCAGCCGCGCCGCATCGCCCGTCTCGGCGCGGCCGACCGCGAAGCCCGCCTCGCGCAGCGTATGGACGAAGCCCGCCACCCGGCGGCGTATGCCGAAGCCGAGCGCGGTTTCCGTATTGGCGTCGACACTCACGCCGCCCTCCCGGCTAGGCGCGCCGTCACCTCCGGCGTCACCCGCGCGCGATCCTCATGGGTCTTCAGCAGGGCGACCAGCGTCGCGTGGACGATTTCGGGCTCGGCGGAAAGGTCGTGGACGCCGAGCCCGGCCAGTGTCGCCGCCCAGTCGAGCGTCTCGGCGACGCCCGGCGTCTTGCGCAATTCCTCCTTGCGCAAGGCCGCGACCATGCGGGCGACCTGCAGCGCCAAGGCGGCGTCGATGCCCGGCTGGCGGACACGCAGGATCGCCGCTTCCCGGTCGACCTCGGGAAAGTCGACGATAGTGATAGAGGCAGCGGCGGCGGAGCGCGTCGCTGATTCGCGCGTGCCGTTCGAGGTCAGCACGACCCGAGGGATCGTCACCGCCGTTATGGTGCCGTATTCGGGAATGGTGACCTGGAAGTCGGACAGCAGTTCGAGCAGGAACGCCTCGAACTCCTCGTCGGCCCGGTCGACTTCGTCGATCAGCAGAACCGGCGAGGATCTCGCGCCGGATCGCGGCCAGCAGGGGTCGCTCCAGGAGATAGGCCTCGGAGAAGATCCGCGCCTCGATCGCCTCCGGGCTCTCGCCCGAGCTCTCGCGCGCCTTGATGGCGATGATCTGGCGCTGATAGTTCCACTCGTAGAGCGCCGAGCCGGCGTCGAGCCCCTCGTAGCATTGCATGCGGATGAGCTCGGCGCCGTGCACGAGCGCCAGCGCCTTGGCGACCTCGGTCTTGCCGACGCCGGCCTCGCCTTCGATCAAGAGCGGACGCTTGAGAAAGTCCATCATCCACAGCGCGGTCGCGAGGTCGCGGTCGGCGACGTAGCCGACTTCGGCCAGGCGCGCGGCGATCGTTTCGCGCGGGATGGAGGCTGGACATGGCGGGCGCAGCTCTCCAGCCGTCGCCCCCTCCGACGTAGAGCGGCCCAGGGCCGGATGGGGTGCGAACGGCGATCGCGACGCGGCAGCAGTGGCGCAATCCGGCTTGGGTAGAGGCGGTGGCCCGCACCCCATCCGGCGCTTCGCGCCACCTTCCCCGCGCTGGGGAAGGAGACTGCGGCCCGGATGAGGGAGGCGACCGTCATTCGTGCAGCCCCAGCCTCTCCGCCGCGAGCCAGGTGCGGTAGGCGTCGTGCGGCATCGCGATATGGGTCGAGCCGAGGAACTTGAAGGCGTCGTTCACCGCATTGGCGAAGCAGGGCACCGAGCCGACATTGGGGCTCTCGCCGACCCCCTTGGCCCCGATCGGGTGATGCGGCGAAGGCGTCACCGTATAGTCGGTCTCCCAGTGCGGCGTCTCGACCGCGGTCGGGAGGAAGAAGTCCAAGAGCGAGGCGCCCTTCACGTTGCCGTCCTCGTCGTAGACGATCTCCTGGCCCATCGCGATCGCGTAGCCCTCGGTGCAGCCGCCGTGCACCTGGCCCTCGATGATCATCGGGTTGATGCGGGTTCCGCAATCGTCGAGCGCATAGAAGCGCCGCACCTTGTGGGCGCCGGTGTCGACGTCGATGTCCATCACGCAGACATAGGCGCCGAACGGATAGGTCATGTTCGGCGGGTCGTAGTAGCTCACCGCCTCGAGCCCCGGCTCCATGCCGGGCGGGACCTTGTTGTAGGCGGCCCAGGCGAGCTGGGTCATCGTCTTGAACGCCTCCGGATTGCCCTTCACCCGGAACCGGTCGACGTCCCATTCGAGGTCGTCCTCGTGCACCTCCAGCATGAAGGCCGCGATCATCTGCGCCTTGGCCTTGATCTTGCGCGCCGCCATGGCGATCGCGGCGCCCGCGACCGGAGTCGAGCGCGAGCCGTAGGTGCCGAGGCCATAGGGGGCGGTGTCGGTATTGCCCTCCTCGACCGCGATGCTGTCCGCGGGAATGCCGATCTCGCTGGCGATGATCTGCCCCCAGGTCGTCTCGTGGCCCTGGCCCTGGCTCTTGGTGCCCATGCGCGCGAGGACGCGGCCGGTCGGGTGGACGCGGATCTCGCAGGAATTGAACATCGCGATGCCGAGAATGTCGCAGTTCTTCGACGGGCCGGCGCCGACGATCTCGGTGAAGAACGCGACGCCGATCCCCATCAGCTCGCGCGTCTCGCCTCGTTTGAACGCCTCCTGCTTCTCCTTCTGCTCCTCGCGCAGCTTGCGATATCCGGTCGCCTCGAGCGCCTTCTGCATCGCCGTGTGATAATCGCCCGAATCGTATTCCCACCCGAGCGCGGACTGATAGGGAAACTGCTCGCGCTTGATGAAGTTCTTGATGCGGAAGTCGACCGGATCGAGCCCCAGCTTCTGCGCCATGATGTCCATCGCGCGCTCGATCGCATAGGCGACCTCGGTCACCCGGAACGAGCAGCGATAGGCGACGCCGCCCGGCGCCTTGTTGGTGTAGACGCCGTCGACCTCGAGATGGGCGACCGGGAAGTCGTAAGAGCCGGTGACGATATTGGAGAAGCCCGCCGGCCACTTGGACGGGTCGGCGCAGGCGTCGAACGCGCCGTGGTCGGCGAGAATGTGGACGCGCAGCGCGGTGACGCGGCCGTCCTTGGTCGCCGCGATCTCGGTCGTCATGTGGTAGTCGCGGGCGAACGAGGTGGTCGACAGGTTCTCGATCCGGTCCTCGACCCATTTGACCGGCAGGCCGGTGACGATCGAGGCGACCGCGGCGCAGATATAGCCCGGGTAGGCGCCGACCTTGTTGCCGAAGCCGCCGCCGATGTCGGGCGAGATGACGTGGATCTTCTGCTCGGGCAGCCCGGCGATCAGCGCCACGACCGTGCGGATGACGTGCGGCGCCTGGAAGGTGCCGTAGATGGTGAGGTCGCCGGTGACCTTATTGAAGCTGCACACCGTCTGGCAGGTCTCGAGCGGACAGGGGTGGACGCGCTGGTAGCTCAACAGGTCCCTGGTCGCCACCTCCGCCTTGGCGAAGGCTGCGTCGGTCAGCTCGCGGTCGCCGACCGCCCAGGTGAAGATGTGGTTCGGGTGCCTGCGCGGCCCGTGCGCGCCTTCCGTCTTGTCCTTGATGTCCTCGCGCACCACCGGCGCGTCCGGCGCCATCGCCTTGAACGCATCGACGAGCGCCGGCAGCGGCTCGTACTCGACCTCGACGAGGTCGGCGGCGTCGGCCGCGATATAGCGGTCGGTGGCGACGACGAAGGCGATCTCCTGGTTCTGGAACAGGACCTTGCCGTCGGCCAGCACCATCTGCACGTCGCCGGCCAGCGTCGGCATCCAGGCGAGCTTGACGGGCTTCAGGTCCTCGGCGGTCAGCACCGCGACAACGCCGGGCAGCGCCTTGGCCTTCGACGTATCGATCTTGACGATCCGCGCATGGCCGTGGCTCGAGCGGTGGAAGTCGCCGTGCAGCATGCCGGGCAGCTTGATATCGTCGACGTAATTGCCCTTGCCCTGGATGAAGCGCGCGTCTTCGACGCGCTTGCGCTTGCACCCCAGGCCCTGAAGGCTTTCGGCGCGTTCGATCGAGGAGGGGACGGTCGGAGCGTTCATTCGGCGGCTTCCCTGAATTCCAGGCCGCTGAGCTTGGCGGCGGCGTATTGGATCGCCCGGACGATGTTCTGGTAGCCGGTGCAGCGGCAGAGGTTGCCGGAGATGCCGATCCGGATCTCGGCCTCGCTCGGGTTGGCGTTCTCCTGCAGGAGCCGGTAGGCGCGCATGATCATGCCCGGCGTGCAATAGCCGCACTGGAGCCCGTGCATCTCGCGGAAGCCCTCCTGCAGCGCATGCAGCGTTCCGTCGGCCGCGGCCATGCCTTCGATGGTCATCGACCGTCGCGCCCTCGGCCTGGATGGCGAACATCGTGCAGGACTTGACCGACCGGCCGTCGACGTCGACCGTGCAGGCGCCGCAATGCGAGGTGTCGCAGCCGATGTGCGAGCCGGTCAGGTTCAGATGCTCGCGCAGGTAATGGATCAGCAGCGTGCGCGGCTCGACCTCTGCCGACACCGCCTTGCCGTTGACCGTCATCGCCACGTTGACCTTGCCGGCTTTGGCTTCGGGAATTTCGGCTTCGGGCATGTCCGTCCCTTTTCAGGATGTGGCGCGGGCGAAGGCGCGCTCGAGCGCCCGGCGCGTCATGACGCCGGCCATTTTCGTCCGATATTCCGCCGAACCGCGGCCGTCCTCGGCCGGTGCGGCGATCGCCTCGACGGCGTCGGCGGCCTGCTTCAGGCTCTGGCCGGTCGAGCGCCGTTCCGATCACCGCCGGGCGGCGTCCGCGGCCAGGAGCGGCCGGTCGGCGACGTTGGTCAGCGCGATCGCGCAGGTCGCGACCCGGCCGCCCGACGACCGTCATCACCACGGCCGCAGCCGCGGTGGCGTAGTCGCCGACCTTGCGCTTCAGTTTCTCGTAGGCCCAGCCGTGCGGCTTCGGCGGCGCGGCGATGCGGATTTCGGTCAGGATCTCGCCCGGCCGAAGCGCGGTCTCGTAGATCCCGAGATAGAAGTCGCGCGCCGCGACCCGGCGCTCGCCCGCCGGCCCGCTGAGGACGTAGGTCGCGTCGAGCGCCAACATCAACGCCGGCATGTCGTTGCCGGGATCGCCGTTGGCGACGTTGCCGCCGAGGGTGCCCACGTAGCGCACCTGCGGATCGGCGATCTGCAGGGCGGCCTCCCGCAGGATCGGCGCCGCCTCCGCCAGCGCAGCGCTGGCGATCAGCTCGTGCTGGGTCGTCATCGCGCCGATCGACGATCTCGTCGCCGTCGACGCTGACGCCCCTCAGCGCCTTGACGCCGCCGAGGTCGATCAGATGGCTCGGCTGGGCGAGCCTCAGTTTCATCATCGGGATCAGGCTGTGGCCGCCCGCCAGCAGGCGTGCGTCGTCGAGACGGCCGAGCAGGGCGACGGCTTCGCTGAGGCTGGACGGGCGGTGGTATTCGAACGATCCAGGGATCAAGCGCGCCTCCCGAGCGCCAAGGGTCCGGTTTCGGCCAGCCCCAACGCCGCTCAAGAAGGCAGGACTTCGCGCCGCACAATCAACCGCCCCTGAACCGCCGGCCGGTCAAAGCGCACGACCGGCCGCCTTTCCGCACGAACTGCGTCAGCTATTCTGACTCGTTGCACCAATTGCCGGGCCCCGAAGCGTCGACAAAGCCTCGATCCGCGCCTTCACCTCGCGCACTGGCCACGCGCGATCGGGATGCTGCACCGCACCGGATCGCCGAGTTCGACGACGGCGGCTTCGCCGGCCCGTTTCAACCGCGACACGCGATCGAGCCGGACGATGGGCTGCGATGCACGCGCATGAACTCGCCTCGGTCGAGCCCGGCCTCCAGCATGCTGATCGACTGGTTGCAGAAATACTCCTGGGTCGCCGTCGTGAATGAATGTGTAATGCGCGTTGGCGCGGACGGCGTAGATGTCCCCGACCGGAATGTCGCGCGCGCGGCCATCCTTTTCGACGCCATGACGCCGCGACCGGCGCGGACCTCGGCCGGATCGGCTCCGGCGACGGCGCTGCAGCGATGTCGGCGGCGGAGATCGGCAGTCGCCGACGCCGAGGCCGGCGCGGGCCCGGCGCCCACCGCGGCGCGCCTTGAGGTCTCGGCGTCCGGCACCAGCGACAGCAGGAAGGCGGCCGAGACGCCGAAGGCGATCACGGTCGTCAGCAGCGCCAGCGTGTTGCGGGACAGCGCCGAGTCGGCGCCGACGAAGCGGCGAAACATCGAAGCACAGCGGATCGAGCCGCATGCCGGCCATCGCGGTATAATGCATGCCGGATATCGCGAGCCCGAGCCCGACCGCGCCGAGCAACAGCGCGCGGTTCGGCCGGCCGCCCAGCGTCCATCAGCGCAAAGGCGCTCGCCGCGATCGACACCGCACCGAGGCGACGACGAACGGCGTCTCCTGGATGGTCGGCCCGGCGAGATGCACCGCGCGACATGCCGACATAGTGCATGAGCGAAATGCCGAGCCCCATCGCCGCCGCGCCGCCGCCGATGCGCAGCACTCAGCGGGCCGTGGGCATGCGCGGCGTAGACGCCGACGCCCGACCACGATCACGCAGATCAGGAACGAAACCAGCGTCGGCAGCACAAGATAGTCGATCGCGCTGGGGAAATCGGCGGCCAGCATGCCGACGAAATGCATCGACCAGATGCCGGTCGCCAGCGTCAGCGCCGATCCGGCGAGCAGCAGACGGCGGCGCAAACCCTGCCGCACCGTCGAGTTCGGCGGCAAGCGAAAGACCGACGAAACTGCCCTGAACGGCGATCGCGACCGAAAGCGCAACCAGCCATGGATCATGAGGAAATTGACACTCCCCACCTCGCTTCCTCCCCAGGAATACGCTATGGTTAGGACAGAAAAAGGCGAGCGAGCAAGAGAATAGCGATATATTCTGGCCAACATTTCGAACAATGCTTATCGATGTTCAGCGGGCGGTCGACTTTCCTTCGCGCTCGTGGATTTGCTCGGCAAGAAACCTTATGCGAGCAAGACGGCGGACGGGGTTGGCGTCCTTCCCTCCTTGTGGGGGAAGGGACCCAAGTCGCCGCCGGCGCCCAAGAAATGTGTGCGTGCCTTGGCGGATTTTACGTGGGCAATGGGTCCTCGACGGTTGGCGCTCCCGTCCCGACGCTCCATTGTCAGACCAGAGGCCGGACGGCGCGGAATTGCGCTCCAGCCTCTTTTCTGTTCTGGACCATGGGGCGTCCCGAGGCGCGGTCGCCTTCCCGGTCTTGCCGGTCTCTCGTCGCAGGCAATGCGGAACGGACTGTTCGAGCGGATCACCAGCGGATTGCCGTCGAGCGCTTGACGCCAAGGCGGTTCGACCGGGATAGTGCGCCTCAAGCGCGGATAGACCGGCCAGTCGACAAGCGACGAGCATCGCACCCGCTCCCGCAGGCTGCCTTCAAACTTGCTTCATTCCTCCGGCAGCCCCGCCTTGCGCATGCCTTCGAGAATGGGCTCAAGCTGGGCCAGATACGTCGGATCGTCGCTCATCGCCGTCCAGGCGGCGCGGGCGCGGGAGATGGCGAAGGTCGGGTCGAGCGCGAGACCGGCCTTGACGGCGGAACGCGCCTCGTCAAGTCGACCAAGCTGCGCGAAGGCGGCGGCCAACGCAAAATATTCGCTGCGGATAATTTCGGTTGGCCTCGATCGCCCGTCGAAACCACGCGACCGCTTGCTCCCAACTGCCGAGCTTGGTTCTTCGCGATGCCCGCGTGATTCATCCAGACATAAGCCATCGTATCGCGCGGACTGAGCCGCAGGGCCTCGACAATGTGAGCCTCGGTTTCTTCGGCGCGACCGATGAAAATCTTACCAAGTCCGATAGAGGCATGGGCGCTGGCGAGATTTCGATCCAGCGCCAACGCATGCTCACATTCGGCGATGCCCTCCGCCGCGCGCTTGGTGAATATGTCGACAAATCCCAAGTACAGATGGCCGCGCGCATGGTCCGGGACCGACGACAAGGCTTTGGTCAACTTCGCTTCGGCCGCCGCGAAGGCCGCCATGGGATCGGTCACAAAGGAATTTGCGCCCTCGACCGCGTCCGCGCGCGCCGATCCAATGAGCGCGTCGACATTGTCGGGATCGGCGGTGAGCGCGCGATCGAAAAAGCTTCGCGCCTGCGCCAAGATTGTCAGGGGTCATGACCCTTATTGAACCAAGCCAAACCCTGAAAATAGAGGTCCATCGAGTCGGGGTTCGGCGCCTGTTCCGCGCGCCGCGCCTCGGCGGCGACGAGTTGCGGCGTTCAGCGCGCCTGCCAGCCGCGCGACGATTTCGTCCTGCATGTCGAAGAGATCGGCCAGCGGCTTGTCGAACCGCTCGGCCCAGAGATGATTGCCGGTTTCGGCGTCGATGAGCTGCACGTTGACGCGCATGCGGTTTCCGCCGCGCTGGACGCTGCCTTCGAGGACATAGCGGACGTTCAACTCGCGCCCGATCTGTCTTCAGTCGACGGCCTTGCCCTTGTAGGTGAAGGCGGTGTTGCGGGCGATCACGAACGCGCCCCGATATGCGCGAAAGATCGGTCGTGAGGCTCTCCGTGACCCCGTCGACGAAATGCTCCTGCTCCGGGTCGCCGCCGATATTGGCGAACGGCAAGACGACGATCGAGAGGCGCGGCGGGGCGGATTTTTCGGGCGCTGGGGCCGGCGCGGGCTTCGCCTGCGCGGGCTTGCCGACTTCGAGCGAATAGACCCGGATCGGCTCGGCGATGTTCTTGAGTTGGGTCGGGCCGAGATCGGTGACCGCGAGATCGAGCCGCCCCTTGACCTGCCGGTAGGCGTCCTCGGAGAGGCAGATCGCGCCCGGCTTCGCGATGCCCTCCAGCCGCGCGGCGATATTGACGCCGTCGCCCATCAGGTCGCCGTCGCTCTCCTCGACCACGTCGCCGAGATGGATGCCGATCCGAAATTCGATGCGCTTGTCGGGCGCGACCCCAGCGTTGCGCTCGACCATCGCCCTTTGGACTTCAATGGCGCAGTTCACTGCGTCGACGACGCTGCGGAACTCGACGATGCTGCCGTCGCCGGTGCGCTTGACGACGCGGCCGTGATGCACGGCGATGGTCGGATCGATCAGGTCGCTGCGGAGCGTCCGCAGCCGCGCCAGAATCCGGTCCTCGTCGGCTCCGGTAAGCCGCGAATAGCCGACGACGTCGGACACCAAGATCGCCGCGAGTTTTCGGGTCTCGCTCATGGCGCTAATGCCGAAGCCTGATCACCGGTCGCAGATGGCATGGGCATGGCTGCACTTCCATGCTGCACGGATGGGACGCGGCAGCGGGAGTGCAGGCCCGGCGTTCGACCGGCCGGTCTAGCCGCGCTGGCCAGTTGTGTACGACAGTCCAATGGGGAGAACAACTTGCGCGCGCGGGTTCGAACGCGCACAAGGTGCAAGGACCGGGAAGCGGCGCGGTCTGATTGCCGCCCGGCGGGGCGAGGGATTTGAACGAACGCGGAGGTTCCGAACAAGTCGGTTGAAGGGACTTTTCGGAGGTCGTCGACCGCGTTGCCGCCGCGCTTGACGCCAAGGCGGGTGGACCGGGATAGTGCGCTTCAGACGCGTAGGCCTGCCAGTCGATAGGACGAGCATCGCACCCGCACCCGCACCCGCGTCTTCGGGCGCCGCTGTTTTTTTCAATCCGTCTTCTTCTCCCCCTCCGGCAGCCCGGCCTTACGCAGGCCTTCGACGATGCGCGCGTATTGGGCGTTGAAGGTCGGGTCGTCGGTCCCAGTGAATGCCCGCCCAGTTTTGCACGGTGAAGCCGGGATAGACTTTTTGCAATTCGAGCCACCGCCTCCTTTGCCTCTTTGTCGTGACCGAGCCAAGCGTTGGCAGCGGCGAGATCGACGAGCGGAGTACCAATTGTTTGGGTTCGCCCCCGATTCGACTTGTTGCACAATTAGACCGCCTCGCTTCCCACTGGGCCAAGAATGAGATATGGAGGTGGCACACATAGAATTGCCAAGTGGGCACAAGGGGATCGCGCGGGCTTAGGCGAAACGCCGGTTTCTTCGCCCCGGAGAAGCCGTCCTCGCTGTGACCGAGAAACATCCTCCAAAAGCTCGCGACCGCATGGGCGTTTGCGTTGTTGTGATCGTCCACTATCGCGGCTTCGGCCTCGGCGATCGCCGGCCCCCGTGCCCACTCACAAAGAAGACCAACCCTTTGACCAGATGCACGGACGAACTGTCTGGCTGAAGGGTAATAGCACGATCGATTGCTTCCTCGGCGCGCGAAATA
>CAWFJG010000027.1:0-80641 GCA_963816065.1 uncultured Alphaproteobacteria bacterium | reverse complement strand
AGCCGGGCCTCTTCGGCGAACGCGCCGTCGAGCTTGCGCGCACTTTCGCCGACCAGGCCGCGATCGCCGTCCAGAACGTCCGTCTGCTCGAAGCCGTCCAGGCCAAGACCCGCGATCTCGAAGAATTGCCGCACAGCAGACGGCGACAGCCGACGTGCTCAAAGTGATCAGCCACTCAATGCTCGACCTTGATTCGGTCTTTGCAGACGCTGATCGACACCGCTGTCCGTCTCGCGCGCGGCAGTCGGGGCACAATCTTTGTCGTCAGGGGCGACGCGCTCGTGGCCAGCGCGTTTCGAGCAACGTTCCCGCCGCGCTGCGCGAATACCTTGCCGCGGCGACCTGGCCGCTCGACGGCGACACCTTCCCGGCGCGAGCGGCACGCGAGGGCCAATCGTGCATGTGCCCGACCTTTCGACGCTCGAGGACAAACACGGAGGGGTTCGAAAACGCGCAGCCTACGGCGCTGCGCTGTGGGTGCCCCTCGTCGCCGAGAGGCAGACAATTGGCGTTTTCGGCGTGCCGCGAGATGAGCCGATCGCCTTCACCGACCGCGAGATCGAGATCGTCAAGACCTTCGCAGACCAGGCGGTGATCGCGATCGAAAACGCGCGATTGTTCAACGAAGTGCAGGCCAAGACCCGCGATCTGGAAGAAGCGCTCGTCTACCAGACCGTCAGCGGCAATATCCTCAAGGTGATCGCGGCTTCGCCGACCGACGTGGCCCGGCCCTGCAGGCGATCGTCGACAGCGCCTGCGAGGTCTGCGACGCCTACGACGCGGCCGTCATTCTCAAGGACGGCGACACGATGCGCTTCAGCGCGCATCGCGGCCCCATTCCCCTCGGCCTCGAAACGTGGCCGCTCAGCAGACGTTGGGTCGGGGGGCGTGCGGTCATCGACGGCAAGCCGGTTCATGTGCACGATCTGACGACGGAAGGCGGGGAGTTTCCGGACGGCCAGGATTTCGCCCGGCGCATGGGCCATCGCACCATTCTGGCCGTGCCGCTCATGCGGGAGGGCCAAAGCCTCGGCGCCATTGTCATTCGCCGCACCGAGGCTCAGCCGTTCAGCGACAAGCAGGTCGCCGTGCTGCAAACCTTCGCCGATCAGGCTGTGATCGCCATCGGCAACGCGCGCCTGTTCGAACAGGTGCAGGCGCGCACGCGCGACCTGACCGAGGCGTTGCAACAGCAGACCTCGACCGCCGACGTGTTAAAGGTGATCAGCCGCTCGGCGTTCGATCTGAATTTGGCCACCACAGCCACATCTGAAACGGCGGCGAAACTCTGTCGCGCTCCGCTCGCGACCCTCCACCTGAGGGATGGCGACGCTTGCCGGTTGGACACGCAATTCGGCTTGCCGGAGGCGTTCGAGCGCGACGCGCGCCAGAATCCCATTCCGGTCCGTTATCCTCTCCACTCCCGGCGAGCCGCGCGCGCGGGCGACGTCGCACATTTCGCCGACGCCTGGACCGACCCCGACTATCTCTACAAGGCGAGCGCCCGACTGGGCGGCTATCGCGCGCTCATCGTGATTCCGCTAATGCGCGAGGACGAACTGGTCGGGATCTTCAGCCTTGGCCGACCCGAACCCGAGCCTTTCACCGAGAGCCAGATCAAGCTCGTCCAGAGTTTTGCCGATCAGGCGGCGATCGCCATTGAGAACTCTCGCCTGTTCAACGAGGTGCAGGCCCGGACGCGCGACCTTTCCGAGGCGCTGCGGTTCCAGACTGCGACGTCCGAGGTGCTGAAGGTCATCAGCCGGTCGCCCAATTCGCTGAGGCCGGTTCTCGAGGCGATCGTCGAGACCTCGCGTGATTTGTGCCGCGCGCAGGAAGCGGCGGTCTTCATGCTTGAGGGTGGGAATTACCGCCTTTCCGCCGACACCGGACACGAGGAGCACCTTCGCGAGTTCCTGCTCTCCAATCCGATCGGAATCGCTCGAGCGCGGCTCCTCGACGGCGCGCGCGGCGCGGGAAAAGCGAACCGTCAATATTCCCGATATCACCCGGGACCCCGAATATGGCGAGGGACCGATGGGAAGGGGCAGTCCGCGCGCTCAGCTTTCCGTGCCGCTCATGCGAAAGGACGCGGCCGTCGGCGTCATCACCCTTCTCCAGCCGGACGTTACGCCCTTCACGGCGAGGCAGATCGAGGCCATCGAAACCTTCGCCGATCAGGCGATCATTGCGATCGAGAACACCCGCCTGTTCGAAGAAGTGCAGGCGCGCACGCGCGACCTCACGGATGCGCTGCAAATGCAGACCGCAACCTCCGACGTGTTGAAGGTGATCAGCCGCTCGGCGTTCGATCTGCAGGCGGTGTTCAATACGCTCGTGTCCTCCGCCGTCGAGCTCAGCGGCGCGCTGACGGGCACGATCTGCGTGCGCGACGGCGAGGTTTTTCGCTACCGCGACACGATCGGCGCCGAGCATACCAGCGCGCTCGCCCAGTATCTGCGGGATCATCCGGCCACTCCGGGACGCTCGACCATCGCGGGCCGCGTGTTGCTTTCGGGCGAGGTCGAGCGCATTCCCGATTGTCTTGCCGACCCGGAATATGTCGTGCCGATGGGCTCTCTGGCGAGCAACGTGCGGTCCCTGCTCGGGGTTCCGCTCCTCAGAAAAGACGGAGTGGAGGGCGCCATTATCCTGACGCGTGACGAACCCGGTCCATTCAGCGACCGGCAGGTCGAGATCGTCCAGACGTTCGCCGACCAGGCGGTCATTGCGCTGGAGAACGTACGCCTGTTCGACGAGGTCCAGGCCCGCACGCACGAGCTCGCAGCCTCGCTCGACGATCTCCGCAAGGCGCAGGACCGTCTCGTCCAGTCCGAGAAACTCGCATCGCTTGGCCAGCTGACCGCCGGCATCGCCCACGAGATCAAGAACCCGCTCAATTTCGTCAACAATTTCTCGTCCTTGTCGCGCGAGCTGATGGACGAACTGCGCGGCATTCTGGAGAAGGCGCCGCTCGCCGAGCCTGACCGCGAGGAGGCCGGGGAGTTGATCGGCATGATCGACGCGAACCTCGACAAGGTGATCAGCCACGGCCAGCGCGCCGACTCGATCGTCAAGAACATGCTCCTGCACTCGCGAGAGGGCTCTGGCGAACGGTCGAGCGTCAACGTCAATGCGATGATCGAGGACGCGCTGAACCTGGCCTATCATGGTGCGCGAGCGGAAAAGCCCGGATTTAACGTGACCATCGCGAAATCGCTTGACGAAAAAGCCGGCGCTGCGGAGCTTTACGCGCAAGAAATGACGCGGGTGCTTCTGAACTTGATTTCGAACGGCTTTTACGCGACGACAAAGCGCAAGCAGGGCGACGACAACGGCGCGTATGAACCGACGATCGCGGCCTCGACCCGCGACCTCGGCGACCGCGTCGAAATCGCCATTCGGGACAATGGGACGGGAATTCCCGACGAGATCAGGACCAAGATGTTCAACCCGTTCTTCACCACCAAGCCCGCGGGCGAAGGCACCGGGCTCGGCCTGTCCCTCAGCCACGACATCGTGGTTAAGCAGCACGGAGGGATGCTCGAGGTCACCACTGAACCGGGCGTCTTCACCCAGTTCACAATCGTCCTCCCGCGCGGCGGGACGGAAAAATGAGCGCGCTGATCCTGGTCGTGGATGACGAACCGGACATCGCCGAGCTTTTCCGCCAGCAGTTCCGCAAGGAACTGCGCGCATCCCGCTTCGCCATGGCGTTCGCCCAGTCGGCGCCCGAAGCGCTCGAGCGCGTCGGCGCTGCAGACAGCGAGAGCCTCATTCTGATCCTCTCCGACGTCAATATGCCGGGGATGAGCGGTCTCGATCTTCTCCCGCGCGCGAGGCAAGCGCGGCCGGACGTGCCGGTGATCATGATCACGGCTTACGGCGACCAGGAGACACGGCGAAAGGCGATCGAGGCCGGCGCCGAAGGGCTGTTCACCAAGCCGATCGACTTTCCCGGACTACGCGGCGAGATCGGGAGACGCCTGGACGAGGCGTTGGGCGCCTCGTGACCGCGAAAATCCTCATCGTCGACGACGAGCCGGATCTCGAGGACCTCATTCGGCAGAAGTTTCGCCGTCAGATCAAAGACGGCGCGATTGCGTTCGGTTTCGCGCGCGACGGGTTGGATGCATTGGCCTTCCTAGCCGAGAACCCAGACTTCGACATGGTCGTATCCGACATCAACATGCCTCGGATGGATGGGCTGACCCTGCTTACCAACCTGCAGGATGAGGCGACCCGGTTCTCGACCGTCATTGTGTCGGCCTACGGCGACATGGCCAATATCCGCACCGCAATGAACCGCGGCGCTTTCGACTTTCTCACCAAACCGATTGATTTTTCCGACTTCGAGATGACCGTCCGCAAGACGATCGCGCATGTGGCGGCGCTCAAGGAAGCGCGGGCGCGACAGGCGTCCGCCGAACGCGCGCATGCGTCACTTTCCCGCTATTTCTCGCCGAACCTGGCGCTGACCCTCGCCGCCGATGCGAACGCGCTCGCGCCCGGCGGGGAGCGTCGCGAGATCGCGACGCTGTTCACCGATATCGCTGGCTTCACGCCGCTGGTTGAATTGATCGATCCCCGCGACCTCGCGAGCCTGCTCAGCGGTTACCTGGAAGGCATGACGGAGATCGTGTTCGCGCACGAGGGTACGGTCGCCAAGATCATCGGCGATGCGATCCATGTTCTGTTCGGCGCGCCCGCCGATCAGCCCGACGCCGCTTCCCGCGCGATTTGCTGCGCGCTCGCGCTCGACGCGCGATCCGAAGCCTACCGGCTCGAATGGAAGGCGCGCGGCGTCGCGCTTGGCGCGACCCGCATCGGCGTCCACGCAGGACCGGCGATCGTCGGCAATTTTGGCGGGGGCCGGCTGTTCGACTACACCGCCTATGGCGACACCATCAACGCCGCCGCCAGGCTCGAGGCGGTGAACAAGCAACTCGGCACGCGTGTCTGCGTCAGTGCGGCCGCTGTCGAACGCGCCGGACGGTTCTTCGGGCGACCGGTCGGAGACCTCGTGCTCCGGGGACGGAGCGAATCGATGCGCGCCTTCGAACCGCTGCCGGAAGCGGAGCGGGCAAGCCCGCATACGCTCGCCTATCTCGCGGCGTTTGCGAAGCTCGAGGCCGGCGACCCAGGCGCGCTGGCGGCGTTCGCCGCTTTGATCGGCGAACGCCCGGCGGATGCGCTGAGCCAGTATCACCTGAAAAGGCTGCTCAATGGCGGCGCCGGAACGCGAATTGAAATGTCGTAGATCCGGCCCCTGTCAGGCTCGCTGAACGCGAACGCCGTTCAGGGCGGAGGTCGCGCCGCACAAGGCGACGCCCGCTTGCCTGCCGAGTTGCGCCGTTCGCCTCGGCGCTCTCGGACGGCCAATTTACGTCGAGTTAGGCGTCGCGCTGCGAGAGCGATGGGTGAGGCCTTGCCCGCGCGATCTTCGTCAACCGGACGGGCGAGGACAGGCTGGGAGAAACGATCCGCGCTGGGCCTGACAAAACTATTGCGGAAATTCCAAATTACCGGTATGGTTGATCCTGTCACGCAGAATCAAACGCCATGCCGCTTGCCGCTCTCTTCCTTTGTCTCTTTCGCATCGCGCTCTCCTTCATGGGCGCCGTGGGTTCGCGCAGGGAGGCGGTCGCGCAGGGCTTTGCTGGCCGGCTTTGGGCCGACGGCGGAGGGCTCCATCGCCCTCATAATGTGTCGGAAAAGTGGCAACGGACCCCTTCCGAGACCTGTGCGAATCAGAAGTTGACGCCGAACCCTTTGAAATCGCTGGTGCGATCAACAAAAATGAACGCCAAAAGCGGTGTTGGAGAGCGGTCTTGGGGCCGTAAAATCCGACTTCGGAGGCCCGAATCAGGGCTTTTAGCGTTGAAATGCGCTACCGGCGCGCACGATTTCGCCCCACAAGCGGTGCGGGCGTTCCTCGGTAAATATGGCGACTTGGCCGCGCCGGCTCACTCCGTCGACGCTCCGGTTGCGACCGCCCATTCCTCGCGCGAGCGTGGGGCCGAACCGCGCACGTCGCGCCCGCGCTTTTACCGCTCTTCGAGATCGGCGACCGTCGGCACCCGCCCCTTGGGCGTCAGGCTGTTGATCAGCTGCGGCAGGACGACGGCCAGCTGACTGAGCATCTCCTGCTGGCTCATGCCGGTGCGCTTCGACAGTTCGTCGAGCACGCCGCCGCCAAGGGCGCCGCCGAGCTGGCCGGGCTCGATCGGCTGGTTCTGGCCGGGGCCGACCCAGGAATTGACGTGCTGGCCGGCGCCGCCGGCAGTCAACTTGCCGATCAGGTCGCTCAAGCCGCCGATCACGCTGGAGCTCGGTGGGTTGGCCGGAACGGACGTGGGCATCGGGTTCGGCATTGGCTGCGCCGGAGCGGGCGCGGGCGAAGAGCCGCCGCCGAACAGCTTGCCCAGGACCAGAGCCCCGACGGCGACCGCGATCGGCGTGGCGAGATTGCCGCCCGGAACGGCGTTCTTCAAGGCGTCGTCGAACATTCCCATCGCTTCCTCCTATTCGTCGTCGGACCCGTCCGGCAGAGCCCCGTCGGCGTAAAGGGTCCCAGTAGAGACCGGCGCCAGACTAACGGCTTGCGTTTTCCGCGTCCATCCCGCAAGAATCCGCCGGCTCGCCGGAGGGAGCCGCCGCATCTCGGAGCGGCGGACCGGTCGCCGGGCCCGTCGAAGGAGGCTTGGACATGGGCGTTATCAGCTGGATCATTCTGGGTCTGATTGCCGGTTGGGTCGCCAGCAAGATCGTCAACAAGACCGGATCGGGCATGGTCATGGACATCGCGCTCGGCGTCGTCGGGGCGATCGTCGGAGGTTTCATCGCAAGCGCCGTCGGCGCGACAGGCGTGACCGGCCTCAACATCTGGAGCCTCGTCGTTGCGGTCGTTGGAGCGGTTGTCGTGTTGTGGGTCTATCACGCCGTCGTCAGTCGAACATGATCGTCAGCGCTCGGCGGCGCCCCACCGCGCCGCCGACGCTTCGTCCGCGTCCTTGGCCTCGACCCAGCCTTCGACCGTCCCGTCCGGGCGTATGGCGCGCTTCCAGAACGGGGCGCGGGTCTTCAGGTAGTCCATGAGCATTTCCGCCGCCGCAAACGCCTCGCCGCGATGGGCCGAGGCGACCGCGACCAGCACGATCGGTTCGCCGGGCTCGATCCGTCCGGTGCGATGGACAGCCGTCACGCCGAGGAGCGGCCAGCGCGCCTCGGCATCCGCCGCCGCCCGGGCCATCTCCGTCTCGGCCATGCCGGGATAATGCTCGAGTTCGAGCGCCGCGAGCTTGCCGCCCTCGTCGCGGCAATAGCCGACGAAGCTGACGACCGCGCCGACATCCGGTCGGCCTTGCGCCAGCCGAGCCGCCTCGCCCCCGGCGTCGAACGCCTCTCGCTGGATGCGGATCGTCGCCATCTCAACCGCCCGTCATCGGGGGGAAGAAGGCGATCTCCTTGGCGCCGGCGATCGCCGCGTCAGGACCCGCGTGGACGCGATCGAGCGCCGCGCGCACGCTCCTCGGCTTCTCGAAGGCATAAGCGTAACCCTCGCCGCGGCTAGACAGCCAGGCGATGAGGTCGGCCACGGTCGCAACATCGGGCGGCGGATCGAGCTCCTCCTCGGTCTTGCCGACGCGCTCGCGCACCCAGGCGAAGTAGATCAGCTTCATGCCGCCTCACTCGCCGCCGACGTGGTCGTAGCTCGCCTTCATATAGTCCCAGCCGGTGTAGAGCGTGAGGATCGCGGCGATCCAGAGGAGCACGACGCCGATCCCGGTCGAGCCGGGCAGCACCGCCTCGCCGGCCGGTCCCGCGATGAGGAACCCGAGAGCGACGAGTTGCGCCGTGGTCTTCCATTTGGCGACCCGGGTCACAGGCACCGGCACGCGAAGCTCGGCCAGGTACTCGCGCAGGCCGGAGACGAGGATTTCGCGGCAGAGGATGACGATAGCCGCCCACAGCGTCACGCCGGAGATCGTCTGGTCGGCCGCCAGCATCAGGATCACGGCGGACACGAGCAGCTTGTCGGCGATGGGGTCCAGCATCCGCCCCAGCGACGATTGCTGGGCCCAGGCCCGGGCGAGGTAGCCGTCGAAAAAATCCGTGACGGCGGCGGCGATGAATAGCGTCAGCGCCGTCCAGCGCGCCCACGGCTCGTGCGGCCAGAATAGCAGGCCCGCGACGATCGGAACCGCAACGACTCGCGCATAGGTCAAGACGTTCGGCAGGGACAGGCGGCGGCTGATCGGACGCGACATCGATGAGGCCATTTGCGGGCACCTGACATCGTCGCCCGGGCCCCGTCAATACCGAAGCGCCAATTCGCGCGCGCCGCCCCGTCCCGCACAAAAGCTGGGGACGGGGCTCGCTGTGCCCGATTCGCCTGCGCGATCCGCCTCCGATCGGTCTAGAACTGGGTGCTTGAATGTGAGGAGCTTCCCATGTCGGTCCACGTCGTCAGCCATCCGCTCGTCCAGCACAAGCTGACGCTGATGCGCGACAAGAGCGTTTCGACCAAGGGGTTCCGCCAGTTGCTCAACGAGATCGGCATGCTCCTGGCTTATGAGGTGACGCGCGACCTACCGATCGAATTGGTCGAGGTCGAGACCCCGCTCGCCAAGACCATGCAGCCGACCATCGCGGGAAAGAAGCTCGTCTTCGCACCGATCCTACGCGCCGGAACCGGCTTTCTCGACGGCATGCTGAACCTAGTGCCGAGCGCGCGCGTGGCGCATATCGGACTCTACCGCGACCCACAGACGCTTGAGGCGGTCGAGTATTATTTCAAGGCGCCCGCGGACGTCGCCGAGCGGCTGGTCATCGTGATGGACCCGATGCTGGCGACCGGCAATTCAGCCATCGCGGCGCTCGATCGTCTAAAACGGCGCGGCGTGAGAGACATGCGATTCGTGTGTCTCCTCGCGGCGCCGGAAGGCGTCGAGCGGCTGACGGAAGCGCATCCGGACGTCGAGATCTGGACATCCGCCATCGATGAAAAGCTTAATGATCACGGCTACATTGTCCCGGGACTGGGAGATGCCGGCGATCGAATGTTCGGGACGAAATAGCCGCGCGTTCGTACCGCGTCATCGCCGACAACGATTGGACGCCCGATAGCGTCCACTCCCTCGCTTGGCCTTGTGCGTCCTGCGGTTCACGCCGACGCATAGCCTTTTCAGGATAGCAAACACTTTGGGCCCGCCCCAAAGACGGACCCGCGCCGAGTGGCCGAAAGATGCTTCTCCAATAGGGGAGCCTTGTTTACCGGCGCATCCTCCGAGACTCGAAACTGTCTTACTTGCGCCGCCGGCGCTGCTGACCGAGCCCCATCTGCTTGGCCAGCGCCGAGCGCGCTTTCGCGTAGGCTGGCGCAACCATCGGATAGTCCGCCGGTAGGCCCCATTTCTCCCGATATTCCTCCGGAGAAAGGTTGTATTGGGTGCGAAGGTGCCGTTTGAGCGATTTGAACTTGCGGCCGTCTTCGAGGCAGACGATGTAGTCGTTTGTGATCGACTTCTTCGGCGGCACAGCGGGTTTCGCAGCTTCGACAACGATGGGCTGCGCCCCCGAGGCGACTCGGACGATCGCCGCATGCACGTCATTAAGCAGCGTTGGCAGTTCGCTGGCCGGCACTGAATTGTTCGACACGTAGGCCGAAACGATTTCCGCCGCGAGCTCCACGTGGCTGTTGGATTCGCTCATTTTTATCATTGCTCCAAACGTACGCCTGAAGCGATCGCGGTGATGCAATCAACTCGCAGGTCATTCTGGCCGTCTAACCGGGACGGGCCTCCATCTTGTTTCCCGCCTGCCGACGACTTAGGCGCGTCGGCATATAGCGCACTCGAAATCACGATACAAGTTGTTCCTAGATTTTTTCAACTACGACGTCATCGATTATCAGCCGAATACTGGCTCCGGTCCACGCGAGCCACATGGAGCTGACTGTGGATCATAGTCGAGGTGTCTTGACCCGGCAGTACGCCTTTTGACTCCGTCAAGGACCGTGCGTTGATTCGCGCTGCTTTAGCAGCGACCGCTCAGCCAACGCGGCTTCGCGCTGCCTTTAAGGCGCGCCGCAGTTTTTAGGGCGCGAACTTGTAGGCAAAACGAGTTCGCTGTGCAGAAAGGATGTCCCGCGCCTATGGGAGCGCCTATATGCCACCCGATTGCATCGAACGACCACGCACTGAGGGCCCATGCGGCATCAAAATTCGTCGAACTTCATTGGAGCCTCGAGCTCCATCCGGGAACGAGCGACGCTGACCAGCACTGTCCGGTTGCTCTGGCCTTATATTTGGCCCGCTCAACGTACGGATCTGAAGGTTCGGGTCGGTCTGGCCGTCGCTTTGATGCTGCTGTCCAAGCTGATCACGATTTCGATCCCTTACGCCTTCAAGTGGGTGACCAATTCGCTTGCGGGAAAGCTGCAGACCGGCGGGCCGCCTCTAGCCCACATCATAGCCGGCGCAGCAACTCTGACCCTCCTCTATGGCGCGCTGCGGGTCCTGATGGCGTTCACGCAGCAGGCGCGTGACGCCCTGTTCGCATCTGTGGCGATGAACGCCGTACGCAAGCTCGCAATCGAAGTGTTTGAACACCTGCACCGATTGTCGCTGCGTTTTCACTTGGAGCGCAAGACCGGCGGACTTACCCGCGTTCTTGAGCGCGGGCGCAACGCCATCGAAACGATTATCCGCACCTCGATGTTGACTGCCGCGCCAACGATCGTCGAACTTGCTCTGATCGTCGGCGCAATGCTGATTTCATTCGACTGGCGATACGTGGCGTCGATCACCGTCACTGTCGCCGCATACCTGACCTACACGACCATTGCCACCAACTGGCGCATCGGTATTCGCCGCTCGATGAACGAAAGCGACACCGACGCCAACACCAAGGCGATCGATAGCCTGCTCAATTTCGAGACAGTCAAGTACTTCGGGGCCGAGAATTGGGAGGCTGCCCGTTACGATCGGGCAATGGCGCGATACGAGCGCATGAGCGTGCGAACCTACGTCTCGCTCGCGGTGCTTAATGCCGGCCAAGCGTTCATCTTCACCCTTGGTCTGACCGTCGTGCTGCTGATGTGCGTGGCCGAGATCAGGAACGGACAGAGGACCGTTGGCGACTTCGTGCTGATTAACCTCATGATGCTGCAGCTCTATCAGCCGCTCAATTTCATGGGAATGGTCTATCGCGACATCAAGCAGGCGATCGTCGACATTGAGGCGATGTTCGCGATCCTCGGCCAGAACCCCGAGATTGAGGACGTTCCCGCGGCCAGGCCGCTCGAGGTGACGGCGGGTCACGTGCGCTTCGAGGCCGTAGAGTTCGCCTATGACGCAGCTAGGCCTATCCTGCGCGGCGTCTCCTTCGATGCGAAACCGGGCCAGACGATCGCGATCGTCGGGCCGTCAGGCGCAGGCAAGTCGACGATTTCGCGACTCCTTTTCCGCTTCTATGAGCCGACGTCGGGACGGGTCGTAATCGACGGGCAGGACGTCCGAAAGGTTACGCAAAGCTCGCTACGTGCGGCGATCGGCATGGTTCCGCAAGACACGGTTCTGTTCAACGACACGATGTTATACAACATCCGATATGGCCGCGAAGGGGCGAGTGCGGCGGATGTCGAAGCGGCTGCAGAGAACGCCCAGATCGACGCTTTCGTCCGAATGCTGCCGCAGGGGTATGACGCGCCGGTCGGCGAGCGCGGGTTGAAATTGTCGGGCGGCGAAAAGCAGCGGGTAGCGATCGCGCGTACGATGCTGAAGGCGCCGCCGATCCTGGTATTGGACGAAGCGACCTCGGCGCTCGACACCTTCACTGAGCGCGAAATCCAGTCGGCGCTCGAACGTGTGTCGCGCGGACGAACAACGATCGTCATCGCCCATCGCTTGTCAACGGTGGTCGGCGCCGATGAGATTCTCGTGCTCGACAGGGGCCTGATTGTCGAACGTGGGACCCACGAGGCGCTTCTCGAACAATGCGGTCTCTACGCGGCGCTTTGGAGCCGCCAGCGCGAAGTCGACGCCGCGCAGGAGACGTTGCGGCGAACCGACGAAGGACCGCCAGTCGCAGAGGAGCGAGCGGAGGAGGAGACCTTGGATCTCCCCGACGTGATCAGTTCGCCTTCCGCGTCGTGACATTTGCCGCATTTGGCGCCATGAGTGTGCGCCGCAGGCCGTCGAGTTCCAGTCCATGAGCGTTATCGCCTCCCTCCGGCGCGGTTACGCGCCGATCCACCCGGAGGGCTATATTTTCGTCGCCGGTTTCGCCGTTGCGACGTTGATCTTGTGGTGGCTTTGGAGCCCGCTCGGGTGGATTGGGGCGATCGCAACGCTTTGGTGCGCCTATTTCTTTCGCGACCCGGCGCGCGTCACGCCGGTCAGCCCCGATCTCGTCATCGCCCCGGCCGACGGCGTGATCAGCTTCGTGGGGCATTCAGCGCCGCCGCCAGAGCTCGGCCTCGGCATGGGTCTCCTACAGCGCGTGTCCATTTTCATGTCGGTTTTCGACTGTCATGTGAACCGCGCGCCAATCGAGGGACGGGTCGAGCGGATCGCCTATCATCCGGGGTTGTTCCTCAGCGCTGACCTCGACAAGGCGAGCGAGGACAACGAACGCAACAGCATCCTAATTTCAACGGCGACGGGCCGCTACGGGGTGGTGCAGATCGCCGGCCTCATTGCGCGGCGGATCGTCTGCTTTACGCATGAGGGCGCACATTTGAGGGCGGGCGAGCGCATTGGACTGATCCGCTTCGGCTCGCGCGTCGACGTCTATTTGCCGCCTGGCGCTGAAGTCGTGGTCGGCCTCGAAGTCGCGCGCCGTCGCCGGCGAGACCGTGATCGCACAGGTCGCGACGAACGCCGGGCCGCGCCCGTTCCAGCGGAGCTAATCCGGGTGGACGACGCCGATCGAGCGCTCGAGGCGCCGCCGGATGGACCGCCGCGGCGTCGCGGCTTCCGCCCGGTTCCGCTGCGGCTGCTTCTGCCGAACGTTGTGACCCTGCTGGCGCTCTGCCTTGGACTGACCGCCATTCGCCTCGCCATCGACGGGTCGATCGATTGGGCGGTGATCGCGATCGCCGGCGCAGGGGTGCTGGACGGCCTCGACGGCCGGATCGCACGCGCCCTGAAGGGGACGTCGCGCTTCGGAGCGGAGCTCAACTCGCTTGCCGATTTTGTCGATTTCGGCGTCGCTCCGGCGCTTGTCCTGTTCGTCGCCGATCTCCACGCGGCCAAGAGCTTTGGCTGGATCGCGACGCTCATGTTCGCCATGGCGTGCGCCCTCAGGCTGGCGCGCTTCAACGTGATGCTCGACGACCCGGACCAGCCGGTCTGGCGCAAAAACTTCTTCGTTGGCATGCCGGCCCCGGCCGGCGCGATCGTGGGGCTGCTGCCGATCTACCTGCGCTTCGCCCTCGGCCTCGGCGCGCCCAGCTTACGTGTCGCCGGCGTCGAGAGCCTCTACGTCCTGGCGATCGCCTTCCTGATGGCGAGCCGGGTGCCGCATTTCTCGGGCAAGTCGATCGGCCGCGTGCCGCGCGAACATCTCGCTATCTTTCTGGTCGGCGTGGCTGCGGCGCTGCTCCTCGTCTTCGTCTTCCCCATGGAGACGCTGATCGCGGTCACGCTCGCCTATCTTGCCTCGATCCCGTTTGCGGTGCGGAGCTATCGCGCCTTGGACCGCGCGGGACGGTAGGGTCCGGCCCGACCCTGGAGCGACCTGCCGCCGATTGCGCCGAACCGGCGTTTTCACAGACTTCGGCGCCAAAACCTGCGACTTTTGTAGCTCCCCCGCCCATGGGGCGCCTCCGAGCGCGAATCCGTCAGAGCCGACGCGATCATTGCGGGCGCGGTCGAGGGCCCGCCGCAGCTCTGGCAGGCGCCGTGTGTTTTCAAAGCCTTGAGCGTACAAAACTGTCACAAAATCACGACGCCGAGGGCGCCGGTCGGAGCCAACGCGCGCACCCGCCGGGGCGAAGCTTTTATCACATAGTGCAATTGTTCATTCGGCGGCGGTCCTGATCCAAAAGGCTCGCCGCGGCTTTCCCCTTCACGGAAGGAGCGTGTGAGCGAGGAACCGATCGCGCCTACTCCGCTCCGCGCGCAAGCCTCGGCGCTTCCCCCGGCTCGCCCTCCCGGGCGAAATCCATCGAACTCGATCCGATCGCCGCGCCGGGCGATGCGGGCGCTGGCGGCGCCGATTCCCGAAAGGTCCTCCTGCGCCTGACGGAAATGGGTCTCGAGCTTGGCCGCTCGCTCGGTCAGCATGCGCACGTCGCTGACCAGCCGCCCGACCTCGGCCTGGATCGCCTGCGCCTCGTCGCGCATGCGCGCGTCCCGCAAAATCGCCTGGGAGACGCTGATCGCCATCATCATCAGCGTCGGCGAGACGATCACGACGCGGGCGCGGTGCGCCTTCTGCACCACGTCGTCGAACTGCTCGACGATGTCGGAATAGACCGCCTCCGAGGGCACGAACATCAACGCCACGTCCTGCGTCTCGCCGGGCAAGAGATAACGCTCGGCGATATCCTTGACGTGCTTCGTCAGGTCGGCGCGGACGCGGGCCCCGGCGGCCTTTCGCGTCTCGTCGTCGCGCGCCGCGCGCAACGCGGAGAAGCCCTCGAGCGGGAACTTGGCGTCGATCGCCAGCAGGCGGTTGTCGCCCGGCAGGCGGATGACGCAATCGGGCCGGGCGCGGTTCGACAGCGTGAACTGGAAATCGTAGGCGCCCGCCGGCAGGCCGTCGCGCACGATCGCCTCCATCCTCCCCTGGCCGAAGGCGCCGCGCGCCTGCTTGTTGGCCAGGATGTCCTTCAGCGACACGACCTCGCGGGTCATTTCGGTCAGGCGCGCCTGCGCCGCGTCGATCACCGCGAGCCGTTCGTTGAGCTTGCCGAGGTTCTCGCCGGTGCGGCGGGTCTGATTCTCTATCCCCGCGCCCAGCCAGTCGGCCATGCCCGAGAGGCGTCCGGCGAGTTCCGCATTGACGCCGGCCAGCGCCGCAAGCCGCGCCTCGATCGCCTCCTGCCGCTCGTCCGCCATCTCGCGCTCGCGGCTCCGCGCGGCGGAGGCCCGCCACAGCGCGATCAGGGTCAAGAGCAGCATGAGGCCGAGCGTCGCCAGCGCTGCGACGAGCGTCTCGGACAGGTCGATCGGGACGCCGTCGAGGACGACGATGGGAGCAATGGAGGTCGGCACCGGTCAATTCGGCAAAGTTGATCGAACATAACAAGAACACGTTTGACCGCCTTCGTCCAGTCGATTAACTCTCGCTCAGGGGGCGATCGTTGTCGGCCCGGCAAAGCCCTCCCCCGCCACCATCCTTCGGATGATCCCCCGCCCCAATTCTCGGGGGCAGAAGGACCGACCGGAGGCGGTGAAGTCGGGCCCGTCCCCCAATCTCTCCGAACGGTTCCTCGTCCGCATGTCCCTTCGCCACATCATCACCCTGCCCGACCCCAAGCTCCGCCTGGTCAGCAAGCCGATCGAACGGGTCGACGCGGCGCTGACGAAGCTCATCGACGACATGATCGAGACGATGCACGACGCGCCGGGCATCGGGCTGGCGGCGATCCAGATCGCCGAGCCGATCCGCCTGCTCGTCGTCGACGTCGCCAAGAAGGAGGAGGAGCCGGCGCCGCTGGTGTTCGTCAATCCGGAGATCCTGTGGCGGGCGGACGAGCGCTCGACCTACGAGGAAGGCTGCCTGTCGATTCCAGAATATTACGCCGAGGTCGAACGCCCCGCGTCCGTCCGCGTCCGCGCCCTCGACCGCGACGGCAGGGCGCGCGAGGTGTTGGCCGAGGGGCTGCTCGCGACCGTGCTCCAGCACGAGATCGATCACCTCGACGGCGTGTTGTTCATCGACCATATTTCAAAGCTCAAGCGCGACCGGGTGATCAAGAAGTTCCAGAAGGCGGCGAAACGGTCCGCCGAAGGCTCGCATGTCCTCTGAGAACGACCCGACCGATGGCTTGCCAGGAACGCAAACCTCGGCATGCCTGAAGATTTGGCCGCCGCGCTAGGCGATGTCGTATTGACGCAGTCGGGCGAAACTGGCCGCCAACTCGGAGGATTCGCCGTTTGCAGGTATTTTTGCCGGGAAGGGTCCGAAATCGAGACCCGATCCAGGCTCCGTAGGTCAACGTCAAGCAACTGGCGCGCGGCTTTGATATGCGTCCGCGAATGCCTCGGCTGCCCTTGCGACGGCGACACGGCTCAATGACCAGATCGCTCGGGTCGAGCGCCTGAATCGTCAAAGGCCCGGTCCCAACGACGAGGCTTAAGCCTGATGTAGCACAGGAAATGGACGTTGACTGCCAGCGCGCCGACGGCAAGGTTGTAAAATGGCGCCACTGCTTTTCGACACGTTCGGGGACGAGCAAAAAATGAACGGTAAGTTCCGCCGCCGGCGTCGCCCTGAAGCAACGGGCGGGGCAAGTCGGACGCGGCTTGGCCGCCATTTTGCGTCGGTGGCCTTCGCGTTGGCGTCGGTCGCCGTTTCCCAAGCATCCGGTCGGGCCGGAGAAATTGGCATCCTCGTCCCGGCGTATTTCGCCCCCGGGACGGGGGGACCGAGGGGTATGTCGACGGCTGGACGCAGATGTCGGATTCGGCCGGAAAGGTCGGGATCACAGCGATTTTCAATCCCAATGGTGGCCCAGGACCAAGCGTCGATCCGGGATATGCCGTTGAGATGTCCAAGCTCCGGCTCGCCGGAGGCGAGATCGTTGGTTACGTTCATACCGATTACGGCAGCGCTCCAATCCACACTGTAGAAGATGAAATCACTACCTACCTGTCTCAGTACCCGGGGCTTATCAATGGCTTCTTCCTCGATGGAATGAGTAATGCTTTAGCAGATCTAGGTTACTATGAATCATTGTACAATTTTGTTAAATCGCAAAGCTTGTCTTATCAGGTGATTGGAAACCCAGGAACAGTTACAAATCAATCCTATGCAGACAGCCCTGCGGCAGATACCCTGTTGACCTTCGAGGGAGACGCGACGACATTCTCTCAGGCCACGACCCCAAGCTGGGTCCATGCCTATCCCATCGGCGCTTTCGCCAATTTGATATATGCGGAAAGCGCCGTGCAGGGGATGATGAACGACCTGGCTTTGGCCGCCGACCGGAACGTAGGTTACGTCTACGTCACCGACGAAGCGATCAATCCGCCAGGCGGCTATCTCTACGACCGGTTGCCTTCCTACTGGAACGAGGAAGTAGCGGCGGTGGCAGCAGCAATTCCAGAGCCCGGTTCAGTGATCCTGTTGCCCTCAGGGCTGCTGGTGTTGGCCCTGGCGACCCGCATTGGGCATTCGGTCGTAGCCTCGCAGCCGAAGCCACCCGCCAGGATCTACGGGTAAGGTCAAAAACATCGCGGGAATTCGTGGGCGAGCGGAGCATTAAGACGATCCCGCGGCGTGGTCGCGCGGGTGCCGTCAGGGGGTCGACGCGAATCCGTCGGCGCAGCCCTTCCGAGACCTATGTATCGATGTTAATCTTCAAGCGATCCGAGCCTTCCGGAACACCTCCTTGGGAGGCCCGATGAAGCGTCAGGGTTTCTCGCCGGGGCAATCCGCTGTTGGCTGATTATGGACCCCTTCTCGCTCGCGCGGTCGCAAGTCTGCCGAGTGCGAGCCCATCGACCGCACGTCTTGCGATCTACGAACGCGCGCGCAGGGCTCAGAGGGCGCAACTCAGGGCGCTCCGTCCCCCGCTGCCGGAGGCCGACATCGTCCGTGAGAAAGAGGCGCTCGAACAGGCGATTGCGTTGATCGAGTCGAAGTTCGGCGGAGCGGATCACGCGCGGGTGGCGCCGCCGTTCGTCGCGACGCAGGCGGCGGAGGTCTCCGGCCGGCCCTCGAGTCTGGCGCCCAGCCTCCCTGAGGTCATTCCGCCAGACGCCCGCCCGGAGAACGGCAAGTCTCCGCTGTGGCCAGCACTGGCAGGCATTTTCGGCGTTGTCCTCGTGCTCGCAGGGACCGCTGCGGTGATGCGCAAGGCTACGAGGTATCCCGCCCTGGCGCCGCCCGCGACGTTGCAGGAGCCTGCGTCGCAGCAGCAGGCGACGATCGAGCGTGCGCGAGCGCCGCTGTCTTCGGCTGCATCGGCCACGAGCGCGCCGCCGGACATTTGGCCGAGCGCGAAGGGCAGGGCAGATCTGGATAATCGCGCGCCGGAGACAAGCGGTCCGGCCGCGAGCGGCGCGCCGCAAGCGGCGGTCCTGATCGCATCCGACGATCCGCGGAACCCGTCAGTTCATCTCGGTTCGACTGTCTGGTCGACAATCCCGCCGACACCGCTACGACCCTCAGCGATTGCAGTGAAAGCGGACGCCGACATTCCAGATCTCAAGATGCACGCGACAATGATTTTGAGAAAGAATACAGATCCCAGCCTGCCGGTGACACACACGGTCGACTTAAAGTTTTCATTTGCAGACGGGGCATTGATTACAAAAATCAGGGACGTAAGACTAACGATGAGAAATCTTGGACTGGCGGCGTCCAGCGTCGTTGAAGCAGTAAGTGTAAGAATAAGTGATAATTATTTTTTAATTGGACTAACAAAGGAGGATGCGGTCCGTAATCTTGATCTGATAAACACGAGAACGTGGTTCGATTTCTCGCTGCAACTGGATGATAAACGGCCCGCTAAGTTATTGCTTCAGAAGTCTACGACGTCTGACACGATCTTGGCCGGCGCGTTTGAAGCGTGGAGGTGACGAACGGCCCCGCTTTCGATAATCGAAAAAAGAGAAGAGGCTCTTATCGCGTTACGTATTGGTAAGTCGAAGGCGTCTGGCAGTTCTGCCGGCCATGAGCAGGAGGACGGTTTCTGCTTTGACCAACAGCTAGCGCTATAAGAGCGAGAGTAGAGTATCCGGACCAAACATAAGCAAGAGCCTGACTCCCCGCGCGGCTTGTGGGCGGAGCTTCGGCGCCGATCACTCGGCGCCGACCTTGCCGATGCAGGACCAGCTCAATGAGCGCCAGATCATGGCTTGAGCACTCCTGGTCGCATCCCAACAGGTTGCCCGACGTCACCCCTGCAGAGCTGGGCTTTTTGTCGTAGCGGACAACCCCGCAAGGCCCATACCCAGGAAATGATCGTCACCTACGGAACTCGAGTTCGTCGAGAAAGCATCGGCGTTCTTGATGAGCGCCAAGCTTGCTGCCAAGGCTGAACCCGTGAGGGCGGCATTGTCATGGCCCGCTCCGCTCCCATTCCATGCGCCGCCCGGTCCCGCCATGTGATCAGGTTCGGCAGGAAGGAACTGCTTCGCCATCGAGGCGAAGCTGGAGCCAGACGCGGAAGCTGGCGGATCAACGACGGTGATGGTCTTGGCCGCCGAGCCATAGGTCAGGCCGCCGATCGTGTCCTTTGCCTTTATCGTCAGGGTGGCCGAGGGATGTCCGGTGCCCGTATAGTTTGATGTAAGCGTCAGCCCGCTATTCACCTCTGCCGCGGTCAGCGTGAACCACGTTCCTTTGAAGACCTTACCATCGAGCTTGTCCGTGATCGTCTCATACTGCGGAAGTCCCTTGATCGTCACGGTTGTCTTGGTGGACGAAGCCGGCGCCGTCACGGTGATCCCCAGGCTGACCTTTCCGCCGCCGGCTGTGACTGACAACGTCGGATCTGCAATCGTCAGGGTTGGAGGCGTCGGCGCAGTCGTCGCGAGCGTATAAGTGACGGCGTTGGAGGTTCCGGTCCCGGAGGCGTTGGCGTCGGTTGCGGTCAACACGTTGGCGCCCGGGTTGGCCAAAGTGACATTGGCCGACCAGGCGCCGTTGGAGGCGACTGTCGCCGAGCCGATCTGTGTCGTTCCGTCGAGGATTTTCACCGTCGAACCGGCGTCGGCGACGTCGACCGTCCCGGTGATGGTTTGCCCCGCGGAACTGACTGCTCCCCCCACGCTGGTGATCTTCACCGTCGGCGCGGCGGTCCCCAGCGTGTAGGTGACGGCGTTGGAGGTTCCGGTCCCGGAGGCGTTGGCGTCGGTTGCGGTCAACACGTTGGCGCCCGGGTTGGCCAAAGTGACATTGGCCGACCAGGCGCCGTTGGAGGCGACTGTCGCCGAGCCGATCTGTGTCGTTCCGTCGAGGATTTTCACCGTCGATCCGGCGTCGGCGACGTCGACAGTCCCGGTGATGGTTTGCGCTGCAGAACTGACTGCTCCCCCCGCGCTGGTGATCTTTACCGTCGGCGCGGCGGTCCCCAGCGTGTAGGTGACGGCGTTGGAGGTTCCGGTCCCGGAGGCGTTGGCGTCGGTTGCGGTCAACACGTTGGCGCCCGGGTTGGCCAAAGTGACATTGGCCGACCAGGCGCCGTTGGAGGCGACTGTCGCCGAGCCGATCTGTGTCGTTCCGTCGAGGATTTTCACCGTCGATCCGGCGTCGGCGACGTCGACTGTTCCGGTGATGGTTTGCGCTGCAGAACTGACCGCCCCGCCAGCGCTGGCGATGGTCACGACCGGCGCGCTTCCTGACGGAAATCCCTGAGTGTCCACCCCGTTCAATTGGAGGTTGGGGTTCGCGATGTAGTAGCCCAAGCCGTCCGCTTTCGCCTGGGCCTCGACGCTCGATACTTCGGAAGCCCCCGACACGTACTCGATTGCGACTACCGACTTGCCGGCGTTGACGAGGTCATTCAGGTATCCGAGGTTGTATTGCAAATTTGCCGAGCCAGTCGCCTTCGTTGCGGTCTGGTAGAACAATTGTTCCTCGAAAGCGCCGTCGATTGTTTTATCCAACGTGCTGTTTGCGAGCATGTCCTCCGCGCCAGAGCTATTGATCCAGATCTTGAAATTCGGATCTTGGGCGTGCGCGTAATTGGCCAGTTCTTAAATCAGGGTGACCATCGCCCCCTGTGCCGCCGACGACGTGCCTCCGGGGACGTGCGAAATCGCCCAAGCCTGTTCGGCTTCGTCCACGACGTCGAAGTACGCGCCGTTGTAACCCTGATTGATCATCGTCTGAATGTAGTTTTCCGAAACGGTCAACCATTGGGGTGTCCAGTAGGCGACTTGGTAGTCGCCCGGCCACGACGGGTCTTGCGGACCCAATACCGAGCTGGGCAAGGTCGACCAATAGGATCGATAATTCTCCGCCTCTCCGATGCTGAAATAACCGAGCACCTGGCCGCCGCCGCTTTTCATCTGGCTGACCTGGGCGGCAGAGAAGAGAGCGCCGTTATCGTCATAAAGGTCGACCACCTTCACGCCTACGGGCGCCGAGGCGATCTGAGAGGGTACGATGCCTTGCAGGACATAGATTCCGTTCACTGGCGTTGTCATCACGCACTCCGTTCGAAATTCCGACAGCGCGCCCAAACAGCGCCGCTCTCATCCCCCCAGGGTGGTGCCTACCATCGCTTGTGAAATGTTGTCAAAAAATTTATAAGAACGATTACACTGTAAATGTGGCGCAAAAGCCTAATGTTTGCAGCATTACAGATGTGGGGTGACGAATTGTCGCACGCCTTCCTTTGATCTCCAATGTACTTCTACGTCCTTGTCGATGATGCCTACGCGCTTCAGCTTAACAGCGTTGATTAAATAATCATCATTGACGATGAAGAAGAATATCCGAATTCGGTAAGCGCATTGTCAGTACTGAATGACTGTAATTGATACGGACAATTGACATACTAAATTCACCATATTTCTGACTGGCTGGTATACCTATTCATTATTGCCTCTACAAAGGCCGCGTTTTCACTCTGCGCATGGTTACGAGATCACCTTCTGTAGAGGGGTGTGGAAGGCGTTCGCGGCCAAGCTTCGCCGTCGACGTCTGTGCGGGAAGGAGTGGGATCAGGCAGCAGAAAACTGAAACATCTGGCTCGAGGTCGATCTGCGCGCCATCAACTCTTAGGGAACGCGGTCCTCAGATTATGGAATTCGCGATCCGCTACGACCCACTGGACCTGTGAGAAGTCCTTGCGCCAATCGCGTCCGGCCCGCCCGACCCATACGCTGCCCTGGCAATTTCCTCGGCAATGGAACTCTACCTCTCCCTGGCCGCCTCGGATGCGATTTTGGCGAGCGGCGACAGCAGGTATTCGATGACCCTGCGGGAGTCGGTCTTGATTTCGACGGAGACGGTCATGCCTGGGGCAAGGGGGATCAGGGCGTCGTCAATTTTCATCGCGGTCTCGTCGAGCGTGACGGTGACCGGGAATACGAAGGCTTCCTGCTGGCCGGCGGCCGGCTGAGGCGACTGCGCGACATTGGCTGCCGCGGCGGCGTTGGCGAGCGCCCGCTTGGCTTCACCCTCCGGGATGGCGGCCGATGCGATCTTGAGCACCTTGCCGTGCAGCACGCCGAAGCGGGTGAAGGGGAAGGCGTCGACTTTGATCACAGCCGGCTGCCCGAGTTTGACGAAGCCGATGTCGAGATTGGCGACAAGCGCTTCGACCTGGAGTTTACCCCCTTCCGGCGTGATTGCGGCCAGTTGCTGGCCGGTCGTGACGACCTGTCCGATCGTGGTCACCGCCGTCTGTTGAACGACACCGTCGATCGGCGCGGTGAGCCTGGTGCGCGCGAGCCGGGCGCCGGCCTTGGCGAGCGCCTCGCGCGCCTCGTCGGCCTTGCGCGAAGCTTCGGCGAGCTTGTTCTCGTTGTCTGCGATGAACTGCGAAACCGCCTTTGCCTTTTCGCTCTGAATCTGTGTCAGCGCGGCGTCGGTCTCGATCAGTTGGCCCTCGTCCGAGGCCAGTTGCGATTGCGATTTCTCCAGCTCCTCCTTGGCGTCGTAAAGATTGATCTTGGTGCCGACCTGCTTGTCGATCGCTTCCTGACGCGTCGCCACGCGCTGGTTCAGCGTGTCCATGAGCGTCTGCTGGAAGGCGATGCTCATGTTGAGACGCTTTCGGGTCGCAAGCTTCTGCGCCACCTGCATGTCGAGCGCCTTGATCTCGTCGGAGAGCTGGCCGAGGTCGGCCCGCAATACCGCCTCCTCGCGCAGCCGGAACAACTCGGGCAAGCCCTCGTTCCAAGCGACGGAGAGTTCCGACCGCCCGGCGAGCGCCTCGAGGGGACTCGGCGCGGCCGTGGCTTTCGCAGCCGCCGCGCTGACCGCCCCACTGTCGGCACGCGTTTCTTCGTCCTCTGCGCTCCGCACGGCCTCGATCGCGAAGCGGCGTCGAGCGATCTCGGCGCGACTGGCGTTGAGCGTATCCCCGGCGGCGAGCGCATCCGCCTTGGCCTCGGCCGGGTCGATCTCGAAGATGAGGTCGCCCGCCGTGACCGACTGGCCCACCTCGACATGGATCGCCGCCACCTTGCCCGGATCGAGCGGCTCGATCACTTTGGAGTAGCCGGCCGTCTCGATCTTGCCCGGCGCGACCGCGTGGACGTCGAGGCGACCGAAGAACGACCAAATGAGAGCCACGAGCGCGAATAGGCAGATTGTCGCAATCAGCACGATCGGCAGTGGCGGAGGCGGCGACTCCAGTATTTCCAGCGCCGCGGGCAGGAACTCCCGGTCGCGGCCGGAGACGGCGGGAAGAGGGCGCGCCGGAGGGGGAGGCGGCGGCGGTTCGGCCGGCGGCTTGGTCCGTTCGTTCATGCCGGCGTCCCCGCTTGATCGAACTGCAAATCCCATAGATGGGCGTAGAGGCCGTCCTCGCGCCTCATAAGCTCGTCGTGCGAGCCCACCTCGACGATCTCGCCCCGCTGGATGCCGACGATGCGCGTGCAGGGGCGGACAGCCGCAAGGCGATGGGCGATGATGATGACGGTTCGCCCGCGCACGATCGCGCGCATGTTGTCCTGGATGATCCGCTCGCTGTCGTAGTCGAGCGCCGAGGTCGCCTCGTCGAGGATCAGAATGCGCGGATTGGTGGCGAGCGCGCGGGCGATGGCGATCCGCTGGCGCTGGCCGCCGGACAGGTTCGCGCCGCGTTCTTCGATCATCGTGTCGTAGCCCTGGGGCAACTGGGCGATGAACTCGTCAGCGCCGGCAAGGCGCGCCGCCTGCATCACCAGGATCCGCGGCATCGCCGGGTCGCCCAGCGCGATGTTCTCGTGGATCGAGCGGTTGAACAGGATGTTCTCCTGCAAGACGACGCCGATCTGCCGGCGGAGCCAGCCCGGATCGAGCTGGGCGACGTCGACGCCGTCAAGCATCACCTGGCCAATCTGCGGACCGTACAGGCGCTGGATGAGCTTGGTCAGCGTCGACTTGCCCGAGCCCGAAGGTCCGACGACGCCGATCACTTCGCCCGCTGCGATCGAAAGCGTCACATTGCGCAGGACGTCGGGCGCGTCCGGCCGATAGCGCATCGTCACGTTGCGCAGTTCGATGGCGCCGCGCGGCGGCGGCAGGGTCAAGAGGTTTTGCGGCGCCGGTTCGGGCGGCGTATTGAGAATGTCGCCAAGCCGCGCCACGGACACCTGCACCTGCTGGAAATCCTGCCAGAGCTGTGACAGCCGGAGGATCGGCTGTACGACCTGGCTGGCGATCATGTTAAAGGCGATCAACTCGCCGACCGTCATCGACCCGGCGATCACCGACTGCGCCCCGATGAACAGGATCAGCGCCGTCGTGACCTTGCTCACGTACTGGATCATGTTCTGGCCGAGCGCGCCGGTGACGCCGGCGTCGAACGACTTGCTGACGTAGGAGGCGAGCCTCTCTTCCCATTGCGCCTGCATCATCGGCTCGACGCTCGCCGCTTTCAGCGTCGGCGCCCCGACGATCGATTCGATCAGGAACTGCTGCGAGCGCGCGCCGCGGTTGAACCGCTCGCTGATCTGCTCGCGCAGGAGCGGCCGCAACGTCGCGGCGATGAGCACGTAAACGGGAATCGAGATCAGCACGACCAGCGTGAGCTTGACCGAATAGATCAGCATCACCCCGATGAAGACGAGGGTGAAGACGAGGTCGAGCAGCGCGGTCAGGCCTTGGCCGGTCAGGAAACTGCGGATCGTTTCCAGCTCGCGCATGCGTGCCGCGGTCTGTCCGGCGGCGCGGGTCTCGAAATAGGCGAGCGGCAAGCGGAAGAGGTGGTGGAAGAGCCTTCGGCCAAGCTCGACGTCGATGCGGTTGGTGGTGTGACTGAGCGTATAGGTGCGCAGGAACTGCAAGATCGTTTCGAACAGCCCGAGCGTCACCATCCCTACGACAAGCACGACCAGGGTCGACAGGCCCTTGTGGACGAGCACCTTGTCGACCACGAGCTGGAAGAAGATCGGCGTCGCCAGGGCGAAGAGCTGCACGAACAGCGAGGCGATCAACACATGCGCCAGCGGTCGGCGATAGCGTAGGATCGACGGCCAGAACCAGCGGAAGCCGAAGGTGCTGGGGTCGATTCCCGCTCCGCCGAGCCTGCGGGTGACGAGAATCGCGGAGCCGGTCGAGAGCGCCTCCGCCTCATCGAGCGGGACCTCCCTAGCGCTCCGCGCCAGAGGATCGACGAGCCGCAGCTTGTCCTTCTCCGACGCTGCGGCGATCACGACAAAGCCGCCGCCCCTCATCTCGAGCAAGGCCGGATAGGGGATGGCGCCGAGCCGCTTCACCGTGACGCCGCGGACGATCCGCGATTTGAGCTCAAGGAGATTGGCCGCCCGGACCAGATCTTCAGCTTCCGCGAGCCGTCCGGTCAGCGCCAATTGATGACGCAACTGCGCCGGATCCGCCGCGATGCGGTAGTAGCCGGCGACCAGGGACAGCGCCGCAAGTCCGCCATCGAGCGGTTGCGCCGCCGCTGCTCCAGATTCCGGCGCCTTTGCGCCGTCCCGAATGGAAATGTTCTCCATGGCTCCTTCGCAGCGGTCGCATCGACGTTGGCGGGCCCGAAAGACAAGCAAATCCGTCTTCCGCCAACATTGTTGCAGCGCATCAGCGTAATCGCCGTTCCGGCGCTGCCGATGACGCGCTCTTAAAATCAAACTCGGCTCGGCCTCATTGGCCGGTTCAGGTGACCCTCGGACCTTTAAGGCGAAATCATTCCACAGTGACCGACTTGGCGAGATTGCGGGGTTGATCGACGTCAGTCCCCAAGGTGATTGCGGTGTGGTAGGCAAGCAGTTGAAGCGGCAACGCAAGGACGAGCGGCGCCGCTGAGGCCGGCACATCCGGAAGGACGATTTTTTCCCAAGGTCCCGGCGGCGCCAGCGACGCTCCTTTTCGATCCGTGATCAGGATCGGCCGTCCGTCCCGGGCAATGACCTCCTGCATATTCGACATGGTCTTTTCAAAATTCATGTCGGCTGGCGCAATCACCACGACCGGAAGATCTTTATCGACGAGCGCGATAGGCCCGTGCTTGAGCTCCCCGGCAGCGTAACCCTCAGCATGGATGTAAGAGACTTCCTTGAGCTTGAGCGCGCCTTCAAGGGCAAGCGGGTAGTTCGTTCCACGGCCAATGAACAGCACACTCCGGGAGGCCGCGATCTTACGGGCGATTTGGCGGACAGTCGGTTCCAGTTCGAGAGCAGACGTCATGTGGCTTGGAACGTCGGTCAGCGCGCGCACCAGTTGAGTTGCCTCATCATTCGAGAGCACGCCTCGATCGCGTCCCGCGCCGATGGCGAGGCAGGCGAGCGTCGCCAGCTGGCATGTGAACGCCTTGGTGGAAGCAACTCCGACTTCCGGGCCTGCGAGCGTCGGCAAGACAATTTGGCTCGCGCGCGCCATCGTGGACGTTGGCACGTTGACGACCGAAAGGATCCGCTGCCCCCGGGATTTGGCGAACTCGAGAGAGGCGAGCGTGTCGGCTGTCTCTCCGGACTGCGATACGAAGATTGACAGATTGCCGGGATCGAAAGGCACCTGCCGGTAGCGAAACTCGGACGCGATGTCGATTTCTACGGGGAGTCCGGCATAGCGCTCGAACCAGTACTTGGCGATCAGACCAGCCAGGAACGCGGTGCCGCAGGCCGTGATCGAGATCCGGTTGATATCGCGAAAGTGTAATTCAGGAAGCTGGTCGATTCTGATCGTCCCGACGGCGGCATCGATGTATTTCGCGAGCGTCTTACCGACAACCTCCGGTTGTTCGCGAATCTCTTTGTGCATAAAGTGGCGGTCACTGCCCTTTCCAATAGTAGCGGTCGATTGGCACACTTTCTCTCGCGATCGAGATAAATTCTCGCCATTTATACTTGTAAACGTGATTCCTTCTCGCCTGATGATTGTGATGTCACCATCTTCCAAATAGCTTACTACGTCAGTGAATGGCGCCAGGGCAATCGAGTCAGAACCGAGATACATTTCGCCGCGACCATAGCCGACCGCCAACGGTGATCCTTTGCGTGCTCCAATCAGAAAATCTTCATGACCTTCAAATAAGAATGCAAGTGCAAACGCACCGTCCAGTCGCTGCAACGCCGCAAGTACGGCCTCAACCGGTGTATAACCCTTCTTCAGCTGCTGGCTAACCAGATGAGCGATCACCTCGGTGTCCGTATCTGTGGTGAAGCTGGCGCCGCCCAACTCGAGTTCTCTGCGCAAATCGTGATAATTCTCGATTATTCCGTTGTGAACGACCGCGACGCCGTCAACCACATGTGGATGCGCATTCTTTTCGTCCGGACGGCCATGTGTTGCCCAGCGCGTGTGGCCAATGCCTATCGGACCACCAAGCGGCTGACTTGCGAGCATTGCTTCGAGATTCTTGAGTTTTCCGACCGCCCGTCGCCGCGTCAAGAGACCTCGATCAAGCGTGGCGATGCCCGCAGAGTCGTATCCTCTGTATTCAAGCCGCCTAAGGGCGTCGACAATTGATTTAGCGGCCGGATCCCGTCCAACGATACCGACAATTCCACACATCTTGTGCTCCAATTCGTCTATCGCCCGCTTTGAGAGGCCTTACAACGTTCCGAAAAGCGAAGCAGCCAGGTAATGATGGTGCCTCCTTCGCGTCACGTTAGTTCAGGCAGCGCTTCGGACCAATGTAGCAGGTATTATTAGATCTTCGCGATTATTGCGAGACTCGTCGCAGCCAATAAATACATCAGACAGCAAAGATGATATTGGAGATAGCCTCTGAAGACGGTTAATACTCATCACTCGTACATTGTGACGACTGACTCTCTCGATGACGTTCTGGTCGACTAAGCGAGACATCGTTCTACTAAAAGTATCACAGTTAATAACTAGATAGTTAGCAATATCGACACGTGACATCGGAAGCGCGACAGTTATTTGCGCCGTGGGATCGAGCTGGCGTCCACAAACGTTCTTTAGAGCCAGAGCGAGAAGAAATGAAGCGACGCGCGCCTCTGTCTCAAGACGGCCGATCATAAGTTGATGAATATTAACGCGAGCTAGTTGGTTAAAGCATCGCCTTACTAAGAAATGTCGATAGTCATCGAGCGACAGGTCTTTATACAGCTCCTGCGGCGCGACAGCAACCAATGCTGCTTTAGTGATCGCTCTTAGAGATATTCTAGACGTGGAAAAGATAGTCGACGTGGAGACGACATCGCCTGCCGAGAGAAAATCCAATACTTGCAGTTTTTCTTTAGCTGGCATCGCATCGACAGCGAGCATGCCCTCTCGCAATACGATTACCTTATCCTCGGGAGGAGGCGGAACACGTTGTTGCGGGCGCAACCATAGAACGTCGCCATGTGCACAAATTTCTTCAAATAAGCGAAACGCACTGGTGCTATCGCGCAGAATCTCTCGCACAGACATTCGGGAGCCCCCAAAACCACCCCGCTCTCGGAGTCCCTATCCTAGTCCGACTGTGCCCCATTTACTATAGGTAGCTGTGGAAATTAATGACTACGCCAACAGTTATCAAATGAAAAGAAGTACTCCGATTTGCCTCATACTAAAGCTGTAACTCTTTCCGAGCTATCGGCATAGCCTGCGGCGGCCACCAAATCGCGATCGGACCCCGAGGCGAAGCAATGCCGTCGCTTGCATCCAGCAGCGCGGGTTCAGGCTAAAGGGCGCGCTACTCCGACATCGTACCGCGTTGGCGTTGAGCAAGTCTGTCGCCGTGGTCGAGTCTTGCGGCGGTGCAGCCTTGCCAGGTCGACTTGCCGTAGCTGGCGACGAAAGTCCAGTGGATGATGCGCCCGACGCGCCCAGTTGCGTCGTCCCGTCGTTTATCTTGCCGATCTTCGCTTGGCGTTGCGTTTACCGCGAAGCGCGCCAGGTCGTCGGCGCTCGGCGTCTTGCCTATGGGCCTTCGTCTACAACCTGATTAGAGGGGCAGAAGGCTCCAACATCCGAAGCGCTGGCTCGTGCGTCGCCTTGGATCTCAGCCTTGTACTCGAATCGCCAAATGATCGTTGAGTGTCAACAACCCCGCCCCAACGGGGCGGTGGCGCCTTCGCCCAATTCGCTAGGGAAGGCGTGAACCCGTTGCGTCGAGCCATCTATTGGAAGCACGGGATCGTCGTGGGCCAAGTCAAAAGATACGACGGAGCGAGCGGCTACTCACGTGAGTCCGGTGTGATTATAGTCGGAAGTACGCTACTATCGGATGCGATTCTTGAAGTGACTTTAAGAACGTCTCCAGGCGTCAAAGGCGAGGTTTCCGTAGCCGAAAGTATCTTCGCGCCGCCTTTAGATTGGCGAATCAGTTCGTATGTCGGTGCTTGCTCACTTGGGTTATTGGGTTTAAAGAAAATCGTCGACAACGCCCGCGCCGATAGGTTCGCCTCACGCGCCTCACGAAGATCCTTGTCAACTGCGGCCAGTTCCTTCGCCACACTCTCACTGTAGTCTAGAGCGAACTTTCTGCTGTCTCCTTCGACTTCGGCCAGGCGGGTTTCCGCTTGAACGACCGCCACGAGCAAATCCTGACGGTGGGACTCGATGTCAGACAACTCTGTGCGCAACACGAGGACACTGTTGCTCGTCTCGACGCCGCGATCCTTGAGTTTTTCCATGGCGTCCAGACGCTCGATCCTCAGGTCTTTCTGAATATTAAACTGAGCAAGCTTGTGCTTCAGCGCATCGATTTCGTTCTTTGCGGCCTCGACCCTCGACGCGATCACTTTCTCTTGCTGCTGACGTTTCGCTTGTTCGGCGTGCAAGATCGTGCGCTCGGTTGCGAAGAAGGTCCCTGCGCTCGTTCTTTGGTCGAGTTCGGCCAGTTGAGTGGGTACCAATGCCGTGGCTGCGCCTTCGTCGGGCGACGAAAACTTGGAGGGCGTCCCGTCGGATGCGGACAACGCAGAGATTTCCTTAAGCTCCGCCTCGAAGTCGCGCACGTCGGGCAAGCAGTTGTTCGATCTCGAGAGTTGACGTTCGGAGTCGCTCCATCTCACGGGCGCCCTCGACCAAGCTTGATAGATTATCTTCCTTGCGGTCAAGTCCGCCAGCAAGCGCGATCGCTTGCAACGCAATCATCCCGGGCACATACCGGTAGGCGCCTGGATTTCTTACCGTCCCGACCACGTAAACGGGGGATCGTTCCACAATTCGAGCGTCGACATTTGCGCTTTGCCCTATGACCGACGCAAATGAGGCCGCAAGGTCCGCTCGAACTTCATCGAGAGCCCTTCCTTCAGCCCGGAACTGACCGAGCAGCGGGATTGAGATCGATCCATCTTGCTCGACCAAGTAATCTCCACCGAGATCCATTCGCTGATAGAAAGTCCGCAAACTGTTCTGGTCTTCGGCGCCATCGCGTCCGCCCTGTCCATTGCCTCCGACATCGATCATTTCGTAAAACGCGATCTTGATCTTGTCACCGATCTCAAGAGGCAGCCGGACAAGCGCCGCCGGCCCCGGCGCCGGCGCCGGCGCGGAGCGATCGACGACGTGCGGGTCCGACAAGGCCCGTTGGCCATTGTCGGAGTCGCCTCCCGCCGGCGACACGACCGCATGCCGCCCAAAGTCTGACGTTGGCGCGCCGCTCGGGGCATCTCGGTAAGCAGGGGACGGCTCCGACGGCGCGACGGCCAGGTCGTGCGAATGCGGAGGAAGCGCGAGGAACGCGACAAGCGCCAGGACGGATCTCTTGACTAGCATGAGCATCTGGCCGCTCCATTCCTGCGATTGCGGCGGCTTCGGAGTGCGCAATCTTCCAGCATACGTCTCGGCTTTTCCCGCGAAGTCGGCGTCCTTTCGATGTCCTTTCAGACGGGCCGCCAATGGCGGGAGCGGGGATTCCAATCCCTGAAATCACCTAGCTGCCTGTGTTCGCAACGCCAGCGCAAAACGCTGATCTGCATCAGCAAATACTTCTATTGCCTCAGTGAGTTCCAGATCAGATCATGCGCGGCGGGATGGCCCAATTTCGCCGCTTCGTCGGCGAGATCAGGCGCCAGGTCTTTGGGAAGACGACCTTGAATCGACAATTTAGTGAGTCGCCTGAACGCGTCGGCGTCCAACTCCGCCTGATGCTCGAGAGCAAGCCATGTTGTTATTTTTTCGGGGGGAATCTCCGACGGTTCAATTCGGCTCAAATACCAGCGCGCCAACTCACGGTTGCCGTCCGACAAGGAAAGCTCTGCCGCAAGAAGCGGTCGCGTAAGTAGGGCGTCGTTCGAAAGGTAGGGTCTGATCGCCGCCAGAGCAGGGCTTCCGAACGAACTGACCAATTGTTCGGCCAAATGGCCCATTGTGGCTGCGTTCGAGCCGCTATGCGCCAGCGTCAGGAACTTCCCAAGCGCCGCCTCGACCTCGCCAACCATGGCGGCTTCCTGAACGAACGTGCGCAAATGGGCGTCGTCCGCCGCGGTCGCGGTGTTGGCCCATCGGACAAGCATTTGTCTTGCCAGGCCCTGGTTTCCCTTGCTGACGAGAACGGCGACGATTTCGAGCGCATCGTCTGGGGCGACGTCCACGCACTTGAGGGCAAGCCTGGATGCGGTGCGTTGGCGCCCGGACTGCGCTATCCTGAGAATGAGCTTTCCGGACAGAAAAGACGATTGCCACGCTTCTATCCAAGTCTCGGCTCGTTCCTCGATCTGATCAACCTCGCCGCTCAGGATCAGCACCTCCAGCAGCAAAAAGCGTCCCGCGCTTGCATTTGGCGGCGCAATTAGATCCGCCAGTTCCAGCCATCGCCGAGCGCTTCGCCAGTCTCCGCGTTCAGCCAAAAGCGCCCCCAGACGCTCGAGTTGTGAGACTTCTAGGAACCCCCTGCCGGCGTAGGTCTGCAGCGTATTGATCTCGTCCTCGACGCGCCCGTGCAAGCGATAGAGTTCGGCCAGCCGAGTGACGCGGGCCGGAGACGGGTTCGAAGCGGCCACCTGCGCCAACATGCGAAGATAGCGATCGATCGATCCACTCTGCAGCAGCAACTCCGCCTCTCTCTCTCTCGCCGCCTGATCGTCTGGACGCACGGCCAAATACGCGTCGAACGCTTCAATGGCCCTGGGAATATCGCCAAGCGCCGCGTTGGAGCGGCCCAACGCCGCCAGAAGATCAGGATTACGCGGAGACTCGGCCAATCGGCGCTCGAGGAGCGTGATCGCCTCGTTGTGACGCCCTTCGCCCGCAAGCATTGCGGTACGTTCTTCACGCCTCGGAGACAATAATCCAGCAGCGACAAGGAGCGATACGATCACCAACTGACTGAAGTGGCGCGCCTTTGTCATGTTACGAGCTAGGCGGTTTCACGGCCCACATTTTGCGATATTCATTTGACATATCTATCTGTCTGATAGAGATGGATGTAATTCCGGACGTGTTCGATTGCTCGTCGTAGACCGTCGTCGAGAGACACCTTTGGAGACCAGCCCATGAGCTTGTTCGCATGGGTATTGTCCGAGACGAGCTTCATGACTTCGCTTGTGGTCGGGCGTAGCCGCTCTTGTTCCTGGACGACAGGTTTGTCGACGTCCATGAGCCTGAGAATCCGCTGGGCGAACCAACCGACGGAATACGTTTGACCGGTGCCAAGGTTGATCGTCTCGCCCGCAATGCCGGGAGTTGCCGCGGCCGCGATAAATCCAGCGACCGTATCGTCTACGAACGTCATGTCCCGCTCTGGAGCAAGCGAACCGAGTTGGATCTCATCGCTCTTCAGCGCTTGAGAAATAATGGTCGGAATGAAGGCGCGCGCGCTTTGACGCGGGCCGAACGTGTTGAACGGCCGGAGGGTCGTAACCGGAGTCGCAAAGGATCTAAAATAGCTCTCCGCGAGTTTGTCCGCAGCAATTTTCGAGGCAGAATATGGAGATTGTCCCTGGAGTGGATGGCTCTCGTCGATGGGCGTCCTCAGCGCGGTGCCATAGACCTCAGAGGTGCTCGTGTGAACCACACGCGCGACATTGAACCGCCGCGCAGCTTCGAGCACATTCAGCGTACCTTCGGCGTTCGTCCGCAGATAAGTCCGGGGGGCGTCGTAGGAGTAAGGTATGGCTATAAGCGCAGCCAAATGTAAAACAACTTCTTGGCCATCCACTGCCCTATAGACGAAGTCGCTATCCTCGATCGTCCCACTGATAATTCGTATTTCCTTACGAATGTGAGCGTCACTGAAGGAAAGATTACCGATCAGCGAACCGGAGTTGTATCGAACCATTGCCGTTGTCGTCGCGCCGGCTCGTACGAGCGCTTCCGTCAGGTGACTTCCAATGAACCCTCCCGCTCCTGTAACGAGTACCTTCTTGCCGTTCCACATGTTTCAAACCTCCTCTTCCAAACTACCAACTCGTGACCACACTTACACCATCGACTTGCTTCTCAGCTGTCTCGACTACTTGTCCCATTTTCTGGTTTCATGGAGTTGTATATTGCTCATATTGACGGATTATTTGTGATAAACGCATGGTAATGAAGGAAAGATAATTCAGTAAGCACCAATTTAAATCCAATCAATAATGCCGCCGTTGAAGCGATCATATTTCCGTATCCGTATAGATATTGGCCGAACGGCAACAGCACCAATGTTATAGCTCCATTTAGCACAAGAAATGCCGATACAACCAAGAGGGCTTGCCGACGCAAATCCAGATGAAGTAATAAGGTAAAACAGAACATCGCGCTTGTATAGAATGCCATCGAACAGAGGGCCACACGAAAGATCCCCATGTATGATGGCCGGAGACCGATTTTATCCATGAAGATGAACGATACCATTATCATAATGCCCGCGATAGCGACCAATGCGCCGAACAACCCAAACATGCTTGCAACTACGTGAGAAGAAATATTCTTCACGATTTCATTTAATTCGCGCAGGCTTGCATTCGCTTGCAGTCGTGCTTGATAGACGCGCATAAGCGCCGAGAATCGCGTCTCTACATGGACAAAGAAGACGGCAATGATCGGTATGGACGACAGTTGCGCCCAGAACATCGCGGAATCATAACTGGGCATCGTCAGAAGCGCGCCAGCGACGCGTAGCCCGGTGGACGAGTCGGAATACCACATGATAATCTTGTCGATCCACAATCCCAATGCGTAGGCGGCCCCAGCGGCCGGCAATTCCCACTTCGTCCGCACTCTCTTCCTCAGGTCCGGATCCACGACAATCTTTGCGCCGAAGTGCCGCACAACGGCGCCAAGCAGGATCAGGTCTGTGATTGCGAAGCCGCAATTGAATGCGAGCACGAGCGAAGCCGCTTGAGGATCTCGAAGAACGAAGCCGAAAGCGAGCATTAATGCAGAACCCACGCCGAATGCGGCAAGCACTGCAACATACGCGCGTACGGCGCCAAGGAAGGGAATGAGCAGCCAAGAACAACCGATCAGGACCGCATTGTAGATACTTGCAATCGCCGCGGGGCCGTCGAGCGTGGTTGCGAGGACATAAAAAGGCCCGACGACTCCGAGACACAGCAAGGCATAAATTCCAAGAGAAACAACGAGTGCATAGAAAACCGTATCATTTTGTCCCCCTTGGACCTGTTCTGATGCATATCGTCCGATGATAAAGGCAAGTGGGCTAGTAACAATCAAAGCGTACATAGAATTGTATATGATAATCGAGCGAAACACAGTCATTTCGTCACAAAAGCCGTCACAGCTTACGGCGCTTAGGCCGAGCAGACCAACGACGGTGAATATCCACGGTCCCGCGACTAAGAACGCCGCATAGAGATAGGCGCCAAACATCCCTGAAAGGGTACCCCGGCGAGTCATGAGTTCGATTGTATTATTGACGCTGTTCATGTCTCTCACAATCGATTCCAGCGGAGGGCGGCAACATCAGTTCATCGTAAAGCCCCTCGTAAAGGCGCGTGACCCTGTCCTTATGATAGTAGGATCCGACACGGCGCCGCATAACATCCGCCATTTGCAACCGTAGAGCGTCATCCAACAAGATGGTGGCGAGCGCTTCGGCCATCGCCTTGGGATTGCAAGGCTCGACGACGAAGCCGCCGCGACCTTCCGTCGGGTCCCCTTCGAAGCCCTCGATAATCTCCCGACACGATCCGACGTCGGTCGACACAATGGCGAGACCGGTCGCTGCGGCTTCCAATATGGCTATCGGTTGAGCTTCGCTGATGCTCGATAGGGCCAGCACGTCGGATGAGCAGAGATATTTCATAACGTCCGGCACGCGGCCAAGGAATTCGATGGCCAACTCAGCGCCGACCTGTGGGAGAAGTTGGCGGCAACTTGCAGCATATTCGGGATCCTCGTCCTCCGGTCCGATCAGGATCGCCAAGACGTTCGGCACAAGATCTTTGAGAAGTCCGACCGCAATGATGAAGGTGCGAATGTCCTTGATCGGCACGATGCGCCCGATCATGACAACCGTGGGTCGCCGCGGCGCAGTGTCTCGCGGGATCGCCGCCAATCTTGCGACGTCGATGCCGTTGGGGATGATGCGCAGCTTGTGATTGGGGGCGCCGTCAGCACGTTGAAAAGATTGGTTGGCGCGGTATTGGGTCGTTATGACGTCGGATACATCATATCCTATGCTTGAAAACGACTGAAAGGCATTCAGCCAGATCGAGCGCAATTCGGCTGTCGAAGCGACAACGTCAAAGCCGCCGGACTTCGAATCGAAGAGCCAGTCGGCTACAGCAAGTTCGATGCGGCGCTCATTGGTGTAAATTCCATGCTCAGTCACGAGCAACGGCGCCTTCGCAACGAGCCTCGCGTAACTGCCAACGAGTCCAGCATAACCTGTCGACACGGCGTGAAACACGCGGCATTGCGGCAAGGGCGTACTTGTCACCGCCAATACGCTCCGAACCAGAAAGCGCCATGACCAGAAGAAGTCGAGTAGAGGGCCGTTGGGCAAAAGTCGCTCATAGGCTTGCTCCATGGCGGCCCATCCCTCCTTGGAGTCGAGCAGCGCGGCTTGTCCGAAGCCGGTGATGCGCAACTGCGCAATAAGCGCTTCAAATGTCTGGCCGTCGCCCTTCGTCAACGTATTTTCGACAAGCCGAAGAATCCGTCCAATGGTCTCCGCCTCGTTACGAGTCCCTGTGCGTCCGCGCGGACACGCGTCGAGGATGACATCGGTGACGCCAACAGCGTTGTCCGGAAGAACGTAGACCCTACGCCGCGCCTGACTAGAAATCGTGATTGAAACGATATGAAAGGCGAGTTGCGGTGACGCCCGGATAAGCGCATCGGCCCACGAAGCCACGCCGCCGACGACGTACGGATAACCGCCTTCGACGATCAAGCAGACGTCAACTCCGGCGCTCATGTGTGTCGCGCCGCCAGTTGCCGACGCGCCGAGTCGAGGAGCGCAGCGGAAGCTCGACCGGCCGGGTTGACTTCGGCTGCGCGCGAAAGAGCCGTGATAGCGTGTTCGATCTGCGCGCACGCCCGAGGGGAATTCCAGGAGCCCGCTCTGGGCATAGTCGAGCCGCGCCTCGGCGAGCGTCAGCCAGTTCTGCTCCACGTGCGAGTTCGTAGCGGCTTCGGTTTGTCGATCGCCGATGATGCGCGTGTATGTACCATGAAGCTTGGCCGTCACTGTGGCAGCCAGGACGCGGACTGAAGCGTCGTGATCGTACAACCCGCGCTTCAGCACCGGACTTAGCCTGGCGTCGTAGTTTCGGTAGACGACACGCAACGCCTCTAGTCTCTCGGTCCGCGATCCTTCCGTGATGACGTCGATCAGGGGCCGAATCCGAGACGCGCCCTCAAGACGGACGCGATGGTCGAGTAGGGCTGTGTGCGCACGTTCGACGCGTTCGATCGATGAACGGTCCGTCCAAGCCTCGGCTTCGCCGAGGCGCGCAGCGCCCGGTGCGACACGAGCAACCGCGAACGTCAGCGCTGTCGCCGAGAACGCGCCGAACGGACCAGCGAAGGCCGACCAGGCGACAATCTGAAGCGCGGTCGAGTATCGCTCGTCAAGGGCAGGGCCCTTCAGGCGGAAAACTGGCCAGGCCGCCATAGCCGCGCAACCAGCAATATGCATTCCGACATAGGAGGCAAGATGAATGAAGCCGCCAACGAGCGCGAGAAGCAAGGCGATTTGCCAACAGAGCAAAAGAACGACGAAACCGAGCAACCAGTTCGCGACGCTGACAAGGCGCGTCAGCTCCCGCAGGCGCCGGACGGGGTCGTCAAGCCGTACCCGTGATCGATCGATGACGGCTGACGGCGCGAGCGTCCTCACGATCGAGCCTCCGAGGGTGAACCCGGAGTTGCTTGCAGAATTGTTTCGAACAAGTGTCCGAGGTCTTCGGCACGGCGACGGAACTGCCTCAAGTCCGGCGCGCCCTGCAGTTCGCCCACAATCGCCGCCAGAGGCGAGGCGCCGACGGCGGAAGCCGGCACAGCGACCGCAAAGCGTCCGGCGCCAAAACGGCCTTCCGCAATGTGATCGTCGAGACCGTTTCTCGCGCTCTCGGCGAGCATGTCCGCTATGGCGGTCGCCGGGAGCGGCGCAAGTGAATTCGTCGAACGTGGACTGTCCTCGACGATTGCCCAGACCGGCGCGTAACCGCTCTCTTCTTTCAGATATATAGTAAAAGTTCGAGCGCCGGTCCCAACGCGAAAAAGTTCGGCGAGGCTGCTCGCAGCCGCGCGCCGATTGCTCATGTCGATCTGGGAAAGGCTTCGCGACAACGCCGCCACACTGCTCATATCGACAGCCACACGACGTTCTAGGGCGTTGATTTCGGCCGTCGCCCGATCGAGGCCATCGCTAAGGTCGCTCGAGCGCTGGCGACAAACGGCAAGGTGGTCAGCCAGCTCCGAATACTGATGAATGTGCAGGCTTCGCAGCCCACCGACGACCAGCGCTGTCGAAAGCCAGGCGGCCGGCTGGATCGCGACCATCCGAGCGTATTCGTAGAAGTCTTGGGCGGCCGATTGTGGCGAAAGCCCCAACACATAAACCAGTGACGCCGCGACGGCGGCGACCATTCCACCCATGACCCCGTATTGGCAAGAGGCCAGAAGAACGGGGAGCCAATAGAGATTGGGCAGGCCAGGGACCTCGCCAGCGCCAGGAAAACTGCGCTGCAAGATCGTGATCACGGCGAGAAACACGAGTGTTTCCAACGCCTGCCGTTGCCGCGTAACGCCCTCGCCGGAAACCGCCCCCCCTGTCCACTTGGAGGCTAGAGCAGTCCGCCTGACCCCGCGCTCCATCTTGATCGAGGTGGTCGACATTTTTCTATCCCCGACACCACGAAATCTCCATTACTGACCTTGAGGCAAGCATTCATTCTCTCAGGACTAAACTTCTCATGTAACCTAAAGTCTTATCTAAACGCTGCTGCTGAAGAAAGCTATTCTGGAACTCTGACCTAAATCAGAATTCGCTTCGGCGCCCGGTCAGCGGCGGCGCCCGGTCAAGTATGACTTTGCTGTTCCGCATGTTCCGGCAGGATTTTATCGAGCAATCTTGTCGCGACGTAGGGATGATGCCCGAGCGCGCGCTCGCGACGATAGATTTCCTCAATCGTTTTCGCGTCGTTGGGTTCCCAGTAGTCAAGGCTCAGGACAGGCAGCCGTGGACACCTGCGCGCCGCAGGTCCCAGCAATTCGAGTTGCGTTTCCACCTCATTGGAATCGACCCAGGCAAACCCTCCCGTTTGTAAATCCGCCCTGGTCAGCAGGCTCTCCGCGATGACGGCGTCAATTTTCTGGACTAAGTCTGGCAACAAGGCATAGCCGCGATTCACAATCAGCATCATTTCCGGCCAACGGATGCGAATAGAATCTACCAGCTCGGCCGCGGCTTCCCGCATGCCCCGATAGCGCACCGGGTCTGAGAGTTCGAGGTAGGCCGGCGTATCGAGCGTATCGAACATGCAGCCCGTGAAGCCTCGGGATGCGATAGCTGGAATTTGGCGATCGAGAATGAGCGACCGCCAGGAAGGATGCCGGACGTCCACGCGTCTCGTTCCAGGCCAGTCCGGGTTCTCAGGCAGGAGAGCCTCCTGATCTAGAAACTCCAGGAGCGGGTCCGAGGTTCTGAATTCGGCGAGACTGGCATAGCCGCACACCTGGGCGCCTTCTGCGGCGATCCGACTTATCGAGCCTTGGAACCCGGCATCCAGGATGACGATGTCATAGCTCGCCAGAATGGTTTCGTCGGCAGTCGTTCCGTAGAATACCAGCCATCGAATGCAATTCTGTTTTTCAGGGATTGAACTTGCTTTGGAGGAATTGCGGTTTCCGACTTCCGCAGACAAAGCGCCGATAGCGGATGCGAGGAAGGTTCTTCGCGTCATGCCGCTGAATGACCTACGTCGAGAAGCCTCCTCCCGGATCATGACGGCAACGCCACATTCTCTTCCACGCTTCGGCAGATGCGGGCGATCACGGCTGGAAAATCGGTCGGCGGAGGGAGACATCCGAGCTTTGCGAGTAGACCAGTGCTCCCGATCACCGTGCGCGGCTCATTGCCCCGCACGCGCGCCCAATCCACATCGATGTCGACTTTTCGACCGAATCCTTCAATCAGCATTTCGACGAGTTCCCGCAGGAGCGGCGCCTGACCGCTACAAAGGTTCACGACCCCGCGGGCGTTCGCGTCTTCCGCAAGCCGGCACAGAACCGTCGCAAGATGCTCGACGTCGATCATGTCGCGTCGCACCTCAATGTTTCCAACCCGTAACGTGCCGCCCACCCGCGGCATGGACGCGATCTGTCTCGCGAAGTCTCCGATTGCGAGATGCGCCGGCATATTCACCCCGATGGGGTTGAAGATGCGCGCCACAAGCACGGAGGCTCCGGTCTCGCCAGCATAGGCGAGCGCAGCGCGCGTCTGGGCTTGCTTGCTGACTCCATACGCGTTCAGCGGGGCGCATATTGCCGTCTCTTGAACCGCTATGCCATCCTTGATAGTGGACCCATACTCGGCGGCGCTACCAGCCACCACCAGTCTCGGCTGCAGGCCGGTTCGCCTGAGCGCCCGCAGGAGGCTATTGAAAGCGTCTACATTTGCGCTGGTGAGCTCGGCTGGCGTCCCCCTTGCTTTGCCAGCCAAATGAAATACGCAATCGGGCGCCACATCCTCGAGAAAGCGATCGAGAGCACGCGAACTCCACGACGCCTCGTCCAGCACCGTGTGTGTCCCATCTTCTCCATCAGGTGGCCGACTTCGGCCGAGAGTCCTGACGTCGATGCCACGGCGACGAAGCGCGTGTACCAGGTGTTGCCCAATGAAGCCCTTTCCACCTGTTACAACAGCTCTACGAATTGCCCATGAATGCGTCACGATCTTCCTCAAACATCTTCTGGGCAAGTGCGAAGTCGTCCGGGCGGCCAATATCGAGCCAAACGCAGTCGTCGTGGAAGCAAATCACACTGCCCTTGTTGGCGTGGATCTTTAACAGCAGGCTTGGCATGTCGAGGTAATCGACATTTGCGACGTGAGGGCGAATGGCCTCTCTCTGAAGAATGTAGACTCCCATGCTCACATAATATTTACTCGTCGGTTTCTCCCTATATGAGCACAGTCTCATACTGTCGTCGAATTCGATCAGACCGAAATCGATCTTGTTTTCTCGCTCATAAATTCCGATCGACGCGTCGGCGCCCTCCGACACGTGTGTCAGGGCCATGCGCCCCAGGTTCATCGTTGTAAGCAGATCGCCGTTCGTAAGAAAGAAGGTGTCGTCGAGCTGATCAAGTATATTCCCTAATGCGCCCGCAGTGCCTAACGGCTTCTCCTCACCGGCATAGCGAATGCGTATGCCAAGCTCGGACCCATCTCCGAAATACGCCTGGATCAAATGCCGAAGGTGATTGACCGCGAGAATCACCTCTTGCACTCCGGCAGCTTTCAGCCTTCGAAGAAGAAGTTCCATAACCGGCTTGTCTCCCAGCGGCATCAACGGCTTTGGGAACAACGCCGAATACGGATGAAGCCGGGTGCCCTTGCCTCCCGCCATAATGACTGCCTGGCGGATGACAACCGGCGGCTGAGCATATACCAAATCAACTGCTTTATTTTCAGGCCAACGACCCGACCAAGCCAGCTCGTTCATCTGTCTACCCCTTTGTCGAGTACCACCGTCAATGCTTTGCGCCTTTGGCGACCAGCGAACTCAGATGCCTGGCGCGGCGCCTATCAAAATTGCATCCCTGGAGGACGTTACGTATCTCAGTTTGTCCTCGTCGGAGAGTTTGAGGAGAGCAGGATAAATGCAATTGCCTAAAAGTAAGCCAACTTTAACCTGAATCTAAGTTATTGGTCTGTTTTACGCCAATACAAATATCTGACCCAGATCAGAAAGATATCACGTTCACCACATATCTAGCGCGACACTCCTACAGAGATCGTCAAATAAAAAGAGAAGCAATGTCTCAGCGCTGCACGGAGCCGCCCTTGCCCGCGCAATTGATCCAGACAATGACCGGATCAACGGCCTTGACCGGAACAACGAAATTCAATTTCCCTCCATCATCGGCTTCCGCCTCGCCTCGCCATAACTTCCTGCCCGCCTGTTCAACTTCTACAGAGTAGCGGCCTGAGGCGGCGCCCGACCAAGTGAACGCGCCGTTGCCGTAGCCTTGCGCCTCAAAGTGCGAAATGCATTCGTCGCGAGTGAGGTCGCGAACCAGCCATCGGCTTTCCACGAGAACGAAGGGGGCACGCGGCAATGAAGACGCAGTCGGAGCGAGGGCGATCACCGCCGACTCCGTCTTTTCGTCAAGCGCCACATAAAGCGCCGGTCCCACGCGTTTCGACCCAACAACGCCAGTACTAGAATGAAAGTCGACTTCCTGGTCCTCGGCGGCATCGAATTTTACGGTCTGCAGCGCGCCTCGGGCGCTGATTTGCCATGTCATACGGTCCAGGCGGTCGACGCGTGCGTTCAGGAATCCATCGACGATGGCGGCATAACGGTTCGCCGAAACCGGGGTGAGCGCCTCGAGACTTGCCGCGCTCAGCCGATCGCGTACCGAACGCAGCAGAGCCGGATATTCACCGGAATAGGCATGGAAATTAATGTCGATAGGTTTGAGACGACGCGGCGACTTGGTGCGAGATATAGTCTCACGAAGCGCAGCAAATCCGCTTTCGCCTATAACACTTTGATTATTGTAGGCAGTTTCATCGCTCATCGGTCTGATGATGAAGTGGTCCGAACTAGCGCTGGTTAGAGGTGAGATATTGGATATCGATGGATACTCTGAATCTAGTCTGGAAGACGTTACAAGTAGTCCACGTCTCAAGGCATCTACGTTCTCAGTACCCAATACGTTCTGAACTAGTATTTGCGTCAGGCTGCCTTGCTTCTCGGACTTTGCCAACTCCTCTCCCTGCAGCTCAAAGGTCGTCGGCAGGCCGTGAAAGGGCTCGATCAGTTCGCGAAGAACGGCTTCCCCGGCTGTCACCGAGTGCTCACGGAGGCCTTCGATCTTGCTAATTCGCGTTAGGCCCTCGCTTCCCATCACACTGAAATACAGCCGGTTGCCCGAGGCGGTCGTGGTGTCCGGAACCGGCTCACCGTCAAGACCGAACGCGGCGCGAAAGAATTCGAACGGATTGATCAGCCATTGCGCCTGATACAACGGAGACCGTTCGTGGCACATCTCATAGTTCCACGCAGCGTAGGCGCCTTTTTTCCCGATCGCGACGAGAACCGATTTCGCTCCGCCGCTGTGCGTGGGGGCTTCCAGCATGACGCCGATCTGCGTGTTCGCCCGATTGGCGCTCATGATCGGATAGTCCGGCAAAACCGGGCCGAGATGGCATTCGAACTCAATGAGGTTCGGGTCTTCTTGCGCCACGCGCGTGCCCAGAGTCGGCGTGACATATTCCCCGGTATGGCGCACTCCGACCAAAGCGAACAATTGGTTGACGGCAGGCATGTTTCTGGAGTTGAGCGCGATCCCGACATCCCCCAGAATGACGTAACGCACATTCAGACGCGACACTCGGCTTGCCCACGTGAGATAGGCGGCGTCGTCGGAAACCGGCCCGGCAAACCAAGTCAACACGCCTCGATAACGCTCGATCTCGGCTGGCTCCGGCAGCTTATTTCGAACGTCGTGAAAGCGCACGATGAGGCCCAGGTAATTGAGCGGCATTTCGGCAAAACGATAAATCCGCGTGTAGTCGGCTTCGCTCTCCTGGGCTCCGTCGTATAACGCCAGGATTTCCCGCTTTACCGGCATTGGCTCTTGCGAATGGGCTGCACAGACTACGCCCATGAGATCAACGACAGTCAGGCTCGCGGCTAGCAGCCAAGCGCGCACGCGCTTCAACGCTGGGCTCGACGGAACCGTTGCCATAAGCCTTAATCTCTACGTCTGTACAGAGGGTGCCACGACGCCGGGGCTCGGCCGCCGTCGCCTTGACGAGGACGCTATGCAACGAAATTCGCGTTGGACAGGCCCGAGGAGACCCCAGCGAGCGTAATCTCCATCAAGCTCCCGCTGGCGGTCGTCAGGGCGCTGGCCGTGTTGTTGACGTAGACCATCGCGCTGCCTCCCGAATAGAGCCAAGCGATGGAATCCGCATTGACGTTGCCCCCGCTGAACGCCCCCTGGATGTTCAGGCCGCTGTTTAGCGCCGAGAAATTCAATAGGTCGTGGGCTGAACCGGCCGCAAAACCCGTGATCGTGTCGTGTCCGGCGGTCGAGTTGAGCGAGTCGCTCGTCGCTGTGTAGGTGAAGGTGTCTGCGGCGGCATGACCCGAGACATTGAAAGTGTCGCCTCCGCCGCCGCCCTGAATGGTGTCGCCGCCGCCCAAGGCGGTGATTGTATCTTTGCCGCTACCCGTCTGGATCGTCTGCGGCCCTGCGCCCGTGGCGTTCACGGTGACCGCGCCAGCGCCGGTTGCGACGACATTGCCGGTCAAATTGTTGACCGTCTTTGCGGCCGAGCCGGAAAGCGTAAGCGTGTTGGTTCCGAGCGCCGTAGCGTCGACCACGACGCTGCCGCCCGCAGCGCTGTCGGCGATCGACATGGCGCCCGAACCGGTGGCTATGCTTTGCGCGGTCGCGCCCGTCGCGGTCACGGTGAGCGCGCCGCCGTCGCCGGTCGCATTGAGAGCGCCTTTCAGGTTGGTTACGATCGCCGCGCCTGCGCCCGACAGCGTCACCGTGGCGCCAACGGCCAGCGCCGCGGCGTTGACCGTCAGCGTGCCCGTCGATGTGTCATCGATCACAATATTGCCGGCGCCGGTGGTCAGGGTCGCCGCGCCGGTCCCCGCCAGCGTCACCATGCCACCGGAGGCAAGCGCGGCGGCGTTGACCGTAAGCGTGCCAGACGAGCCGTCGGTAATCGAAATATTGCCCGAGCCGCTGGCTATAGTCTGCGTCGCGCCGGTCGTCGTCACCGTCAAGGCGCCGCTTTCGTTGGTCGCGGTGAGATTGCCGCCGAGCGCGGTCACAATCGCTCCTCCTACGCCCGTCAGCGTCAGCGCGCCAGTCATGGCGCCCGCGTTGATCGTCGTCCCGCCCGAACCGGTTGCGATCGACAGGGCGTTGGTCTTCGTCGTAACCGTGAGCGCGCCGGTCAAGCCGGTCGCCACGATATTCTCGGCCAGGCCGGTGACCGTCTCTGCCGCCGAGCCCGACAGCGTCAGCGTCTTGCCGGCGCCCGTCGCGGTGGCGTTGACCGTCATGCTCGCCGCCGCGTTGTCGATAATGGTCGTGTTGCCTGTCCCGGTGGTCACGGATTGTGCGCCGGAGCCCGTGGCGTTCACGGTGACCGCGCCGGCGCCGCTCGCGACGACATTGCCGGCCATGTTGTTGACCGTCTTCGCCGCCGAGCCGGAAAGCGTCAGCGTATTGGTTCCGAGCAGGTAGCGTCCACCACGACGCTGCCGCCCGCGGCGCTGTCGGCGATCGACATGGCGCCCGAGCCGGTGGCTATGCTTTGTGCGGCCGTGCCCGTCGCGGTCACGGTAAAGGCGCCGCTGTCGCCGATCGCATTGAGATTGCCCTTGAAGTTGGTCAAAATCACCGGGCTGGAGCCCGTCACCGTCAGACTGCTGCCGGCGACCATCGCGGCGCCATTGACGGTCAGCGTCCCCGTTGAGTTGTCGACAACCGAAATATCGCCCGAGCCTGCCGTAACGGTCGCCGCGCCGGCCCCGGACAGTGTCAGCGCGCTGCTTGACCCCAGCGCCGCTGCGTTGACCGTCAGCGTGCCCGTCGAGTTATCGGTAATCGATATATTGCCTGAGCCGGTGGTCACGGTCTGCGTCGCGCCGGTCGTCGTCACCGTAAGGGCGCCGCTTTCGTTGGTCGCGGCGAGGTTGCCTTTCAGCGCGGTCACGGTCGTGGCGTCGGCGCCCGTCAGCGTCAGCGTGCCCGTCATGGCGCCGGCGTTGACGGTCGTCCCGCCCGTGCCGGTCGCGATCGACAGTGCGGCGGTCTTCGTCGTGACGTTCAGCGCGCCGCTGAGGCCCGTCGCCACGATAATCCCGGCCACGTTCGTGACCGTCTCCGCCGTCGATCCCGACAGCGTCAATTTCTGCGCGCCTAGCATGGCGTTGGCGTTGACCGTCATGCTGCTGCTGGCGTTGTCGGTAATGGTCGTGGAGCCGGAGCCGGTGGTCACGGATTGCGGCCCGGAGCCGGTGGCGTTCACGGTGAGCGCGCCGGCGCCGCTTGCAACGACGTTGCCGGCCAGGTTGTTGACCGTCTTCGCCGCCGAACCGGAGAGCGTCAGCGTGTTCGTTCCGAGCAGTGTCGCGTCGACCACGACGCTTCCGCCTGCGGCGCTATCGGCGATCGACATCGCCGCCGATCCGGAGGTGATGCTTTGCGACGTCGCGCCGGTCGCAGTCACCGCAAATGCGCCGCTGTCGCCGGACGCATTGAGAGTGCCCTTCAGGTTGGTCACGGTCACCGGACCGGAGCCCGTCACCGCCGCCGTGCTGCCCGCGCCCAGCGCCGCGCCGTTCACAGTCAGCGTTCCCGTCGAGCCGTCGGCAATTGAGATATTGCCCGAGCCGGTGGTCACGGTCTGCGTCGCGCCGGTCGTCGTCACCGTCAGGGCGCCGCTTTCGTTGGTCGCGGCGAGGTTGCCTTTCAGCGCGGTCACGATCGTGGCGTCGCCGCCCGTCAGCGTCAGCGTGCCCGTCATGGCGCCGGCGTTGACGGTCGTCCCACCCGTGCCTGTCGCGATCGACAGTCCGCTGGTCTTCGTCGTGACGTTCAGCGCGCCGCTCAACCCGGTCGCCACGATATTCTCGGCGAGGTTGGCGACGGTCACCGAGTCCGAGCCCGACAGCGTCAGAGTCCTGCCGCTTCCTGACGCGTTGGCGTTCACACTGACGCCGCCCGAGCCATTGTCGTAAATCGTCGTATTGCCCGTGCCCGTCGTCACGGACTGCGACGAGGAGCCCGTCTCCGTCACCGTCAGCGCGCCGCTGAGCGCAGTCGCAACAACGTTGCCGCCCATATTGTTGACCGTCTCCGCCGCCGAGCCGGAGAGCGTCAGCGTGCCTGCGCCAAGCGCCGCAGCGTCGACCACGACGCCGCCCCCGGCAGCGCTGTCGGCGATCGACGTTGCGCCTGAACCGGTCGCGATGTTTTGCGCCGCAGCGCCGGTGGCGGTCACCGAGAGCGCGCCCGTGTCGCCGGTCGCGTTGAGATTGCCTGTCAGGCTGCTCACGGTCAGCGCTGTCGATCCCGTCAGGGTCAACAGGTTGCCGGCGCCGAGCGCCGCCGCGTTGACGGCCAAGGTCCCCGAATTGCTGTCGGCGATGCTGGTCGGACCGGCGCCGACGACCACGGTCTTGATGCCGGCTGCCGACGCGCTCGTCCCGAAGGTGACGCCGCTCGCGCCGTTCAACCCAAGGATCTCCATGGCTTGAATATGAACGAAGTCGGCGTCGCTCAGCGTCGTCGGCGACGTCAACTGCAGCGTGTCGGTTCCGGCGCCGCCGTTGATAAGAGCCGCAGCGGAGAGGGTCGCTTCTGACGCGAAGCTGAGAACGTCGGCGTTGGGCGTGCCCTCGTAGTAAGGCGCTGAGGCGAGGCTCGTTGAGCCGGCGGACGTCGCGATCGCCGTATAAATGCGGATCGCGCTACTGTTTTCAGCTGTGGTGAAAGCCCAGGTTCCCGCCGCGGTGGCGATCGTGGTTCCGAGCGCCGTTGCGCCGTCATAGACCGTGACGGTGACGCCCGCAGTCGCAGCGCCGCTGAGGCTCCAGTGGCCTGTTGAGGCGGAGCCGGTATAGGTCGCGGACGTAATCGTCGGCTGTGCGAGCGGCGCCACCGTGTAGACGACCGCGCTCGAGGCGCCGATGTTGCCGGCGAGATCGGTGACCGTGGCCACGATGCTGTTGGCGCCCGCACTCAGCGTCACCGTCGTCGACCACGTAGGAAGCGCCCCGCCCACCCCGGCCTGGACCGTGGCCGTGCCGATGGCCGTCGTCGAGTTGTTGTCGTAGAGGTATACCGTCGTCCCGACGATCTCAGCCGCCACAGGCTCCGACACCGTTCCGGTGATTGTCTGGCTTGCAACGGTCGTCTCGCCGCCGGCGCTGGTGATCGTGACCGACCGGCGGCTGCGTGTCCAGAGTATAGACCGTCGCCGAGCTGGTCCCGACGTTGCCCGCAGCGTCGGTGTCGGACGCCGTGATGCTGTGCGCGCCGTCGCCCGTCAGCGTCACCGTCGTCGACCACGTCGAAGGCGCGCCGTCCGTGATCGGCGCCACAACGGTCGCCGTGCCAATCTGAATGGTGTTGTCGTAGAGTGTGACCGTCGACCCGACCGCCGCTTCATTCGCGTTCGCCGGAGTCACCGTGCCGCTGATCGTCTGGGAGGGTGCGTTCGTCTGGCCGCCCACGCTCGAAATCGCCACCACCGGAGCAAGCGTGTCCAGGGTGTAGAGGACCGCCGCGCTCGTCCCGACGTTGCCTGCAGCGTCGGTGTCGGACGCCGTGATGCTGTGCGCGCCGTCGCCGTCAGCGTCACCGTCGTCGACCACGTCGAAGGCGCGCCGTCCGTGATCGGCGCCACAACGGTCGCCGTGCCAATCTGAATGTTGTTGTCGTAGAGGGTAACCGTCGACCCGACCGTCGCTTCATTCGCGTTCGCCGGAGTCACCGTGCCGCTGATCGTCTGGGAGGGTGCGTTCGTCTGGCCGCCCACGCTCGAAATCGCCACCACCGGAGCAAGCGTGTCCAGGGTGTAGAGGACCGCCGCGCTCGTCCCAATGTTGCCTGCAGCGTCGGTGTCGGAGGCGGTGATGCTGTGTGCGCCATCGCCCGTCAGCGTCACCGTCGTCGACCACGTCGAAGGCGCGCCGGCTGTGGTCGGCGCCACAACGGTGGCCGTGCCAATCTGAATGTTGTTGTCGTACAGCGTCACGGTCGCCCCGATAGGCGCCTCCGCGCCATTCGGCTGATTTCACTGTGCCGCTGAGCGTCTGGGCCGCAACGTTGGTCGTGGCGCCCGCGCTCGAAATCGCGACCACCGGCGGAATCGTGTCCAGGGTGTATACGACCGGCGGGGCCGACGCGCCGATCAGGTTGCTCATGTCGGTGTCCGACGCAACGATGCTGTGCGTCCCGTCGCCCGTCAGCGTCACCGTCGCCGTCCAGGTCGGGAGCTCCCCGGCCACGCCGGCGACCCCCGCCTGGACGATCGCCGTCCCCAGCGGCGTCGTCGAGCTGTTGTCGTAGAGCGTCACCGTCGTTCCAACGACCTGGCTCTCGGTCAGCTCCGTCACCGTGCCGGTGATGGTCTGGGTCGCCTGGTTCGTAAAGCCGCCCGCGCTTGTGATCGCAGTTTGCGGGGCTTGGAAAACGAAGGTCGCGCCGGCGACGGCCGTCGGACCTTCCTGGATTGTGACCGTGTGCCCGACCGGCACGCCCTGCGGCGAGGTCGAGGAGATCGCCAGCGCGCCGTCGTTGAAGGTCAGTTTCAGGTCGTCTCCGTTCAGCGTCGCAGTCGGCGCAAGCGCCCCGGTCCCCTCAGTCCCGACCACCGACGTCAGGATTGAAACGACGCTTGAACCCGAGCCGAGCGTCTTAAGGTGGATGTCGACCGTGCCGTCGCCGGTGAACGAGAAGGTCAGGTTGGAGCCGTCGCCGACCACCGACTGCAGATCGGCGCGCATCGGCAGAGAATCGACGTGCGTGACGTCGTCCTGGGTCGCGCCCAGCGTGACAGTGAAGGTCTCCGGGGCGCCATGGGTGGCGGAGGCGTTTGCCAGGAATACGCTGTTGGTGTCGTAGGCGTACCAGGCGCCCGCGTTCTGGATCACCTGGCCGGCTGCGCCGTTGACGACGTTGAGCGCCATCGCGCCGAGATCGGGTTGCGAGGCGCTCGGGGTCACGGTCGCTGTGACGACATTGCCGTTGGTCGTCTCGGTGAGCGTCGCGGCCTGCTCGGCCGCGATGCGCTGGGCAAGGTCCTCCGTGGTCAGGAACTCGTCGCCCGCGTTGTATGCGTACGCGATGAAGCTCTGGTACAGGGCTTCGGTGTAGCCCGGGGTGGGCGTTCCAGGGCCATTCGTTGGCCAGTCGGTTATGCCGTAGTCATGCCAGGGCCATACGATGATCGGCGTCTCGGAATTCGCGGATAGCTGATTGAACAGCGACTCCCAGTCGGACAACGCCTGGGCTTGAGTCTTGTTTTCGAACTGGACTTCGGAGAAGTCGAAGGTTTCGTTCGGGGCAATGTAGACTGAGCTTGTATTGCCCGGGGTGATGTAACCGAACGCATTGGGGGAGCCGGAACCGACGCCGGTCCACCCGCCGCTGACGTAGCCGGTCAAGCCGCCGGACTTGGACGGGAAGTATGACAGGATTTGCTGAGAGTCGGGGAGATAGTCGTTGGCGCCGGGAACCGCCGCGCCGGCGACCGTGATGCCGAGCTGTGTGTTTATGGTTGAGGCAGACTGACCGAACTCATAGTTATAAGTGAAATTAGGATTGGTGCCGGTCGTGTCCGTGGCGCCGGTCGACAAGAAATTGGTGTTCTCCGAAGGAACTGCGAAATCAAGCATCGTCCCAGACGCTATTTGGTTTATGACACCCTCGTTGGCGCTTCCATATCCCCCTGGTTGATACGTCAGATCAAGCGTATAACCTCCTGCCGGATTGACGGAATACCCTGAGATGTAAGTGTAGGCAACATTCGTGGCAGTCGCCGTCCCGAAGTCGCCGGCGGCGTCGGTGACGATCATGCCCAGCGTGGCGCCGTTGTAGGATGGCAAGGCGCTCACGTTCACCTGGGTGGCGCCGGCTATCGTAGTCCCGATTGTGGTGGTCGTCACCGGCGCGGTGGGCTGCGACGGGTCAATGAGATGGGTTAAGGAGTGCGTGCCGATCTCGTTGCCCATCTGGAGGAGTTGAAGGTAGTAAGGCGTAGAAACCGCCCAATTGGTCGAGTTCTCGTTGGCTGGATTGGCGTTGTCGCCGATATTTATATAGTAGCTGCCGACGAAGTCGTATTGCTGCTGCAAATACGCCAGGATCGACAAATTACTCTGATCCGCAGAATTTACTGAACTTACCGGAGTATTCAGCAGGACGTCGTAGATTCCCGCCGCGCCGCCGCCGGGCGAAACGTCCGACGGGAACTGCGACTGATCCATGTCGGTGCGCGAGTTCACGATCCCATTGAAACGAGTGATGTCCATCGAAAGGCTCGGCGTCGTGCCGAACACCGTATTCTGGATGACATGCTGGAGCAGGTTGCTGTCGCCCAGCAGCCCGGTCGTCGCGAAATTTGTGTTCGTGCCGCCGGTGGTTGTCTGCACCACGCCGGCGACGGAAGCGCCGCCCTGAATGTTGATGTCGGCGATCGTGGTCGCCGGCTGCGTATAACCGGCAAAGGTCAGGTAACCGGTGTCGGTGTACACGCCGGGCGTGGTGCCCGGGAATTCGCCGCTCGCACCGCCGATCAATTGACCGGCTGTATAGCCTGACAGGATCGGATTATTGCTGTTAAGAGCTGTTGAATTGGGCGTCACCGAATATGTCGCGGCGCCGAACCCGGCCGATGTCAGATTGAGCAGCGACTGCATGTTGGCGTAGGAATTGCCCGGCAACGGATTGCCGTTCTCATCGTTCGTCATGAAGTCGCCAGCCGTGATGATCGGCACTTTGTAGTCGTAGACGACTTGATACAACGCATCGGCGATCGCAGAGACCTGACTCGACTGGACATTCTGGAAATCGGGGAAGATCAGCGCGCTGTATTGCGAGAGCGCGGCGACGTTGGTCAGATCGGATTCGGACAGAAGGTCGTATGAGACGCCCGCCGCTCGCGCCTGTTGCTGCGCCGCCATGAACAGGTCGGAATAGGCGCTCTCGGCCGCTGGGCCGCCGCCGAAATAGAGCGCGGCGGTCGTCGCTGAATAGATGATTGCGACCTTCTTGATCGGCATGATTTACCGGGACCAGCGTCGCCGGATCGGTGATCGCGTATTCCTGGTTGCTGGCGAAGTCGCTCGGCAGACCGTTCGCGCCATTGAGCAGGGCGGCGAAATTGATCGAGGTCGGCGCGGTTCCGCCGGTCGGCGTCAGCAGCGACTGGGGGATCGCGAGTTCGACGCTTTCGCCATTGCTGGACATGCTGTAGGCGAGCGGCGCGCCGCCATCGAGCAGGGTCGGGACGCCGGTCGATGTCAGCGAGTAGAGGAAGGGTTCGAGTTCGCTGTTCGGACCGAAGGAAAACTGCACTTCATATTCGGCGCCGACATTGCCGAACGGGCTGTAGCCGGTTGCGGTGTACTGATCGGTGTTCAGATAGATTGTGCTGCCTGGGCCGATGACGGGATCGGCCGCGTTGGTGGCGTCTATGCCGATCACATACGTATTGACCGTATTGCCGCCCGTCGCATCGGTCAGGAAAGAGCCATAGACCTGATAGCCCGCAACGGTGTTCCCCGACGTCATGATCATGTCGTCGGCAGGCCAGTCCGAGAACTGTCCATCGAGTGTGATCGTGTTCGCAATCGTTGTCGGCGCCGGCGCCGCGGCGGGATCCGGGATGACATATTCCGGCATGGCGGTGCTGAAAGTGGCTGGGCAGACCGGTCGCGCCGTTGAGCAGGACGTCGAAATCAATCGCGGTCGGCGCCGTTCCGCCGACTGGAATAAGCAGCGACTGCGGGATCGCCAGCTCAATGCTCTTGCCGTCGCTGGAAAAGCCGTAGGCCAGCGGCGCATTGCCGTTGAGTTCGCTCAGCGTTCCATCCGACGCGACCGAATACAGGTACGGCTGGCCATCGTGAGCGACGAACACCACCTCATACTCGGCGCCCACGATGTTCACGCCGCCGAACGGGCTGAAGCCCGTTGTCTTGTCCTGATCCGTGTTCAGATAGATGATGGTGCCCGGGGCCGATGACGGGGTCCGTGGAGTCGGTCGCGTCGATGCCGATCACGTAGTTGTCGCCGAGCGTCGCGTCGTTCAGCAAGGCGCCATAGATCTGATAGCCGGCGACGGCGTTGTTGGCCGTCATGATCATGGCGTTCGCTGGCCAGTCCGCAAACTGTCCGTCGAGCGTGATGTTCGCAATTGTCGTCATAGGAGAAACTCCTCAAACGATTTCAGCCAGGCTGAGCCTGACGACGGGAACGGAGGGCGGCGGCGCGAGAGTTGCGCAAGTTGAGGTCGCGGCGCCCGTTCGCCAAAGCGTCCAGCGTCCAGACGGTCACGGCCAGCGACGAAGGGCTTTCGGCGACGGTTCGGCGTGTCGCCTCGTCGGCCATTTCATACGCGTTCGGCACGGGTCGTTTCCCGTGATCGGGAACCAGACAGCCGAGCACGGCGACGGGGAGGTGAGGCTTCGCCCGGACCTGCCGCGGGTCGATTGCCATCCGCGACGGAGCTTCGAAAATCCGATCGTCAAATCGCATGTCTTCACCGCCCCAAGTCTGAATCTATAGATACTCAGGAAAAATGCCTTACACCCAAAAGTCTATGTCTAGAAATTCCGCCCTGCACACTGGCGGGCACGTGATGCAGCATTCGCACAACACTCTTGTGTTTCGTGCAGCGCAATCCGCACGACGCCACAGCATCGCTCCACCGCGCGGCGCCGACGACTTCCTTTCATGCTTATCGAAACGCCGACGCGCAGCTTCCCTAACGGGGTTAACTGTCGGCAAAGCGTGGGGTGGTGTCCAGCATAAAACTCTGTTTTATGTCAGACTTAATTTAAAGGCAGCTCATCTGCTGTCCCGAACATATGCTTCTTCGACATCATGGCAATTTCGGTCCGATTCCTTGCTTTCAACTTCGTCATGATGTGCCTGACATGCACCTTTACGGTGTTCTCGGTCATCTCCAAACTTTTGGCAATCGCCTTATTTGACTTGGCCATCTGAATGGCCCGAACAACGGAAAGCTCACGCGCCGTGAGCGCCGCACAGGGGCCGCCGACACTGTCAGGCGAATCCCTCCTGCTGATGCGCGCCGTGCGGCCGGGGAGGCAATCCATCGGAACGTACGTCCCCCCCGCAACAACAATTTGCGTCACCGCTGCCGCGACTTCGAATTTGGTCGTAAGAGGAACGTATCCCTTTGCGCCGCGTGAAACGGCGGAATTGACAATGTCCATCCTCGAAGGGCCGATGACTATTATTGGAATACTCGAGTCAATCTCAAGTAATGTGGAAAAAGCATCTGTGAAGATGTCTTCATCGCTCTCAGACCACGAGAGAAAGATAGCGCTGGATTTTTCCCTTTCCTTATTCTGTTGATAGTCCCCGACGCTTGAAAACGCGAGAATATTAGCGCGCAACGCCAATTCAAGGCCGATACGAAGGCACTCCCTCATGAAGGAGCGCCCTTCGATCACGCTAAAGATCTTTTCCGCGAATTTTGGGACGTCATGTTCCCCAGCGCCTCTTTGAGGGAACAAAGGCGAATGCTCGCCATGTTTCCGCCGATCCTCGACATAAGCAGCGAGCGAAGCCTCAGCTTCGCTGAACCATAAAGCGCCTTCCCCCGTCATCGGAATCCCCCAAAAACAATAGCCTCGCCCCTAAAAAATTGGGCGTTTTGCGAAATTTGGTCCCGACCCTCGCTGAAACTTCGAACCGATCTTGTTGTCCCGGAAGAGCTAAAAATTTATATAACAACTGTCGGGTTGTCAAGCGTTTTCGGAATGTGGAAGCGGGCGGAGGGATCGAAATGCCACTATCGGCGACGGTTTCCACCAATCCTGCCGCTGCGAAAGCCATGTTTTCGCCACCGATCGCCCCGACGGAAGACACATTTCTTCGCCGCGCTACCTTTGCGGAACCTTTGTTTCGCGAGATGGCTCTTCTGGGTTGTGGCACCTTGCGCATCACAACTACTGCGCGTCATTCGAAGCTCGCGATCCGATTGACGGTGGCGAGCCAGAAGCCATCGAGCTCGCCCTTCTCATTCCGGTACGGGGCCAACGCCCTTGCGCCGACTCTTGGCTCCCCAGCGACCCCAGCGAAAACGGCCTTATGGTCGGCGCTCGCCCATGGGCGCCGCCGGATACGAGCTGGTGAGGCCGCGCGCGGCGCGAGCGAAGGGGAGCCGCCTTGGATCGGCGTCGCGCCTCATCCGCCCGACATCGCCTACCCCGTGTCCCGTCGCCGAAACGCCTGGTCGGCGCCGAAAGTTGCACGTTTTGGCGCCTAAGCCGTTGAAATCGGCTGCCTGGATAAATCCGCGCGCGGCTCTCCCCGAAGGGCGGCGGCCGCGCGCATGAGCCTACGAGCGCGGCGGCGCCATCGCCTTGAGGATCTGCGGCTTGAGGTCGGCGGCGAGGGATTGGGCGGTCATCGGGCCGACGACCTTGTAGGCGATGGTTCCGTCGCCGCGCACGACGAACGTCTCCGGCACCCCGTAGACGCCCCAGTCGATGCCCGCCCGCCCCTCGGCGTCGAGACCGACCTTCGCGTAGGGGTCGCCGAGCGCGCCGAGGAAGCGGCGGATGTTCTCGGCCGAGTCCTTCTGCGCCACGCCGTACACCGCCACGCCCTGGCGCCTGAGCGCTTCGTCGGCGGCCAGCGCCATCAGGTTCGGGTGCTCGGACCGGCACGGCTCGCACCACGAGGCGAACACGTTGACCACGCTGACGTGGCCCCGGCGCAGGTCGGCGTCGGCGAGGCCCGCCCCGCCGTCGAGGCCGGGCAGCGTCAGCGGCGGCGCGCTCTCGCCGATCAGGGCCGAAGGCAGCTTCGACGGGTCGCCGGCGTAGAGGCGGACGAACAGGAGCGCCGCGAGCAGGGCGAAGGCGACGAGCGGCAGGAACGCCAGCCAGCGGCGCGGGCGGCGCGCCGCCTCCGGGACCGCGCTCATCGCGATCGGCCTTTGGCGCGACGCGCGCGCTCGAGCGCACGGTTGGCCTTGTCGAGATCGGCGCTGAGTCGGCGGGTGTCGAGGACGACCGCGCCGATCATCGCGACGAGGACGACGAACGTCGCCGCATAGGCGGCGATGACGAAGCCGATATGCGGGTCGCCGAGCATCGCCCTATGCGCCTTCGGCGGCGAACGCCGGGGCCGCGAGAGGGTCGCCCTCGGCCGCCGCCAGCATGGTCACGCGGGCGATGCGGCGGCGCAGGATCTCGTTGCGGACCGACATCAGGTGCAAGGTCAGGAACAGCCCGGTGAAGGCGAGCGACAACACGATCAGCGGCCACAGCAGCGAGGCGGCGATGGCCGGGCCGCCGAGACGAAACACCGAGGCCGGCTGATGCAGAGTGTTCCACCAGTCGACCGAGAACTTGATGATCGGCAGGTTCACGCCGCCGACCAGGGTCAGGATCGCCGCCGCCCGCGCCGCGCGGCCCGGATCGTCGATCGCGCGCCAGAGAGCGATCAGGCCGAGGTAGACGAGGAACAGCACGAGCACCGAGGTCAGCCGCGCGTCCCACACCCAATAGGTTCCCCACATCGGCTTGCCCCACAGCGAACCGGTGACGAGACAGATGACGGTGAAGCCCGCGCCGAGCGGGGCCGCCGCCTTCTGCGCCGCGTCGGCCAGAGGATGGCGCCAGACCAGCGTGCCCAGCGCGGCGACCGCCATGACGCCGTAGACGAAGCTCGACATCCAGGCCGCCGGGACGTGCAGATACATGATCTTGGCGCTCTCGCCCTGCTGATAGTCGGGCGGGGCCAGCACAGCCAGCGTCAGGCCGAGGCCGAACAGCGCGGCCGTCGCCGCCGCCAGCCAAGGCGTCACGCGCCGCGTCAGGTCGACGAAAACCGTCGGGTTGGCGAGATTGATCATTTCCAACGGCTTTTACCTCCCTCAGGGCAACCGAGCAATGGAGTCCCCGCTCGGCGCGAACGCCGCCCCGCGGAAACAACGGGCGCGCCTCATCGTGCAACCGCTTTCGCGGGACGCTCGCGCTTCAGAGCAAGCAAATGGAATTCATTCGGACAGCGAGGTTCCTCTGGGAACGCTTCAGGACTGTCGCGGCGATCTCCGGGATCGCTTCGGCGTGTTCGGATGCGATCCTTTCCCGTTCTCCCTCCGGCCACCCAGTCGGTCAACCCGCCCTCGATGGGGAAGATCATCGAAAATTGCGATCAAATGCTCCGAGAAAATTCGTTTTCAAGGGCAGCTGTCCGAGACTACTGTAAGATAGGATGCGCAACGGCGCGGGCGCCGCGTTGGGATGGCCGCTAAACCCCGGATGACCAGCCAGACAAGGGGCGATCCCGCGGAGACTCAGGGTGAACCGATCCTTCCACAGCGAGCGTACCAAGAACAGCACACCAACGGGAGAGAGCATGACAAGCGAAAGCAAGTGCCCGGTTACGGGCGGGGTCCGCGGACCCTCGAACCGCGACTGGTGGCCGAACCAGTTGGATATTTCGGTTCTCCACCAGCACTCGGCGTTGTCCAATCCGATGGGCGAGGCGTTCGACTACGCCAAGGAATTCAAGACTCTCGACCTGAACGCGGTGATCGCGGATCTGCACGCCCTGATGACCGACTTGCAGGATTGGTGGCCGGCCGACTTTGGTCACTACGGCGGCCTCTTCATCCGCATGGCTTGGCACAGCGCCGGCACCTACCGCATCGCTGACGGGCGCGGCGGCGGCGGCGAGGGGCAGCAGCGGTTCGCGCCGCTCAACAGTTGGCCGGACAACGGCAACCTCGACAAGGCGCGTCGGCTCCTCTGGCCGATCAAGCAGAAATACGGGCGCAAGATCTCTTGGGCCGATCTCATGATTCTCGCGGGCAACGTCGCCCTCGAGTTGATGGGCTTCAAGACCTTCGGCTTTGGCGGCGGACGCGCCGACACCTGGGAGCCGAACGTGGACATCTATTGGGGTCCCGAAGGCAAGTGGCTGGAAGACGAACGCTACTCGGGAGAGCGCGATCTTCAGAATCCCTCGGCGCCGTGCAGATGGGCCTGATCTACGTCAATCCGGAAGGACCGAACGGCAAGCCGGACCCGGTCGCCGCGGCGACCGACATCCGCGAGACCTTCCTCCGAATGGCGATGAACGACGAAGAAACCGTCGCCCTGATCGCCGGCGGACACACCTTCGGCAAGACCCACGGCGCCGGCAAGGACAAGGAATGGCTCGGTCCCGAACCCGAGGGCGCTCCGCTTGAAGAGCAGGGTCTCGGCTGGAAGAGCAAGCTCCGCACGGGCAAGGGAGATGACGCCATCACCAGCAACCTAGAGGTGATCTGGAGCAAGACGCCAACGAAGTGGAGCAACGAATTCTTCTCGAACCTGTTCGGGCACGAATGGGAGCTGACTCAGAGCCCAGGCGGCGCCTATCAGTGGGTGGCGAAAGGCGCGGAGGCCACCATTCCGGACCCCTTCGATCCGGCGAAACGGCGCGCGCCGACCATGCTGACGACGGACCTGTCGCTGCGCATGGACGCGGAGTACGAGAAGATCTCGCGACGCTTCTTCGAGCATCCTGACCAGTTCGCCGACGCGTTCGCCCGGGCGTGGTTCAAGCTGACCCACCGCGACATGGGTCCGATCGTGCGCTATCTCGGTCCGCTCGTGCCCAAGGAGCGGCTCATCTGGCAGGATCCGCTTCCGGAGGTCGAGCATACGCTGATCGGCGATGCCGATGTCGCGGCGCTGAAGACGAAAGTCCTCGCCTCCGGCCTTTCGGTCGCCGAACTCGTCTCGACAGCCTGGGCTTCGGCCTCGACCTTCCGCGGCACCGACAAGCGCGGCGGCGCCAATGGCGCGCGCATCCGCCTCGCCCCACAGAAATACTGGGAGGTCAACGAGCCGTCTCAGCTCGCGAAGGTTCTCGCGACGCTTGAAGCCATCCAGAAGGAGTTCAACGCCTCCGCCGTGGGCGGCAAGAAGGTGTCGCTCGCTGACCTGATCGTGCTCGCCGGCGGGGCGGCGATCGAGAAGGCGGCCAAGGACGCCGGCCAGGACGTGACGGTGCCTTTCACGCCGGGGCGCGCGGACGCGTCGCAGGATGAGACCGACGCGCATTCCTTCGCTCCGCTCGAGCCAGTCGCGGACGGGTTCCGCAACTATTTCCGCGGCGTGCCGGCGCGCATGTCGCCCGAGGAGCTGTTGGTCGACAAGGCGGAGCTTCTGAAGCTGACGGCGCCGCAGATGACGGTTCTCGTCGGCGGGCTGCGCGTGCTCGGCGCCAATGCCGGGCAGTCCGCGCACGGCGTCTTCACCAGCCGGCCCGGGACGTTGACCAACGACTTCTTCGTCAACCTGCTCGACATGGGCACGGAATGGCGGCCGGCCGCCGGCGCCGAAGGCGTTTACGAAGGGGTCGACCGGAAGACCAAGGCGGTCAAGTGGACGGGCACCCGCGTCGACCTGATCTTCGGCTCGCACTCGCAGTTGCGTGCGCTCGCCGAAGTCTACGGCAGCTCCGACTCCAAGGACAAATTCGCGCGCGACTTCGTCACGGCCTGGAACAAGGTGATGAACGCCGACCGGTTCGACCTCGTCTATCGTGACGAGCCGATGCGGATGGCGGCGGAGTAGGCCGCCTCGCCTCAACAATGGATGCCGCGCGCCGCAAGGGCGCGGCATCCTGTCCGGATCCGGCTTCGATTTCCATTTCCTTCAGTTTGCTTCCAAAGAGTTCAATTTCTTTCCGGAAGGGCTTCCAACGATTTCCATTCCTTTCCAGTTCGCGATCGAAAGTCCGAGGGCCGCCGACGGCCCGGAACAAGGCCCAGACGGAGACCTGGCGGGCCGCCGTTTCCGTTGGGCAGCGGTTGACCAGCTCTTTCACCAATGTTGTCTTGTTCGTTTGTCCCCGCTCGCCGGCATGCGCGCGGCCTGATCGAGACTGTGAGAACAAATAAAGAACATGCCCTTCGGCTTTGTCAAGCCTTTCGTCCCGGGCGCCGAAACCAAAGTTATAGGGAGACCGCGGCGAGGACGTCCGGGCGGACGCGCCGGATCACGCCAGGTCTCCACACGTTCGGCGTGACAACCCAACGCCCTCGTCGCGCCCTCAATGCGCGATCGTCTCCAGCGCCAGGTTGGTCGTCCGCGGGCCGAAAATCCCGATCACCGTCATCACGACCGCCATCGCGGCGGCGATGAACACGAACACGCCCGGCGCCCCAAACGCGTCGAGCACGAAGGCGATGATGAACGAGCTGAAGATGACCGAGAGCCGGCTCCAGGAATAGACGAATCCCGCCGCGCGCGCCCTGACGCCCGTGGGGAACAGTTCCTGCTGATAGGCGTGGAAGCTGTAGGACATGATGTTGTTGGCCAGCGTCAGCAGGACGCCCATGGCGACGATCAGCGGCGCGGCCGCCGCCTGGCCGAATGCGAGCCCCGACACGAGAATCACGAAGGCCGCGCAGACGATGACCCACTTGCGCTCGAACCGGTCGCCGAGGACGAATCCGATCAGCGGCCCGACCGGCGCCGCGAGCGCAATCACGGTCGTATAGCCGAGGCTGGTCGAGACGGTGATCCCCTGCTTGACGAGGAGCGAGGGCACCCAGTTCGAGAAGCCGTAGAAGCCGATCGTCTGAAAAATGTTGAACACGCTCATCAGCGCAATCCGGCCGCGCACGCCCGGGAGCCAAAGGTCGATGAAGCGGCTTGCCGGCGCCACGGGTTCTTCGGGGCCGGGCGGCGGCAAGGGCTTGCCATATTCGGCTGCGACCTTCGCCTCGATCGCCGTCAGCACCCGATCGGCTTCCGCGACTTTCCCATGCTTGGCGAGCCAGCGCGGGCTTTCGGGCAGGCCGCGCCGCACGACCACGACGACGGGCGCGGCCAGCGCGCCGATCAGCACCACCCAGCGCCACCCTTCCATTCCGAGGGGCGCCGCGGGCACGAGCACGAAGGCGAGGAACGAGATCACCGGCACGCAGGAAAAGCCGATCGCCTGGTTGACCGCGAAGGCGCGGCCACGCAGCGCTTTGGGGGCAAGCTCGCTCACATAGGCGCCGATCGTCACCATCTCGAGGCCGAGCCCGACGCCGCTGACGAACCGCCACAGGTTCAGGCCGAGGGCGTCGGTTTGCAGCGCCACCATGATGTTTGCGGCGGAGTACCAGATGAGCGACCAGGTGAAGATCGCCCGGCGGCCATAGAGGTCGGCGAGAAAGCCGCACAGGATTGTGCCGACGAACAGGCCGGCGAACAGCGCCGCGATGAAGCTCGCGACGCCCGTCGTGCCGAAGAGACCGGCCGTCTTGGCCGTCAGCACGCCGGACTTGACCAGGCTCGGCGCGACATAGGCGCTGAACAGCAGATCGTAGAGCTCGAAGAACATGCCGAAGCCGAGCAGCACGAGCATCGTCCAGATCGTGCGCGTGGCGGGCAGGCGATCGATGCGGGCCGAGATCGCGCCGGCGGTTGGAATGCCCGCGTCCTTGGTCATCTGTCCTCGCCTACGGGGCGCATGACGCGCGCGCCGTCGCTCGTTGAGGGAATGCGAGAGCGCCCAATGACACGACGCGCCTCTGACATGAAGAAACGGATCATCTCTGCTTGAGGACGATCCGGTCGACGCTCACCGGCCCGCTTCCGGCGAACACGAGATAGAGGAAGACGAAGCAGAAGAGGATCGCGAACTCCCCGCCGTTCGCAATCGGATAAAACGACTTCGGTTCGTGCGCGATGAAATAGGCGACGGCCATCTCGCCGGAGAGGATGAACGCGACGAGGCGTGTGTAGGCCCCGACGAGCAGGAGCACGGCGCCGACCGTCTCGAGCACGGCGGCGACGATCAGCAGGCCGGTCAGCGGGGGCCCTGCGACCGGAAAGCCAAAGAATTTCGACAGCCCGTGCTGTAGCAGGAGCAGCGCCGCGACGATCCGCAGGATGCTGAGGACGGTGGGTCTGAGGCTTTCGAGCGTGGCGTACAATGCGTTCATTTTCGCTGCCCTTCATCGCGATCGGCCACCCCTGCGCGCGAGCTTAGCGATTTTGACCTCGGCGCGTCCACCCGAGCCCTTCACTCCCGCACGTGCCGCAGCGCCGCCGCGGCCGCGAACGGGGCGGCGGCTACGGCGAAGAGCGACATCGCGCACAGCATCAGGAACGGCGTCAGGAAGGGCGCGGCGCCGCCGCTCGCGGCCGAGGCGGCCGCGACGCCGAAGATGAGGACAGGGATCGTCAGCGGCAGCACCAGCACCGCCATGAGCAACCCGCCGCGCCTGAGCGACACGGTCAGCGCGGCGCCGATCGCCCCGATCATGGTCAGGGCCGGCGTGCCGGCGGCGAGCGTGGCTACGACCAGCGCGAGCGGCTGAGGCGCCATTCCGAGCATCAGGCCGAAGACGGGCGAGACGACGATCAGCGGCAGCGCGCTCGTCGTCCAGTGCGCGGCGCATTTGACCAGCGTGACGAGCTCGAGCGGCAGCGGCCCATTGATCATCACGTCGAGCGAGCCGTCGTCGTGATCGGCCTGGAACAGGCGATCGAGGCCGAGCAGGGTGGCGAGCAGCGCGGCGATCCACAGGATCGCCGGCCCGAGCCTCCCGAGCAGCTTGAGGTCCGGCCCGATGGCGAACGGCATGATCGCGACCAGGATCAGAAAGAACGACGCGCCGACCGACGCGCCGCCGCCGATCCGCCGCGCAATCCGCCATTCGCGGGCAAAGAGGGCGAGGACGGGGGTCATGAGGCCGCCACGCACTCAAACGGGGAGCGCGGCGCTTGTCCGCAAAGCGGGGAAGGCGGCCGCGCGAGCCGCCGGACGGGGCGCGGAAGGCAGGGTTCGCTAGGCCCATGTTCGTTGTGACGGTTGTGCGACGCAGCCGCCTTGGCGGCAGCGGACCACGCACCATCCGGCCTTCGGCCACCTTCCCCAGCAAGCTGGGGAAGGGTTTGCGTTCCGACTTGTTCGCTCACCCCGCCACCCCCTCCGCCGCGCCGAGCCGCAGCTCCCGCGCGCCCCGCAGCCCGAGCGGGGCGTGGGTCGCCGCGACCACGATCCCGCCGTCGTTCAGGAACGCGTGCATGATCGCGGCGAAGGTCGCCTGAGCGGCCGAGTTGAGCGCCGTCGTCGGCTCGTCGAGCAGCCACAGCGGCCGGCGGACGACGAGGAGGCGTGCCAGCGCCACGCGCCGCTTCTGCCCGGCCGATAGGGCGCTCGCGGGAAAGTCGATCACATGGGCGAGGCCGACCCGGGCGAGCGCCGACCGGCAAACCTCGCGTCGCGAATTGCCGCCGAGCGCGCCCGCCCAGAAGGCGAGGTTTTCGCTTGCGGTCAGCGCCCCCTTCAGCGCGTCGGCGTGGCCGAGGTAATGCGCCTCTTCCCCGACCGTGCGCTCCGGGTCGCCGCCATCCAGGGCGAAGCCGCCCGCTTCGAACGGCAGGAAACCGCAAAGACCCCTCAACAGGCTCGACTTTCCCGCCCCGTTCGGCCCGGTGACGATCAAGGCCAAGCCCGCCTCGGCCGCAAAGCTCAGGTTTGAAAACAGGCGCCGCCCGCCGCGCTCCATGCTCAGGTCCCACGCGCGCAGGCGCATCGTTTCTCCTTGGCCGTCCCGGCGCCCCGAGCGCCGGGACGGCCCGACATGCGCCCGCGAGCGGGGTTAAGACGATAGTTTGTGTAGCGCGGGTTCTGGATATTTTCTATAAGCCGCCAATCGCGCCGCCCGCCTTTTCGGAGCTTCTCCCCATATGCCCAGCCTGGACAGTTTCAACTGCCGCAAGTCCTTGACCGTGGGTGCGAAAGCCTATGACTACTTTTCGCTGAAGACGGCGGAGAAGAACGGCCTGGCCGGCGTGTCGTCGCTGCCGTTTTCGCTCAAGATCGTGCTGGAGAACCTGCTGCGCAACGAGGACGGCCGCACCGTCACGAAGGCCGATATCGAGGCCTGCGCGGCCTGGGTTCACAACAAGGGCAAGACGGAGCACGAGATCGCGTTTCGTCCGGCGCGCGTGCTGATGCAGGACTTCACCGGCGTTCCCGCAGTGGTCGATCTCGCCGCCATGCGCGACGCGATGAAGGCGCTCGGCGGCGACCCCAACAAGATCAATCCGCTGGTTCCGGTCGACCTCGTCATCGACCATTCGGTGGTGGTCGACTTCGCCGGCACGCAGAAGTCGCTTGGTCAGAACGTGGCGCGCGAATACGAGCAGAACCAGGAACGCTACCGCTTTCTGAAGTGGGGCCAGCAGGCGTTCTCCAATTTCTCGGTCGTCCCGCCCGGCACCGGCATCTGCCACCAGGTCAATCTCGAGTACCTCGCCCAGACGGTGTGGACCGCCAAGGAGAAGAAGGACGGCAGGACGGTCGAGGTCGCCTTCCCCGACACGCTGGTCGGCACCGACAGCCACACCACCATGGTCAACGGTCTGGCCGTGCTCGGCTGGGGCGTCGGCGGGATCGAGGCCGAGGCGGCCATGCTCGGCCAGCCGCTGTCGATGCTGCTGCCCGAGGTGATCGGTTTCAAGCTCTCCGGCGAATTGCGCGAGGGCGTGACCGCGACCGATCTCGTGCTGACCGTCACCCAGATGCTGCGCAAGAAGGGGGTGGTGGGCAAGTTCGTCGAGTTCTTCGGAACCGGCCTCAACGCGATGTCGGTCGCCGACCGGGCGACGCTCGCCAACATGGCGCCGGAATACGGCGCCACCTGCGGCCTCTTCCCGATCGACGCGCAGACCATCGACTATCTTCAGTCCTCCGGCCGCAAGCCGTCGCGCATCGCGCTGGTCGAGGCCTACGCCAGGGCGCAGGGCACCTACCGCACGCGCGCCACGCCGGAGCCTGCGTTCACCGATACGCTCGCGCTCGACCTCGGCGAGGTGGCGCCGTCGCTCGCCGGTCCAAAGCGGCCGCAGGACCGGGTCGTGCTGAGCGAGGCCAAGCCCGGGTTCGTGCACGCCATGACCAGCGAGTTCAAGCAGGCAGACGCGCTTTCGGCCCGCCACAAGGTCGAGGGGACGAACTACGACCTCGGCAACGGCGACGTGGTGATCGCCGCGATCACCTCCTGCACCAACACCTCGAACCCGAGCGTCATGCTGGCGGCCGGTCTCGTCGCCCGCAACGCCGTCGCCAAGGGGCTGACCGCGAAGCCGTGGGTCAAGACCTCGCTCGCGCCGGGCAGCCAGGTCGTGCAGGACTATCTCAAGGAGGCGGACCTGCAGCGGCCGCTCGACAAGCTCGGCTTCAACATCGTCGGCTTCGGCTGCACCACCTGCATCGGCAATTCGGGTCCGCTCGCGCCGGAGATTTCGGCTGCGATCGCCAAGCACAACCTGGTCGCGACCGCGGTCCTGTCGGGCAACCGCAACTTCGAGGGCCGGGTCAATCCGGACGTGCGCGCCAATTACCTCGCTTCGCCGCCGCTGGTCGTCGCCTACGCGCTCGCGGGCTCGATGCAGGTCGACCTGACCCGCGACTTGCTCGGCAAGGACAAGCAGGGCCGGGACGTCTATCTCGCCGACATCTGGCCGAAGGCGGACGAGATCCATCAACTCATCGATTTGGTCATCACCGCCAAGATGTTCAAGACCAAATACGCCGGCGTGTTCGACGGCGACACCAACTGGCGCAAGGTCAAGGCGCCGGCGGGCCTCACCTACTCCTGGGACATGGGCTCGACCTACGTGCAGAACCCGCCCTATTTCGAGGGCTTGACCAAGGAGCCCGTTCCGGTCGCCGACGTCGAGAACGCCCGGGTGCTGGCGCTCTTCCTCGATTCGATCACCACCGACCACATCTCGCCCGCCGGTTCGATCAAGGCGGCGAGTCCCGGCGGGCCATTATCTCACCGAGCACCAGGTGCGGCCGGCCGACTTCAACCAGTACGGCACGCGCCGCGGCAACCACCAGGTGATGATGCGCGGCACCTTCGCCAACATCCGCATCAAGAACCAGATGGTCAAGGACGAGGCCGGCAACGTGGTCGAGGGCGGCTTCACCCTCCATCAACCGGACGGCGAGCGTCTCGCCATCTATGACGCCGCGATGAAGTACGAGGCCGAGAAGGTTCCGCTGGTGGTGTTCGCCGGCAAGGAATATGGCACCGGCTCCTCGCGCGACTGGGCCGCCAAGGGCACCAAGCTGCTCGGCGTCCGAGCCGTCATCGCCCAGAGCTTCGAGCGCATCCATCGCTCGAACCTGGTCGGCATGGGCGTGCTTCCTGCGGTGTTCGAGGAGGGAACGAGCTGGCAGACGCTGGGTCTCACGGGCGACGAGACGGTCAGCATCCGGGGCCTCGGCGAAGGCCTGAAGCCGCGCCAGACGCTGCACGCCGAGATCAGGCGCGCCAACGGCGAAATCGTCACCGTGCCGCTCACCTGCCGCATCGACACGCTCGACGAGCTCGAATACTTCCGCAACGGCGGGATTTTGGCCTACGTGCTGCGCCAGCTGGCGGCCTGAACCCTCTCCCCGCCCTCATCCAGCCTTCTCTCCGCCAGGGCGGCGAGAACAGGCGTGGCGGCGGGGCGTGGGAGGCGGAGTCTGTCGGCCCGGTTTCATCGAGCCTCTGACGCTTCGACGACGACCGGCTCCTCTTGCCACCAGAGATTGAGCCAGCCGTAGATCGGGAACGGCTGCCGGTCGTCCTCGGACAGGCCGGCCCATGGCTGGAGGCGATCGGCCGCGACGGGCGCGGCGACATTCTGGTTGTCGAGCGGACTCGACGCCTTGGGCGAATTGTAGATATCGGTCAGGATGCCGCGATTGAGGATGATCGCGGGCAAGATATCGAGGGTGAGGATGTCGGCGATTTGCAGCGCATCGATCACGTAGGAATATTTGTCGCCGAGCTGGGACCATTGGACAGTCAGGTCGTGCTTCGGCGGCAGCGTCGCGGGGTTCAGGTCGCCCAGCACGATCGCGATCCCGACCGCTCCGTTTCCGGCGTTGAACACCTGAACCGCAACCCCGGCGCGATGGGTGAAGTGATAGCTCACGGTCAACTTCGGCGGCGGTCGCGTCGGATCGACGTGTTTCAGCGGCGGCGGTTCGACCAGCAGCTTGATGAACGGCCTGCCCTCATAAGGCGTGGTGAAGATCGTCGGATGCGCCTCGACCCGCCACGACAGCGGAATCCCGAGAATTCGTCGTCTCGACCTTGGCGACTTCGGCGAGGAGATGGTCGATGAAATTGCCCTCGTCGAACTTCTGGCTGACCGTATAGGGTCGCGACATGATCTGCAGCGACGTCATCTCCGAGGCGCCGCGCACGCCGGCGGGCGGCGGCGACGGGGTCGCGACCGCCATCAGCAGCGGCGCATGAATCTCGGTATGAAAGTCGTCGTGACCGCAATCGACGATCCAGCGGCCGAAGGTCGCAACCCGCGCCCCCGGGACGAGCAGGTTGCGGAAGGCCGGCGGCAGCAGGCCCTGGTCGGTCTCGACGCCGAGCACGCCCTTCGGCGCCGCGAGCCCGATGTTGTGGGCGGCGCCATTGGCGCTGAAATAGTCCGAGTCCTGGGCGCCCGTGCCGGGCGTGACGCCCGTGTTCGAGGCCGCGAGCAGACCTTCGTATTGCGGGTCCGGGACGATATAGAATTCGAAATCGAACCCGAATGGATGGACGAACCAGACGTCTCCGTTGGATAGCCCCGGCTGGACCACCCAACCGGTCAGGCCGACCACGGGATTGTCGAGCGAGCCTTCCTTTTCGCGGGTCTGGTCGTAGACCGAAACCCATTCCCAGGGCGGCGGCGAGGTGACGCCGATGGTCGAGCCGCCGGTGAAGCTCGCGGACCAGTTCGGGTTCTTCTCAGCCGGCGGATAGGGGACGTTCTGGTAGGTGGCCGTCAGGATCGAGGCGGGCGGCCCACCGGTCGGGGCGGGCGGCGGCGCGGCGGGGGCGGATCGAGAGGCTTGAGGACCCCCTCCGGCAACGAACCGAAAATCGATTTGAGCTGGTCGGCCGGCAGGACGCCGAACAGCTGGTTCCGCTCCCTCGCGCCGGCCTTCGCCCAGGCCGCCTTCACCTCAGCCAGCGGCGTCGAACGCAACGCCTCCATCAGGAGGGCGCTGTCCGAGGTTCCATGCGGCGCGCGTTTCAGCGACTCGAACAGCGTCTTGCCGAACAGGCCTTCGGGCGGCCGCGGCCTGCGCGGCGTCGGAGGCGCGCTCTTGCGCGGAGGTTTCGCCATCTCGGTCCTCCCAAGGATGCGGGTGGTTTGGCGTCAATCAGGGCTGGGCGATCGCGAGCGGCGGCCGGCGCCATTCCGCGCGCGCCGCGAGCGCCAGCGCGGCGCAAGCGACAAAGAGCGCGATCACGATGAGCCACTCGACCGACCCGTCGTGCTGGTCAGGGCCGTAGCCGGTCAGCGCCTCTATCCAGTCCCGCCAAAAGAGGGTGAGGACAGCGAGCGCGCCGCTAAAGGCGGCGAGCGCGGCCTCGATCCAAAACAGCGGACGAACCTTCCGGGACATGCGGCGCTCCTTTGGCGAAGATGGGAAATCTGGAGTTGGGCGGGACCTTGCTGGTTGGGCCGGCGGATGACATCCGGAAGCGGGCGAGTTGAACAGGCAAGACTGCGCACGCCTGCGCGCCGATGTCAAAGCCCGTCCGCCCGCAGACGACACGCGCCCGCCACGGACCCTCGCTCCGTGTTGCCGGGAGAGGGCAGGGTGGGGGGCTTGGCGATTGGCCGCGGCGGTTTCTCACCCCGTCCCATCACCCTGACCTTCTCGCCGCAGGGCGGGAGAAGTGGGCGCGGAAGGCGCAGGGTCCGCTCCGATTGGGACCTTCCGGCCGGGTAGCCGCATAAGTCGTGAAACGTGGCTCTCGCGATAATAATAGCTTGTAAAAAGAACAGATAGGGCCATGTACGAGAGGACGATGAATGATTTGTTTCAACCGTGCAAAGGCGAATAGAAAATTTAGGATCTTTTCGAATAAATCGTCCGCCGTTTATTATCGTATTTACGGTGTTTCATCTTGTCATCGTCAGTTTTATCCAAATAGCATGTGGCTACGGTCACAAGGAGGATTTCATGCCGGAACGCTTGGTCGACGTCGAGAGGCAGGGCCTGGGGCTGCTGCACACGTTTCCTGTCACGCTTGACGCTGACGCCGACGACGAGGCCTTCAAGCGGAAGGCGTTGGAGGCGGCCGGCCACGCAAAGTTGGTCCCGAACGAGCAACTCGAGAGTTTGAGCGCCAAGATGCATGTCACCCACGGCGGCCAGCTGACGCCATTCGGAGATGCGCATGGCGTCATGGCGGAAACGAAGGCGGGTCTGGACCAATTCGTTCGTGACCGCGCGTATTTCCTCTGGGAGCAGGCGGGGCGGCCCGAAGGCGGCGCCGACGACTTCTGGCGCCAAGCGCAGGATCAACGCTTCCGCGAACGCGCTTACGCGCTGTGGGAAAGGGAGGGGCGTCCAGAGGGCGCCGCGGACGAGTACTGGCGTCGGACGCGCGCCTTCGAGGAAGGTTTTTGAGTCTACGGACCTTCGGTTGTGCGGGCGTCCTGCCCCTCCACAAGGCGAAGATTGCCGGCCCCTGCGTTCTGTCGCGCGCCGGGTCAAGCGCCGCGACCGGTCGCATTGGGAATACTGACCGTCTGGAGGACCGCAAGACCATCGAACTCGGGACGGCCGAAGTGGAGGGGCTTGTTGTGTCGCCGGCATGGCGCTGGGCGGCGCGGCGGTTGACGCCGACGTGCTCCCTGCAAATCTCGCCGGCGATCCCTCACGTCGTTCCCATGCCGGATCGATACGCTCGATGCGCCGGCACGATGAGTCGATTTGGCCAAATGCTGGAAGCGGGTGAAGGGAATCGAACGGCGCTGTCGTGCCGGACCGGGGCCGCCCTGGAACGCCGGCAAAGGATCGGATAGGATGCATTGGCAGAGCAGAAAATGAATGACCGCTTCTTTGTAGGGTTTCGGATGCCGGCCCTGACGCGGGCGTAGGTGCGGGCCGGAGGGCCGGCGTCCGAAAGCCTCAAGGGGAGGAAACCGCGGGACGGTGATCGTCCGGCGCCGCGGGCGCGCTATGGGGATTTGGCGCTTGGCGGCGCCGCGCGGGACGGCCGCGGTAGCGCTTCTGCGGATGACGGGAGGGCGTCGTGCGGGCCGGGGATCGGCCGATCGGCATAAGCGGGCATTTCGGAGGCGAGGAGGCGGGCGACGTTGGTCGCCGCCATCGGCTCGGGCGCAAACGGAGCGGGGCCAGGGGAGGTCCTCGGCGAGCAGAGGTCGGTGACGGCGCGGGCCGGAGCGGCGGTCATGAAAAGTTGATTCCGGCAGGTTCGGCGGTGAAGCTGCGAGGACGAGCGCCACGGGCGAACGTCTCGATGATGCGCATGCGACCGCCGCAGCAGGGACAGATCCTGGCCATGTCTTGCGTCGTGGCGGGTTCGGGGGCGGTCGAGGCGCGGGCTGTGGCGTCTGGGCGAGGCCGAGCGGTCGCGTCGGAGGCCGCGATCCTGTCCCGCAGGCGCTCGATGGTTGCTGCGCGTCTGGAGCCAGCGAGGAAGCCGTAGTGGCGGATGCGGTGGAAGCCGCTGGGCAGCACGTGGAGAAGGAAGCGGCGGATGAACTCGCCGGCCGCGAGCGTCATCGCCTTGATCCAGGTTTTGCCGGGGACCTCGCCGCGGGCTCGATAGTCCTTCCAGCGGAAGGTGACGCCGTCGTCGTCGAGCCGGATCAGACGCGCGTTCGAGATCGCGACGCGGTGGGTGTAGCGCGACAGGTAGGCGAGCACGGCCTTCGGTCCGGCGAACGGCCTCTTGGCGTAGACAACCCATTCGGATCGGCGCAGCGGCGCGAGCGCTGCGTCGAAGGCGGCCTTGTCGTCGAGGGGCGCGAGGTCGCCGAAGAAGACGAGTCGGCCGGCCGCATGCAGGTCAGCGAGCCCTTCGAGGAAGAGGCGACGGAACAGGCGGGAGAGCACCCGCACCGGCAGGAAGAAGCCACGCTTGCAGGCGATCCAGCGGGACCCGTCCGGCGACAGGCCGCCGCCCGGAACGATGACGTGGGCGTGCGGATGGTGGGTCAGCGCCGAGCCCCAGGTGTGCAGCACGGCGGTGAGGCCGATGCGCGCGCCCAGATGCTTCGGATCGGCGGCGATGGTGGTCAGCGTCTCGGCGGCGCTCCTGAACAGGAGGTCGTAGACGGCGGCCTTGTTCTGGAACGCGATGGCGCCGATCGACGCCGGCAGGGTGAAGACGACGTGGTAATAGGGAACCAGCAGCAGCTCGGCCTCGCGGTCTTCGAGCCATTGTCGCGCCGCCGCGGCCTGGCACTTCGGGCAATGCCGATTCCGGCAGGTAATGGGCGTCGCCCATTACCTGCCTTATGGGCACTTCCAGTAATGGGGAGTTGGCGGCGGCCTGATCGCGCTTTTGGGTCCGCCGCCGCCAATTCGGCTCTCCATTACGAAGAGCGCCTGAGGAGCTTGATCAGCTTGTCGGACGGCTGGAAAGCGCCGCGTCGCAGATGCGGCGGAACGATCGATTCCATGGCGTCGAGCTTCTCTGTCGGATCGCCGCGCGTGTAGATCTCCGTCGTCGTCAGGGTTGCGTGACCCAACCACAGCGACACCTTCCGGATGTCCTGCGTCGCTTGCAGGACGATCATCGCGCAGGTGTGCCGGAGCACGTGGGGCGAGATGCGCTTCTTGCCGAGGCCGGGCTGCGTCCGAGCGGCGGTCGTTGCGTGCTGCTTGAGCAGATAGGCGAAGCCCCATCGGCTCAGCGGCTCCTCCCGGGCGTTGACGAACACCTCGGGGGCTGCGATCCGGCCGCGAACGGCGAGCCAGGCGCGCAGGGCCGCGGCGGTACTTTTCCACAGGGGAAGCGTCCGTTCCCGCCGCCCCTTGCCGAGAACGCGAATGCTCATCGACGACAGGTCGATGTCGTCGACCTTCAACCCCGTCAGCTCGGACACGCGCAGGCCTGCACAAATCGCCAGATGCAGCATGGCGCGGTCGCGGACGCCGTCGCGCGTGGCTGGATCCGGGGCGTCGAGCACCGCCTGCAACTCCTCGCGTTGGAGATACGGGACCAGACGCTGGTCCGTCTTCTTGAACGGGATCGCCAGCACGCGGCGGATATGCTCCAGGGCTGCCGGCTGCCTGTACTCGAGGAAGCGGAAGAAGGACTTTATGGCCGCCAGCCGGACGTTTCGCGTGACCGGCGCGTTTTTCCGGTCATCCTCGAGATGCTCGAGGAAGGCGCTGACGAGACCGGCGTCGAGTTGCTCCAGCGTCAGCGCCGATGGCGAGACCTTCAGCCTTTTCGCAGCGAACACGAAGAGCAACTGGAAGCTGACGGCATAGGAATCGCGCGTATGCCGGCTGACGGCCCGCTGGCGCGCGTATGGCGCGACAATCAGGATGGGAACGGCGCGACAATCAGGATGAGAAGAAGCAGCCGGGTACGGACATGATTGTCGCTGGCGGCGGGGTTGGCAAGGCCTGATTGACGCGGAGCGACAAACAAAAGTGTCAAGTGGCGTCCGAGAGGGACGCCTTTCGTGGCGCATTGGGAATGACCGTGCGGAGAGCGGTTGGGCGGGTCAATCTCGGCCGAAGCCGCGGGGCGGAACGATTGCCTCAAGTTCAGTGAGGTCGAGGTCGCAGATCGCCTGCAACCCCTCGGCGGTGGCGCTGTCCTGGAGGTTCTCTGGCAGGGCCTCCAGCCAGGTGGCATACTGACCCTGCAACATGATCAGCTCGGAGACAGCGTCGCGCCAACGCTTGGCGCGACTGCGGTGATCGAGGGGTCGCCGTATCCGGACAGCCGGCGTCCCGGACTCCCGAGCGGCGCGACAGCGCGCTTGGCGCTCGGCGTCGGTCATCGGTCGCTCGCCGATCGACTTGCGTGGCATGGTCCACTCCGAAGCGTGACGTCACGAAATCCCGGGTCATGAGAACGCTCAGGCGCGGTTCTTGAAGCGCCAGCTCTCGGCGCCGGGTTCGACGATGTTGCAATGATGGGTGAGGTGATTGAGCCGTCGGGCATGCGCGCCAGCGCCGGCGCGCATGCCGAAACACAACAAAAGCGCAGAGCGCGTCAATCAGGGGCGTGTTTGAGGTGTTCCTTTGGCGTTGCATGAGCGGGCGGCCGGCCGCGGTTGCGCTTGCGGTCGAGCGCCTCCTTTCTTCGGTAGCTCTCGACGTTCATCTCAAGGATCGTGGCGTGGTGAATGAGGCGGTCGATCGCGGCGAGCGTCATCGCCTGATCGGGGAAAATCCGTCCCCATTCGCCGAAGGGCTGATTGGACGTGATCAGCATCGATCGCCGCTCGTAGCGCGCGGCGATCAGTTCGAACAGAACGCTGGTCTCGGCCTGGTCCTTGGTGACGTAGGCGATGTCGTCGAGGATGAGCAGGTCGTAGCGGTCGAGCTTGGTGATCGCGGCCTCGAGCGCCAGCTCGCGCCGTGCCGCCTGCAAGCGCTGGACGAGATCGGTGGTGCGTGCGAACAGGACGCGCCATCCGTTTTCGACGAGGGCGAGCCCGATCGCCGCGCTCAAGTGACTCTTTCCGCCACCAGGCGGGCCGAAAAGCAGCAAGTTGGCTCCGGTGTTGAGCCAGACGTCGCCTGACGCGAGCGCCATGACCTGGGCCTTCGACACCATCGGCACGCTTTCGAAGTCGAAGGCGGCGAGGGTCTTGCCGGCAGGCAATCGGGCCTCGGCCATGTGCCGCTCGATGCGGCGGCGCGTGCGGTCGGCGGACTCGTGCTCGGCGAGGGCCGCGAGGAAGCGCGCCGCCGGCCAACCCTCCTTGTCGGACTGGGCGGCGATCTTCGGCCAGATCGCCTTGACGCCCGGCAGGCGCAGCTCATTGAGCAGCAGTTCGACGCGGGCGGCGTCGATGGAAGTCGCGTTCCCGGTCATGCCGCTGCTCCCGCGTTGTCGTTGGCGAAAGCGACGCTTGCGACGAGTTCGTCGTAGACGTGCAGGGGCGCGAGCTCGACGGCGACATTGGGGATCGCGGCCTCGGCAGGGCGAAAGCGGGCGCGCAGAACGGCGAGGTCTGGCAGGCGCCCGGCGTCGAGATCGGCCGCGATCGCCTCGGCGAGCTCGGCCTCGCAGGCGCGCTCGTGCGCCAGCGCGAGCAGCTCGACCGTGACCTTGCAGGCGGCGCGAACGTCGCCGCGCTCCTGCAAGGCGTCGAAGACGCGCCTGTAGGCGGGGCGCGGGAACAGCTGATCGCGATAGACGAGATTGGCGAGCGCCATGGGCTTTCGCCGCAGCGAGCGGATGACGTGCCGGTAGTCGACGACGTAGCCCGTCGTATACGACGGGCGTCCTTCAGACGCCCTATGACCGCCCTTGCTGTCCGAGACGGGGCGACCGCGCCGAAGCGTCGCCACCGGCGTCATGCCGAGGAAGCATTCGAGCCGGTCGTCGAAGATGCGCACGCGCAGGCGATGCCCGATCAGCCGCGACGGCACGGTGTAGAACACGCGCCGCAGGATGAAGCCGCCCGACGACGTCACCGGAACGACCTTCTCCTCGAAGTCGGTGGCGCGGCCTCTCGGAAGCGGGCCCAGCGCCGCCTTTTCGAGCGCGATGGGCTTGGCGAGATTGGCGTTGCGCCGGCCGACGATGGCGTCGACGAAGGCGCGATAGGCGTCGAGATCGGGGAAGTCGCGCGAGCCGCGCAACAGCAGAGCGTCCGTGAGCGCCTGCTTGAGATGGCCGTGCGCGCTTTCGATCGAGCCGTTCTCGTGCGCGACGCCTGTATTGTTGCGCGTTGCGGTCATGCCGTAATGGCCCATCAGCGCCGCGTAGCGCTCGGTGATGTCTTCCCGCGAGTCGGCCGTGAGGTTGCGGAACGCCGCCGACAGGCTGTCGCTGCGGTGCTCCTTCGGCGCGCCGCCGAGCGCCCACAGCGCGTTCTGCAGACCCTCGGCCAGGGCCGCAAAGCTTTCGCCGCCGAGCACGACGTGCGCATGCTCGAAGCCCGAGAAGACGAGCCGGAAGTGATAGAGCCGATGATCGAGCGGCTCCCCGGCGATGGAGACGCCGAGACAGCCGGCGTCGGTGAAGTCGGACAGTCCCAGCCGGCCGGGCTCGTGCGTCTGGCGGAAGATCACCTCCTGCTCGGGCCCGTGAAGCGCCCGCCAGGCCAGGATGCGCCGCTCCAGCGTGCGGCGGATGTTCGGATTGAGGTCGGGATGGCGCCGGCGCAACTCCTCGAGCACGCCGATCACCCGGATAGCGGGCGCGGCCTTCAGGATCGGCGCGACCTCGGCGTCCCAGTAAGGCTCAAGCGGGTCCGGCCGCCGCCGGCCCCTCGGCTCGGTCCTCGCCGACGGCAAGCGCGGATCGGCCTCGATCCGATACCCGCTCGCGGTGGAAAATCCCGCCTTGGCCGCAGCGGCCTCGACGGAAAGTCTCTTTCGATACCTCATGTAAAGCCTCATCTGGCGATCGGTGATGTGGACGCCCGGCAAACCGTCGATTCCCCCTCGTATCGAGACGAATCAACAGCTTGCCCAGGCCGCTCCCGGCCGCCAGCGGGCCTTGAAAGACCGCGCCGCCGATGGGGGCCGACCCTACGGTCGGGCTACGCCCTCCCTTCGGTCCGCCCCCATCGGCGTTCTCATCCTGATTGTCGCTGAGTCCTCACCCTGATTGTCGCGCGGCACGCGTTGCCGCGACGAGCTGATCGAGATGCTGATTCGACGGGTCCGCCGTACCCAGGCGGTCGCCAAGGAGAAGCTCAAGGAACTCCAGGATCAGCACCGCGGGATGGAGGAAGGCCTGATCGCCATCTTCGGCCGGGTGCTTGAGACGGCCAAGGAGGGAGAAACCGACGCCGAGGCCGGGCATCGGATCCGGACCCTCCTGGCCGAGCAGGGCGGCATCGACACGCTGGCCGAGCGATGCGAGACGGTTGCCGCTTGGCACGGCAACAACGACCTGCCGCTGCTTTGGCCGATCCATGCCAACACCCGCAATCTGCTGTTCCGATTGCTCGGTCTGATGGATATCCGCTCGGCGACCCAGGATCGCAGCCTGCTGGACGCTCTGGCGGTCGTGGCCAAGCAGCGCCATGCCCGCCGAGATGATCTCGTTGAGGAGCTCGACCTCGGCTTTGCCTCGCAACGCTGGCAAAGCTTTGTCGCCAAGCGCAGGGCGGGCCGCGTCGTTCTCGGCCGACGCGCGCTCGAGGTCTGCGTCTTCGTCCATCTGGCCGACGCCCTGCAGACCGGAGATCTCTATGTCGTCGGCGCGGAGAATTTCGGCGACCACCGGACCCAGCTTTTGCCTTGGGCAGCGTGCCAGCCGCGCCTTGCGGCCTATTGCGGCGCTCTCGGAATGCCGCAGACCGGAGAGGAGTTCGTCGCTCAATTGAAAGAGCAATTGACGGCAATCGCCGCCGAGGTGGACGGCGGCTTTCCGGCCAACTCCGAATTGACCATCGATGCCGATGGCGTTCCCCATCTGAAGAAGCAGCCGGCCGGGAACCTGCCCGAGGGCTTGGCTGCCTTCGAGACCGAAGTCCACGCTCGCATGCCGGAGCGGCACCTGCTCGACATTCTCAAATACAGCGCATGCTGGACCCGCTATACCCGTCACTTCGGGCCGCCCTCCGGCGCCGATCCCAAGCTCGCGAGGGCAGAACAACGCTATATCCTCACCGTATTCGGCTATGGCTGCAATCTCGGCCCGGGCCAGACTGCCCGCCACGCCCCCGGCATCTCGACCGCCGAGACGCTGCGCCGGATCAATGCTCAGCACATCGACACGCCCAAGCTCGAAGCGGCAACGACCGACCTGATCAATGGCTATGCCCGCTTCGCCTTGCCAAGGCTGTGGGGCGCCGGCCGTGCGGCGATCGCCGATGGCACCCATGTTCCACTGCGCGAGAACAATCTCATCGGCGCCCAACACATCCGCTATGGCGGCTACGGCGGCATCGCCTACCACCACATCGCCGACAGCTATATTGCGCTGTTCACCAGCTTCATCCCCTGCGGCGTCTGGGAGGCGATCCACATCCTGGACGGGCTGATGAAGAACCGTTCCGCAATCCAGCCGGACACTCTGCATGCCGACACTCAGGGCCAGAGCGAACCGGTCTTCGGGCTGTGCCGACTCCTCGGCATCAAGCTGATGCCGCGCATGCGCAATTGGGACGACGTGATCTTCTACCGACCGGACAAATCCGCTCGCTACAGCCATATCGACGCGCTCTTCACCAAAGAGATCGACTGGCGGCTGATCGCGACGCATTGGCAGGACATGATGCAGGTCGTTCTCTCGATCCAGGCCGGCCTGGTTCTGCCGTCGATGCTGCTGCGTAAGCTCGGCTCGCACAACCGGAAAAGCCGCCTATGCCTCGCCTTCCGCGAACTCGGCCGGGTCGAGCGTACGCTCTTCCTGCTGCGCTACATCTCCGATCCGCAGATCCGCCGGACCATCCGCGCCGAGACCACCAAGATCGAGTCCTACAACGATTTTCTCGACTGGATCACCTTCGGCGGCCCGATCATCAAGAGCGGCGACCCGGTCGAGCAGGAGAAGCAGCTCAAATACGCCAGCTTGGTCGCCAATGGGATCATGCTCTCCAATGTCGCCGACCTGACCGAGGTGCTCTCCTCCATGGCCGCCGACGGACACACGGTCACGGCCGCACTCGCCGCCTCGACCAGCCCCTACATGCGCAAGAACATTCGACGATTCGGGAAATACGATCTCGATATGAATGATCTGCCGGACCCGCTCGATCCCAGGCCCCTACCGTTCGATCTGCCCTTGTGACAACTTTTTACACGTATCTTCAGCCTACCCGAAGAGGCGGAAGCGAACCGTTTCGCAGCCGGGCTTCTCATGCCCAAGCCCTGGTTCTGCAAAGACATGGATGCTCTGGGCGATGCCGATGTGACCCATATTCAAACGCTCGCGAAGCGCTACAAGACCAGCGTCGAGGCGACGGTCAACAGATACGTCGATCTAACGGACGATGTCTGTGCCTTCGTCTTTGCGAAAGACGGCGTCGTTCGGTATGTCCGGCCAACGAGGACCTTTCCTCGTTTGTCCGTCGAACGTGGCGCTGCGCTACCGCGGGGATGCGCAAGTCTTCTCGCTCCCCCAGAACCGCTGCGCACGCCGACCGCCTGGGCGGAGCATGACGGCTCTGTTTGGTTGCAATCGGAGTGGGGCGAGAGAATGCCCGCGGTCTTGGAACAAAGCATGCGGCAACGCGACGGCTGTCAAGTCGTGCTCCTGGTCGTTCAAAATTCTGTCGAAGATGACGACGAGGGTGATGGCGACGAGGAACTCGAACGAAAATGGACGCCGCGCTTTCGGTGAGCGAGGCTCCACGTGGCTTCAAGTCGCATAGCGATCTTTCCTCTCCAGATTGAGCCGCCGCCCATACTGTCGAGGGCGGAAAAACGGAAACCGTGGACGCACGCGCGCGAGGAAAGGGTCTTCGACCATATCGCGCCGGATTTCCTTGATGTCGCTGCGGAGAGGCCGAGGGAAGGGCCGACGATGTCGTCCAGCTTCGCGACCTGATCCTCAATGGCTTGTTCGAGCTTGTCCGGCGCGTAGGAGGCCCGCAAGCCGATCAGCGCTTTTGCCATGGCCGTCTGGCGATCACCGGGAACGGCAGGACTCGATAGCCAACCGGCCGTTCTGCGAGACCCTAGGGGTCCTGCCGGAGTCCTTCCGATTGCCGCACGTGAGCCGGCGATAGGAGTTGCCGACACCATGCAGCGACGCCCTTGCGGGACGTGCCGTCCTTCTAAAGCCGCTTACCCGACTGTCAGTCCCGGAGCTGGTATCCGCGGCGCCTCTTGCGATCGAGCCATTTCTTGAGCTCGATCTGCGCGACCGGCCGGGACGGGTGCAGGTCGATCCGCTGACGCCCCAAGGTCCCGACGCGACCCCACCGACGCACAAGCGCCAGATCCTCGAAGAGCGTCGGTTCGATCGACAGCACGTAAAATCGAGCCATGTTCCTGGCGCGGTCGACCCGTTCGAGCACGAGAACTTGAAGAAGGGTCGGGTTGTCTGCGTCCGTGGCCATGGACCAAAGCTACGACGCAAGAACTCTGTCGCGTCCAACGAATGATCGGAATTGATTGGACCGTTCCGATTCAGACTTCGAATTGATTGCAAATTGGCGTGGCTCCGAAAGGCGCCGCGACTGTTTCGGCTCGCGCGCCGACGAGAGTCATAGCCGCCAGTCCATTGGCGGCCGCTGGGCGTCGAACCCCTCGACGTGGGCCCAATTTCTTGTTCGCGCCGTCGCCGCTGAGCCTTCGCGTGAGAAGCGAAGGAGAGAGCGATGGCTACCGCTAGCGCCGGCCGCGCCGTCAAGGGTGCGTCGCAGGCTCCCGCGCGTTCCGCGCGCCCTTGCAGCGCGACCGCCTCGCGGTCGGCGGGCGGGGCAGGGGCGAAGACAAACCCAAGGCCATTGAGCCCAGCTTCTGCGCTTGAAACGCGAGGAGCGGACATGACCGGACACGACCCTGAAATCGATGAACTGCGCGACAAGGTGCATTGCGCCGTGGTGCTGGAGCGAACCCCGCCGCCGTGGAAACTGGATCGGAAGGAGAGCACGAGACTCAGCCTGAAGTACCGGCGAGGCAAAGGCGAAATCCTGATCGTCAGCCACGCCGGACGCGGGTGGTGGGATCCGACCAGCGACGCCAAAGGCGACGTCTTTGGACTGGTGCAGAGGCTTGAGCCAGGCCTCACCTTCGGCCACGTCCGCAAGCGCCTGCGCGAATTCGCTGGATTGTCGCCGAGCTTCCCGCCAGTCGACAGGGCAGGGGGCCGAAAAGACCCGGACAGGCCCGTCGCCGAACGCTGGGCCGAGCGAAAGGCGGTGTGGCCCAATTCTCCGACCTGGCGGTATCTTGCGCGAAAGCGTTGGCTCCCCTTCGCAATCATCGAGGCTGCCTCGGCGGCCGGCGTTCTGCGGGAGGGGCCGGGCGGCAGCGCCTGGTTCCCCCATCTCGATGGTCACGGCGTTGTCGCCCATGTCGATGTGCGCGGACCGACCTACAAAGGTTCGCTGACGGGCGGCGCCAAATCGCTCTTCCGCCTGCCCCCGAAGGGTCCGCCTCTTCCGAGGCTGGTTCTCGCCGAGGCAGCGATCGATGCGCTGAGCGTCGCGGCCATCGAGAGCCTGCGCAAGGACACGCTCTATGCCGCGACGGGCGGAGGCATGGGCCCGGGCACGATCGCCGCGCTCGAGGCGCTGCTCGCCTGCATCGCACTGCTCCCCGGCGCGCTTCTCTGCAGCGCTGCGGACGCCAATGGACCGGGCGACCGCTTCGCAGACCGCCACCGATCGCTGGCCGACAAATTCAGGATCCCGTTCGGGCGGCTTCGCCCTCCAATCGAGGGGAGCGACTGGAACGACGCCCTGCGCGCGAGATCCGAAATAAGAGGAGCACGCCCATGACCATGCCCGACGCGACCACCGCTCCTTTGGGCGCCGACGCCCGCGCTTTCGTGCTCCTGAAGTCGAGACGTCGGCTCGATCTCCTCAATCCCGATCCGCACGCCTGGACCGACGGTGACCTCGCCGCGGGCCTTTCCCGCACCATGCGTTGGGGCGGCGCCTCCCAGTGGGGTCATCCCCTGTCCGTCGCCCAGCACAGCCTGACCGTCCTCGCCATCCGCGAGGCCGAAGGTCCGCTGACCGCTCAGGAGGGCTTGCGCGAACTGTTGCATGACGCGACCAAATTCATGCTTGGTTGGGATTGCATCGCGCCTCTGAAGGCGCAACTCGGCGCGCCCTTTCGCCAACTCGAAGCTCGCCTGCAGGCCGCCATCGACGCTCGCTATCAACTGCCGTCATGGACTGCCGAGGCCTACGCGAAGCACAAGCGGGCCGATCGTCTCGCCGCCGCCTCTGAGGCGTTCCACGTCGTCGGCTGGAGCCGAACGGACATGGTCGAGGCGCTCGGTATCGAGATCCCCCCGCTTCTCGACGATCCTCTTCCTCGGAACGGGTTTGCGCCCTGGGAGCCGCGGCCGCCCCGAGCGGCGCAAGATCTCTTCATGCAGCGATTCCGCGAACTTGCTCACGCGTCCCGGCTC
>CAWFJG010000026.1:0-354247 GCA_963816065.1 uncultured Alphaproteobacteria bacterium | reverse complement strand
GACGCTGGCTGAAGTCGCGCGTCTTGGCCTGGGTCTCCTGAACAGTCGCGCATTCTGGATTGCGACCGCCGCCTGATCGGCAAAGGTCTGCAGGACCGCAATTTTCCTGTCGGAAAACGGTTTTGCGGGCTTCCTCGAAACGACGATCGAACCGACGCCGTGGTCGCTCCGACGCATCGGCGCATAAAGGACGCTTCAGGCCGCCGGCTTTCCGAACCGCGACTATCTCTTGTTCCTTCCGGTAGGTCCGGCTTGTCCGCGAGATCGGGGATATGGACCGGGCGGCATCCGCGATCGCCGGCCGGTGGAGTTCCGGCGAGCGCATCGCGTCCGTCCCCCAATCGCCGGTCCCATCCGCGATGCGCCACGCCTCGCACCATGTCGCCCTCGACCAGATAGACGGCGACCGCCTCGAGCCCGAACAGCCGCTGGCAGGGATTCGAGAATGGTCTCGAACACGGGCGCCGCGTCCGACACGGATCGGCTGATGACCTTCAGGACTTGGCGGTCGCCGTCTGCCGTCCAGCGCCTCCCTGGTCTCATTGAAGAGCCGGGCGTTCTGGATCGCGATCGCCGCCTGATCGGCGAAGCTTTGCAGAAGCGCATGCTCCCGCTCCGAGAACGGTTTCGGCGGCGAGCGCACGACGAGGATCGAGCCGAGTCCGCGGTCCTCCGCACAACATCGGCGCATAGAGGAGCGACGCGCTTCCGAGGCGCTCGGCGCGTTCGCGCACGGTCGGGGACAGGCCGGGCTCGGCCACGAGGTCCGGAATATGGTGCATGCGGCGCTCGCGGACGATCCGCCCGGTGACGCTTTCGCCGACGGGCGTAACGTCGCGCAGGGCTTCCTCGGCGCTTGGGCCGCGCCAGGCGGACCCGCACCATCTGGTCGTCGCCGATCGTGTAGATGCCGATTTCTTCGCTGCCGAACAGCCGCTGGCACGCGTCCAGTATGGCCTCGAACACCGGCGCCGTATCGGCGACGGACTTGCTGATCGCGCCGAGCACCTCCGCGGAGGCCTTCTGCTGTTCGCGCGCCTCGGCGAGTTCGCGCTCGCGTTCGGCGAGCGCGGCCAGCAGGTTGTCCCGGGTCGGTCCCTTCGCCTGGATCGGGCAGCCTTCGGCGGAAGTGTCGACGACGGCGCGGCGCGTCGGGCGGGCATCAGGCCGATTCCACGTGCAAACAAGGAAATCAGAGCGTCGCGTCAAATCGGCCCGATGGCAAGCGCGTCCCGTTGCGCGTTCCCGTTGCGACCCTCAGAGCGCCAGCCTCGGCCGCGGAAAGGGTTCGGTTGCCGGGACGGATCGGCAAGGGCGGCAAAGGGGCACGATTTCCTGTTCGCAAGACCGCCCGCGAGCGCCCGGCCTCGTGCGCATCGCCGCCGTCCAATTGGCCGCCGCCGCAGGGCGAGGATCGCCGCTAGCAGCTCGGTCAATCAGACGCCTGGCGTTTGATCTGGACGACCTTGGCGTCCCAACGACCGGTCTCAGAGCGCGCCCCAGCGCAGCCTTCGCCGCGAAGGGCCGCCCGACGCTCCTCGACGGACCGTCGGCGCAGCCTATTCCGTCGCGTTCCGGCCCGATCGCACCGCCTGGTCGAGCGCGTGGATGAGGTCCTCGATCAGATCGTCGATGATCCTCGAGGCCGACCGACAGTCGCAGCATCCCCTCGCCGATGCCGAGCTCGGCCCGCTGCTCGGGCGTCAGGCGCTGGTGGGTCGTCGTCGCGGGATGGGTGATGAGGCTCTTGGCGTCGCCGAGATTGTTGGAGATCTTGATGATCGACAGCGCGTTGGCGAACCGGAACGCGGCCGCCTTGCCGCCCGCCACTTCGAAGCGACGAGCGTGCCGCCGCCGCTCATCTGGCGGCGCGCCAGCGCGGGCTGGGGATGGTCGGCGCGGCCGGGATAGAGCACGCGCGCGACGTCCGGCTGGCCGGCGAGAAAATCGGCGATCCGCGCGGCGCGCGCATCTGCTCGCGCGACGCGCACCGGCAGCGTCTCCAGCGACTTCAGCATCACCCAGGCGTTGAACGGCGACAGGCGCGGACCGGTCTGGCGCAGGAAATTGTGGACGTGGTCGGCGATGAATTCCTCGCAGGCGAGGATGACGCCGCCGAGGCACCGGCCCTGGCCGTCGATATGCTTGGTCGCCGAATAGACGACGCAATCGGCGCCGAGCTGCAGCGGTGCTGGCAGCAGCGGCGTCGCGAAGACATTGTCGACGACGAGCGTCGCGCCGCCGCGTGCGCGATCTCGGCGACGGCGGCGATGTCGATGATTTCGAGCGCCGGGTTGGTCGGGCTTTCGAGAAACAGCGGTCTTGGTGTTCGGCCGCATCGGCGGCCCGCCATTGCGTCGAGGTCCGCGCCGTCGACCAGCGTCGAGGCGACGCCGAAGCGCGGCAGCAGTTCCTCGACGACGTAGAGACAGGAGCCGAACAGCGCCCGCGCGGCGACGACGTGGTCGCCGGCCTTGACCTGGCCGAGCAGCGCCGCCGTCACCGCCGCCATGCCGCTCGCCGTGGCGCGCGCCGCCTCCGCGCCTTCGAGCAGGCCATGCGCTGCTCGAACATGGCGACGGTCGGATTGGAGAAGCGCGAATAGATGAAGCCCGGCTCGTCGCCCTTGAAGCGCGCCTCGGCCTGCTCCATCGTGTCGTAGACGATAGCCCTGGGTGAGGAACAGCGCCTCCGAGGTCTCGCCGAAGCTCGAGCGCAGCGTGCCGCCGTGCACGAGCTGCGTCGCGGGCCGAGGGTCTTGGGGTCGCGGATTTGCGCGGGCTCGTCATCCTCGTCGCTCCGTCTCCGGCGGCCGCCGAGGGCCGTAAGGACGAGGCGATCTGAGGGAGCCCCGATCTTTTAGCCCCTTGTTTAACGTGGCGGCAAGCCGACCGGCTCAAATGACCACGGGATGAAAAGCGCCTTAGCGTCGAAGCGGGGCGAGGTCATGACATGCTTGTGGCGGACCGCTCTCAACGGCCGGCCAGCGCCTTACAAATGGCGCCCCGCCGCAAACCCTCACCCGGCCGCTTCGCGGCTTCCCTGTGCCGACGGGGAGCGGCGGCCGGCCCTCCCCTTTGGGGGAAGGTGGGCCGAAGGCCCGGCTGAGGGTCTTGGGCGCGCATCGACCAGAATTCATCGCGGCCCTTGTGCCGCTCGCGGTCTTCAGACGTAAAAGGCCGAAGCCTTGAGCTGGCGGATGAGGCGGCGATTGAACTGGCGCTTGGTTTCCGCGATCGTTTCGGGCGGATAGTCGAAGATTCCCGGCCGGACTTGACGCCGAGGCGACCCTCCTTCACCGCGGCGTGCAGGATGGCGTTGGCCTCAGTCGAATTATCCATGTCCTTGAGGAGGTTGTCGCCGACGATGCGCCAGATGTCGAGGCCGCCGAAATCGGCCACCTCGAGCTGGCCGGTCGTGGCGTAGCGAAAGGCCGGCCCGAATTTGAGCGCCTTGTCGATGTCGGCGGGATCAGCGACGCCGCGTTCGAAGAGCGAAAACGCCTCGCGGGCGATGCCCTGCCCGAGGCGGTTGGCGACCAGGCCGGGGACGTCCTTCAGCACCTTGATCGTCTGCTTGCCGATCCGCCGGTAGAGTTCCGCGACCTCGTCGAACACCGACTCGGACGTGTTGCCGAAATACGAGAGCTCGACGAGCGGGATAAGAATGGCCGGGGTTGAACCAATGGCAGACCATGAACCGGGCCTTGCGCGACGGCGGCAGGGTTCGGCCATCGCCTCGAGCGCAAGGCTCGAGGCGTTGGAGCCGAGAATCGCCTCCGGGCGCATCAGGCCGTCGAGCCGACCGAGGAGATCGTGTTTCAGGGACAGCTGCTCGGGCGCGGCCTCGAGCACGTAGTCGCGGTCGGCGACTGCGAAGGCGAGATCGGCGGTGGCGTGGATGCGCGACAGGGTCGGTTCGACCCGCTCGGCCGCAACGTAGTCCTCCTCGACCATCGTCTGCAACGCCTCGCCGATGTGGGCGACGGCGCGCTTCAGCGGCTCCTCGGCGACGTCGTAAAGCCGCACGTCGACGCCGTGCAGCGCGAAGGCGAGGGCGATGCCGTGGCCCATCGTTCCGGCGCCGATGACGCCGACAGTCTCGATCATGGGATGTCTCCCTTCCGTGAGACAACCAACGCGCCCGGGCGGGGCGCGCCGGTTGCGGGTTGGCTTCCGGTTCGGCCGGACGAGGACCGAGGGCGTTGGAGCCTATCGCACTTCGTGCGGCTTCGCGCGTCGCCAGCCTGAGGCCGATTGTCGCCTGGCTTTCGACCGGACACGCTTCGCCGGACCGCCTCGGCGCCGGCTCCAGCCGTTCATCTGGGCCTGGGACGAGACGTTCGACGTCGGCCTCGACGCCGGCACGTCGGTTGACGACGCCGACTATCAAGCTCCCTTCGCGTTCACCGGCACGCTTGGCAAGATCACCTTCGACCTCGGCGAAACGAGCATGACATCTGATGCGATCGAGGCGATGATGGAGGAATTGGCGAAGAAGCGGGATCGATAAGACGGGATGGCAGAGTAGTCGCGGTTCCGATCGGTCGACGCTCATCCGAGGTCCGCGGCGTCACCCTTCACTCGGGTCGCGCCGCGGTTATGATCGGCGCCTCGCCGATTCGGCGAGGTTTAGGGAGGTACGGTCATGGGAACAAAGTCTACGGCTGCGATGATGCTGGCGGTGGCTCTTGCATTCACCGGTTCGTCCGCCCCCGCGTTCGCAGCGGGTCAGCTCGCCTATTGCAGGGCGGACGCGGAAAGGCTTTGCCCCGGCGTTCGTCCGGGTGGCGGCGCGCTGAAGAACTGTCTAAAGGAGCACGAAAACGAGGTGAGCATCGGCTGCGGCAAGGAACTGAAGGCGCTCAAGGCCAAAATGGGGAAGTGAGCGACACCGGTCCCTCACGCTCGAGCCGATGAAGAAGGGGCGGCGATGCGTCTCGCGCCGCCGGCTGGCGGGCTTTGGGGCGCCATGAAGGCCTCAGACGGCGGGCGATCATTCGGTTGCGGCCCAAGCCATGAGTTACCGTGTGTCTTAAATTCGGAAACTCGGCGAGCGCGACCCGGTAGGGTGCGCGCCGCGGCCGATTCGCGATTTGCGGCGGAGGGATGATGCGAATGCGAGGACCAGGAACTACGCAATCGAAAAGGCGCGCGCGTCAGCGCGCGCTCTGCAGGACGTCGCTCGTCGCGCTCGCGGCGTGTCTGGCGGCCGGGCTCGCCGGCCATTCTGCGCTCGCTCAGACCGCGGCTGCGCCAGCCGCGCCCGCGCGGGCTGCGCCTGCTGCGCCTGCGCTCGAGCCGAAGGCGATCGACATTCTCAAGGCGGCCAGCCAGAAACTCGCGGCCGCCAGGACCATGGCCTTCACCGCGGTCAGCACCTACGAGCGCGCCGCCCGCAACGGCCAGCCGCTCTATTACAGCTCGATCCACGAGGTGACGCTCGAACGCCCCGAACAAGCTGCGCGTCATTACGCCCGGCGACGGCACGCCCGACGAATTCACTTACAACGGCAAGACCATGATGGCCTACGTGCCCTCCAAGAACGTGGTCGCGGTCGCCGATGCGCCGCCGACTCTCGACAAGCTCATCGACGAGGCGTGGGAGAAGGCCGCAATCTACTTTCCCTTCGCCGACATGATCGCCTCCGACCCTTATGCGGATCTGTCCAAGACACTGAAGTCGGCATTCTACGTCGGCCGCTCGATCGCGGTTGGCGGCGTGCCGACCGACATGATCGCGCTCGCTGGCGACGAGGTGGCGGCGGAAGTGTGGATCGGCGTCGCCGACCATTTGCCGCGCCAGGTGCGCGTCGTCTATGCCAACGAGCCGGCGCATGCACGCTATCAGACCATGTTCTCGGACTGGCGACTGAACATCCCGGTCTATCCCGCGATGTTCACCAATCCCAAGGCGCTGAAAGCCGAGCATATCGGCTTCGCGCCGCCCGGAGACGCCGCGCCGCCGAAGGAGGTCAATGAGCCGCCGGCGGAGAAGAAGCCATGAGCGCGGGTCGATCTGGAGGTCATGCGATGAAAGCCCTGATGCTCGCGGCGACGGCCGCGCTTGCGGTCGCAGCCGCGATCGAGCCGGCCAATGCCTGGATGCGCGGCGGCGGCGGTTTTGGCGGAAGCTGGGGCCATACGGCCGGCGGCGGCGTTTATCATGAGGGGGACGCGGGCGGGTTTAGCACGCCACCGAGGTCGGCCCCGGCGGCGTCGCGCACGAGAGCGACGCAGGCGGCTACATGCACGGGTCGGCGGCCAACGGCTACGGCGCGTATCACGGCAGCGACCTACGGCGGCTACTACCACGGCACGGCGACCAACGGGTACAGCGCCTATCACACGGGCGCCTACGGCGCGTACTACCATCAGCCTGTGGTCGTGAACGGCTACGCCGGCGGCTGTTACAACTGCGGCTATGGCGGCTGGGGCGCGGCGGCCGCGGGCGCTGCGATCGGCGCCGCGGCGGTCGGCGCCGCGGCCGCGGCCTCCGCCCCGGTCGTCGCCGCGTGGCCGGTCGGCGCGACCTACGGCTACCTGCCGGTGGGCTGCGTCTATGTCCATCGCCCGCTCCGCTCCTGGTACCAGTGCCCGTCCGGCTGGCTGGAGCCGGCCTATGGCGCGAACGGCCTCTACTATCGGGTCGTGCCTGCGCCGCTTTGACCGAAGCGAAGTTCGCGAGCCTCTGCACCGTGACGGATCTGCGCGCCTTTTCCGAGGCACGAAGTTGAAGCGTTGCGTGCGGGTTAGCGAAGCGTCAGGTATTCGGGCCGTGCACCACAGCCTTGCGCATGTTCACATGCAGTTCACCGCGCTCGGCGTAAGACACTTGTCAATCAGAGTTCCGAATGAAGACGTTTCTGCTGATCTCCGCTGTCGCGATGCTGGCTCTCGCCGGCGCCGCCAAGGCCGATCCCGTCGACCTCTCGGCGCATGCCGACGCCAACGGCTATATCGACGTGCAGGCGTTGACCTGCGGCCAGGTCGCCAACACCTACCAGGAAGGCGCCAATGCGCTTACGACTTGGTACAGCGGCTGGTACAACGGACTGGCCCACAAGCACTACGCCGACTTCAAGAAGGGCAAGATCGCGCCAGGTGATCGATTATTGCAAGGCGCACCGGACCAGAAGATCATTCACGCCATCGCGGTGCTGCTCAAGGAGGACCGCGCGGAAGGGCTCATGATGGAAAAGTGAGCCGGGAGGTCGTCATAACAGTCTAGAGCGCATTGGGTTTGCAACGCGCTTTAGGGCCGCGCGCGTTCGAGTACAATGGTTTGGCTTCGAGCGCGGTCAGCGTATCCATGGAGGAGGGTCAGGTGAGGACATTGGGCTATTTCGCCGCTCTAGCCGCGGCGCTGTTGATGACGGCTACGGCCGCGGAGGCCGCGCCGTCGGCCATGGCCAAGGCCTGCGCCAAAGACATCAAGTCGGTCTGCGCCGACGTGAAGCCGGGCGGCGGCAAGCTGAAAGCCTGTGTCAAGGACCACTTCTCCGACCTGTCGACGGATTGCCAGGTCGCGATCGTCAAGGCGGCTGCGGTCGGGCGGGCCTGCAAAGCGGACATGAAGCAGTATTGCGGGGACGTGAAGCCGGGCAAAGGCGCCAAGGCGGAATGCCTGAAATCGCATGCCTCCGATCTCAGCGACGGCTGCAAGGAAGCCCTCGCCAAGGCCCAGGCCGGCAACAAGTAACCGTCGTTTCAAACGTGCGTAGGCGTTCCCGGGCTGGTTTCGGGCAAGCGTTCAGACATCAAACAAGGACATCGAGCATGAAGACTATCGCTTCGGCCCTATTGGTTGCGGGCCTGCTCTTCGGATCCATCGCCGACGCCAACGCGGTGGTGTGCGCGCGCGGCGCATACCATGCCGGCTGCGCCGGCCCGCGCGGCGCCGCCGTGACGCACCGCGGTTACGCCGCTCCTGTGGCCCGCCACTGCTATTACCGCGCCGGCGTGCGCGTCTGCCGCTGATCCGGTCGACTTGGGAAAGCCGCCGGCGGTCGAGCATGACCTCGATCGCCGGCGCCTGCATTTGCCTTGAAGGGATGGCCGCGGCGGCGCGATCAGCGATCGCGCCTACAGTGCGCAATTTGAAGCGAACGCAAACGGCGCTAGAAACTGTACTTCACGCCGACAAACGGCCCATACATCCATTGCTGGTAACGGAAGCTGCGGTCGGCGCCGGTAACATCGTTGAACCCTGTGCTCTGCTTCTCATAGGTGTACAAGACGCGATAGCCGAGCGTGGTCGACCAATTCTGGGTCCAGTTGTATCCGACCGAGGCGAGCGCCTGTCCCGTCGCGCTGTCGCTCCATCCGCCGAGGTCGCCAAACACGTTCATGAACCAGCGGTCGTTGAAAACGTAGTGCGCGGCGAATCCGGCGACCGGGTTGACCCAACCCTTGTCGACCGACTGGTCGGTCCTGAAGCCGAGCGGCGTGGTGAGCGCAAGCTTCGTTCCGCTGAAGGTGTAACGGGCGCCGACCGTGCCATAGAGAAAGAGGTTCGGCGGTCCGACTGGAATCCTGAGCCCGCCGAAGGCGGTCGCGAGGCCTTCGGTCAGAGTGAGATCCACGCCGGCGGCGCCAGCCGGGAGTCGCGAAACCTTGATGGTTCCCGCCCCTCCGATTCTCGACCAGATCGCGTCCAGGCCGACAATGTACGAGTTGTTATACGCTACCACCGAGCCCATGAAGCCGGCCTCGAAGTGCTGGAGCACTTCGCTGAAGGGCGCGTAATAGGGCAGGGTCGGAAGCCCTCCAAACCCCGTATTGCCGGCGATGCTCGACGCCCAGCCATATCCCGTCAGTTCGATGCGCCAGGGCGAGACCTGTACGACCGGCACGGGCGCCGGCGCGGGCTTCCTGGTCGGCAGATCGGCCGCTGTCGCCGCGCTGGCTGCGAACGCCGCCGTCGCCGCAAATCCTGCCTTGACCAGCCCTTTCATCCGCCGCCCCTCGCGCGTCCTCCGGGCTGCGCCTCGCGCCGCCGGTAAGGAATCGTTATTGAAGCCGTTCACGAGGGGCAAGCGCTGGCGAGAAGCCGCCGACGCAATTTCGGGTCGCGCCACGGAAATCCAGACGCCGTTGCAGAAACGTCACGCAGGCAAGACTGCGGAAATCCGCCGCCAGCGCTCGACAAGCCACAGGCCCGGCGGATAATGAGGGGCGTCCGCGGCGAGTCGACAACGCCCGCCGCGGGCGCGGAGTTCAGAGACCATGGCGAAGGGGCTGGAGTTGCGAGCGCTGCTCGCGGTGGCGAGCGTCGCGCTCGGATGTGCGGCGGCGGGGTCCGCCCGAGCGCAGCTCTTCGCTCCCGGCTATCCCGCCGTGATCGCGGTCCCGCCACCGGCGCAGGGCATGGTGATGCCGAAGAGGAGCCGGCCAGAACCTGCGCCTCCGGCCGCTCCGGCGCCGCCGACCGTCGAGGACGCGGCGCCGAACCACACCTGCAGCTACCAAGGTCGGACGAGGGTTTGCGATTAGGCCGGCCGTTCCGGCTTACTGGACGGCCGGAGCGTACTGGATGCCGCCGTTGTCCCACAGTTCGTTGAGGCCGCGCGGGATCCCGAGCTTGGTGTGCGCGCCGACGTTGCGGTCGAAGATCTCGCCGTAATTGCCGACGGCGCGGATGGCATTGGCCGCCCAGGCGTTCGACAGGCCGAGCGGCTTGCCGAGGTCGCCCTCGGTCCCGACCAGCCGCTTCACCCCCGGCTTCTGCGAGTGAAGCGCCTCGTCGATGGTCTTCGACGACACGCCTAGCTCCTCGGCGTCGATCAGGGCGTAGTTCATCCACTTGACGATATTGAACCATTGCATGTCGTCCTGGCGGACGACCGGGCCGAGCGGCTCCTTCGAGATCACGTCCGGCAGGATCATATGGTCGCCAGGCTTCGGGAATTGGGAGCGCAACGCGAAGAGTTGCGACTCGTCGGTCGTCAGCACGTTGCACTTGCCTGACAGATAGTTCGTCACGATGTCCGCCACCGTGTCGTCCTCGACGATCTCGTAGGTGACGTGATTGGCGTCGAAGAAGTCCTTGGCGTTCTGCTCGGACGTCGTGCCCTTCTGGACGCACACCTTGGCTCCGTCGAGCTCGAGCGCCGAGGTGGCGTTGCGCGACTTCGGAACCATGAACGCCTGGCCGTCGTAGTAGGTGACGCCAGCGAACACGATGTTCGAATCCTCCTCGCGTCCCATGGTCCAGGTCGAGTTGCGCGACAAGACGTCGATCTTCTTGTCCTTGAGGGCGTCGAAGCGCTCGGTCGCAGTGAGCGGCACGAACTCGATCTTGGACGGATCGTTGAAGATCGCCACGGCGAGCGCGCGGCAGAAGTCGACGTCGAAGCCGGACCAGTCGCCCTTGTCGTCCTTGATCGAGAAGCCGGCGATGCCCTGGCTCACGCCGCAGACGAGCTTGCCGCGGTCCTGCACCGTCTTCAGCGTCTGGGCGTCGGCCGCCCCGGCGGCCGTGATCGCCCGCCGCTGCGGCGAGCAGTGTTGCAAAGATGCGCATAACCAGCCTCGAATCCTGCTTGCGGCCGCGATCAGAGCGTGACGGCCTGCTTGATGACGACTTTGGTGCCGACAGCCACGCGATTATAGAGGTCGATCACGTCGTCATCGACCAGTCGGAAGCAGCCCGACGAGACCGCGTGGCCGATCGTCTGAGGCTGGTTGGTGCCGTGGATGCGGTAGACCGTCTTGCCGAGATACATGCGCCCGAGGCCCGAGCGGGTTGCCGGGACCGCCCGCCATGAAGCGCGGCAGATAAGGCTGGCGCTCGATCATCTCCGGCGGCGGTCGCCAGTCCGGCCATTCCTGCTTGCGGGAAATCTTTTCGATGCCCTGCCACTGGAAACCGTCGCGGCCGACGCCGATCCCGTAGCGCAAGGCGCGGTTGTCGGGCTGGACCAGATAAAGAAAGCGGTTCTTGCTGTCGATGATGACGGTTCCCGGGGCCTCGCTCGTGCGGAAGAACACCTCCTGGCGCTCATAGGCGCCGCTGAGTTGCTGCTCTTCGGGCGTCGGCACATAGCCCGGCTGTTCGCCGACGTTCATGTCGACCTGCTCGGCGATCGCCAAGGCGCCGGGAAGGAAAGCGGCCGCGGCGAGCAACGTCGCAGCCGCCGCCCGCGCCAGGAAAGCTGTTCTCACGTTCATGTCTGCTCCGTGGTCGAGGCGGCGGAACGGCGCCTCACTTCTTCTTCTGACCGCACCGCTCGTACACCGAGGTGCCATAGCGGGCTGCGTTGTCCGGGTCGACCCAATTCGTCGTGAACGAGTTCGCGTCGACGCTGGTGACGATCCGGTCGTCGGCCGTGCCGGCGTCCCCGGGCGGCCCGAGGTAGGTCGCGCCGTCGGGCCCGGCCTTCAGCACGAGTTCCGACAGCGTCGCCTGGTCGGCGAGATTCATCATTACGCCGCCGCTCGGGCCCTTGGCGATGACATACGGCTTGTTGCACTGGGCCAGCGCTTCCTTGATCGTGCGCTCACGATCGGTGTCGCGGTGATAGGCGGCGAAGCCCCATTTGCCGACGAGTTGATCGGAACTGACGCTCGGCGCCGCAACCACGGGCGCGGGTGGAGGCTCTGTCGCGCAGCCGGCAAGAAGCGCCGCTCCCAGTCCCGCCAGCGTCAGCGCTGCGGTGCGTAATGCGATTGCCATTGGCGCCCCCCAAAAACCAGCCGCTCCGGACCTCAGCGTCGCGAATCGCGCAGGAGCCGGTGACCTTCCGGTATCGGAGGTTGCTAGCAAACGCCCGGAACCCGGTCAATCGAGCAGAAAGGCGGACCACAGAAGTCATTTGCGTTTCCCGCCCGGCGCTGCAGCCTTGTCGATCCAGTTGGCCGCGCATAAGGAGGGGACGGACGAGCCGAGCAAGCGGTCCGGCGCGCCGAACGCCGAGGGAGAGTCTGACATGTTATCCGCCGCCGAGAGAGAGACGCGCCAAAGCATCATCGACGCCTGCCGCTCGATGAACAGGCTCGGCATCAATCAGGGGACCTCGGGTAACATCAGCGTGCGGAAGGGCGAAGGCATGCTGATCACGCCGACCAGCATGCCCTACGACGAGATGCGGCCGGAGGACATCATCGAGATGCGCTTCGACCACATGGTCGTCGGCAATGGCCGTCCTTCGACCGAATGGCGTTTCCATCTCGATATCCTGCATGCGCGTCCTGACGTGAACGCCGTCGTCCACGCCCATCCGATCTACGGCACCACGCTCGCGATTCTCGAGCGCGGCATCCCGCCGCTGCATTACATGATCTGCGCCGCCGGCGGCGACGACATCCGCTGCGCGCCCTATGCGACCTTCGGCACCCAGGATCTTTCGGACCATGCGGTCGAGGCGCTGAAAGGACGCAAGGCCTGCCTGCTCGCCCATCACGGCATGATCGCGGTCGGCGACAGCCTGAGGAGCGCGATGTGGCTCGCCGTCGAGGTGGAGAACCTCGCGCACCAGTATCACAATTGCCTGCAGCTCGGCCGCGAGCCGCCGCTGCTCACGCCCGAGGAGGTCGCCAACGTCGCCGCGCGGATCGCCGATTACGGGCTCTATTCCGCGCCGAAGTGACGACGCGCGGGGCCGCTCCGCGGGCGTCAAGGGTCCAAGAGAGATATGGGCGCGAGGAGGGGGACTAGCGATCGGCGCGTTGCGCCTCGCGTCTCTCAAGCGTCGTGAGGGAGGATGACGGCTCCGCCGTCGATCTCGAGGCCGTCCGGTAGCATGATCACGGATTGCGGCCGCCGTTGGCACTCGTGCATGGCGAAGCGGATCGCCTCAGTCCGATTCGCAAAAAGGCCGCCGCACAGGCTCCTCGCATCCCGAACCACCCAGTGCCGTTCGTGATCTTGACCAATGAACAGGCAGGCGCCGGCAGAGAGCGCGGCCGTGACGTTCGATGGGCGAAACATGAAGTCCACATTGGATTCGGCCCCGTTTCCGGGACCTCGTCGGGTTGGTCGCCGCGCTATTGAGTTGCGACGGGCGGTCGCGCGGCTTATACCAACCGCCTGTGAGGGTGACTCTGTCGGGATTCCCTTGGGCGGGAAAGTAGGATTTTCTGGCTCGGCGGCGGCGAATTGCCGTGTCGGAGGGCGGGATGAGCGCAGCGGTTGAAATCACGTATGGGCGGCATAGCGCGGCGGAGCTTCGCGGCCTTGCGGTGAAATGCGGCGACCCGGCAGTCGTGCGGCGGCTTCTGGCGATCGCGATGGTTCTCGAGGGCGCGTCTCGTTTGGAGGCGGCGCGCCGGACCGGGATGGACCGCCAGACCCTGCGCGACTGGGCGCATCGCTACAACGAGGAGGGCGTCGCGGGCTTGGCGTCGCGCAAGGCCCCCGGGGCGACCGCCAAACTGACGGCGGCGCAAATGGCCGAGTTGCGCGAGCTGGTCCTGGCGGGTCCGAATCCCGAAGTCGACAAAGTCGTACGCTGGCGCTGCATTGATTTGTGCGGGCAGGTCGAGAAGCGCTTCTCGGTGGTGGTGCGCGAGCGCACGATGGGCAAGTGGCTGCATAAGCTCGGCCTGACGCGCCTGCAGCCTCGCCCGCGCCATCCCAAGAAGGATGAGGCGGCGCAGGACGCTTTTAAAAAAACTTTCCAAGCCGCGTGAAGCAAGCGTTGCTTGGCTCGACGGCCGCGACATCGGTTGAAATCTGGTTTCAGGACGAAGCGCGCGTCGGTCAGAAGGGATCGCTGAGCTACATCTGGGCGCCGGTTGGATCACGCCCCGAGATGGTTCGCGACAATCGCCACGCCAACGCCTACCTATTCGGGGCGATCTGCCCGGCGCGCGGCGTCGGCGCCGCGCTCGTCCTGCCGACGGTCAACGCCGAATGCATGAGCCTCCATTTGGCCGAGATCAGCGCCCAAGTCGCGCCAGGCTCCGTCGCCGCGCTGATCTGCGACGGCGCAGGCTGGCATCAGACCGGAGGCGCGCTCGAACTGCCCGACAACATCGTTCTCGTGCCCTTGCCGCCCTATTCTCCCGAACTCAACCCAATGGAGAACGTCTGGGAATTTCTGCGCGCCAACAAACTTTCCGCGACTGTGTGGGACAGCTACGATGACATCCTCGACGCTTGCGCCCAAGCCTGGAACTGGTTCGTCCACGACACAGACCGTATCAAGTCCATCGGCGCCCGGGATTGGGCGACAGTCAATGTCTAGGGCGGTTGGTATTAGTTGGAGAGGCCGACCAAAACCTGAGCCGCCAGACCGAAACCGAGCGCAATCGCGAAAAGCACGCCGAGACGAGCGAGCAGTTTGCACGGAGTTGGTCCCCCTTCCCCGCCGAACACGGCGACATCATGGAAGGCGCCGGAACGGCGCCAAAAGTCATCGCGGCCGAGCGGGTCAGACGAAAGGGCGCGCATAGGACAGCCTCCAGTTGTTTCTTTGCTCTGGAATTTGTCGCCGATCGTGTAAGCGTTCGATAGGGAATAACCGGCCGCGCATAAAAGTCCCGTAAAGGGCCGCTCTCCAGGCGAAGCCCCGAAAGGCCCGACCTCAGCGCTTCAACGGCGCCGCCTCTCGACGCCTTTTCGCCGCGCTCAACGGAAAGGATCGTCCGTCTCGAGGAATTCGCGCACGTATCGCCTGACGCCCTCCTCGAGCGTGGTGGTCGGGTCGGCGAATCCGGCGGCGCGCAGCTTCTCCATGCTGGCGCAGGTATAATATTGGTACTTGTCCTGCAGGTTGTCGGGCAGATCGATGTATTCAATCCTGGGTTCGACCTGCAGCTCGGCGAACAGGATCGTCGCCAGGTCCAGGAAGGAGCGCGCGACTCCGGAGCCGACGTTGTAGATCCCCGAAGGCGCAGACGGGTGCTCGAGCGCCCACAGCGCCGCCTCGACGCAGTCGCCGACCCAGACGAAGTCGCGCAACTGGCCGCCGTTTGGATATTCGGGGTGGTCCGAGCGAAACAGGCGGACCCGGCCCTCCTCGCGTATCTGTTCGTGCAGTTGCACCGCGACCGAGCGCTGGCTTCCCTTGTGATACTCGTTCGGCCCGTAGACGTTGAAGAATTTGAGCCCTGCCCAGCGTGGCGGGGCCGCCGCGCCCGTCTCGATCGCCCGCGCGACCCAGCGATCGAACACGTGCTTGCTCCAGGCGTAGGGGCTGAGCGGCCGAAGGCGCGAAAGGTAGTCGGCGTCGGACCGGTCGTCGAAACCCCATCGGCCGTCGCCGTAGGTAGAAGCCGACGATGCATAAATCAGCGGAATGCCTTCCGCGGCGCAGTGGATCCACAGATCGATCGAAAGCCGCAGATTGCTGCGAATGACCGAATCGACGTCCGTCTCGGTCGTGGTCGAAATGCCGCCCATGTGCACGACGCCCCGAACCTGGCCGCGGAAGCGCGCGAGGAATTCGGCGATCGCCGACGGCGGCACGATATCGCGGACACGACGCTTGGCGATATTGCGCCACTTCATGTCGCTGGAGCCGAGCCGGTCGCCGATGACGATGTCAGCCCCCCTATCTTCCAGAGCTGCTGCAACGTTCGATCCGATAAATCCGGCCCCGCCGGTGATAACATACATTCTGCAATCCTAGCGTAACCGGGCGCAGGTCGACGCTCGCCGGGGCCTCTAACGGTCCTTCCGGCGGTCAGCCGGCGTCTTGTGCGACTTTCTGCCCCTGGGCCTTTGAGAACGGATGTAAGCTCCAACTCCGGCTCCGACGCAAGACATCCCCAATCCGGGGATCGTCCTGCGCGGAAGCGCTGCGCGTTGACTCGTGCGATCCTGCGCAACCGCCGACGATCGGCTCCCCCGCCCACCCGTCGTCGTCGCGCTCTGACATATGGCAAATCACGGCTCTTCGCGAGAAGAATGACGACAATATGATTACCGGGCGGGCCCCGGCAATGGAACCTGCGCCGCTGGATCGCGACCCGATCCACTCGTCAGGCCCTTGTTCGCGCCGCCTCCAGAATGACGTCGGCCGCCTTCTCGGCGATCATGTAGACCGCGCAGACGATGAAAAACCCCGGGATCCTGGGAAAGACGCTGGCGTCGACGACCCGAAGGCTCTCCGTGCCGTGGACGCGGAAATCGCTCGTCAGAACCCCTCCCGAGTCTTTCGAGCCGATCGGGCAGGTGCATGAGGCGTGGTGGCCCCAGGCGTGACGCCGGACGAAATCCCTCAACGGCTCCGGGCCGCGGAGGTCTGCGCCTGGCGTATCCTCGGGGGCAAGGATTCCCGGAACTTTCGCCGCCATCCGTCGCACCCGCTCCACCCCCTCGACCACGGCGTCGAGGTCCTCGCCGCCGGCGTCGGTTCCTTCCTCGAAGCCGCGAAAATCGACCGCCGGAGGATCGCGCGGGTCGGATGTCGACAGGCGCACGCGGCCGCCGCGATTGTTCGTATGCGCCTTGAGCACGGCGAAGGTCAGGTCGCTGCGACTCGAACGGACGATGTTGGAATAGCCGGTGAAATAGCCGAAAAACCGCGTCAACAGGGCCATCGCGAAGAGGTCGGGATCCGAGCCTCGGGCCCGGGCGGCCTTCGAACGCAGGGTGAAGGCGACCGCCGCCCCATTCGACGCATACATCCCGCCCCCCTTTTCCCACGCGCGGTAGGCCGGGTCGTCGACGGCGAAGTCGACGCCGTCGAGGCAGGCCCAGGGACGGTGGGCGCGGTGGACGACGCCGACTTCGTAACGGTCCTGCAGGTTGCGCCCGACGCCGTCGAGCGCGACGCGCGCCTCGATCCCGTGTCTCGCCAGTTCCTCCGGCGGGCCGATTCCGGACAACATCAAGAGCTGGGGCGTGTTGAAGGCCCCGGCGGCCAGAATGACCTCCCGCCTTGCAAAGACTCGGCGCGCCACGCCGGCCCCGCGACTCGGCGCTGGGCAGGCGCGGTAGAGATCGCGTCCCGAACGGTATTCGACGCCGACGGCGCGCAGGCGGTCGTCGAACAGGACCTGGGTCGCGAGCGCCTCGAAGACGACGCGAAGGCCGTGTGATTTCATCGCGCCCTCGAGGCGCTCCCTCGCGCCTCGACGGCGTCCGTTCGACGTCGACAGCGGCGCGAGCGTCAAGCCCTCCGCTAGCCGCCCCTGCAGCCGCTTGTCGTTCGGATCGCCTTCCCCGTCGAGGAGACGCCGCTTCCGCTCGATCAGCCGCCCGATCGCCCGCCCGAGCCTGGCGAGTCCGAAACGGCCGTCGGCGTCGAGATCGGCGCCGATCGCGCCGAGGATCGTCGTGATCAGACGCCGGTCGCCGAACGCCTCGACGGGCGCCGGAACTTCGACATCGAGCCAGCCATGCCAGCCGTGCCCGGTCGGGTCGACCCGACCGCCGGTCAGGCGGGCGATGAGGCGCCAGAGCGGCCGGTAACGGCAGTTCTCGAGGCGCCGGAAGTAGCCGCGCATGACCTCGGCGCGCCACGACGGATCGCCGGTCAGCGCCGCGATCGCATTCCAGTCCGAGTCGCTCGGCGCCATTAAAATCATGGCGTTGTGGGCCGTGCAGCCGCCGAGCGTCGAGGCGCGCGGATAGAGGACGCCCGGCCGCCCAACCGCGTCGAAGCCGGGCCGGCGCCCCGCGTCGTCGCCGAAGTCGTGGACCCGATAGTTCCACGCGATCGCCGGGTTTTCCGTGGCGAACGGATGGAAGGCGGGAACGTCGTAGTCCTCGGGCAGACCCTCGGCCCGAAGGGTCGCGGGATCGGCGCCGGCTTCCAGCACGAGCACGCTCATGCCGGCCTCGGCGAGGCGCGCCGCCAGCGTCTCCGCCGCCCGCGCCCGAGCCGACGACGACGTAGTCGACCGCCTCGTCCTCCGGTTCGGCCATGTCAGAAGGTCTTGAGGTAGGCGATCAGCGCGCGCTTGTCGTCGTCGCTCAGGACCGGCTCGGTCCCAAAGGCCTTCTCGTCGTCGCTCAGCCCTTCGGTGGCGTTGAACATCGCGTCACCGAAGTAGTGGCCGCGGTTGACCACAAAATCCGGGCATTTGAGCAGCGTCCGCAGCGGCATTCTCAGGTTCGCAGCCCACGACAGCGTCTTGGCGCCGTCGCTGAGATCGAGGCTCGGCCAGCTGCGCGCCGCATCGAACGCGAGGTCTGCGAAGGCGGCGTCGTGAGCGAGGCGCTTGCCGAGCGGGATGTCGAAGCGCGACTGGAAGTTCGCCGCGACGCTGATCGGGAAGCCTTTCGGGATCGGGCCGAGCCTGAAGTCGCCGTTCCGGTCGAACACCTTGCGGAACGGAATCGCCGGCAGCGCGCCGATCAGGTTCTCGAGCTCGACCGGGACGCTGCGCTTGGGAATCAGGACCTCGCTGGGCTCGGTGGTGCGGACGATGAAGCCGTCGAAGCCGGGCTCGCGCACACGCTTCTCGGGCCACAGGAGTTGCTCGATCGAAGCGTCGAACACTTTCATCCGGCTGTCGACCGACGGATCCTCGGAGAACGGGCCCGAGCCGGTTGTTGACGAGGAACGGCGCGGTCGACCAGATGCCGACCAGCGACGGCACGCGGGTGAAGCCGAGTCCTCCGCCCGGCATCCGGAACGGCCATTTCTCGGCGGTGAACGGGTCCTGCACGGTGACCGTCCCGACCGAAGGCAGGGTCTTGTAGGTCTCTGACGAGAAATTATCCCAGATGTTGCCGCGGATCGCGTTGGTGCCGAGCGGGCTGCAGGCGTTGGTCCTGAGCAGGGTCACCGGGATGCGGGCGTCGGTCGAGAGATAATTGTCCTTCAGGAAGTCGGGCGCGGCGACGATGGCCTGCATTTTGGCCTTGAACTCGTCGGTTTCGGTGTAAGCCCAGTAGCGCTTGAAGCAGGCCAGGTAGTCCGGGCCCGAGCAACCGCCCGGATCGAGCTTGGCGCGCGCTTCGTCCGGCAGCTTGCTCGAATGGCAGCGGGCGCAGGTGGCCGCGAACACATGCTTGCCGCGCTCGAGCGTGGCCGTGTCGGCGGTCAGGTACTTGGCGCCGCCGGGCGCGTCGGCGAGCCGGTCGGGCTGGCCAGCCTTGACCAGAAACTCGGCCATGGACGGCGTGCCGGCCTCGGTCGCGCGCCAATAGGCGGAGTTGGCTTCCGCCGTCGCGATCGGGATCGCGTCGATCGCCTTGCCGCCGAAGAACGGATTGAAGTGACGCATCCATTCTTCGCTGTAGAGGCCGATGTTGATATAGACGCGATTCAGCGCCGCGAGCACGCCGACCGAGTCCGAGCCGTCCTTGAGGACGCGCGGCGACCAGGAGGTCGCCGGCGGGTCGAATGTGCCGGAAAGCTGCTTGTTGTCGAGTTGCGCGCCCTCGAGCGTCTCCCTGCCCCACAGTTTGGCTTGCGCCAGCCGGGGTCCGAGCAGGTAGACCGCGTTCATGGTGCGCGGGTTGTTGATGTAGTCGGTCGAGACGAGCGAGGTGTCCATCGTGCCCGGCGGATAGGAATGCACGAGCTGATAGAGAAAGTTCTTGCGAGTCCGCGTTCCAGACGAACACCCGGTCCATCCAGAGATATTGCGCGCCGACGGTCGAGTTGAGATCGGCCCATTGCGGATGGGCCGGGTCGGCCGGCGGGTGGATCGGGCTCGGGCCGACATGGCAGAAGCCGCAGGCCATGCCGACCCGGTAGGGTCGCACGAGCTTCGGATCCTGGTAGTAGTTCGGGTCGGTGTAATAGCGCTCGGGGTCCCACTTGTCCTTCGCCGCCTGGTCGAAGTCGGGGTTCGGGAACAGCCGCAGGCCGAGCGACGCCGGTCGCGGCGCCGAAGTAGGAGCCGACCGGCAGGCTCGAGCCGTCCTTGAAGGTCGTCCCGCGGGCGCCGATCTTGACCCCCGGATACTTGCTCTCGTCCTCGAACGGATCGGGCGCGCAGTTCGCGCCGCGCGCGTCGAGCCAGAGGCCGAAGCGCTTCGGATCGGGACCGGCCGGCTTTTCGAAGCAGGGTTCGTTGACCGCCCCGAGCCAGCGCCAGCGCGAGTCGCGGTCGCAGCGGGCGCCGTCGCAGTAGGTCTGGCTCGGATGCGAGGTGACGATCTTGAGAAGATCGAAGGTGGCGAGGCTGTTCTTGGTCACCTGGTCCCAGAAGCGGTCGTCGCCGCCGGTCCATACGAGCCACATGTTGCGGCCCTTGACCTCGTCCGGCGTCAGCGCGACGCCGTTGTCCATGGCGTGGAAGAAGTCCTCGCTCGCCTGCGGCAGCGACGCCTCGGTCCGACCGGCGCGCTGGGCCTCGTCGACCGGCGCCGGCGCCGCAAGCGCGGGACCGGCAGCGCCCGCCATCGCCCACGCGAACAGAAGGACTTTTGCGCCTAGGCGTCCTGACCACCCCATGCCGGCCTCCTGTTGAGGAAGTCGCTGCTCCCGATCGGGGGCTGGCGCTTCCGCGCATTCGCCGGCGGCGCGCCCTTTCGGCCCTCCATGCGCATCCTTGCCGCTTTCCCGGCCCACGCGCAAGGCTTGGACGGGCAAAGACGGACATCCCTTCTGCTCGACGAGCTCGACGCTCGCGGTCCTTCAGAACGTCAGATTGACCCTGAGCGCGGTCATGAAATCATAGACCGGGTATTGTTTCACGATCGGGACGCCGATCTCGAGCGATGCGCTCAAGCGGTCGCTGAACGCTTTTCCGATTCGCGCGTCAAACGGCACGAAGAGCCTACCGGTCTGGCCGGTGACGGGATCGCCGAAATTCCAGCGGATGGCTGTGCTCGGATACAGGGTAAAGAACCACCCGTCCGGCAGCGCGAAATTGACCATCGGCGCGAACCGCAAATTGTTGATGGCTTTGCGGTTCGGGTCGCCGGCGAAGCTGGCGTCCCATCGGACGAGCGGTTCGAAATAGCTGCCCCGGCCGAGTTCCGGCAGTCCGTAGCGGATTCCGGCCACGGGTTCGACCTGCCACTTGCCGGAGCCGAAGACGTCGGCGCCGGTCGGGGCGATCAGGCGGACGCCGGCGCCCAGCTTCCAGCGGCTGTCGATCTGATGGATCAGCGCGGCCTGGATGTCCGCGTCGCCGACGCCCCCGATGAACCCGCCATCCGGATTGCTGTCGCTCACCGGGTTCTTGGCGAGGACGGGGAGATCGCCGCGAAAGACGATCTGCCATTGCGAACTCAGATTGACGCTCAGATCGCCGCGGAGCTTGAGCGTCTCGGTGGTGACGGTGTCCGGGTTTCCGTTCAGGTCCGTGCCGGGCGCGGTCTTGAGCTCGTACTGGAGCTGAAGCAGGTTTCGCGGCGTGAGCGCGTCGCCGGCAGGGCCCGTTCCCAATTCGGGCGGAGCGGCGAGCGGGGCGGGAGAGGCAACCGCAGCGGGCGGGTGCGATTGATCGGACGAAGCTGCGTCCTGCGCGGCTGTGCGCGGCGACTCCAGAACGAGCAGCGCGCCGCAAGCGCCGATCACGCGACGCATCCAGGCGGAGAGGGGCGTTGGGCGCTGCACGCCTGATTCCATGAACCGGTCGGACGCCGAAGTCGATGCCGAGCGTATGTCGGCTTGACCCCGCGCCGCTCGCTTTCCACGCCGCGCCTTGTGTGGCAGTTTGACAGCCCGGGCGCGCACGCCCTCGACGATGGCGCGGCCCGACAACGATGCGTGGCGCGCGAACGCCGGCGATGATGGGAGCGGCGGCAATGTTCCTCAGGCTCCTTCACAAGCTTCTCGAGCTCTTTTTGCACCTCGAGCGGCGGATCGAACAGCCGTTCCTGCGGCCGGCGTTCGACGCAACCCTCCGCATGCCGATCGCCCTCGCGACGACCTGGCTGATCAACGTCCGGCGCAGCCGCGAGCCGGTCGGCCTCGCCGAGGAGACGCCGCTCCCCGGCGAGGACGAAGGGGTGCAGTCGATGATCGACGAGATGCGCCGGCACCTCGTGCGCGATTTTCCGCGCGGCGGCTTCGAGCGCGCGGGCAACACCAAGACCCACGGGCTGGTGCGCGGAGAGCTCCGAATCCACGACGGCCTTCCCGAACGGCTGCGCAAGGGGCTGTTCGCCACGCCCGCGACCTATCGCTGCTGGGTGCGCTTCTCGGGCCCCGGCCCGCATATCGAACCGGACATCAACGACGTCGGCTTCGGCAGCATCAGCCTCAAGGTCATGGGCGTCCCGGGCGTAAAGATTTGGGACGACGAGAAGCATACGCAGGATTTCACCGCCGTCTGCACGCCGAGCTTCGTCACGCCCGACGTCATGGCCAACGCGCGGCTGCAATATTGGAGCCGACGGCATCTGCCGGTGTTCTATTTCTTCGACCCGCGCGCGACCCATCTGCTCGACTTCATCATGCAGGGGCTATGGAACGAGACCCAGACCAATCCGCTTGGACAGACCTATTACTCCTGCGTGCCCTACCTCATGGGGCCGGGGCAGGCGATGCAGTACAGTTTCTGGCCGCTGACCCAGGTTCCCAAGTCGATTCCCGGCCTGCCGTTCAAGCCCGCCGACAATTACCTGCGTGACAACATGGTGCGCACGCTCGACCGCGGCGGAGTCGAGTTCGAGCTGCGCGTGCAACTCCAGACCGACCCGTTCCTGATGCCGATCGAGAACAACGCGGTCATGTGGCCGACGCGCCTGTCGCCGCGCATCCCGGTCGCGACCCTGCACATCCCGGCGCAGACCTTCGACCATCCCGACCAGTTCGCCTTCACCCGCAACCTGCGCTTCAACCCGTGGCATTGCCTGCCCGACCACCGGCCGCTCGGCAACCAGAGCCGGGCGCGCAAGCGCATGTACGACGAGATGGCGGTCTTCCGGCAGAAGATGAACGGGGTCGAGCACATCGAGCCGACCGGCGACGAAGTTTTCGGAGAAGCGGCGACCGCCGTCAGGATCGCCGAGCCTGCGGAATAGCTCAGCTCAAAGGCTTGCGATCCATTTCAGCGCCGCGAGCCCCGGCATGAAGAAATAGGCGCCGCCCTTCACCGTGACGAACTGCGGCATGGCGACGGCGCGCCGGCAGCGCGGTTCGGCGCTCGGCCGGGTGAAGCTGTCGGTGCGCAGCGGCGCGTCGCTGAGCGGAGGCGCCGGAAACGGCTCGCGGTTGCCGATGAGCGGGTCCTGCTCCCCGGTCAAGGCGCCAAACTTGGCGTTGGCGAGCCAGGCGCCCTGCACGAACTCGAACTGGCGGGCGATATTGGCGTTGAGGCAGAGGAATTGAAGCCCGGCGTCCGGGTCGGGCGTCGAGGGATCGGGCGCGGCGGAGCGGTCGATCCGGGTCCCGTACTCCCGGCCCCGGCGCAGGATGCGGTGAAAGCGAGCCGAGGCGATCGCGTCGTCTTCGTGGCGCAGGGTGGGCCAGACCGTCGTGTTCGTTTCCCAGGGCAGGGTCGAGGAGGTCGGGTCGCGCTGACGGCGGGTGGTCAGGCCGAGCGTCGCCAGAAGATTGTCGATGGCGCCGGAGACGCCCGGCGGGGCGTCGCCGGTGCGCGGATTGGCGCGCCGGATATGGGCGCCGATCGGGCACATGAGCCCCTCCGGGTCGGCCTCGAACAGGAAGCCGTTGACGCCGCGGTCGGCCGGATCGACGCCGGGCAGGCCGAGGCCGGTCTCGAAGTCGGGCAACGGCTCGCCGTTCATGCGCCGTCCGACCATGGCCTCGGCGAGGGACCTCGGGGTCGGCGCCGGCGCGTCCGGCTTCTTCGGCGACCCATCGCCAGAAGCCGCGCACGTCCTGGGCAAGCTGGCGAAAGACGAGATAGGAGCCGTTGCGGCCGAGGTCGCGCTCCCCTGCGGCGCCGCGGCCGGAACGAGGACGTCCGCGTTCGGATCGCCTGGGTCCAGCTTTGGCGAATCGGCGCGAAAGCCGTATTCGTTGTAGTAGCCGAGCAAGATTTCGCCGAGAGCGATCCGGTTGGTGAAGGTCCGATCGGCCTTTGTCCCGGCCTTGCGCGCTTCGTCCCAGTCGAACGTCGGCTGCGACACGCCGTCGGCGAAGCCGAACGGCTCAACGCCGCCCATATCGGTGGTCGGCAACGCATCGATCACGGCGAAACCGCTCTTTTCCGCCGCGTCGCGTGTGGCGCGCTCGAGGTCGCCGAGGCGCGCCGGGTCCGCAAACAGCATGACCGCCACATGCGGTTCGCGCGCGCCGACGCCCCAAGCCCATCGCTCCGGCGCATTGGCGCCCGTGTCGCCGAGGCGCAGCGACCGGTTCGGGTCGCCGGCCATGCCCTCGACGAACTCCGGATCGAACCGCTGCACCACGGCTTCCGTCACGCCGAGCGCCCTCAGGCCGGCCGCGGTGAGCGCGCATTGGGTCGCCTCCCTCAGCGACGCCGCTTCGAGGTCCGCGACCGAGGCCAGCCTCAGCGCGCCGAGAAAGCGCCGCGCCGCCGGCGCGTCGACGACCCGAAGGAGGACATAGGCAGCGCCGGTCAGCGAGCCGAAGGCGGTATAGGCGAGGGCCTGGATGTCGGGGCGGTCGACGTCGCGACGGAACATGGGCGCCCCTCAGATTTCCAGCAGCCAACGGCGGATCTCGTCGTCGCTCATCGCCGGCTTCTCGAAGCCGTTGCGGATGCGCGCGTTGCGCTCGAGATCGCGCGCGGTCAGACCCGGATAGGCCTTGTACCAAACGTCGGTCGGAATCTGGTGCCGGCGCTGGAAACGCTTGAAGTCCATCTCGCGCCACGCGCCCTTCTTGATCAGCCAGTCGGTCTGCGGATAGGCGATCGCGCTCGAGAACGACAGATTCAGTCCGAAGCCGGCCTTGTTGATGAAATCGTCCATATAGGCCTCGTGACCGCCGTCGTAATTGCTGCAGAAGAAGGCGCGGCGGCGACCGTCGATGAGGACCCAGTGGGCGAAGTGAATCGTGCCGATGCGGCCGAGATTGCCGCGGGTGAAGACGTGCCGGGCCGCCCAGTCGATCGCGAAGAGGATGACGAGCTCCAGTCCGAGCCGGAACCGGCCGGGCTTGATCGAGCCCATCGCAGTGTACTGGTTGGTGACGTCGTGATCCTCGCCGAGGCGCAGCTTGGCGACCCAGGCCGGATCGTAGGGGTTGGCGACGATCGGATCGCTGAGCTCCCGGCGCCTCAGCACGATCAGGACCAGGATCAAGCCCACGACGGCGACGACGATGGTCGCCAGAGGGATAAAAACGAGGAGCGCGACGGCGACGACGATCGGCGCCAGCAGGTGAACCAGGTTGGCGTTGCGCCACGCGGACGGGGTCGGGCCCGGCGGCGTCAGCGAGACATGGGGTCCGACCACGGCGCGCAGGCGCTCGAATATGAGCTGCGGCTCGCGCGCCTCGACGTTCGGCAGCGCCTCGCGCAGAAGCGTCCTCAGGCGCGCCTCCTCGCGGGCCTGGACGACCGTGCGGCCGACCCAGTTGACATAGGACGCGGCCGATCCGATCCGATGGGCCTCCATCCAGCGCTCGAGATCGGCGTCGGCGGCGAAATCCACGCAGAATTCGAGCGCCCGCCTCAGTCCGGGACAGTCCTCGGCGATCCGCCGCATGAGTTCGCTCGCATCGCCGTCGCAGTCGATCATCAGGCAGAGATAGACAGGCTCGGTCTTCGGCAGGTCCGGATAGACGGCGCGGTCGCCGAGGGTGTTGTCCTCGAGCACAATGAGGCGAGCGAAGTGGATCGTGTCGAACCGGCCAAAGGGGAGAATCGGGTTTGCGGGATCGGCCGCGCCTGGCAATCCCGGCAGGGTCATGGTCGCGAGCAAGGCGCGAAGGTCCGCGACGCGATCCGCCGCGACAGCCGAAACGATGATCAGATGGTCCTGGGGCGTCATGGCCCCCCGCCAAGCCTCATGGTTCCCCTCCCGCTTCGCCGCGTTCGCTGAATGCGACGCCCGGCGGACTTACGCTGCGGCGCCCGCTTTGCGGAAGTCCAGCGCGAAATCGATCAGCCGCTTCGAGTCCCAATAGACTTTGCCGAGGTAGAAGCTCGTGTCGACGAGGCGGATCTCGTCCCGGACGTGGGAGGCGACCAGAGACGTTTCCGAATAGTCGAGGACGATGCACTCCTTGCCGTCGAGCCAACTCGGGGCCTTATAGACGCGGGCGACGATGGCTCTGACTCCGAAGGTCAGGATCTCGTTGCGAAGGAATCCCGCCTTGGCGTCGAAGACTTTGCCCTTCCACGCGAAAATATTGATGACGGCGGCGATTTCCGGGCTGAACGGGGTCCCCGGCGCGATGATCGCCGTGCCCACGGCCTCGCCATCCGGGATGGGTCCGGCCTCGTGGGCGCTGAACAGCGCGTCGAGCTCGGACTGAGACTTGCCGAGCAACTGGTGGGCGTCCAAGCTCATCGCTCCCCTCCGACATTCCCTCGGCGGCGATTAAGGCATATCTGCACGGATCGGTCCACAGGCGTTCGGCCGCGCGTTCCGTTGCCGGGTCGAGAGGCGGGATTGGGGGCGAGTTTGTGTTCGCCGTCGCAGCGGCGAGGCGTAACTCCCCAGCCAGGGCGACATGACAACCCTCATCCTGATCGCCCGAGCCAAGTCCGGTGATGAAGGACGAGGCTCGCGTACGCTGGCTTGGGATGCGGAACGGCCTGTCGTTCCACGGGTTCGAACGCCTCTGGCGCGGCGGCGGCATCGTAGACATCAGCGGCGCTTTCGAGCGCTCGCTGAAGCTCGGCCTGGTCGTGATGGTTCTCACGGTCCTGCTGTCTCTGAGCGCCGGCCTCGCCTTCCGAAAGCGGTTCGCCGGTTCGGATCTGCTGTTTTTCGTGGCGGTGGCCAGCCTGATCGCGCCCTCGATCGTGACGTCCTTGGGCATAGCGCTGGAATTCCGGCTGCTCGACGACTTTCTGAAGGCTCACGGCCCGAGCTGGCTGGCCGCAAACCTGACGACGACGATGGGCACTTTCACCTCCGGCCTCGGCGCCCCCCTCACATGGACGTCGCCGTTCGGCCTCCTCGTCATGTTCGCCATCTTCAATCGTTTCGACAGTCGCTACGAGGAGGCGGCGCGCGACCTGGGCGCCTCCTCGTGGCGGACGTCGCGGCACGTCGTCCTGCCCATCATCCTGCCGTCCGTCATCGGCGTCGGGCTGTTTGGGTTTACCCTTTCCTGGGACGAGATCGCCCGTTCGAGTCAGGCCATGGGCGAGCGCAACACCTTGCCGATGGAGTTGCAGGCGCTGACGACGACCGTGACGACCCCCGATATTGATGCGCTTGGCGCCGCGACGACCGGCGTCTCTTTTGCGGTCATCGCATTCTCGCTGTTCGGAATCGCGATCATTCAGGCCCGCCAGGCCCGGCACGGGTCGGACGCCGGCGAGGCCTGAGGCGGCGAAAGGATCTGGTCGTCGCTCGGCCTCCGCAGGCGCGCCTCGATCGTGGGAACGGACTCCTGGCCGCGCTCTGCAACCTGGCGGCGCCGGATCTCGCGCCTCGCTTCCTTTCGCCTGTTCTGGCCGGATCCGGCCTGATAATTGCCTGTTCGGCGCCTGTTCCGAGCCTGTTATGGCGCCTGTTCCTTTGCCTGTTCCAGCCCGCAACCGGCGCGTTGCAAAGCCAGCAACCCAATGACATCGCACGGTTTTCCTGATAGAGCCGCAAACCACGACGCAAGAAAACCGCCTGCTAACAGGCAAGCAGGATCGTCGGCGGGCGCGTCGCCCGGGCGATCACAGGATGGAAAGGGGGCCCCGCCGGATCCGCCATCGGCCGCCGCCTGACTCTTGAGGCGCCAGCGATCGGATCAGGATCGCCATGCGATCGTCCCGAAATGATCTTGTCGCCCCTGCTTTCTCCGTCGCGGCCCCGACGCGGTCATGTTCGGAAACGAGAACGGCCCGCCGATCGAGGCGGCTAGGCTATGGGGCGGTCGCCTGCGCCAAAATGACGGTGAAAAGCTCGTCTCGATCCGTCCACGTCGTCATCGGCGACCAGCCGCCGGCGCGAAGCAGAACCCGGGCGTCCCGCAGCCCGTATTTCAAGCTGTTTTCCGTGTGGATCGTCTCGCCCTCGGCCATCCGAAAGACATGGCCGTCCACCCCGAACTCGACGTCGCGTTCCGCCTCGAGGTGCATTTCGATCCGCGCCTCCTGGTCATTCCAAAGCGCCAGATGGCGAAAGGCCTCGACGGGAATCGATCCCCGCAGCTCCCGGTTGATCCGATGCAGGATATTGCGATTGAACGCAGCCGTCACCCCCGCCGCGTCGTCGTACGCGGGCAAGAGAAGACTTTCGTCCTTGATCCGGTCGACGCCGATCAACAGCATCGAACCGCCGCCCAAGGTCGACGCCATCGCCCGCAGCAAATTCACGGCGTCCGGAACCAGCAGGTTGCCAATGGTGGAGCCAGGAAAGAATCCGATCCGAGGTCGCCGCTCGGCCGCCGGCGGAAGGCGCACCGCATGGGTAAAGTCCCCCTCGATCGGGCATATCGGCAGCCCGGCAAACATGGTCGCGAGTTTTGAAGCCGATTCCCTGAGCATGTCGCCTGAAATATCGATCGGCACATAGGCCGCCGGACGGAGCGCGCTCAGCAGAATGGGCGTCTTGGACGAGGAGCCGGAGCCGAATTCGACGACTGCGCGCCCTGCGCCGACAAGCGAGGCGATTTCGGTCGCCGCGCTCTGCAGCAGCGATCGCTCGGTCCGCGTCAGATAATATTCAGGCAACGTCGTGATCTCTTCGAACAGCGCCGAACCGGTACGATCGTAAAACCAGCGCGGCGGGATCGTCCTCGGTCGCGCCGCCAGTCCCTCCAGGACGTCGCGTCGAAAAGCGGGATCCGCGGCGAACGGCGGACGATCGTCCGTCCGGAGCATAGCCTGGCCGTCTGTGCGGAGCATCGATCAGATATCCTTTGCGAGGCGGACGCCGGTGAATTGCCAGCGTTGGTGCGGATAGAAGAAGTTGCGATAGCTCGCACGCACGTGCCCCCGCGGCGTGGCGCAGCTCCCGCCTCTCAGGACGAACTGGCCCGACATGAACTTTCCGTTGTACTCGCCGACTGCGCCCGCCGCCGGGCGAAAGCCCGGATACGGAAGGAACGCCGACGCGGTCCACTCCCACAGATCGCCGAACAGCTGACGAATTCCGTCCCCGGCGGCGGCGGTTGCGGGCCGTAGCGCGCCAGGACCGTCCAAGAAGGTTCCCTGCTCATCGTCCAGGCCGTCGGCGGCGCTTTCCCACTCGCCTTCGGTAGGCAAGCGCGCGCCGGCCCATCGCGCGAAGGCGTCGGCCTCGTAATAACTGACGTGCCGCACCGGAGCGGCAGGATCGATCGGCTCGACTCCGCCGAGCCCGAAATGGCCGGTCCAGGCGCCGCTTTCATCGCGACGCCAGTGCAAAGGCGCCTCGATCCCGTTCTGTCGCACCCATGTCCAGCCGTCCGACAGCCAGAGGCTCGCTGTGCCGTAGCCCCGGTCTTCGATGAAGTCGCGCCATTCGCCATTGGTAATGAGGCGATCCGCCAGCGCGTGCGGCGCCAGCCAGACTGTGTGGCGCGGCCCTTCGCAATCGAAAGCGAAGCCCCGGCCGTCGTGCCCGATATCGGCCGGACCCTGACGGCCCTCGACCCAGCGCAAGGCGTCGGTCGCGCCGCCGACGGGAACATGGCCGGGCGCATAGGCTTGCGGAAGGAGCGGGTTCTGGGCGAACAGGTGAAGAAGGTCGGTCAGGAGCAGCTCCTGATGCTGCTCCTCGTGATTGCACCCGAGCAGGACCAAGCTCCGCGCCGGCGCCGGCAGACTGGCGAGCGCCCGCTTCAAGGCTAGGTCGACATGTCCGCGGTACGCCAGGACCTCGTCGAGCGACGGGCGGGTCAGCATGCCGCGGGACGGCCTCGCGACGCGCTCCCCCTCGGATTCGTAGTAGCTGTTGTAGAGGAAGGCGAACGCGGAATTGAACGGCCGGTAGCCGCGGACGAAGTCCCGCAGGACGAACGTCTCGAAGAACCACGTCGTGTGCGCCAGGTGCCATTTGCTCGGCGAGGCGTCAGGCATCGATTGCGCGCTGACGTCTGCGTCAGACAGTCCGCCCACGAGCGCGACCGAAGTCGTACGCACGCGATCAAAATGCCTCAGCAGAGGGTCCGCTGAGGACGGCGGCGCCAAAGTCAGCTCGCCGCGAGCGCTGTCTTTCAATCCGGTCATTGGGTTCTCGCGAAAATCGTTCAAGCGTTACAGTCTCGCCGCTCAGGATCTCGGGCGGCGGCGACGTTTGCCGGCGTCCCACCTACGCTCTGATCGTACCGGGAATGAGCAATTTATCGCCTGGGATCTGCGGCCTGGCCCTCCAGCGCTGACCCTAATGACGTCATCTAGACTTGAGGCCGACTTGAATTCGACGCCGAGGACATAGCGGCAAGCGGACCATGCGGCCATTGCGCCATGGAATTGGCGATACCTTGGTGTCGATTTACGGCGTGGCGACGAAACAATCGGGGCGAATTCGTGGCGACGCCCTGTTTTGGAGAAACGACGATGTGAGCCCGCCGAACCGAATATTGGGGCTTCGAGGCGACGCGAAAAGCCGGAAGGGAGGATTCGGGCCGGCGTGAGCGGTCTCGCTCAGGCGGACCGCTGACGAAGGAATTGTCGCGGACGCAAAACCGCAGGAGCTGGTCGATCTCGCGCGAGCCGACGGTCTACGAGGCGCTCCCATTTCCTGCGCGAGATGATTGTCGCAAGGATCCGCTGGCGGACGGCATGCTGATGATCGGAAGAGGAAAGCGGCGGCGCAGACGAGGAGAGGTGGAAGGAAGCGGCGGAAGTGGCGCCCGCCCCCGCCCTCTAACCTTTAAGCCAGAGGCGCGAGATGGTCGACGCGAACAGCCGAATGCGTCGCCCCGCCATCCAGAGGAACCAGGACCTCCAGCGCTCCCATTGCTCTAAGTCTTTGGCTTCGATGGTGCCCAGGGGCGGAATCGAACCACCGACACTGCGATTTTCAGTCGCATGCTCTACCAACTGAGCTACCTGGGCGCCGGCGTCATGGACACGAACGGCTCGCGGCTTATAGGCGCCGATCGCAGGCTTGTCCAGAGCGAGCGTGGTGGGCGCTGCCGTTCGGCGACGGTCGCTTTCCGGGTCGCCTTTTCGATGATCTCGCCTTGAATCGGCCCCGGTCGTTCTGGCATACCGGTTGCGCCTGCTCGACCGTCTGGCGGAGACCCATGCGTAGCGTTGTCCTCTCCAAATCCCTCATCTTCGGATGCCTGGCGGCGTCGGCTTTCGGCGGACGCGCGCTCGCCGCGGATCTGCCGAATGGCCCCTCGAATTATCCCGCCCTGTCGTCCGCGGCGGATGCGCCGGCATCGAACCCGTGGTCGGGGCTTTATGTCGGCACGGGGATTTCGGCATGGGGCGGCAAGGGCGTGAAGGGCGGCGTGGGGGGCGAGGGCTACCTCGGCTACGATCACATCTTCGACAACGGCGTCGTCGTCGGCGTGCGCGCGACAAGCGGCTACGAGCCGTTCCTCCTGGCGACGCCGGCGGGATTCACACGGTTCACCGGGACCGCCTTCGCTGGCGGCGAGGCGACGGTCGGCTACCGCATGGGCCAGTTCACGCCCTATCTGATCGCAGGCGTCGACCTCGCGCGCCCGACCGCTTTCGCCGACGCGGCGCTCAGCCCGCTCGACGCCCTCAATAGCGCCTTTTCAGGTCCCGGGGCGGTTCAGGCGGTCGGCACGGTCGGCATGGGCTTCACCTACCAGGTCACGCCGAACCTCTCGGTCGGGTTGGAAGGTCGGCTGTACAAGGCCAACAATCTCAATACCGCGCTCGCGCCGTTGCCGTATTGAGCCCGCCCCGCCTGTTGCTTTCGTGCGGACGAAGCGGTACGCCCGGCCACGTCGTCCTTCTCCCACCCTATGATTCCTTATGGCTGAATTGTCCCGTCGCGCGCTGATCGTCGGCGCGGCCGTCCTTGCGGGCGCCCCCTGACTGCGCCCGCCTTCGCCCAGAGCGATGCGCCGCAGGGCGGCGCGCCGTCGCCCTTCGGCTATCCGGATGTGGTGAAGCGCGCGCACGACCTCGCCGGGCGCCCTACGACGCGACCGTGCCGGCGCTCCCCGACGGTCTCGACGATCTCGACTACGACGCGTGGCGCGACATCCGCTTCAAGTCGGACAAGCCGCTGCTCGGCCAGCAGCTCAACGCGACGTTCCGGCTCGAGCTCTTCCACCTCGGCCACCTCTACAAGCGTCCAGTCGTGGTCAACGTGCTGCGCGACGGCATACCCGCGCCGATCCCCTATGCGGCCAACCTGTTCGACTACGGACGCAACAAGATCGGCGCCAACCTGCCGATCAACCTGGGCTTTGCCGGTTTCAGGCTGCGCTATCCGATCAACGCCCCGCACGTCTGGGACGAGGTGGTGTCGTTCCTCGGCGCGAGCTATTTTCGCTTCCTCGGCCGTGGCCAGCGTTACGGCCTGTCAGCGCGTGGGCTGGCGATCGGCGCCGGCCCGCGGCTGAACGAGGAGTTTCCCTTCTTCCGGGAGTTCTGGATCGAGACGCCGGAACCGACCGCCGACACCATCGTCATTTATGCGCTGCTCGACGGCGAGTTGGCGACCGGCGCCTTCCGCTTCCTGCTCGTGCCGGGTCAGGAGAGCTACATCGACGCGAACGTGACGCTGTTCGCCCGCAAGCCGATCCCGACGATCGGGCTCGCGCCGCTGTCATCGATGTTCTTCGTCGGCAAGAACGATCACCGCTTCACCGACGATTTCCGTAGCGAGCTGCACGATTCGGACGGGCTCCTGATGCATACCGGCGCCGGGGAGTGGATCTGGCGGCCACTCAGCAATCCGGTCAATCCCGAAGTGTCGGTCTTTCTCGACCGGGACCCGCGCGGCTTCGGGCTCCTGCAGCGGGACCGCAACTTCAACGACTATCAGGACCTCGAGCTCGCCTACGAACTGCGGCCGAGCTACTGGATCGAGCCGCACGACGCCTGGGGCGAGGGCCGAGTGGAGCTGCTGGAAACCCCGACCAACGACGAGACCAATGACAATATCGTCGCGGCCTGGGCCCCAAAGGAGGCGCTCGACGCCGGCAAATCGCTGACCTACGCCTACCGGATCACGTCGCTGACCACCGACCAGGATCTGAGCCCGGCGGGCCGGACGGTGGCGACCTTCCGCGCCGAGCCGCGCGCGCACGGGTCCATGGAGACGCTGCATCCCGGGGCAACCCGGTTCCTGATCGACTTCGGCGGCGGCGACCTCTCCTACTACATGAGCGACCCATCGACGGTGGAGACGGTCGCAACGGCCTCGAACGGCAAGATCCTGCGCACCTTCATCATGCCCAACGCCCATACCCGCGGCTTCCGCGCCGGCGTCGACGTCGCCGTCGATCCCGGCCAGAGCACCGACCTCAGGGTGTTCCTGCGCTCCGGCTCGAAAGCCCTGACGGAAACTTGGACCTCTCCCTGGCGAGCGTGACCGCTAAAGCCGCGGCAACCGACGGATTAGCGCTTTTTTATCGACCGGGCCCAGCGGATTCAAAGGCCTGCGGGCCGCCTTAACGACCGGTCGGCCAGCAACGCAAATTACACGTTTTATTTATGTTTAATAGCGAAACCGTTAGCACTCACTTGCGGCGAGTGCCAAGAGTCGCCATATGGGCAGCGTCGGATTGCCGCCGAGAGCCGGGGCCTTTGCTCCCGAGCCGGTCGGGCCGTCGACGTGAAAGCGATCTCCATGACATTCCGACCATTGCACGACCGCGTCGTCATCCGGCGCATCGAGGGCGAGGACAAGACGAAGGGCGGCATCATCATTCCCGACACGGTCAAGGAAAAGCCGCAGGAGGGCGAAGTTGTCGCGGTAGGGCCTGGCGCCCGCGACGAGAGCGGCAAGCTCCAGCCTCTCGACCTGAAGGCCGGCGACCGGGTCCTGTTCGGCAAGTGGTCGGGCTCGGAAGTCAAGATCGACGGTGACGAACTCCTGATCATGAAGGAGTCCGACGTCATGGGCGTGATCGAGGGCGTCGCCTCCGCCAAGAAGAAGGCCGCCTGACGCCCCGTCCCCTCTCTCATTTTTCAGGAATTGAAATCCATGTCCGCAAAAGATGTACGATTCTCCGGCGACGCCCGCGACCGCATGCTGCGCGGGGTCGATATTCTCAACAACGCGGTGAAGGTGACGCTCGGCCCGAAGGGCCGCAACGTCATTCTCGACAAATCCTATGGCGCACCGCGCATCACCAAGGACGGCGTCACCGTCGCCAAGGAAATCGAGCTTTCCGACAAGTTCGAGAACATGGGCGCGCAGATGGTGCGCGAGGTCGCCTCGAAGACCAATGATCTGGCCGGCGACGGCACGACGACCGCGACTGTGCTTGCCGCCTCGATCATGAAGGAAGGGCTGAAGCTGGTCGCGGCCGGCATGAACCCGATGGACCTGAAGCGCGGCATCGACCTCGCCGTAAGCGCGGTCGTCAAGGACATCGAAAAGCGAGCCAAGAAGGTCGCCTCGTCCGAGGAGATCGCCCAGATCGGCACGATTGCGGCGAATGGCGACAAGGCGATCGGCGACATGATCGCCAAGGCGATGAAGAAGGTCGGCAACGAAGGCGTCATTACGGTCGAGGAGGCCAAGAGCCTCGAGACCGAGCTCGACGTCGTCGAGGGGATGCAGTTCGACCGCGGTTATCTTTCCCCCTACTTCATCACCAATGCGGAGAAGATGGTCGCCGAACTCGAGGAGCCCTACATCCTCCTGCATGAGAAAAAGCTGTCGTCGCTGCAGCCGATGCTGCCGATCCTCGAGGCGGTCGTCCAGACGGGCAAGCCGCTGCTGATCGTCTCGGAGGACATCGACGGCGAAGCTCTGGCGACTCTCGTCGTCAACAAGCTGCGCGGCGGCCTCAAGGTGGCTGCGGTCAAGGCGCCCGGATTCGGCGATCGCCGCAAGGCGATGCTCGAAGACATCGCCGTGCTCAGCAGCGCCACGCTGATCGCCGAGGACCTCGGCATCAAGCTCGAAAACGTCACCCTCCAAATGCTCGGCCGCGCCAAGCGGGTGCGGATCGAGAAGGACAACACCACGATCATCGACGGCGCCGGAAAGAAGGCGGATATCGAAGCGCGCATCACGCAAATCAAGGCGCAGATTGAGGACACGACCTCCGACTACGACAAGGAGAAGCTGCAGGAGCGTCTCGCCAAGCTTGCGGGCGGCGTTGCGATCATCCGGGTCGGCGGCTCGACCGAAGTCGAAGTGAAAGAGAAGAAGGACAGGGTCGACGACGCCATGAACGCGACCAAGGCCGCGGTCGAGGAAGGCATCGTTCCGGGTGGAGGGGTCGCGCTCTTGCGCGCCAAGGCCGCCATCGGAAAGCTCGAGGGTGAGAATTCCGACGTCCAGGCCGGCATCAGCATCGTGCTCAGGGCTCTCGAGGCGCCGGCCCGCCAGATCGTCGAGAACGCCGGCGTCGAGGGTTCGATCGTCATCGGCAAGATTCTCGAAAACAAGTCCCAGACCTACGGATACGACGCCCAGACCGAACAATATGTCGACATGCTGAGCGCCGGCATCGTCGATCCGGCCAAGGTCGTACGGGTCGCGCTGCAGGACGCGGCGTCGGTCGCCGGCCTGATGATCACGACCGAGGCGATGGTGGCCGAGCGGCCGAAGCCCGATGCGCCCGCCATGCCGGGCGGCGGCATGGGCGGCATGGGCGGCATGGATTACTGATCGCCTGACCGCACGACGTCGGCGGCCAAAGGCCGCCGGTGAGTTGTAGCCACATCGGAAATCCGAAGGGACGGAGTTCTCCGCCCCTTCGACATGTCTTGAGTTCCCCGAGTAGGGGAACAGTCGGAACGGACCTGCAATTCCGCTCTGGCGATTCTCCGCGGCATCCCGCGGCAGAAAGGCCAAATTGAAGGTTTATTTGGGGAGCGCCTTTCAAGGCGCGCGACTGTCGCCGCCCTGGAACAACCAAGAGCCCGTCCGCGAAGAACTTTTCAGCGTCGAGCGCCTCGAGGATCATGCGCGCTCGCTTGCGGTCGCGCAGATCGTGTCGTCTCGCAAGACCAAGGGGCGACTGCTCGCGAGGCGGCTCGCCGACAATCGAACGGTGTTGCTGAAGTCGTATCTTTCCGCCGTCCAGGCGATCGATGAGGGACGCCCGATAACACCCGCGTCAGAATGGCTCGTCGACAATTATCATCTCGTGGAAAAGCAAATCCACACAATTCAATCAGACCTGACGCCCGGATACTACCGCCAGCTTCCCAAGCTCGCGGCTGGGCCCTTCGCAGGCTATCCCCGGGTCTTCGGCATCGCCTGGGCGTTCGTGGCCCATTCCGATAGCCGCTTCGATCCCGAGACACTGGTTCGCTTCGTCAAAGCCTACCAAGAGGTGCAGCCGCTGACCATCGGCGAACTGTGGGCGGTGTCAATCACGCTCCGGATCGTTCTGATCGAGAACCTTGGGCGCCTTGCGCGCCAGATTACCACGAGCCGCGCCGAGAGGCAGATCGCGGACAGCCTTTCCGACCGCTTGCTGGGCGCCGGTGGCAGGCCCGCTGAGTCTGCCGCCGCCGTTCTCGCGACGCATGAGCGCCAAGCGCTCTCGCAAGCCTTCGCGGTCCAGCTCGTCCATCGCTTGCGCGATCAGGATCCGAAGGTCACGCCGGCCTTGAAATGGCTTGACGAGCGCCTGGCGGTCCAGGATGAGACGGCGGACTCGGCGGTGCGCGATGTTCATCGCCAGCAAGGCGCCGCGAATGTCTCCGTTCGCAACATCATTACCAGCTTGCGTCGGATCTCCGACGCCGACTGGAAGCAATTGTTCGAGCGGCTGAGCCTCGTCGACGACATTCTTGCGGCGAACAGCGACTTCGACAGCATGGACTTCCCGACGCGTACGCTCTACCGCAGCGCTGTGGAGGAACTTTCGCGCGGGTCGAACCGCACGGAACTCGATATCGCCGCCGCGGCCGTGCTCGCGGCAAGACAGGCCGCGGCCGAAGCCCCTGCGACAGAGCGAGCCCGACACGGCGACACGGGATACATATTGATCGGCGGTGGGCGCTCCGCCTTCGAAAAGGCGATTCAATATCATCCACAGATGCGAGACCTGGCGGCGCGGATCAACCGATCGGTCGGTATCAGCGGCTACTTGACGGCGATTTCTGTGGTCGGCGCGGTCCTTCTTGCGGCGCCGCTGCTCGCGCTTTTCGCGGCCGGAGTGGACTTGGCGATGCTGGCGCTCCTCGGCGTGCTCGGCGCCATCCCCGCCATCGACGCTGCGGTGGCTTTCGTCAATCGCGGAGTCAACGTCGGCTTTGCCGCAACGCTTCTTCCAGCTCTCGAACTGCTCGATGGCGTACCCGCCGACCTGCGGACGCTCATTGCCGTTCCAACCCTGCTCACAACTCCGGACAGCATAGAAGAGCTGATCGAGCGCCTGGAAATTCACTACCTCGCGAGCCCTGAAGGGGATCTGCACTTTGCGCTGGTCAGCGATTGGACCGACGCTGCGGCCGAAGTCGCCGACGGCGATGCTGCGCTGCTCGCGATCGCGGCGGATGGGGTCGCACGACTCAATCAGCGTTACGGCCCTGCGCCGGGTGGTATCCGTTTCCTCCTTCTGCATCGGCGCCGCGTTTGGAATGAAGGCGAATCGCGGTGGATTGGGTGGGAACGCAAGCGCGGCAAGCTGCACGAACTCAATCGGCTGCTCCGAGGGGCGACGGACACGAGTTTCATGGACGTGGGGTCAGGACTCCCGACGGTCCCGACCGGCGTCCGTTATGTCGTGACGCTCGATTCCGACACGCGATTGCCGCGCGATGCGGTGCGTCGCCTGATCGGCAAGATGGCGCATCCGCTGAATCGGCCGCGCCTTGACGCCGACGGGCGCCGGGTTGTCGAGGGCTACGCCGTGTTGCAGCCTCGCGTCACGCCGTCGCTGCCGATCGGCAGGGAAGGCTCGCTGTTCCAGCGAATCTTCTCGAGCGTGAGCGGAATTGACCCTTATGCCTCGGCCGTGTCCGACGTCTATCAAGATCTGTTCGGGGAGGGATCCTACGCCGGAAAGGGCATATACGACGTCGACGCGTTCGAGGCTGCGCTTGCAAACCGCGCGCCGGACTCGACCCTCCTCAGCCACGATCTGTTCGAGGGCGTGTTCGCGCGCGCCGGACTCGCCTCGGATGTGGAGGTCGTCGAGGAGTTTCCGGCCCGCTATGATGTCGGCGCCATTCGCCATCACCGCTGGGCTCGCGGCGACTGGCAATTGTTGCCCTGGATTTTTGGGCGAGCGCCGCCGCAATCGGGAACCGTAACGGAGCCGAGCGCTCTTCCGCCGATTGGCCGCTGGAAGATGCTGGACAATCTGCGCCGCACGCTGTCGGCGCCCGCCGCGCTGCTCGCCTTGCTCGTTGGCTGGACTTTACCGGTTCATGGCGCGTTGATCTGGACGCTGTTCGTCGTCCTGACGATCGCGTTGCCGACGCTTGTTCCGGTCGTCGCCGCCATTCCGCCGCGGCGGCCTGGCGTGACGATGTCGAGCCATATGCGCGCACTGGGCGGCGATGCAGGCCTTGCGTTGTCCCTCTCGGCATTGACCGTCACGTTCCTGGCGGATCAGGCGTGGCTCATGGCCGACGCAATCGGCCGAACCCTCTGGCGCCTCGGCGTCAGCCGACGCCATCTGCTCGAATGGATTCCAGCCGCGCAGGCGACCATCGGTCCCCGCCTGGATCTCATCGGTTTCGCTTGCCGGATGCGGGGCGCGATCATCACTGGGGCGGTTGCAGCGACTGTCGCGCTGACGTCTCGCCATGGGTCCTGGCCGGTCGCGCTTCCCTTCGCCGCGCTCTGGCTGGCCTCCCCAGCCGTGGCGCGTTTTGTGAGTCTGCCGCCGACCGCCGCGTCTCGCGTCCCGATGACCGACGCGGATGCGCAGGCGCTGAGGCGGACCGCGCGCCGCACCTGGCGCTTCTTCGAGACTTTCGTCACGCCGGCCGACAACATGCTGCCGCCCGACAATTTTCAGGACGATCCTGCGCCCGCGGTCGCGCATCGGACCTCTCCGACAAATATCGGGCTGTATCTGCTCTCGGTCGTTTGCGCGCGTGAGTTCGGCTGGATCGGAACCGGTCAGGCGATCGATCGACTGGAAGCGACGCTCGCGACGATGAGTCGCTTGCAGTCTGTTCGCGGACACCTCTTCAACTGGTACGACACGCGAGATCTTCGACCTTTAGAACCGAGATACATATCGACCGTCGACAGCGGCAATCTCGCCGGGCATCTGATCGCGCTCGCCAACGCCTGCAAGGATTGGAGGGATCGACCGCTCAGCGCAGCGCGCCGCCTCAGCGGCGTCGCTGACGTGCTCGACATGACCCGCGCGGAATGCGCGCGTCTCCGCGATGGCCGCCAGACCCAGACCGTGACCCTTCATCAACTCGACGACGCGCTGGCCCTGGTCGATTCGGATTTGCAATCGGGCGTTGCATTCGCCAATCGATTGTCACGCCCAACTCGCCGGCCTTCGCGCCAATGTCGAGATCATGGTCGATATCGCCAACGCGCTCGCGATCGAGCGGGGCGACGGGCCGAGCGCGGATGTGTTGCTGTGTGCGCACGAGCTCATGAACTCGATCGAGGCCCACCGCCAGGATCTCGCGCAGCCGGCAGAGTCGGTCTCCGTCCAGCGTGACGGGCTGGAGGCTCTCGAAGAAAAGGCGCGGTCGATGGCGCTTGCGATGGAGTTCGGTTTCCTCATCGATCCCGACCGGCAATTGCTGTCGATCGGGTATCTCGTCAACGAAGGCGCTCTCGATCAGAACTGTTACGATCTCCTGGCTTCTGAAGCACGGCTCGCCAGCTTCTTCGCGATCGCCAAAGGCGATGTCGCGGCAAAGCATTGGTTCCGCCTGGGCCGTTCTGCGACGCCTGTCGCGCACGGCGCCGCGCTGATCTCCTGGTCGGGATCCATGTTTGAATACCTGATGCCCTCGCTCGTCATGCGTGCGCCGGCGGGAAGCCTGCTCGAGCAGACGAACCGGCTGATCGTGGGCCGGCAGATCGCATACGCCACGAAGCTGGGGCTTCCGTGGGGCATATCCGAGTCCGCCTATAACGCCCGCGATCTCGAGCTGACCTATCAATACTCCAATTTCGGCGTTCCGGGCCTTGGACTGAAACGCGGCCTTGGCGAAGAGAGGGTCATTGCGCCCTACGCAACGGCGCTGGCGGCGATGGTCGATCCGAGGGCGGCGGTGACGAATCTCGAGCGTTTGACCGGGATCGGAGCGCAAGGGCGCTATGGGTTCTACGAAGCTCTGGACTATACGCCCGCGCGCGTTCCGGAAGGTCAAAAGGTCGCGATCGTGCAAACGTTCATGGCGCATCATCAGGGCATGACGATCGTCGCCATCGCCAACGCCCTGTTGGATGGCGCAATGCGGGCGTGGTTCCACGCCGAGCCGATCATCAAGGCGACTGAACTGCTGCTGCAGGAGCGCATGCCGCGTGATGTCGCGGCGACTCGTCTTTGGGCGGCGGATGTGAAGTCGGCCGCCGGCGCCCGTAACGTCGAGCCGTCCGGCGGTCGGCGGTTTGCCTCGGCGCAGCAGGCGACGCCGGCCACGCATCTGCTTTCGAACGGTCGTTACTCGACGATGCTCACCGCCGCGGGCTCAGGATACAGTCGATGGGGCGATTTGGCGCTGACGCGATGGCGCGAGGACGCGACCTGCGACGACTCGGGTTTCTACATCTACGTCAAGGACTTGAGGACCGGCGTCGCGTGGTCGGCGGGATTTCAGCCCACCGGCGTCGAACCGAATGACTACGCTGTGGTGTTCGATGAGGACCGGGCCGAGATCACGCGAAGCGACGGCTCGCTGACGACGACCTTGGACGTGGTCGTCTCGGCTGAGGCCGACGCGGAAGTTCGCCGTGTGTCGATTACGAATTCCGGCAGCCGCACGCGCGATATCGAGGTCACGTCGTACGCCGAACTCGTCCTCGCGCCCCAGAGCGCCGACATCGCGCATCCGGCCTTCTCGAAGTTGTTCGTCACGACGGAGTATCTTCCCGATGTGGGGGCGATCTTGGCGACGCGGCGAAAGCGAAGTCCAGGCGACCCCGAAATCTGGGCTGCTCATTTGACGGTTGTCGAAGGCGAGGCCGTCGGCGCGCCGGAATTCGAGACGGACAGGGCACGATTCCTCGGTCGCAGCCACGCCGTCCGTGCGCCGATCGCGATCATGGACAGCCGGCCGCTCTCAAATTCGATCGGCGCCGTCCTCGATCCCATTTTCTCCATCCGCCGACGCATTCGCGTTGCGCCCGGCGCGACCGTTCGGGTTGCCTATTGGACGATCGCTGCGGGCACGCGTGAAGCGCTTCTCGATGGTGTCGACAAGCACCGTGATCCTACCTCGTTCACGCGCGCCTCGACGCTCGCCTGGACGCAGGGACAGGTGCAGTTGCAGCATCTCGGCGTGACCGCGGGCGAGGCGAACCTGTTTCAGCTGCTCGCCGGGCACGTGATTTACGCCGCGTCGGCCATGCGGCCGTCCTCCGATACGATCTTGCGGGGGTGCGGCGGGCAGTCTGGCCTGTGGGGGCAGGGCATTTCCGGAGATTTGCCGATTGTTCTTTTGCGCATCGCGGACATCCAGGACCTCGACATCGTGCGAGAGCTTCTGCAGGCGCACGAATATTGGCGGATGAAACAGCTCGCTGTCGATCTGGTCATCCTGAACGATCGCCAATCGTCGTACGTCCAGGAACTTCAGATCGCGATTGAGACTCTGATGCGGGCAAGCCGTTCGTCGCCGCTGCCGGAACCCGAGCATCGTCCCGGCCGCATCTTCCTGCTGCGCGCCGACCTGATCTCGGCCGAAACGAAGGCCCTTCTCGCTTCGATCGCGCGAGTCGTGCTTGCCGCCCAGCGCGGCCGGTTGTTCGAACAGCTCGAGCGCATTGTCGATTCTGTTGCGCCTGAGAAGGCTGGGTCGAAGCCAATCGTCCGTCTTTCCAGAACGCAGGGACGGCCTCACGTTCCCGAACTCGAATTCTTCAACGGACTTGGCGGCTTCGCGCAACAGGGCCGAGAATATGTGACGGTCCTCGGGCCGGGCCAGTCGACGCCCGCGCCGTGGATCAACGTCATCGCCAATCCCGCGTTCGGCTTCCACACGGGAGCCGAGGGCGGCGGCTATACATGGTCGGTCAACAGCCGCGAAAATCAGCTCACGCCATGGTCGAACGATCCCGTGAGCGATCGTTCGGGCGAGGCGTTCTACCTGCGGGACCAGGACACCGGCGACGTTTGGACTCCGACAGCGCTGCCGATCCGCAACCTTGCAGCCACGTACGTCGCTTGCCACGGCCGCGGATATAGCCGTTTCGAGCATGTCGCTCATGAGATCGCGTCCGACCTGCTTCAGATCGTGCCGGTTGATGATTCTATCAAGATTTCGCGCCTTGTCCTGACCAATCGCTCGAGCCGGCCCCGTCGGCTCAGCATGACCGCCTATGTCGAATGGGTCCTCGGCCCGGCTCGATCCGCGACCCTCCCGTTCATTTCAACCGAGATCGATGTGGCCACAGGCGCAATGTTCGCCCGCAATCGCTGGAGCGCCAATTTTGGTTCGCGCGTCGCCTTTGCCGATCTTCGCGCGGCGCAGACAAGCTGGACCGGCGATCGACGCGAATTTATCGGCCGAAACGGCACGCTCGCCAGACCCGCCGCTCTCGCGAGCGCCGGGGCGCTCTCCGGGACGGTGGGGGCGGGCCTTGATCCTTGCGCGGCGCTGAGCGCCACGATCGAACTGCCGCCCGGCGAAGCCGTCGAAATCGATTTCTTGCTGGGCGAGGCGAAGGACGAGGACGCGGCGCGGGACCTCGTCCGCCGCTATCGCGCCGCCGATCTCGATCGGGTCGAGGCCGAAGTCGAGCGCCAATGGGACGATATCCTGAGCTCGCTCGTCGTCAGTACGCCGGACCGGTCGATGGACATCATGCTCAATGGCTGGCTGCTCTACCAGACGCTGAGCTGCCGGGTCTGGGCGCGCTCGGGGTTCTATCAGGCCAGCGGCGCCTATGGTTTCCGCGATCAGTTGCAGGACGGCATGGCGTTCGCGGCGGCGCGGCCCCGCTTGACCCGCGAGCATCTCCTGCGCGCCGCCGCGCGCCAATTCGCCGAAGGCGATGTCCAGCATTGGTGGCTGCCCCATTCGGGCCAGGGCGTGCGAACCCGCATCTCGGATGATCGTCCGTGGCTCGCCTATGCGGTCGCCCATTACGTCGGGGCCACCGGAGACTTGACTATCCTCGATGAAGACGTCCCTTTCCTGGAGGGCCAGACGCTCAAGCCGGGCGAGCACGACACCTTCTTCAATCCGACGATCTCCGACCAGAGGGCGACCGTATTCGAGCACTGCGCCTTGGCTCTCGACGCCTCTCTTGCGCTCGGCGCGCATGGGCTTCCCCTGATCGGGACCGGGGACTGGAACGACGGCATGAACCGCGTCGGCGAAAATGGCGCCGGCGAAAGCGTTTGGCTCGGCTGGTTTCTCCACGCGGCGCTGACGGCTTTCATTCCCATCGCCGAGTCGCGGCGGGAAATCGACCGAGCCGCCGCGTGGCGAGCTCACGCAGTCTCGCTGGCGGCCTCGCTGGAGGACGAAGCGTGGGATGGAAAGTGGTATCGGCGCGCCTTCTTCGACGATGGCGAGCCGCTGGGCGCATCGGCGAACGAAGAGTGCCGAATCGATTCGATCGCACAATCCTGGGCGGTCATCTCCGGCGCCGCGGCGCGCGATCGGGCGGCGGAGGCGATGAACGCGGTCGAGCAAGAGTTGATCCGGCGGGAGCAGGGCCTCGCGTTGTTGTTCGCGCCGCCATTCGACAAGGGCGCGGCGGACCCTGGCTACATCAAGGGCTATCCGCCGGGGATTCGGGAGAACGGCGGCCAGTACACGCACGCGGCCCTGTGGTCCGTGATGGCCTTCGCCGCGCTCGGCGAAGGAGACAAGGCGGCCGATCTGTTCTCCATGCTCAACCCCATCAATCGCGCGCGGACTTGCTCCGACGTGCATCGCTACAAGGTGGAGCCCTATGTCGTCGCGGCCGACATCTACGCGAGCGCGCCCCACATCGGACGCGGCGGCTGGACGTGGTACACGGGCTCGGCCGGTTGGATGCAGCGCGCCGGGATCGAGAGCATTCTCGGGCTCACGATCCGCGACGCCGGATTTCACCTCGACCCCTGCATTCCGAGGACCTGGCCGCGATTTGCGCTGACGGTTCGCCGGCTGTCCACGCGATACGAGATCACGGTCGACAATCCATCCGGAGTCAGTCGCGGGGTTTGCTTCGCGGAAGTGGACGGCTTTGAAGTCGCCGAGCGACCTGTGCGCGTGCCGATCGTTGATGACGGCGGCGTCCACCGCATTCGCATGCGGTTAGGCTGAAGCCAGGCGTCTGAGGGCGGCGCTGTCTTCCCGCATCGGCTTGAGGCCAGGGCATGTCGCCGATCAAATTGCCTCACCGGTCGATCCGGCGCGCCATTCCGCCGGCGAACGCGGCAAGTCGCCGCTCACATCGACATGGGCCGCATCGGTTCCTGCGGGGAGTTGCTTTTCGGAAAACTTCACGTTGAGGAGGCGGCCGTCGTCGGTGAGGAGTTGAACGCCGAGCCGGCCAAACACGGCTTCGAGGTCGGAAGCCGTGAGCCTGAGCTCGCCGGACGCTGTCACGCCTCCATGCAGCGTCGCATAGCCATCAAAATCATAAGCCGCTCGGGCGATCGTCTCGCCGCCTATCCTCACGGCTCCGGCCCCCGCAAGCCGGCCGAGATAGCCAACGATCGCACTCGAGTCGGTCGAGGCGCGTCTCACGCCGCAACGCCATCGGCGACAGTGGCCGGAGCGAGTTCGTCCGAGTCAGCAAGGCGCTCCGCGCTGTCGGCGCAGCGCGTCACTTCCGTTTTGCTGGGGTCGTCGCAGCCGATGGACCCTTCGGGGCGAAAGGCGAGACGGGCGCGGCGGATGCAGATTTTACTGCCTTCGGCTTCTTTTTTTCGCGGTTGCTACGTTGTTTTTCCTTGGCCATTTGCTCGCCTCCTGCCGACCTGCGCGCCCCTCTCGGGTCTTGGCCGACGATCTTGGCCGAGCGTCCCGCCGCACAATTCTCTCAATGGCGCGCCAATCCTATATAGGCGCGAATCTCCGGCCAACAAAGGCGAAAAGGGGGACCGAGCTGCGCACTCGCGCGCGCGTCCTTTACAACCGCATCCCGCATGCCTAGGGAGGGCCCCGGAGCTGGACCATCGAGGCCGCGCCGCCCGCCCCTCCGCTCGACCGAAGGCTGCGCTCTGTCCCCGCACAGCACGCCCCGGGAACCTGGGTTGCGGTCGACCTCTGGCGCGGCCCCGGCCGGCGGTCGCGGATCATGGCCGAAGAGAAGGATGAGAATGCGATGAGCGGGTTTGGAAGGCTGCTGATCGTCGCCGCCGTCGTATGGGCGTCTGTGTTCGCTTCCCTGCCGGCGAAGGCTGAGACGCCGTCCCCGTCAGGCGTCAAACCGAAAAACTCGGCGAGCCGTGTCGTTCCCATGCACCCGCACCAGCTGACCCTTTATCCGCACGGGCGCCCTCAGCGCCGCCAGCCCGCTCACAGCTACACCCGACACCCGTTCAATCAGCCGGGCCCGACCCACAATACGTTCATGGCGCCGCGATACTACTAGCGACGCGCGGGCTCGACAGGCGGGGCATGATCGATCCTTTGAGAAGAGGAAGACTCGCGTGCGTCGGGGCGGGCCTTGCTCAGCCTCCGGTCCTCGCCGAAAGTGAGCGCCGGCTCCTTCCGTTCCGGGTCATGCCCATGTTTTGCAAAGCCGTCCTCGCCCTGCTCCTCCTCGCCGTCGCGCCGGCCCTCGCCGACGGCGCGGCGACGCGGGCCGCCTTTTGGGGAAGCCCGTCGGCAAACGGGGGCCGATGCTGCGACTCGCTCGCCGAGGTGCGCGAGAACATCGACCGGATCGACCACGACCTCGTGCGCCTCCTGGCTGAGCGGCAGCAGTACGTGGGCGAGGCGGCGCGGTTCAAGAAGGACCCGGCCGCGGTCGCCGATCCGAAGCGCGTCGACGCGATCATCGCAAAGGTGCGCGCCGACGCAGAGGCGCAAAAGCTGGATCCGGCGGTCGCAGAGACGACGTTTCGCGCCATGATCTCCGCCTTCGAGGATTTCGAGCGCGGCGAATGGACGGCGCGGCGGTCTCAACAAGGAAGTGAGGCCCACTGAGCCCGCGGCTCAAGGGGTCTACTCGCCGCCGCCGAAACGCCCATGCCGGCCGGCGCCGCCTGCGAATCGCGCGGGGCCTTCGGCCGCTTCGCCGCTCGCGAGAGTTGCGAGGCCCTTCGCGACCTCGTTGGCGGCGGCCGCCTCGCCGCCGAGGTCCCACTGCTCGATCGCCGACAGCCGGTCGTTGCGCATCGCGTTCTGGGGAAAGCCGCACAGCGTCTGGGCGAGCGCCAGCGCCCGGGCGAGCGCTTGGCCGTCTTCCGTCACCTCGTTGGCGAGGCCGATGCGCAGCGCTTCCTCCGCCGAAACCGGTCGCCCCGTCAGGATCAACTCCATCGCCCGCCCGTGCCCGACGATGCGTGGCAGGCGGATGGTGCCGAGGTCGATCAGCGGCACGCCGAAACGCCGGTTGAAGACGCCGAACACCGCCGAGCGCGCCGCGATCCTCAGGTCGCACCAGAGCGCAAGCTCGGTCCCGCCGGCCACCGCCGGTCCTTCGATCGCAGCGATCACCGGTTTCCGGAGTTCAGCCGGGTCGGCCCCATCGGGCCGAAGTCGCCCGTCTCCTCGAACCGCCCGGTCTCGCCCGCGGCCAGCGCTTTGAGATCGGCGCCGGCGCAGAATGCGCCCCCTGCGCCGGTCAACACCGCGACGTCCGCGCCCCTGATCCGCGTCGAAGCGCTTGAAGGCGTCGTAGAGCGCGCGGGCCGTCGCCAGGTCGACGGCGTTGCGCTTTCCCGGCCGCTCGATCGTCACCACGGTCACGCGCCCTTCGGCGCGGACGGAAACCGAGGTCGTCATACGCGCGGTCCTCCTCACCTATCCTTGTCCGCCCGGTTCAGCCCGGATACGCAGCCGGATAAGCACGGCGGACCCTCGATCGGCAAGCCCGGCTTGACCCTCCTCGCGGCGTCGGGCAAGCCAGGCGTCGCTCTTGCAAGTGAACGCCTTCGCATGTCCAACCGATCGCCAACGCCGGCAGCCGAAGAGGAGCCGGGCGGTTTTCTCGTCACGCTGGCCCACCGCCCTCGCCTGCTAGCCGGCGCGGTCATCGTCGTTGCGACCTACGTCGTGCTCCTGTTCGCGCCCATCGTCATCCGGGAGTCGACCCGACTGGTCACGGCCTGGAATGTCGGTTCATGGGCCTATCTCATTCTGATGATGCAATTCTTCCGTCGTTCGGGCGCTGACCCGAAAGTGGACGCCCGGCCGGAGGACGAGAACCAGGGGGTTCTGGTGGTCCTCGGCGTGGTCGCGGCCGTCGCAGCGCTCGCCGCGATCGTCTGGGAACTCGGCCCGGTGAAGACCATGGAGGGAGCAGCCAAGGCCGAGCACCTCGCGCTTGTCGTGGCCAGCATTCTCAGCGCCTGGACCTTCATTCAAGTCATGTTCGCGATCCATTATGCCGGCGTCTATTTCGCCGCGGTCGGCGACGGCGATCCGGGCGGGCTCGAGTTCCCCGGCGAGCCCAAGCCGGGCTGGACCGAATTCGTCTATCAGTCCTTCACCGTCGGCTGCACCTTCGCCAGTTCCGACACCAACGTGACCTCGACCCGGATGCGGCGCATTTGCGCGATCCAGGCCGTCGTCGGGTTCTTCTTCAACACCGTCATCCTCGCCCTGGCGATCAATATTGCCGCCGGATTCTTCTGACCAGTCGAGCGGGCCGAGCGAGATGAGATATGTTTGCGCCAGCGAACCCTCACCCGACGGCCTTCGGCCGCTTCCCTCTCCCCGTGGGAGAGGGCACGTGCGTCGCCTTCGACCCCTTCCCCCTCGGGGGGAAGGTGGCGCGCAGCGCCGGATGAGGGCTTGCCGCGGCATTTGCTCTCACGTCAATCCGCATTGGGACCACCACCCATGACCGACTCTCCCGCCCCCAACCGCGTGCGCGCAAACCTGCCGCGCGGGCTCGTCGATCGCGCGCCTGCCGACATCGCCGCGGCCGAGGCGATGATGGCGAAGATCCGCAGCGTCTATGCGCTCTACGGGTTCGAGGCGGTCGAGACGCCGTTCATCGAATACACCGAGGCGCTCGGCAAGTTCCTGCCCGACCAGGACCGGCCGAACGAGGGCGTGTTCTCGTTCAAGGACGACGACGAGCAATGGCTGAGTTTGCGCTACGACCTGACCGCGCCGCTCGCCCGCTACGTCGCCGAGAACTACGACAGGCTGCCAAAGCCCTACCGGAGCTATCGCGCCGGCTGGGTGTTCCGCAACGAGAAGCCGGGGCCCGGACGCTACCGCCAGTTCATGCAGTTCGACGCCGACACGGTGGGGGCGGCAAGCGTCGCGGCCGACGCCGAGATCTGCATGATGGCCGCCGACTGTCTCGAAGCGCTCGGGATCAAGCGCGGCGACTATGTCGTCAAGGTCAACAACCGCAAGGTGCTGGACGGCGTCATGGAGGCGATCGGCCTCGGCGGAGCGGAGAACGCCGGCCGGCGCCTCATCGTGCTGCGGGCGATCGACAAGCTCGACCGGCTCGGGCCCGACGGGGTTTTCGCTTTACTTGGTGCCGGGCGAAAAGATGAAAGTGGAGACTTTACGCGCGGCGCCGAACTTTCCAGCGCTCAGGCAGACAACATAATGCGTTACTTCGGCTTCAGCGCGACGGTTATTTCGGGTGCGTTGATCAAATACGTTTCATATCCCTTCGAGCAGGCAGACACTGAAACAAGCGAGAAGGCGGTAACCTGGCTGCGTGAACGGGTCGAACTGGGCCGAATTGGAAACGAAGGCGCTGATGAACTTGAGGAGATGGCCAAACTGTTTGCCTCCGCCGGCTACGGCCCGGACCGCATCCGGATCGACCCCTCCGTCGTCCGCGGCCTCGAATATTACACCGGCCCTGTCTTCGAGGCTGAACTCACGTTCGAGGTCAAGGACGAGGCCGGTCGCCCGGTGCGGTTCGGCTCGGTCGGCGGCGGCGGGCGCTACGATGGGCTCGTCGCCCGGTTCCGCGAAGAGCCCGTGCCGGCGACCGGCTTCTCGATCGGCGTGTCGCGCCTGCTGGCGGCGCTGCGCGCCATCGATAGCCCGATCGTCAAGTCGGCCGAGACGGCCGGCCCGGTCGTGGTGCTGGCGCTCGACCGGGACGAGAGGTCGATGGCGAGCACTCAGCGTCTCGTCGCCTCCCTGCGCGCCGCAGGCATCGCGGCCGAAATGTACCTTGGGCAGGCGGGCATGAACGCCCAGCTCAAATACGCCGACAAGCGCCGAGCCCGTGTCGCCGTCATCCAGGGCTCGAACGAGCGCGATGCGCCCGGCGGACCGCAAGTGGCCATCCGCGACCTGAAGCTCGGTGCGCAGCTCGCCAAAAGCACCAAGGACCGCGCCGATTATCTCGAACTCAGGCAACGCGCCCAGTTCAGCGCGCCGGAGGCGGACCTCGTCGACCGGGTGCGCGAGGTGCTGGCGAGCGCAGGCATAGCCGGCAAACCGGATTATCGGCCGCTTCGGTTCTGGAAGGCGGGTCGGCGCGGGACGGCGTCGGCCTTCCGAGCCTTCACCCCAAAGAATTGCGCCCATTCAGGATCAGCGCAGACCCCGTATCCTCCCGTCCTACCCCTTCAGGTTGAAAACCCGGGTCGAGACGAAATAGCCGCCTTCGATCGCGCCGAAGGCGATCGGCGCGCCGAAGCAGGAGGCCCACGCCGGTCCCTCGGCCGCGGCGCCGCGAACGAGCAACGACTGCCCGCGCCGGAGGATCGCTGCGCCGTTTCGGTCGACAGGCAGCGCGACGAGCTCGGAGAGCCCGGTCTGGAGCGGCAGCATGGCGCGCCCCATCAAAACGGAATCGTCGGGCAGACGATCGAGCGGCACGGCGTCTTCGACCGAAAAGGGTCCGACGCGCATCCGCCGGAGTTCGATCACATGTCCGTAGCAGCCAAGCGCCCGGCCGAGGTCGCGCGCAATGGCGCGGACATACGCGCCTTTGCCGCATTCGGCCTCGAGCACTGCGCTATCGGCGCCGGCCTCGACAAGCACGAGGCGATAGACATGGATCGCGCGGGCCGCGATGGCGAAGGTCTCGCCGTCCCGCGCCAGGTCGTAGGCGCGCGCGCCGTCGATCTTGATGGCGGAGAAGGTCGGCGGAATCTGCTCGATCAGCCCGGTGAAGCGCGGCAGCAGCGCCTCGATCTCGGCCGGGCTCGGACGCCGGTCGGAGCGGGCCACGATCGCGCCCTCGGCGTCGTCGGTCGCGCTCTCCTCGCCCCAGCGCACCCGGAAGCGGTAGGCCTTGGCGCCGTCCTGCACGACGGAAACGGTCTTGGTCGCCTCGCCGAACGCCACGGGAAGGACGCCGGAGGCGAGCGGGTCGAGCGTCCCCGCGTGCCCTGCCTTCTTGGCGTTGAACAGAAACTTGAGACGGCCGACCGCCTGCGTCGACGACACGCCGACCGGCTTATCGAGATTGACCCAGCCGTTGACCTCGGTGCGGGTCGAGCGCTTCTGCGGCGCCTTGACGCGCCTGCGCCCTTCGCCGCGCTCCGGCGCCGTCTCCGTCTCGTTCGCCGCCTCATCGATCATGACGCTTCGCCCTCCGCCTCGTCGCGCGGCGCCAGGTCGCGGGCGACCTCCGGCGACTTCAGGAGCGCGTCGATGCGCGCCTGCGCATCGAAGCTCGAATCCAGCGCAAACCGGAGGTCGGGAGCGAACTTCAGACTGATCCTGTGGGCGATCAGGGTTCTGAGCTCCTTCTTGTGGCGGTTCAGCGCGTCGATGGTGGCCGCCGCGTCCTGCCCGCCGAGCGGCATCACCGAGACGGTGGCGACCTTGAGGTCCGGCGACATGCGCACCACCGGGACCGTGATCGGATGACGCTCGAGGGTATCATCGAGCACGTCGCCGCGCGCGAGGATCTCGGCCATGGCGTGGCGAATGAGCTCGCCGACCCTTTCAAGGCGATGGGTCGGGGCATGGGATTTCGGGGAGGATCGGGACATCGGAGGGAACCTGGCGCTCGCGCGCGGGGAGAAAAGGAGTTTGGCCGCGCCTCTGGCGCGGGCGGGGTTCAGATCGTCGAGAGCCGCGCCGAGAAGCCGGGCAGGGCGGCGAAAGTCAGCGCCTCGTCAGCGCCGCGCTCGACGACCGACCGCCAGCCTCTCCCTTCGGGTCCCTGGTGGACGAACGTTGCGCGCCGCTCGGCGTCGACGACCCAAAGCTCGTTGACGCCGTAGCGGGCGTAGAGATCCGCCTTGAGGCCACGGTCGTAGGCGAGACTTGTCGCAGCGACTTCGATGGCGAGCAAGATGTCGCGACCCTTCACGTCCTCGAGCCTGGGACCTTTTGGATAGACCGTGAGGTCCGGCTCAACGAACGTGCTCGGGCTCAGATAGAGCGTCGACTCGACGCCCATCCACAGATGGTCGGGGAGCGCGCGCGCGATCGCGATGTTGAGCGCAACCTTGATGAACTCGGGCGCGTGGGATTTGGCCTGCATCGGCACGATCTCGCCCTCGATCAGCTCGAAATTTTCGTCTTCCGAGATGATGCCTTCGAGCTGCATGCGCAGGATCTCGGCCACCGTGAAGGCGCGGCGGTCGAACCCCTCTGCGGCGCGCGTGACTTCCCCTCTCATGGGCCAAGCTCCGTCCGCCGCGCCTCAAAGCGTGCGGCGGATTTCCTCGACGTTGTAGCACTCGATGACGTCGCCGGCCCGCATGTCCTGGTAGTTCTCGAAGGCCATGCCGCACTCCTGGCCCGCCTGGACCTGGCCGACCTCGTCCTTGAAGCGCTTGAGCGTCGACAGCTTGCCCTCGTGCACGACGACATTGTCCCGGATGAGCCGGACGTGCGCGCCGCGCTGGACGATGCCGTCGGTGACCCGGCAACCCGCGACACTGCCGACCTTCGAGATGTGGAAGATCTCGAGGATCTGCGCATTGCCGAGCATGGTCTCGCGCAACGTCGGCGACAGCATGCCGGAGAGGGCCGCCTTTACGTCATCCACGAGATTGTAGATGATATTGTAGTAGCGGATCTCGATGCCGGCCTGCTCGGCGAGTTCGCGCGCTTCCTTGTGGGCGCGCACGTTGAAGCCGAAGATGACCGCCTTCGACGCCTCCGCCAAAGTGACGTCCGACTCGGTCACGCCGCCGACGCCGCCGTGGATGACGCGGGCCAGGACTTCGTCGTTGCCGAGCTTCTCGACCGCGGCGGTGATCGCTTCGACCGACCCCTGCACGTCGCCCTTGAGCACGATGGGCAACTCTTTCCGGCCCGCGGCCTTGAGATTGCTCATCATATCGGAGAGCGAGGTGCGCACCGCCGGCCCGCGCGCCGCGGCTTTGTCGCGCTTCACGCGTTCGCGGTACTCGGTGATCTCGCGCGCGCGCGCCTCCGTCTCGACGACGGCGACGCGATCGCCTGCTTCCGGCGCGCCCGAGAAACCGAGCACCTCGACCGGCATCGACGGCGACGCCTCGTCGACAGTGGTCCCTTTGTCGTTGATAAGCGCCCGCACGCGACCCCAGTTCGACCCGGCGACGACGAGGTCGCCAACATGCAGGGCGCCGCGCTGCACGAGGACAGTGGCGACCGGCCCCCGGCCACGATCGAGCCGGGCTTCGATGACTGTCCCTTCGGCGCCGCGCGAAGGATCGGCCACCAGGTCGAGCAACTCGGCCTGGAGGGCGATGGCCTCGAGCAGCTTGTCCAGGTTGATCTGCTTGGTCGCCGAGACCTCGACGGCCAACGCGTCGCCGCCGAACGCTTCGACCTGGACGTCGTGTTGCAGCAACTCCTGGGTGACCCGCTGCGGATTGGCGTCCGGCTTGTCGATCTTGTTGATGGCGACGATGATCGGCGCCCCAGCGGCCTTGGCGTGGCGAATCGCCTCGATCGTCTGCGGCATGACGCCGTCGTCCGCGGCAACCACCAGGACCACGATGTCCGTCACCTTCGCGCCCCGCGCGCGCATGGCGGTAAAGGCCGCATGGCCGGGAGTGTCGATGAACGTAATCGCCTGGCCTCCCGGCGCGGCCACCTGATACGCGCCGATGTGCTGGGTGATGCCGCCGGCCTCGCCCGCCACGACGTTGGCGTGGCGGATCGCGTCCAGAAGCGACGTCTTGCCGTGGTCGACGTGGCCCATGATCGTGACGATCGGCGGTCGCGGAACCGACGCGCCCTCCTCGTCCGGACTGTCGAACAGCCCTTCCTCGACATCGGAATCGGCGACTCGCCTGACCGTGTGGCCCATTTCCTCGGCGATCAACTCGGCGGTGTCGGCGTCGAGCACATCGGTGAGCGTGACCATGCGTCCCTGACGCATCAGGAGCTTGATCACGTCAACGGCCCGCTCGGACATGCGGGCGGCGAGTTCCTGGATGGTGATCGCCTCCGGAAGCACGATCTCGCGCGCGATCTTTTCCTTCTGGTCGTGCATCCCGCCGCCCTTGAGGCGCTGGGTTCGGCGTCGGAACGAGGCGACAGAACGGGTGCGCTCCTCCTCCGCCGAGGTGGCGGTTGTGACCGTCAGGCGGCCGCGATTGCGCTGCTCCGCTCCGCGCGATGGGCGCGGCGTCGGCAGCATGACTTTCTGCGGCAGCATCGGGCCGAGGGCCGGACGCTTGACGACGCGCGGCGCGTCTTCCGCGCCGGCCCTCGGCGCTACGGGCGCAGCGGTCACGGACGGCGCCGAGGCGACCGGCTGGGATTGGAGCGGCCTGCGCGGAGCGGCGGGCGCGGGCGGCGGGGCGGGCTCGCCGGCCAGGCGCCGGCGCGCCTCTTCCTCGGCTTGGCGCTTAAAGACCGCGTCCTGGGCGCGACGGGCCTCCTCGTCGCGCTTGCGCGCGTCAGCGGCGTCGCGCTCGGCGCGTTCGCGGGCGTCGCGCTCGCGGCGCGTTTCGGCCTCCGCCTCCTGGCGGCGGCGGTCTTCCTCCTCGCGGGCGCGCGCGTCCAGCAGCGCCTTGGCCCGCGCTTCGCGCTGCTCGGCGGAGAGCGTCGGCAAGACGACGCCGGTCTTCGGCGGCGGCGGCGCGCTCGGACGCGCAGGCGCGCCTTTGGCTGGGGCGAGCGACACCGGCGGCTTCGGCGCCGGAGCGGCGCTGGGGGCGGACGGCGGAGCCTCGCCCGCGCCAAGAACGCGACGCTTCACCTTCTCGACCACGACCGCCTTGGTCCGGCCATGCGAAAAGCTCTGGCGCACGGTGCCCTGCTCGACCGGACGCTTCAGATGCAAGGTCGCTTTCGGCGGCGCCGCGCCGGCCGGCTTATCGCTATTGCTCGTTTCGTTCATGCCCATTCCTAATCGGCTGGCTTTTCAGCCAAATCGTCCATTCGCACGTACGTCGCCGGGTCCAGTGCCGGAGCGTCGCCGCTCCCGGTGTTCGCAATCACGTCCGTCTCGGTCGCACGAAAACAGCGCAAACGCTCGGCCCGCGCCAGGAAGGCCGAAGTCGCTGCGCCAGATTTGAGGGCAGCATGTATCACATTTGCCCTCCCCAATGCCAAACCCAATTGATGCGACGAGAAGAGATTGAGCCGGGCGACGCCGGCCCCGTCGCCATCCTGGCTTCTGAGCGCCCGTGCGCGTTTGGCGAGGCCATCGGGGGCGCCGTCGGAGGCCTGAATCAGGACGGCAATTCCTCCATCGGCGATCGCGGCGTCCACCTTGAACGCACCCGCGACCACGAGACCCGCCTTGTTCGCCATCGACAAGGACTGCAGCGCGTCCCGCTCGAGCAGCGCGTCGACGTCGCGGACGAGGTCGACCGACGCAGCGGCCTGGGCGCGAAAGGCGCGAGCGAATGCGCCCTTGGAAGCTGCGCGCCGAACCGCGTCGGCGCTGAGGCTCGTCCAGACGCCGCGCCCCGGCAGTTTGCGGCGGATGTCGGGCACGACCGCGTTCTCTGGGCCGAGCGCGAAGCGCAGCATCGCGTCGGGCGGTCCTTTGACCCCTGTCGCGATGCAGGTCCGCTCAGACCCGTCCCCGTCAATGCCCGCGCGCTTTGCCAATCCGTCGCTCCCGCGTTCCTTCAGGCGACCTCGCCTTCCCCCGCGTGCGCCTCGTCTTCGGACGCCGGCTCCGGCGCCTCGATCCAGCCGGCGCGAACGCGCGCGTCGAGGATCATCGCGTCCGCCTGCGCCCTGGTGACGTCAAATCCGCTGAGGAAGCCGGACTTGGCCTGCTCGCCTTCGGTCCAGTTGACGAGATCGTCACTCGCGCAGTCCGCGAGGTCCTCCAGGGTCTTGACCCCGCTCTCGCCGAGCCTAACCAGCATCGCCGTGGTCAGGCCCTCGACTTCCTTGAGATCGTCGGTAACGCCGAGCGCCTTGCGCCTGTCATCGAGTTCGGCCTCGATCGCGGCGAGATGGTTCTGCGCCCGCGTCTGGATCTCGGCGGCCGTCTCGTCGTCGAAGCCTTCGATCGAGGCGAGTTCGCGCGGTTCGACATAGGCGAGTTCCTCGACGGTTCGAAAGCCTTCCGAAGCGAGCAGCTGTGCGACGGTCTCGTCGACGTCGAGGGCGTTCATGAACTGGCTGGTGCGCTCGGCGAATTCCTTCTGGCGGCGCTCCGACTCCTCGGCTTCCGTCAGGATGTCGATATCCCAGCCAGTGAGCTGCGAGGCGAGGCGGACATTCTGGCCGCGCCGGCCGATCGCCAGGGACAGCTGATCGTCGGGGACGACCACCTCGATCCGGGTCGAGTCCTCGTCCAGCACCACTTTCATCACTTCGGCCGGCTGGAGCGCGTTGACGATGAACGTCGCCGCGTCGGGCGACCAGGGGATGATGTCGATCTTCTCGCCCTGAAGCTCGTTGACCACCGCCTGGACGCGCGAGCCGCGCATGCCGACGCAGGCGCCGACGGGGTCGATCGACGAATCATTGGAGGTCACAGCGATCTTGGCGCGCGACCCCGGATCGCGGGCGACCGCCCTCACCTCCACAATGCCGTCGTAGATCTCCGGCACTTCCTGGGTGAAGAGTTTTGCGGTGAACTGCGGATGGGTGCGCGACAGGAAGATCTGCGGACCACGCGCCTCACGGCGCACATCGTAGACATAGGCGCGGATGCGGTCGCCCGGACGGAACATCTCGCGCGGAATCAATTCGTCGCGGCGCACCACCGCCTCGCCGCCGGCGCCTCCGAGATCGACCACGACGTTGCCGTACTCGACCCGTTTCACCGCCCCGTTGATGATCTCGCCGATCCGGTCCTTGAACACCTCGTACTGCTTGTCGCGTTCGGCCTCGCGGATCTTCTGCACCAGCACCTGCTTCGAGGCCTGGGCAGGAATGCGGCCGTAGTCGAATGGCGGGAGCGACTTGGAGATCCAGTCGCCGATCTGGGCCGAAGGATTCTTCTTCTGGGCGTCGACCAGCGTGATCTGGGTGGCCTCGTTCTCAACCTGATCGACCACCAGCAGCAGCCGAGAGAAGCGAATCTCGCCCGTCTTCGGATTGATCTCGGCGCGCACTTCGGTTTCCTGGCCGTAACGCGAGCGCGCGGCCTTCTGCATCGCGTCCTCCATCGAGGCGAGAACGATCGTGCGGTCGATCGACTTCTCGCGCGCGACGGCGTCGACGATCTGCAAGAGTTCGAGTTGGTTGGCGCTAACGGCCATTTGTGTCTCCTTCATCAGGCCCGAGCGGGCTTTCGGCCGCCCCGCGGACCGCGGCTGTGCGTTTCACGTTCGCTTTCGCATTGCGTTTCGGGTCGGCGCCGGGGCGACGCCTCGCTTCCTTGAGCGCAGCCTTCTCCTTGCGGAGCGCCGCGCGGATCAGGTCGTCGGTCAGCACCAGACGGGCATCGCCCATGGCGACGACCGGCAGGTCGACATCGCTTTCGCTTTTGTCTTCAGCCGCGACGACGAGCCGCACCGAGGGACCCTCGGGTCCCTGCGAGATCGACGCGATCCGGCCGCGAAAGCGCTTGCGGCCGGCGACGGGAGCCGACATTTCGATCTTCGCCTCGTGCCCGACCGCGCGTTCGAAGTCGCTCAGGCGCACGAGCGGGCGGTCGAGGCCGGGCGACGAAAGCTCGAGCCGATAGGCCTGGGCCATGACGTCCTGAGCGTCGAACACCGGCGAAAGGGCTTCGCTCGCCCGCTCGCAATCACCGATCGTCATCGCGCCGTCCGGGCGTTCGGCCATGATCTGAACGGTCGCGCCGGCCGACGCGGAAATCTTCACCCGCACAAGCCGGAGGCCGAGATCACGCAGCACGGGCGCGGCGATCCGGCCGATTCGCAGGGCCTGCCCCACATCCTCGATCAGGCGCGGCTCGTCGAGCGCTCCGCCGGCGCCGGCGGCTGGAAGCAACGGAGAATCGACCATGGGCCTCGCGGCAATAAAAAAGAGCGGGTCCCGGCCGGGGCCCACTCTCAACCTGTCCTTCCATCAGTCTGATCGAAGGCTATGAGATGTCGTTAAGGGTCATATAGTACAAGGTTCCCGCTGGCGCAAGGAGAAACGTCTGAGTGATCGCCAGCGCGGAAGGGGAGCGGCGCAGACGGGGGACGCAAGGGCTGAGGAGCAGCGACCCATGTCTGACAAAACCAAAACCGAGCGCTTTGCCGGGAAACTCCGCGACGTGTCGCGCTCCCTCGACAAGAAGCGGTTCTGGTCGCTCGTGCGACAAGAGATCGCGGCGCTCGGCGCCGATGCGGCGAGCCGGCAGATGGCGATGAGGACCGCGGCCGAGGAGGTCGCGCGCTTATCGGAGCCGAGCGCACGCATTGAACTGAACGGCCACGCGGCGAGTTCCCTCCTGCGCGCGATCGCCGAGGCGGCCCATTTGGAGCCGCCGGACTTCAACGGCGTCGAAGGCCGGGGCCCGGACGAAAGCGTCATCGCCATTTCACCGTTCGAGCCGTCGGATGGGCTCTACGCCTTCGCCTTCAGCAGGCGCGGCGAAAGGACAACCTTCGTGGACGGCTATTTCTATCGCAGCGCGGGCGAGCTTCTGGAGCGCCTGAGCCAGAAGCACAGCCCAAACAGCCCCTGCTATCGGCAGATGGCGAAATTCGTCGCGGACGCCGAGCGTGGCGCGAACGATCCGAGCCTGCCCCCGCTCGCCGACGCCATTCTCGCGCGCACGCGAAAGGGCGCCGCCTGACCGGCGGTCAACCGGCGGACGCCGCAAAGTTGGCGCGTCGCCATGCGGTCAGGAAAAGGATGGCGAGGGCGAGTTGCAGGGTCCGGATCGGCGCGACCGCGAGGAGCGACAGGAAGCCTGATCGGACCGCTGCGATTTCATTGAGGACGAGGCCGGCGATGACCGGAACGACGGTCAGGACGAGCGCGTCGCGCCGCTCGATCGGGGCTCGGTCGGCCCACAGGAGCAGCACGGTCCAGCCGAACGTCGGCGCCGCGCCATGCCCATGGCGTAGTCCGGCCCAAAGTGAACATCGTGGCGAATAGCCGCGGCGAAAGCATCTGTACGCCAGCCGCGGCGTCGACGATTGCGCCGACCCATTAGGCGGTCCGCAGTCCCCGGAAGACCGGGTTCATCGAATGCTTCACTGCTTCGGCAATTTGTAGCCCTTGAAGGTCTCGCGGAGCTTCAGCTTGTTGATCTTGCCGGTCGCGGTGTGCGGGATCTCCTGCACCACCTGCATGTCGTCCGGCATCCACCACTTGGCGATCTTGGGCTTGAGGTATTCGAGAACCTCCTCGGTCTTGGGCGTGTGACCCTCTTTCGCCACGACGACCAGGAGGGGCCGCTCATCCCACTTGGGATGGCGCACCCCGATGACCGCGGCCTCGGCGACGTCCGGATGACCGACGGCCAGATTCTCGATGTCGATGGTCGAAATCCATTCGCCGCCCGACTTGATCACGTCCTTGGCCCGGTCGGTGATCTGCATGAATCCATTCGGGTCGATGGTGGCGACGTCCCCCGTGTCGAAGAAGCCCTGGTCATCGAGAATATTGCCGCCTTCGTCACGGAAGTAACTCTCGACGACCGCAAAGCCGCGCACCTTGAGCCGGCCGAAGCGCCTGCCGTCCCAGGGCAGGTCGTTGTTCTCGTCGTCGACGATCTTCATCTCGACGCCGAACGGAGCCCAGCCCTGCTTGGCCTGAATGGCGAGCTTCTCCTCTTGGGACATCCCGACCTGGCTCGGCTTGATCGCGCCGGCCGAGCCGATCGGGCTCATCTCCGTCATGCCCCACGCGTGGCGGACTTCGACGCCGTAGTCCTCCTCGAACGCGCGGATCACGTCCGGCGGGCAGGCCGAACCGCCGATGCCGACGAACTTCAGCGTCGTGAGGCGCTTGCCCTCCTTGCGCAGGTATTGCAGCAGCCCGAGCCAGACCGTCGGCACCGCGGCGGTCATGGTCACCTTCTCGGTCTCGAGGATGTCGTATACCGACGCCCCGTCGAGCTTCGCGCCGGGCATCACCATGCGCGCCCCGCGCGTGAGGCAGGACAGGGCCAGACCCCAGGAATTGGCGTGGAACATCGGCACGACCGGCAGGACCGAGTCGAAGGCGTTCAGCGTCAGGACCTCGGGGCCGGTCGCCATCATCGAATGCAGGATGTTGGAGCGGTGCGAGTAGAGCACGCCCTTGGGATTGCCCGTCGTGCCGGAGGTGTAGCAGAGTCCGGCAGCGGTGCGCTCGTCGAACTCACGCCAGCGGAAGTCGCTGTCGACTTCGGCAAGCCACGACTTCGTACGGGACGGCGTTCTTGAGCTTCGTCGCAGGCATATGGGCCGCGTCGGTCAGGATGATGTAACGCTCGACGCTCGACAGATGGTCGGCGATCGCCTCCAGGAGCGGCACAAAGGTCAGATCGGTCATGACGATCCGGTCTTCGGCATGGTTGACGATCCAGGCGATCTGCTCGGGAAACAGGCGAGGATTGACGGTGTGATAGACCGCGCCGATGCCGGTTATGCCGTACCAAGCCTCGAGGTGCCGATACCCGTTCCAGGCCAGCGTCGCCACGCGGTCGCCGAGCTTGATTCCGTCCCGCTCGAGCCGCTTGGCGACCTTCAGCGCCCGCTCCCGGGTCTCCGCATAATTCGTGCGGTGCATCGGGCCTTCGACCGTTCGTGACGCGACTTCCTGGTTCGGAAACTGGACCGCCGCGAAGTCGATGATCTTGTGCATCAACAACGGCCATTCCTGCATCCGTCCAAACATTTTCCGATCCTCCCAAATGCGACGCGCGCCGCGGCTTGATCGCGGCGCTCAGATTGTTCATGTCTATACTGTGGCGCGTGAAAAACGCCAGCCCTTCGCGCGACTGAGGCCGCCGACGAGGAAGGACGCCGATGCAGACCCGTACGAACCCAGAGCTCGCCATGCGGGTTTGGCTACGCCTCATTCGCCTAGAGGCGCGGATGCAGGCCGCAATCAGCGACCGGCTGCGAACGATCGGAGTGTCCATTCCCCAATGCGACGTCCTGACGACGCTGAGCGAGCAGGAAGGCGTCAACCAGCAGGAGCTCGCCAAGCGCCTCTACGTGACAAAGGGAAATATATCCGGGCTGCTCGACCGGCTGGAGGCAGCTGGATTCGTCGAACGTCGGTCGCTCGCATCCGACCGGCGGCAATATTCGATCCATCTCACAGAGACTGGTCGGACAATGTCTGAAAAAGCAATCGCGGTGCAGCAAAAATGGCTCGCCTCGACTCTCGGGCGTCTCGACGAAACGGAACTCGAGGCGCTGGAGGCTCATCTGGTTCGACTGCGCGACATGATGCGCGCGCAGGAGACTCCGCAGCACGCGCGCGCCGCAGGCGCGTGACCACGCCCCCTCGGCGGGAAACGGGGGCGAGCGGGCGCGGGATGGACGCCTGCGCCTACCGCTCGTGCATCGCCTTCGAACCGACCTCCATCACCGGAGAGAAGAGGTATTCGAGCAGACGGCGCGAGCCGGTCTTGATTTCCACGGTCGTGGCCATGCCCGAGGTCAAGGGCCTCGCGACTCCGTCGACCATGATGGTCGAAGCGTCGGGTTCGAGTTCGACCGCGAACACCAGATTTTGGGTTCGCTCCGCGCCGGCGAAGCCGGACGCCTTGGACACGCGGGTCGGATCGCCCTCGATGGCGCTCGCGTCCGTCGAGGGAATGGCGTCCTTGGCGATGCGCACGACCTGCGCCTTGAGCGAACCGTAGCGGGTGAACGGAAACGACTTCGACCTTGATCACCGCCTCCTGCCCGACGCGCACGAAACCAATGTCCTGGTTCTGCACATAGGCCTCGATCTCCAGCCGCGAGTTTTGCGGCACGATCCGCATAATCTCCTGCCCGCTGTCGACGACCTGACCGACGTTGGTGATGATCGACGATTGGACGCGGCCGTCGATCGGCGCTCTCAGCGTGAGCGTATCGACCATGGCCTCGGCCTTGGCGAGATGCTGACGGTTCTCCTCGGCCCGTCGCTCGGAATCGTCGAGCTTTTGCGCCTGATCCGACAGGAACGCCTGAACCGCCTTTTCCGAGTCGCGCGCAATGACGTCGAGCCCCGTCGTCGCGGAGGAGAGCTCTTCCTCGTGGATGGCGAGTTGTGTCTGCTGATACTGCAAGGTTTCCGTCGCGTCGATGACTGCGGACTTCGCACCGGACTGCGACGCGACCAGTTCAGTGCGCATGTCGACCCGCTTCTGCAGCGTGGCGATCAGGTTCCTTTGCGTCGCGATCGTCTGTTCCAGCATGTCGCGCTCGGCGGCCTTCTGCGTTTTTTGGGCCTCGAACGACGCGATCGTCGCGGATAGCTGACCGAGGTCCGCCGCCAGCACGCCCTCCTCGCGCGCGCGTAGATTGGCGCTCAAATCGTCGGGCCAGGCGATCTCTGGGCGCGCGGAAAACGCGCGGTCGCGCGCCGCCGCTAGCGCCGCGCGTCGGCGCAGGCTTTCGGCCTCGGCGGATTTCAGGGTGGCGTTGGCTGCCCTTACATCGGCCTCGGCTGCCGAACGGTCGAGCTCGACCAGAACGTCGCCCGCCTTCACCAGCGTTCCGTTGGCGGCATGGACGGCGACTACGCGACCTGTCTCTACCGGCTGGATCACCTTCACCCTGCCGGTCGGCTGAAACTTGCCTTGAGCCGAAGCGATAATGTCGATGCGCCCGAAATAGGCAAGGCCAAGGGCGACGACGACGAGTGCGCAAATGATCCAGAGGAAGGCCACTCGCACGGGCGAGGCCGGCGTCTCCAGGATCTCGAGAACGGGCGCCAGAAATTCCCGGTCCGATGACGCGCCGCGGTCGGTGTCGCTAAGGGAAAGCGCTGGCTCTGTCCGCTGCCGGCGCGCCGGCGGCGCAGGCAATCCCGCTGTTGCGACCGAGTGGACGACCTCGTTCATGCCGCGACCTCCACCGGGCTTGCCTGGAGGCCCCAAAGATAGGCGTAAAGCCCACCCGGGCGGCGGACCAGCTCATCGTGTGTGCCGATTTCGACGATGCGCCCGTCGGCCATGCCGACGATACGGTCGCAACCGCGCACCGTCGCCAGCCGATGGGCGACGATGATCACCGTCCGGTCCCTGACAATGCGACGCATGTTGCGCTGGACGATGCGCTCGCTCTCGTAGTCGAGCGCCGAAGTCGCCTCGTCGAGGATGAGGATGCGTGGGTTGGTGGCCAGCGCGCGGGCGATGGCGATCCTCTGGCGCTGTCCCCCCGACAGGTTGGCGCCGCGCTCCTCGATCATGGTGTCATAGCCTTCCGCGAGCCCGTTGATGAACTCATCGGCGCCGGCCAGGCGGGCGATCTCGATCACCTTCGCCCTGGGCATGACCGGATCGGCGAAGGCGATGTTCTCGTGGATAGTGCGGTTGAACAGCAAGTTCTCCTGAAGCACGACGCCGATGTTGCTGCGCAGCCATGACGGGTCGACCTGGCTGAGGTCCGCGCCGTCGAGGAAAACCTGACCCTCGGACGGCAGGTAGAGCCGCTGCACGAGCTTGGTCAGAGTCGACTTGCCGGAGCCGGATGGGCCGACAACGCCGATCGTCTCGCCGGGCGCGATCGCAAGCGAGATGTGCTTGAGAACGTCCGCGCCGCCCGGACGATAGCGGAAGGTGACGTCCCGGAATTCGATGGCGCCGCGCGGGGTCGGCGGCGCGAGCCGCATCCTCGGCGCTGGCTCTGGCGGCGCATTCAGGATGTCTCCCAAACGCTCGATTGAAATCTGGACCTGCTGGAAGTCCTGCCAGATCTGCGACAGCCGCAGGATCGGCTGAACCGCCTGGGAGGCGATCATGTTGAAGGCGACCAGCGCGCCAACGGTGAGTTGGCCATCGATCACCGCCTTCGCCCCAAAGAGCAGGATCGCCGCCGTCGTCAGCTTGCTGACGAACTGGATGCTGATCTGGCCGCCGGTTCCCAGCATCGTCGCGGCGAAGCTCGTCCGGACGTAGGCCGCGAGCTTCTCTTCCCATTGGGCCCGCACCATCGGCTCGACCGCGGCGGCCTTGATCGTTCCGGCGCCGACGACGGTCTCGACCAAAAACTGCTGGCTCGCCGCGCCGCGGTTGAACTTCTCGTTGATCAGATCGCGCAGCGGCGGCCGCACCAGGAAGCCGATCAGGATGTAGACCGGCAGACCGATAAGCACGATTAGCGTGAGCGTCACGGAATATGCGAACATCACCGCGATGAAGACAACCGTAAAAGCCAGATCGATTACGGAAAACAGCCCCTGGCCGGTCAGGAAGGCGCGAATCGTTTCCAGCTCGCGGACACGGGCCACGGTCTGTCCGGCCGGACGGGTCTCGAAATATTGCATTGGAAGGCGCAAGAGGTGCGCAAACAGCCGCTGTCCGAGCTCGACGTCGATCCGATTGGTGGTGTGCGAGAGCGCGTAGGCGCGCAGATATTGCAGAGCCGAGTTCGAACAATCCAATGACGACGAGACCCGCAATCATGACGAACAGCGTCTCGTAGCCGCGATGCGCCAGGACCTTGTCGACGACGACCTGGAAAACGAGCGGCGTCGTCAGGGCGAAGATTTGTACGAATAGCGACGCCGCGAGCACATGCCCCAGGGGTTTGCGATAGCGCCACAGCGTCGGCAGGAACCAGCGCAGCCCGAACAGCTTCGGACTGACCCCGGCCCCGCCGACGCGACGGGCGATCAGGAGCGCGCGGCCATTGGCTTCGCGGGTGAGATCTTCGAGCGGAAGATCGGCCGCCGCGTGGGTGATCGGATCGACCAGCCGGCAGAGGCCCGACGGGCCTCTGCCGCCGTAGACGTAAAGCGCCCCGCTGCTGAGCCGGACGATTGCGGGGGTGGGAAGCTTTCCCATCCGACCCTCGTCGATGCCGGTCGCCAGCCGGGCCTTCAATCCCAGCAATTTCGCGCCGCGGATGAGATCGGACTCGTCAGAGTCACGTTCGCCGAGGGCGAGCTCGCGATGAAGCTGCACCGGGTCGGCGCCGATCCTGTAATAGGCGGCGATCCCACACAGCGCGCGCAGGCCGCGGTCAAGCGGCGTCGCTTCGCAGGACGGAGGGGCAGGCTGTTGCATTTGCAAATGCTCTCTCACGTGGTCGCGAGGCGCTGCTGGCGCAAACGCGACTGAGTTCCGTGGCCCGCCCGAGCAGCCCCCCGCCCCTGCAAGCAAATGCTGTATCTCGCGAGATCAGATGGAAATCAAGTGCGGCAAAATAAACAGCATTATCGGACCGGCGCATAAGGTGCATCGCGATCCAGTTGCAAGCGGAGGTTGCCTAGCGTTCCGTGTCAAAGCGAGACTTCATGTCGCACACAACCAAGTTCAACCTGCAATAGATACCTTGAAAAGTTGAGGTGGCGCCGGAGGGTTATTGTGATGACATAAGGAGGGCGTCGCGTGAAACTCGGGGCGCGTTTCCAATGTCCGCCGATCCGCTGCTACGGCAATGGCTGTTTTGCACCGACCGTCCCGAACCCCGCGGAGGGGACTTGGCGTCTATCTCGCGGACAGCGAATGGAACCTTCCGGAAGGCGCGCCGGCTGCGACTCATTGGCGCAGACCCACGGCGTCGAAGCTTGTGCCGGTGGAATGCGCTCACTTCGAAGGGCACTACCGCGCCCAAGCGCCTCGGCCCGCGCGCCGACATTGCCGATGTCAAAAAATCTAGCGTGGCCTTCATGATTAACAAAGCGTTTTCGCCCGCCGGAAGACAACGAAGAGCCGGGGCCCTTACGCGCGGCCAAGGCGACCGGATGGAGAGGCGGTAGGCGCAACGTGAGGGAATTGCAGGCGGAGCGTCGGCGAATATCGCCGGAAGTCGGCCCCGACGCGCCTTCCCGATTAGATCCGTCTCAAGCAGTCCGTCTCGATCGACGACTTGCCGCCGCTGAGGAGCACTCGCTCCGACGGGTTCTCACTCACGTTCGGCTCCGCACGGGCTGCTCGAGGAGATCGGCAATCACGAGCCAGGACCTGCGATCCAGATCTTCGGCTTCCGGCCTCGATGCGCGGGCGCTTGCCGTTGCGCGGCAGGGTGGCTATCCGGCCGCGATCGAGGCCGATGTCGCCGAGGAGCGGTTCAAACGCTACTTTGTTCGCGAGGGGGAAGGCTGCCGGGTCCGGGAGGAATTGCGCGACATCGTCCTGTTCGCGGCCCACGGCTTCCTCAAGGACCCGCCCTTTTCACGCATCGATCTCGTCAGCTGCGGGAATGTCCTCATCTATTGCGACCGCGAGTTGCAGGAGCAAGTGTGCAGCACCTTCAATTGCGCACTGAATCCGGGAGGCTTTCTGATGCTCGGAACTTCGGGGAGCGCGAACGCTCCCCCCGGGCTCGTATGGGGGGCTGGTTGTCAAGTGCGAAATTGGCATCCTCCTTCGAATGAAGAGCGGCGGCGGGCCTCGTCGGCCGGCCGGCGCGACGGTCCGAGGCGTCGAGCTCTTGGATGCGAGAATTTCGAGCGTGAGGGCCGGTCAAGGACGGCCCGGAGGGCCGCGGCGAAGCCGCTTCAGTCCTTGAGGGGCCCTCAGGCTCGGAACAAGATTGTCCAAGAGGTCGACGCCGGCTGGCGCTCATCGCGGGTCTTTTGACAGACGCGCTGCCCGCCCTGGGGCGGCGACGCTTCGAGGGTCCGCCGGTGCGCTGACTTGAGGCCAAGGATTTCGACGGCGACGGTCGACAGCCGATCCAAGGCGGTTCCCCTCTGCTTGAGGCCACGCATGGCCTCACAAGCTCGTATCCGGCGGCGCTCGGCTCGGGCCGAACGCCAGACCATGATGCCCTTTGCGTCAGGGGCCAGGTGGGGAACCAAGGGGGCAGGACCAATCTTGACGGCGGCGTTTTTGAGCCACAGCCCGGCACGGCATCCTGCCCACCTTGGAGGGTTGCAGACGTCAGCATCGCTCCGTCGCCTGATCCTTGTGTCGACGTGTCCATCGAAGTCTTGATCGCCCTTACGCTACGGCCAGACGCGCGCCCTCGGGAACGACCCCGGCCTCGACGTAGCGCCACAGGGCCACCAGCAGCTTGCGCGCCAGGGCGACGGCCATGATCTTCTTCATCCGGCCCTTGGCGCCGCCGGTGCGCGCGACGAACCAGCGGGTCAGCGCGCTCTGCGGCTGAAAGATCGTCCAGCGCCACATCAATTGGGTGAGCATGCGGCGCACCCGCGGATTGCCGTTCTTGGAGAGGCCCTGCTCGCGCGTCGAACCGCCGCTGTCGTAAGGCGTGCCGGTCATGCCGACGAAGGCGGCCAGCGCCCGGCGATCGCGGAAGCGGCGCGAAAAGACTTCGTGGACCAGCGTCGTCGCCGTCTCCACCCCGACCCCGACAAGGCCGACCAGCATCTGGATCATCCTCTCGAGGCGGTCGGGATCGGCGACGGCCATGACCTTCTCGCGCGCCGTCTCGATCTCCTTCAGTTGCTCGGACAGCAGCCGATGCTGCGCCATGAGACGCTCGAGGCTCGCCATCGTATGGGGCGCAGCGGCCGGCCGTCGATCGTGCGCAGCCGCGCCAGACGCTCGGCGGCTTTCTTCAGACGCGGGCGGAAGTCGGCGACGCCGTAGCGGGCGAGCAGGCTGCGCATTTGATTCTCGACCTTGAGCCGCGCCGCCGTCAGGGCCTCGCGCCGGCGCCCCGGCTCGCGCATGTCCTCCTCCGCCTCGCTCGGAATGGGGGCCATCGTACAGTGTCGGGGTTCGCCCCTGAGCCAGCCGAGAAGGGTCCGCAGAAGAATGTCGACGTCGATGCGATCTGTCTTGGCGCGCCGACCGCGACGCTCGACCGAAATGCTGGCGGGATGCATGACGTAGACTTCGACGCCATGCGCCCTCAGAGCCCGCGCGATCCAGAAGCCGTCGAGGCCCGCCTCGTAGCCCACAACCACGCGCCCGACCTCGCAACCGGCCCTGTTCGCCTCTTCCTTCCACCGCTCGATCGTCTTGAGCACGGCGTCGATGTCCCTGGCCGCGAGAGTGCGCAGCGGACGACGCGACACGCCGGGGACGCTCGCGCCTGCCTGCCACGACTTGCCGCTCAGTTCCAGAACCACAACCAGCGTGCTAGCCTGGTCGAAGGCGGTCGTGGATTTGCGCACATCGAAAGCTTCGCTCATTGGATGCTCCTGCTTAAGGTGTTGGACAACCTTCAGGATAACCAATTTCGCGGCCGCCAACCCCCATAGCATCTCGACCCGGGTCGTAGACCGCGACGCGCGCCTTTATCAGTCCAGCGTCCCCGAGTGACCGGGCGTCACAGTCCGGTCGAGACCGACGTCGCGCAAGGCTCTCCTCGCCGTGGTCGCCGAGAACCTCCAGGCCGACCGGCAGGCGGGCCGAACGCGTCGAGGGCTTTGACGCTTCCGGCCCGGGCCGGCATGGACCATGATAGTCTTACGCTCTCCCCCAATCCGCCCGCCCCGCAGGACGCGGCTTACGCAGCCCTAGCCTTCGGCTTCAGCCAGCCGCGATCGGCAAGCACTTCGGCGATCTGGACCGCATTCAGGGCTGCGCCCTTGCGCAGGTTATCGGACACGCACCACAGATTGAGGCCGTTCTCGATCGTCGGATCCTCGCGGATGCGGCTGATGTAGGTGGCGTCTTCGCCGGCCGCTTCATGCGGCGTGATGTAGCCGCCGGGCTCGCGCCGGTCGATCACCAGACAGCCCGGGGCCTCACGCAGGATGTCGCGCGCTTCCTCGGCGCTGATCGGGTTCTCGAACTCGATGTTGACGGCCTCGGAATGGCTGATGAACACCGGCACGCGCACGCAGGTCGCGGTCAGCTTGATTTTTGGATCGAGGATCTTCTTGGTCTCGGCAACCATCTTCCACTCTTCCTTGGTCGAGCCGTCATCCATGAAGACGTCGATCTGGGGAATCAGGTTGAACGCGATGCGCTTGGGGAACTTCTTCGGCTCGACCGGATCCGTCGTGAAGACCGCGCGGGTCTGGGTAAAAAGCTCATCCATCGCCTCCTTTCCGGCGCCCGAGACCGACTGATAGGTCGCCACCACAACGCGTTTGATCGTCGCGCGGTCGTGAAGCGGCTTCAGCGCAACGACAAGCTGGGCGGTGGAGCAGTTCGGATTTGCGATGATGTACTTGAAGACGAATCCCCGGGCCGCGTCGGCGTTGACCTCGGGCACCACGAGCGGCACCTCCGGGTCCATGCGCCAGGCGGAGGAGTTGTCGATCACGACGCACCCCTTGGCCCCGATCCGGGGCGACCATTCCTTGGACACGGCGCCGCCGGCCGACATCAGGCAAATGTCGGTCTCGGAAAAGTCGTAGTGATCGAGCGCTTTGCACTTCAGCGTCGCGTCGCCAAAGGAAACGTCCCTGCCGATCGAACGGGAGGAGGCGAGCGCGACGACTTCGGACACCGGGAAGCGCCGCTCGGCGAGGATGGAGAGCATCTCGCGGCCGACATTGCCGGTGGCGCCGGCGATCGCGACCCTATAGCCTGACATGGTTCGAATTCCTCTTGAGCTCTCAGGCCTCCCCGCGACACGCGTCCAAATCGATCGGATGTTTCGATTTGGACTTCCACCCGGCGCCCCGCCGGGGGAGGAAACCGGAACGGAGGCGCGTTCAGTCGATCGTCCCGCCTTTGGCGGGACGCGTTTTTGTCGTCGTCGCTTTGACGGGACGCGGCATGACGAACTCCGGCGTCGGACGCGCAGAAAACGCCGACGGGCGTTTCGCAAACCATGGCTTGCGTTTGTTGTCAATGCGGCGAATATCCACCCTCAGCGCCGAGCGTCGGCGTGGAGCCGGTCAAGCCTCGGAATCTGCGCCGGCTGAAGACGTGTTGGCGGCGGTGCGTGCCCTCTACGTCGGCGATGGTATGATGTTGGACGGCGGCGCTATGGAGGACACTATGCAAACGGTCGCGTTCAAGGCCGGCGACACCATAATTCGCGAAGGCGACGAGGGCGACACGGCGTTCTTCATCGTCTCCGGTTCGGTCGAGGTTCTGGTCGGCACAGGCGGCAGGCGGGTCGGCACGCTCGAAACGGGAGAAGTCTTTGGCGAGATGTGTCTGATCGAGCCGGGCCCCCGCTCCGCGACCATCGTGGCCCAGACCGACGTCGAATGCCTCGAAACGTCCTACGAGGAGTTCACCGCCTCGATCGAGGACCATCCCCAGCGCGCCATCGCCTTCATGAAGACCTTGGTGCGACGGCTCCGTCAGATGAATGAACTGATGGAGAAGATCGATCCCAACCGCCGCGGCCTGCGGGGCTTCGTCCGCGACTGCCAGAAAGCCGTCGCGCCTGCGCCGGTCGATCCGGAGGTTACCAATCTGGCCTGGACGATGCTGTGGTAACGCACGCCTCGCCGGCCCGGACATCCCGGACTCGGCAAGGGACGCTGAGCGTGGGCGGATCTCTTACGGCAAGGGCTATATTGTACTGGCGGAGAGGAAAGGACAGAGCCTCCTCTGCGCAAGAATCCAGGAATTTCGGGGTTTTCCAGTGACCGACGCCGCCCCGTGTGTCACGCTCCGCGTGCACACCGTTCAATAGCCGAATGAGCGGTGTCCACAGGCATCCTTGAGGTCGTTTTTCGAATCCGTCCGATGCGGGCGAAGCGGGACTTCGGGTCGACGCTCAAGGTTTCCTCAGGCCGTTCATGGGATTCTCGGAGCGTCATGGCGCCGAGGAGGGTCCAGTCCTGCAAGAGCGGCATCGCCGAATTGCAGCCGTGCAGGAGGGACGGCAGAAGGCCGTCGGCTACGACCGGCGCTCGCTGGTCGAGACCGGGATGCTGCGCTACAAGACCACCATCGGCCGAACGCTCCGCGCCCGGACTTTGCCCGCACAAGAGCTCGAGTCCAGGGTCGGCTGCAAGGTCCTCAACCGCATGACCGCTTCCCGCATGCCCGTCTCTCGAAGGTTCACCTGAAAACCTCAGGGAGGGTTTCTGCTGCGCCCCGATCTCAGGTTGTGCACCAACGCCCCTGTAGGACTATTTCACGATCGGGATCTTGGTGCGATCGATCGTGATCGCGACTGCAGCGATGAGCACCGCGCCGAACACGATATTCTGAGCGAAAATGTCGACGCCAAGGAATGTCATGCCGATGCGCACCACAGAAATGATCAGCGCGCCGACGAGCGTGCGCCAGATGCTGCCGACGCCGCCGGTGATCGCCGTCCCACCCGACAACGACAGCGGCGATGGAAGGCAGAAGGAGTTCCGCGGCCAGCGTCGGCGAGCCGCTGGCGAGGCGCCCCGCGAGAATGACGCCTGCGAGCGCCGCGAACGCCGCCGAAAGAACAAACGCGAAAGTCTTCTGCAAACCGACCTTGACGCCCGAAGCGAACGCCGCTGGCTCGCCCGCCCCGATCGCCGCGCTATAGCGCCCGAACCGCGTGTGCGCCTGCAGGACATGCGCGGCGGCGAGCACGATCAGACCGACGATGATGACATTGGGCAAACCGAGGATTTGGCCGGTTATCCAGGACTGATACGCGCGCCCCGCTTCGTCGAGCGTGACGGAGCGCTCCCTGGAAATCACCAGGGCCGCGCTGAATAGAACACCGCCCATCGCGAGCGTGGCAATGAAGGAAGGGATCTTGAGGCGCACGTGCACGATCCCGGAAACCAGCCCCGCGACGCCGCCGATCGCAATCGCCAGCACGAACGATCCATATCCTAGTCTTGCGATCGTGAGGGCGACGACGACGCTCGCGAGCGAGGCCATCGATTGGATGGAGAGGTCGATGCCGCCGAGCATGATCACGAAGGTGACGCCCGTCGCCAGGATAAACAGAACCGCCGTGTCGCTCGCGAGGTCGATCAGCACGGCGGGCTTCAAAAAGCTCGGCTCGACGATCCCGACGACGAGGATGAGGACCGCCAGCGTCGCCAGCGGCAGCCATTTTCTCAAGTCCTCGAGCTGCAGCCCTCTCGATTCCTGGTCAGCATCCATCGTCACACCATGTATCCGATGAGGTCGATCTGCCGCGGCTTCGCGCCCGGTCTGGCCTCACTCCGATGCGTGATTTCGCCATCGCGCATGACGAGAATGGTATGGCTGAGCCCGATCGTTTCCTCGAGAGTATCCGACGTCAAGACGATCGCGAGGCCTTCGCCGGTCAGACTGCGGAGGAGCTGGTAGACTTCCTCCTTGGCGCCGACGTCCAGACCTCGAGTCGGATGGTCGAGGATGAGGATCCTCGCCTTCGCGTTCAGCCATTTCGCCAGGGCCACCTTCTGCTGATTGCCGCCGGAAAGGTTGAGGCACAGCGCCTCGATGTTCGGCGTGCGGATTTTCAGCCGCGAAACCCAGTCTTTCGCCAGCCTTTGCTCCTTTCGCGCGTCGATTAGCCCGTAGCGCGTGAGTTCGGCGAGATCGGCCAGGGTGATGTTGGCCGAGACGGACAGGAAAAGCACGAGACCCTCGACCCGCGTTCCCTCGGGATGCACCCGATGCCAAGTTCGACCGCATCGGCAGGCGTCGACAAGCTTCACTTCTCGGCCGGCGACTTTGAGACGGCCGGCGGTATGGGGCGTAAGCCGGCGAGCGTGCGCATCAGTTCCTCGCGCCCGGAGCCGATGACTCCGGCTATTCCCAGGATCTCCCCCGCATGAAGCTTGAAGCTGACGTCCCGGTAGGCCTTGCCCGACGAGAGCCCGTCGGCCTCCAGCACCACCTGGTCCCTGAGATCGGCGCTTGCAAGGGCTCGAGGTAATAGTCCGCCTGCAAGCGTTCTCCCGACCATCAGACGATGCAGAGTCGCGACGTCGGCGTCCGCGGCCGCGAGTTCACCGACGACTTGGCCGTCCTTCATCACATAGACGCGATCGGAGAGCTGCAGCACCTCGTCGAGCCGGTGAGAGACGAAGATGAACGAGGCGCGCGATTTTAGCGCGCGCACGCGGCTGAACAGGATGTCGATCTCCGCACGCTCGAGGACAGAGGTCGGTTCGTCGAGCAGAATGACGAGATCGCCCGCGGCGTGCTCTTCGAGCGTCAACGCCTTGGCGAGTTCCACCATCTGCCTGGCGGCGAAGCTCAGCTCGTCCGTGCGCGTGCGCGGATCGACCTCGACCTTGACCTTCTCGAGCTGCCGCGCCGCGGCGTCGTAGAGCGCAGGCCATCGAACGAAGCCGAATTTCGTGAACTGCCGCTCATTGCCGAGATAGATGTTTTCGCCGATCGTCAAGTTGGGGAGCAGGGACTGCTCCTGGAACACCATGCCGATCCCCTTCCGGTTGGCGTCCGCGGCGCTTTCGATGCGGGTTTCCTTTCCGGCGATGAGAATCTGCCCCGCGTCGGGCTGGTAGACGCCGCTCAGGATCTTCATCAGCGTGGACTTTGCCGGCGCCATTCTCGCCGATCAGGCCAACGACCTCCCCGGGCCTGACCTCGATCGATACGTCCTTGAGCGCGCTGAACGCCAGGAAAGCGCTTGTCGATCCCGATCATTGAAATCGCGGAGGCGCAGCGCTCGCGCTCATTTGACGATCCGCGCCTTGCGATCGATCGACAGCGCGACCGCGCCGATGATCATGAGGCCTTGCAGCCCGATCTGCACGCTCGGAGGCACGCCCATGAGCACCATGCCGTTCGACAAGACAGAGACGATCAGCACGCCGACGAATGTCTGCAACACGCCGCCCTCGCCGCCTGAGAGCGAAGTTCCTCCGACGACGACGGCTGTAATCGTGGTGAAAAGCCGGCCGGTGCCGATCTGGGCGTTGCCGAGACCGAGCTGCGCCGCCGCCAGGACGCCTCCGATGGCATAGAAGACGCCGGCGATGTGAAGATCGCGATTTCGAACCGATGGCGCCGGGATGCCCGACAGCGCCGCGAGTTCCTCGCCGCCTCCGAGAGCGTAGATGTATCGGCCCAGGCGCGTATGGTTCTGGATGACGCATGCGACCGCCAGACAGAACGAGCGCGAGCCAGACGCCCCACGGAAAGCCGAACGCGCGCTGGATCGCGAATCCCCGAATCCAGGGGTCGTTGATCCTGATCGCCATGCCGCCCAGCATGCGCGTTCGCGACTCCCACGCCAATGAACCAGACGCCGAGGGTCGCCATGAACGAGGGCACCCTCAACCGGACATGGACGAGGCCGTTGGCGAAGCCCATGACGGCGCCGACGGCGAGAACCAGCAGCACGGCGAAGAGACCGAGATTGTTCTCGTTCATGCCGTTGAGGACCGTCATCGACAGGATCACGGCGGCCAGGGTGAGCACGCCCTCGACCGACAGGTCGATCGAGCCCATCAGGATGATGAAAGTTTCGCCGAGGCCGAGCACAAGCGGAATTGCGGCGTCCTGGCTCATCCGCACGAAATTGCCGAAGGTTAGGAAATTTCGATTGATGGCGGCGATGATCAGGCACAAGAGGACAAGCACCATCGCCGGCGCCCAGGCCGCCGCGCGCATAGCGGGCGCGTCGCATCGGCCGGCCGGTCACGGACGCAAGCTTTGAGTGACGCGCTCACAGCGCCGCCTTTCCCAATTCCGTGAGCCGCGAGCTCGGGAGCGGCCGCGCTCCATCGAGGAGCCGCCCGCCCTTTTCCGAGATGCTCGCTAGTTGTACTGGATTTGCCCGGTCACGCGGCCCCAGATGTCGTTCCAATCCAGTTTGGGCTCGGACTTGATGTTGTTGTCGTAGTACGCCTTCGCGTTGTCTGCGGTGATGATGACGCCCTTGCCGTAGAATTCTCGGTGATCCTTTGGCTCCTTCGACGGATCGAACGCTGCCGGTCTTGGCATGGTAGCCGATCGAGAGGCCCATCCCGCCCTGCCAGAACGGATCCCACGCGACCGTGCCCGCCATCTCGCCCTTGAGGATTGCCTCCACGGCGAGCTGAATGCCGTCGATGCCGGTCACCGGCACCTTGCCGGCGCGGCCGTCGCTGCGCAACGCCTCGACCGCGGCGAGCGCCATGTCGTCGTTGGCCGCCCAGATTCCGCCGATCTTGTCGCCGAACTGGGTAAGCCACGCGTTGGTCTTCTGCAGCGCCTCGGTCGCCTGCCAGTTGGCGACCTGCATGTCGAGGAGTTTGACGTCCGGGATTGGCCTTCAGCGCCTCCATCAGCCCAGCCTTTCGCTCGATCGCCGGAATGTTGGATTCGATGCCGCCGAGCGCCACGATACCGCCCTTGCCGCCCATCGCCTTGATCAGCGTCTCCGCCATCGCCTTGCCGTAGGGCACGCCGCTGAAGGAGATGTGAGCGACATAGTTCGGGATTGAAATCCCACGGATGCAGATCGTTGGGCTTGTTCCACTGGGTCACGACGTAGGCGCCCGCGTCCTTGCAGGCCTGGACGATCGGGCGGGCGTCGGGGCTGTCGTTGGGATCGACGTTGATGACGCAATTGCCGCCAGTCTTGGCGAGTATTGCCTTGATGTCGGCGATGCCCTTCTCGCTGTTTCCCTCGGTGACCAGGGTCACATAGTCGGCGCCGACCGACTTCGCGAAAGCCGCGCCGCCTTTGTTCCATGTCGCGTGATAAGGATTGGAAAGCGATCGGATCGAGTTCACGACGGTCGGAGTTCCCGCCGCGAAAGCCGGACGCCGGAGAATCGCAGGAAATGCGCCGACGATCCCGGCGGTCACCGCGCCCTTGAGGAAGCGACGACGGGGCACGGACAGATGCAAAGGCTTTGTCAGGATTGGATCGGTCATATGAGTACCTCCCTGGCGGCGCAACACTCGATGGCGTTGCACGCGTTGGGCCTTACCAGGCGACGTGACCTATCATTCGAAGACCGCTCGCCGAGGGGAGGCGACGATACTGTTCGACTGAGGCATCGACCGTTGACCTGGTTCAGCCCGAAACCGCAGCGCCGTTTCTTCGTTGACGCCCGCGGCATTGTATAGCAACGCACGGCCTGACCCGATCTGTCAACTTGAGTCTCTACGCTGCTTGCTGCCTCGCCATGATCGGCGCGTTTCCGAGGCCGGGCACTTGCGACGGTCGGTTCCCCATCTTCGACTCGCTCTCCGCTCGCCTCGGTCTCAGGGCAATCGGCGTTGAAAAGTGACCGCGATCGGCGTCCAAAATCACGCCGAAACACGATGAATTACCCGCGTCTTTTCTCCCTCCGGTAAGGCAGAAACGGAAGGAGATGGGCGTCCGGAGAAGCGAGCTTGCGGGGAAAGCCAACACTGCGCTTTCCCGACCAGCGCGCCGATCGGCGTCCTGACTGCTCGTCACGTCACCAGCACGTGTATCCGCCATCGACGACCACGATCGACCCGGTCATCAGGCTCGCCGCGTCCGAAGCGAGAAAGAGCACGACTGAGGCGACCTCGTCGACTTCGCCCATGCGCGCCATAGGCGTTCCGTCAATCCACATATCGAACATTGGCTTGTTCTGCTTCACGTAGGTGAGGAGCGGCGTGTTGATATAAGTCGGCGCAACGGCATTGACGCGGACCCCGCGGGAAGCCCATTCGGCGGCGAGAGACTTTGTCAAATGGTGAACGCCGGCCTTTGACGCGTTGTATTGCGCTTGCGGCTGAGGTTTATTGACGATCCAGCCAGACATCGAGCCTATATTGACGATTGAGCCGTGCCCCGCCGCCAGCATCGGCCGGCCGAAAGCTCGGCAGCACCAGAACAGACCATTGAGATTGACGTTGATGACGTTGAGCCAGTGTTCGTCTGTAAGGTCCTCCGCCCGAGTGTCAGACCGAGCGATACCGGCGCAGCAGACCAGCACGTCCACTCGGTCCTTCTCCTTCATCACGCGGGCCGCCGCGTCGTCGACGGCTTCGGAATCCGTCACGTCCATTTCGACGAAGTCCGTCTTGTACCCCTTTGCGGTCAAAGCCGCCTGACCGGAGGCGGCCGCCGTGGGTTTCTTGTCGGCGATATAGACATGAGCGCCGGCCTCGCAGAGCGCTTCGACGCACGCGAGTCCGATCGCCTGCGCGCCGCCCGTGACAACTGCCACGCGCCCGTCCAATTTGAATCGATCGAGATACATATTTTCTCCTCCAGCTGCTGCCTGCCTCACCCACCAAGGGCGTCCAGACAGCTTTGACCTGCGTCGCCCGGCGCAGGACCTTCCGTCCTTCTAGCGCCCGTTCATTGGATCCCGCGCGCGCCGGCTCCCAGGACACTTCAACCGACATGAGGAGCGCCTGTCGTTTGCCGCGCGGCCAAACGATGCAGCAGCGGAGTGAGAAGCTCCGTCGCCTCGATATAGTCGGCCAGAAGCTCGCGATAGCGCTCATGCGCTTTGGGTTCCGGATCGACGGCGATCGAAGGCTGGGAAACGGCTTTCGCCGCGCCGTATAAGTCTGGCGTGAGGCCTGCCGCGTTCGCAGCGCACGCGACTGCGCCGAGGATGGTCAGGTTGGCGTCTGGCAGCAGTTGAACCGGCAGACCCATCGCGTCTACGGTCGCCTTCAACCAAACGGGATTGCGGGCATAGCCGCCGGACGAGACCACCCGACGGCAGACGACGCCGAGCTCGCTCATGCGCTTGAGCACGTTCGCGGTCGCCAGCGCCACGCCCTCAACGGCGGCGCGGTAGAGGGCCGCGCGATCATGGCCAAGGGACAGACCGAGGAAGGCGCCGCGCAGGCGCGCATCGCGATATGGCGTGCGGTTGCCCATGAAGTAGTCGAGCGACAGCAGCCCAGCCCCGCCGACTGGCAGCGCTTCCGCCTTTCGCCAAAGCGCTTCAAGTCCCGCCTCGTCCAACCCGAACATGTCGCTCGAAACCCAGGAGAGCACGGAGCCGGCGGACACCTGACCCGCTTCGACAAGCCATCGGCCGTCGACCAGGGCGTGCGGGTAGGGCCCCCAGAAACCGTCGACCGGCGTCCCCTGCGCCAGCTGAAACAACTGGACCATTGAGGTTCCGCCGATCAGCAACAGTTCCCCCGGCTCCATCGTATTGGCGCCCACCATGCCCATATGCGCGTCGATGCCCCCCTGAGCGACCATCGGCCGGTTCGGAACGCCGAGATGTTCCGCAGCTTCTCCCGACAGGCGCTCGATGGGCGCGCCGACCGCTAAGATGGCCCTGGGCAGTTTCCCGGCGAGGTCCGGAACGCCGAACTCCGCGTACACCTCTTCGACGAAACGAGACCCCTCGGAATCGTAGTTCCATTTGCAGGTGGCGTTCATTCGCGAGCCGACCCATCGCCCCGTCAGCCTGAAATTCACGTAGTCGAGACACTCGCAAATGACCTCGGCCGAAGCATAAGTCTCCGGCTCCCGGCGCGCGAGCCACATGGCTTTGGGCACAAGCCATTCCGCAGCGTCCCCGCCCCCGGAATTGGACATGATCGGATGGCGGGACGTCGCGGTCCGCTCGGCTTCTTCCGCCGCGCGACAATCCATCCACAAGAGCGCGGGCCGCAACGGCGGCCCGTCGCGCTTACAGACGACGACGGTCGACGCCGTAGTCGCGGCGCAGATCCCATCGACACGAGGCGAGCCGAGATCGCGCATCAGCGCGCGAGCGGCCTTGCCGAGCGCTCCCCACCAGTCGAGCGGGGACTGTTCCGCCCAGCCGGGATGGGGATAGCGGCTGCCGTAACGAGCCTCCCGCTCGGCGAGCATGGTTCCGCGCTCAAAGTCGAACGCGCCGACCCGGACGCCTCCGGTACCGAAATCGAGACCCAGGAGCAGCGCCATCGTCACGCTCGCCGGCGGCCATTATGGCCTGAACATTACCTTCGAGAAGACCTCGTTCCGTCCTCGGATGGTTTCGAACATTCGAGGCACGGCTTCGAGCGGAAGTTCATGCGAGATCATGAATTCCCATTTCAGGGCACCGTCACATAGTGCGGCCAGCGTCACAGTCCACTCCTTCCCCGGGAAAGGCGCGCTGAAGGAGTTCCACGCGCCGTGCAGCGAAACCTCCTGCCGGAGCAGATGCTGGAAAGTCTTGTTCTCGAACGGGATGTCGCTCGCCGGGATGCCGATGAAGACCACGTGTCCACCCGGTCCGGCCAGTCGGACGGCCAGATTAACGGAGGCCGGCACTCCGGCTGCCTCGATCACGAGATCACAGAGCAAGTCGGTGGTCGGCGACGCCGTCGTGAGGAAAGTGTGCGTGGCTCCCGCTTCGCGCGCCTGAGTAAGCTTCTCCTCCGCCACGTCGCATGCGACGACCTCTGTGCACCCCATGAGTTTCATCCACTGGATAGCGAACAGGCCGATCGGTCCGCAGCCTACGACGCCCCCGCGCTGGCCCATCGTGGGCGGCGCCTTCCAGACCGCGTGCAATGCAATCGAGGCCGGATCCGTCATGGCGATCGCACGCGGGTCAGCGTCTCCGGGCGCCTTGAGGAGGTTGCCGACCGGGACGGCGACGAACTCGGCATAGGCGCCGTCCCGCCGACTGCCGAAGTAGTCGTAATTGCGGCAGCGCGAGAAATTGCCGGTCGCGCACTGGTCGCAGACGCGGCAGGGGATGAGCGGCGCGACGCCGACGAGTTCGCCGACCTCGTAGCCCTCGACCTCGTCCCCGAGGCTGACGATGTGGCCGGAAAACTCATGCCCGCAAATTAGCGGCATACGGTGTGCGCCCTTGGTCAAAACGCGCGGAATGTCCGAGCCGCAGACGCCTACCGCGGCTACCCTCACGAGGGCTTCGTCGCTTTTCGGCGCCGGCTTGACGACGTCCTCCATGCGGATGTCGCCCGGCTTGTACATAACGGCTGCGCGCATAATGTTCGACCTCGTTTTAAGCTGACCGGAAGGGAGACATGCACGCGCTGTCAAAAGCCGCTAACCACATAGCCGCCATCGACCGGCAGCGTCGTTGCAGTGATGAATTGCGCCGCTGGCGAGCACAGAAAAACTACCGCGCCGACCAAGTCCTCGACCGTTCCCCAGCGCTTGAACGCCGACTTGGCGGCGATCTTGGCCGCAGGAACGGGATCGGACCACAATGCCTTCGTCATGTCCGTTTTGTGATAGCCGGGGGCGATCGCATTCACACGAACCCCTTCCGGCCCGAACCGGTGGGCGAGCACCCTGGTCAGGCCCACGACCCCTGTCTTACTGGCGCAGTAGGCGGGAACCCCATCGTCGACGAGAAAGCTCAACATGGACGCGAAATTGACGATCGCGCCCTTCGAGCGGGCGAGCAGAGGCCGCGCCGCCATCGACAGGCGCATGACGCCGTTGAGGTTGACGTCCATCACGTCGAGGAATCCATCCTCGCCGTATTCCGCCTCGGGTTTCGCGACGCCTGCGCCGTTGATCAGAAAGTCGAGCTGGTCGAACGCGCCGACGAACAAGTCGACGGCCTTCCGGTCGCGAACGTCGAGTTGCTCAAAGTGGACGGCCTTCGCTTCGCGGTCCGAGCGCGCCGCCTCGAGGCGACCGCGCGAAGCGCCCGTTGCGGTCACGTCCGCTCCCAAGCGGGCGAAGGCCTTGGACAGGCACAGGCCAATGCCGCTGGTGCCGCCGGAAATCAAGGCCCGCTTGCCGGCGAACAGATCGGGCCTGAACGTAGCGAGGATCTCTTCCATCTTTCATTCTCCCTGCAGCGCCGCGCGGCGTGACGTCTCGCCGGCGGCGCCAACGGAAAGCGCGTCAAGGTCGTCATAAAGCGCCTGCGAGTGGACATAGAGTTTGTCGAAGACCGGCGTCATGCGCGCGTAGACGTCGGCCCATGCGGGGTCGGGGAGCACCTCGTTCACATGACGCACATACGCGTCGACTGCGTCCTCGAGCTTGGAGAAGCGGCCGGTCGCGGTCGCCGCCATCGCCGCGCACCCGACCACGCCGCACTCGGGCTCCTTAGGAACGACGATCGGGACCCCATAGACGCTCGCCTTGATCTTCAGCCAGAGCTCGGTCTTGGCGCCGCCCCCAGAGGCGATGACCCGCTCGAGCCGACGGCCTGCTGCATGCTCCATGATGCGAAGATGTCGCGCCGCAGCGAAGGCGACGCCCTCGAGGACGGCGCGATGCAAGTGGGCCAGTCCGTGAGCCGCGCCGAGGCCGAAGAACTGCGCGCGCGCGTTGCGATGCGCGCCGAGCCTTTCGCCGGTGAGGTACGGAAGGAAGAAAAGGGCGTCGGATCCCGCAGGCGCCGACGCCGCCCGCTTCGTCATCTCGTCGTAGCCGAGCGTCTTTTCATGGAACGCCCGCCGCGCCCAGCGCATCGCGTCCCCGCCGGTCTCGAGCAGCACGAAGGGACCCCAATGACCCTCGATGGTCGCGACGTTGCAGATTTCGGGGTCGAGCAGCGGCGCCTCGGCGATCAGGGTCAGGATGCATGACGTCCCGGTGACGTCGGAGGCGAGGCCCGGTCGGCAGACGCCGGAGCCGAGAAGCGCGACCGGATAGTCGGCGCCGCCGACGAGCACAGGCGTGCCCTCCATAAGCCCTGTATCGCGCGCCGCCTCTCTCGTGATCGCGCCGAGGATTTCCGTCGACTCGCGGATCGGCGGCAGCTTGGCGCGATTGATCCCGAGCAGGCTGATCATCGCATCTGACCATCGGCGGGAGCGCGGATTCATCAGGAAGCTGCACGAGGCGTCGCCGTAATCCATCGCGATCTGGCCCGTGAGGCGAAGATTGATGAAGTCTTTCGGCATGAGCACGGTCCGCGCGGCGGCGTAGGCTGCGGGGTCGTTGTCGCGCAGCCACATCAGCTTGAACCCGGGCCAAGCCGGAGTGGGCGGATTGCCGCTTTCGGAAAGATAGGCGGAGGGACCATGCGCACGTTCGAAATCAGCGACGATTTCCGCCGTTCGTTTGTCATTCCAAAGCGGCGCCGTTTCGCGGGTCGGGCGCCCCTCCTCGTCGACGAGCACGGTTCCGTGCATCTGTCCGCAGGCGCAGACCGCCGCGACCCTCTCGCGCGCGTCGGAGACCGCCGCGAGCGCGTCTCGGATCGCTGCGGCGACGCCGGCCCACCAGTCGAGCGGCCGCTGCTCCGCCCACCCGAATTGCGGCACGATCTGATCGTGTTCGCGGGCGGCGACGTGAAGTATGGCGCCCGTTCCGTCCACCAGCGCCGCCCGGACGCTGCCCGTGCCAACGTCGATGGAGAGGGTGAGGTCACGGGTCAAGAGGTTTGCTCACGAAGGCGGCGCGTCATCGCTTCAGCGATCCGGCGCTGTACTGGATCAGCAAGGCGACGACGATGATAAGGCCCATGTAGACCTGTTGATGGTAGCCTGGCACGCCGGCGAGGTTCATGATGTTCGCGATGATGCCCATCACCAGCGCGCCGAGCAGCGTGTTGATCACGCCGCCGCGGCCGCCCATGAGGCTCGCGCCGCCGATGACGACGGCGGCGATGACGTTGAGCTCCGCGCCGACCCCAACCTGCGCCGAGCCGACTCCCGTGCGGCTCGTCGAAATGATTCCGGCGACCGCCGCAAGCGCGCCCGAAATGACATAGACGGCGAGAATGTACCGAGGCACCGCAATGCCGGAGAGGCGCACGGCTTCCTCGTTCGAGCCGATCGCCTTGATGATCCTCCCGAACTTTGTGAAGTTGAGTACGATCCCGCCGACGAGAAACACTGCGAACATCAAAATCACTGGCTGTGGCACGCCGAGAAAGAACCCGGATCCGAAATCGGCGAGCGCTGCGCCGCCGTCGCCGATCGGAATCGGCCGTCCGGCTGAGATGATCAGCGAAAGCCCGCGGGCGATCGCCATCATCGCCAGCGACATGACGAAGGACGGCAGGGTGAGATAGGCGACGAACGCTCCGGTCAGGAACCCGCAGGCCGCCCCGCTCAGGATCACCAGGATGACGCTCGTGACGACGCTATAGCCGGAAAACGCAAGGAAATAGGCGCTCAGCACGCAGCCGAGCGCCGCGATCGACCCGACCGAGAGGTCAATGCCCCGGGTCAGGATGACGTAGAGCATGCCGACCGCCATGATGCCGGCGCTCGAGGCGACCTGACGCAGCACATTGAGGATGTTCGGCTTGGTCAGGAAGCTTGGCGACCAGATCGAGGCGGCGACCACCAGCGCGATAAAGATTCCGAGCGTCCCGAAGCGCTGGAGGAGGCCTGAAATGTCGAACTTGCGCCGTTCCTGCGCTGTCGTCTCGGTCACCGCCGTCATGGTCTCTCGCCGCTTTCCGTGTGATGCGTCCGCCGCGCGATCGCCAGCGAAAGAAGGTTCTCCTCGCTGTAGTCCGGCGGAAGCAACTCGCCGCGCACTTCGCCTTCGCCCATCACCAGAACTCGGTCGCACAGGCCGAAGAGTTCCTGGTGCTCCGACGATATGATGAGCACCGCCTTGCCCCGCTCGGCCAGCCGGAGGACGATGCCGTAGATTTCGCTTTTGGCCCCGACGTCGACGCCCCGCGTCGGCTCGTCGAGAATGATCACGTCTCCGCCCGCGTGGAACCACTTGGTCAGCACGATCTTCTGCTGGTTGCCGCCCGATAGGCTCGAGACCGGCGCCTCGATATTGCAGCCTTGAGCTTGAGGGTTGCTCCCAACTCGTCGACGATCCGCTTTTCTAGAGCGGTCCTCAGGAATCCCAAACGGTTCACTACCGCCGAAAGCCGCGCCATCGTCGCGTTCACGCGGATCGGCGCGTCGAGCACCACCCCGTGCAGCTTGCGATCCTCCGGAACGAGGCAGACGCCCGCTTCGACAGCGTCCTTCGGCGCTCGCACCCGGGTCTCCCGGCCGTCGAGGAGGATCGCGCCGCTCTCCAGCTTGTCGGCGCCGAAAATCACCCGAGCGACTTCGGTGCGGCCGGCGCCGACAAGTCCGCCGAGCCCGACGATCTCGCCCGCTCGGACGGAAAAGCTGACGTCGCGCACAAGGCGGCCCGCGCACAGATGGCGCACGTCGAGCCTCACCTCGCCGATCGACCGCGGGTTCTTCTCGGGGAAAAGCGTGGCCAGCGGACGTCCGACCATCATGCGAATGGCTTCGTCGATTGTCAGATCCTTGGCGGCTTTCGTGCCGACGACCTGGCCGTCCTTCATCACGGTCACTCGGTCGGCCACTCTCAATACCTCCTCGAGCCGATGGGAGATGTAGATGACCCCGACGCCGTCCGCTCGAAGCTTCGCGATGACGGCGTGAAGGCGCTCGGCGTCCTGTGTCGAGAGCACGGCGGTCGGCTCGTCGAACACGATGATCTTGAGCTTGCGGGACAGGGCCTTGGCGATCTCGACGACCTGCTGGTGCGCGACGGCGAGGCTGCCCACGCGCTGGCCGGGGTCGATCTCGAAACCGAGCGTGTCGATGAGCGCCTTAGCACGGCTGCGCAGCGCGCCCCAGGAGATGACGCGCGACAGGTCTCCGAGGAAGATGTTCTCCGCGACCGATAGGTCGGGGGCGAGCGCGAGTTCCTGGTGAATGATGGCGATGCCGTGGGCTCGCGCGGCGCGCGGATTGCGGAAGTCGACGCTCTCGCCGTCAATGCGGATCTCGCCCGTGGTCGCCGCCATTTCTCCGCCGAGCACGCGCATGAGCGTCGACTTGCCGGCCCCGTTCTCCCCGATCAGGGCGTGCACCTCGCCCGGGCGGAGATCGAAGTCGACTCCGCGCAGAGCGCGCACCCCGCCGAAGGACTTGGTGATGGCTGTGAGCCTGGCGAGTTCGGCCATGACGGTCTCGCAGAAGCCTGCGGTCGACGGCGGGCGCGCATCGCCCGCCGTCGACATTCATCTTAAGGACGCGTTCAGTCCCGACCAGATCAGAACACGGCGTCCTTGCGATAGTACTTGTCGACGTTCTCCTTGGTGATGACGTCCGGCTTGGTCAGGACGAGCTTCGGATAGTCGGCGGTCAGTTCGCCTTTCAGCGCTTTCAGGCCGATATCCACTGCGGTGCGCGCGACGAGGTCCGGATCGTTCAGGCCTGTGGCGCCGTACTGGCCTTCCTTGATGAGCGCGAGCGCCTCTTTCTGGCCGTCGGCGGCCGCGAGAACCAGCACGTCGGATCTTGCCCGCCGCTTTCAGAGCCTTCATCGCGCCGAGAACCATCAAGTCGTTCTCGCCAAGAATGACGTTGGCGTCCGGATGCGCCTGCAGGAGGTCTTCCGCCGCCTTCAGGCCTTCTTCCTGCGCCCATGAGCCCCAGCCCTGGCCCAGCACGACGAAGCCAGCCTTGCCTTCGTTGACGAGCTGCCCCTCGATGAGACCCTTGAAGACGCCAAGCCTCCGGTCTTGTCCGACCTCGTTGCCCTGAGAGCCCGAGAGCAGAATCATCTTGATCGGCGTGCCCTGCATGCGCTTGGCGAGCCATTGGCCGACCAGATATCCGTTCTGATCGTTCGACGAGCGCACCTGCGTGATGACGTGCGCCTTCGGGTTGATGCTCGAAATCCATGACGATGACTTTGACGCCCGCTTTGGTGGCGGCGTCGGCCGCAGCGACGAGCCCCTCCGGATCGCGCGGATTGAGGATCAGGAGGTTCACGCCCTTGGCGACCATGTCCTCGACGTCGGCGATCTGTTTGGACATGTCGTTCTGGCCGTCCGATTGCGAAACCTCGCAACCGGCCTTCTTGGCCTGGTCGACGGCCGCGGCGACCTGTGCGGCGAAATAGGGAGCGCTGAGGGTGTACATGGCGACGCCGACCTTGCAGTCGGCCGCCTCGGCGGCGCCGAACGACACGGTCGCCAGGGCGACTGTCAGCGCGAGAGCCGAAATGGCTTTCTTCATTCGAAGTTTCCTCCAGTACCATATCTTATGAGGCGCATGTCGGCCCCACTTCTGTAGCATGCTTACATAAAGTGGAGGATGTCAAGATCGACTACGGCAAAATTCGGACTGCCTCCAGCCATTTGCGCGTTGCGACCCGGTTTTGCGGGGAATTTGGATCGATGATAAAATCCTGTTTGTAGAACGCCTTGACAAGCCTGTTGCAAAAATACAGGATTGGACCAATGCGTACAGAGCGCGAGCGGCTCGAGAGGGACTGGGATGAAACTGCGGGAGCCCGGGGTTTTCCAGGTCGATGTCGCCAAAGGCGAACTTGTTGGCGCCAGCAACCGGTACGTTAAAACGCTTGCCGATCTCGAGGGGCTCTACGAGGACGAAGCGGCGTTCCGGATCCTGGAGGCCAGGCTCGGAACGGCGGTTGTCTACGAGGTGACCGACTTCAAGCCTTCGACCGACGCGGGCGACATGATCGTCGGCGTCACCCGCATGCGGGCGGGCAAGGTGGGGCGCGAGTATTTCTTCACCCGCGGCCACATCCACGCGAACGCCAATCGTCCGGAAATGTACTACGGCGAGAGCGGGCGCGGCGTGATGCTGCTCGAGTCGCCGGCCGGCGAGATCCGCGCGGTCGACATCGCGCCGCGCACACTTTGCTACGTGCCTCCGTTCTGGATCCACCGCTCGGTCAACGTGGGCGACGACGACCTCGTCATGACCTTTACGTATCCGGCCGATTCCGGGCAGGACTACACGATTATCGAGGAGGCCGGCGGCATGCGCAGCCGTGTCGTGGCCGACGGATCCGGCTGGGCGCTCGTGGACAATGCCGGCTACCGCGGGCGCCTGGCCGCCAGGATCGAGCGGGTGCTCGCCGACGCCTCGTGACCAAACTCGGGAGACCCACGATGACCGATCCGTTTTCCGCAATCGCCAACCTCGGCGTCGTCCCCGTCATCGCGATCGGCGACACGAGCGAGGCCATTGCGCTGGCCGACGCCCTGCTCGAGGGCGGCCTCCCCGTGGCCGAAATCACGTTCCGAACCCCGGCCGCGGCAGAGACGCTGGCGATCCTCAGGGACGCGCGCCCGGAGCTCCTGATCGGGGCCGGAACGGTGCTGGACGTCGGCTCGCTCGAGGCTGCGATCGACGCCGGCGCCCGGTTCGGCCTCGCGCCCGGCTTCGACCCCGAAATCGTCGAAACGGCGGAAAAGCGAGGCCTGCCTTTCGCCCCTGGCGTCATGACGCCGAGTGAGTTGGGCGCCGCCGTGCGGCGCGGGGTCCGGCTGGCGAAGTACTTCCCCGCCGGCGCGGCGGGCGGCCCGCGGGCGCTCGAGGCGATCGCTGCCCCCTTCGCCCACCTCGGCGTGAGGTTTGTGCCGACGGGAGGCGTGAGCCTCGACAATATGGCGGAATGGCTGAAGATGAAGTCCGTCGCAGCGGTCGGCGGTACATGGATCGCCCGCGCCGAAGACATCAGCGAGCGCCGTTTCGCCGACATCGCCAAGAAGGCTCGCGCCGCAGTCGAGCGCGCCGCCGAAATCCGCGGCGTCACGCGATGACCCTGCGCGAGCCCGCAGCGGCGCCGACGCTCTACTTCTTCGGCGTCACGACGGCGAAAAGCTCCATCATGAAGGTGTTCCCGGCCTGGGCGAAATACCTCGGGCTCGGCGACGCCGTCATCAAGGGCGTCGATTTTGCCCTTCATGCGCCTCCCGCCCAGTATCGGGCGGCCGTTGATTTCCTCAAGACCGACCCCCTGTCGCTCGGCGCCCTGGTGACGACGCACAAGATCGACCTCTACCATGCCTGCCGCGACCAGTTCGACGTGATCGACCGGCACGCGCTTTTCATGGGCGAGACGAGCTGCCTGTCCAAGCGGGATGGACGGCTGATCTGCCACGCCAAGGATCCGATCTCGTCCGGTCTCGCCCTCGATGGATTTCTGCCCGAGCGCCATTTCGAGCGAACCGGCGCGGAGGTCTTCTCCATGGGGGCGGGCGGATCGACGATTGCGCTCACGTGGCGCCTCATGCAGCCGAACCGCGGCGCCGACCGACCTTCGCGGATCGTCGTTTCAAACCGCAGCGCAGTGCGTCTCGAGGAGATCCAGCGTATCCACGCCGACCTAAACTCACGGGTTCCGACAGAGTACGTGCTCGCGCCGCGGCCGTCCGACAACGACGCCGTGCTCGCGGACCTCAAGTCCGGATCGCTGATCATCAATGCGACGGGGCTCGGAAAGGACGCGCCGGGCTCGCCGCTCACCGACGCCGCGCGCTTTCCCGAACGCGCCGTCGTCTGGGACCTCAACTATCGCGGCGACCTCGTTTTCCTCGATCAGGCCCGCGCGCAGCGCGATCTGCGAGGTCTGCAGATCGAGGATGGCTGGACGTATTTCCTGCACGGGTGGACGCAGGTGATCGCCGAAGTGTTCCACATCGACATCCCTACCAGCGGTCCGGCGTTCTCGGCGCTCTCCGAGATCGCGATCCACGCCGCAAAGGAGTGAACGCATGGAACGCATCCTCGTCACCCCGCGGTCGCTTACGGCCAGCGCATCACCGCGCGCTCGATCGCTGCCGGGAGCGCGGCTACGACATCGTATACAGCACGCCGGGTAAACTGCCCGACGAAGCCGAACTCCTGCGGCTCACGCCTGGCGTCGTCGGATGGCTCGCAGGCGTCGAGCCCGTCTCGGAGCGGGTGATCGCGGGCGCCCGGGACTTGCGCGCGATCAGCCGCAACGGGACCGGCGTCGACAACCTGCCGTTGCGGGCGCTCGCCGAACGCGGCGTGGCGCTCCGGACCGCCGGCGGCGCGAACGCGCCCGGCGTCGCCGAACTGGCGATCGGCCTGATGTTCGCCGCGCTTCGGCACATTCCATTCACCGACGCGGGCGTGAAGGCCGGCAAGTGGCCGCGCCGACTGGGACGGGAGATCTCGCGGGCGGACGGTCGGCGTCGTCGGGATGGGCGCTGTCGGGCGGGAGACCGCGCGGCTCGCCGCCCTGCTCGGGGCGAAGATCCTCGCTTGCGATCCGGCGAAGCCAGCGGTGGAGGCCCTTTCCGCCGCCGTCGAGTGGGTCGATCTCGCCACTCTTTTCGCGCAGTCCGAGATTGTGACCCTGCACTGCCCGTCGCTGCCAGATGGGCGGCCAATGATCGGCGCCGATCAATTCGCGGCTTTCGGCCAGGGGGTGGTGCTCGTCAACACGGCCCGCGCCGCGCTCGTCGACGAAGCCGCGCTCTTCGACGCGCTGCAGTCTGGACGTCTCGACGCTTACGCGACCGACGTCTTCGCCGAGGAGCCGCCGCGCGACCTCAAGCTCGCGGGAAACGATCGGGTCATCGCTGCGAGCCACATCGGCGGGTTCACCGAGGAGAGCGTGGAGCGGACGACGGTCGCGGCGGTCGCCAATCTCCTCGACGCGCTGGCGTCGGCGCCGTGACTTTGCGCCTCGTCGAGGATGTTCGCCGGCCCGCTCGGCGACCGTCTTGCAGACCCGCCGGCCGCTGGCGCCCGGCTTTACTGGCTGGGGCAGGCGGGCTTCGTCCTCGAGATGGACGGCCGGCGGATGGCGATCGATCCCTATCTTTCGGATACGCTGGCGGCGAAATATGCGAACACTCCGTATTCGCACCGGCGACTGTCGCCGCCTCCCGCGACCGCCGATGAACTCGGCGCGCTCGACCTCGTCCTATGCACCCATCATCACACCGACCACATGGACCCGAGGACGCTCGCGCCCCTGGCGCAGCGGCTACCCCGGTTGCGCTTCATCGTTCCCGCGGCGTCGGCGGCCCTTGCGCGCGAGCGCGCCGGGGTCCCCGCCGAACGTCTCCTGCCGCTGGACGCCGGAGAGACCGTCGAGCCGTTCCCCGGCCTGCGCGTCACGGCGGCGCCGGCCGCGCACGAGACGATCGAGCGCGACGAATCCGGGCGCTGTCGGTTCCTCGGCTACACGATCGCCTTCGGCGGGACGTCGATCTTCCATTCCGGCGATTGCGTGCCTTATCCCGGCCAAGTCGAGGACATAGCGCGAGCGGCGCCGAGCTCGCCCTCTTGCCCGTGAACGGACGAAGCGAGGCGCTTCGCCGGGCGGGATTTGCCGGCAATTTCCGCGTCGAGGAGGCGATTGCGCTGTGTGCAAAGGCCGGGGTGTCGGCCATGATCGCCCATCATTATGGCATGTTCGCCTTCAATCGGCCGATCCCGCGGCGATCAACGCCGCGCTCGCGGCCTCGGCGGTCACGGCGCTTCGCGCCAAGGAGAATGTGGTCTGGACTTCTCCATTTGGAACCGCCTGCTCAGCGATTTCAAGGTTCGCCCATGACCTGATCGATCAGTCCCCGCCGAGCCGGCCCCCGTCAACGTCATCGAGACGACGCGCGCCGCCTACCACGATCTGCGGAAGTCGGAGCGCAAGGTCGCCGACATCCTGCTTGCAGATCCGGGTCGGCTATTGCCGGCAACGCTGGCCCAGGCCGCCGATTTGGCCGATGTCAGCCAGCCGACCGTCATTCGCTTCTGCGTCGCTATTGGGTGCTCCGGCTTTCAGGAATTCAAGCTGCAACTCGCCCATTGTCTCGCGCTCGGGACGCCTGCGACGCACTCGGTGCTCACCAACTCGGACGATCTCGGCTCGGTCATCCAGAAAATCTTCGACTACACCATCACAAGCCTCGACTGGGCGCGCAACCACCTGGACCGGAACGCGATGGAAGAGGCCGTCACGTTGCTTGGAGAGGCTCGCGCTATCGAGTTCTTCGGTTTCGGCGCCTCGGGCATTGTCGCCATGGACGCCCAGCAGAAATTCCCGCTGTTTGGCGCGCCATGCGGGGCTCAGGTCGACTCCCATCAAATGATCATGGCGGCCTCGATGATGCGTCCGGGCGACGTCGCCGTGGTCATTTCAAACACTGGTCGAACACGCTCGATCATCGAGATCGCGAGAACGGCGCGCGCCAACGGCGCGAAGGTGATCGCCTTGACCGGCTCGGATTCCCGCTCGCGGCCGAGTGCGACGTCAAGCTCATCGTCGAAGCGCTCGACAATACAAACATCTTCACGCCGACCATCTCGCGGATCGCGGCGCTTGTCGTCATCGATATCCTCTCGACTGCAGTGGCGCTCAGGCGAGGGCCTGAGCATCAGGAGCGGTTCCGGCGGATGAAATGGCGTCTCAATGATTTGAGGTTCGGTGGCGAGCCGCAGCGCGGCGAAACGCGTTGGCTTGGCGACCGAGGCGACGCCCAGGACTAAGCAGCTTCCGCTTGGTTAACCAACAAATAGGCTTTTTGCGATTCGCTGCCGACCCTGGTGCGGCGTGCGTGGCGTGGCGGGAAAGTCTCGGCTTACGGCGAGCGAGGAGCAACGCGCCGCTCTTGTGGCTCTTGCCGGTTCACGGGATCGAGGGGAGGCGGAACCGGGCGCGCGCGGTGCTGCTGACGCTGGCGGGTTGGACCAGCCCGAGATCGCGGAGGCGTTTGGCGTGCGTGAGGATACGGTGCGGCTATGGCGCAGCGACTTCACAACCGGCGGCGCGGCGGCGCTGAAGGCGAGCATCGCCCCCGGCCCGCTTCCGGTGAAGAGCGAAGCGTGCAAAATTGGCTCTGACTCAATTTTGATGAAGTTGGGGCGCCGATTTGGCCTGGTTTCGAGGGGAAATCAGCGCCATGCTGTCTTTTCGCGCCTCAGAGTTGCTGCCGCCTGGGTTTTGTGCGGCGGAGGCGTCGAGCGACGTCGAGAGCGCCGTCATCACAATCCGCGCGAGGAGCATAAGCGGCGCGTGCCCTTCCTGTGGCGGAGTGTCGGACCGGGTCCACAGCCGATATCCTCGTCGCCTGGCGGACTTGCCGATCGCGGGGCGACGCGCCGTGCTGATGCTCCAAGCACGTCGCTTCCGCTGCGATGCGGCTCTATGTAAGCGTCGCATTTTCACCGAGCGCTTCGACGACTACGTCCTCAAGCCTTGGGCGCGGCGCACGGCTCGACTCGAACAGATTGTCCATTGTTTGGCGATCGCGCTTGGAGGTCGACCGGCGGCGAGTTTCGCACGCCGCTTGAGCATACCGGTCAGCAACGACACCCTATTGCGCGCCGTGCGCAAACGCGGCGCCCGAGCTTCGCGCCCCCGGCGATCATCGGGATCGACGACTGGGCTTGGCGTCGCAACCATCGGTATGGAACGCTGATCTGTGATCTCGAACGCCGAAAGACGATCGCGTTGCCGCCAGATCGAGAACCTGCGACCGCCGAGGCGTGGTTGAGCGGCCAACCGCAGATCGCCGTCGTCGCTCGGGATCGAGGCGGCGGCTATGCATTGGCGGCGCAAAAGGCGCTGCCCAATGCCGTGCAAGTCGCCGACCGCTGGCATCTGATGGAGAACGCAAGCCACGCTTTCCTCGACGCCGTGCGCAAATCGATGCGCCAGATTCGGAGCGCGATTGGCGCCGCCACGATCAATCCCGCCCTCCTCACCGCCGCCGAAAAGCTGCAATATGAAGGCTACCTGCGCCGCGAAGAAACCAACGCCACTATCCTTGCAATGGCCAAAGAGGGCGCGACGATCAAGGAGATCGTGCGAAGCGCCGGCTACAGCCGCGGACTCGTGCGAAAAGTGCTTCGCGGTCAGAGGTCGGACATCTTCCGCGTCCGCAGCAGTTCGCTCGAAGCCTATCTTCCCTGGCTCGACGAACAATGGGCGGCGGCCCGGCGCAACGGCTCCGAGCTATGGCGTTCCCTGAAGCAGCGCGGGTTTCGCGGCTGTCTTCGCGTCGTCAGCGAGTGGAGCGGGCGACGGCGACGATCGGAAAGGATGGATGCGAGTGCGATCAGCCGCGCTCCCTCCGCACGAACCATCGCCCGGTTGATGACGACAGGGCGCGACCAACTCTCCAAGGCCGAGACCGCGTGGCCGTGATCGAGAGCGGCGTCGAACCTCTCGTCGAAGCGCGTGAACTTGTCGCGAGCTTCCAGGCGATGATCCGAGGAAAGGAGCCGGCGGAACTCGACCCCTGGATCGAGCGCGCCAAGACCAGCCTCGTTGCGGCATTGGCGAACGGCGTCACGAAAGACAAAGCCGCGGTGAGCTCCGCGCTGTCCTCGGGTTGGTCCAACGGCCAAGCCGAAGGCCAGATCTGCAAACTCAAGCTGGTCAAGCGCCAAATGTATGGGCGAGGAAAACTCGATCTCCTCCAAGCGCGCGTCATCGGCGCGACGTGAGCAATCGTCACCAAAAGTGCGTCAGAGCCCCTATCCAATGCAAATCCGGGATCACGTTTCGGTGATCATTGACAGTCAAGCTCGGCCATGTCGCGCTCGATGGGACGAAGATCACGGCGAACGCCTCCAAGCACAAGGCGATAAGCTACAAGCGGATGGGCAGGCGGGCGGAGGAATTGGAGGCCGAGGTCGCCGCCTGGATGGACGCCGCGGCGGAGGCGGACGCCAGCGAGGACGCGGCCTTCGGGCGCGACAAGAAGCGGCGGGCCGAGAAAATCCGGGCAGCCAAGGCTGAACTGGAGGCCGAGGCGAGAGCCGCCGCCGAGGCCGATCGGCAAGCGCGGGCCGAGGCGGAGAAGAAACGGGAAGCCGAAGGCCGCGGGAAACCCAGAAAACCGGCCGCGCCGCCCTCAGAAGACCCCGACCCGAAAGCGCAGAGGAACTTCACCGACCCCGAAAGCCGCATCATGAAAACCAACGACGGCTTCATTCAAGGCTACAATGCGCAAGCGGCGGTGGACGCCGAGGCGCAGGTGATCGTCGCTCATGGCCTCGACGCCAACGGAAGCGACCAGCATCAATTGACGCCGATGGTTGACGCGGTCGAAGCCAACATGGGCCGCAAGCCCGATGAGATCTCGGCCGACGCCGGCTATTGCTCGGACGCCAATCTCGAGGCGATGGAGAGCCGCAACATCGACGCCTACATCGCCGCGGGACGCGCCAAGCACCCGACCGGCGGCGATGGCAAAGGCAAGCGCCTAGCGGACATGCGCGAGAAGATCAGGGCCGGCGGCCACGCCACCCCGTATCGCCTGCGCAAGCAATTGCCCGAGCCGGTGTTCGGGCAGATCAAGCAGGCCCCCGGCTTCCGTTAGTTCCTGATGCGCGGGCTCGACAAGGTCGTCCACGAATGGGACCTCGTCTGCCTTGCCCACAACATGCTCAAGCTCGCCCAGGGGAGGAGTCCGCCCGCAGCCAACCTCGCCACCGCCTGAACCAAGCCGACCAGGAAAAACCGCCAAATCCGCGTTCAAACCTGCCGCTACCGCCACGTCGTCGCCACGCCGGACACTATCTGGATAGGCTCCTAGAGCAATAATTCAAGCTGCTCGGAAGTGTCGCCGTCAATAATCAGTCCCCTGACAAGGCCGCTGCGGAGCAGCGCCATTGTTGCGCGGACTTTCTCCAGACCCGCCGCCAAAAGAATGACGTTGCGGCCGCGAAGATTTTCGACTCCGACGGAAAGGCTGAGGTCTGCGATGGGATGCGTGACGATTTCGCCGTTCGCATTGAAGAATGAGCCCACAGTGTCGCACACCGCTCCGTGGTCCCGAAGGCTGCGCATCTCGTCGGCAGTAATGATTTGCTGCTGCCTTAGCACCGACGTCTCGGCAAGCTCGCCGACGCTGATGAGGTAGAGATCAGCCGAGCAGGCCAGCTTGAGGGTGTCGCGCACTAGGCGCTGTGACATGAGCACATCTCGGTCTTCGACGCTGTTGGCGAGGTACGGCACCGGCAGGAAGTGCACCTCGCCGGCCGTGCGCAGCGCGAACGCTTGCACGACCTCGAAGGGGTTCGCCACCGATGTTCGGGTCAGCGATCCGATCAGCGACACGAACTTGAGCGCCGGATTGCGGGGCGTCGAGAGGTGGATTGCAACCTGCTCGATCGTTCGGCCCCAACTGACGCCGATGGTCAGCGCTCCCGCCTCCAGCTTGCCGCGCAGGAAGCTCGCGCAGACCATGCCCACGGCGCGGCGGGCCGCCGTACTGTGAATGGCGGCGAGGCGGGGTTCGGCGTCTGATGGAACGAACCCGGTCTGAGGCGTCGACAGGCAGAAATCGAGTTTGAACGCGCGGCCAATGGCTTGCTCGCGCTCAAAGTCGCGAACAAGTTCATGGTTGATGGTGACGCTGATGAGGCCCCGATCGCGACCCTCGGCCAGCAGTCTGTTCACGCGCGAGCGATGCAGGCCGAGGCGCATAGCCGTCTCTCCCTGGTTGAGGCCGAAGACGTAATGCAACCATGCCACACGACCGATCAGTTCGTCGTCGGACAGGTGTCCGAGGTTCAGATTCATTCTTTGTCTCCGCCGCGGAGCGGCCTCCCATAGCATATTGACACGAAGACCGCGCCGTGCTCTAACTTGACAATCGTCGCCGATGACGACAAAAGCGCAGCAATCGTCGCAAGATGCGACAAAGAGCGCGTCGTTAATTTTGGGGATGGAAACGATGGCTCTCGTGGTCGGGATCGATGGGGGCACTGAGAGCATCAGGGCCCGGGTCTATGATCTGACGGGCGCTTGCCTCGGAACGGCGGCCCATCCGTACGACACGAAGTTTTCGCCCGGCGCGCGCGCCGAGCAAGATCCAGAAGACTGGTGGCGTTGCGCCGGCGTTGCGGTGCGAGGGGCGATCGCCGACGCCCGGATCGATCCCAAGCGCGTTTGCGCTCTGGCGGCGGACACAACCTGCTGCTCGGTGGTGGCGCTCGACGAGAACGGCCGTCCGTTGCGACCCGCGATCATCTGGATGGACGTGCGGGCGGAAGCCGAAGCGGCTGCGGTGCTGGGGACCGGCGACACGGCCCTGCGGGTCAACTGCAACGGCGCCGGGCCGGTTTCAGCCGAGTGGATGATCCCGAAGGCGCTCTGGATCGCCCACAACGAGCCGGCGGTCTTCGACCGCGCCCGGACGATCTGCGAATACCAGGACTTCATCAATCTGCGGCTGACCGGACGCCGGTGCGCAAGCCTCAACAACGTATCGATCCGCTGGCACTACTCCAGGCAACGGGGAGGACCGGCACGGTCGCTGGTCGAAAAGCTCGGCCTGTCGTCGCTGTTGGAAAAGTGGCCGTCCGATGTCCTCGCGCCGGGCGAGGTGATCGGACCGCTGACCCGGGAGGCCGCCGAGCACCTGGGACTGTCCACCGAAGTTCTCGTCGCCCAGGGCGGCGCCGATGCGCTGATCGGCATGATCGGCCTCGGGGTTCACAAGCCCGGGCAACTGGCGCTGATCACCGGTTCATCGCACTTGATGTTTGGGGTGTCCGAAGTCCCGGTGTCGGTCGCCGGTCTGTGGGGCACCTACGACAGCGCGGTCTATCCCGATTTGCACATTATCGAGGGCGGCCAGACCTCGACCGGGTCGATCATCAATTGGCTGCGGCGCATCAGTGGCGGCAGCCTGGATCTGAAGTCCCTGAACGTCGAGGCGGAAAAGCTCGCGCCGGGCTGCGACGGCGTCCTCTGCCTCGATCATTTCCAGGGCAACCGCACGCCCTATGTCGACGCGCTTTCGCGCGGCGCGTTCGTCGGCCTGACGCTCGCCCACGGAATGCCGCATCTTTTTCGCGCCGCGATCGAAGGCATTTGCTTCGGCTCGCGCGCCATCTTCGACACGATGCGCTCGGCTGGCTTCACCGCGACCGAAATCACCCTCGGCGGCGGCGCCACGGCGTCAAATCTTTGGCTGCAGATCCACGCCGACACGTCGGGACTGCCGGTCAGCGTCCCCGAAAGCACGGAAGCGCCGTCTCTCGGCTGCGCGGTTCTGGCCGGAGTCGGCGCCGGACTATTCTCGTCGATCGACGAGGGCATCGGAGCTATGGTCCGCCGCGGACGCACCATTGAGCCGCGCGCCAAGGAAAGCGCGGTCTACGACGACCTCTATCGCCGCTACGCGATGCTCTATCCCGCTCTGAAGCCGATCGCCCGCCTGGAGACGGCTCATTGAAGGGAGGCACATCGTGCCTGACGACATGATTTCGAACACGCCGTTGATTGACCTCTACCGCCTCATGCGACGCATTCGAACGTTCGAAGAGCACGTCGGGGAGCTTTACGTCCGCGGCCTCTCAGCTGGTTCGATGTTGCACCTTTCGATCGGCGAAGAGGCCGCCGCCGCCGGCGTTTGCGCGGCGATGAGGCCGCAGGACAATTTCACTACCCACCACCGCGGTCATGGCGTGTTCCTGGCTCGCGGCGCGGATCCCAATCGCATGATGGCGGAGATTGGCGGTCGCGAAGTCGGCTACTGCAGCGGCAAGGGCGGCTCGATGCATATCGCCGACCGGGCGCTCGGGCATCTCGGGGCCAACGCGATCGTCGGCGGCGGGATCTCGCACGTCGTGGGCGCCGGGATCGCCTCGAAGCGCTTGAAGAACGATTCAATTGCGGTTGCATTCTTCGGAGACGGCGCGATGCAACAGGGGATTCTCTACGAAAGCATGAATATGGCGGGGCTTTGGGACCTTCCGGCGCTCTTCGTCTGCATCAACAATCAGTATGGCATGGGGACGCGCATCGATCATGCGACCCGTTCGACCAACTTCGGCCTGCGAGCCGAGGCGCTTGGCTTGGCCGCCGACTCCGCCGACGGCCAGAATGTCGAGGAGGTCATGCAAAAGGCGCAAGGGCTGGTCGATGGAGCGCGACAGGGAAAGCCGGGGTTCCTTTCCGTCTCGTGTTTCCGCTTCTACGGGCACGGGCGCATGGACAAGAGCCCCTATCGCAGCCCTGAGGAGGAAGAGGCGGGGCGCAAACGGGATCCTGTGGCGTGGGCGCGCGCGGAAGCGGTGCGGCGCATGCTCGCGACCGAGAAGCAACTCGACGATACGGACGCCGCGATCAGGCAGGAAATGAGCGCGGCGATCGACTTCACTGAGATCTCGCCGGAGCCGCCGCTCAGCTCAATGTTTCGCGATGTGTTTGCGCCGGGAGAACCGGAACCAGAGCCGGTGCGGACGCGACTCCACCGCGTCTTCAGCGCAGCTTGAGAGGCGGAAATGGTCGAGACCACCTATCGCGACGCGCTTCGCCAGGCGTTGAATGACGCGATGGAAGGCGACGAGACCGTCTTTGTCATGGGTGAGGAAGTCGGCGCCTACGGCGGCGCCTATGGGGTGACCAAGGATCTGATCAAGAAATTCGGTCCCGATCGCCTTCTCGATACGCCGATCAGCGAAGCCGGGATTGTCGGCGCTGCCGTCGGAGCCGCGATGGCCGGCCTGCGACCGGTGGTCGAGTTGATGTACATCGACTTCCTCGGCCTGACGATGGATCAGCTCGGCAACCAGGCCGCGAAAATCCGGTACATGTTCGGAGGCCAGATTGGCGTTCCCATGGTGCTGCGCACCCAGGGGGGCACCGGGCGAAGCGCCGGGGCGCAGCACTCGCAGAGCCTGGAAGCGTGGATCATGCATACGCCGGGTCTGCGCCTGGCGATGCCGGCGACGGTGTCGGACGCCTATCATCTCTTGCGCCAAAGCGTGACCCTTCCGGATCCGGTCGTCTTCATCGAACACAAGTCGCTATACGCCAAGAAGGGCGTCGTCGACTTTTCGAAGTCCGAAGCGCCCTGGGGACGCGCGCTCGTGCGACGCGCCGGGCGTGACGTGACGCTGGTCACCTATTCGCGCATGGTGCACACGGCGCTTGAGGCGGCGGCAGCGCTCGCCGAGCGCGGCGTCGACGTCGAGGTGATCGACCTCAGGACGCTCAATCCCCTGGACTTCGACACGGTCGCGAGCTCAGTCGAAAGGACCGGCAAAGCGGCGGTCGTCAGCGAAGGCGCGATGACTTGTGGCGTTTCGGCGGAACTCGCGGCGCGCATCAGCGAGGAGTGCTTTGACTTCCTCGAAGAGCCTGTGGCGCGAATCGCCGGCGAGGACATCCCCATTTCGGTCTCACCCGCACTGGAGAGGGCGAGCATCCCCACCGCCGACCTGATCGTCGAATCGATCGAGGCGATGACGTCATGACCTCCGTATTCAAGCTGCCCTTGCTCGGCGAGACCATGGAGACGGGGCGTATCGGCCAGTGGCTGAAACGGCCGGGGGAATCGTTTACGCGCGGTGAAACGATCGTCGAGGTCGAGACTGACAAGACGACCGTGGAAGTGCCTGCGCTGAGCGACGGCACCCTGGTCGAGATTCTGGCCGGCACGGGCGTGGACCTGAAGATCGGCGAGCCGCTCTGCGTCATTCAGAGCGATGCGCCCGCGGACCTTCTGTCTCCGGGTGGTGCGGCGACGACCGTGGCCGCGGCGCCCGCCTCCGGTTAAGGTCTCCGTCGGGCAGTCGAGCGAACCGCCTCAACGTCAGAGCGGCGATCGCCGCGTCCGCGCGACGCCGCTCGCGCGGCGGCTCGCGCAAAAGCACGGAACTCGACGTCGCCGAGATCGGCGGGACCGGCCGGCGGGGCCGTATCGAAGCGCGCGATGTCATCGCCCGAGGCGGCGCTCAGCCGGAAGCGGCGGCGGCCGGGGCTGCGGGCGTTGAAGCGCTCGGGCCGACGGCCGCGGCCGGGTCGAGCGCGGCGCCGGTTCCTGCGGTCGACTTCGCCAGGTTTGGTCCGGTCGAGGCCGCGCCGATGTCGCGCATCCAGCGCATTTCCGGCCCGCGCCTGCACAGCGCCTGGACCAGCATTCCCCACGTAACCCACTTCGACGACGCCGACGTCACCGATCTCGAGGCGTTTCGCAAGGGGCTCGACGAGGTTGCCAGGTCGGACAAGGACGCGCCTTATCGCATGTCGCTGCTCCCCTTCGTGATGAAGGCCGCCGTTGCCGCGCTGAAGGCGTTTCCCGTCTTCAACTCCACGCTGTCGCCAGCTCAGGACGGACTCATCCGCCGCCTCTACTGGCACATCGGCGTCGCCGTCGACACGCCCGAAGGCCTGATAGTCGTCGTCGTCAAGGACGTGGACCGCAAGGGCGTCTCCGAACTGGCGCGCGAACTCGCTTCGCTCTCCGGCAAAGCGCGCGAGGGCCGGCTCTCGCCTTCGGAGTTGCAAGGCTCGACCTTCACGATTTCGTCGCTCGGAGGCATCGGCGGATCGGGGTTCACGCCGATCATCAACGCTCCCGAAGTGGCGATCCTCGGAATATCGCGCACGACGATGTGGCCGGTGTGGGACGGCAAAGCGTTCCAGCCGCGCCTGATGCTGCCGCTGTGCATGTCGTATGACCATCGCGTGATCGATGGCGCCGCAGCGGCGCGGTTCATGCGCCAAATCTGCAACGCCGTCGAAGACGTCCGGCGAATGCTGCTCTAACCGCAGCCTAACGAAACAAGACGAAAGCATCGGAAGCCGAAACGGTATGAACAAGGGTCACTTTGATGGACATGGTCATCGAAAAAGTCTTCGCCGAGGGCGTTCTTCGTCATGCACGGCCGCTCGCGCTGCGTTCGCTTTTCGCCGATGCGAATTGCTTGTTGCGACGACGCGGGACAGCGTCATCCGGCGCGACGAGAGGGCCAGTCTCAAGTGGTCCTGTTTATATAGAAACAATGCAGGCTCTCAGCGTGAGTCCTTACCCTTTTGCGCAGCGCCCTCGGATGCGGGCCGAACGCAGCGCTCCCAAATCTACCGTTGTTCTCGACTATTCATGAATTCAACGGAAGAAGCAGGCGGCGCTCAGTCTTGAGCGTTTGCCCGATACCAATAATAAAAGCGTCTTATGGAGGACTTAAAATGAATGATAGAATAACAAGGTCACTGTCCCGACGTGATCTACTGGGAGGAACTCTTGGAATGGTCGGGGCTTCGCAACTCGCGAACTTTGCCCTCACCTCAACTCCGGCTCTGGCCGACACCGCGAAGCCCCTCAAGGTCGCGGTCATCGCGCAGCAAATGTCCGCGCAGTCCGATCAGCGCTCATGGGCCGGGTTTCAGCAGTGGCTGGGTAAAACTGGCCTCGATAAGGTCTGGCAGATCAATCAGACGGACGCAAAGGGCGATCCGGGGCAGATGGTGAGCCAGATTCAGGATGCCATCACCGCGAAATCCGATGCGATCCTGGTCATGTACGGCACGCTCACCGCTGCAAAGAGCGCGCTCGATAGCCTAACAGCCTCGAAGACGCCATTCTTCAGCCTCGACTCCGGCTGGCAAGCGCCGGCGATCGCCGACATCACCAGCAATAACTACGCGATGGCGTCACAGACCGGGCTCTTCCTCCAAGATACGCTCCTCGCGACTGGCAAGACCAAAGCCAACATGTGCATGATCGTGGCTAACTTCCACCACGGTACGCGCAAGCGCGGCAAGGTCATGAAGACGATTCTGACCGAAAACGAGTGGATCTCCCTGAAGGACGAGCACGTCATCCAGTATGCCGGATTCTACGAAACGACGCAGAACGCGGTGAACGACTGGCTGACCCGCTTTGGCTCCGACCTCGACGTCATCTGGTGTCCATGGGACGAGCCCGCCATGGCGGCCTCGGAAGTCATCGTGTCCAGGGGCCTGCAAGACAAGATTTTCGTCATCGGGCACGACGGCCATCCGACCGCGCTCGACCGCATGCGCAAGCCGGACTATCCGCTGCTGGCGACCACAGCGCAGGCGTTCGAGATTTGGGGCGCCTACACCGGCTGGCTGATCAACGAGATCGTCGGCAAGGGCGGCGACCCCAAGAAACTCGTGCCGGTGCCTTCGGTCGAGTTCCCGGCGCCGCTGCTCGTCCGCGGGGTCAACATACCCGCCGCGGACAAGCCAACATACGAAGCCACGGACCTCTACTACATCTATAGGGACCGCGCTGTCGCAGGCATGTGACGACGCTCCGCGGGCCGCTACCCTCCACGGCGGCCCGCGGACTTTTGCACGACGAGAGGACGCCATCATGGACCTCCGCCTCAACGACGAGTTCCGCGGCTTACAGCGCGCGGCGTCGGCAAGGCCTTTCACGGCAACCCGGCCCTCGTCGACGTCGATCTCGATCTGTTTGGCGGCGAGATGCTAGCCCTAGTCGGGGCGAACGGCGCGGGCAAGTCGACGCTGGTGAAGATCATCTGTGGCGCCTACACGGCCGACGACGGGGTCATCTCCGTCGATGGTGCGAGCGTGGAACTCCGCTCGATCGGCGACGCGTTGGCGGCCGGCATCGCCGTCGCCCATCAGCAGATCGCCGTTATTCCGTCCTTGACGGCCGCCGAGAATGTCATGCTGGGACGGGAGCCGGTGCAAGCCGGTTTCATTCGCAATGCGTCGCTCTATCAGTCGGCGCGCGAGATCCTCGTTCGATTCGGAATCGACATTCCGCTCGATCGCGATTGCGAGGAACTCGATGAGGGCGAAAACAAAATCATCGACATCTTGAAGGCGCTGCAGAACGAGCCCGCCATCCTGATCCTCGATGAGCCGACCGCCTCGCTCACGTTGGCCGAAAGCCGGAAGCTGTTTGCGTTCCTGCGCGGTCTCAAGGCGGACGGCATGGCGATCCTGTTCATTTCCCACCACCTCGGCGAGGTGTTCGCCGAATGCGATCGCGTCGTCGTCCTCAAGGATGGACGCAAGGTCCACGAGAGCCTGGTCGCTGCGACGACGCCGGAAGCTGTCGTGCAGGCGATGGTCGGGCGGGCGATCACCGACACGACTTGGTCCAGCAACGCTGACGGCGCGCCGACAACCATCCTGCGCGATGCCGTGATCGCACGGGCTGCACGTGCCGGAACTCATGATCGCGCCAGGAGAAATCGTTGGCATCGCGGGCGTGGTCGGCGGCGGGCAGACACAGCTGATGGAAACGCTTGCCGGAGCAGGCGTCAAATTCGAAGCGCGCGAGATCGTCGTCAATGGCAAGCCAGGCTGCCCGCGGTCGGTCGCCGACGCGATCGACCGCGGCGTGTATCTGGTGGCCGAACAAAGGATGAAGAAGGCCCTGTTTCCCGGGCTCTCCATCGCCGAGAATCTGTTGAGCCGCTTCGCTGCGCCTGCTCAGCCGCGCCGGCTTCATCACGCGACCAGCAGACCAGAGGCGCCGGTGCAGCGACGCGATCTCGAGTCTCTCCGTCAAGTGCGGCGGTCCCGATCAGGACGTTCTGGAGCTGTCAGGCGGTAACCAGCAGAAGGTCGCGTTCGCGCGATGGCTGCTTCGGATGGCCAAGAGCAACTCGGCACTGAAGCCTTTGCTCCTGCTCGATAATCCAACGGAAGGCGTGGACGTCGGCAGCAAAGCGGAGATCTACCAGTTGATCCAGACGCTCGCGCGCAACCGCGCCAGTGTTCTGATCACCAGCACCGAGTTTCCCGGAGATGCTCAAGCTTTGCGATCGGATCTACTGCATCACGCACAAGTCGGTCGGCGTTTGCCTGCAACGCGCCGATTTCTCTGAAGAACGCCTCTTACTCGCGGTAAGCTGACCATGTCCACTCCCATCTCGTCGACCAACCGCCAGCGAACCGATCTGCGCGCGAGTCGCGGCCAAGATTCAATCCAGCACATTCATCGCCAAGTATGGAACGGTTCTGGCGGCGGTGCTGGTCTTCATCGGCTTCTCGCTATCGAGCAGCCGCTTTCTTGTCGGTCGACAACGTGAGCATCGTGCTCATTCAGATATCGGTGCTGATGGTCGTCTCCTCCGGTCTCACCGTCGCCGTGGCGAGCGGCGAGTTCGATCTGTCGCTTGGTCAGGTCACGAGTCTTGCAGGCGTTCTCGTGGCGGGACTGATGGTCTGGTCGCATATTTCCACCGGATTGGCGATCCTGCTGACCGTTCTTGGCGGGGATCGCGATCGGCTTGGTCAACGGCATTCTCGTCACCTGGCTTCCGCGTGCCCTCGCTGATCGCGACGCTGGCGATGGGCCCGATCGCGCTCGGCATCAACTACGCTTACACGAACGGCGACTCGATCTACTCGCGATCATGCCGGACAGCTTCTACTACATCTCCAACGGCAAGATTTTGGGATTCATTCCTGCGCCGATCGCGATCGCCGTCGTCGTGGCGATCGTGTTCTATGTGCTCTTGAACAAGACCCGTCTTGGCCGCGGTATCGTTGCGACCGGCGCCAATATTCAAGCGGCGCGGCTGTCGGGCATCAAAGTCGATCGCTCGCGCATCATCGCCATGGTGCTCTCGGCGCTCGGCGCTGCGATGGGCGGCATCATGCTGACGGCCCGCCTCGGCAGCGGCCAGTCCGGCGCCGGCGACGCCTATCTGATGGACAGCATGACCGCCGTCTTCCTCGGAATGACCGCGTTCAAGCCGGGGCGCGCGACCATCCAGGGAACGGTGGTCGGCGTCGTCATCATCGGCATGCTCGACAACGGCCTCAACCTGCTCGGCGCGCCGTTTTATCTGCAGAACGAAATGCGCGGCGTGGTGATGATCGCCGCCGTCAGCCTGGCCGTTATGCGCAGCGAGATCCGCTTCTTCCGCTGATCTGACGGATGACCGAGGCGCGCTTTTTGAATCAAAGGAGATCAGACAATGAGCAAGCCCTCGAACGGACGCGTGGCGCTTGTGACCGGGCGCAAGCAGAGGCATCGGCCGCGCCAGCGCCCTCGGATTGGCGCGCGACGGGTTCGATCTCGTCGTCTGCCGACCTCCCGGCTCAGCAGAAGGCGCTCGAGGCGTCTGCCAGCGAAATCCGCGCCCTCGGTCGCTCTGCCTATCCGCATGCCTGCGATGTAAGCAATCGGGATCAGGTTCGCTCGATGGCGGACCAGGCTCTGAAAGAGGCGGGACACGTCGACGTCGTCGTCAACAACGCCGGCATACTTATTCGCCGCAGCCTTCGAGAACATCGAGGAGGGCGTTTGGGACGCGGTACTCGACGTCAACGCCAAGGGCGCCTTCATGGTGACGCAGGCATTCCTCCCGCACATGAAGGAGCGCCGCTACGGACGCATCGTCAACATAGCTTCGATCGGCGGAAAGCACGGCGCGCCCGAGCAGGCGCACTATTCGGCGTCGAAAGCGGCGATCATGGGCTTCACGCGCGTGCTCGCGCAGGAAGTCGGCCCGTTCGGCATCACGGCGAACTGCGTCTGCCCGGGAATAATCGTCACCGACATGGGGCGCGTCAATCTGGACGACAAGGCGGTCGCCCAGCGCTGGATCGACAAAACAGCGCTGGCTCGCCTCGGGCAGCCGGAGGACGTCGCCGGACCAGTCTGCTTCTTCGCGTCGGACGATTCGGCATTTGTGACCGGACAGTCGCTCAACGTGTGCGGCGGAATTGTTCTGAGCTGATCGGATCCGCTGGGCGCCGGTGAGGCGCTGGCCGCGCAACCGGCCGCTCGGTTCGCGCCGGGCGTCGGCCAGCGGTCGAATGGGAGTTCGAATATGTATCTTGAGCGGTTCAGTTTGACAGATCGTATCGCCGTCGTCACGGGAGGCGCACAAGGCATTGGCCTTTGCTGTGTCGAGGCGCTAGCGGAGGCAGGCGCGCATGTCTACATCGCCGACCTTAACGTCGAGACCCTCGGCCTAAGCCAGGAGGCGATGGCGCGAAAGGGCTATAAGTGCGATGTCCTGCAGGTGGACGTGACCAACTCTCTGCAGGTCGACGACATCGCCGCCCGCGTCCTCACGGAGCGTGGCCGCGTCGACGTCCTCGTCTGTAGCGCCGGCATCGTGCGTTCCGAGAGGCCCGCCGAAACCTTCTCCGATCAAGATTGGCTGGACGTAGTCAACGTCGATCTGACGGGACTCTTATGGTGTAACCGCGCCTTCGGCAAGGCGATGGTCGCCGCCGGCCGCGGATCAATCGTGAATATAGGCTCGATGTCGGGCTTCATCATCGTCAAGCCTCAGGAGCAGGTGTCTTACAACGCGGCGAAAGCCGGCGTGCATCAGCTTACGAAGTCGCTTGCGGTCGAATGGGCGCGTCGCGGCGTGCGCGTCAACGCGGTCGCGCCCACCTACATCAGGACGCCACTCGTTGAATTCGTCAATCCTGAGATGCTGCGGACCTGGCTCGACGGCACGCCGATGGGGCGAATGGGGGAGGCCGACGAGGTTGCGGCCGCGGTCCTGTTCCTTGCTTCCGACGCCGCCAGCCTAATGACCGGGTCGATCGTTGTCGTCGATGGCGGTTTCACCTGCTGGTAGGGGTCGCTTCAGACGCAAACTGGCGCGCCAAAAGGCGATGATATCGCCGCCGTCGCTCGCCTTTGTCGCGGCCCCATTGAGTTTGGGTTTGGCCCGTGAGCCTGGGAATGAACTCGATGTCGTTCGCACTGCGGTGGCGCAATTCCAAGAATTCTGCACCTTATCGCTGCCGAGTGGCCGCCGTTGGCGCCCTCCTGCCGTGCCGGAGCGAACGGGAACGGTAGGAAAGAGCCGGAAAGGACGCGTTGGCCAAAATCGTCCGGCGGCGCCCGCTTTCTTGCGCAAAGAAGTCGTACCGCGTTGTATTCGAACGGAGGTCAAACCCGCTTGGCGGTTGGAGCAACCGGCTCTCGTCATCCTTCGAAGCCGCGTCCGAGCGCCGCCGCGCCGATGCCTGCCGGCCGCTTCGTTGCGACAAACCCGGCTAGTTCAAGATGGTCCAAAAGTCGGGCGGCGACGATCTCGGCCATGATCTCGTCCGCGTTGTGGACGCGTTTGCGGCCCTGATATCGCAATGCGGAGGCGAGGGCGTCGGCAAGTTCGGTCGGGTCGGCAGGCATGAGGGGTTCGGACGCGTCGAGCACGCTACAGGGTAGCGCAGCGCCTGTAGAGTCGAGGAAGGGAGCGGTAGCCTGGCCTTTTGGCGTCGCCCCGTCTTCCTTCCCCGCTCATCAAATCGGACGTGCCCGATTAAGGCATCCGGCTTTCCGACTGATTTCATCGCCGGGCTCACGGCGGCGGTCCAGCTTGCACGCGCTGAAGACGCTGCACGCCGAGGTCCCCGAAGACTTTCATCCTGGAGAACCGTCGGATGCCGCGTCCTGGCTCCTTGTGCCGTCGAGCGAGGAAGTGCCGGACGTGGTCATAGACGTGATGGTCGACGGCCCGATACGCCGGCAAGCGCGAGCACAGCAGCGCCCGGACGTCTTGAAGCGGCGCCAGGAGTGGTTTGGGGCGCAACTCGATCTCGATCCGAGGAAGCTCGTGTTCATTGACGCGTCCCGAAGGGACGGGCGCGAAGCGCGGGGGCTTCCACCAATCTGGCGCGCAAGGGCGGACGATGCCGGCGCGGTCGACGACTGCGGGTCGCATTCCGCATGGCCATTACAAGACCATCACGCTCGTCGCCGGCCTGCGCCTTTCCGGTCTCGTGGCGCAAAAGGCCTACGACCGGCCGATGAACGCGGCCACGTTCGAGGACTGGGTGGAGAAATGCCTCGTTCCCACGCTCTCGCAAGGCGACGTCGTCGTCATGGACAATCTGTCGAGCCACAAGGGGCCAAGGGTCGAGCAACTCATCAAAGCCGCCGGAGCCGAGTTGCTTTATCTGCCGCCCTACAGCCCCGACATGAATCCAATCGAAAAAGCCTACTCCAAACTCAAGGCCTTCCTGCGCAAAATCGCCGAGCGAACCGTCACAGGCCTTTTGAACGCGCTCGACGCCTGCGCCGAAATCTTCAAACCCGGCGAATGCGCGAACTACTTCAAGGCCTGCGGATACGATACCGATTGATCGGAAGCCGGTCTAGCTCAGGGCCAGCGCGTTCTATGGCGCGTCGTTCCATCCCCTTTGCGGCGCCCCCGTCGATCCACGCCTCGTCAGCGCCTTTCGCGATGAGCAGTCTGGGACTATTCGCTAGCCGACAGCGCGCCGGCGCGCCACGATTGCGCCGATGCAATCGGTCGCAGCCGCCGGCCTTGATTTTGGCCCAAACATGGGCCGTAAAGCGCGAACACACCCGGAGCCGCGTCACCGCATGTCTTCTGCCGCCGAAGCCTATCGACCGGCGCCCCGAGCTCCCCTCGGCGCCTTGCGATCGGTCCTGCCCTACGCCCTCGCCCACAAGGCGCGTATCGCCGGGGCCCTGATCGCGCTGTTCATCGCCTCCGCGGCGACGCTGGTGGTTCCGGTGGCGGTCCGCCGGATGATGGATTTCGGCTTCTCGGACGCCAATTCCGCGGTCATCCGTGTGTATTTCCTCGGCATGCTCGCCGTGGTAGTCGTGCTCGCGATCGCCTCTGGGTCGCGCTACTACTTGGTCATGACGCTCGGCGAGCAGGTGGTCGCCGACCTGCGCTCCGATCTTTTCGCCCATCTCACCCGACTGGACCCCGGTTTCTTCGACGCCGAGAAGACCGGCGAAATCGCATCGCGGCTGTCGGCCGACACCACGCAGCTCAAGGCGGCGTTCGGCTCCTCGGCCTCGATCGCGTTGCGCAATCTGTTCATGTTCGTCGGCGCGATCGCGATGATGGTGGTCACCAGCGCCAGGCTCTCGGCGTTTGTGCTGGCGGCGATCCCCGTCATCGTCCTGCCGCTGTTCGCCGCCGGCCGGTCGGTGAGGCGGCGTTCGCGTCGCGCCCAGGACACGCTCGCGGAGGCGACCGCCTTCGCCACCGAGAGCCTCACGGCGGTGCGGGTGATGCAGTCGTTCGTCGCCGAAGCCTACACCGCCAGACGTTACCGGGAGGCGGCCTATGGCGCCTATGAGGCGGCCCGCAGCATGTCGCAGGCGCGCGGGATCGTCACGGCGGCGGCGCTGTTTCTGGCGTTCGGCAGCGTGGTCGTCGTCCTGTGGCTCGGCGCGCAAGCCGTCGTGGCGGGCCACATGTCCGGCGGGACCCTGATGCAGTTCGTGCTCTACGCCGTGCTCGGCGCCGGGGCGCTCGGGCAATTGTCGGAAGTCTGGAACGAGGTGTCGCAGGCCGCCGGCGCCGCGGGACGGATCGGCGACCTATTGGCGGTGAAGCCCCGGATCGCTGCGCCGGCAAACCCGCGCCAGCTCGCAAAGCCCGTTCGCGGCGACCTGGCGTTCCGGTCGGTCGATTTCGCCTACCCCGGTCGCGACGACGATCCGGTCCTGCGCGCCGTCGACTTCCGCGTGGCGCCGGGCGAGGTGGTGGCGATCGTCGGCCCGTCGGGAGCCGGGAAGTCGACGCTCTTCCAGCTTGCGCTCCGGTTCTACGATCCGACGCGCGGCGCGGTGACGCTCGACGGCGTCGACGTCGCAAAGCTCGACCCGGCCGCGCTGAGAGCGGAAATCGCCTTCGTGCCGCAGGATGCGTTCATCTTCGGCGCGTCCGTCGCCGACAACATCGCCTACGGGGCCCCGGGTGCGACTCGCGAGGCGATCATCGCCGCGGCCAAGCAAGCGGCCGCCGACGGCTTCATCTCGGCGTTGCCTCAAGGCTACGACTTGCTCGTGGGCGAGCGCGGCGCGACGTTGTCGGGCGGCGAGCGGCAGCGAATCGCGATCGCCCGGGCAATCCTGAAGGACGCCCCGGTGCTGCTCCTCGACGAGGCGACCTCGGCGCTCGACGCCGAGAGCGAAACCCTGGTCCAGGCCGCCCTCGAGACGCTGATGAAAGGGCGGACGACGCTCGTCATCGCCCATCGGCTGGCGACCATCGTCAACGCCCACCGCATTCTCGTGGTCGAGGCGGGTTCGCTCGTGGAAGAGGGGACGCACGCGTCTCTGCTTGCCGCCAACGGGCTCTACGCGCGCCTCGCCAGGCTGCAGTTCGAGACGGGCGCGGCGGCGCTGACCGCGGTCGCCGAGGCGGCGCAATAGACTGCGCCGAACCGATCCGGCGCCGACCGGACACGGCGCCGAGGCCAAGCCGGCGCCAAGGAAATGGGGCGCCAAACCCAAATCCATGCCAACTATTTGCAAGAATCACCCCTTGCCGTTTTGAGCCTTTTCAAGGGCTTGGACGGCGCCAAGGGCCGGTTTTGCAAGTCCCCCCGGCTCGGTCCGCCGGCGCCCTCGGCGCGCCGGCGGGGCGACGGGATCGCGGCTTGGCGCTTTCGATCTCACAATCGAGCATAGTCCCGATCCCGGCAATTGTACATTCTTTGTTCTCATCCGCCGGCGTTTGATGAACCGGTGGTTAAGCGCGTGTTCGTGGTCTGTTTCCGCTCCCCCTCTCCGTCCTTCCGGCGGCGCCCAAGCGACCCCGGCGCCGGGCAGGCGCCGGGCAGGCGCGGGCGCCCAACCGTCATGGCGCCGACGCGCGCGCAAACGCCATGGACAGCATGGGAAACAGGGAATTCCATGCGAGGAACAGGGAATTCCGATCGACGGAACAGGCAATAATTTTGCTCGAACAGGGAAGGAACTGGCGCTACGCCGCCTTCGCTCGCGATGACCCGTCGCTCTCCATCGCCCTGAGATACAGGTCGAGCAGGGACTCCTGTTCGTCGCGCTCGTCCTTGTCCTGCTTGCGCAGGCGCAAGATCTCTCTGAGAACTTTTACATCGAAGCCCTCTCCCTTGGCCTCCGCGAACACGTCCTTCTTGCCGTCATTCAACGCCTTGATCTCTTCGTCGATGCGTTCAACGCGCTCGATGAAGGAGCGAATGCGATCGCCCGGGATTCCTGCGGTGTCCGTCATGCCTGCTCCTTGTTTCAAGAGGCATACGGTAACGCAACGAAAGTCACCGAGACGTTAATCAGGCAGCCAGAATCCGCCGCAGGTCCCGCTTCAGAACCTTGCCGTTGGCGTTGCGGGGAAGCGTGCTTTCGAGGCGGTGGAACGCCTCGGGGACCTTGTAGTCGGTGAGCAGTTCAGCGCAGTGGCGCTGGAGATCTGCGTCGTCGACCGCGTGGCGGAGCACGATAAAGGCGTGAACGCGCTCGCCGAGCACGGGGCACGGTTTCGCCACGACCGCGACCTCGACGACGGCCTCGATGGTCAAGCAGGACGTTCTCGACTTCGGAGGCGAAGATCTTGTAGCCGCCGCGGTTGATCACGTCCTTGATGCGATCGACGACCCGCAAGTAGCCGCTTCTCGTCCATGACCCCGAGATCGCCGGACTTCCAGTATCCGGCCTTGAACTCGCGCTCGGTCGCTTCCGGATTGTTGAAATAGCCCGGCACGACCATGGGGCCGCCGATGGTAGATCTCGCCTGGCTGCCCATAGGGGACTTCGCTTCCGTCGGCGTCCATCACGAGGATGTGGCCGCAGGGCACGGCCAGTCCGACGGACTCCTTGCGAGCCGCCGTCTTCTCGGGCGGCATGATCGCCGCAGGCGATGTGGTCTCGGTCGCGCCGTAGCAGTTGAGAAGCTTCAGGTTCGGCAGCTTCTCGGCGATGCGCGCGAGGGTCGCCTCGGGCATGATCGCGCCGCCGAAGCCGGAGACACGCCAGGCGGAGAGGTCGGCGTCGTCGAAATTCGGCGCGAGCAGACAGAGGTTGAACATCGCCGGCACGATCAGCGAATAGGTGATGCGGCGGCGCGCCGCGAGATCGATGAATTCGGACGCCTTGAACGCGGGCATGATCACCAGCGTCCCGGCGCAATGGATCATCGCGTCGACGAGCGCGATCAGGCCGGTGACATGACTCATGGGCACCGCGAGGAGCGCCCGGTCCTCCTCGGTCAGCGCCATCGCGAAGCGGTAGTGAACGACGGAGTGAGCGATGCCGAAATGCGTCAGCATCGCGCCCTTCGGCCGCCCGGTCGTGCCGGACGTGTAGAGGATGGTCGCCGTCTCTTCCTCTTCGACCGGCTCGGCCCTCGTGACGGGCGCCTCGCCGAGCAGCCCAGCCAGCGGCGAGCCGCCATCGCGCCGGACAGCGATCGTATGTTCCAGGCTCGCCGGTTCGCCCGGCAAGGGAACGCGGTCGGAAAGATCGCGCTCATGCACGACGACCTTGGCCGCGCAATCTTCCAGGATGTGGCGGTTCTCGGCGAGCTGGTGCCGGATATTGAGCGGAACAGACACGGCGCCGAGCCGCGCGACGGCAAACAGCACGACGACGAACTCGATGCTGTTCGCCAGGGCCATGGCGACGCGGTCGCTCTTCTCCACTCCAAGCGCCCGGAGGCCGGCGGCCGCGCGACCGACCGCGTCGTCAAGTTCGAGATAGCTGACGCGCTCGTCTCCGCAAATCAGCGCGGTCGCGTGCGGACGCCGCGCGACCGCGTCTTCGAGCATCGCGTGCACGCTTCGCGGACGCTCGACGAAGCACCGCACCATCCGTCCGCCGTAACGCAATTCATATCGGGTCGCAGGGACGTCGCCGCGGTCGAACCAGCTATCCATCGCGTTCCTCTCCTCGAGATCCCCTTCGCCCCGCGATAGCGGGGCTGCCGGATTTCCGCATCTGAAATCGAGGCGCGGCCACCCCTTCTCCAGCTTTGCTGGGGAAGGTGGCGCGGAGCGCCGGATGGGGTGTGGTCCGCCGCTCGGCCGTGAGTTCGGATAGCACAAACGTTCCGGCTAACCGACGCCATATTCGTCCTGCTTTCCACACCCCATCCGGCGCTCCGCGCCCCCTTCCCCGCTTCGCGGAGAAGGGGGGTCGTCGGGCGATCCGAGCCGCAGGCTCAGTGAATTGCCGCGTACATGATCCTTTCCTCGGTCGCCTCGAGCGCCGAGAATTCCTCGACGACCTTGCCTTGCCGGGAGACCAGGATCCGGTCGGAGAGGGCCATGATCTCGGGCAGATAGGACGAAATGACGACTACCGCCTTGCCCTCGTCGGCGAGCCGGTTGATGAGTTCGTGGATCTCGACGATTGCGCCGACATCGACGCCCCGCGTCGGTTCATCGAAGATGATGAGTTCGGGGTTCTGGACGAGGGACTTGGCGATCACCACCTTTTGCTGGTTGCCGCCGGACAGCTCGACGACCTTGGCTTCGTCGCCGATCGCCCGCACGTTCAGCGCCTTCACCCAGTCGGAACCGACGGCGTTGGTTTCCCTTCGAGAGATCAGCATGCGGCCGCCCGGGAACTTGGCCATGAGGCCGAGATAGATGTTGCGTGCGATCGACGCGGTCTCGAAGAAGCCCTCGACCTTGCGGTCCTCGGTCACGTAGGCGATCCCGGCGCTGACCGCCGGCGCCGGCACGCGGAAGCGCACCGGCTTGTCGTGCAGGAAGACCTCGCCGCCATAGAAGAAATCGCGTTTCAGGACGCCCGAGACGATCTTGAAGGTCTCTGTCCTGCCCGCGCCGACGAGGCCGAACACACCGGTAATCTGGCCGGCGAACACGGACAGCGAATTGTTCTTCACCATCGGCGCCATCTTGAGGTTCTGCACGACCAGGACCCGGCTGCCCGCCTTGCGCACCGTGGTCTTGCGCGCGCCATAGAGGGTATGGGAGAGGTCGCGGCCAACCATCGCCTGGACGATGCGCGCGCGATCGAATTTCGACGCGTCGTCGGTGACGACCTTCTTGCCGTCCCGGAGCACGGTGATGCGGTCGGCGAGCGCGAGCGCCTCCTCCAGCGCGTGCGAAATGAAGACGATCGACACGCCGCGCTTCTGCAGGTCGCGCACCAGGTCGAAAAAGTACTTCTTCTCCTCCGGCGTCAGGCTCGCCGTCGGTTCGTCGAAAATGATCACCTTGGCCTTGTGCAGCACGGCGCGGGCGATCTCGACCATCTGCTTTTTCGCGGCGCCGAGGGCGCCGACCGTGGTGGTCGGCGTGACGTCGAAGTTCAGCGACTGCAGAAACTGCTGGGCGGCGATATAGATGCCGCGCAGGCGGTTGTAGAAGCGTTCCTGGCCGAGGAACAGGTTCTGCGCCACCGTCATCGTCGGCACGAGGCTGTTCTCCTGGAACACCATGGCGATGCCGAGATGGCGCGCCTCGAGCGGCGACTGCGGCGAGACGGAAACGCCATCGACAGTCATTGTTCCCGACGTCAGCGTCACAACGCCGGCCATGACCTTCGTCAGCGTCGATTTGCCGGCGCCGTTCTCGCCGACCAGCGCGTGGATCTCTCCGCGCCTCAAGTCGAAATCGACGCCATCGATGGCGGGGACGCCGGCGTAGAGCTTGGTCGCCCTGGACAGCGAAAGAACGATGTCGCCGCTCATGCGCCGAACTCCTTGTCGAGCGGAGCGATGGGCAGCTTCAGGATCCGGCCCGGGCCCTTTGCGATCATGACAAGGTCGCCGTCGCGCTCGACTGCGGCGACGACGCCATGGTTCGTCCCATCGACCCGGCTGTGCAGCGAATAGAGCGGCGCCCCGCTGGAGTCGAGGCGGATGACAAGGCCATAGGAACGCGGCGGCGCCCAGGGCTTGACCATGCCCATCGTCTTGATATGCGCGCCCTGAAGAGGCTCCCTGAACGACAAGCCCGAACGCAAGCGCGGCGCGATCCAGTATTGCGGCTCGATCTCCGCCATCATGCGCTTCCGATAGGCGGGCTCGCGCAGGACGAACTCGACCAGGAGGCTTCTCGCGGCGAATGCGGTCAGCCAGTAGCCGCCACCCATCGCCGGCGACAGGCGCGACGGATAGACAGGCAGGTGCGGCAGCACGATGCGCGTCGAACCGTCTCGCCCGACCGCGATGAGGCGGTGCTTCCAGCTCTCGCTCAGCAGAACCTCGTCGCCCGTCGCGCGCGCGCCGAAGGCGAAGCCCAGTCCGCTCGCCAGCGTTGCCGTGGCCCCGGTCGCCGGGTCGAGCGCAAGGAGCCGGCCCGTGCGCCGGCTCTCCAGGAGATCCCGGGCCCAGGCTTCGACGTCGTTGGCGGCGGAGCCGTCGGTCGCGACGAGCGCCCCGTCGCGCGCAGGCGCGAGCGCGTTGACCGCATTGAGGCCGGTTGAAAACACGGCGTGCGGCATTGGCGCCGACGGCGTGGAAAAGACCTGAACCTCCTTGCCCGCAAGCGCCACCGCGAGGCCGCCGTCAGCCAGAAAGGCGAGCGCCGAGATCGGCCGGTCAAACCGGCGCATTTCAGTCGCCTCGTCCCCCTCGAACCGGAGAAGCCGCTCACCGTCGGCGAGCCAGACCGAGCGTCCGTCGCTGGCCAGATCCTCGGGCGAGGCGCATTGGAGGATGGTCTCGGCCTGCTCCAGCTTCTGGTTCGCCTTCAAGGCGCCGTCGAAAGTCGGCACGGCGATGGCCGCGTCGCCCCGGCCGAACAAGCGGTTGGCGAATTCCTGAATCGCGCCGATCACGGGAGTTGCCCCCAGCGTCTCTCGTATTGGACGAAATTCGGATCGGCGTTGTCGAGTTTGTAGCGGCCGATGCGGTTATTGGCGATCCCGCCGAGATAAAGGTAGCCGCGATGTTCGCGCATCGATGTGATCATCGGATGATTGACGCCGCGGAGATCCCAGTACGAATCGAGGATCTCGCCCTTCTCGTTGAATTTGACGACGCAGCCCGTGTTGATGTTGGGAAACAGCCATTCGTCGACCGGCAGCCGTTTGGCCATGCGGTTGCGGAACGCCGGCATGCGCCAGGCGAGATCGAGCGAGGGGCTGCGCATCCCGACGAGGGCGAGCCAGTAGGCGCCGTCCGACGCGAGGTTGATATTGTCGGGATAGCCTGGAAGGTTGTCCATGACCACTTTGACCTGGCCCTTTTTCGGCCCGTCGAACCAGTAGCGCTTGACCGAGCAACCGAAGGTTTCGGCGAACAAAATCGACTGCCCGTCGCTCGCGACACAGATGCCGTTGGGGAACTTGAGGCCGCGCACGGCCGTGTGGGTCTTGCCCGTGTTGCTGTCGTAGCAGATGATCCGGCCGTTGCCGCGCGCCTCGAGCCCGTCGACCGGCCATTCGTCCATCTCGTAGCGGATCGTCGCCTCGGAAAAGAAGATGCGGCCGTCGTCGGCGATGTCGAGATCGTCGGCGAGCCGAAGCCGGCTGTCGTCGTTGACCGAACTCCAGCTGCGGTTGGTCTCGTCGGTCGCCTTGTCGACCTTGCCATTCGGCTGAATGCGGTAGAGGCCCATGCCGCCGATGCAGATGTAGAGGTTGTCGGCGCGGTCAAAAGCCATGCCGAGCGGCTGTCCGCCGATATGAGCGAAGACCTCCATGCGCTGATAGTCCGGGGCGAAGAACCGGATCACGTCGCCATGGCGCGAGCCGGCGTAGAGGTTATCGTGACGATCGAGGATGACGTCCTCGGGCGCCTCGATCCGGCCCAGGCCAATCAGCTCGACGTCGCGCAGCCGGTCGTTCTGCTCGAACGGTCCGCCCTTGCCGATCTCCGTCGTCGGCGGAGGCGGAAGGTCGTGGTAGGTCGGACTGACATAGACCTTGCTGATGATCCGCGTGCGATTCTTCTGCCAGCGGATGTCGATCATCGCGGCGACGAGGAGAATGGTCGCCAGCGCCAGACGGTTGAAGCCGCCCCGCGCGTTCAGGGTCGTGAGCCCGTTGGTGATCAGAAGCACGATCAGCGTGCCGACGGCCGACTTCGTCACCGACCCCTTGCCGCCGCCGAGCGTGATGCCGCCGAGCACCGTCGCCGTCAGCACGATCACTTCGAGGCCGACGCCGATGTCGCCGCCGACCGTGCCGAGGCGTGCGGCAAAGAAGAGGGCGCCGATCGCGGTCAGCGCCCCGCAGGCGACATAACAGAGCGCGATCGTGCGCCGAACCGCAATGCCCGAATTGTAAGCGGAGCGACGCGAGCCGCCGATGGCCGTGATGTGCCAGCCTGGCCGGAGACGCGTCATGAAGATGTGGCCGAAGATGGCGACCGCCAGATAGACGACGGCGATGCTCGGCACGCCGAATACGCCGCCGCCGCCCATGAAGTTCCAGGACGGAAAGTCCGGGAAGGCCGAGGCGATATCGTTCGAGTAGCGCTGGATCAGGAGGTCGAACGCCGACCGGTAAATGATCAGCGTGATGAGAGTGGTAATGAACGCTCTCAGCCTCAGATAGCCGATCAGCAGGCCGTTGACGGCGCCGAGCAGCGCGCCGCACGCCACGGTCGCGACAATCACGGCGGCGACCGGCCAGCCCAGCACGTCGAGCGTATAGAGCGCGCAGAAGTCGGTTAGGGCGAACATCGATCCGACCGAAAGGTCGATGCCGCCGACAATCACGACCAGCGCCTCGCCCAGTCCGATGAACCCGATCTCGGCCGCCTCCCTTGCGGTGTCGGCGAGGCTCGAAGGCGAGAGGAAGTTGTCGATCACCCGGCTCAGCGCGAAGCCTACGACAACGAGGACGATGACGGGTATCGCGGTTTCGGTCCACCGCTTGGAGAGGATCTCGCCAAGAAGATGGTCCGGCCAATACCGGTAACGCCAACGGGTGAGGGTTTCGCGCATGAAGGCCGAGCGATTGGAGAGACATTATCGGGAAGATAGCGGACGCCCCGGGATCCCGGCCGGCGTCCGTCGACGCCTCCGTGCGTTACTTCTTCAGGTCGCTCGAGGTTCCAGCATGCCGTCTGGGTGTCGGCGTTGTCCTTCGTGATCGGGATCAGGGTCGTGTAGGCGGAGCCCTTCACGGATCCGGCTTTGACGCCGGAGGAGAGGAGCCACTTGATCAGGCGCCCATCTGCGCGGCTTGCGTCGGCACGTCGTAGCTGAGGTCGAGATCGAAGGCGCCGGACTTCACCTGATCGCAGGCGCCCTTGCGCTCGCCGCCGCCCGAAGTAGCGACGAACACCTTGCCTGTCAGCCCCGCCTCCTTGACCGCGGCGGCGGTGCCGATATCCATGCCGTCCCAGAAGCCGACGATGCCGCAGAGGTCGGGGTTCTGCTTGAGCACCGTCTGCGTGATCGCCTTGGCCTTGGCCGCGTCCCAGTCGGCCGCCTGGCTGGAGACGACCTTGATCTCCGGATGCTTGGCGAGCACGTTCTCGACGCCCTTGAGGGTATAGGCGCTCGCGGCGGCCGACAGGGCGCCCTGCACGATCGCGATCTTGTTGGACTTGCCGGCGCAGGCCTTGACGACCGCCTCGGCGTCCTTCTCGCCAATCTCGATCCAGTTGGCGCCGACGAAGCCCGAGCTGCGATAGGCCGAGCCCATGTTGATCTGGATGACGTAGATGCCCTCGTTCTCCGCCCGTTGCAGGAGCTTGGCGTAGGTCTGGACGTCCGGATTGTGGATGACCATGACGGCCGGCTTTTCCGAGATCAGCGAAGTGACCGCCTGCGCGCCCGCGTTGGTGTTCCAGTTCGGATCACGCAGCTCGAACTTCACGCCGTAAGGCTCGAGCTCCTTCTTGAGGCCGGCGAACCAGCCCTCCGTGAGATCGAAGTTCATCGCCACCGGCACGAAGGCGACCGTCTTGCCGGCGAGCGCCTCCTTGAACGGCTTCTGGAACGGCTCGTCGAGGCCTTGCTGGGCAAGGGCGGGGGCGCTCGCCGTTCCGGTGAGCCCGAGCGTGATCAGCGCGGCTTTCGCAACTCGATTAAGGTTCATGGTTTCCTCCTCCTGTTTGTCCCTCGTGGGGAAGCGCTCGTACTCGATGTCGCCCTTGCTAGATGTCGCCTTGTTGCGCGGTCTCTTCGTTGCGCGGGTTCAAAAACGAGTTGGTGATGACGGCGAGCAGCAGCACCACGCCCTTGATCAGGTTCTGTCCTGCGTAAGGGATGTCCATGATGGTCATGCCGTTGAGCATCGTGCCAATGAGCAGTGTGCCGATGACGACGTTCAGCACGCCGCCGCGGCCGCCCGACAGTCCGATGCCGCCGAGCACGACGACCAGGATCACGTCGTAGATCAACGTGGAGTTGAAGATGCGCGTCGGCATCGAGTTGATCGACGCCGCCATGACGAGGCCGGCGAAGCAGCCGATCAGAGTTGCCAACACATACTGCATGACGATGATCGGCCGGGACGGAATGCCGGTCACCCGCGCCGCGTTCGGATTGTCGCCGATCGCGTAGACATAGGCGCCCCATCGCGTCCAGCGGAGAAACAGGGCGACGACGACGCAGGCGATCGCGAACATGACGATCGGCGTCGGTACGCCGAGGATCGAGCCCTGCCCCAGGCGCTGGAAACCGTCCATGCCCGGGCTCCACTGCACGACGTCGAGTTGAAACAGAAAGGCCTGGCCGAGGCCGGCGACGAAGATTCCGGTCGCCAGCGTCGCAAACAGCGAGGGCACGTCGGCGAAAGCGATGAGCCAACCGTTGACGAGGCCGAAGACCACGGAGAACAGCAGCGCCGTTACAATCGATACGGGGAGGGAGTGGCCGTTCTGCACCATCTGCAGAACCAGGCCCGGCGGCACCGCGAGCGCGGCGATCAGCGAGATGTCGATGCCGCGGCCCAGGACGATGATCGCCATGGCGAGGCCGAGAATGCCGAGCACCGCGACATTCTGGAGCAGCGTCAGCATGTTGTCGGCCGTGAGGAAGCCGCGCAGGAACACCGAGAAAACGGCGAACAAAACGGCGAAGACGACGAAGACGATCTCCTGCTGCGTCACCCGAAAGCGTTTCATCGCCTGTCCCCCGGTTGTTCCAGCGGCGCCCGATGGGCTTCCGACATCACGCGGACTGCGCGTCCGGGCGCGGCCACAGGCCTCCGGCCGACCAGTCCAACGCTTGTTCCGCCGTCAGTTGCGCGCCGTCGCCGCCGGTTCGCGCCGGATCGACGTTCCGCCAGCGGCGCAGTTCCAGCCGTCCGATCTGGTTGCGATGCACTTCATCCGGGCCGTCGGCGAGGCGGAGGAAACGCGCGGTGGCGAAAGCGGCGCCGAGGAACTGGTCGTTGTTGGTGCCGCCTCCGCCGAACAGCTGCATCGCCCAGTCGATGATCCGCTGCGCCATGTTCGGGGCGAGGACCTTGATCATCGCGATCTCCTGTCGCGCCTCCTTGGCGCCAACCCTGTCCATCATGTAAGCGGCCTTGAGCGTCAGCAGGCGCGCCTGCTCGATCATGATGCGCGATTCCGCGATGCGCTCCAGCGTCACCGTTTGCTCGGCGAGCGGCCTGCCGAAGGCGACGCGACCTTCGGCGCGGCGGCACATCCGCTCGAGCACGCGTTCGGAGAGACCGATCAGGCGCATGCAATGGTGGATGCGGCCGGGCCCGAGGCGCCCCTGGGCGATCTCGAACCCCCGGCCCTCGCCGAGCAGGATGTTCGACGCCGGAACCCGGACGTTGTCGAAGATCACCTCGGAGGCCTTGTCCGGCATACCGTAGAAGCCGAGAACGGGCAGCGGGCGGATCACCCGAACGCCCGGCGTGTCCATCGGAACGAGCACCATCGATTGCCGGCGATGCCGGTCCGGGCAGCCGGGATCGGTTTGCCCCATGAAAATGATGATCTTGCAGCGCGGGTCGGTTCCGCCGGTCATGTACCATTTGCGACCATTGACGAGATAGTGATCGCCGTCGCGCGCGATCGAGCTGGCGACATTGGTGGCGTCCGACGAGGCGACGTCCGGTTCCGTCATGGCAAAGGCGGAACGGATCTCGCCGGCGAGGAGCGGCTTCAGCCACTCGTCCTTCTGCGCCTCCGTCCCGTAGCGCAGGATGGTTTCCATGTTGCCGGTGTCGGGCGCGCTGCAGTTGAACGCCTCCGGCGCCAGATGCGAGCGCCCCATGATCTCGCACAAGGGGGCGTATTCGAGGTTGGTCAGACCACCCGCCTCCGCCGGCAGGAACAGATTCCAAAGACCGGCCGAACGCGCCTGGGGCTTGAGGTCCTCGACGACCGCCGAGACACTCCAGGGGCCGAGCCGTTCGGCCTCCTGATAGAAGCGCCGCTCATTGGGGTAGATGCGCTCGGCCATGAACTCGCGCAGCCTCGCGGCCAGATCCTGGCTCCGTGCGCTTTGGCTCAGGTCCATGTCCGCCTCCCTTTCGGCGCCGTTTCGCTCACGAGGCGACGCTCCTCTGTTGCCTTGCATCCGCCCCGAGGGCCGCCTCGACGAAACGGGTCACCGACGCGATGTAGGTCTCGATCGACGTCCCGCGCTTGCGGTATTTTGCCCGCTTCACATACCAGTCCTGCAGGAGCGGCTTGATGAGCGAGGCGGTCAGCCCAGCCTCGTCGTCGACGAAGTCGCCGGAGGCCACGCCCTTCGCAATGACGTCGGCGAAGATGTCTTCGGTCGCCGCTTCGGCGTCGACCGCGATCTTGCGCTCCGCAGGCGGGAAGGATTTCGCTTCCATGAACGAGAAAACGAACCACGGCTGCATGGCTTCGGACAGACGAACGTGGGTCTCGATCACCCAGGCGAGGTGGGCGCGCGGATCATGCGCGAGATGGCCTGGCGGGGCGCTGAGGACCTCGGTCGCCGTGGACGCGACCTCGCGCAGGATCATCGACAGGAGCATGGCCTTGTTGTCGAAGTAGGAATAGAGCCCGCCCATGCTCAACCCCGAGGCGCGGGCGAGCTCGCGCAGGCTCGTGGCGTGAAAACCCTGCTAGTTCGAGAGTTTGAGCGTGGCGTCGATGATGCGGACCAGATTGGCGACGGCGACCTCGGCCTTCTGAACGCGTATGGCGGTCCTGTGCCGCTCCAGAATGCGAGCGCAAAGCGCCTCCGTCGTGACGGCGTAGGCCCACGGTCTTTGACGCGCAACCTGCACGCCTTCCTCCCCATCCGCCACGACTTAAGCGCAGCTACGCTGATGTGCGAGCATGGCAGATCAGGCGGCGCCGCGAAAGGGGCGCGATGCAAAAAGAGAACGAGCGCTCGCTCGGTTCGCTGGGTCTGTGGCCGGCGTCGGTCACCGGGCCGCCTCACGCCAGGATCGCGCTCAGTCTCAAGGCGACGTGCATCTCGAGCGCCTTGACCGGGTCGTCCCACCCGCCCGTGATCTCGCGCAACGCGTCGAGGCGTTGCCGGACCGTGTTGATGTGAAGCCCCAGGGCTTCGGCCGTGCGCTTGATGTTGTGCTGGGCGTCGAAGTAAACCAGCAACGTGCGCTTGAGCTCGTTCTTCTGTCTCGGCGCCCGCACGGCGATCGCGCTGAGCACGTAATCCGCATAAGCCGCGATCCGGGCCGCGTCATTGGCCTCGAACAGCTTGGCGAATATGTTGACCTCTCGCTGGTTCACGAACCGATCGAGCGTCTTCATCTTTCGCAGGACCTGAAGCGCATTGTTGACGCGGCTGAAATGGTCAGCCGCCTGAGCCAGCTCGTTGAATGGCTCCGACAGGATGCCCCCAGCCGTCCAGGCGTTCCGACCCTTCGACAGACTCTGCAACAGGGCTTGCGTCGCCGTGATCGGCCCCAGCGCGAGATAGGCGTCGTCGAACAGATCGACCAGCACGCTCAGGCCTGCGGCGCATTCCCGCACGCGCGACGTTTGGGCAACCCGGTCGATCCCCGACACCGTTATCAAGGCGAGTTGGACCGGCTGGTCGGCGCGAAGTCCCAGGCGTTCGCGCGCCGCCGAGATCGTCGAGGGGTCCGGCGGCGTCACCAGCACCAGATGCCGAAGAAGCGTCGAGGAAGCGATCAGCTTCTCCGTTTCGCGCCGCTCGTTCCAGAGCATGGCGATGGACAGAGCCACTGCGCTTCGTTCGAGATTGCGGATTTCGATCGCGTCGAGCTCCCCGAGGTGACAGATCACCAGGCTGTCGCGGCGTCCGTCGCCGCTGTGCAACGCGATCGTCCGGCATTGCTCGTTCTCCCGCTCCAGCATGATGACGGAGCGGCCCGTGTGCCTCGATTGCGCGTTCGCGTTGATCAGCAGCGCGAGATCGATTCGACCTGCCCTCAGTTCGTCGGCGAGAACGCTGTTGTAGGCGCGGCTGACGAACTCGTCGTGGATCTTGAACTCGTCATCGTACAAGAGCACCGCCCCGCCGATCCGGCTGGACATCTTCTCCAGGAATTTTCGGATCTCCGCGCCTGAGGCGAGCAGATCGGTCAACTCGTCGTGCGCGGCTGCGGACGCCTCGACCCGCTGGATGTGCTCGATCAGCGCGATGCGGTTGCGCTGGGCTTCGTCGAGCGCCTCCGAAAGCATGGCGAAGGCGTTGGCGTTGCGCATCGCGACGCCCGCGTGCTGGGCGAAGGCGCCGAGCAGCGACGTTTCGGGGCCGCTGAGCTTGCGCGCATAGCGGTTGGCGACGAAGAGAAGGCCGTGAACCTTGTTTTCCCAAACGAATCGGGAAATCCCGCCAGCGTCTTGATCTTTTCGGTCTGGAAGATGCGGTCGAGGTGCGGCGCGTGCCGGAACCTTTGATCGCCCAAGATAATCCTGCGTCTCGAAGAAGCTCTTCGAGTTCATCACCAGGCTGACCGCGCCGTTATCGATGCGGCTCGTCATGACCGCGGTGTCGGGAGACAGATGGCCGTCCGCGGTCACCACGCGGAAGATCCCGCTCTCGTTATCGAGAATGGTCACCCAGGCGACGTCCGCGCCGACGAGATTGCGCGCCCGCACGACGATCGTCCGCAAGAGATCCTGCAGGCTCAGCGTGCTCGACAGGTCATGCGTCGTGTCGATCAGGAAATTCAACCCGCGCTCGGAAAGCGCGTTGTCCTTCAACACCTGTCGGATCGCGCCGATTTGCAGGCGGAATTCCTCGAAGCTCGACGCGTCGCCCTCGCCTCTTGAAGCCTCCTTGAGGACCTCGAACAGAGCGTCGATCTCGGGGTCGCTCACGCTGAGCGCGACCTTCTCCAGGACTTCGGCGGCGGCTGTCAGAAGACGTGCAGACACATTCTCCTCCCGACAGAAGTCGCCGATTTTCGCAGAGGGCCCGCTTTTCGCAAACGAGCCGATCGGCGAGAGATTGGCGCGGCCGCCTGGCGGGGGCAATGCCCGGCGGGCCGCGTCTCAATGGATCGCCGCCTGCAGAATCCTCTCCGCGCTCGCCTCCGATCGCTGAAACTCCGCGGCGATCGTTCCGCTCTTGGCGACAAGAATACGATCGGAAAGATCGAGGATTTCCGGCAGATAGGATGAGATCACGACGACGCCGGCGCCCGGATCCGCCAGATCTCGGATGATCTTGTGAATCTCCGCGACCGCGCCGACGTCCACGCCTCGCGTCGGCTCGTCGAAGATGACGAGCCGCGGCTCTTGCGCCAGCGATTTGGCGATGACGACCTTTTGCTGGTTTCCGCCGGAGAGGTGGAGCACGGGTTGCTCCGCCCCGATGCTGCGGATCGACAGCCGCTGCTCCCACTTCTCCGCCAGCGCGCGCATGTCGCGCAACGGCGCCAGCCAACGGCCGCGGCCGAATTTGGCGAGCCAACCGAGCCCGATGTTCTCGGGCACGCCCAGGGTCTCGAAGAAGCCGTCGAGCTTTCGGTCCTCGCTGACGTAGGCGACGCCGTCCGCCACGGCTTCAGCCGGGGCGCCGTATCGCACCTCCCGGCCGTTCAGCCAGATCCGGCCGCCGCCGAAATTGCGCTTGGTATGGCCCATGACGACCTTGGCGGCTTCGCTTCGCCCAGAGCCGATCAGGCCGGCGATCCCGGTCACTTCTCCTGGAAAAACGGAAAACGACATGTTGTTGACCATCGCGCCCATGCGAAGGTTCTCGACCTGGAGAACCGGCGCGGCAGCCGGCGCAGCGCGCCTCGCGGCCGGTGGCGCGCTGCCGCTGAGCAAGATCGTCTCCGATCATGTGCTTGATGAGGCTCCCGCGGTCGAAGTCGGAAGCCGGGCCGGTGACCATCAGCCGTCCGTTGCGCAGCACGGTGATCCGATCGGCGTTGGTCAGCGCCTCCTCCAGCGCGTGCGAAATGAAGATCATCGCGACGCCGCGGCCTGCGCAACGCCTTCATGAGTTCGAAGAGATGCTCCGTCTCCTCCGGAGTCAGCGCCGCCGTGGGCTCGTCGAAGATGATCACCCTGGCGTCGTTGAGGACCGCGCGGGCGATCTCGACCATCTGCCGCTTGGCCGCGGAAAGCGCGCCGGCCAGTTGCGACGCGTCGACGTTGAAATTCAACCGCTGGAGCGCCTGGCGCGCGGTGTTTCTGACCCCACGCACGGAGTTGAATGCGCGCTCGCGGCCCAGCACCATGTTCTGCGCCACGGTAAGTTGCGGCACGAGGCTCGTTTCCTGAAAGACCATCGAGATGCCGAGCCGGCTCGCGTCCTTCGGGCGCGGAAAAGGCGACCGGCTGCCCGTCGACGCGCAGCTGCGCCTTCCGTTGGAGGCATGACCCCCGCGATCAGCTTGCACAGCGTCGACTTGCCGGCGCCGTTCTCGCCGACGAGCGCGTGGATCTCCCCGGAGAAAAGCTCGAAGTCCGCGTTCTGCCAGCGCGGCGATGCCGCCGTAGCGCTTGGTCACGTTCTCGAGCGCAACGATCGGGCCGCTCGCTCATGCCGGGGCCCCCGCGCAGCCGAGGTTCAAGATTTCTCCGCTCGCCTTGCTGACCGCGACGATGTCGCCATTCCAGACGAGGGCGTCCGAAATCGCATGACGGCGGCCATCGGCGCGCGAATGCGCGGAGCCGACCGGCATGAGTTCGCTGTTCAGTTCGATGACCAGTCCATAGGAGAACGAGGGCGCCCAGGGCTTGATCTCGCCGAACAGCCGCGTCGCGCCGAGCTCGATCGGGAAGTCATGGCTGAACTCCGGGATTGACGCGTGGCGCGATCCAGTACTGGGCCGGGATGGTCGCCTTCATGGCGTCGACGAAGCTCCGCTCGGTCTTCAGAAATTCGATCAGGGGATCCCGGCGGGAGAGGCACGCCATGACGTAGCCGGCTCCGGTCTTGCGAAGCCTGCCAAGATAGCCGGGATAGCCTGCCTGACGAACCTTTCCGGCCGCATCCACGATCCGGGCGCGCTCGAATTCCGTGACGATCAGCTCTCCGCGCTGATCCCGAGCGACGCCCATGGGGCAGCTAGAGCCCGCTGGCGAGCACTCGCAGTTCGCCGTCGCTCTCGCACGGCGACGAGCTTCCCGCGCGCGAGCCGTCCCAGGGCGCCATCGACAGCAGCGGCGCTTCGGCACTGTAGCCGTGGTCGACCACCGCCAGTTCGTCTTCGGAGAGAAACAGCGCGTCCGCCACGGCCGTGAGGCCGGACGGCGACGTCCACCCTCTCCGAGCGCGGCCCGAACCGTCGTAGACCCGAAGGCCGCCGCCGAGCGTTCCAACCGCTACGAGACCGCCGGGGCTGCTGCAGCAGAGCGCCGTCACGGGCTCATCGAACTCGGCGAAGCCTTGCGGCGGCTCGCCCCATTTCTGAAGACACGAGCACCGATCGGCCGGCGGAGAAGAACAGCCTGCCGTCGGCGCCGACACAGAGCGCGTCTGGCGCTTCGACGCGGATCGCGCGCGCCTCCTCGAGCCGGTTGTTCGGCCCGAGCGCGCCCTCGAGGGTCATCGGACGGCGGCGCCCGCCTGCTCCGCCAGAACGGCGCCGCTCAGGCTCTCCCCCAATAGCTCTGCGGGCCTGTCCAGCGGGCGTCGGCGCCAGCCAGCCGGAGGCGGCCGATCTTGTTGTTCGTCACGCCGCCCAGATAGAGCGCGCCTTTGTGCTCGCGCATCGAGGTGATCATGTAGAGCGGCCCGCTCGGATCGTCCCAGTAGGCGTCGACGATCTTTCCCGGCGCGGTCGATCTTGAGGACGCCGCCGATGTTCAGGTTGCCGAACAGCCAATGGGTCGGCGCCACCGCCCGCGGTCATGCGGCGCCTGACGCCGGGATGGCGCATTGCGAGATCGGTCACCGGGTTGCGCATGCCGGCGAGCGCGATCCAGTAGCCGCCGTCGGAGGCCCTGTTGACGTTGTCGGGATATCCCGGCAGGCCGCGGACGAAAACGCGTGGGCCTGCGGACATGTGTGCGAGGTCGAAGATCAGGAGCGAGCAGGTCCAGGTGCTGGCGACCAGAAGATGTTCGCCGTCGTGCGTCAGGCAAACGCCGTTCGGGAACACGAGATTGTCGCAGACCGTGCGGGTCTTGCGAGTCTTCGGGTCGTAACTCAGCAGGCGCCCGTTCGGCCGGCCCTCGAGGAGATCGAGACCCCAGTTCTCGATGTCGTAGCGCTTCGTCGCGTCGGAGAAATAGATGACGCCGTCGGGCGCGATATCGACGTCGTCGGCCATCCGGATCGGTGGTGTCGTCCTGAACGCTGAGCAGGCTGCGCTGGGTCTGGTCGGACAGGAGTTCCACCTCCCGCTGCTGATTGACGCGCACGAGGCCCATTCCGGCGACGCAGACGACGATGCGTCCCTCGCGGTCGATGGCGAGGCCCAGGGGCCGGCCGCCGATCTGCGCGAAGGTTTCGACATCTGTGTAGTCGGGAGCCGCGATGCGAACGAGACGCCCATCGCGCGTCCCACAGTAGAGATTGTCCTCCGCGTCGAGGATCACGTCCTCCGGGCCGTCGATCTCGCCGGTCGCAAGCAGCTCGGCGCCCGACGAGCTTTGGCGCGATCTCGCCGGGCATGAAACCCTTCGCCCCGGCAACGTCGTCGACCGTGAAGCCGACCGGATCGACGTAGGTCGAAGCGAGCAGCCGATGCTTGTGCTTCCGGAACTTCGTGTCGACGGAGAGGATGACGATGAGGATCGCGCCCATGGCGAACTGGACGAAATCGCCGCGAAGGCCGGCGTTGAGGAGCGCATTGTTCAGAATGTAGAGGGTGGCGAAGCCGATCATACACGGCGACGGTCGAGCCGCGGCCGGACACGAAGCCGCCGAGACCTACGACCAGAGCGGTCAGGGCGAAAAACTCCATGCCGACTCCGGTGTCGGAGGCGACGGCGTTTTCCCGCGCGGCGTAGAGGAATCCCGAAAGGCCCACGATCAAGCCCGCCGAGCACATAGGCGAGGAAGATGGTCCGTCTTGACATGGATGCCGCCGTGTCGCGCCGCCTTGCGGTTGCCGCCGGTGGCCAGCACGTGCCAGCCGAATCGCGACTGTCGAAACATCACCAGGACGCCAGCCGCGACGATCAAGAACGCCCAGAAGCTGACCGGCATCGTCAGGAGCCGCTCGGAGCCGATCCAGTCCCAGACGATCGTCGGTCCGGGTGCTGGTGGAGATCGCCACCAGCTGGCCTTGCGACGCGAGGGTGAAGATCCCGCGGACCGTGATCATCGTTCCGAGCGTCGTCAGCAGCGCGCCGCAACCGGCCAGTCCCGCGAGAGCCCCGTTGACGACGCCGATCCCTGCGCCGGTCGGCGAGGCTTGCGAGCAGCACCGCCGCGACGGGCAGATTCAAAATGTGGAAGCAATAGAGCGCGGCGAACGCCGACATGGCGAAATTCGAGCCGACCGAGAGGTCGATGCCTCCAGCCGCGACGACGATGAACAACGCCAGGACGACAAGCCCGCCGTCCGAGGCGTATTGCGCGAGATTGCGCGAGTTGGCGGCTGCGAAATAGCCCCTGGTCGTCAAGAGCACGCCGACGATCACACACACGAACGCGATGAACGGCACCGCGCTCTCGACCCATCCCTTCGAAAGAACATCGGCGAGCACGCGCCGCGGGGAAACGACAAACAGCGGAACGCGCAGCCGCGGCAAGGCGTGTAAAGTCGAACTGAATGCTGCAAACGTCGGACCTCCGAAGGCTTTGCGTCGCGGGGCCCCGCGGGAGCCCTGCCGCTGAACTCGCGTACTTCTTCGACCGCATCTTCCAACACTGAGCCGGATCGTAGCCGGCGCCGGCCTTGATGACCTTCAGCGGCGATTCGACGTCAGCATCGAACCGTTGGACGGCGGCGGCGCCTTGCAGCAGAAGGTCAATCATCGTGCCGGCGTCGCGACCCTGGCCGTCCGCGTCATAGCTCCACTCCGGTCGAGCACGTCCCGTTCTCGATCGCCTTGCAGGCCTCGCCTTGCTCGCCGCCGCCGGTCGCATAGACCAGCACCTTGCCCGAAAGCCCCGCGTCCTTGACCGCGTTGCCGGCGCCGATCGTGTGCACGTCCCAGTGGCCGAAGATCGCGCAGAGGTCGGGATTCTGCTGCAGCACCGTCGCGGTGATCTGCCGCGCCTTTTCGGGCTCCCAGTCGGACGCCTGGTTGGAGACGACCTTGATCTCCGGATGGTCCTTGAACACCTTGAACGCGGCCTCGTTCATCATCACGCTGTCGGCCGCCGTGAGCTGCCCGGGAATGATCGCGACCTTGCCCGACTTTGCCGCTGCCGGCGCCGCATTCCTTGACGATGTCCTCGCGCGATCTCGGTGCCGATGCGCGTCCAGTTGGCGCCGACGAAGGCGGCGGACGGCTGGTTGGACTGCAGGTTGATCTGCAGCACCTTGATGCCCGGCGGCCTCGGCCTGCTTGATCTGGCGCGCCAGCAACTGCACGGTCGGATTGTGCACGACGAGCACGTCCGGCTTGTCGCTGATCGCCTTGGCGAGCAGTTCCGACATCGCCCCGGTGTTGAAGGCGGCGTCGCGGATATCGAAGCTGTAGCCGTGCATCGCCGCGTGCTCCTTCATTCGGCGAGCCCAGCCTTCGGTAAGCGTGATGCCCATCGTGATCGGCACGAAGATCACCTTCTTGCCGGCCATTTCGGCTGGCCGGGTCTGCGCGGGCGCCCGTGGCGAGCGCGAAGCAGGCGCCGAGCGCCAGTCCGGTGATTGTCCCACGCAGCGTCTTTCCTTTATTGTCGCAACATCGTTTCCTCCCTCGGTCAGCTCGTTTTTCACAGATCGCCGACGGTGTCGGTCTCCGTGTCTCTCGGGTTGAGGTAGTTGTCGACGACGATCGCCGCCGATCAGGACCACGCCCTTCAGCATGTCCTGGGTCTGCGTCGCTGAAGTCGAACAGCGTCATGCCGTTGCGGAGCACCGCGATCAGCGCCGCCCCGACCAGGAGATTGCGAACGCCTCCGCGTCCGCCGCTGCAGCGGAATGCCGCCGAGCACGACCACCAGGATCACTTCGAACAGCAGGCTGCCGTTGGTGACGGTGCGGAAATCGACCGTCCCGCTGGCCGCGGCGATCACGAGGCCGGCCAGCAGCGCGGTCAACGCGGCGATAGATGTAGACAAAGACGATCGTCCTGCGCACGGGCAGGCCGGTCAAGACGCGCCGCCTGGAAATTGTCGCCCATGCCTAGACGATCCGTCCGGGCGTCGTGAAGCGCAAGAGCAACCATGTCACGATCAAGGTGGCGATCATGAGCGCGACCGGCGCGGTCAAACCCGGCAGCGATGTCTGGAATGAAGAAGACGACCGCGGGATTGCTCTTGGGCAGACATGCAGCAGGTACTCGCCGCGCAGACACGCCGAAGCGGAACAGGCCCGTGATGAACATCGCCGAGGCCAGCGTCGCCAGCATCGCCGGGATTTCGACGAAGGCGATCAGCCAGCCGTTGACGAAGCCGATGAGCGCCATGCACGAGCGACGGCGAGGAGCGAACGCCGGCGGCCCGGAAGCCCGGCGTTGATCGAGCATGCAGAATGTCGTTGCGCCCGCCACCATCACCGCGACCTGCGACAGATCGAGGCCGCGGGAAATGATGACGACCGCCATCCCGCAGCTCAGGATCACCAGGGACGTCGAATTGGACAGGATGACGCGAGAGATTGCCGAGCGTGGCGAAGCCTTGGACGGTCAGCGGAAAAGAGAACGATCAGCGCCAGCGTGACCGCCAAGACGATCGACTCGAGCAGGCTGCCTCGCGGCGCTCCTGCCCGAATTGACAGTCGCGCTGACGATCGCCTCAGCCATGGAAATTCACCTTTGTCCGCGCCTTTGGTCTTCGAGAATCTCCCGCGCCTCGGCGGGACTGGCGATGTCCAGCGACAGTTCCTCGAGGATCCTGCGGATCTTCAGCACCTGCGCGGCGCATGAGGTCGCCAGCAGCCCCCGGCCGAGGAACAGGCTGTCCTCGAGCCCGACGCGAACATGGCCGCCCATGATGGCGCCCATCGCGACCAGCGACATCTGGTGCCGGCCGGCGCCGAGCACGGAGAACTCGTAGTTTCGGCGGCCGAACAGACGATCGGCCGTGCCCGCATCAGGAACAGATTCTCCGGATCTGGCCCCAGGCCGCCGAGAACGCCGAGGACGCACTGAATGAACAGCGGCCCCTTGACGAGACCCTCGTCGACGCAATAGGCGAGATTGTGCAGATTGGCCGACGTCGTAGCACTCGAACTCGAAACGCACGCCGTGCCGGTCGCCGAGCTGCGCCGAGGATCGTTCTGATGTCGCCGAATGTATTGCTGGACGACGCCGTCTTCGGAGCCCTCGACGTGGGCTCTCTCCCAGGCGTGCTTCCAGTCCGTCGACGCCGCGGCCCGCCTTGTGGAAGGCGAAGTTCATCGAGCCCATGTTGAGGGAGCACAGCTCCGGCTTGGCCTTGAGCGGATAGGCGAGGCGCTCCTCCAGCGTTGCCCGGGCGCCGCCGCTGGTCGTGATGTTGATGATCGCGTCGGTCTCGGCGGCGATGAGGGGGACAAATTCGCTCAAAGACAGTGGGATCAGGGGTCGGGCTGCCGTCGTGATTGCGCGCATGCAAATGCAGGATCGCGGCCCCTGCGCGCGCCGCCTCGATCGCCTGCTCGGCGATCTGCACAGGCGTCACCGGCAGGTATTCGGACATGGACGGCGTGTGGACCGACCCGGTCACGGCGCAGGTGATGATGACTTTTCGCCGGCCGGATGTCAGCCTCGCATCGCCGTCGACCATGTCAAAGATATTCGACATTGCCGTCTACGCTGATCGCCTGGCCGTTGATGTTGCGGGCCAAGTCCGAGGAAAGGAACAAGGCGAGGTTGGCCACGTCTTCGGCCTCCACCATCCTGCGCAGCGAGATCTTGCTGAGGTAGGAGTCGCGCATGGCCTCAAAGCTCACGCTTTCCGCGCGCGCCCGGTCGGCGATGACCCTGTCCATGCGGGGACCCTTGACCACTCCGGGAAGGATGGCGTTCGCGCGGACGCCAACGGGGCCAAGCTCGACGGCGAGCGACTTTATCAGGCCGACGATCGCCCATTTGGTCGCCGCGTAGGGGGCGCGGAACCCGTACCCGAGGCGCCCCGCCACCGAGCTCATCGCAATGATGCCGGGATTGCGCCGCGAGCCGCGGAGCAATGGCGCGCAGCGATTGAGAAAGTAGAAATGGGACTTGAGGTTGACGTCGATCGTTCGCGCCACATCCCCGTCGGCGTAGTCCTCGATGCGGCCGGTCGGACCGGCGACACCGACATTATTGACGAGAACGTCGAGCCCGCCGAACCGCGTCTGCACATCGGCCACGGCGCGGTCGACATCCTTGGGCGACGAGGCGTCGCCGGCCGTGCCGCCAAGACCGGGAATGCCAGCAATGGCGTCGCCGATCGCGAAATCATCGACATCGGTGATATGGACCTGGGCGCCGCCGCTGGCGAACGCTGTGGAGACGGCCCGGCCAATCCCACTTGCTCCCGCGGTCACCAGCACTCTGAGGTCGCGCACGACTATGGCGCGCGACGGTTTCCCGCCGGACATGGACGTTTCTCCCAAGCACGCAGTAGCCGCGCGCCGCTAAACGAAACCGTATCGCAGAGCGAACGGCCGCTGAATGTCGCTAAGCGCCATCATAGGGGTTCAAATATGTATGTCTATGCCAGCGCACGCGTGCGATCGCTAGTCGCAGCCGGTCACGAAGCTCGCCAGCCAGGCGAACGGCCTCGACGGGAAGGCGAAGCGGACCTACAGGCTCCGGGAGAGGCGGAAGATCCGATGGACCAGCCACTGCCCACATCGTCCAAGCTGCCGCGCCTGACAACAGCGCGCGTCGCCCACCTTCCCGGAGTGATTGGGCGCCCCGGCTATGATCGTGGGCGCGCCGCGCCCGGCATCGTCCACCTCGGGCTCGGCGCCTTCGCTCGCGCCCACCTCGCGCTCTATACCGAAGACGCGCTGAACGCCGGAGGCCTCGAATGGGGCATCCTGGGCGTCAATCTCAGTTCGCCGGCCGCCGAGGATGCGCTGACCCCCCAGGACGGCCTCTACAGTTTGCTGACGCGTAGCGCCGAAAAGGATGCGGTGCAGGTCATCGGCGCGGTGCTCGGCGTCATGACCGCCAGCCGGCGGCGGCAGGCGGTTCTCGAAGCGCTCAGCCGACCGGCGACCCGGATCGTCACCCTGACGGTGACCGAGAAGGGCTACTGCCTCGACCCCGCGTCCGGCGCGCTCGACGAGACGCATCCGCTCATTCTCGCCGATCTCGCCGAGCCCAGCGCGCCGCGCAGCGTCCCCGGCCTCCTCGCCGAGGCGCTACGGCTGCGCCGCGCTGACGGGGCGCACCCGTTTGCCGTACTGTCGTGCGACAATCTTGCCCGCAATGGCGCCAAGGCGCGTGCGGCGGTGGCGCGTTTCGCGGCGCTCTGCGATCCCGATTTCGGCCGCTTCGTCGCCGAGGCGGTCGCCTTCCCGGCGACAATGGTCGACCGCATCACGCCGGCGACGAGCGCGGCGGACCGCGCCGAGGTCGCAGCTCAACTCGGGCTCGACGACGCGTGGCCGGTGGTGGCCGAGCCCTTCCGCCAGTGGGTCATCGAGGATGATTTCGCGCTCGGCCGGCCGCAATGGGAGGCGGGCGGGGCGCTCCTGGTCGGCGACGTCGAACCCTACGAGGTGATGAAGCTGCGCTGCCTTAACGGCGCCCATTCGAGCCTGGCCTATCTGAGCGTCCCGGCGGGGATTGAGACGATCGCAGAGGCCATGGTCGAGCCCGGCTTCGCCGATCTCATCCGTCGACTGTGGGCGGCGGACATCCTGCCGACGCTGCGCCCTGTGCCCGGCGTCGACCTTCAAAGATACACATTGGATCTGGAGACTAGGTTCCGCAACCCGGCAATTCGCCATCGCGCGATCCAGATTTCGGCCGACGGCTCGCAAAAGCTGCAGCAGCGGCTCCTCGCTCCGGCGCTCGAGCGCCTGCGCGCCGGCGCCCGACCGAGCGTTATCCCGATGTCGATCGCCGCCTGGATGCGATTTCTCCTCGGCCGGACCGAAGCGGGGCGCCTACGCCGTCGCCGATCCGCTGGCCGACCGCCTGAGCGGCATCGCGCGTGACAACGCCGGCTCGGCTCGTGCGACAGTCGCAGCGCTGCTTGGCGTCCGGGAGATCTTTCCTGTCGACCTCGCTGAGAACGCCATCTTCCGCGCCGACGTCGAGCGGCGCCTCGCGCAGCTTGTCGAGAGAGGGGCGCGCGCGACAATCGCTACCGCCCTGGCGGAAACGGAGGCGTGACGGGAGACGGCTCGAGCGCAGTCGATCGCGTCCTGGCCGAAACGGTTTCGAGCGCCGGATGAGACCGATCGCTCTGTCAAGCCGCGGCCGCGACCAACTCTCCCGCCAGCGCCCGCTCGATCAGCGCCCGCGTCTCGGAAAGCCCGTAGAGAGCGATGAACGAGCCTAGGCGCGGACCGCGCTCTTCGCCGAGCAGCACGGCATAGACCATGTTGAAGAAGTCATTCGAGACGCCGGGGCGCTCCGCCGTCGCGCCCTTGGCCTTGAGGTCCTGGTAGCGCGGGATCGGCCGGGCGATGTCGTAGAGCGCATGCTGGATCGCCTCGGCGCTGGCACCGGCCGGCATCGCCTGAAGCTTCGCCGACACCGCGAGCAGCGCCTCGCTCTCGACCTCGTCGGCCAGCCGGTAGCGCTTCTTCGGCGCGACGAAGTCGCGAAAGTAGGCGACCGCGTAGCGCACCAGACGGTCGAGGCGCGGGTGGTTCGCGGGCGACGCCGACGGCGTGTAGCGACGCAGGAAGCCCCACAGCACCGAAGGGTTGTCGCTGTTGGCGACGGCTGCGAGATTGAGCAGCATGGCGAACGAGACCGCGGTCTGGCCGTCGCCGTGCGCGAGCGTCTCCGCCGCGGGCGGCTCGCCCGAATGGATGTGCCAGACCGGGTTGCCGAGCCTCTCCTTCCACGGCTGGTCGGGATAGGCCTCGAGGAACCCGAGATAGTCGTCGACTGTTCGCGGGATGACGTCGAAGTAGAGACGCTTTGCGGCGCTCGGCTTCTGGAACATGAACAGCGACAGGCTCTCGGGGCTGGCGTAGGTCAGCCATTCCTCGATCGTCAGGCCGTTGCCCTTCGACTTCGAAATCTTCTGGCCGTTCTCATCCAGGAACAGCTCATAATTGAACCCGGCCGGCGGCTCAGCGCCGAGGGCGCGGGCGATGCGGGAGGAAAGCTTGACGGAATCGATCAGGTCCTTGCCGGCCATCTCGTAGTCGACGCCGAGGGCATGCCAGCGCATCGCCCAGTCCGGCTTCCATTGTAGCTTGCATTTGCCCCCGGTCACCAGGGTTTCGAACTCCTCGTTCGTGCCGGGGTCGCGCCAGCGGATCACGCCCGCCTTCGCGTCGTGGGCGGTCACCGGCGCCTGCATGACGACGCCGGTGACCGGGTGGATCGGCAGGAATGGCGAATAGGTCGCCGCCCGCTCCTCCCGGAGCGACGGCAGCATGATCGCCTGGATCTCGTCGAACGCCTCGAGGGCCCGGATCAGCGCCGCGTCGAACCGTCCGGACGTATAGGCCTCGGTCGATGACATGAACTCGTAGTCGAAGCCGAATTGGTCGAGAAAGCTGCGCAGGCGCGCGTTGTTGTGGGCGGCGAAACTCGGATACTCGCCGAACGGGTCCGGCACCCGGGTCAGCGGCTTGCCGAGATGGCGCGACACCATCTCGCGGTTCGGGATGTTGTCGGGCGTCTTGCGCAGGCCGTCCATGTCGTCGGAGAAGGCGATCAAACGGGTCTTGACCCAATCCCCGGTCAGCGCGCGGAAGGCGTGCCGCACCATGGTCGTGCGGGCGACCTCGCCGAACGTCCCGATGTGCGGCAGTCCGGACGGCCCGTAGCCGGTCTCGAACACGACCTCGGACTTCGGCGAACGCTCGAGCCGCGCGATCAGCTTGCGCGCCTCCTCGAAGGGCCACGCCTTGGAGACCTCGGCGGCCTCCCGCTGGGACTGTAGAGACATCGATGTCCTGTTTGGTTGAGACCGTCGGGGCCAACGCAGCCGGTCCGAAAGCCGCGCACCCTATTCGGCCGGGGCGCCGTGTCAACGGCCTTTCGGGGGCGGGCTCAGGCGGGGCTGCGCTGCAATGCGCTGGCGGGAATGGGCTTTCGCCGGACGCGACCGTGTTCGGTCTTGGCCCAGAAGTGGGGTCGGACGATGAGATCCGCGATCGCCGCCCAGGCCGCGAGCGTCACAAGCGCATAGTAGAGCGGCAGCAACGCAAAGCCCCCGACGCCGACCTTCAGCCGCCGCTGCCTGACGACCACAATTGCGGGACCCAGCACCGCCCAGATCCCGGCGCATGCGAGGAGGTAGACGAACACGTCAACGGCTTCGCGCGAGCGCGGCAGGAGCGCGGCGCAGGGACCGAAAGCACGCCAGAGCGTGTCGAGCGCAAACGGCGGCCAAAGCAGCGCGCCGACCAGAGCGCCGACAATCAGGATTGTCGCCGCGCACGCCCGGAGCGCGCCGAAGTCGCGACAGAAGCCGATCGGCTCGCGGGCGTGCACGATGCAGGTTTGCATCCAGCCCTTCTGCCAGCGCACACGCTGGGCGAACCAGTTCTTGAAGTCGTTCGGAGCCTCCTCGGACGTGTCCGAGTTCAAGTGTGCCGGTCCTGTAGCCGTAGCGGCCTAGCCGCACGCCCAGGTCCGCATCCTCTGCAACGTTCCACTCGTCCCATCCACCGACGCCGATCAGCGCGGAGACCCGGAAATGGTTGGACGTTCCGCCGAGCGCGATCGGCAGCTTGAGCGCGCAAAGGCCTGGGTTGATGAGGTCGAACAGGCTTGCGTATTCCAGCGCGAAAAGACGCGAAAGCCACGAGTCGCCGGGGTTGCGAACGGTGAGCCGCGCCTGGAGGCAGTCCAGGTCGCGATCCGCCGCGAAACGGGAGGCGGCGAGGCGAAGCTGTCCGCGGTCGGGGATGTCCTCGGCGTCGTAGACGACCAGGAAGTCGCCGCGCGCCTCAGCCAGAGCCACATTGAGCGCTCGCGGCTTGGTCGACGGCGCCCCCGGCGGCGCGACGACGACCTCGTAGCGTGGAGGCAGATCGAATGCGAGTAGTCGGGACAAAGTCTCCCGGTCTCTCCGCTCCACCACCAGCTTGATGTCCAGCTTGCTCTTCGGATAGTCCAGCGCATCCAGCGCGTCAACGAGTTGACGGACGACGTCCGCCTCCCGATAGAGAGCGACGAGGACTGTGTAGGTCGGCAGTTCGTCGTCGGAGAGCATGTGGGGCCGCCTCTCGTCCGGGTTCGCGACCGAAGCTAGCCCCCGCAGGATGATCGAGGCCAGAAACAGGATCCACAAGACCGACGACGCGGCCATCGACAGCGCGCCTAGGCTCGCAAAGCCCAAAGCGCCTGACAACAACCCAATCAGCCCCAGGATGCCGATCTGCGGGCCCGTGAGCCCTGTCCTGGCGGAAAGGGCTTCCGGTAGGCGTCCGAGCGCGTTCTCGAGGACCTCCCGAGGGCGTTTCGCGCGAACGAGGGCGGCGAACCGCCGCGGCGAAGCAAGGACGAAGCTCTCCGGCCGCAGTCGGCCCGACGACGTCATCTCGATCAGACCCGGCGCGACCTCCGCTCGCGGAGCGATGACGGCTCGGGGTGCGTCGAGCGATGCCGCGAGCGGGGCAACTCCGCACTGCAGTCCTTTGACCGCATTGAAATCGGCCGCGAACGAAGGGACGCCGGTGTAGTAGCCGCAGCCGAGATCGCTGAGCCAAAGTCTGGTAGTACGTCTCCTCGCCGATCAGTCCCGATCCGAACACGGCCTCGAGCGGGCTGACATCCGCCGGCGCGTCAGCGAGCGCCAACATGAGGCTTTCGATCGGAACGCCGTGATCGGCGAGGATCTGAAGCTCCGCGGACAGCACAGGACGGGTGTCCCGTCGGACGGCCCGATTTCGCGCGTGGTCACGTTCGGCAGCCCTGAAAAGGGCCGGCTTGTGGATCGGACCGATTACGCGGCGCGGATGGCGAAAGATGGTCTCCATCGGGCGCGCGATCGATAAATCCTAAGGGCTCTTCAAGAACTTTCAGACAATCCATGGCGTCCATGGCGTTCGCAATGGGACACAACGTCACAGGTTGTGATGCCATGCCTTCAACCCGCCGAGAGGATTCGCCGCGCAATCGTGCGGCCTGATGGTTCTCGCCGGCCGGCGCCGGGACCTCCTCGTTCGCCGATGTCGGATGAGCAAATCAGACCGCTCGAGCGACGGCTTCGGCGCTGCGGTGCGCGAGCCTCTCGATCGTCTTCGGATCGGAGGGAAATCCCGCCTCTGCCCACAATCGATCGAAAACCTTCAGAGCGTGACCGATCCGCGGCCCCGCCGGGATACCGAGCGCGAGCATGTCCTTGCCGGCGATGGGCGTTTTCAGCTCCGCTGACTTCGCAATGAAGCGTCGGGCCGCCGCGAAGCCGACGTCTTCAGGGCTCGCGGCGGAATCGGCCTGCGTCAACAACAGCGCGTCGGACGCGGCGCGGCGGCCATAGCCGAACATAAGGCGCTGAAGGGCGCGCCGTTCGGGAGCGATGCGGGCGCCATGCAGACCAACCGACGCCAACGCCGCGCGCAAGAGACGTTTCGCCTCTGCGCTCGACAGCCTCAGGCGCTCCGCAAGCCGCTCCGCGTTCTCCTCGACGTAAACGAAGAGCGCGGCCAGTCGCAACAAGGCGTCGGCCGCGGCTCCGTCACAGGTTTCGATCGCGATAGCGCGCTCGAACCGGGCAGGATCGGCGAAGCCGAAAAGCGCCGCCAGGATCCCGCGTTCGCCCATCACGCGCACGACATCGCCGGCGCGCTGCGCGACAAGGAGCTTCAGGACTTCGGCGCGCACCCGCTCGCGCGACAGGCGCGCAAGATCAGCGCGATGGCGGACCGTCGCCTCCAACCCGTCCCGGTCGAGCGCTCCGCCTCCGAATCGCGCCGAGAACCGGAAAAAGCGCAGGATGCGGAGATAGTCTTCGCGAATGCGCTGGTCGGCGTCGCCGATAAATCGGACGTGGCCCGCGGCGAGGTCGTCGAGGCCTCCGAGCGGATCGTAGATCCGGCCGTCCGCGTCGAGCGACAGGGTGTTGATGGTGAAGTCGCGCCGGCGCGCGTCGGCAAGAAAATCGCGCCCGAACGCCACCTTGGCGTGGCGGCCGTCCGTCTCGACGTCCTGCCGCAGGGTCGTGGTCTCGATCGCGCGGCCGTTCATGACCAGCGTGACCGTGCCGTGGGCGAGGCCGGTCGGCACGACCTTGAACCCGGCGGCGGCGGCGCGTCGCATCGTCTCCTGCGGCGGAGCGGTCGTGGCGAGGTCGAAATCCCCCGGCTGGAGGCCGAGCGCCAGGTCGCGGACCGCGCCACCGACGACTCGCGTCTCGACGCCTCCGCCGTTCAGGGCCCCAAGAGCGCGCGCGAGCGGGCCCTGCCGGAGCTGTTGGCAGTTCCCCAGCCTGCCATCCCGCAGGCCGGGAAGCCGGCTCATTCGAAACGCCCCGGCACGAGTACGCCGTTCTCCTCGTGCGCTGGCACATAGACGCCGTGACCGCGGGGAGAAAGCAGATTGACCGCTATAAGCGAGAGCACTGCGGCCGCAAGCCCGGCGAGCGTGAGGATCGACACCTTCGCGCCGGTCCAATGCTCCACTTCCAGGGGATAGCGGGCGCGAAGGGCGAGGAAGATCGCGTAGAGCGCGAACGGCGCGAAAAAAAACGCCAGCGGCTCAAGGACTGCACAACTCATGGCGCAAAAAGCTTCTCGTACATGTTCCGCAGGATCCCGGCGGTCGCGCCCCAGATATAACGGCCTTCATGCGGCATTGCATAAAATCTTCGTATGCGGCCCTGCCATTCGCGCTCGTCCACCCGATGATTGGCGGCGTCCATCAGGAAGGCCAACGGCGTCTCGAACGTTTCGTCGACCTCGCGCGCGTTGATCGAAAGGGCGAAGCCGGGATCGACCAGGGCCACGAGCGGGGCAATTCGAAAACCCGTCCCCGTCAGGTAGGGGTCGAGCCAGCCGAGCGGCTCGACCAGGCTGGCGTCGAGCCCAACCTCTTCCCAGGCTTCGCGTAGGGCGGCCGCCAGCGGGGCTTCGCCCGGATCGATCTTGCCGCCTGGAAAAGCGACCTGACCGGAATGGGCGCGCAGGTGCGAAGCGCGCATGGTGAGCAGCACTCTTAGCCCCTCCGGCCGCGCCACGACTGGCGCGAGCACGGCAGCCGGCCGTGCGCTCGCCAGCAACTCGGCGTCAGGCACGAGGCCGCTCAACAGAAAATCGCTGGACTTCGGCGTGTCCGGTCCGGTCAAGTCCGCGACTGCGAGCGTCGGCCTCAACTTTCGCCGAGCCAGCGCCCGAAACAACTCGCTGTCCAGCCGTGTCAAGTCGATGATGGTCAAAGCCCCTCGATCTCGCTCGCCGGACACATGGGAAAGAAGGCGCCGCTCGAGCGCACCCCGAACCAGACATCGTCTCCCACGCACTCCGAGATTCCCAGCTCGACGAGATCGTAGAACAGCGCCCGCTTTACCAGCGCCCAAAGGTCGCCGCGAATGCGGATATAGGGTTTCAACCCCTCCGCCGCGCCGCGCTCGAACTTCAGGGGATGCTCCGGCCCCGCTGTCGCCACGTCCTCGACATTGGTGCGGAACGTCAGGACGGTCTCGCCGTTCTTCGTCTCGACCCGCATCTCGACCGCCAGGAACGGCGCGTCGTCGACCTGGATTCCGACCTTCTCGACCGGCGTGACGAGAACGTAGCGATCGCCGTCCTTGCGCAGAATGGAAGCGAACAACCGAACCAGCGGCGCACGCCCGATCGGCGAGGCGCAGTAATGCCACACACCGTCGGCGGCAATGCGCATGTCGATGTCGCCGCAGTCCGGCGGGTTCCAGAGATGAACCGGCGCCGGGCCGTCCTTTCGGCGCGCCTCAACCTTACTGAGCCCCCCAATCGCCGCTTCGGGAGATTTCGAGGGCTTCGCCATATTCTGGCGCTCGTTTGTGGGCGAGTTTGACAGAGGCATGCTACAGGTCAGCGGAAAGTGACCCGCTCAATGTAGTGCGAACGGCGCATGAGCGAAACCAGTGAGGCGTTTTGTGACGAAGACGGGTTTTGTGACGAAAAGGCAAGTAAAATGAGCGCGGCGGGCGCGCCGGACTCAGAGATCTGGACCCGCGACCTCGACGTCGTTCTCGAACGGGTCGCGGCCGCGCGGACCGAGATCGGGTCAATCATCATGGGTCAGTCCCGCGTCGTCGACCTGAGCCTGACGGTGCTGCTTGCCGGTGGTCACGGCCTTTTGATCGGCGTTCCCGGCCTCGCCAAGACGAAGCTCGTCGAGACGCTCGGCGTCGTTGTCGGGCTGGACGCTCGACGCGTGCAATTCACCCCGGACCTGATGCCCTCCGATATCCTCGGGTCCGAGGTCATGGAGGAAGGACTCGACGGCAAGCGAGCGTTCCGCTTCATCCGCGGGCCGATCTTCGCCCAACTGTTGATGGCGGACGAGATCAACCGCGCCAGCCCCCGCACCCAATCGGCGCTCCTGCAGGCGATGCAGGAACACCATGTGACGGTGGCGGGCGTACCGCACGACCTACCTCGCCCTTTCCATGTGCTGGCGACGCAGAACCCCCTGGAGCAGGAGGGCGCCTATCCGTTGCCGGAGGCGCAACTCGACCGATTCCTGTTGCAGATCGACGTCGGTTATCCGGACCGCGACGCGGAACGCCGGATTCTCATTGAGACGACGGGCGAGCGGGAGAAGCAGCCGAGACCGATCATGACTGCCGACGAACTCCTGCAGGCGCAGCGCGTCGTTCGCCGATCGCCGATCGGCGAGCGGATCGTCGAGGCGATCCTCGATCTCGTTCGCGCTGGGCGACCAGGCGAGGAGGATGGCGAGCTGGCGAAGGGGATCGGGTGGGGTCCGGGGCCGCGCGCCGCACAGGCGCTGATGCTGGCGGCGCGAGCCCGGGCGCTGGTCGATGGGCGGCTATCGCCGTCGCTCGATGACGTCGAGGTGCTGGCCGAGCCGGCTCTCAAACATCGAATGGCGCTGACCTTCGCCGCCCGCGCCGACGGCGAGACCATTCCTGCCGTGATCGAACGCCTTGTCGCAAACACGCTCCGATGACCGGACGGCCGGGCCCATCCCGCCGACCACGGGCGCAATGACCGTCTCTCCTTCCATCCGACTGGAAGCCGCGGAACTTTCGGCGCGCCTGCCGGACCTGATCGTCGCGGCGCGCAACGTCGCGCAGACCGTTCGTCACGGCGTCCACGGCCGTCGCAAGGCCGGCTCGGGCGAGACCTTCTGGCAATTCCGTCCGTTTGTCTCGGGTGAGCCTTCATCCCGGGTCGATTGGCGCCGCTCGGCGCGCGAGGAGCACGCGTTCGTCCGCGAACGCGAATGGGAATCGGCGCACACCGTGTGGATCTGGTTCGACCGATCGCCGTCGATGCGGTTCGGCTCGAGCCTCGCGCCGACCGCCAAGATCGATCGCGCCGCGGTGATCGCGCTCGCCTTCGCCGACCTCTGCGTCGAAAGCGGCGAACGCGCCGGCCTTCTCGGGCTGACGCGGCCGACCGCGACGCATGGGGTGATCGAAAGCCTCGCCGAGGCGATCGCGACCGACGAGCGCCGTCAGGGCCCTTCGGACGCGCCGCTGCCGCCTGCCGCGCCCGCCCGCGCCCGTTCGCTCGTTCTGCTGGTCGGCGATTTTCTCGGCGAGCCGGCCGAGACCGAGCAGACGCTGCGCGTCATCGCCGCGGAAGGCGCAGTCGGCGAGTTGCTCGTCGTCGTCGATCCGATCGAGGAGACGTATCCGTTCGCTGGCAACGTCGAGTTTCTGCATCCGGCGGGATCGACGCGGCTCCAGACGCCGAGGGCGCAAAGCTTGCGCGACGGCTATCTCGAGCGGCTTGCCGCGCACCGCGACGCCTTGCGGCAAATCTGCTCGCGCCTCGGCTGGGGTTTGAGCCTGCACCGGACCGACGCCTCCCCGGCGGAGGCGCTGCTGGCGCTCAGGATGCGTCTGACTGCGCCCGAGATCGGCGCCTACCGGAGCGCCTGAGCCATGTTCGGGCTTCCGCTCGCTTTTGCAGCGCCGGCTGTGCTCGTCGCTCTGGCGGGCCTCGGCGCCCTCTACTACCTGTTGCGCGTCACCCCGCCGCCCCCGCGCCGCGTGCCGTTTCCGCCGCTTCGGCTCCTCATGGGGCTCACAGCGAGGGAGACCGAGCCGGCAAGGACGCCTTGGCCGATCCTGGCGTTGCGCCTCGCGGTTGCGGCGCTTATCATCCTGGCGATGGCGGAGCCGCTGTGGCGCAACCTCTCCGCGCTCGAGGGCTCGGGGCCGCTGCTTGTCCTGTTCGACGACGGCTGGCCGGCGGCCGGGACGTTCGAGAAGCGGGTCGAATACGCCCGAGAGCAGATGCTGGCGGCGGCTCGCGCCGGGCGGCCGGTCGCGATCAAACCCTTCTCGGAGGGCGGGCGCGACATCGTTGCGATGAACGTCGGCGAGATCGAGGGACGGCTGCGGTCGCTCGCCCCGGCGCCTTTTGCTCCGTCGCGCGACGCCGCGGCGGCGGCGATCGAGCGCTCCCTTGCGGAGACGCCGGGGGCGGACGTACTGTGGATCGCCGACGGCGTCGAACTCGGCGGCGCCCAAGATTTCGCCGCGCGGCTGTCGAGGCTCGGCCGCACGGTCGATGTGGTCGCCGACGGGAGCGGGGTTCGCGCCGTCGCGGGCGCGGACAACGAGGCCGGATCGCTGAAGGCGCGCCTCATCCGCTCCGACCCGTCGGCGCCGGCGTCCGGCTTCGTCCGCGCGCTCGACGCCCAGGGTCGCGAGATGGGCCGCGCGCCGTTCGACTTCGGCGCAAAACTGGCCGCCGCCGTCCGCTTCGACTTGCCGGTCGAGTTGCGCAACGAAGTCCAAAGACTGACGATCGACGGCGACCGTTCCGCCGGCGCAGTCTGGCTCCTCGACGATAGCGCCCGACGGCGCCGCGTGGCGATCGCTTCCGGCGCCACGGCCGACACCGCCGAACCGCTGATTGCGCCCAGCTACTATATCCGGCGCGCGCTCGCGCCCTACGCCGACGTCAGCGAATGGCGCGATTCTGCGACCGATCCGATCGTTTCGCTGCTGGCCGAGAAGCCCTCGGTCCTCGTGCTTGCGGACATGAGCGCCGCGCCGGGGCCCGAGCGCGACGCCATCGCCAGGTTCCTCGACGACGGCGGCGTGCTCGTCCGGTTCGCCGGCGCGCGCCTCGCCGCCAGCGACGACGACCTCACCCCGACGGCGCTGAGAAGGGGCGGCCGGACGCTCGGGGGGGCGCTGTCGTGGGAGACCCCGAAGCACGTCGCGCCGTTCGAGAAGGGCAGCCCGTTCTTCGGTCTCGCCGTCCCGGACGAAGTGACCGTCAGCCGGCAGGTGCTGGCCGAGCCCGAGCAGGGCCTCGTCGAAAAGACCTGGGCGCGCCTTGCCGACGGCACGCCGCTCGTCACCGCCGCGCGGCGCGGCAAGGGCCTCATCGTCCTCTTCCACGTCACCGCCGACACGACCTGGTCGAACCTGCCGCTGTCGGGGCTGTTCGTCGACATGCTGCGCCGGGTGGTCGCTGAAGCCGGGTCGCCCGCCGCCGCCGACGCCAAGGCCGTACGCGAAGGCGGCGCGACCCGGCCGCCCTGGCGGACGCTGAACGGCTTCGGCGCCCTCGGCGTCCCGCCTGCGCCAGCCCAGCCGATCGGCGACGGCTTCGTCGGCGTCGGCGACGCGACGCATCCGCCCGGCCTGTACGGCGTCGCGGAGTCGCTGACCGCGGTGAACGCCCTGGCGCCCGGACAGGCGATCGCTCGCGCCGACTACGGCCCGCTCAAAGTCCGTCTCGGCGTGCTCGATGCGGCCCCGCCGGTCGATTTGCGCGCCTGGCTGCTGCCCCTCGCGCTTCTCGGCCTGATGATCGACGCGCTCGTCTCGCTTTGGCTCGCCGGCGCCTCGGGATGGCGCCGCGGCGGCGCGATCGCGGTCATCGCCGTCGCCGTGGCGCTTGGCGCCGCGTCGGCGCCGCGCCCGGCCCTGGCCGGCGACATGCCGGTCAGCGCCCGCGACATCAATTCGGCCCTCTCCACCCGGCTCGCCTATGTCATGACCGGCGACGCCACGGTCGACGAGACCTCCCGCCTTGGGCTCTCGGCGCTGACCCGTGTCCTGTCGAACCGGACCTCGGCGGAGCTCGCCGAACCGATCGGTCTCGACCCGGCGCGCGACGAACTGGCCTTCTATCCGCTCCTGTACTGGCCAATCGTGGCGCGCCAGGCCCAGCCTTCGCCCGAAGAGCGATCCCGCCTCGCCGCCTATATGAAGAACGGCGGCACCGTCCTGTTCGACACCCGCGACGCCCTGACCGCCGCCCCCGGCGCGCCGCCGACGCCGGAAGCGCTGTGGCTGCGCGCGCTGCTCGACGGCGTCGACGTGCCGGCACTCGAGCCGGCGCCGCGCGACCATGTGCTGACCAAGACCTTCTACCTGCTCGACCGCATCGTCGGCCGGACCGCCATCGGACAAACCTGGGTCGAGGCGCTGCCGACGCCCGACCCGAACGACCGTGTGCAGCGGCCGGTCCGCGCGGGCGACAGCGTGTCCCCGATCATCATCGTTTCCGACGATCTCGCCGGGGGCTGGGCGACCGACGACGAGGGGCGCCCGCTCTACCCGTTGATCCCCGGCGGCGCGCGGCAACGCGAGCTCGCGCTTCGCAGCGGCGTCAACATCGTGATGTACGCGCTGACCGGGAACTACAAGGCCGACCAGGTCCACGCCAAGGACATTATCGAAAGGCTGACGCGGTGACGACTTGGTCGGTCGACTTCGCGCCGCTGATCCCGGCCCCGCTCCTCTACGCGCTGGCCGCCGCGGCGCTGGCGATTGCGGTCGTGCTCATTTGGCGCAGGACCCGCGGCGCCTGGCTGAGGACGCTGGCCTTCGGCCTTGCGCTGCTGGCCTTGTGCGATCCGAACCTCGTGCAAGAGAACCGGCGACCGCTCAAGGACATCGTGGCGGTCGTGGTCGACCGTTCGGAAAGCCAGGACATCGGCGGCCGGCCGGCCCAGACCGACAAGGCGCGCGACGAGGTCGAGGCGCGGCTGAAGGCGCTCGGCGACGTGGACACCCGGGTCGTCGAAACCTCGCGGGAAAATTCCGACGTCGAAGGCACCCGCCTCTTCACCGCCTTGCGCGACGCGCTTGCCGACGCGCCGCCCGATCGGATCGGCGGCGCGGTCATGATCACCGATGGCGATGTCCACGACATTCCGGGCGCCGCCGCCGCGCTCGGGTTCGACGCGCCGCTGCACGCCTTGATCACCGGCCACGAGGGCGAGCGCCAGCGGCGGATCGAGCTGATCGAGGCGCCCCGCTATGGCATCGTCGGCAAGGATCAGACCATCGTCGCCCGCATCGTCGACAGCGCGGGTCCGGGCGCGCCGGTCAGCCTCGCCGTGCGTCGCGACGGCGAAACGATCGCCACGATGGAGGCCGAGGTCGGCCGGCGGATCGAGGTCAAGGCGCCGATCGAACACGCAGGCGTCAACGTCATCGAGCTCGAGATCGCCCCGGTCGCGGGCGAGCTCGCGACCGACGGCGACCGCGCCGTGGTCAACATCGACGGCGTGCGCGACAAGCTGCGGGTGCTGCTCGTCTCCGGCAAGCCCCACCCCGGCGAGCGGATGTGGCGCAATCTCCTCAAGTCGGACGCCAACGTCGACCTCGTCCATTTCACCATCCTGCGTCCGCCGGAGAAAAGCGGCGACGCGGTGCCGATCAACGAGCTGTCGCTGATCGCCTTCCCGGTCGTCGACCTGTTCGGCCGGAAGATCAAGGACTTCGACCTGATCATATTCGACCGCTACGCGCAGCAGTCGATCCTGCCGTACACCTACCTCGACAACATCGTGAACTACGTCCGCAACGGCGGCGCGCTCTTGATGGCCGAGGGGCCGGAATACTCGGCCCCGGACGGCCTGTTCTATTCTCCGCTCGGCGCGATTGCGCCCGCGGCGCCGACCGCGGAGGACGTCGAGACCCCGTTCCGGGCGCAGATCCCCGACATCGGTCTGCGCCATCCGGTGACGCGGGCGCTGGTCGGACCCGACGCGGGCAAAGTCGAACCCGACTGGGGTCGCTGGTTCCGGCTCGTCGGCGCGACGCCGACCGCCGGGCAGACCGTGATGACGGGGCCTGACGGCAAGCCGCTCTTGATCCTGTCGCGCGTCGACAAGGGGCGGGTCGGGTTGCTGCTCACCGATCAGATGTGGCTGTGGGCGCGCGGCTACGACGGCGGGGGCCCCTACCTCGATCTCCTGCGCCGTCTGGCGCACTGGCTGATGAAAGAGCCGGAGCTCGAGGAGGAGGCGCTGCGCGCCAGTGCGCGCGGCCGCACGATCACGGTCGAGCGGCAGAGCGTCAGCGGCGAGCCCCGCGACACGACTTTGACCGGCCCGGGCGGCGTGAAGACGAAGCTCGACCTCAAGCCCGTGGCGCCCGGCCTGTCCCGCGCGCAGACGACGGTGGAGAAATTCGGTCTCTATCGCGCAGACGACGGCGCCCATGTCGCGCTCGTCAATGTCGGCCCCGAGAACCCGCTGGAAATGCGCGACGTCGTCTCGACCGCGGAAAAGCTCGGCCCGCTCGCCGCGGCGAGCGGCGGATCCGTACGCCGTCTGTCCACCGGCAAGGCCGACGACGCCAACGTCCCGCGCGTCGTCGGCCTCAACCCGGCGCCGAGCTACGCCGGAGGCGACTATATCGGCGTCAAGCGCACCGGTTCGAGCGAGCTGATCGGCGCCCGCTCAACCTCGCTCGCCTCCGGCTTCTTTGGCCTGGCCCTGCTGCTCGGCGCCGCGGTCGCGGGCTGGCTCGCGGAAGCGGGAAGGTTCGAGCGGAGGAAGGGCTAGGGACGCCGGCCGTGGAGGGATTCAAAGGGGCTCGAAGGATTTTCCCGCCTACCGGATCGGGTTTCCATTGAGAGTTCGGGCATCGGCCCTGAGCGCGAGTGTCCGTTCAGCCTAAGCGCGGGAAACCCGCCGTTGTTGCCATGGGTGGGATAGCGCCAGGTGCGGGCGTTTACGGCTTGGCGCGATCCGCTTCGTGCAGCTTGTCCGCCAGCCGCCGCCGCGTGCAACGCGCGATGGAAATTGATTAAAGCGGCGACGCGCCGAACGGGAGGTCATGCGTTCGACCTCGGGCCCGCGGATAAACTGACGCCGGTGTCTGCATCGAAGAGGTGCATGTGGTCCTGATCGAAAAGAAAGGGCCGCTTTTCCCCGATGCGCGAGTCGTCTGACGCGGCCACTCTTGCGACGATTCGATGCAGTCCGCTGGAAGCGTCGAGCAATGTCTCGTGTCCGAGGTGTTGCGCAACGTCGATGGAAAGGAGCGGGGCGCCTGACGAATCGGCGCTGCGCGGAGCAGGGCGCAGCGCTTCAGGACGCAAGCCCAACACCACCTTGGGCTTTCCGTATCCATTCAGGACGACGCGCAACCTGTCCGGGATCGCGACGGTAAGACCGTTATCCGGGTCGATCAACTTCGAGCCCGCGAGCGACAGCTCGAGAAAATTCATCGCCGGCGATCCAATGAAGCCGGCGACGAACATATTGGCGGGTTGGTTGTAGACGACGAGCGGCGACGCGGACTGCTGAATGACGCCGTCCTTCATCACCACGATCGTGTCGCCCATCGTCATCGCTTCCGACTGATCGTGGGTCACGTAGACGGTCGTCACGCCGATTTCATGATGCATCTTTGCAAGAAAGCTTCGCGCCTCGATGCGAAGCTTCGCGTCGAGATTCGACAGCGGCTCGTCCATGAGAAAAACGCCCGGGCGCCGGACCAATGCACGCGCCAGCGCGACGCGCTGACGCTGGCCCCCGGAAAGGGCCTTGGGCAGGCGGTCCAGCAGCGATCCGATCCGCAGCCGGTCCGCGACGCTCTGGACCTGCGTGTCGATTTCACTTTTCGCCAACCGCCTGATTTTCATGCCGAAGGCGATGTTGTCGAAAACGGTCATGTGAGGAAACAGCGCATAGGACTGGAAGACCATGGCGATGTCGCGATCCTTCGGCGGCATGTCGGTCACGTCCCGCCCACCGATCAGCAACTGACCGGCGGTGATGGTTTCGAGGCCCGCAATCATGTTGAGAGTCGTGGTCTTGCCGCACCCGGACGGACCGACCAGCACCACGAAAGAGCCGTCCGGCGATTTCGAGATTGAGGCTCGGGATCACGACATGCGCGCCGAAGCGCTTCTCGATGTCGACGAGGGAAACGTTGGCCATGAATGCGTTCTGCTCCCGCCGCCTCAGCCCTTGACCGAACCGACGAAATTGCCGCTCGAAATCCAGCGATAAGCCAAGATGAACAGGATCGCGATCGGGATTTGGGAGATGACGAGCCCAGCCGACGGAAGATTGAACGCGGAAATATAGCGGTCGCTGTTCAATTTGAGCATGCCGACCGTCACGGGGAAGATCGACTCGCTGTTCAGGAACACCAGGGCGAAGACGAACTCCTTCCAGATCGCGATGAAATTCAGCGTGTAACCGACGACGATCCCCGGGACCGCCAGCGGCAGGATCACCTTGGTGAAGATCTGGAAGTCCGTCGCGCCCTCGATCTGCGCCGCTTTCTCGATGTCGCGCGGAATGGTCGTCATGAATCCGCGCAGAATCAGGATCTGGGAAGGCATGCCGTAGACGCCATGAACGATGATCAGACCAATGCGGGTGTCAAACAGATGCAGCCAGCGCAGCATGTCGTAAAGGGGAATGAGAACGGTCTGCTGCGGCAACATCAGTCCCGTCAGCAGCAACGCGAATATGTATCGCTTGCCCGGAGGCTCGAAACGGCTGAGCGCGAACGCCGGCACGAGAGCGAGCCCCACCGCCAACGCCGATCCCGTGGCCGCGTAGAGCAGGCTGTTCTGCATGAGCACGCCGAAATTCAGTCCCTCCCAAACCTTCACATAGGGCTCGAGCGTGGGCGCGATCGGCAACGCGAACGGTCCGTTGAGGAACTCGCTGTTCGGCTTAATCGACGTCATCACCATAAGCGCCAGCGGACCGATCCAGACCGCTGCGAGGAGAAGCGCAAAGAGCGTCGCGAGTATTTTGGGCGCTGCATAGCGCAGGCGGATGAGCGTCCGTCCCGGATGAATTGTCGCCGCGGGCTTAGACATCGAAGGCGCCTCTGAATAGCCTAGCCGAGCAGCAAAGACGCGACGGCGATCGAGAGCACGAGAATGGCGACGCTGACGGTTGCGCCGTAACCAAAGCGCGAGTTCCAGAAGCTTTCCAGATAGACGAGATAGCCAAGAACGTTGGTGCGCCCGAACGGCGCCCCTTTCGTCATCACCGCGATGAGGTCGAACGCCTTCAGCGACTCGAACAGAGTCAGCATCACGACCACCGCAGTGACGGGGCGCAGCTGCGGCAACGCGACGCGCAGCATCATCCGAAAGTGTCCGGCGCCCTCGATCCTGGCCGCGTCGAACGTCTCCTTGGGGACGTCGCCGATCCCGGCGAAATAGAAGATCATCGGCAGACCGGTGAACGCCCAGCCGCCGACGACCGCCAGTGTGTAGATCGCGATGCGATAGTCGCCGAACCATTCTCGGACCAGAAAGCCCAAACCCATTGCGCGCAGCACGCCGTCGAACGCGCCGAAAATCGGGTTCAGAATCAGGAGGAACATCAGCCCAACGGCGACCAGCGACATCGTCACCGGAAAGAAGATCGCGGTGCGCAGCACGGTCGGGAAGATAGACCGCACGAACACGCATCGCGTAGGCGATGAGAAACCCGAGAACGACCGGAAATGCAAGCGATACCGCACAGCCATTTCAGATTGTTTTCAAGCGAAATATAGAAATATTTATCCCCAAGCATGTACGAATAATTAGCGAATCCGACGAATTTCTTGACCGGCGCCATACCGTTCCATTCAAAGAAGCTCAAGTAAATTGTGTAAACGATCGGATATCCGATGAAGCAGGCAAACAGGACGACCGGCAGGACCAGTCCGAACAGCGTGACGAAGACATGATGGCGCGCAAAGGCTACGAAGGAGGTCCGTTCGTCGATCATTCGCGAAGCCATTGGTGACCTCCTCGTTCGGAACGCCTGGACGACTAAAAGGCGGCCGGCTCTCGCCTTCTCAGGCGCCGCGATCCGTCAGCGCCACCCGCGACCGACGGATCCTGGCCTTTTGGCCCTGAGCGGGAGCCATTCGGCTCCCGCTTCCAAAGGCGCTATCGGAATCCAAGGCCCGGAAGCTCAGGTCTTGATCTTGCCCCGCACGCGCTGCGCCTCTGTCTCCGTCGCCTGCATGGCCTCTTCCGGCGACATCGCGCCGGCCAGCACGCCCTGAAGGCCGTCGAGGAAGCGGTCCGAAATGGCGGGCGGCGTCCCGTGATCGACATGCATGAAGGTGTAGGAGCCGGCGTCGGCCATAGCCTTGCCCAGACGCTGCTCCATCGGCGAGAGATGGGAGAGGTCGGTCGAGGCGTTCGAGGCGTAGGGCTTGTCGATCTCGAGCTTCTTGGCCGAGGCCTCCGGAGAGACCATGAAGTTGACGAATTCCGCGGCGGCGTCCTTGTTCTTGCTCGCCGCATGAATCATCACCGTGTCCTCGTCGTAGATCGACATGACCGGCTTTCGATCGCCCATTGCCGGGAACTCGAACCAGTCGATCGGTTCGGCGCAGCACTGCTTCTGGTCGCCCCGGAAGCTGCCCAGAATGAACGAGCCCTTGTACCAGTAGAGAGCCTTGCCCTGCGCCCACGGAACCTGCGCCGGCGCGAAATCGATCGAATTGAAGTTCTCGATGAACATGCCGTCGTCAGCGAGCTTCTTCATCATCGCGGTGATGTCGACGGCGCGCGGATCGGTCCAGGGAATCTTGTTGTCGATCAGTCCCTGATAGGCGTCGAGGCCGTACTTGTTGACCATCATCGCCGACCACATGAACTGCGCCGGCCACTTCTTCTGATTGGACAGCATGAAGGGCGCGATTCCGGCCGCCTTGGCCTTTGCCGCGTTGGCCATCATCTCGTCCCAGGTGGTGGGGACCTTAAGCCCGAGCTTGTCGTGGAGGTCCTTCCTGTACCAGACGACCGAAGCGCCGATCTCGGTCGGAACGAAGTACGGCTTTCCGTCGAACTTCGCCAGCGAAACGCTCGCCGTATTGAGCGACTTGTCCCAGCCGAATTTCTTATAGTAGTCCGTGAGATCTGCGGCGAAACCGGCCTTGACGATCTCCCCGGCGCGACCGCCTTCCCAGGAATAGAAGACGTCCGGAGGGTCGCTCGAGCTGATCTCGATCGTTTGCTTCGTCTTGTAGGTCTCGCCGTCGACGCTTGCGCCCGTGACATGGATGCGGTCGCCGTTCTTCTTGTTGAATTCGTCGATCAGCCAGTTGGCGTAGAGTCTCCGAGGTCGGCCATGCGGCGCGGTAAAAATATTGGATTTCAACGGGCGCCGCCAGGGCGGGCGCAATGCCGATCGCGGTTGTCGCCGCTCCAGCGCCGACAAGCGCAGTAGAGCGCAAGAAATGACGTCGTGTGAGGTCGTTCAGGCGATTTGGCATGATATCCTCCCTTTTCATTTGACGACCGCGATAAGACGTGGGTCAATTCGGCCGTAGCGCTTCCGCCACCACCGCCGTCGTCCATCTTCGAGCCCTTTCCCGAGCAACGCAACTTCATCGAGCTCGAGGGCATTAATTAAAGCAGTCTGCTATAATATCGTGACAAAGTTGTCAAGTGGGTCATTGGCGATTACAGGGAACCGCGGTCGGGTCGGACAACCTTGCATCGACCTCATTTCGCGGCCGAGCCCGTGTTTGATGGGGCTGACGAACGGAACCGCGCTTCAGGGCGACGTCAGACGCGGCATGCCCAAGGGCTCGACGAACACGCCGCGATTAAATAAGATTGGTTTGGGAAAACGCACGGCAAGGCCATGGCGGGACGCGGCAGCAACTCGGTTCAACTCCGGCATTACAACGAACGTGTCGTGCTCAATGCATTGCGGCGCTTCGGACAGGCCTCAAAGGCCGAGATCGCGCGGTTTGCCCACCTGACCCCACCGGCGGTCGCGACAATCATCGAGGCGCTCGAGCAGGGCGGCTACGTCAAAGGCGGCGGAAGGCGTTTTGGCGGCAAAGGGCAACCGGCATCGATGTACGAATTGGCGCCGAACGGGGCGTATTCAATCGGCTTGCACATTGGCCGCCGCGCCTTGGATGCCGTTCTGATAGATTTCCGCGGCCACACTCAAGCCTATGAGACCCACGATCACGACTATCCCGATCCTGCGGTCATTCGCCGGATCGCCAACGCAATCCTTCAGCGCTTTCGAAGCCGTCTCGGTCAGGAAATGTCGCGGTTGGTCGGCATCGGCGTGTCGGCGCCCTACTTCATCGGCGGATGGGATCGCGAGCTCGGTTTTCCTCCGGAAATTGGCGCGGCTTGGAGACAGATCGATATAGCCTCGGATTTTCTCGACTCGGGTGGACTGCCCGTACAGGTTGAGAACGATGCGTCCGCCGCCGCCGTAGCCGAACTCGTTCAAGGCGTCGGCACGCGATACGAGGACTTTCTGCATATTTCCCTGACGACATTCATCGGCGCTGGCCTCGTCCTCGACGGCACCTTGCAGACCGGACCACACGGCAACACCGCGGCTTTTGGTCCATTTCCGGTCGCCCAATCGTCGCTCGCGTCCGTGCCAAGACCGTCGGGTCCCTTCGAGATCCTCCTGCACCGCGCGTCCATTTACACGCTCGTCAATCACCTGCGCCTTGGCGGCGTCAAGATTACCCGGGTCCGCGACCTGGATCCGTTGCCGCCGCAGGTTGCGGAGCTCGTTTCGGAATGGCAGGACGATTGCGCTGCGGCGCTCGCCCAGGCGATCATCGGGGTGATCGCGGTGGTCGACGTAGAAGCCGTTGTGATTGACGGACTTCTTCCCCGTTCACTGCTCCTCGACACGGTCGCGCGCGTCCGCGCCCAGTTCTCGAGCCTGGTGCCGGGCGGTTTGATTGTGCCGGAAATCCTCCCAGGCTCTCTGGGTCAGAAAGCGTCGGCGATCGGAGCGAGCTTGTTGCCGATTTACTTTCAGTTTGGTCCCGACAAAGGCGTTCTTATGAAAAAGGGACGAGAAAAGAAACCGCTGATGGTGGGTTCGATCTTTAAGTCGAGGTAACTCGCCAACCCGGCAATACCTTTTCGGGGTCCATTTGAGAGGATCCGCTGCGCCACCGCCTGACGCCTAGCCGCTAACGGGCGCGGTGCCGTCAATTGGGAAGCTGATTCGCGCAGATTTCGCGCCAACGGACCGGAAATTGAGCGCTCGCTATCCGAAAAGTTCGCGCCGTTTGGCGCCTGGCGTCATCCGCTCAATGGCCCGATAGAGCTTCAAGGGAATAAGCGATCAACCTCGATCCCTGTGCCCATGCGCCCTGCGCCTCCGCCTTCCGTCCGGCTTGCCGCCAACGCGCCGCCGGTCTAGGGAAAGCCGGGTTTGCTTGGGAGGACGTGTCCCCGTGAAAAAAGTCTACGCCAACGCGGACGCCGCGCTTGCCGGAGTCGCCAAGGACGGCATGATGGTGATGGCCGGCGGCTTTGGCCTCTGCGGCATCCCCGAGACGCTGATCGAGGCTTTGCGCAAGTCGGGCGTCCGGGATCTGACCGTCGTCTCCAATAACGCCGGGGTCGACGGGGTGGGCTTGGGCGTCCTGCTCGAGACCGGCCAGATCAAGAAAATGATCTCGAGCTACGTCGGCGAGAACAAGATCTTCGCCCAGCTCTACCTGTCGGGCCAGCTCGAGCTCGAGTTCAACCCGCAAGGGACGCTTGCCGAGCGGATTCGCGCCGGCGGCGCCGGCATCCCCGCCTTCTTCACCAAGACCGGCGTCGGCACGATCGTCGCGGAGGGCAAGGAAATCCGCGACTTCAACAACGAAGCCTATGTGATGGAGTTCGGCCTCGTCGCCGACGTCTCGCTGGTCCATGCCTGGAAGGGCGACACCGAAGGCAACCTCGTCTACCGCAAGACGGCGCGGAACTTTAACCCCAACATGGCGACGGCTGGCAAGATCACCATCGCCGAGGTCGAGCACCTGGTTCAGCCCGGCGAGATCGACCCGGACACGATCATGACGCCCGGCGTGTTCGTGCATCGCATCGTCCATGTTCCGGACGCGCCAAAGCACATCGAGCAACGCACCACGCGCAAGCGCGACGCCGCCTGAAAGGAGCGCCAAGATGCCCTGGACCCGCGATGAGATGGCGGCGCGCGCCGCCAAGGAGCTCAAGGACGGTTTTTACGTCAACCTCGGCATCGGCATTCCGACGCTGGTGTCCAACTTCATCCCCGAGGGGATGACCGTCGCGCTGCAGAGCGAGAACGGCATGCTGGGAATGGGCCCCTTCCCGTATGAGGGCGAGGAGGACCCCGATCTCATCAACGCCGGCAAGCAGACGGTGACGCAACTGCCGACGACGAGCTTCTTCTCCAGCGCCAATTCGTTCGCCATGATCCGCGGCGGCCACATCGACCTGGCGATCCTCGGGGCGATGCAGGTCAGCGAGACCGGCGACCTCGCCAACTGGATGATCCCCGGCAAGATGGTCAAGGGCATGGGCGGGGCGATGGACCTGGTCGCCGGGGTCAAGAAGATCGTCGTGGTGATGGAGCACACGTCCAAGGACGGGCCGAAGCTCTTGCACCATTGCGAGCTGCCGCTGACGGGCGCCAAGGTGGTCGACCTGGTCATCACCGACCTCGGCGTGTTCACCATCGACAAGCACGGCTACCGCGGCATGGCGCTGATCGAGACGGCGCCCGGCGTGACGCTGGACGAGATCGCGGCCAAGACGCAGGCCGCCTACCGGGTGGCGGTGGGATAGGGTGACCGCGGATTTCTGACCAGACCTCAATAAAATCAATAAGATGCAACCGGAAACCCGCTCGAGTTCGACGAGCGAATGAACGATTTCAAAGAGTTACGGGGAGATTGCGTTCGCCTCGCGCGTCGGCGCCGATCTCCGGCCGTTTATGGCCGGGGCGTCGACATTCGCGCATCAGCAACGCATGCGGGCGCGGGCGTGACCGGACGGCGTCGACGCGTGCGAAGCTTGGCGAGCCGGAACTCGAGGAGCGCCTTCCATCCCTGGGTCCCGCCGCGCCCTTCGGAGAGAGGGCTGGGACAAGCCCCGGCCCTCTTCCCGACGACGCCTACTTCTTCACCAGCGGGCAGGCGGAATCGGCGAGCTTGCCGAACGCCTCTTCGCCGCTCATCGTCTTGAGCAGCTTGTAATAGTCCCAGTCGCCCTTCAACTCGGCCGGGGTCTTCACCTGCAGGATGTACATGTCGTGCTCGAGCAGGCCGTCCCGGCGGATCGTCCCGTTCTGGGTGAACATGTCGTCGACCTTGGTCTTGTGCAGTTCGTCCATCACCTTGTCGGCGTCGGTCGTTCCGGCCGCCTTGATGGCTTTCAGATAGGTCAGGGTCGCCGAATAGACCGCCGCCTGCGGCATCGTCGGCTCTTTCTTGACCTTGTCGTAGAACCGCTTCGAGAAGGCGCGGGTCTGGTCGTTGAGGTCCCAGTACCAGCCGTCGGTGAGGATCAGGCCCTGCGCGATGTCGAGCCCGATGGCGTGGATGTCGGACAGGAAGACCAGCAGCGCCGCCGGCTTCATGCTCTTGGTCAGGCCGAACTCCGCGGCGGCCTTGAGAGAATTGGAAAAGTCCGTGCCGGCGTTGGCGAGGCCGAGGACCTGGGCGCCCGATCCTTGCGCCTGCAACAGGTAGGAGGCGAAATCGGAGGTGCCGAGCGGCACGCGCACGTCGCCGACCACATTGCCGCCGCCCGCCTTCACCACCTCGGCCGCGCCCTTTTCCAGCTGCGTGCCGAAGGCGTAGTCCGCGGTCAGGAAGAACCAGCTCTTGCCGCCGTCGGCAAGGATGGTCTTGGCCGTGCCGTTGGCGAGCGCGGTCGTGTCGTAGCCGTAATGGATCGTATAAGGGTTGCAATCCTTGCCGGTGAGCGAGGCGCCGGCCGCGCCGATGGCGAAGAAGGGAATGTGCTTCTCCTTGTCGGCCGCCGCCATGGCCAGGCTGACGCCGGTGTTGGAGCCGCCGAGCAGCATGGTCAGACCGGAGGTGTCGGCCCATTCGCGAAACTTCTGCTGGCCGATATCGGGCTTGTTCTGATGGTCGGCGGTCAGGAGATCGATCGGCTTGCCGAGCGCCGTGCCGCCGAAATCGGCGATCGCCATCTTGATCGCCTCGACGCCGCCCGCTCCGATGACGTCGGCGTAGGGGCCGGACATGTCGTCGATGTCGCCGATCACGACCTTGTCGGACGCGGCCTGAGCCGCTCCGGCGGCCAGTAGGGCGCAGAGCGCCGCCGCGGCGCATGCGATCGGTTTGAACTGTCTCATCTTTCCTCCCAATAAGCGGATCGCGGACCGGTCGCCTTGCCGCGCCGCGCGATGCGTGCATATTGCCGGCGTCAACTCAAGGCAAGCCGCCGCCAGTCGTCACTAAGAGTTGAGGATCAAACACGGCGCAATGACGGCAAAACTATCGCGAAAAAGGCGCACAGCGCTGGCCGACGCCGTGTTCGAGCGGCTCGAGGCCGCCAATCCCGAGCCGATGGGCGAACTCGAATCCGTCAATCCGTTCACCCTGCTTGTCGCCGTGGTGCTCTCGGCGCAAGCCACCGACGCATCGGTGAACAAGGCGACCAAGTCGCTGTTCGCCATCGCCGACACGCCGGCGAAAATGACCGCGCTCGGCGAGGAGGGGCTGGCGGAGCGGATCAGGACGATCGGCCTTTATCGGTCGAAGGCGCGGCACGTCATCGCGCTGTCGAAGGCGCTGATCGAGCGCTGGGGCGGCGAAGTCCCGCCGGACCGCGATGCGCTCGAGGCGCTGCCCGGCGTCGGCCGCAAGACCGCCAACGTCGTCCTCAACAATGCCTTCGGCGAATCGACCCTGGCCGTCGACACCCACGTCTTCCGCGTCGCCAACCGGCTCGGCATCGCCCCGGGCAAGACGCCGCGCGAGGTCGAGGACGAACTGATGCAGGTCGTCGCCCCGCGCTTCCTGCGCCACGCCCATCACTGGCTGATCCTGCATGGCCGCTATGTCTGCAAGGCGCGCAAGCCGGAATGCTGGCGGTGTGTGCTGAAGGCGATTTGCCCGTACGAGCCGAAGACGGCAGGAGCGTGAGCGACGCGGCGACCGTGTCGCGTCGCTTCGTCGTCGCTTTCGAGGCAGGCGAATGCGGTGAAGGCGCAGGCAACAAAAAGCCCCCGCCGACATGGGCGATCGGCGGGGCCGTGCGGCGCGAGCTTCGGGGGTGCGCAAGCTCGCGCCGGTGTTGGTTCTGAAGTCTCAGGCGAGGGCTGAGGTCAGCCGGTTGCGCTGGCGGCGGTGGGCGGCGGCGACGAGGCTGGCGAAGCCGAACAGGATCATCGTAATGGTCCCTGCTTCCGGCGTGGCCGTGCCCTCGACAGTCAACGTGATCGGGCCGAGGTTCGAGTACCCGAGCGCTGCGTCGTAACTTGTCGGGTTGAACGTGATGATCTCCTCGTAGAACCCGTACGGCGCTCCCACGTGGTCATACGAGACGGTTTGATCGAGCGCGCCGCCTGCGGCGAGCCCCCCGAGGGGGCCGAACCCCGTGAGATCGAAGGCCGCGCCGTGTATGACCTGTGTGGTGAACGCGCCGCCGAGCAAGTCTGTGTACGAGCCCCCTTGGTCGTCGGCGAAGAGCTGGTTCAGGATCTGCAAGTCGGCGGTCGTCGTGAAGCCGTTATGCAGGGTCCCGAAGTCGAGCGTGTAGGCGGCGCCGCTGCCGGAGAAGGTCCCCGCGCCGCCCGTCTTCGACCACACTGGATCGGCGTAGTGGTAGGCCGCGCCGGTCAGGTCGATCGTCTGCGTCGGAACGTTGGCGAAGTTGCTGACCACGGCGATCGACTGGCCAGTGAGCGTCCCGGCGGCGGAAGCGTTGAAGGCCACCGAATAGGGGCCGGTGCTGCTTCCGCTGGCGATCGGGCCGAAATTCTGGTCGCCGCCGGTCAGGCCGACCATGCCGCCGGTGAGCCCGGTCGTCTGGACGGCGCCGCGCAGCGACGGGTCGTTCGTCCCGGTGTTCTTGATCTGGAAGCTCTGCGAGGTGGAGTCCCCGACATGGACGGCCCCGAGCGCGAGTGTCGGCGTCGTCGAGGTCCCGCCCGTCACCTTCGCGCCGGTGATCGTTTGCAGCGTACCGGTTCCCGCCGCGTTGATCACCGTGTCGCCGGTCACGCCCGCGGTCGGGTTGAAACTGTTGCCCGTGCCAAAGTTTGCGTTCGTATAGTCATTGCTGACGGTGACTGTGAACGCGCCCGCGGTGGTGCCGCCGGTCCCGCTGGTGTTGGTGAGCGAGCCGCCATTCAGATTTAACGTGCCGACGGTCATCTTTGCTGGCCCGTTGTAGTCATTCACCACGCCGCCGGCGTTGATCGTCGCGCCGGTCGGCGCGTCAACGCTCGCTCCAACAGATCCGGCGCCTTTGTCCAGGTTCAATTGTGCGTCGACCTCGAGAGTGGCGCCTTTGCCGGTGGAGAAAGCGACGTTGTTGAACGTGTTCGTCCCGCTCGCGACCTTGAACAGCCCTGAGGTCGGTTGGGTCGAGTTGTTGACGGTGACAGGGTTGTAGGGGGTGGAAGCTCGCGAACCCGTTGGTGATGTTCGCCCCGTCCATCTGGATCACGCCTCCGCCGGGGGCCCAGAAATCGGGTTGGATGAGGGAGATATTGCCCTTCACGTCAAGGGTAGCGCCGGCCGACGCAACGAGGTTCGCCCCCGAGCCGTAAGAGCTGCCGACCTGCATAGGAGATCCCGATCCCCCATCAAGCGTCAAGGTTTGCCCGGAGCCGGTCGCGGTCGCCCCGGTGGCGACGTTGACTGGGCCGGAGACCAGGCCGTAGCCGGTGATCCCATCGCCGATCCGGAAGGTCCCTCCCGTGTCCGTGATGGAGCCGCCCTGCAGCACCACCGAGCCGCCGCCGCCCATGCTATTCGAGCCGCTTGCGCCGTTCAGCACGCCGCCAGCGCCGACGATGAAGGGGTTCGCTCCGCCCGTCACTGTGTTTAGCGTCGCTCCGGCGAGGTTGAGGGTATGCGCGCCGTACGAGCCGCCGAGGTTGAACGTGTAGTACTGGTTGAAAGCGATCGCGCCCTCAAGCGTGCTGTCGCCGAGCAGATAGAACTGGCTGCCTGAGCCGGCATTGGTAAAGGTTGCGCCATTGATCGTGGCGCTGTTGAGGTTCAGCGTCTTGCCGGAACCGTTGAACGTCGCGCTGTTGAGGGTGGTGCCATTATTGAAGTTGAATGTGCCGCCGCTGGTGTTGGCGACCGACATGCTGTTCAACGTGACGCCGTTGAAGTTGAAGGAACCCCCGCCGGTGCTGGCGCTGAACGTGCCCCCGTACGTGCCCCCGCCCTGGAAGGTGAGCGCCTGGCCTGCAGTATTGGCGTTCCAGGTGGCATTTGCGGTCGGCACGGAAATCGTGCCCCAGCCGGCGATATTTCCGGCCCCCGTGATCGAACTCGTGCCGGTGCCGGTAATCGAGCCGCCGAGGATGTTGAGGAAGGCGTGGGTGGCGTTCACCGTCGATATTTTGCCGTTGCCGTTCAGCGTGATCGAATTTGCGCCCATATTGAGGGTGCCGGTCGTCGTTGTGGTGCCGATTGTCAGCACTCCACCGTTGTTGAGGGTCAAGCTCCCGCCCGATCCATCCAACGAATACGTGCCGGTCAATAACGGTTCGCGAGTGGCCGTGCCGATCGTGGTGGCGTCGCCGGTGTTGCCGCTGCTTCCCGGAACGATCGTGTTGGGGAGTTCAGTTGCCTGCGGTTCCCCACGCGGTCGTCGAGCTGCCTGTCCAGGCGGACTGGGCCTGCGCCGCGACCGGCGCTAAGGCCAGTATCGCGAGGGCGGCCGGCGCGACGAGCGCGGTGCTCAACAGGAGGGACGATCGGTTGCGGGTCGCTCCGATGCAAGAGGGACGATGGGTTGGATTGCGGCGTGCCATGGTTGTGGTTCCCCAAGTTGTTGGAGTTAGCGTTATCTAAACGAAACTCATGTCTGCGTCATTTCTTTATATGCAAAGTACTACCGTTGACGCTAACGTTAGCGACCTTGGTTCTACTAGAACTATCGTCAGTACATTCACTCGATCAGAACGTCTGGGCCATTCCGGCCCCAGTTCTCATCGCGGCGCCGCTCGTATGATTGCTAAGCACGGGCGGCTACATCGACCCTATCACTGCCAATCTGGGCGACACGATATGCATCACCCGGTATTTATTTTGTGCTCCGTCAATAATTTCCTTCTGGCAACACCGTCAACCGGGGCGGCCATAAACGCTTCCGCAACTTCGGTTGCCAGAAGCGATCGGGGACAACAGGAATGTCCGAAGCCATCATGGCCATATATCTCTGTTTTCCCTTCGAAAAATGGCTAGATAGACGTTATCGAACGATGTGCTGACGCAATTTTGACACAACCTACAACGGGAAGCTGGTGCATCAATCCGCCACACTTCTGCCTAGCCTTGCGACAAACGACCGCAATACTTGCAGTTGATTAAGATAATTGCGACACAACTAATGATTGTGTTTATGCGGTACAGGTTGAGATCGCGCCTCGATCCTGGGGGCATTTTTCGCTGGCGCTGGCGTTGCGCGATGACCCGAGGCTTGAACTCCAGCTCGACGCGAAGGTCGCACGCTCAAGGCCTTCTCCAGGTCGAAGTCGTGACCCTCACGTCCCGCGCCTGCCAAGCCCCGGGAGAGCGGCCCGTGCGCGATGGTCGGCGGCGGTTTGCGCTCGCCCCGGGGCGGACAGGGGCCATCCCCGTTGGGCGCCGACTGCCGCCCGGCGTCTGCGCAGCGTACGCGCTCGCCGGACGCCGCGCAGAGAAACGTCTCGGACCCCGCGCGATCACGGCTCGGCCATGTTCGCCCCGGAAAATGAGATTTGAGAACAAATCGTGTCCAGACGGGAGCCTGCGCAATGGTGGGCCGGATTGTCGAAAGTGCGCGGCCGGCGACCGTCGAACCGAGTTTCTGCCGCCGCCGCGACTGCCGGCATCCAAAGTCTGCCCCTGGGCGTTGCAATCGTCTTGACCGCCAACACGACCGAACTGCCAGCGACGGCTTGGGAGTTATCAAAAACGCGCCGCGGTCGCTTGTCCTCATCGGCCGGGGGCCGGATCGTGCGGCGCGGCTTTTTCCGGATTTTCGCCCTATTCGGCTGCGGCTTCGAACGTCGGTTCGGAATGCGGCGCCCGCGTGAGGAGCCGGCAGAGGCGCGCGAGGGTCGCCCGGTGCTGGGTGCGCGGAACGACCATGTCGACCATGCCATGGAGCTTGAGGTACTCGGCGCGCTGGAACCCCTCCGGCAGGCGCTCGCGGATCGTCTGCTCGATCACCCGCGCGCCGGCAAAGCCGATCACCGCGCCGGGCTCGGCGATATGGACGTCGCCGAGCATGGCGTAGGACGCGGTCACCCCGCCGGTGGTCGGATTGGTGAAGACGACGATGTAGGGCAGGCGGGCGGCGCGGAGCCGTCGAACCGCGACCGTCGTTCGCGGCATCTGCATCAGCGCGAACATGCCCTCCTGCATGCGCGCTCCGCCCGACGCGGTGAACATGACGAACGGCGTGCGGCGCTCGATCGCGGCGGTCATGCCGGCGACGATCGCCTCGCCCGCCGCCATGCCGAGACTGCCGCCCTGGAAGGCGAAGTCCTGCACGCCGACGGTGACCTCATGCCCCTCGAGCCGGCCGCGAGCCAGAATCACCGCGTCATAGGCGCCCGTTTTGGCGCGGTTCTCCTTGAGGCGATCGGTATAGCGCTTGATGTCGCGAAACTTCAGCGGGTCGGAGGCGACTTCCGGGGACGGCAGCTCCTCGTAGTGGCTGTCGTCGAACAGGGCGGCGAGCCGCGCCTTGGCGTCGATCGCCATGTGGTAGCCCGAGCCCGGCACCACCATGAGGTTGCCTTCGAGGTCCTTGTGGAACACGAGTTGCCCGCTCTCCGGGCATTTCACCCACAGGTTTTCCGGCGTATCGCGCCGCAGCAGCGACCGGATTTTGGGGGGAACGACGTTGTCGAGCCAGTTCATGTTTGTTAGCCGCCAAAGGGTCCGAGTGGGGCATTCCCCTCCGCCATCCCCCGGATCAAGTCCGGGGGTCGCATGGTCCCCCTCCCCCGTTTCGCGAGCGCTTCACAGGGGCGGAGAGGCGTCGACGCCTTTCCTCCTCTGCCGAAGGCGGGGGAGGAGGACCGTCCGAAGGACGGTGGCGGGGGCGCGCTATGGGGCAGGTTACGCGTGTTCAATGCAACAGCCGCCTCATGCGGTTGGCCGGGCGCCTGCGGTCGCGCAAGCGTCAGCCAGCGTCCGCACCAGCCCGCTGACCGCGCCGATCGTCGCCGAGCTCGCCTTGCCGTCGGCGAGCGAACCTCTCACCGCCTCGACGATGGCGGAGCCGACGACGACGCCATCGGCGGCCGAGCCGATGGCGGCGGCGCTCGCTGCATCCCTGACCCCGAAGCCCACGGCCACCGGCAGCGGCGTATGCCGCTTGATCCGCTTGACCGCCGTCGCGACCGCCTCCGGGTCCGGCGCCGCCGAACCGGTGACGCCGGTGATCGACACATAATACACGAAGCCCGAGGTGTTGGTGAGGACCGCCGGCAGACGGGCGTCGTCGGTGGTCGGGGTCGCAAGCCGAATGAAGGCAAGCCCGGCGCGCAACGCCGGCAGGCAGAGTTCGTCGTCCTCCTCCGGCGGCAGGTCCACGACAATGAGGCCGTCGATCCCGGCGGCCCTGGCGTCGCGGAGGAACGGCTCGACCCCGTAGGCATAGATCGGATTGAAATAGCCCATCAGGATGATGGGCGTCTCTGCGTTGCCTTTGCGGAATTCCGTCACCATGGCGAGAGTCTTGCGCAGGGTCTGGCCGCCCTTCAGCGCCCTCAGGCCCGCCGCCTGGATCGCCGGGCCGTCGGCCATCGGGTCGGTGAACGGCACGCCGAGCTCGATCACATCGGCCCCCGCGCGAGGCAGCGCCTTGAGGATGGCGAGAACTCGTCTCGGCGTCCGGGTCGCCGGCCATGACATAGGTGACGAGGGCCGGCCGATGTTCGGCAGCCAGGCGCTGAAATCGATGGTCGATGCGTTCGCTCATGCGCGGCTCGTTAGCATGAGCGGCGGGCGGGGGGAACGCCCGCGGTTCGGTTCCGCGCAAGAGCGTCCACCGACCGCAACCGGGTGGCTCTGGCCAGGACGACCGCTGCGAGCCCGGAGGGCTCGAAAGACGCAACCGAAGATGGGTTTTGACTGACGCCCTATGTCGGTCTTGGCCGCTGGATCACCTTCCACCCGTTTCCGGCCGGATCGCGGAAGCCGGCGTCGACGGCGCCGTAGCGTTCGACGGGCTCCTGCGTGATCTCCACGCCCTGCTCGCGCATCCGTTCGCAAGCGGCGCGGCAGTCGTCGACATTGAGGACGAGGGGAGGCATCGCCCCCTTCGCCACGATCTCGCGCAGAGTCCGAGCGGTCGCAGCGTCGATCATCGGCGACTCCGGCGCGAACAGCCCGAGCTGGAACGACGGCTGCTCGGGATGCTGCACTGTCAGCCATCGATAATCGCCGTTGCGCGCATCGGTATGCACGCGAAAGCCGAGCTTCTCGACATAGAATTTCAGGGCTTCGTCCTGATCGCGGACATAAAGTCCGACCAATCCGACACCTTGGCTCATGGGACCTCCGTTTTGCTGACTCCCGGCCTTTTACCCCTGCCCGGCCCGGCGCCGCTTCTCCGAAACTGCGATTTTGAGATCGGGCCGCTGGGTCCCGCGCACGATGCAGGCCGGGATCTGGTCGAGCGGACGCGCGACGCGCCTCTCCTCAGCGCGCAGTTGGCTGGGGCTTTTGCCGGTCGCATCGCGAACCGTGCGCCCGAATGTCCCCAAACTGCTCCACCCGGTGAGGAAGGCGATCTCGGTAATCGACATCTCCGTGTCTCGAAGCAGCGCGGTCACCCGCTCGAGCCTGCGCGTCAGCAGGTATCGGTGGGGAGGCACGCCGAAAGCCTGCTTGAACGAGCGCGCAAAGTGGGCGGTGGAGACGCCGCTGACGAATGTGAGGCGCGTCACGGGCCATTCCTCGTGCGAAGACGCATCCATACGATCCCGTGCGCGCAAGAGGCGGCGTAAGAGCGCGGGATCTTGGGCTGCAGGTCTTGCTCCGCCGGGTCCCGACCTGGGCGTGTCGTCGGTCATGATCTTCATGGCAGCATGTCAATTTGGGCCAACGTCCGTCAATCCAGCCGCGCGGATCCTCCGCTCTACCGCGGCCGGGCGACGTAAATGCCCGCGAGGATCGCGAGGCCGCCGAGCGCCTGCACGGCGCTGACCGGCTCGCCGAGAATGAGCCAGGCGAAGCCGGCCGCCGCGATCGCTTCGAGGAAGATGACGAGCGAGGAGAACGCCGCCGGCAGCCGCCCGAGCGCGATCGAGAGCAGCCCCTGCCCGCCGGTGTGGCTGATCCAGGCCATGGCGAGCAGCGCCGCGAGGCCGCGAAGCGTGTGAGGCAGCATCGAGCGCTCGGCGACCAGCGCGACGACGAACAGGATCGCCGCCGTCACCACCGTCGCCTCGAAGGTGAGCCGTGCAGCCGAGGTCGTCTTGCGCGCCGCCTTCACCGCCAGGAAGTAGAGGCCGAAGAAGACGCCGGTCGCGACGCCGAAGAGATCGCCGAGCGCGCCGGCGGGCTTGAGCTGAAAACTCTGGGCGAGCAGCGCCCCGCCGCCTGCGAGGCAGAGGCCGAGCCCGACGAGCACGTTGGCCTTGACCCGCTCGCGCAACAGAAGCCAGCCGAACAGCACGACCCAGATCGGCGCGCAGGTGGCGAAGAAGGTGGCGTTGGCGACGCTGGTGTGGACGATCGCCAGATGCCAGAAGAAGAGGTCGCCGGCGAAGGCGAGGCCCGACAGAATCGCCGGGTTTGCGAAGCGCTTGCCGGCCGGCGCCGGGCCATCCGCCGCACGCGTCCAGGCGTAGAGCAGCGGCAAGGCGAGGGCGACCCGCCAGAAGGCGCTGGTGAACGGCCCCACGTCAGCCAGGCGGACGAAGATGGGCGAAGCGCCCATCGCGAAGGCGCCGGCGACGAGCGCGGCGACGGGGGCGAGGACGCCGCCGCGCGCCGCGGCCGCTTTGGAGGGTATCGGCAACAGGAAATCCGTCCGCGGGCGATGGAGAGGGCCGGAATTGGGCGCCCCGTCCATAGTCTCGCCCAAACGGGACGGCAAGCATCGGCCATGGATCGAACCCAGCGAATCGCGCCGGCAACGGACGCAACGGACTTTCAGCCGGTCGAGACGGTTCCCGGGCCGCTCGACGCCGGGGCGCTTATCGTCTGCGACCACGCCTCGAACGCCTTGCCGCCGGGCTACGGGACGCTCGGCCTGCCCTCCACTGCGCTCGAGCGCCACATCGCCTACGACATCGGCGCGGCGGCGCTGACCCGAGCGCTGGCACGGCAACTCGACGCGCCGGCCGTCCTCTCGACTTTCTCGCGCCTCCTGATCGACCCCAACCGCGGCGCTGACGATCCGACCCTGGTCATGCGCTACTCCGACGGCGCCATCGTGCCGGGCAACGCCCGCATAGACAGCGCCGAAGTCGCGATCCGGCGCGCCCGCTACTGGGCGCCCTATCGCGAGACGGTCAGCGCGACGATCGAGGCGATGCTGCCAACCGGCGAGCCGCCGGCGCTGATTGCGATCCACTCCTTCACGCCGGTCTGGCGGGGGACGCCGCGATCCTGGAAAATCGGGGTTCTGTGGGACCTTGACGACCGCATCCCCGCGCCCCTGCTCGTGGCGCTCGGCGCCGAGGACGACCTCGGGAGACTGCAATCGGCGACAACGAGCCCTATGACGGAGCGCTCGCCGGCGATACGATCGACGCCGTCGCCACCGCGCGCGGCCTCGCCAACGCGCTGATCGAGGTGCGGCAGGACCTGATCGCGGAGGCCACCGGGATAGAGGCCTGGGCCGATCGGCTAGCGCGGCTGTTGAAGCCGATCCTCGCGGACCCGAGGGTCCGCGAGCCCAAGGACCTCGGCAGCCGGGCGCGGCCGCGCCGCGACGCGAAGGCCGCGACCTGAAGCCTGCAGCTTTGGCGCGCCGCTCAGGCGATTTCAAAGGCTTTCGCGCACAAATCTGTCACAAGGTCCGATTTCGCTTGGGCGTGTCTCCCGCGAGGCGCACGGAGCAGTAACAAAATAACACTATATTGATATTATTTGTCGGGGCCTCCCCTCGGCGCCTACCGCCCGCGTCCTGGCCGGAAGGAGGGCCAACTATCCGCCGGAGTCGACTTGCCGCGCGTCGTCCACAGGCGAGGCGCGCGCGGCCTTGACGCGCGCGCGGGTTTGGCGCCACCTCCGCGCCTTCGTGAAGACGACATGAGAGACCGCAATGGCCGAGCCGGCGAAAAAGGACGAGATCGCGACCGGGACCGAGGAGGTCAACGCCGGCCACCTGCGCGCCTTCATCGAGCGGATCGAGCGGCTCGAGGAGGAGAAGAAGGCGCTTTCCGACGACATCAAGGACGTCTACGGCGAGGCCAAGGCCAACGGCTTCGACGTCAAGATCCTGCGCAAGATCGTGTCGATCCGAAAGCAGGACCGCGACAAGCGAATTGAGGAGGAGACGATCCTCGATCTGTACCTCGCGGCGCTGGGGATGAGCTGACGGCGGGGAAGCGGCTCGCTGAAAGCGCATGGGGGCGGTCGATGGCGAGCAGCGCCTTCCGAGGGCGGATGACTACGGTAAAGCTCGTCGCTCCCGATTGGCCCCTCATCCCTCGCCTGTCCCGTTCGTAGCGGGCCGGGGCGTTTCGATCGCGTGCAGGTCGACGTCGGCGTGCAACCGCAACCTCGGGCCAGGGCCGCCGGGGTAGGCGAAGCGACGGAAGCTTCGCCTTTCGCTGAACGGGGCTTAGCGGCCGACACGCAGTTCCGGCATTTCGCGACCCTCCGATCCCGAAGGGGAATACGTCGGCGTGCTTCAGGCTTAGACAACGGAGGATTTTCTCGCGGCCTAACCGTTTCGGGGACCAATCAGCTCCGCCCGTTCTCCGTGTTCAGGCGCGGTTCAGTGACAAGCGCGTCGAATTGGACGGGTTTCACGGGCATCGAAAGGAGAGCCGTATGAATACGCATTCCATCTCGCGCGGCGCACTCGCCGCGCTCGCCGGCGCGACACTGATGGCCGCCGCCTGGTCCTCGCCATCGGCCGCCTTCTCCCTCTCCGCTCCATCCATCGCGGCGCCCGTGACGGCCGCCGGCGTCGAACAGGTCTGGTGGGATCGCTGGGGTCGTTGGCATCCGAACCGGCCGTGGGGCTGGCGGCGCTGGGGCTGGGGTCCGCCGCCGCGCTACTATGGCTTCTATGGACCCGTCCGGCATTGCTGGCGCGGGCCGTGGGGCGGCCTGCACTGCCGCTGGGGTTGAAACGCTTCCCGACCGACTCGCGGGGTTTTCGGCGCTCGCACGGGCGCCGTGAGGGACTTCAACCTTCCAGCTTGGCGACCAGTGCGTCGGAGACCTCGAAATTGGCGGTCACTTGCTGGACGTCGTCATTGTCCTCGAGTTGGCCGATCAGGCGCAGGATCTTCTCGCCCGCCTCGTCGTCTACGGCGACCGTGTTCTGCGGCCGCCACGCAAGCGTGGCCTTGCGCGGCTCGCCAAACTTCGTTTCCAGCGCCTTTTGCGCGTCCGCGAGCGCTTCGACCGAAGTGATCACCTCATGCTCATCGGCGCCGGAGACGACATCGTCCGCGCCCGCCTCGATTGCAGCCTCGAGCATCGCGTCCTCGTCGGCGACCTTGCCATCGAAGACGATCAGGCCGACCCGATCGAACAGGAACGACACCGCGCCGGTTTCCGCGAGCGACCCGCCGGCTTTGGTGAAATAGGAACGAACCTCGCCAGCGGTGCGGTTACGGTTGTCGGTCAGCGCCTCGACGATGACCGCGACGCCGCCGGGCGCGTAGCCCTCGTAGCGTACTTCATCGTAGTTCTCGCTATCGCCGCCCGAGGCCTTCTTGATCGCGCGGTCGATGTTGTCTTTCGGCATATTTTCAGCCCGGGCCGCGAGCATGGCTGCGCGCAGGCGGGGATTCATGGCCGGGTCGGGCATGCCGAGCTTCGCCGCCACGGTGATTTCGCGGGCGAGCTTGGAGAAGAGCTTGGAGCGTATCGCGTCCTGCTTGCCCTTCTTGTGCATGATGTTCTTGAACTGACTATGACCTGCCATACATCGCCTCGAGCAGCGCGCGCCTTCCCGCGCACGGGATGGAAGGGAATTTGGCCCCCTATACGCTGCGCCTGCCGGTTAGGGAAGGCGTGAAGGACGCGACCATGGCTCGGGCCCGCATTGCTGTCGCTCCGGGCGTCACCTACTATCCCGAATTTTTCGGAGGCGCCGCCCAGGAGGCCCTTGGCGAGGCGGTCCGCTCTGCGCTTACGGAGGCGCCCCTCTATCGCCCCCGCATGCCGCGGACCGGCAAGCCGTTCTCGGTCCGAATGAGCAATTGCGGTCCCCTCGGCTGGGTGTCGGACGAAACGGGATATCGCTACCAACCGACCCATCCCGAGACCGGTCGCCCTTGGCCGGCGATTCCGGAGTCCTTGCTCGAAGCCTGGGCGGAGCTCGCGCCCGGCGCCGCGCCGCCAGAGGCCTGTCTCGTCAATGTCTACGACGCCAAAGCACGCATGGGCCTGCACCAGGACCGCGACGAGCGCGACCTTTCGGCCCCGATTGTGTCGCTGTCGCTCGGGAACCCGGCTCTGTTCCGCATCGGCGGGCTCACCCGAGATGCGCCGACCCGCTCGTTTCGGCTCGAGTCGGGCGACGCGGTGTCCTTCGGAGGTCCAGCGCGGCTCGCTTTCCACGGCGTCGACCGCATCATCTCCCGCGGCTCGACGGTTCTGCCGGAAGGCGGCCGAATCAATCTCACCCTACGGCGCGTGACCCCCGCTCGCGCGTGATGTCAGTCTCCGGAGGAGGTCGGTTCTGCCTTCGGCGCGGCCTTTGGGCCGCCCTTGGAGACGCCGACCATAGCGGGGCGCAGCACACGATCGCCGATTGTCCAGCCGCTCTGCACCACCTGTGACACCGTGCCGGCCGGAAGCGTTTCGTCGGGGGCCTCGAATATCGCTTGATGGAAGTTGGGATCGAACTTCTGTCCCTTCGGATCGAGCTTCTTGACGCCGTGCCGCCCGAGTACGGCCTCGAGATCGCGCCCGGTCAGTTCGACACCCTCGATCACAGATTGAATCTGCGGCTCCGCGGCGGCCCTCGCCTCCGATGGCAGGTGCTCCAAAGCGCGGGCGAGGTTGTCGACCACCGTCAGTATGTCGCGGGCGAAGCCGGTCACGCCGTAGGTCTTCGCGTCGGCGACCTCGCGTTCGGTGCGGCGGCGCAGATTCTCCATCTCCGCCAACGTCCGGAGAACCCGGTCCTTCAGCTGACCGTTCTCGGCGTTCAGCGCCTCGATCACAGCGAAAAAGTCGCGCTCTGGCGTTTCGGCCGGCGCAGCGTCTCCGGGCGTCGCGCCTGCCCGTTCGTCATTCGTTTCGGTCATCGTGTCTGGAGCCCCATTGGATTTTGCGACGCATATCAGCGCTACCGCCACAAAAATCAAGCGCGCCGGGACCAGCAAAGGTGGACTTGAACCATCAACGTTCGGCCGAAAAGTCCGCTAGCAGGCGCCGTTTGATGGCGGCCTGCTTGGCCGCTGAATTGATTTTTTGTCCCGTTAGATCGGTAATGTAGAAGGCGTCCACCGCCTTCTCGCCGAAGGTCACGATATGGGCCGATCCGATGTTCAGATTGAGCCTGGACAAGGAAGAAGTAAGGTCGCGCAGCAGGCCTGGTCGGTCGAGCCCGGAGACCTCGACGACGGTGTAACGGCCAGACAACGTGTTGTCGACCGTGACCTCGGGCTCGATGGCGAAGGCGCCGCGCCGAACGTCCCGCGCCTCCTTCGCCGGCGCAATTTCCGCCAGCCGGATTTCGCCGCGCAAGGTCTTTTCGATGTTCGTGGCGATTCGCCTCCCGCGCCGCAGTTCGTCGTCGTCCTGCTCGAAGGCTCGCGAGACGAAGATCGTGTCGAGCGCGAGGCCGTCGGCGGTTGTGAAGATCTGTGCGTCGACGATGTTGGCGCCGGCCGCCGCGCAGGCTCCCGCGATGCCGCTCAGCAGCCTTGGGTGGTCGGGCGCGACGACGGTGATGGCCGTGACGCCATGAAAGGTGTCGACCGTCACCTCGGTCGCCAGCGAGCGGATGTCCGTGGCCATCGCATGCAACAGCTTGGCGTGCGCAACCTGCCGCTCCGGCTCGACCTTGAGCCAGTACGCCGGATAGTGGCGCTGAGCGTAGGCGTCGAACTCAGGCTCCGACCAGTTGGGCAGGGCGCGGCGCAGCGTCTCCTGCGCCCCCAGAACACGCGCCTTCCGATCCACCGCCGAATGGCCGCCGCCCAGCACGACCTCGGTCTCCCAGTAAAGGGTGCGCAACAACTGGCCCTTCCAACCGTTCCAGACGCCCGGGCCGACCGCGCGAATGTCCGCCACCGTCAGGATAAGCAAGAGCTTGAGTTGCTCCTGCGTCTGCACGATCGCGGCCAGAGCTTCAGCCGTGCGTGGATCCGAAAGGTCACGTCCCTGGGCCATGTTGGACATGACGAGATGCTGTTCGACGAGAGATACGACCCGCTCGGTGTTCGCTTGCGACAGACCGAACCGCGGGCAAAGCCTGCGAGCGACATCTGCGCCGGTTTTTGAATGGTCGGTCGGTCTGCCCTTGGCGATGTCATGCAGAAACGTGGCGAGGTACAGTTCGGTGCGGTGCGAAATCTTGTGGATGAATTGGCTCGAAAGCGGATGGTCGTCCTTCAGGCGTCCCCCGTCGATGGCGCTCAGGGCGCCGACTGCGCGAATGAGATGTTCATCGACCGTGTAGTGGTGATACATCGAAAACTGCATCATCCCCACGACTCGACCGAATTCTGGGATGAACCGACCAAGCACACCAGCTTCGTTCATGCGTCGGAGCGCCGTTTCCGGAGCGCGGGGCGAAGTCAGGATCTCCAGAAACAGCCGGTTGGCCTCGGGATCCTCGCGCAGCCGGGAGTCGATGCGCTTGAGCGACTGTGTGACGAGCCGGGTCGCGTTGGGGTGGATTGAAAGATTCGACCTTTCCGCGACCCAGAAGAGCCTGATCAGGTTGACCGGATCGCGCTCGAAAACATCCGGGCCGATGACATTGACGCGGTCTGCGTCGACCTTGAAGTCCATGGCGTCGGCGATCGCGCGGCTCCTGCGACGAAGCCGTCCGATGAATTGGTCGAACACCGGAGTTGGCTTGGTCTGGCGCTCCTCGAGCGCGGCGCAGACGATCGCCGTCAGGTCGCCGACATCCTTGGCCACAAGAAAATAGTGCTTCATGAATTGCTCGACGTCCGCCTGGCCTGCACGGGTCGAATAACCAAGTTGGCGGGCGATCGGCCGCTGTACGTCGAAGCTGAGACGCTCCTCGGCGCGCCCGGCCAAGAAATGCAGTCGGCAGCGCACCGACCACAAAAACTCCTCGCAGCGTCGGAACAGGGCGAACTCCCGGGGCGAGAACACCCCCACAGCGATCAGGTCGTGCGGGTTCTGCACGCGATAGACGTATTTAGAAATCCAGAACAATGTATTCAGGTCGCGCAGGCCCCCCTTCCCCTCCTTGATGTTCGGCTCCACAAGATAACGGGACGCGCCCGCGCGCCGGACTCGTTCCTCGCGCTCCGCGAGCTTGGCGGCAACGAACTCGGGCGCCGTCTTGGCGACGATTTCCTTGTCAAAGCGCGCTAGAAGCCTCTCAAACAGTTTTCGGTCGCCGGTGACGAGACGCGCCTCGGTCAGCGTGGTGCGAATTGTCATGTCGCTGCGCGCCTGCTTCAGGCACTCGTCGACCGTGCGGGTCGCATGGCCGACTTTCTGCTTAAGGTCCCACAGGATGTAAAGGAGCGCCTCGACAATCCGCTCGACCGCTGGAGTTGGCTGGTCTGGCAGCAGGAACAGGAGGTCGATGTCCGAACCCGGGGCCAGCATGCTTCGACCGTATCCGCCGACCGCCACCACGGTTGGTCCCGCCTCCGACCCGATGGGGACCAGCCAGCGCTCGACAAGTTCGAGCCCAACGCGCAGCAAATCGTCCACTTGGGCGCTCAGCATCTCGGCGCAGGCTCTCCCGGTCCCGCCGGCCTCGAGCGCCCGGCGCGCGTCATCGCGTCCGCTTTCGAGTGCGCCGTGCAGGCCCAAGATCGCTTCGCGCCGAAATGCCGCATCGTCGTCGGCGTGCTTGCGGCGAAGCTCAGCAAGGGAATCAATCAGCCGCACGCGATCGAGCCCCTTGCCGCCTTGGTGGTGGGGCTGATGGGCCCGCGGCGAGCGGGGACGACGGTCGACCAGGGGGCCGGCGATTGACATGGCGTCTATATTCTCATTCGGGTCTGGGTCGGCAAGCGTCGCGGGCGCTATGGGCGGATATTTGCCGCGCGTCGGGACTCGATCGCGTCCCAGATCGCGACTGCGAGATCCGGGCCGCCCAGCCGCTTGATGGCGCGGATGCCGGTCGGCGAGGTAACGTTGATTTCGGTCAGGTAGCCGTCGATCACGTCAATGCCGACGAAAATCAGGCCGCGCCGCTTCAGTTCCGGCCCGATGCGTGCGCAAATCTCGCGCTCCCGGTCGGTGAGTTCCGTCTCGTGAGCCGCGCCGCCGCGCACCATGTTCGACCGGATGTCATCGGCGGCCGGCACCCGATTCACCGCGCCCCTGGCCTCACCGTCCACGATAATAATGCGCTTGTCGCCGCGCGAGACGGCTGGCAGAAACTTTTGGATGACCCACGGCTCGCGCAGCGTCGCCGTAAAAAGATCGAACAGCGAGCCAAAATTCGGGTCGCTGGGGCTGACCTTGAACACCGCGGCCCCGCCGAAACCGTAGAGCGGTTTCATCACAACGTCGCCATGCTCGCGGCGGAAGGCGTCGATCGCGTCCCTGTCGCGCGCAATCAGCGTCGGCGGCATCAGCTCAGCAAAGTCCATGACGAACAGCTTTTCGGGCGAGTCACGAACGCTGCGCGGATCGTTGACGACCAAGGTCGCCGGGTGGATGCGCTCGAGCAAGTGCGTCGTCGTCACATAGGCGAGGTCGAACGGCGGATCCTGCCGGAGCAGCACAACGTCGACGCTCGAGAGGTCGACGAGGACCGACGCGCCGAGCCGGGCGTGGTTGCTTTCGACATCCTGAACAGCAAGCGGTTCGGCCATGGCCTGGACCCGACCGTCGAGCATCCGCAGCCGGTCCGGCGTGTAGTGCAGCAGGCGGTGGCCGCGCGCCTGCGCTTCGAGGAGCAGGGCGAAGGTGGAATCGCCCGCGGTCTTGATACGCGCGATCGGGTCCATCTGCACAGCGACGGTCAAGGGCATGGGCGGTCCAGTCGGAGGAGTCAGTCGATCACGAGGCTATACGCGGCCGGAAGGTGCTGGGGAAGCCGGCCGGGCACCACGAACACGGCGTCGCCGCGCAGGGTAAAGCCCATCGCCCACGGATTGCGGGTGAGCCAGGCGCGAGCGGCGCGGGCGATCCGACGCTGCTTGGCCGGGCTGATCGCATCGGCGGCGACGCCGAGGTCGGCGCGCGCCTTGACCTCGACGAAGGCGATCGCGCGGCCTCTTCGGGCGATGAGGTCGATCTCCCCGCCATTCGCCGAGTAGCGCCGCGCGAGGATCGAATACCCCTTGAGGGCAAGAAAGATCGCCGCGATCGTTTCGGCTCTGAGACCAAGGAGATGGGCGAGGCGGCGCCGCGCTCGAACGTCGGCCGGACGCCGTCCGGTCATCGCGCCGCTCCCGCGAGCGCGAGCGCCCGCGCATAAATCTGCCGGCGGGGCAGGCCATGCTTCGCCGCCACGGCCGCCGCGGCGTCCTTGACCGACAGGCTCAGCAGCGCCTCGACAATCTCCCGGTCGAGCGCAGCGCCGTCGACCGCCTCCCGCGTCTGCGGCGGTCCGACGACGACAACAATCTCCCCGCGCGGCGCCTCGCCGTCAGCGAATTCCGCCGCGAGCGCGTCGAGCGTCCCGCGCCGGACCTCCTCGTGCAGCTTGGTGAGCTCGCGCGCGACCGCAGCAGGCCGCGGGCCCAGCTCGGCGGCCAGGTCGCGAAGCGTCTCGGCAAGCCGGCTCGGCGCCTCGTAGAAGACGAGCGTCCCGGGCACGGCGGCCAGCGCGTTGATTTGCTCGCGCCGCGCCGCGCTGCGGGGCGGCAGAAAACCTTCGAAGAAGAAGCGATCCGTCGGCAGGCCGGCGACGCAAAGAGCGGCGAGCGCCGCTGAAGCGCCCGGTGCGGCCGTGACCGCAAGTCCCGCCGCGACCGCCTCGGCGACCAGCTTGAAGCCAGGGTCCGAGACGAGCGGCGTGCCGGCGTCCGAGATCAGCGCCAGCGCCTGGCCCTCGGCGATGCGCCGGAGCGCCCGCGGCCGGGCCTCGGCGGCGTTGTGCTCGTGATAGGGCGAAAGCGGCGTTTTGACGCCGTATCGCGCGAGGAGGGTGCGGGAGACACGGGTGTCTTCGGCCAGAATCGTGTCGGCGGCCGCGAGGATGGAGAGCGCCCGCAAAGTCACGTCGCCGAGATGGCCGATCGGCGTGGCGACGACGTAGAGCCCCGCCGCCAAGGGCGGCGCGGGAACGGGCGCGCCGTAGACCAGGAACGTCCGTTCCGGGCGCGCAACCGAAGGGAGGTGAGGGGGATCGTCTGGGTTCATGATCGGCGCTCCCTGCGGAGCGTCGTCGTCAACATAGCCAAGCGCCGCTGAAAATGCCACAATTTCCGTGGAGACGCCGCCGCGGGCGAACAAGGGGGCCGTGCGGCCGGACGCGATCGCGTTGAGAACGCCGGCCGGCCGCGGGCTCGGGTTGGAGATTGCCATGGTCGTTGAGTCAGGGTCGCGCGAGCGCCGTTCCGGCCGCCTGACCCGGCGCGCGCTTCTTGGCGGCGGTCTCGCGGCGACGCTTGCCGGCTGCAATTCGACCGCCCTGCTCGCGCCGGGGGCCGAGGGCGCGGGGCCGGCGGCGTCTCCGCCTGCGGCGCCAGGACCTGCGGTCGGAGAGACGCTGGGAACCGGTCCCGTCCGGGTCGGAATGATTCTGCCGCTGACGCAGAACGGCGCGCCGAGCCCACTCGGCCTCTCGATGCGCAACGCGGCGCAACTGGCGATCGACGAGTTCTCCGGCCCGTACATCACGCTGATGATCGCGGACGACCGTTCCACGCCTGACGGGGCCGGGCAGACCGCGCAGGCCGAGATCGGCGCGGGCGCCCAGCTCCTTCTCGGACCGGTCTACGCCAACGATGTCCGTCAGGCGGCGTCTGTCGCCAAGGCTGCGGGCAAGCCGATCATCGGCTTCTCGACCGACGTCAGCGTCGCCTCCCCGGGCGTCTATCTGCTCTCCTTCCTGATCGGATCCTACGTCGATCGGATCGCCGAGTTCGCCGCCTCGCGGGGCAAGCGGGCGTTCGGCCTGATGGCGCCGCAGAACGACTACGGAAACCTCGCCTCCGCCCAGTTCCAGGAGACGGCCGGGCGGCTCAACGCGCCGGTCGTCGTCTCGGCGCGTTACGCGCCGGGCCAGCCACAGGAGGCGGCGCGCCAGATCGCCGCGGCCGGCGGCCAGATTGACGCGTTGTTTATTCCCGATCAGGCCGAGGGCATGCCGGCGGTCGCTAGCGCCTTGGCCGCCGCGTCGGTCAAGACCCAGCTTCTCGGCACGGAAGTCTGGAACGACGCGCGCGTGCTGCGGCTGCCCCAGTTGCAGGGGGCGTGGTTCGCGGCGCCGGACAACGCCGGCTTCAATGCGCTGGCGCAGCGTTACCAGGCCAAGTTCCACAGCGAGCCGACGCGTCTTGCGACCCTGTCCTACGATGCGGTGACGCTCGCCGGGGCGCTGGCGCGGACCGCCGGGCCGGACCCGTTCAGCCAGCACGCGCTGACCAGCGTGTCCGGGTTCAACGGGGCCGACGGCGTGTTCCGCTTCCGCGCCGACGGGACCAACGAACGCGGCCTTGCGGTAATGGAGATCGACAACAACGCCGCGGTCGTGATCAGCCCTGCCCCTCGCAGCTTCGCCGGAGGGTGAAGCGCTCGGCTTGGGCGGCGCCGAGGGATGTCGACGGGAGGGAGCCGCGGCCTCTCCAGGCGAACCTGCAGCCTTGGCAGGCATCGCATTTTATCAATGCCTTAAGCGTACAAAACTGTCCCAAAATCACGGCGCCGAGGAGCCGTTGGCCGCGCCGGCCAGACGGACCCGCCGGGGCCGAGGCTGGGGTCACGGTTCGGCGGCGGTCCATGCGATCGTACATATAACAATATAGTACTGTATTATGTGATCGAAGGCGCATGCTCGGGCGGTCGGCCATTGTGTGGTCGAGCGCGATGGCGGGAAAGCGCCGCCTATGGGGCCGAGGCCTTATCGACGCCGCGCAGCGGCGCGCTGCAGGCGGCCTACTGCGGCTTGGTCGAGCGATTGGCTCGCGCCTTCGCCGGCTCTGCAGCGTTGACGAGATTATGCGCCGTATTGATCAGGGCGAGATGCGAGAACGCCTGCGGGAAGTTGCCGAGCTGCTGCTTGGCGACCGGATCGTATTCCTCGGCGAGGAGGCCGAGATCGTTTCGCAAAGACAGCAGGGTTTCGAATAGCGCGCGCGCCTCTGTCATGCGCCCGGTCAGCGCGTAATTGTCCGCAAGCCAGAAGCTGCAGGCGAGAAAGGCGCCTTCGCCCGGAGGCAGCCCGTCCGCGCCGGTCCCGGTGTCGTAACGCAGCACCAGACCGTTTTGCATGAGCCTGCGCTCGATTGCGCCGATGGTGCCGTGGACCCGCGGGTCGTCCGGCGGCAGGAATCCGACAAGCGGAATCAGGAGGCAGCTCGCATCGAGCGCGGCCGAACCGTACGATTGGACAAACGCGTTTTCGGCGCGATCGAATCCATGCTCGCAGACGCTGTCGTGAATATCGGAGCGCACCTGACGCCAGCGCTCGAGCGGACCGTCGAGGTGGAATTCCTCGATCGACCGGACGGCGCGATCGAAGGCCACCCAGGCCATCACCTTCGAATGGGTGAAATGCCGTCTCGGGCCGCGCACCTCCCATATGCCGGCGTCGGGATCGCGCCAGATGGTTTCGAGATGTTTGACGAGAGCGCATTCGAGGTCCCACGTGTCGTCCGACGTTGCGAGCCCGGCGCGACGGGCGACATAAAAGGTGTCCAGCACCTCGCCGTAAACGTCGAGTTGAAGCTGCTTGACCGCTGCGTTGCCGACTCTGACCGGGCTTGCGCCGCAATAGCCGGGCAGCCAGGGGACGACGAATTCATCGAGCCGTCGTTCGCCCGCGAGGCCATACATGATCTGCACGTCGTCCGGCGATCCGGCGACCGCGCGCAAGAGCCACTGGTGCCAGGCCTTGGCTTCGTCGAGGTAGCCCGCGCCGATCAACGCGAGCAGGGTGAACGTGAAGTCGCGGAGCCAGCAGTAGCGGTAGTCCCAGTTCCTCTTGCCGCCGATCTGTTCCGGCAACGATGTCGTCCCGGCCGCCACGATCCCGCCGGTTTCCCAGTGCGCCAGCGACTTTAGGGTCAGGAGCGAGCGTAGAACGGCGTCACGCCACTCGTACTGCGCATCGAACGTGGCCCCCCAGTCGGACCACTGAGCCCTCACATTGCGCAATGTCTCCGCGACCGGGGCGGCTTTCGGCGGCTCGGAAAAGGAAGGCGACCAGGTGAGGGAGAAGGTCTTTTCCTCTCCCGCTCCAACCGTGAAATCGGCCACCGTCCGATGATCTTCACCTTGCGTGGGGACCGTCGTCTCGAGCAACAGGCGATCCGGACCGGCGATCAATTGCAGCCGTCCGTCGTCCTGGATCGAGACCCACGGAACAATGGATCCGTAGTCGAAGCGCACGATCAGCTCCATGCGCATCGCCACCTCGCCCTCCACACCCGTCACGATCCGCATGAGGTCCGCGACGCGGTCGCGCCGGACCATGAAGTCGGTGAGGCGGACGGCGCCGGATCCGGTCCGGAACACCGTTTCGAGGATGAGCGTGTCGTCGCTGTAGCGGCGGGAGACCGAGGAGGACCCGTCGGCCGGAGCAATCAGCCATCGCCCATGCTTGGGCTCGCCCAGCAGCGCCGCGAAACAGGCCGGGCTGTCGAACCGGGGCAGGCCCAGCCAATCGATCGATCCGTCGCGTCCGACCAGCGCGACGGTCTCGCAATTGCCGATGACGGCGTAGTCTTCGATGCGTCCGGGCATTTACGACGGGACCCTCGAGCTCGCCGAAATCGCGCTGGCCGCCGGACGACAGATGCGGACCGGAGATCCTGCGGCTAGCACGGCCGGCGCCTGATACTCCCCGAACGCGGAGCCCCCCGCCGCACACGGAAACCCAGAGATTGCATGCCTGGCGCCGGCGATCAAGGCGGCGAGGCGCCGGGATGAACGCGCTTGCGCGTCCCGGCGAACAGGGCGCCGGCGGCAAAGAAGACCAGCGCTCCCGCAGCCACGGCAGCCAGGCGCGCGATCTCGCCGACCACCAGCGGCGCCCTGTTTTCCGCCTCTGCGCTGAACGAGCCGCGCACCCGGTGAAGCGCGGTGACCGGGCGTTCGAGATTGTCCGGACGCCCGGGCTTCACCAGGGTCTTGGTCTGCTGTCCCTTGATCGCCGTCGCCGCCAGATAGTGGTCGAGCGCGCCAGGCAGCACGAAATCGCCGAGGATCAGAAAGATTGTCGGCAGGCCGAGCCAATACTCGCGCCAGCCGCCGGCCGCCGCGCGATAGACGGCGTCGGCGACAACCTCCGGCTCGACCGGACGGCCCATCGGCCTAGGCGTTCGCGGAGTATGCGCGCGCGCCCAGTCGAATTGCGGCGTATTGATTGCCGGCAGCTCCACGATCGATACGCTGATCCGCGATTGCTCGGCGAGCAACTCGGCCCGCAAGCTATCGGTGAACCCGCGGATTGCGTGCTTGGCCCCGCAATAGGCGGACTGCAGCGGGATGCCGCGATAGGCGAGCGCGGACCCCATCTGAACGATTCGGCCTCGCCCGTGCGGCCGCATCGACTTCAGAGCCGCCATCGTCCCGTAGACGAAGCCGAGGTACGTGACCTCGGTGACCCGGTGGAATTCCGCCGGAGAGATTTCCGCCACCGTCGAGAACACCGTCTCCATGGCGTCGTTGATCCAGACGTCGAACGGCCCCAGCTTGTCCTCGAGCCTTGCGGCCGCAGCGAAAACCTCATCCGCATTGCCGACATCCGCCGACTCGAAAGCAACCTCGACGCCGAAGGCGGCGAGTTCGCGCCGGACCTCCTCGAGCGCCGTCGCGTCGCGTGCGATGAGACCGATCCGGTCGCCTGCGCAACCGAACCGGCGCGCCACGGCTCGGCCGACTCCGGCGGTCGCGCCGGTGACGATGACGGTGCGCGCTTTCGCCATGCAGAGCTCCGACAACCGTGTGCGAGAGGGTGCCTGCCCGAACGACTGCGGCAGGGCTCCTCCTGCGTCAACGGTCGGCAAAGCCGATTGTTCCGAATCCGGCGACGGCCGGGCAAGCGAAGTCGGCCTCCCTCAGACCGGCGTCCATGGCTGGGCTGCGCGGCCGGTCTCGGAGGATTCCCGGGCCCGGCCCGCATCGATCGCGGCCATCGTCGCGCGCAGGACGTCAATCACCCCGGCGTGGGTCGCAGTCGACAGCCTGAGCGGCTTGGCGCGCCGGAGGCCGGGCCCCGCCGTCGGACCGTAGCCTCGGATCGCGCGCTTCAGGCGCTCGACCTGTCTGGCCAGCGTCTCCTCGTCGACGGCGTCGATCTTCGAAAGGGCGACGATCTCGGACTTCTCGTCCAGCCCTTCGCCGTAAGCCGCGAGCTCGCGCCGGATGGTGCGGTAGTCCGCGCCGGCGTTCGCTCCGGTCGCATCGACGAGGTGTACGAGCGCGCCGCAGCGTTCGACATGCCCGAGAAACCGGTCGCCGAGACCGTGGCCCTCGTGGGCGCCTTCGATCAGGCCCGGAATGTCGGCGAGGACGAAATCGCGCCCGTCGACCTTCACCACGCCGAGACCGGGATGGAGCGTGGTGAAGGGGTAGTCGGCGATCTTGGGCTTCGCGGCCGACACGGCGGCGAGGAAGGTCGATTTTCCGGCGTTCGGCAGTCCGATGAGGCCGGCGTCGGCGATCAGCTTCAGGCGCAGGATCAAGGTGCGCTCGATCCCCGGCAGGCCGGGATTGGCGCGCCGGGGAGCCCGGTTGGTCGATGTGGTGAAATGAGCGTTGCCGAAATCCGCCGTTGCCGCCCTGGGCGATGACGACGCGCTCGCACTCGCTCGTCAGATCGGCCAGCATTGCGCCGGACTCTTCCTCGAACACCTGTGTGCCGACCGGGACCTTCAGAACCGCGTCGGCCCCGCGGCCGCCGGCGCGGTTGCGGCCCATGCCGTGCATGCCGGTCTTGGCCTTGAAGTGCTGCTGGTAGCGGAAATCGATCAGCGTGTTGAGGCCTGCGGCGCATTCGACCACGACGTCGCCCCCGCGCCCGCCGTCGCCGCCGTCCGGGCCGCCGAACTCGATGAATTTCTCGCGCCGGAACGATACGCAGCCGGCGCCGCCATCGCCCGATCTGACGTAGACCCGGACCTGATCGAGGAACTTCATAACGGGCGCCCCGATTCCAGTCGCGCGTGCTCAAACGCCTGCCGTCGGGCGGCCACTGCACCCGCCCAGGCCGAGCGCGTCAGCCGAAACGTGTGGCACTCGACCAGGCCGCCGCGCGCCGGTGCGCCCTTCAGGCCGGTCGAGGCGACCTCGAAGCCGCAGGTTTCCAGGACATGCCGGGACGACTCGTTCTCGACCCTCACATTGGCGAGGATTTCGATGGAGTCGGTCAGGGAAAAGCCGGTCTTGATCATCGCCCGGGTCGCCTCGGTGGCGAGGCCTTTTCCCCAGTGCTCCGGCGTGAGGACGAAGCCGAGGGTCAGGCGGTCCGCGCCGCGCGATTCGAGGCTGATCGAGCCGATGGCGTCGAGCTTCCCCTTCTTTGGGGTGATCACCAGCGTCAGATCCCGCCCGGAGGCGTTGCCCTCGCGCGCCGCATAGATGAAGCGCTCCGCCGACCCAGGCGGATACGGATGCGGAATGCGGGCCGTGTAGCGGGCGACCTCCCACAACGAGCAGAAGCGGTGAATCATCGGGGCGTCGGCGGCGCGCGGCCAGCGCAGCCATAGCCGCGCCGTCTCCATTCGAAAAACATCGTCTCTGGCAAGATCGGGAAACATGGAAGCTCCGGCCAAGCCGCCCCGAATAGGGGCGTTAAACGACGAAGGAGATGCGGCGGCCGCATCCCCTTCGTAAGCTGGGCTTACCGGACGGATGAAAGGACCGATCTCCTTTCATGCTCATCTCGAAGCTTCAGGAGTTTCGAGAACGTCCGCGGGGGCTGGTCGCCGAAGCGGGGTTCTCGTCATCGACCCCGCTTTTATTCTGCTGCTACCTGTTGAAGTCGTACGCTGACATATTGCCGGCCGTCGCCTTTCCTCTCGAAACAAACTTCGCCGGCGGCGGTGGCGAATAACGTATGATCCGTACCCATGCCGACATTGCGGCCGGCGTGAAATTTCGTTCCGCGTTGACGCACCAGAATGTTGCCGGAGAGCACCTGCTCGCCGCCGAACTTCTTCACGCCGAGACGACGGCCATCCGAATCGCGACCGTTGCGCGACGAACCGCCTGCCTTCTTGTGAGCCATTGCCTTGCTCCGAAACTCTCGAAAGCGCCGCGCCCGAGAGCGGCGAGGTTGGGTTATCTATACTGCAAATCGACCGGCGAAGGAATCGCCTCGATCCACAATTCGACTTTAAGCGCCGGGCTGGACGCCGGTGATCTTGACGATCGTCAAATCCTGCCGGTGACCGCGCTTGCGCTTCGAATTCTTGCGGCGCCGCTTCTTGAAGGCGATCACCTTGGCTCCGCGCGTCTGCTCGACGATCTCGCCCGTTACGCTCGCGCCCGAGACCCGCGGCGCGCCGATGGTGCTGGTCTCGCCGTCGAACAGCGCCAAGACGTCGTTGAAAACCACCTGCGAGCCGGCCTCTCCGGCCAGCGCCATGACGGTGATCTTTTTGTCGGCGGCGACCGTGTACTGCTTGCCGCCGGTCTTGATGACTGCGAACATCGTTTTTCTCCGTGTTCCGCCCGGCTCGTTACGCGAGGAGGACCCGCGCGGCCGGCTTCTTTGCAGTGGACCGAATCGCGACCCCTTGCGGCGCCGCGGGCGAATGCTCGGATTTGAGGTTTTTGGGACGTCCGAGGGCGGAAAGCCGGCCCAGAGGCGAAAACCAAAAGCGCGGCCCGAAGGCCACGCTGGAGCGGACCGGTCTATACGGGCGCGCCGCACGCGAGTCAACGCGGTTTTAGCGCTGTGGGGCGCGCTCGCTGAGCCCGCCCGGCCGGGTCGGCGACCCGGCCCTACCGTCGGCGGCCATAGGCCTCAATCGATCAGCCGGTACGCCGGCAACGTGAGGAACTCCTCGAACTCGGGCGCGAGCGACATGTCCGAGAAGAGCTTGATCGCCTCGGGAAACCGGCCGCCCTCGTAGGCCGCCGCGCCGACCTCGCCCTTCACCCGCTCCATCTCGCCGGCGAGCGCGGCGCGGAAAATCTCGGGCGTCGCCTCGCGGCCATCGTCGAGCCTGGCTTTTAGGTGAATCCACTGCCAGACCTGGGCGCGCGAGATTTCGGCGGTCGCGGCGTCCTCCATCAGGTTGTAGATCGGCACCGCGCCGCGGCCGCGCAGCCAGGCCTCGATATATTGCACGCCGACGCGGATGTTCTCCCTGAGGCCCTCCTCCGTCCGCTTGCCCTGGTGCATCTCGACGAGGTCCGTCGCCGTCACGTCGACATCCTCGCGCTTCACCTGAAGCTGGTTCGGGCCCGGCATCAGACGGTCGAACACCTCCATCGCGACCGGGACCAGGTCCGGATGGGCGACCCAGGTGCCGTCGTGGCCATTGCCCGCTTCGCGCTCCTTGTCGGCGCGCACCTTGGCGAAGGCGGCGTCGTTGGCGTGGGCGTCGCCCTTGACCGGAATCTGCGCCGCCATGCCGCCCATCGCGAAGGCGCCGCGGCGGTGGCAGGTCTTGATCAGCAGCAGCGAATAGGCGTTGAGGAACGCCTGGCCCATGGTCATCACCGACCGGTCGGGCGTCAGGAATTGCGGATTCTTGCCGAGCCGCTTGATGAACGAGAAAATGTAGTCCCAGCGGCCGCAATTGAGGCCGACGATGTGGTCGCGCAGTTCGTAAAGGATCTCGTCCATCTCGAACGCCGCCGGCAGCGTCTCGATCAGCACCGTCGCCTTGAACGACCCGTGCGGAACGGACAGCGTCTCCTCGGCGTGCGAAAAGACGTCGTTCCACAGGCGCGCCTCGAGGTGGCCTTCCATCTTCGGCAGGTAGAAGGCGACCGTCGAACCCTTCGCCATCTGGGTCCTGGCGCAATGGAAGACGTAGAGGCCGAAGTCGAACAGCGATCCGGAGATTTCGCGGCCGTCGACGGTCACATGCCGCTCGGGCAGGTGCCAGCCGCGCGGTCGCACCATCAGCGCGGCCGGGCTCGGCCCGAGACGATAGGCCTTGCCTGACGCCGGATCGGTGAAATCGATCGCGCCCGCCCAGCGGTCCTTGAGGTTCGCCTGGCCCTCGATCATGTTGGCGAACACCGGGGACGAGGCGTCCTCGAAATCCGCCATGAACACCTTGGCGCCCGAGTTCAGCGCGTTGACGATCATCTTGCGGTCGACCGGCCCGGTGATCTCGACCCGGCGGTCGAGGAGATCGGCCGGGACCGGGGCGACGGTCCAGTCGCCGTCGCGGACCGCCTTGGTCTCCGTCAGGAAATGCGGCAGCTGTCCGGCGTCGAACAGCTTCTGCCGCTCCATGCGGCGCGCAAGCAGTTCGCGCCGACGCGCCGTCGAACCGGCGATGAAGGTCGGCGACGAACGCCAGCGCTTCGGGACTGAGAATCTCCGCCTGGCGGCCGCCGGTTTCGGCGTGAACTTGAATGCCTGGGGCGGCCGAATGCGCGGTCATGGGCTCTCCTCCGGTGGGGCGGGACGGTCCGAGGAGCTTCTCCTAGACTGTTTCCCCGCCCTTGGGGAGAGCCGGCTTCGCCCTCAAGCCGCCAGGCGCTGGATCGTGGTCGCCGCATGCTCGCGCGCCGCGCGCCGCCGCGCCAGCAGCGACGACGGATCGGCGTCGAGCGGCAAGGCGCTGGCGTCGGCGACGTCCTGGCGGGTGAGGCCGATATCGCGCAATTCGTATTCCGACATCCGCGCAAGTTGGGCCATGGTCCGCCGGGCGGCGCCGACCCGGGCCGGCCAACTCAGCGCGCGCCTCAGCGCCGAGGCCGCGTCACGCGAGGCAATACTGGAGAAGAACGACAACATGGTCAGTCTCCCAAATGGGCATGAAGATCCTGTCGCAGGCGAGGGGACGCCGCGCCGCGCCAAAGATTCGAAAGCAGTGGTCTCCGAAATCGGGGAACGCATCATACCTACCGCTTTCCGATTGATCGGTCTAACGAATGTTTGTAAGGATAACGATAACAAGTTCGGATGGATTGAGATGCTCGACACCGATCAGTTGCGATCGTTCCTGGCGATCGTCGACACGGGCTCGTTCACACGGGCCGCCGAGAGGGTTCACAAGACCCAATCGGCCGTGTCGATGCACATGCGCCGGCTCGAGCAGCAACTCGGCTGCGCCCTGTTCGTGAGGCAGGGCCGGGGGACGCGTCTGACGGCCGAGGGCGAAAGCCTGATCGACTTCGCCCGCCGCATCGTGCAGATCGAAGCCGGCGCGGTCGCCGCCTTGTCGCGCAATGGCCTGCGCGGCGCGGTAAGGCTCGGCATTCCGGACGACTACTCGGAGACCTATCTCGCCGACATCCTCGGCCGCTTCAGTCGCAAGCATCCCATGGTCGAGGTTTCGGTATCGTGCGAAGGCTCGCCAGAGCTTGCGCAGCAGGTTTCCGCCGGCGCCCTCGAGCTGGCGCTGGTGACCGATCATCCGGGCCTGCATGGATTCGAGCTTCTGTGCGAGCAACCGCTCGTCTGGGCTGCGGCGGAGCGTTTCCACGTCGCGGCCGACGCTCCGATCCCGCTCGCCCTCGGCGCCGTCTCCTGCTTGTGGCGGCGCGAGGCCGATGAAGCGCTGGCGGAGAGCGAGCGGTCGACCCGCGGTCTCGTCATTTCGAAGAATTTTGCCGCCATCGGCACGGTCGTGCGGGCTGGGCTCGCGGTGACGACCCTGCCCGAATCGATGGTCGGCGAGGGGCTGCGCATCCTCGACGCCGCCGAGGGACTGCCGGAACTGCCGCTGACCCGGATGGGGCTCATCCACGCCGCCGGCCGGCCCAGCGAAGAGACGAAGGCGCTCGCCAACGCCATCCGGGAAACCGTGAGCCTGCCGGCGCGTCGCGCCGCGTGAGGGCCCAAAACCGCGACCGATCCGAGCGCCCCAGCCGATAATAGGCGTCATAAGACTGTGAATTGAACGTCGATCGAGCTCGCGATCTGCTCCGTTCGCTCCAAGAGGTTAACATTTAAGCTTAAGGAGTTCTTAAGCCCGCAATGACAGCTTCCGCATCGTTATGCGGGCGCGGCCGATTGTCGCCCTGATCTTGGACGCGGGGACGACGAACATGCCCAATGGGTTGCGGGCAGCCAAATGGACGGCGCTGGCGGTCGGCGCGGGTCTGGGCCTCGGCTCGGTCGGCAACGCCTCGGCTGTCGACCTTCCCCCTGCGCCGGCGCTGCCGAGCGTCGGCGCGTCGTCCGAGGACTTCAGCGGCTGGTATTTGCGGGGCGATCTTGGGGCAGGCTTGGAAGCCGCGCCCGCTGTGAAGGCCGCTGGCGATCCGACCGAGCTGGAAGTCCCAGGCCGCCTTCTGTCCCCCTATGCGAGCTCGTCCTTTCACGACACGACTCTGTCGCCGTCCGGAACGATCGACGTAGGGGTCGGCTACGTTTTGAACCCTTGGTTCCGAATGGACGGGACACTCGAATATCGCTTCGGCGGCCGGCTCCGATCATCTCTCGCGATCGTTGATCCTGCGCCGCTCGCTGGCGCAGGACCCGTCACCGCAGCCGACCATCTGAGCGCCGGGTTGTCCTCGATCGTCGCGCTCGTCAGCGGCTATGTCGATCTCGGCAATTACTGGGGCGTCACGCCCTTCCTCGGCGCCGGCGTCGGGGTCGCGGACAATGCGCTGTCGGGTGTATCCGACCACGGCTTCGCCGTTTCGGGCGCCGGCGCGGCGATTCCGGTCGGCGGGGCCTTCTCCAATGCCTCGAAGACGAATTTCGCCTGGGCGCTGACGGCCGGGTTCGACTTCGACATCGCCCCAAATCTCAAGCTCGAGGCCAGTTACCGCTATCTCAATCTCGGCTTGATCGCGCTCGGAGGCCTCCATTGCCCGACCGGGTGCGGCGGCGCCGTCGCCGCGTCCTCGCGTGGCGCCCTCGTCTCGAACGATCTCCGGATCGGCCTGATCTGGCTTGTGCCGGCGCCCGCGCTCGCGCCGGCGCCGATCGTCGCGCGGGACTGATCGGCCGGCCGTCGCGTCGCCGTCGCGCGAGTCGCAGCCGCCTGCGCCGCAGCGCTTGGGGCCATTGCCATCCGTGGCCGAGGCCTGTACCGATGGCCTCCCGCGTCGCCGTCGACATCAAGTCACGGCGGCCGCCGCGGCGTTCCCGCCCTAAAGGCCTTCATGACCGACGCGACCGCGCCGCGGGCGGGGCTCCTCCGCTCCGTCTGGGCAAACCCGATCCTGCTCCTGGTCCTGACGACCCTGATCTGGGCCGGCCATTCGATTGTGGCCCGCCTGGCGGTCGGCCAGATCGAGCCGATGACGACGACCTGTCTGCGCTGGCTGCTGGCGCTCGCGCCCATCCTCGCTGCGGCGCGGACGTCGCTGCGCCGCGACTGGCCGGCGCTGCGCGCGCATTGGCCCTATCTGCTGGCGATGGGCGCGCTCGGCTACACCGGCTTCAACGCGCTGTTCTATATGGCGGCCCATCGCACCAGCGCGCTCAACCTGTCGATCATCCAGGGCGGCGTTCCGGCGCTGGTCCTTATCGGCGCGCGGACGTTCCTCGGGGTTCGCTTCACCGCGCTGCAAGCGCTGGGCGCCATTGTGACGATGGCGGGCGTCGCCGCGATCGCCGCCCAAGGCGATCTTGCGAGGCTCCTGGCCCTCGACTTCAACAGCGGCGACGCGATGATGCTGGTCGCTGTGATCCTCTACGCCGGCTACACCGTGGCTTTGCGGGAACGTCCAGCGGTTTCCGGCCTCAGCCTGCTGGCGGGCATGGCGTTCGCCGCCTTCCTGACCTCTCTGCCGCTGATGATCTGGGAGATGTCCTCCCCCGGTTATGTCTGGCCGACGCCCCTCGGGCTCAGTCTGCTGATCTATGTCGCGCTTGGTCCGGCGTTCTCGTCGCAGATGTTTTACATGCGCGGCATTGAATTGATCGGGCCGGGCCGGGCCGGCGTGTTCGTCAACCTGGTGCCGGTGTTCGGCGCGATCATGGCCGTGGCGCTGCTCGGCGAACCGTTTCAGGCCTATCACGTCGTCGCGCTCGCCCTGGTCGTCGGCGGCATCGCGATCGCCCAGACAGGCGCGCGCGCCAAGGCTTCGCCGCGCTGAGGCGCACAGGGCGCCGCAACGCCAAGTTTTCTAACGAAGGGAGAACGACATGGGCCATTGGATCGAGCTGAACCCCGAAGGCGCCGGGCCGATCGCCGCCTGGCGGGCCGACCCGGTGGGTAAGGCGCGCGGCGGCGTCGTCGTCATCCAGGAGATCTTTGGGGTCAACGCGCACATCCGCGAGGTGACCGACCGCTTCGCTTCGGAGGGCTACCTGGCCGTCGCCCCGGCGATCTTCGACCACGTCGAGAAGGGGTTCGACGTCGGTTACGACGCGGACTCCCGCGCCCGCGCCATGCCGTTGATGGCCAAGCTCGACTTCGAGCAGGTTCTGCGCGACGCCGCGGCGGCGATTGTGGTCGCCGACGAGGGCGGCAAGGTCGGGATCGTCGGCTATTGCTTCGGCGGCAGCGTCGCCTGGGCGGCGGCTGCTCGTCTGCCGGGCCTCTCCGCGGCCGTCGGCTACTACGGCGGGCGGATCCTGCAGATGCAGGACCTCGAGCCCAAGGTCCCGGTCATGCTGCATTTCGGCGAGAAGGACCAGCATATCCCGATCGCCGGGGTGAAGGCGTTGGCGGCGGCCCATCCCGACCTGCCCGTCCACACCTATCCGGCCGACCACGGCTTCAATTGCGATCACCGCGAAAGCTACGACGCCCCGAGCGCAGCGATTGCGTGGGACCGTACGCTGGCGTTCTTTGGCGCCCATCTCGCGTAAGGCGGGCAAGCCGGTAGGCCTCAAGCGCCGGCGCCCGCCGCGTCCGCCCGCCCGCCGCGCCGCCGCTGGTCGGCTTCATTCTGCGCCATCCCAGCGCTTGAAGCCTTCGAGCTCAATGTCAAAGGCGTCGAAATCTTCCCCACAATATGATGCACCATGTCCTCGACCGTTCGAGGATGATTGTAGAAGGTCAGCACGGGCGGCAGGATGACGGCTCCGCAGGCGGCCAGCGCCTGCATGTTCTGGATGTGGATCGGACTGAGCGGAGATTCGCGCGTCACCAGCACCAGCTTGCGACGTTCCTTCAGCGTGACATCCGCAGCGCGCAACAGAAGATTTTCGGAGTAGCCGTGGGCAATGGCCGCCAGCGTTTTCATGCTGCACGGGACGACCACCATGCCTTCCGTCTTGAAGGAGCCGCTGGCGATGCTAGCGCCGATATCGTCGAGCCGGTGCGTTCGGCTCGCCAACGCCGCGATCTCCTCGAGACTGTACGGCGTCTCATGGGCGATGGTGGTCGCGGCGGCCCGCGACACGACCAGATGCGTTTCCAACTCGGCATGCCGCCGCAGCGCCCTGAGACACTCCACGGCGAGAATCGCGCCGCTGGCGCCGCTGATCCCGACGATCAAACGCTTGCTTGCCGAGTTCCTTAGACATGCGCGCCCCGGTCCGCCGATCACGACATCGAAGCCCAATTGGGGCCCTTGTCGACCATGGGCGACCTTAGATGAATTTCGCGATAGCTTCGATCGCGGTCAGCGGCGCCTTTGCGCGATGGCCTCGTCTCGCGGGTCTTGGACCTGCGCCCGTCGACCGCAACCGGCGAAAGCAACTCCTACGCCGCCTCGGCCTCGACCTTCGGCTTGGGCCTGAGGCCGATCAGGTGGCAGATGGCGAAGACGAGATCGGCACGGTTCATGGTGTAGAAGTGCAGCTCCTCGACGCCGTGGTCGATGAGGTCGATGACCTGCTCGGCGCAGACGGCGGCGGCGACGAGGCGGCGGGTGGCGGGATCGTCCTCGAGGCCGTCGAACCGATCCGCCAGCCATTGCGGCACGCTCGCCCCGGCCCGCCGGGCGAAATTGGCGGTCTGCTTGAAGTTCTGCACCGGAATGATCCCGGGCACGATGGGCGCCGTGATCCCCGCCGCCTCGGCCAGGTCGCGGTAGCGGAAAAACGCGCCGTTGTCGAAAAAGAACTGGGTAATCGCCCGGTCCGCCCCAGCATCGATCTTCTCTTTCAGGACCTCGATGTCGTGCAGCAGCGTCTGGCTCTGCGGATGCCTTTCCGGGTAGGTTCCCACCGACACTTCGAAGCCGCCGATCGCCTTGGCGTCGGCGACGAGGTCAGCGGTTTTCCGATACCCGTCGCGATGCGCCTCGTAGGGCGTATCGAGGCCGGTCGGCGGATCGCCGCGCAGGGCGACGATATGGCGCACACCGGCGTCCTTGTAGGCCCGCATGACGTCGCGGATCTCATCCCGGCTGGCGCCGACGCAAGTCAGATGCGCCGCAGGCTTCATCGTCGTCTCGCGCACGAGCCGCGCGACGGTCGCATGGGTGCGCTCGCGCGTCGTTCCGCCCGCGCCGTAGGTGACCGAGACGAAATGCGGATCGAGCGGCTCGAGGCGGCGCGCGGCCTCCCATAAGGCTGCCTCCATTTCCGGGGTCTTTGGCGGGAAAAACTCGAACGAGACGCGGATATGCGCCCCGGACCGGCTCAGGGGGACAGGCTTTGCGGTCATCAGGCGTACTCCGTATCGGCCTTTTGAAATCCGTCCGAAATGGCCCTTGGGTCCTCGGCCAGCCACAGCGCGACGGTGAGCTTGCCCGATTCGCCGGGCGCGGGCCCGACCCGCCGTGATTGCGCCGCCGCCAGTCCCGCTTCGGTCAGAAAGCTCTCGATCTCGGCGAGCGGGAAGCCGAGCCGGCGATGGGCGAAATCGCTCCGCAAGAACTCCTGGTCATGCGCGTCGAAATCAACGACCACGAGACGGCCGGAGGGGGCCAGCGCCCGCGCGGCCTCCTTCAGCGCCCGGGCGGGATCGTCGAGGAAGTGCAGCACCTGGTGGATGACGATGAGGTCGTAGCCGTCGCGTTCGACGGGTGGAGCGTAAATGTCGCCCTGGCGAAGCTGTACGTTCCTAAGGCCCGACTGATCGATGCGGGCGCGAGCAAGCGCCAGCATCGCGGCGCTCTGGTCGACGCCCACCGCGCGCACCGCTCGGGGCGCAAGGAGTTCCAGCATCCGCCCCGTTCCGGTTCCAAGGTCGAGCAGGCTGCGGAATGGGATTTCGCCGATCATGGCCGTCAGGGCCGCCTCGACCCGCTCCTCCGAGGCGTGCAGCGCGCGGATCCGGTCCCAGTCGGCCGCCTGCTCGGCGAAATAGGCCGCAGCCTGCTTCCGTCGCGCCTCGCGGGCGAGCTCGAGCCTGGCGCGGTCGGCGGCCAGCGCCGGATCGGCGGGATCGAGCCGGCGGACGAGATCCCGGGCGAACGCGCCACCCGCGTCGGCGAGGCGGAAGAACGCCCAGGCCCCCTCGCGCTGGCGTTCGGCGAGCCCCGCCTCGACCAGGAGCTTCAAGTGGCGCGACACGCGCGGCTGAGACTGACCGAGGATGGCGACAAGCTCGCTAACCGTGAGTTCGGCTTCATCGAGGAGGCAAAGGATGCGCAACCGCGTCTCCTCTCCCGCCGCCTCGAGCCCGGCGAGCAGAGTCGGAAAGGCGGCCGGCTGGGGTGGAATCGCGTATCGGTCTTTAGACATAAAGATATCTTTATGTCTGATCTCGCCGAGTCGCAAGGGGAAACTGCTTGGCGGGCTCGGCCCAATTGTCCGTCGTGCATTGACGCCGATTCGAGATGGGGCGCGGAAGGCTCGGAACTCGTAATGGGCTCCCGCCTGTACTCACACGCCGAGATAGCGCTTCAGGACGTCTCCGCTCGCCTTCATCTCCGTGCTTAGCGCTTCGTGGACGACATGACCGTTGTTGATGATGTAGGCGCGGCTCGCCAGCGCCAGCGTTGCGGCCAGGTTCTGCTCGACCAGAACGATCGTCTGGCCTTCCTCGGCGAGCCGGCGGCAAACGGCCATCAGGTCGCGCACGATCACCGGCGCCAGGCCTTCGAAAGGCTCGTCGAGCAGCACGATCTTGGGATCGCGCACCAGCGCGCGGGCGATGGCGAGCATCTGCTGCTCGCCGCCGGAGAGATCGGTCCCGCGGCTCGTTCGCCGCTCGGCGAGGCGAGGAAAGATCTCGTAGATGCGCGCGAGCGGCCAGGCTTTTTCGGCGGTGAGGCTGGCCAGCACGATATTGTCTTCGACGTTGAGGCTGCCGAAGATGCGCCGCGCCTCGGGCACGAGCTGCATGCCGGCGCGAGCGATGACGTGCGGCGGCCGGCCCGCGAGGTCCACGCCGTCGAGCCGGATCGAGCCCGGCGCGCCGACGCACCATGCCCATCAGGCTCATCAGCGTCGTCGTCTTGCCGGCGCCATTGCGGCCGAGCAGCGCCACAACCTCGTTCCTTTCGACGCGGAGGCCGACGTCGAACAGGATGTGCGAATCGCCATAGTAACTGTTGAGACCCGAGACTTCGAGCAGGCTCATGGCGCGTGCACCCCGCCGAGATAGGCGTCCTGGACGGCTGCGTTGGTCTTGATCTCGTCGGGCGTTCCTTCGACCAGGATCTGGCCCTCGCTGAGCACGGTGATGCGCTCGGCGAGCTCGAAGATCGCGTCCATGTCATGGTCGATCACGACCAGCGTGCGCCCCTCGCGGATCGACTTGAGCAGGGCGATGGTCTCGACGCGCTCGCGCGGGCTCATGCCGGCGAGCGGCTCGTCGAGCAGGAGCAGGCTCGGCCGCGTCGCCAGCGCAAGGCCGATCTCGAGCCGCCGCTTTTCGCCATAGGCGAGATCGGACACGTGCATCTCGGCGCGGTGGGTCAGACGGACGAGAGCCGAGCGTTTCCTCGACCTGCTTGACGAGCCCTGGCACGCGCGAGGCGTCGCGCAGGAGATCGGCGCGGAAGCGGCCTCGCCGCTCGGCCAGCGCGGCGATGGCGACGTTCTCGCGCACGGTCAGCCGATTGAACAGCTGATTGACCTGGTAGCTTTTGGTCAGGCCGAGCTGGCAGACGCGGGTCACGTCCCAGCCGGTGATGTCGTGGTTCTCGAACAGGATCCGGCCGGACGAGGGCGCGACCTCGCGGGTCAGCATCTTGAAGAACGTGCTCTTGCCCGCGCCGTTCGGGCCGATGACGCCGCGCAGTTCGCCACGGCGGATGGCGAAATCGATGTCGCGGTTGGCCACAAGTCCGCCGTAGCGGCGCGTGAGCGCCTTCGTCTCGAGGATCACGTCGCCGCCGAGAGCCGCTGCGGTCCCGGCCGCCGGCGTCGCTCGGCGCCGCAGCCGCGCGCGGGGCGTCGGACGAGGCCCGGACGGGGTCTTGGGCGCCTTCGGGCGCCTCGTGCGGCTTGCCGGCGCGTCCCCGAACGAGCGCTGCCAGATCGATCACGCCGCCGATGACGCCGTGCCGCAGGAAGATGACCAGCAGCACGAACACAATCCCCAAGACGAGCTTCCAGATGCTGCCGAGATGCAGCGTGTTCTGGAAGAAGTCGCTGAGATAGAGCCAGATCGCGGCGCCGACCAGCGGGCCGAACAGCGTGCCGGCGCCGCCGATGGCGGTCTGCATCACGAGCTGCCCCGACGTGTCGAAGGTGAAGGCGTCGGGCGGCATGAAGCCCTGCATCAGACCGAGCAGGCCGCCGGCAAATCCGGCATAGGCGGAGGCGATCACGAAGGCGGTCAGCTTGTAGCGCGGATATCGTGGCCGACCGCCGCCGCGCGCAGCGGATTGTCGCGAATCGCCCGCAGGACGACGCCGACCGGCGAGCGCACGATGCGCAGCGCGATCACCGGCGCCGACGAAGAACCAGAACGCCAGAAATACGTAGATCGACCTGTCGGAGTCGAACGTCACCGTCGTAAAGCCGAGACCGAGCGAGGGCGTCGGAACGCCCGGCAGTCCGTTCTCGCCGCCGGTGAATTCCGACAGCGGGCTGAACTCGACGAAGTAGAACACCTCCGCGATCGCCACCGTGATCATGGCGAAATAGATCCCGGTGCGGCGGAGCGCGATCAGGCCGACCAGAAAGCCGACGGCGGCGGCGGCGATCATGCCCACGACGAGCGCGACGATGACGTTCGAAAAGCTCGTCTCCGTGAGCAGGTAGGCGGCGACCATGCCGCCCGTGCCGAAGAAGGCCGACTGCCCGAAGGACAGCAGCCCGGTGAAGCCGAACAGGATGTCGAACCCGAGGCCGAACAGGCCCCAGACCAGGATGCGGTTGACGGTCGTCGGCGCCAAGCCGAGATGCGGCAGTACGAACGGCGCGACGACGAGGCCGATCGCCGTCAGCGCGATGATGACGAGAGGGCGGGGCTTGAGCATGACCGCCTTCGCCTAGTCGCGGCCCGCCGCGCCGAGCAGCCCGTAGGGCCGCAGCACGAGCACCAGCGTCATCGCGACGAACAGGACGACATAGGAATAGCCGGGGTTGAACATCGAGGTGATGCTGATGATCTCGCCGGCGATCAGGCCGCCGATCACGGCGCCGGGGAACGACCCGACGCCGCCGATCACGACGACGACGAAAGTCTGCACCAGGATCGTTTCGCCGACGTCGGGCGCGATCGACACCACCGGCGCGTTGATGATGCCGGCAAAGCCGGCCGCCATGGCGCCGATCCCGAAGACGAGGATGAACACCCGGTAGACGTCGACGCCGAGCGCGTCGACCATCGCCGAATCCTCGATGCCGGCGCGCACGATCATGCCGATGCGGGTGCGATAGAGAACGAGATAAAGCGCGAGCAGCGCCACCGCGACGATCCCGAGCAGCGCCAGGCGATAGGTCGGATAGACTATGAAGCCGAGCGAGGTGATGCCGAGGAGCAGGGGCGGCGGCGGCACGATCTTCGACAGGCTGCCGAAGACAGAACCGGACCGCCTCGACGAAGACGATGCCGATGCCGAAGGTGACGAGAGCTGGTCCTCGTCCGGGCGCGCATAGAAATGCCGGATGATCCCCCGCTCCATGACGACGCCGACGATCATGACGAACAGCGAGCCGGCGACGACGGCGACGATAAACGAGCCGCTTAGCCGTGTAGGCGACCCAGCCGGCATAGCCGCCGAGCATGAACATCGCCCCATGCGCGAGATTGAGGACGCCGAGCGTGCCGTAGATGATGGTCAGGCCCGAGAGATGAGCGCGAGCAGCGCGCCGAGGACCAGGCCGTTGAAGCATTGCGACGCGAAGTTCGCCCAGTTGATCACGCTGTCTCCCGAGTCTGCCGGAAGAGCCGTCGTCCGGCTGAGCGCCCGTATCCCAGCCGGAGCGGATTGCGCTTGTCGCACGTCACATCTCGGCGCGAGGCGTCGAGCGCAACCCCTCCATGCGCGATCGACGGATCCCGCGGCAGCAGCGTGCGGCGGGATCGATTGGCGTCAGGTGTAGTCGCCGAGCTTGCAGCCGAACGCGTCCGGCTTCTGCATCAGCGGCTCGCCCGGAACGACTTCCATCACCTCCCAGTAGTCGTCCGTTCTTCATGTCCTTGGGCGCCTTGCCCTTGACGATGACGACGGGACGGACGAGCTGGTGATCTGCGGCGCGGAAGTAGACTTCGCCGACGGTCGAGTCGAACTTCTCGCCCTTCTCGTATTCCTTGATGACGGCCGGCGGATAGAATGTGCCGGCCCCGGACACCATGCGCGCCCAGATGGCGAACTGCATGTAAGCGTTGTTGGCGCCCCACTCCGGCCTATAGCCATACTTCTTGTTGAACTCGGCCACGAACATCTTGGCGAGCGGATACTTGTCCTCCAGCGTCCACCAGAAATCGGTGGCCGCGTAAACGCCCTCGGTGAGATCCGGGCCCACTTCCTTGGCGAGGAAGGGAATCTGGTAGGGAATCACCATCTTCATCTTCGGGGTCAGGCCGAACTGCTTGGCCTGCTGCACCGACAGCACCGCGTCCCGACCCCAGTTGACGTTGATGATGACGTCGGCGCCGGAATTCGCGATGTTCGTCAGATACTGGCTGAAATCCTGGGTGCCGAGCGGCGACACCTGGTCGGTCACCTGGGTCCAGCCGCCGTTGGCGGTGAGGTAGTCGTTCACCGACTTGGTGACGGTGTGCCCGTAGGTGTAGTCGGGCGTCATGAACGCCGCCTTCTGGCCCTTGCCATAGGCCTTCACCAGCACCGGGCCGATCGCGTTGGCGGCGGTCTCGCCGTAAAAGCACTGGCGGAAGGAGTAGCGGGCGCAGTCCTTGCCAGTCGTGTCGTTGGAGCCCGAGATCGCGACGAGATAGAGGATCTTCTCGCGCTGGGCGAACTTGTTGAGCGCCACAGCGACCGCCGACGAGGTCGAGCCGGTCATGGCGACGATCTTGTTTTCGTTGATGAAGGTCTGCTGCTCCTGCACCGCCTGGTTGGGCTTGGCGGCGGAGTCGGCGACGACCAGCTTCACCTCCTTGCCGAGCAGGCCCTTGGTGACCTTGGGCGCGATCTTCTTGATCAGCTCATGGCCGCCGTTGATGTGCTCGACGGCGAGTTGCATGCCCTTGAGTTCGTCCTCGCCTTGCACGGCGTAGGCGCCGGTGCGCGGCACGGCTGCGCCGATGGTGACCGAATCGCCCTGCGAGCCGGCGGGCCATGTGCCCATGGCGGGCATGTCGTCGGCGAAAGCGGTCTTGATGAAGCCGCTCGGCGCCAAGCCGGCGCCGATCAGACCGGCGCCGCCAACGAGCAGCGACCGTCGCGACAGATCATGTCTATCGACATCAAACTCCATTTCGCGTCCTCCCAGATGGTTGTTACGCCCACCCAGCCGCGGCTTGTCTTCCGCTTCTTTCAAAACGGCGGATGCTGATTGTTTGACCGGCCGCGTCTTCCGCCCTGCTTTCCACAGCGAAGGCGCACAGGAGTATGATGGAGGGCGGGTTTTCGAATTGGAACCCCCACTTTGGATAAATGAAGCTTCGCAAGCGAGCCGCCGACCGGGAAGAGGGTTCACCCGACCTGGGGCGCCTCGCGCTCTCGCGGCCTATTGTCGACCTCGGACCTGAAGCCTAGGCGGCCGCGAGGCGGGGACGCACGGCCCCCGCGTAGGCGGCCATGATCGTCTGGGTCACTCTGCCTGGCGCATAGGCGACCTCGCCGATCGAGGCGACCGGCGCCACCTCGACCGCCGTCCCAGTCAAAAAGCACTCGCTGAAGTCGCCGAGCTCGCCCGGCATGATCCGGCGCTCGATTACCGGAACGCCGAGCCCGCGGGCGAGATCGATGACGGTCGCGCGGGTGATGCCGGAAGAGGAAACAGTCGGCGATCGGCGTATGGATCGCGCCGTCGCTGACGAAAAACACATTTGCGCCGGTGCATTCCGCCACCCGCCCTGCCAGTCCAGCATCAGCGCGTCGGCGAAGCCGCGCCGCTCGGCGCGATGGCGGGAGATGCGTGGCGATCATGTAGCGCCCGCTCGCCTTGGCGAGCGACGGCGCGGTCGCGGGATCGGGCCGCCGATATTCGGCCATGTCCAGGCGAATGCCGCTCATCCGCTCGGCGGGATCGAAATAGCTCGGCCAGTCCCACGCGGCGATGGCGAGATGGATCGTGCTGGCAGGCGCCGAAACGCCCATCATCTCCGATCCGCGCCAGGCGACGGCACGGACATAAGCGTCGGACAAATCGTTCCGCCGCAGCACCTCCGCCTTGGCGGCGTCGATGTCGTCGACGGTCCAGGGGACTTCGAAATCGAGGATGCGACCGGATTCCTTCAGACGGCGCGAATGCTCGGTCGACTTGAAGATCCGGCCGCCGTAGGCGCGCTCGCCCTCGAACACCGAGCTTGCGTAGTGGAGCGCATGGGTCAGCACATGCACCTTGGCGTCGCGCCAGGCGACGATCCGCCGTCGAGCCAGATCCATCCGTCGCGATCGTCAAAAGCCGCGCCGGCCATGGCGTCTCATTCCCGCCTCGATCGCCGTTGATTTGGAATTTCCCCGTTTGGGTTTACATGCAGGACGTCCGAGCCCATCGGATTGATAGCAAACCTCGTCCAATTATGTCAATATTGCTGACCTAATGAGCGTCACGATGTCGCCCGAAACCGCCAGCGCTGATCTGGGAGCCCGCCCGCAGCCAGGACGACGCGCCGATGTACGATCTGATCGAGCTGTTCTTCTTCGCCTATCGCGATTTTGTCGGCGATGCCGACCGGCTGCTCGAGGCCTACGGGTTCGGCCGCGCGCATCATCGCGTGCTGCTATTTCGTCAGCCGCAGGCCGGGGCTGACGATCGCGGAGCTGCTGGAGATCCTGCGCATCACGAAACAAAGCCTCAATCGCGTGCTGAGGGAACTTGTCGACAAGGATTTCATCGAGGCGCGCGCCGGCGCGCTCGACCGGCGTCGCCGGCAGCTCTATGCGACGCCCGAGGGCGAGCGTCTGGCGCTTGCGGCTCGCGCGAGGTGCAGACGCGCCGGTTCGCCGGCGCGCTGGAAAGCTCGGCCCCCGGGGCGCAGTCGGCGCCCGCGTTTCTCAGCGCCATGATCGACCCGCAGGATCAGGACTGCGCCCGCCGAGGCCGACCCCGGCGTGCCATCGGAGTGCGGCGGAATTGACCTCGATGCCGCCCGGAGACGACGCCGCGCATGTTCTTGTCGTCGATGACGACCGCCGACTGCGCGACCTGCTGTCCAGCTACCTGACGAAGCACGGCCACCGGGTCACGGTCGCGGCGACCGCCGCCGAGGCGCGTGGGTTTCTGGACGGGCTCGCCTTCGACATCATCGTGCTCGACGTGATGATGCCCGGCGAGAGCGGATTTGACTTCGCGACCGACCTGCGCCGGCGGTCCCAGGTCCCGATCCTGATGCTGACGGCGCGCAGGCGAGCCGCGAGGATCGGGTGCGGGGCTTGAGACTCGGCGTTGACGACTATCTGGCCAAACCCTTCGAGCCGCGGGAACTGCTTGCTGCGGATCGGCTCCGTGCTCCGCCGCACGCGCGCTCGCCCAGTCGGCAAGCCCGAAGCGGCGGTCGTCCGGTTTGGCCCGTTCGCCTTCTCGCTCGAGCGGGGCGAATTGCGCTCCGGCGACGAACATCGTCCGCATCACCGAACGGGAGCGCGAGATGCTGCGCCTCCTGTGCGCCAACGCCGGGCGAGAGCGTCTCGCGCGAGGCGCTGTCGGGGCTCGGGCGGCGCGGCACAAGAACGCACGGTCGACGTGCTCGATCAATCGACTGCGGCGGAAGATCGAGCGCGACCCGGCCAATCCCGCTCTATCTGCAGACGGCGCGCGGCGCCGGCTATCGGCTGATCGCGGACGGATGATCGCCCGCCGTCCTTCCGCACCCTGCGCGTTCTCGCGCGCGTCCGCGACCTCTGGCGGCGCGCGGCGCGCGCCCTTGCGGACTTGCTGCCGAAGGGGCTCTACAAGCGCTCGCTGCTGATCGTCATCCTGCCGATGGTCCTGCTGCAGACGGCGGTGACCTTCGTCTTCATGCAGCATCATTGGGATCTGGTCACGCGTCGCCTGTCGGAGGCGGTCGCGCGCGACGTCGGCGCACTGACCGATCTCTACCGAAGTTCCCGCCGGGCGAGGACGACGCGTTCCTGGCCAATCTCGCGTCCGAACGGTTTCGCATGGATGCGACCGTTCTGCCGGCGGGACCCGCTGCCGCCGGCGATGCCGCGCTCGTTCTTCGGCGCGCTCGATCCCCTGACGCGCACGCTGCCGAACGAAATCAAGACCCAGGTCCGCGAACCGTTCTGGGTCGACACCGTCGGCCGCTCGGGCCTGATGGAAATCCGCGTCGATCTCGGCGACCGCGTGCTTCGGCTGGTGACGCGCCGCGCGCTCGCCTACGAGGCCAACGCTCATATCTTCGTCCTCTGGATGCTCGGCGCCATGATGGTCCTGCTGGCGGTCGCGATCATCTTCCTGCGCAATCAGATTCGGCCGATCCTGCGGCTCGCGCGAGCGGCGGAGGATTTCGGCAAGGGCCGCGATCTCGATTTCAGCCCGCACGGCGCGCGCGAGGTCCGGCAGGCCGGCTACGCCTTCATCGAGATGAAGCGCCGGATCGAGCGCGCGACCGAGCAACGCACCGCCATGCTGAACGGCGTCAGCCACGACCTGCGCACGATCCTGACCCGGTTCAAGCTGTCGCTGGCCGTTGCTCGACAATTCCGCCGACAGCGAGCTGCTGCAGAAGGACGTCGACGAGATGGGCCGCATGCTCGAGGGCTATCTCGCCTTCGCCCGCGGCGACGCCAGCGAACCGACCGTCACGACCGACATCGGCGGCCTTGCTGGAGGATTTGCGCGCCGACGCCGAGCGCCACGGCGCCGACGTTCGCCTCGAGACCCGCGGGCGACCTCGACATCCGGTGCGGCCGCATGGCGATGAAGCGCTGCATCGGCAACCTCGTCGCCAACGCGCAGCGCCACGCCGACCATGTCGAGATTTCCGCGAAGCGCGAGCCGCAGTTCGTCTCGATCGATCGTCGACGACGACGGCATCGGCATCCCGCCCGAGCATCGCGAGGATGTTTTCCGGCCCTTCTACCGGCTCGACGAGGCGCGCAACCAGGACCAGGGCGGCGCCGGTCTCGGCCTCGCGATCGCCCGCGACATCGCCCGCTCGCACGGCGGCGACATCACGCTCTCGAGATAGCCCGATGGGCGGCCTTCGGGCGGCCGTGCGGCTTCCGTCTGAGTGAGGCCGCTGTCGGAGGCTCAGACGGCGGCGCTGATCCAGCGGGACAACTCGCTCTTCGGGCCCGCGCCGGTCTTGGTGGCGACGTGCTTGCCGTCCTTGAACACCATCAGCGTCGGGATCGAACGGATGCCGATATTTGCCGGCGACGCCCGGGTTCTCGTCGACGTTGAGCTTGGCGATCTTCACCTTGCCCTTCATCTCGGTCGCGATTTCCTCGAGCGCGGGAGCGATCATCCGGCAGGGGCCGCACCATTCCGCCCAGAAGTCGACGACGACCGGCTCGCTGGACTTGATGACGTCGGCTTCGAAGCTCGCGTCGGTGACCTTGGCTGTTAACGTTGATCGGCCATCTCGTTGCCTCTCATGCGGCGAAGACGCCGCTCACGCGAATAGTTAGGAACGCGGCTGAACCGCGTCAAGAACGACGATCGTCGCGCCCGACGTCGCCGCTGCGGGCTTGACAGCCGGCACGAGCCGCACCCTAGCCGAGCCGTCGATGGCCTTGCACGACCAGGCCCAGGAGGTTCGCCAGATCGACGGTCTCGGCGACATCTCCGACCGCTACGACGCAATCCTCTGCGACATCTGGGGCGTTCTGCATAATGGCGTGGCGCGTTCGCGCCGGCGTCGGAAGCGCTCGTCGCCTTTCGCCGGCGCGGCGGCGCGGTCGTCCTGATCACCAACGCGCCGCGGCCTTCGCGCGCCGATCCGCCGCCAGCTGTGAAGCTCGGCGTCTCGCCGGACGCGTTCGACGCCATCGCGACCTCGGGCGACGTGACCATCGGCCTCATCGACGAGCGGATCGACGAGCCCGTCCTCCACATCGGGCCCGCCCGCGACTTCAGCCTGTTCGAGGCGGCCGCGGAGGCGACAGGCCGCCCGCCGAAGCTCGTCGCCTTCGAAGAGGCGCGATTACGCGCTTTGCACCGGGCTGCGCGACGACGAGACCGAAACTCCCGACGACTACGACCCGGACCTCGGCGCCATGGCTGCTCGCGCGCATGCCCATGGTCTGCGCCAATCCGGACATCGTGATCCATCGCGGCGACGTCCTCGTCTATTGCGCCGGAGCGCTCGCGCGCCGGTATCGAGGCGATCGGCGGCGCGGTCGTCTACGCCGGCAAGCCCCATCCGCCGATCTACGCCCGCGCGCTGGCGCTGGCGGAACGCGGCGCTCGCGGCGCGCCGTCGACAGAGCGCGCGTGCTCGGCGATCGGCGACGGCATGAACACCGATATCGCCGGCGCGGCGCGCGCCGGGCTCGACGCGCTCTTCGTCACCCATGGCATTCATCGGGCGGCGCTTCACGGCGAGACGCCGACGACGCCCGCCGATCCGGCCGAACTCAGGCGCCTCTACGCGGAGCATGCGCTGTGGCCGGTCGCCGCGATCGGCGCGCCTCCAGGGCCTGAGGTTCGCAGTCACAGCCGACGCATTGATCGGCGAATTCGATCGACCTCGCGGGCTTCGGACGGGCGTCGTGGAGCCAGGCCATCGGTTTCAGCTAGTCCCGATCGAGAACCGCCGATGGGAAGCCTCAGACGACATGCAGAAGCCGACATTCCAGATCCTCTATTTCGAAGACCTCGCGGTCGGCATGCGCGAGACGATCAGAAGACGGTCGAGAACGAGGACGTGATCGGATTCGCCGAACTGTCCGGCGACCACAATCCGATCCATCTTTCCGAGCATTTCGCCCGCAAGACGCGGTTTGGCGGGCGGATCGTGCATGGACTCTACACCGCCAGCCTCATTTCCGCGGTGATCGGCATGCGGCTTCCGGGGCCCGGCGCGGTGTACATCTCGCAGACGCTCAACTTTCTCGGTCCGGTCATGATCGGCGACGTCGTCGACGTCAGCGTCGAGGTGCTCGAACTGACCGAAAAAGGCCGCCGGGTCCGGCTGCAATGCGAATGCCGGGTCGGCGACAAGGTCGTGCTCGAGGGCGAGGGCGTTCTCAGCGTTCCGCCCGCCCCGAAAGCGAGGCATGCGACGCGCTTGACCGTTTCGGGCGCGCGCGGCAGTTTCCCGCCGGCCGAGGCGTCGGACGCCGCGGAGCCCGAGGATCGGCAGGACGCAATGACGCAACGGCTTCGTGCTCGCCACGGACCCGACGCGCCCGCCGCCCGGGCTCGAAGGCGCCGTCTACGCGATCGGAAATTTCGACGGCGTCCATCTCGGCCATCAGGCGGTCATCGCGCGGACCTTGGCGCTGGCCAGGGAGCGGGGCGCGCCGAGCGCGCTGCTGACCTTCGAGCCGCATCCGGCCGACTATTTCGCCGAGCGGCCGGTCGTGTTCCGCCTGACGCCGCCGGCGATCAAGGCGAGCGCTCTGCGAGCGCCTCGGGCTTTCCGGCATCGTCGTGCTGACCTTCGACGCCGCGCTCGCCTCGCTGACGCGCGGAGGAATTCGTCGCCGAGTCCTTGTCGCGCGGCTCGGCGTCGGCGCGGTCGTGGTCGGATGGGACTTTCATTTCGGCAAAGGCCGGTCGGGCACGCCGGCCTTTCTCGCCGAAGCGGGCGCGCGCTACGGCTTCGCGGTCGAGATTGTCGCCAAGGTCGAGGACGGCGCCGGCGACGCAGGCCGGGTCGTTTCGTCGACCGCGATCCGCCGGGCGCTCGAGCGCGGCGACGTCGAGGCCGCGGCGCGCGGCCTCGGGCGCCTCTACTGCGTGTCGGGACCGGTCATTCCAGGGCCAGCGGCTCGGCCGCACGCTCGGCGTTCCGACCGCCAATATCGCGCTCGAGCCGACCAACCGGCTTGCGCACGGCGTCTACGCCGTCAGAGCGCGCGGTCGACGGCAAGACGCTCACCCGGCGTCGCCAGTTTCGGCGTCCGGCCGACCGTCGATAACGGCCCGCCGCTGCTCGAGGTCCATCTGCTGGATTTCGCCGGCGACCTCTACGGCCGCGAGATGGAGGTCGAATTCGTCGAGCGCATCCGGGAAGAGCGCAAATTCGATTCGCTCGCCTCGCTGGTCGACGAGATGGAGCGCGACATCGAGCGCGCCGCGCGCGATTCTGGCGCCGCCGGCCTGAATCGGCGAGATTTGGCGATTCGCGCCAAATCCTCTAATTCCCTCGCGGCCTCGCTCCGACTCAACTCGAATCTGGCCCGCAATTCTCATGACCGACGCGCCCGACAAAGGCCTCGACTATTCGCAGACGCTGTTTCTGCCGAAGACCGATTTTCCGATGCGGGCGGGCCTGCCGCAGAAGGAGCCGGAAATCCTCGCGCGCTGGGCGCGCGAGGACCTCTACGGCGCGCTTCGCGAGAGCGGCAAGGGCCGGCCGAAGTTCGTGCTGCACGACGGGCCGCCCTACGCCAACGGCAATGTCCATATCGGCACCGCGCTCAACAAGATCCTCAAGGACATGGTCGTCCGCTCGCACCAGATGGCGGGCAAGGATTCGAACTACGTCCCGGGCTGGGACTGCCACGGCCTGCCGATCGAATGGAAGGTCGAGGAGGAGTTCTACCGCACGAAGGGCAAGGCGAAGCCCGACTTCTCCGATCCCGACGCGATGATCGCGTTCCGCCGGGAATGCCGGGCCTATGCCGAGCATTGGGTCTCGCGTGCAGCGCGAGGAGTTCAAGCGCCTGGGCGTGATCGGCGACTGGGACCATCCCTATACGACGATGAGCTATCCCGCCGAGGCGCAGATCGCCCGCGAAATCTTCAAATTCGTCGCCAACGGCCTGCTCTATCGCGGCTCCAAGCCGGTGATGTGGAGCGTGGTCGAAAAGACCGCGCTCGCCGAAGCCGAGGTCGAATACGAGGACTATACCAGCGACACGGTCTATGTGGCGTTTCCGGTCGAGGGCGAAGACGCCTGCGGTCGTCATCTGGACGACGACGCCTTGGACGATCCCCGGCAATCGCGCGATCGCCTTTTCGCGGCGCATCGCCTATGGCCGCTATCGCGTGACCGAGGCGCCGGCCGACAACTGGGCGAAGGCCGGGTCGACCTACATTCTCGCGAAGTCGCTCGCCGCAGGCGTGTTCGGCGCGGCGCAAGTCGAGGCTTACGAGCTGCGTCGGCGACGTCGACGGCGAGACGCTCTGCCGGCGATGGCCTGCGCCCATCCGCTCGCGCGCATCGGCTATGGCTTCGACGTGCCGCTGCTCGACGGCGATCACGTCACCGAGGACGCCGGCACCGGCTTCGTCCACACCGCGCCGGGCCACGGCCGCGAGGACTTCGACCTCTGGACCGCCAGCACCCGGCTCGCTTCAGCGAGCGCGGGCATCGACACGCGCATCCCCTACACGGTCGACGAGAACGGCGCCTTCACCGACGAAGCGCCGGGCTTCACGGGCAAGCGCGTGCTCACCGACAAGGGCGAGAAGGGCGACGCCAACGAGGCGGTCATCAAGGCGCTGATCGACGCCGGCGCGCTGATCGCGCGCGGAAAGCTCAAGCACCAATATCCGCATAGCTGGCGGTCGAAGAAGCCGGTCATCTTCCGCAACACGCCGCAATGGTTCATCGCCATGGACCGACCCTTCGCCAACGACTCGGGCGGACAGACCCTCCGCGAGTTGGCGCGTCGACGCGATCGAAGAGACCCGCTGGGCGCCGCCGACCGGCGAAAACCGCATCAGGGGCATGGTCGCCAACAAGCCCGACTGGGTGCTGTCGCGCCAGCGCGCCTGGGGCGTGCCGCTCGCCGATCTTCGTGCGCAAGGGCGGACACGAAGTCCTGTTCGACGAGGAGGTCAACGCGCGCATCGCCGACGCCTTCGAAAGCGAGGGCGCCGACGCCTGGTTCGCCGAGGGCGCGAAGCGAGCGCTTCCTCGGCGACAAGCACGATCCGGACGATTACGACAAGATCGACGACCTGCTCGAGGTCTGGTTCGATTCCGGCTCGACCCACGCTTTCGTGCTCGAGGACGCCGTCCATTTTCCCGGGCTCGCCGGCATCCGGCGAGCGGTCGACGGCGGGTCGGACGAGGTGATGTATCTCGAAGGCTCCGACCAGCATCGCGGCTGGTTCCAGTCGTCGCTGCTCGAGAGCTGCGGCACGCGCGGCCGGGCGCCGTTCGACATCGTGCTGACGCACGGCTTCACGCTCGACGAGAAGGGGCGCAAAATGTCGAAGTCGCTCGGCAACCAGACGTTCCCGCAGGACGTGATCAGCGCGTCCGGCGCCGACATCCTGCGGCTTTGGGTGGCGAGCGTCGACTATTCCGACGACCAGCGCATCGGCCCGGAGATCCTCAAGGCCGTCAGCGACAATTACCGCAAGCTGCGCAACACGATCCGCTGGATGCTGGGCACGCTCGCGCATCACGAGCGAGGCGACGCCGTCGGCTTCGCCGGGATGGCGGACCTCGATCGGCTGATGCTGCACAAGCTCGCCGAGCTCGACGCCAAGGTGCGCGAGGCCTACGCCAACTTCGACTATGCGCGCGTGATCGCCGCGCTGTCGGCGTTCATGAACGCCGACCTGTCGGCGTTCTATTTCGACATCCGCAAGGACGCGCTCTATTGCGACCCGCCGTCGAGCGCCAAACGGCTGCGGCGCGCTCGAGGCGATCGAGCACATCTTCCGCGCGCGTTACGGTCTGGCTCGCGCCGATTCTCGTCTTCACCGCCGAAGAGGCGTGGGTCGTCGCGCGACCCTGCGCACCGCTCGGTCCATCTCGAACAATTTCCCGACGATCCCGGCCGCATGGCGCGACGACGCGCTGGCGCGAAAGTGGGAGACGATCCGCGCCCTGCGCCTCGCCGTGACCGGCGCGATCGAGATCGCGCGCGCCAACAAGGAGATCGGCTCGTCGCTCGAGGCCGCGCCGCGCGTCTATCTCAGCCGGCCGGAGCACATCGAGGCGCTCGCCGGGGTCGATTTCGCCGAAGTGTGCATCACCTCCGATATCGCCATCGAGACGGAGCGGCCGGCGCCCGAAGGCGCTTTCCGCCTGCCGGAACTGCCGGACGTCGCCGTCGTCGTCGAGCGCGCGAAGGGCGTCAAATGCGCGCGCTCCTGGCGCTATTTCGATCCGTCGACCGCCTCGCCCGATTTTCCCGACGTCACCCCGCGCGACGCCGAGGCGCTTGCGCGAACTCAGGGCGCTCGGCCGCTTGCCGTGAAGCCGCGCGCGCTCGGGGCCCTCGTCGCGCTCGCTGTTCTTGCGGCCGACCAGGCCGTGAAGGCTCGCGCTGCTTTCGCGCCGGCCGCAGGCCGCGCTCGAAGCGACGCCGTTCACGCCGTTTCTCGATCTCGTCGCTTCGCTGGAACCGCGGGCATCTCCTTCAGCCTCTTCACCCAGGACTCGGCGATCGGGCCGGGCGATCCTGCTCGGCGTGACCCTCGGCGGCGATCGCGCTGCTCGGCTGGTGGCTGGCGGCGCAGCCGCTCGTACGTTGGCCGCCTGCGGGCTGGGCGCGATCATCGGCGGGGCGCTCGGCAATGCGCTCGACCGGCTTGCCCATGGCGCGGTCGTCGACTTTCTCGATCTTCACGCCTTCGGCCGGCATTTCTTCGTGTTCAATCTCGCCGATGCGGCCATCAACGTCGGCGTCGCGCTGCTGGTCATCGATCTCGTGTTCGGTTCGCGGATCTCCCGGTCCGGGGCCGGAGCGCCGGCGTCTCCGGCCGGAGCGGCGATGAGCGCTGCGCTTTGTCGCCCGCGCGTGTGACGCGTAGGGGCGATCAACGCGGTTGCGCCATGGAATAGCCGGAATTTTCGATACGATGAGGCTGCGCGGCCTGGGGTGGCCCTGTCCGCGGCGATCGCAAGGAGAGAGGGCATGCATTTCAGCAGTTCGCGGAGCTTTGACTCGCCATGACGGCGGCCGCGGTCTTGTCTCGGCGACAGGCGCGGCGCGCGCGGGCGACGACGGGGCCGCGCCCCTGTGGGTGGGCCTTGGCTCGATCGTCAGTCCCTTGATCGGCTTCAACCTGGGCAAGGGAGAGAAGCCGCGCCGATCGAATATCGCGAGCACGGCAAAATCGTCGTGCCGCAAGTCGATGGATCTTCCGCCGCCCGGCGCGAGCGTCCGACCGAGGGGGCCTTGGCCGGTGAACCAGGAGACGCAGCGCAAGAAGGCTCGCGAAGGAAGAAGGCAAGAAGGCGATTGCCGGCGTCGGCGATGCGCGCCTGCGCTATACGCATCCCTTCCCCAACGCGCCCGTCACGGTCCGCGCATCGGATCAGTCCGACGAAGCCGCGGCTGCCCGACGGCAAGTGCGGACGCCGCGCAGTCGTCGTCGGTGCTCGGGAAGCCTGAATCCATTGGGCTGGGTCGGGATCGGCAAGTCGTCGAAGTTGGGTCCCGAGCCGGACCGCGAATGGCTGACCGATCCGCCGAAGGGCTATCGCGCCCCGGTGGCGGCCGGAGTCAGGCCGCAACAGCAGCAGGCGCAGAGCGGCGCCCCATTGAAATAGTGCGGGAAGCCGCTTCGCGCCGAAATCGGTGCGATATCGCCGATTCGGCGCTTGGCGGCCAGACGAAAAACAGGTATCTATATCGGAGAATCGCCGTAAATCGGCTCGGTCGAGCGGCGCGAAGGATGGGGCAGAGGGGCGCCGTTCGCGAGATCGGACCGCTCGCTTAGACGAACGCCACTGAATTGAGCCCAAGCTCGGAAGACTCCGCGCGAACTCCGGCGGGGGTCTTCGTCGATATCCTGAAGCCACGCTGTACGGATGACGTCGTAACCGGCGAGAAGTTGGCGAAGCCAAAGCGGACGCGCCCCGGACGATTGACCGCGGTGATCATCCGGAGCGGACCGTGGGCGAGGGGGCGACGGTTTGTCGTCGAGCACGACGAACGCGACGGCAAATGGAATTGACGAAACGATCGAGCGTGTTTCCGCGCCGGCGCTGTTGACGCCGACCGCGGCGCGACCCGACACAAACTGGAAAAGGCAATGAGACCAGGTCAGAACAAAAGGATGCGCGGCAGGCCGACCAACGGTCGGCGCGGCCCCAACCCTTTGACGCGCTCCTATGAGTCGAACGGCCCCGACGTAAAGATTCGCGGAAACGCGCATCATGTGGCGGAGAAATATCTTCAGCTCGCGCGCGACGCGCATACTGGCGGCGACCCGGTCGCGGCGGAGAACTACCTCCAGCACGCCGAGCACTATTTCCGGCTCATTGCCGCCGCGCAGGCGGCCCAGGCGCATGGCCCAGGGCGGTCAGCCGCGTCCGGCCGGCGAAGGCGACGTCGACGATCTTGACGACGACGACTATCAGCGGGCTGTCGGATCGGTTCGCCTCGCCAGCCGAGCGTGCGGCGGCGTCGGCCCCGCAGCAGCAGGGCGCCTTTCCGAACCCGCCGGGCGCCCCGAACGCGCCGCAGCCCTATCTCGAACGGCCGGCTTTCGACCCCGAGCGGCAGGGCCAGAACGATCGGGGCGGATATCAGCCGCGCCAGGACCAGACCAAACAATCGCTTTCCAGACCGCGGCCCACGCCAGGACCGGCAGTTTGGCGATCGCGCCGACGGATATCGAGACAATCGCCAGAATCGCGATGGCAGGCCGCGCGATTTCCGCCCGTATCGGGAGCCCGGTCCGCAACCGCAGCCAGTGCGCGAGAGCGCGCCCGAACCGGTCGGCGCCCCGGCGCTGCCGTCGTTCATAACCGGCCCCACCAGGCCGATCCCGGCGGAATCGGATTCGCCGCCGCCGCAGGTCGTCGAGGCCCAGCCAGCCGCAGAGCCTGAGCGAACGAGGCCTCGACGCCCGGTTTCGTCGAGGGTTCGTCGGGCGACGCCCGGTTCCCGCAACGCGGCCGGCGACGCCGGCTGCGATCCCCTTATGGCTTCAACGCCGCGCAATCCGAACAAGAACTGCCGAGCGCCGAGCCCAATCCGATGAGCGACAATTCGCCGGTCAACGAATAAGCGCCTGCGGATTCGCGGACGAAGGTCAACTCCCGTCCGCCGTGTTTGATGACAGACGTCGCCGATCCGGCGAAGTCAGACATCCGCCACTTCGGCAGGAATGGTTTCGGCGTTCCAACAGGGAGTGGGAATTCGCGTTATCCGGGTAGGCGCGACGGAAGTTTCTCGCCGCTTTCGGACCACGAGGCCGCGCGCGCCGCAATTAGCGTCACCAACTCCGGGCCCGTCACCGCTTCGATCGTCATGCCGCAGTCCCGGGCGAGCAGATTCGTATAGTAGGGCTGGATGGAGTGGCCGTCGATCGTCTCGACTCGGGCGCCGGAGAACAGGTCGCGGCGGTGTGGGGAAGCCGCGCGTTCGGCCCGTTGGCCTCGACCTGGATTCGCCATCGTCGTCGCCCTCGCCGGTCAGGTCGACCGCGATGACCCCGCCGCGCGGCGCCGCGCTCGACCGCGATCAGGCAAAGATTGAGCAGAAGCTTGACCGCGTTCTTGGGCGCGAGCCGTCGTGGCGCGTCCCATCGCAAGCGTCGTTCGATCGTTGCCGATCAGGCCGCGCGCCACGTTCTCCGCGTCGCCAGTGTCGATCGACGCGGTGAGCGAGCCGGCGGCGCCGAAGGCGAGCCGGCAGAACTGCAGCCGCGCCGAGGCGGAAATCGGCGCTCTTCTTGATGAGGTCCATGGCGATCGCGCGCATGTCCTCGTCCTCTTCGCCGTCGAGCACCTCCAGACCGTTGACGATCGCGCCGACTGGGCTGATCACGTCGTGGCAGACGCGCGAACACAGCAGGGCGGCGAGGTCGAGGGGCGAAGAGCGATTGTCAAGCGGCTGATCCTATGGTCAATGCCCGTCGGGTTGGCGCGGCTGGCGGCGCCGCGAAGACGCGATATCGACGACTGCTGCGTAGCCGATTCGCTCTGGCCGCCGCGATACCCTCGCGCCGCGGAAGATCCGGCGATTCCCTGGCAGGGCCTCGCGCCGGCTACAGATTTCTGGCGACAAGGACGGAATGTCCGCCGCTGTCACGCCCAATCGGCCCGCTCGACTTCGATCGCCCTACGCGCGACGCGATCTGGCGGTCTGCCTGGCGGAGGTCGCGCTGGCGGCCGGGCCGGCGGTGATGGAAGTCTACGCGCGCGGCGGCGACGTCTCGCGCCAAGGCGGACGGCAGCCCGGTCACGCTCGCCGACGACGCGCGGAGGCGATCATCTGCGACCGCCTCGCCGCGCCTGCTGCCTCGACCCCTGCCGATCGTCGCCGAGGAAGCGTCGCCGCGGGCGACGCGGTCGCGATCGCCGAACAGTTTCCTCCTCGTCGATCCGCTCGACGGAACGCGGGAATTCATCGCCCGCAACGGCGAATTCACGATCAATGTCGCGCTGGTCGAGCGCGGCAGGCCGATCGCCGGCGCCGTCTACGCGCCGCGCTGGCGCGGCTGTGGTTCGGCGGCGAGCGCGCCTTCGTCTGCGACGCGCCCGTCGGCGCCGCGCCTGCCCGACAGGGCCGCCGTGGCGGCCGATTCGCACGCGCCCGCGCGCCGGCGCGCCTGGTCGCCCTGGCGAGCCGCTCGCACGGCGACCCCGCGACCGAAGCGTTTCTCGCGCGACTTCCGATCGCCGAGCGGCGCTCGCGCGGTTCCTCGCTGAAGTTCTGCGTCGCTCGCCGAAGGACTGGCCGACGTCTATCCCCGGTTCGGGCCGACGATGGAATGGGACACCGCGGCCGGCGACGCCGTGCTGCGCGCCGCCGGGGGAGTCGTTCTCGATGCGATGCGGAGCGCCGCTTCTCTACGGAAAGGCCGACGCGGACCTGCGCAACGGCGGGTTCGTCGCCTGGGGCGACCCGGCCGCGGCGCGAGCCGCTGCGGGCAGCGTTAATTTGCCGTCAACGCGCTGGGAGAATGCGCCGCGGATGACGCGCCGGCTTTGGCGGGACGCGCATCGGCGCAGGACGCGCGGCGTTCGGGCGCGCGGCAAAGGAGCGCCGCTGATGACGAGTGTGACGCGGCGACACGCTCTGGCGATGGCCGCGGTCCGCTGGCGCCCTGTCCGGCCGCGCCCGGGCCGACGTTCGGCCGACGCACTTTTCCGCCGACGAGATCGTCGACAACGGCCACCAAGTTCTTTGGCAGCCGTGTCGCGCGGGCTGGCCGAGGCGGTCCAGGAGGCGGCCCGGCGCTGGGGCCTGCCCAACGCCTATGTCCTCGGCCAGGAGGCCTCCGGCGCGTTCGTCGGCGGCCTGCGCTACGGCGAAGGCAAGATGTACACCCGCAACGCCGGCGACCAGCCGATCTTCTGGCAGGGCCCTTCGCTCGGCTTCGACGCCGGCGCCGACGGCGACCGCACGATGATGCTGGTCTACAACCTGCCGGCGGTCGCGGCGATCTACCAGCCGATTCGGCGGCATCGACGGCTCGGCCTATTTCGTCGGCGGCTTCGGCTTCACCGCGCTGGGCGCGGACGGCGTCATCGTCGTGCCGATCCGCACCGGCGTCGGCGCCCGGCTCGGCGTCAATGTCGGCTATCTGAAATTCACCCCGAGCGCCACCTGGAATCCGTTCTGATCGGGCGATTGAGGGGGGCAATCGCCTATTCAGCCGGCTGACGGTGTGCGAACATCGTCGAACGGCAGGAGCGCGGGATTGGCGAGTCGTGGTTGATCCTTCGCTGTCTGCGCCTTTCACGGCGGAGGGAAAGGCGCTGCAGCGCGAAATTGAATCCCTGCGCGGCCGGATCGCCGGGCGTGACCCCGAATCCGGCGAAACCGACGCACAATTGCGCGAATCGATTGTCCGGTTCGGTTGCGAGGTCGCCCGCCTTTTCGCCGATCAGAAGGCGTTGGACGCCGCCGGTCGACCGGCCGGCGAGCGCGAGCCGCACTGACGGCGAGCGCAGTCTTTCGCGCGCTCCGCAAGCATGGACGCCGGCGCAAAGGCGGTTTCGGGCGGGGTCCAGCAACCTCAAGGCCAACAGGGGAGGCACACAATGAGCGACGATCCCGCCGAGACTGCGATCGAGGCGAAGGAGAAAGACCGCAGGGCCGCGCTCGTCATCGCCATCCTCGCGCTGCTGCTCGCGCTGTCGGAGGCGGGCGCGAAAAGAGCCCAGCATCTCGCAACGGAAAGCGACATCGAGGCGTCCGATCTGTTCAACTTCTATCAGGCGAAGCGCATTCGCTCGACCGTGGCCGAAACGGCCGCCGAGCTTCTCGAAGCCCAGAAGGCCGCGGTCGGCGACAACGCCCAGCCAGCGTTCGACAAGCGGATCGAGGCGTTTCGCGCCACGGTCGCTCGCCTCGACCACGATCCCGACAAACCGCAGGACAGCCTCGAGGCCATTCAGAAACGCGCCGAAGCGGCGACCGAGACGCGCGAGCTGGCGAACCGGCGGCTCGAGCGCTACGAGCTCGGCAGCGGCTTGACCCAGATCGCGATCGTGCTGGCCTCGGCCGCGATCATCACCGACATTGGCGCGCTCCTGTGGCTCAGCGTCGGACTGGGGGCGATCGGCGCCGTCCTTTTGGGCCTCGGCTTCTTCGCGCCGAATGCGCTGAGTCTGCTCGGCTAGAGCGGGATGATTTTGCGCCCATCCGGCAGCGCCCTGTCCGGCCGCTCGCATGGCCCGCTATTCCCGCGCGGAAAAAAGGAATTCCGGCCGCGCTTTGCAACCTGGCCGCCCCCGGAACTCGCCGCCAGTTTCCCCTGACAAGAGGTCGCGCAGTACGAATACCAGAGGACTTTGGGCCGGACCGGACGAGGTTCAACGATAGCGCGAACGCCTCATTCGGGCGCTGGTAAGAAGACAGGTCGGGATGGCTAAGCGCCGGGTCTCTGGCGATGAACGAAGAGGTCGCGCGTTCAATTCGGGCAGCTTATCGTTGCAGCAGAATTCTCGGCCGTCGATTCGTCCGTCACCAGGCCGGAGATCAAGCCACCCGTCAGCGCCGCTCGCAGGGGCGCGCGCCGCGAGGGGCCCATCGCGACGCCGATCACCAGGCGATTTCCAGCTTTCCGAAGCGGCGCGCCGGCGACCCGCTGGTTGACGCCCTCATTGAGGACCCGGCCTGCGCCGTCGAAGGCCCAGCCGGTGATCTCGCCGACCGCGCCGAGGTTGCGCATCGCCTCGGCCTCCTGCCGGGTGATGATGCCGTCCTGCACCAGCGGCGACGAATCGCCGATCGAACCGACTCCGACGAAGGTCACGTCGGTGTGCTCGACCAGGTCGAACAGGCTTTTCACCGAGGCGAGGCTCGTCAGAAGCTCGCGTTCCTCGACCGAGCGCGCCACGACCGGCAGCGGCATCGGGTAGTGGGGCGCGCGCACCGTATCGGAGGCGCGGATGATCACATCGTAAAACGAGGCCGATCCGTCGATCTTGGCGGTGCCGACCAGCGCCACCAGCTTGTGCTGCGGGCACTCCATCGGCGGCAGCTGATCGGCGACCGCACGCATCGTTCGACCGGTACCGATGCCGATGACGGCCGGCTCGGGTCGTCTCAACCAGCGCTCGAATTCGGCCGCCGCGGCCTGCGCGATGCCGAGCGTCGAAGAGGTCGAAGTCGGGGTCGGTCGGAGCGACGTCGCAGAAGCGCAGGTCGTAGCGCAGCCTCAAGGCCGCGGCGAGTTCCATGCAGCGGGCGATCGGGTGATCGAGCCTGACCTTGATCAGGCGCTCGCTGATCGCGAGTGACACGAGGCGCTGCGCCGCTTGGCGTGAAATGCCGAGTTTGCGCGCGATCTCGTCCTGCGTGTTGCCGGCGACATAATAGAGCCAGCCGGCGCGCGCGGCCTCGTCCAGCCTCAGCACGTCGTGGTCCGCCCTGCGCGCCATGATGCTCCCTGCGCCGTTGCCGGCGACAACCAGCCCGCAACAATATCCGGCAGCCGCGCCATGTCGTCGAAAATGAGCGCCGCCCCGGCCGAGGTCAATTCCGCGGCCTGCGCCGGTTCCGAGAAATGGCTCGCCCCGACGAAGCCGAATGCCGTCATGCCGGCGGCCCGCGCCGCCGTCACGCCGGCCACGCTGTCCTCAATGACGAGGCAATCCTCCGGCCTCGCGGTCATCGCGCCGGCTGCGAATAGGAAGAGGTCAGGGTACGGCTTGCCGCGTTCGACGTCGGCGGCGGAAAATATGTTCGGGGCGAACAGGGATTCGTAGTTGGTCACGCGTAGCGCGAAACGAAGACGCTGCGGCGCGCTCGACGAGGCGACGCAGACGCGGGCATGAAGACCGTTGACCGCCTGCCGCACGCCTTCGACGCCCCTGAGCTCGTGCGCGAAGGTGGCGAGGATTTCCTGCCCCAGCGTGGCGGTGAAGTCTTTCGGCAGCGGCCGGCCGACTTCCCGGGCGATCCGTTCGAGCACACGGTCCTGGCGCAGGCCGAGGAAGCGCTCGCGCGTCTCTTCGTCGCTGAGCGCGAGCCCAGCCTCGCCGAGCATGCGGCGGGTCACGCCCAGCGCGATCAGCTCGCTGTCGACCAGAACGCCGTCGCAGTCGAATATGACGACCTCGGGCCAGCGCACCGCCCGCATCGCCAGACGCGCCTCGCGTTCCGCTCGGGCGAGGAGAGCGGCGGCCCGGCGTTTGCGGGTGTGGAAGGCGGAAATGGCGCCGCGGGCCGGCTCGACGCGCTCGCCGAGCGACGACATCGACTGCATCGCCGAAGTCACGGTCGTGTCTCCCGACGCGGCCGCGCCGATCATCGCCGAGCCGAGCAAAACCGGCTCTGGCGTCTGCAGCAACGCGACTGGCATGCCGCAGACGTCGGCGACAATCTGGCGCACCAGACGGCTCCGCGACGCGCCGCCGCTCGCCACCATCGTCTCGAAGGCATAGCCGGCGCGGCCGTACGCCGCGACGATCTCGGCGATTCCATAGGCGAGCCCGCACAGGCCTGCGACATAAAGTTCCTCGAGGCTGGCCAGGTCCTCGCGCAGGTCGAGCCCGACCACGCCGCCGCGCGTTGCCGCGTCGGCGACCGGCGCCCGCTCGCCGATGAACGACGGCAGCACGTGCAGGCCGTCGGCCAGCAGGGCGGCCCGCGACAGGCTGCCTGCGCGCGTGGCGATCCCGCGTTCCAGCGCGTCATAGTCTTGCGCCGCGACCGCGCTGGACAGCGGATGCATGCGGACAAGCCGATCGATCGCCGCTCCGAACGCCGACTGTCCGCCGTCCATAAGCCACTGGTCCGGAATCAACCCCGACAGGTGCGGTCCCCAGACGGCGTCGATAAAGCGAGCCTCGTCCGACACGGCAAGGCAGCTGGACGAGGTGCCGAGAATGAGCGCCAGCCGGAGGCGGGGATCGCCCGGCCGACCGTCGTCGCTGGCGGCGAACGAGGCCAGCGCGCCGGCGTGCGCGTCGACGAGCCCCGCTCCGACCGGGACGCCCTCGGCGAGCCCCATGGCCGCAGCCGCTTCGCGGATCAGTCCGTTTCCCACCGGCATTCCGGGCTCGATGATTTCCGAGCCGAGCCGGGCGAAATCATTCTCGGCAAGCGCGCCAAGCCCAACGCTTTGGAGAAACTCGGAGGGCCAGCGCCGCTCATGCGCCTGATAGCCGAACTTGCAGACGACCGAGCAGAGCGAGCGCGCAAGGGAGCCCGTCGCGCGGAAAGATAGGAAGTCGTTAAGACTCAGGAAATGCTTGGCTTTGGCGAACGTCTCCGGCTTCGTCTGGCTAAGCCAGGCGAGTTTCGGCGTCTGCATCTCGGGCGACAATGCGCCCCCGACATAACGAAGGCTCTCATGGCCCGCGGCGTTGATGCGCTCGGCGTCCTCGGTCGCCCGATGATCCATCCACGCCATCACGTCGCGCCCCGGAGCGCCGACGCGATTGATCGACAACGGGGAGAGCGCGGCGTCAAGCGCGACCAGCGAGCAGGTTGCGGCAAAGCCGACGCCGCGGAAGGCGCTGGGCGCAAAGCCGCTCGCCTCGACCGCCTCGCGAACCGCCTCCGTCGTCGCGCGCCAGATGTCGGCGCAAGACTGTTCGACGACGTCCCCGGGGTCTCGCCATAGCCCGATCGGCCGTCTGGCGCTGGCGATGAGATGCCCGCGCGTGTCAAACGCGCCAGCGCGGGCGCTGCCCGTGCCGACGTCCACTCCGATGAAAGCCTTGCTCATGGCGTCCGAGGCGGCGCTCCCCGTGAAGCGCGGAAATTCGGACTTCCCGCGCCGCCTGGCAAGCCCTTTGGAGGCGCGACGACGAGTTTTGCCAGCGCGACCGCTCCGGCCATGCTACGCTCGCGAGCATCGGATCGTAGCCATGCTCGCCGCCGCCGGAGAAGGTCCTCCGATCGAACGTGTTGAGATCGGCTCCTCGTCGCAGCCGATCGCGCGCGGTGCGATTGCGGGTCAGCGGCGCCATGACGATGATGTTTTTCAACTCGAGATCGCCGAGATGAAACGGCGGGAGCAGCGGCGAAGGATCGAAAGACACTTTTTGAGCTTCCCAGGTCCTTCATCCCGGCAGGTTCAGCAAACCAGCCTTTCCGGACTCGCAGCCGATGAGGAGCCGGGCGCCGTCGCCGTTCCAGGCGAGCGCGCCAACCGGGCCGCCGCCCGGAGCGCGGACCAGGATCTCGGCGGCGTCGGCGAGCCGGCAGAGGAGCACGAGGCCGTCCGCATAGCCGATGGCGAGCACGAGCGCACGGGGATGAAAAGCGACCTTGGTCACCCGCGCCTCGCGCACGCCGCATTCGCGCGGGGCCTTGCCCATCGGCCCGTCCTTGTCCTTGAACGGCCAGACCACGGCGGCCTCGGCTCCCGACGTGGCGAGCCAGTTCCCGTCGTGCGACCACGCCAGCGAGCGCGTCTTGCCCGGATAGCCCGTCATCCGCATGTCGCGCGAGTCGACGAGCCGCCAGCCATGCAACGCATTCTCCTGCATCGAGGTGACCAGAAAGCGCCCGTCCGGCGAGAAGGTGGCGTCGAGATGGGCGCCTTTCCACATCAGCGTCTGCGGCGCGCCCTCGACCTTCGGGAACCAGAGCGTCGCCCCGTTGTAATGCGTCGCCGCCAGGCGATAGCCCTTCGGCTGGAAAGCGAGGCCCCTCACGCTCGAAGGCGCCTCCCAGGTCTTCACGGCGCCCGCCTCGTCGCGCGCGCTGACCGTCTTGCCGGCGCTCCAGGCGTAATTCCCGCCGCGTACGGCGAGCGCATCGATCCAGCGGCCCTTCTCGTCGGCGATCTCCCGGACCTCTCCGTCAGCTGTGACCGCCGTGACCCGCCCGTCGTCGCCGCCGGTTAGAAGCGTCCTGCCGTCGGAGGCCGCAAAGAGGATCGCCGCCTCCGGATGCGCGGCGACGCGCTTTTGCGCCTTGGGCTCGCCGACGACGACGACGCCGTCGGCGAGCGCGAGCGCCGGCGTCTCGCCGAGAAAGAACGCCGCGACAACCTCGGCGCCCGCGTCGAAAACGCCGAGGTGCTGGGTCAACGAGGTCGGGGTCGGAGCGTCGCTCACAGTGTGGCGAGCCGTCTCACGCTGCGCAGCCCAGAAAACCCGTGCGGATGTCGTCCTCCTCCAGATTGCGGCCGATGAACACGACTTTGGACTCCCGCTTTTCACCGGGTCGCCATTCGCGCTGCGAATCGCCATCGAGCATCATGTGCACGCCCTGGAAGACGAACCGTTTGGGATCGTTCTTCATCGCCACGATGCCCTTGCAGCGCAGGATGTTCAAGCCCTGCTCCTGGGTCACGCGATTGATCCAGGGCATGAACTTGCCCGGGTCGACCTCGCCGTCGAGGCGGACGGACACCGACTGCATGTCCTCGTCGTGGTAGTGCTTGAGCCCGTGACTCTCGTGCCCGTGGCCGTGACCATGATCATGGTCGTGGTCGTGGTCGTGGTCATGCTGCTCGGCGGTGAGGAATTCCGGCTCGATGTCGAGGATGCGGTCGAGATCGAAGGCGCGCCGCTCCAGCACGTCGGCGATTGCGACGTCGCAATTCTGCGCGCGATGCAGCACGGCATACGGGTTGATCGCACGGATCCGCGCCTCGACTTCGCGCAATTCCGCGCAGGTGACGAGGTCGGTCTTATTGATCACGATGACATCGGCGAAGGCGATCTGGTTCTTTGCCTCGGGGGCGTCGCGCAGCCGGGCGGCGAGCCATTTGGCGTCGGCGACAGTGACGACCGCGTCGAGCCGCGCGGCCTTCTGGACGTCCTCATCGACGAAAAAGGTCTGCGCCACCGGAGCCGGATCGGCGAGGCCCGTCGTCTCGACGATGATCGCATCGAACTTGCCCTTGCGACGCATCAGACCTTCGATGATTCGGATCAGGTCGCCGCGCACGGTGCAGCAGATGCAGCCGTTGTTCATTTCGAACACCTCCTCGTCGGCGCCGACTACGAGCTCATTGTCGATGCCGATCTCGCCAAACTCGTTGACGATCACGGCGTAGCGCTTGCCGTGCGGCTCGCTGAGAATGCGGTTGAGCAGCGTCGTCTTGCCGGCGCCGAGGTATCCGGTGAGGACGGTGACAGGAATCTTGTCGCCTTCAGGGCTCACGCGTTCGTCTCCTCAAGAGAATGGGGGTCAGCCGTCATATAGAGCGGACGGACGCCGCGCGGTAGGGCTCCTAGTGGGGGTCACCGGTTGCGAGTCCTGGCCGCGACCGTCGCTCAGAGCCTCGTCGCCCGCCAGGTCGGACCGTTCGGCCCGAAGGCCGGCTCGATGCGGAACTGGTCCGCCGCGGTCATTTTACCGAGCGGGATCGCATCGTCCGGCATGACCAGGGTCGCCTCTTCGCCGACGAACATCACTACGTGCCGGTGTTCGCCGAGAATCGAGCGGGCGAGGACCTTCAGACCGGCGAAGTAGGGTTCCTTGCGCCAGGCTCCCGGCGAGCCGGGATCGACCTGGCCGTAGACGAAGCCGTTCGGCGGGAAGATCGAAAGCACGAATTTGGCGCGGTCCGGCCGCCAGACGTCGGGCATCTTGGCGTCGGTCATCCAGAGACAGAAGAATTTTCGGCACTGCTCCGGCGCCTCGTCGTGGATTTTGCACCCTTTCCCCGGCGCGCATTCGCGGCACCAGTGGCCGGGCGGCTTCTCGAATTCCGCCAACGCATAGACCTTGCAGCAGAGCGTACAAGATCCGCAGGCGCGGCCAAGCGCTGGCCCATACGGCGCGACGACCATTGTCGAAGTCATGGCATTCCTATCCGAAACGAGGCTGGACCGCTATCGCGGAGGCGGGGCGCTGGCAAGGCGCCCGCCATCCTACGTCCCTATCGCGTGGGCGGACCTCGATCGCCTGGACCAGGCGAGCCTCGCTGGAATCCGCTGAACCTTTCCAACCGACAGTCGACGACGGCGCCGGCCAAGCTCGGAGACGCATCTCCCTGTTCGTCGCTATCGCGCGCGGCTGTCCTATGTCAAACGGGCGGGTCAACCTCGGGCGGGCGGCTCCGACGCCCCTACGCCGAAAGCGCAAAAAGTGGCGGTCGCAAGCGTGGCGGGCGACATCTTCGCTTACGCACGCGCCCGCCACTTGCGGGCCGCGAACAACGGAGGGGCCCGAGCCTTAGCGCGCGTTCAGGGCTTGACCGATCGCTTTACGTCTTTATTGACGTTGCCTGCGCCGGCGGCCCGATACGTTCGGCCCGACCCCGCATGGCCGGTCGCCCGGCCAAGCCCGGCGGAATGGAGCGAAGCAAAGTTCGAGGCGTTATGCGCGACCCTGCCCGAGGCGCACGACGACCCTGTCGACGCAGCATGCATCGAGCTAGCGGCCGAATGGACGCTGCCCGCGGAAGCGGCGGATCCCGTCGAGCCTGCGCCGGAGCTGGAGTGATAGCCTCCCGCGCATTGCGCGAAGGCTCCCCCGGACACGCCTAGTGCAATCGCGAAAGCGAACACTGCGGCGGCCCGTTTTTCCATTCCGTGCAAGGCAGCCGTGTTGTTACGAGCGTTTGTCGTCATGGCGGACTCCTGACGCAAGTTCGGGAAGCCTCTCCCAGATGAACGGTGAATGCGCGCCGGTCCGGAGTCAAGAGGGCTCGGACGCCACAGGCGGCGCCGGCTCGAGCCGTTCCGCTTTCGCCGTCCTGGACTTCTCGCATCGGAGCGACATTCTTTCCTTTTCGCCAGGAAATGCGATAGGATTTGGCGGTCGCCCGGCGCCGCAGCGTGCTCCGGGCCTTTTTGTGTCGTCTGCGGTCGTCGGAGCGGCGGCCTGTCGGCGCGGCGAACGGTTTTTTGCGCGCTTGCCAACGCTGGTGCGGCAACACTAGAAGGAGCGCCATGTCGAAAGAAGAATTGCTCGAGTTTCCCGGATTCGTGGTCGAACTGCTCCCTAACGCGACTTTTCGCGTCAAACTGGAGAACGATCACGAGATCATTGCTCATACCGCCGGCAAGATGCGCAAGAACCGAATCCGCGTGCTGGCTGGCGATAAGGTCCTGGTCGAAATGACGCCTTACGACCTGACGAAGGGCCGCATCACCTATCGCTTCAAGTGAGGGCGGCGCTCCGGCGCAAGGCGGGGGCCGAACACTGAGCGCGTATTCAATTCGCCCACGGCTGGTTCTGGCCTCCGGATCGCCGCGCCGCCTCGCGCTCCTCGCCCAGATCGGCGTCGACCCCGAATCCGTTCTGCCTTCCGAGATCGATGAGACCCCGCGGCGCAACGAATCCCCGCGTGCGCTGGCCGAGCGGTTGGCGGTGGAGAAGGCGGAAGCGTCCGCCGCGCTCGCAACCGCGGTCCCGGACCTTTCCCCGTTCGTCACGCTCGCAGCCGACACGGTGGTCGGGGTCGGGCGGCGAATTCTGCCCAAATGCCAGAACCGGGACGAGGCGGAAGCCTGTCTCGGCTTGCTTTCCGGCCGTGGGCACCGGGTATACACGGGGATCGCGCTCGTGAACGCCAAGGGCGCCCTGCGGCGGCGGTTGGTCGAGACGCGCGTCCGCTTCAAACGCCTATCGCACGAGGAGATCGACGCCTATGTCGCCAGCGGCCAATGGCGCGGCAAGGCCGGCGGCTATGCCATCCAGGGCCTCGCCGGCGGATTCGTCATCCGAATTGTCGGTTCCTACACCAACGTCGTTGGCCTGCCGCTGGCCGAAACCGCGGCGCTGCTCAACGGCGAGGGCTACCATCCGCACCAATTCTGGGCCGACACCGAGCCAAAATGACCGACGACGACAAGCATCCGCCACAGCCGCCGCCGGCGCCCCAGGCTCGGCGCTGCCCGATCTGCGGCAAGCCGCGCAACGAGCCGTACGATCCGTTCTGCTCCAAGCGCTGCGCCGACGTCGACCTGCACCGCTGGCTGAAGGACGGCTACGTCATCCCCGGCGAGGAGCCAATCCGCGACGCGTCAGACGACGAGGAGTGAACGGCAAGCCGGAACGCCCGAAGGGACGCTCGACCCGCTTCCGGCGCGAGACATTTGGATTTCCTCAAGTCTCCGCAGCTTGAGCATAGGGCTCCGCGAATCTCCAGGCTTTGGACGGTGGGATTATTTGGAATTCCTTGGATTCTCTCGTCCGGAATGAGCTTTTTCAATGGGTTACACGCGACCCCGGTCCATTTTTAATTCATGCGGCCCCACTCCCTGGATCACGACCGAAAGACCCGGCCCCCATTCGATGCGAAGATCGACCACGCTGAAACCCCGCGCCGAGCAGAAAACGCTGGGCGCCACGGGATTATGGCAATGACATCGCAAGGGCTGGAGCGGGCGTTGGGACCAAGCTAACGCCGTCTTCGATTTTTGGCAAGAGATTGTCGAACTCCGCGCCTCTTTTTACAAAGTTCCTGCGCCCGCAGCCGCTGCTCCTGGCTCGATCGCCGCACTTTGGACGCGAGACCTTGGACGAACCCTGATGCGCGGCCGCGATTGGCGCCTCGACCGAAACGCAATTGCGCTAATGGCAATTGACCGCCGCTCCAATGGTCTGGCAGTCAGACCCGCTTGTGGCGGTCCCTGTTGCAGCCGCGGGTCCTGTTGCGCTCCCGATTCCGGCGGCTATGCCAGTATTTGGCCCGGTCCCGGTCCCGACGCCAGTGGCGGCAGCGGCGCCCGCGCCCGTGCTCGTGGCGGTTCCGGCGCCGGTGCTGGCGGCGACGCCCGCGCCCATGCTCGCGGCGGTCCCGACGCCAACGCTGGCGGACGTGCCCGCGCCCGTACTGGCGGCGGTTCCAGCGCCCATGCTGGCGGCGGTTCTCGCGCCGGCGCTCGTGCTCGGCGTCTGGGCATGGGCGCAGACGGGAAGAAGCGAAAGGATCAACGTAAAAAGCGTGACTTTGGGCACCATCGCCTCCCTGACGGACAAACATCCTTGCAGGCCGCGACGGAACCCTCAAGGCGGCTTGGCGCTCGCGGCCTTGAAAATCTCGCCCCGAGCCTGCACGACCATGGCGCGGCCTCCTGTGGGCGGCCGGATGAGCGGGCGCCTCGCGGTCACCCTCCTATCTGCGTCAGCGCATGGCGGAGCGTCGCCTTCACGCAATCGACCTGTCGGACAGCGCCGGCGATGCGACTCGCCGTTCCCGCGAAGGCCGCGCCGCCGAGGATGAGGGTCCGGGCGCCGGCCGCGACAGCCACGCTCGCCACCCGCTCCAGTTCGCCGGCCACGTCTCGGTCCTGGCGGCCCACGTCGAGGCCGGTGCCCTCGGCCGCAAACACGCCGACGAACGGCGTCCGAGGCGCGGCCAGCGCCACCCGCTCGTTCAGGATGTCGATCCAGGCTCCGCCCATGGTCAGGATCGCGAACGGCTCGCCCAACCGGTCGGCTTCGCGAATGGAGGATTCGGCGAGCCCGAAGACCGGAGCGCGCGCGGCGGCGCGTAGCGCTTCGAGCCCGGGATCGCCGAAACAACCGATGATAACGGCGTCGTGAGCGCTGCCGGCTCGCTCGTAAAGCGCGACCATCCCGACCGCCGCAGCCTCGTAGGCCTCGGGGGAGGCGATGACTGGGAATCCGGCCGTCGCGGTCAGCGCCTCGATCGCCACCCAGTCCGGCAGCGAGCGCGCCGCGGCGGCGGCCATCCGCTCGGTCATGGCGACGGTGGTGTTCGGGTTTATCAGCAGGAGCTTTCGCATACCCTCGTCGCCGGTTTGGCGTTGGCGAGCCAGTGACGGGCGATGGCGTCCCTGCGCGCGATCCACGCCCCTCCCCGTTCGCGCATGTGCCGCAGGATGGACTCCAGTCCGGCGATCCTCCCGGGGCGGCCGATCATCCGCAAGTGGAGTCCGATCGACAGCATCCGGGGCGCGCTCGCCCCTTCGAGCCAAAGCCGGTCGAATGCGGCGATCACGTAGGATGCGAAGTCGTCGCCGGTGACGAATCGGTGGGCCCGGAAGAAGTTCATGTCGTTGGTGTCGAACGCGTAAGGCAGAACCAGGCGCGGCTGTCCGGCCACGTCGACGAAGAAGGGAAGATCGTCGGAATAGGCGTCGCTGTCGTACAGGAAGCCGCCGTGCTCCAGGAGCAGGCGCCGGGTGTTGACCGACGGCGCCGACCTCGTATGCCAGCCGACCGGCGTGACCCCGGCCGCCTCGCGGATTGCGGCGACGGTTTTGGCGATGGCGCGCCGCTCGACCTCCTCGGTCATGCCGGCGTGGCGCTCCCAGCGCCAGCCGTGACAGGAGATCTCGTGACCTTGATCGACTGCCTCTCGGGCAAGCCACGGCGAGCGCTCGACCGCCCGTCCGCATGCGTTCACCGTGGCGGCGGCGCCGCTCTCGGCCAGAATGGCCGCGACCCGCCGCCAGCCCGCCCGCGTCCCATATTCGAAATGCGAATCCTGGCAAAGGTCGGGATAGCCCGCGACCTCCTCGACGGCCTCATAAGCGCCCTCGTTGCGCTCGTCTCCGTCCGAAACCGAAAGCTCGGCCCCTTCCTCCAGATTGACGACGAACGAAACGGCGACACGCGCCCGGTCCGGCCATCGGAGATCGGGCGGGCGGCCGCCGTATCCCCTGAAATTCCGCTCCGGAACGCTTGTCATGCGGGCTCGCCTGTCGGTAAAGCAGTCTGTATAGATTGTTTCGGGAGCGTGCCGTGTCGGCGGAAGAGCGCCTGCGCTGGATGGAGGCCTACGAGGCGACCGGGAATGCCGGCGTGGTCTGCGACCGTTTTCACATCTCGCGACCGACCCTGCGCAAATGGTGGCGCCGCTACAAGCAAGGCGGACCGGACGGGCTCGAGGACTCGAGCCGCAAGCCTGCTTTTTCTCCCAACCAGAAGGTGTTCGAGCGCGAAGCAGCGCTGATCCTCAACTTGCGGAAAGCGGAGAACCTCGGCGTTCACCGCCTCAAATCGGAATTGCGGCGCCGTCACGAGATCGATCTGTCGGCGGAAACCATTCTGAAAGTGCTGAAACGCGCCGGCGAGCCGATGAAGACCGTGCGCGGCGAGCCCATCGAAGAGCCGCGCAAGACCTTCCAGAATTCTCCGGCGCGGGAAGCGCGCCAATTTGGTCTCGGAGGTCAGTTTCATGGTCTCGGTCTGGACGACCGGGTAGCGAACGGCATCGCCTCGCTCATCATCAACGAGCGATTCCGGCCAGGACAGAAGCTCAGTGAAGCCGGTCTCGCCGCCAAGCTCGGCGTCGGGCGGACACGCGTTCGCGAGGCGCTGCGGCGTCTCGCGGTCGCCGGCATGGTCACGCTGCAGCGCAACCGCGGCGCGTTCGTCGCCAATCCTTCTCTGGCGGAAGTCCAGCAGGCCTACGCCGCCCGCCGGCTGATCGAAGGCGAGATCGTCAACGATGTCTGCCGTCACTGCACCGCGCACGACATCCGGGCGCTCCGGCGGCACCTCGAGCGGCAAGCCGAGGCGCAGGCGTCCGGCGAACGCGGACGATTTGTCCAACTCCTCACCGAGTTCCATTCGCTGCTCGCCTCCTTTGGCGGAAACCGGCTTCTCGAAGCGTTCGTCCAGCAACTCGCGGCAAAAACGTCGCTGGCCGTTCTTCTTTACGACGGGGAGCCGCCCGCTTGCGCGATCGAGGAGCACGCCGCGCTCATCGATCTCTTGGCGATGGGGCAGGCGGAAGCGGCGCGGGAGCTGATGAATTGCCATCTGACCGGGCATCAGGAACGGTTGCCGTCGAGGAAACCAGGGTCATCTTGACCGGCGCCGCCTGGGCGCCGGCCTCGGTTCCGCATTTCAGTGCGAAATGTCCATCAGGTCCTGGCCGGGGCGAATGGACCGGGCGGCGACGAGGCACGCGGCGGCGATCAAGGCTGCGACGCCGCCGGATGCGGCCGCGACCGTCGGGCTGGCTCCTGCCTGCTGCAGCGCCCCATAGACCAGCGGACCGAAAATGCCGCCGATCGGCCCCGTTATGTTGATGAAGGCGGCGCCCGATCCGCGCACGCGCGTCGGAAAGGACTCGCCGACATAGGCGAAGAACGGGGCGGCGGCGCCCTGCGCGAAAAACAGCACCAGCGCATAGACGATAACCACTGCGACGAGGCTGCTGGCGGCGAAAAGCAGCACGAAGGTGCAGATTGCCGCGAGGGTCTGGGCGATGATCACGGTCTCGCGCCGGCCGATCCGATCGCCCAGCCAGCCGAGAGAGAGATATCCGAGCACGGCGACGCCATTGCCGAAGAAGATCGTCCAGAGCGCGCTCGTCAGGTCGATGCCCTTGGCCTGCCCGAGCACCGAGGTCGCAAGCACCGTCAGTTGCGAATCGGCGATGATCTTGAAGAAGAACATCGCTCCGAGGGCGATCGACTGCCGACGCAGCGCCGGCGCGAAGAGTTCGGCATAGGTGTTCGGCCGGTCGCCCGTCATGTCGAGCTTCCATTGCCTGGCCAACTCGTTCGAGGCGGCCCCGTCGCCTTGCGCCCTCAGCCGGCGAAGGTGCTGGATCTTCACAAAGTACGGGGACTCCCGCAGGCCGAAGCGCAAGACCAGGATCACCACGAGCGGGAAGGCGGCGACCAGGAAAACGCCGCGCCAACCGAGTTGCGGCAGCAGCGACGCCGCCAGCGCCGATGACAACATGACGCCGAGGGGCCAGCCCGCTTGCACGATCCCATAGAGGAATCCCTTGGCCCGAGGTCCGAACACCTCGTTGAGATAGGCGGCGTTCACCGCCTGCTCGGACATGCCGAAGCCCGACAGGGCGCGGAAGGCGACGAGCGACACCGGCCCTATGGCGAAGGCGGCGAGACCGGAACTCAGGGCCGCGCCGCCGGTCGTCAGCACCAGCGCAAATCTGCGGCCGAGGCGGTCGATGACGGGACCGACGATCAGCGCGACCACGAGCGAGGCGAGACCCACCAGGGTCACGACGTAGGAAGCGGTCGCGTTCGACCAGCCGAACTCCTGCTGGATCTTGGGTAGGAGATTGCCGAAGGTGATGAGATCGTAGACCGCGAAGGTCCAGGCGAGCAGAGCGACGACGGCGGTGTAAGTCACCTGGCCTTTGGTCAAAGGCGACACGTCGGGAAGGTCGGCGGCCTTGGGGCTGCTTGCGTCGAGTCCGGAGACGGCGGCGGCATTGCTGGACATGGCGAGTTCCTTGCAAATGCAAGTCCGACAGGAGCGTCAGATTTTCAATTTGTATGCAATATGAAAATCCTGTGTCAATGAGCGCCGAGGCTCATAGTTTCGGCAGAAGTGCTTGAGATTTTGGCGTATGCCTTGAAATGATGTCTGTTGACATGAGGCGGCGCTCGGCCGGCCGGCGGACCGACCCGCGCCGCCGGCGCAACGGGAACCGGAACAATCGACTTACGGCGCCGACCAGCCGGGCGGCTCCGGGCCGCCGCCCGACAGCAAGGAAAAGCCGGTAGCCCACTCCGTCGGCTCACATCGCCCCACGCCCCGGCGCCGCGCCGCCATCGGCGAGCGCCAGCGCGACGTGGAGGGAGGAGCAGATTCGGCCCTGGCTCAGAAGCGCCGCCACGCCGTGGCGTTCGAGATCGGCGCGCAGCCCGGGTTCGACGCGGCCGAACGCCACGGCGACGCCTTTGTCCTTCAGGTCGCCGATCAGGTCGCGCAGCGTCCGGGCGGCGGAATAGTCCATGTCGGTGATCGCGCCCGCATCGACAATCAACCATGCCACCGAGTTGGGCGCGCCGTCGATCAGCGCCCGCGTCTCGTCGGCGAAGCGGTCGGCGTTGGCGTAAAAAAGATCGGCGCCGAAGCGGTAGAGGATCAGCCCGGGCCGCGTCTGCTGGCCGGGTTCGGCCGGCTTCGTCTGCCAGCCGCCTTCCGGATCAGGGACCAGCACCATGGTGTGGGGACGGTAGCTGTGGCGAACGTGGCGGACGAGCGAGAGGGCGATCGCGAACAGGATCCCCTGCTCGACACCGATTGCGGGCACGACCGCGGCGGTGGACAGCGAGAGCCAGAACTCGCCCCGGCTCTCGCTCAGGATGTCCCTCATGCCCTGCACGTCGATCATGCCGATGGCGATGGTGAAGACGATTCCCGCGAGCACGCAGCGCGGCAGGTATTGCAGATATCCGGTGAACGCGATCAGCACGACCGCGACGATCGTGGCGAAGATGAGCTGGGCGAACTGGCTCCCCGCGCCCGCGTTGTCGGCCATGGCGGTCTGGGTCGGGCTGCCGTTGACGACGAAGGCGCCCGTCAGCGCCGCCCCCGCGTTGGCGGCGGCGATGCCGAGGATGTCGGCGTTCTCGTCGACCCGCTCGCGATGCTTGATCCCGTAGACGCGCGAGGTCGCCGCGCTCTGGGCGATGATCATAACGAAACAGGAGCCGGCGACCGGCAGGAGGTCGAGCGTCTCGCGCCAGGTCACGTCCGGCCAGCGCAGCGCCGGCAGACCGCCGGGGACCGGGCCGATCACGGCGACGCCGAGACCGGCGAGATCGAACCAGGCGCTCGCGACGATCATCCCGACGACCACCACGAGCGGGACCGGAAACCGCGGAACGAGCCATTTTCCCAAAAGGATGACCGCGACCACGAAAGCCGAAAGGCCGAGGCTCAGCGGACTGAGCCTCGGAATGCCTTCGCCCACGTCCCACAATTGCCCGAGCGTGCTGTGCGAGGGCGCCTCGACGCCCAGCATCCCTCCCAGCATGGCGACGCCGACCTGGACGCCGACGCCGGTGAGGAAGCCGACGAGCGCCGTGCGCGCGAGGAAGTCGGCGAGGAAGCCCATTTTGAAGATCCGCGCAAGCAGCAGGAGACCAGCGGTCAGCAGGGTCAGCATGCCGACCAGCGCCATGTATTTTGGGCTGGCGATCGGCGCCATCCGCGAGAGCGCGCCGGAAAAGATGGCCGCGGTGGCGGAATTGGCCGCCACCACCAGATGGCGCGATGAGCCGAACAGGGCGAAGCCGACGAGCGGCAGGAGCACGGTATAGAGGCCGGTGACGACCGGCGTCCCGGCGATGCGCGTGTAGCCCAGCACCTGCGGGATGTTCATCGACGCCAGCGTCACGCCGGCGAGCGCGTCCTTCAAGGCTGCGCGCGGCTTGAGCGGCAGCAGGGCTTGAAGAATGGGAATGCGTATCGCCACCGGGGTCGCTCTCCACGCGGCGACGGGCGCCTCGGCTCACGTTTAGCACAGACCCGGCGTTCGCCGTCCGCCGCGGAACGATCCGATTTGCCTGCCAACAGGCGTCTTCTCGGCGCTCCAGTCGCCTCTCGGTGCCGAAAAGCTAGGCAATCTCATGCGGCTGCTGGTCTTGCTACCTCTTGGTTGCGGGTTGGAGAAGGCGCGGAACAGGCGTCTTGACAGGACCAGAACAGGCCTTGAACAGGCGGTTATCAGATCGGAACCTGCGAGCGGAGCGGAGCGCAGAACCGGGCGAGACCGGGTTGTAAGGCGCGCCCGAAGTTTGCTTCCGCGCGGGGAGGGCGGCCGCCCGTGAGCGGTTGGACGATGGGCGGCGCACTTGTCGCTCCAACTTGCGCTCGCCCTCGCTTGGAATGACGCGGCCGGCGCCGCGCCTGTGGCAGGCAAGACACGCCGGGGCCAAAATGTCGCCACAGGTCAAACAAACGTTGCCCAAATGCGCGGCTGTCGATACGGTTGCGCCGCATTCACCGGTTGTTAACTAGGTTGTTCGGGGGCGTAATGTTGGGAGTCGACGTCGGGAAGCCGGTCGCGCGGTTGCGCGACGTCGCTGCGCGCGCTTCCACGCCGGACGTCGAAGGCCACCGCCAGAATCCTTCGCGAACGACGGCGTCCTAAACATGTCGGGGCCGCCAATGGATTCGACCGCGCAGCGCGGTCGCCCGTCGAGGCGAGCGTTGCGACGCGGCGGCCGGCTCACGGCGCTGGCGCTCGTCGTCCCGCTCGCCGCCTGCTCGGTCGGGCCGAATTTCGTCACCCCGGTGGCGTCGGTCGAGAGCCGCTGGAAGGACGCAGGCTTTCCGGCCGTCAAGACGAATTCGCGAGGACTACCAGCGCTGGTGGGCGTCGTTCCGCGACCCGGCGCTGAACCGCCTCGTCGACATCGCGTACACCGAGAACCTGACGCTGATGGAAGCGGGGGCCCGCGTGATCGAGGCGCGCGCCGTGCTCGGCCAGGCGATCGGCGAGATCTACCCGCAGACCCAGCAATTCAATGGAACCGCCGACTATCTCCAGCCGAGCCGGTCCGACGCGACCTCCAATCCGAACGAGGCCATCACGTCGCGCCAGTTCTGGCGGGTGGACCTCGGCGGCCAGGTCGCGTGGGAACTCGATCTCTGGGGCAAGTTCCGTCACGGCCTCGAACAGGCCGACGCCGCCTACCTCGCCTCGATCGCCACCTACGACGACGTGCTCGTCACCCTGATCGGCGACGTGGCGAGCGATTACGTCCAAATCCGCACGGTTCAAGCGCAGATCGCCATCGCCCGCGAGAACGTGGTCAAGCAGAAGGCGGCGCTCCAGATCGCCCAGGACCGTTTTCGAGGCGGCGCGACCTCGGAGCTCGACGTCTTCCAGGCTCAGAACGTGCTCGGCCAGACGGAGTTGGCGATCCCGCAGCTCACGGCGCAGTTGCAGCAGGACGAGAACGCGCTCGCCGTCCTGCTCGGCGCGCCGCCGGCTTCGATCGACGGGATTCTTGGCCGTTCGTACGGCATTCCCGCGCCGCCCCGGGCCATCGCAACCGGCGTTCCAGCCGATCTCCTGCGCCGCCGGCCGGACGTGCGCGCGGCCGAGCTCAAGGCGGAGGCGCAGAGCGCCAACGTCGGCATCGCCGCGGCCGACCTCTACCCGGCCTTCTCGCTCGGCGGCTCGCTCGGTACGCTGGTCTCGACCACCAACGGCAACAAGATCAACGAACTCTTCACCTCGCCGAGCATCACTTTCGCCTTCGGCCCGTCGTTCAGCTGGCCGGTGCTCAACTACGGGCAGATCACCAATCAGGTGCGCGCGCAGGACGCGGAATTGCAGGCGCTGCTCATCGACTACAAGAACGTAGTGCTGAAGGCGCAGCGCGAGGTGGAGAACGGTCTTGCCGGATTTGTCCAGGGCCGCCAGCAAGTCGTCTACCTTAGAGCAAGCGCCTCGGCGGCGAACAACGCCCTCACCGTCGCCATCGCGCAGTACCAACTCGGCTCGCGCGACTTCACCACGGTGCTGACCGCCGAGCAGAACCTCTACCAGGCGCAGAACAATCTCGCAGTCGCCGAAGGCGGCGTGTCGGTCAGCGTGACCACCGCCTATCGCGCGCTCGGCGGCGGCTGGCAGATCCGCGACGGCCACGAGTTCGTCGACGACGCCACGCGCGCCGAAATGCGCGCGCGCACCAATTACGGCGACATCCTCCCGCCGGCCGGCCAGCCGCAGCCGCAGGCGCCCGGTCTTCCCGGCCCATCCGACCTCGGGCCGACCGTGCGGCCTCCGCAATGGTGAGCGACGTGAAGACGAGACTGAACTCACGCACAACGGCGAGGGCGCGAAGTCCTCGCCGTCAGCCTCATCGCCGCGCTCGCGAGCGCGGGAGCGACCGAGGCGGCGCGCGCGGCAAACGAGCTCGAGCGCCTGTGGGGCGATGTCTGGGGCCACCCCAAACGCCCTGCGCCCGTGCACCCTGCCCCCGCAGCCAAGCCGAGCGCGCCGCCGGCCAGCGCCCCGGCGGCGAACGCGCCCCCCGTCCCGCCAGCGACCGCTCCGGCCGCCGAGGAGGCCCAGCCCGCGCCGGCGGCTCAGCCGGCGCCGTCTCAGGCTGCGGCGCCGACCATCCCGGTCGTGGCGCCAAAGGTCCAGACCGTCAGCGAGACGCTGGTCGTCACCGGCAACGCCGCAGCGATCAACGTCGTCAAGCTCGTCGCCCGGGTGCCCGGCTATCTCGAGCAGATCCATTTTGAGGACGGCCAGTTCGTCAAAAAGGGCGACCTCCTGTTCACCGTCCAGCAGGCCCAGTACAAGGACCAGCTCCAGCAGGCCGAGGCGCAGCTTCAAGTAGCGACCGTCGCGCGCGACCACGCCCACCTCGAGGTTGGCCGCTACACCGCGCTGCTCAAGCAGCACGCGGCGGCTCAGGTCGAAGTCGATAACTGGGTCTATCAGGAGAAGACGGCGGAGGCGAACATTCTCGGGGCGCAGGCGCAGATTGCGCTCGCCAAGCTCAACCTCGGGTACACCTCGGTCACGGCTCCGTTCAACGGGCAGATGGGCCGGCACCTTGTCGATCCGGGCAACATGGTCGGCGGCGACGGCGGGCAGCCCGCGCTGGCCGAGATCACCCAGCTCGATCCTATCTACGTCGTCGCCAACATCAGTTCGCAGCAGGCCCTCCAGATCCGCGCCAATCTCGACCAGCGCCGCCTCACCCTCGACGAACTGCACAAGGTTCCGATTGAAGCGGAGCTCTCCGACGAGACCGGCTTCCCGCATCACGGCACGATCCAGTATGTCGCGCCGCAGATCGACCCGCAGACCGGCACGCTTTACGTACGCGGAGTTGTGAGCAATCCGAACCGGACGCTGCTGCCGGGCATCTTCGTCAATATCCGCCTGCCGATGGGCAAGGTCACCAAGAGCGCGTTGCTCGTTCCCCAGATCGCGTTGCAGGAGGACCAGGGCGGACGCTATCTCTTCGTCGTGGACGACAACGACGTCGTGCAGAAGCGCTACGTGCAGCTCGGCGAGTCCGTCGGCGATTTGCAAGTTGCAACCAGCGGCGTCGCGGCGGGCGACCGAATTGTCGTTGGGGAGCTTTGGCGCGTATCTCCCGGCATGACCGTGACGCCGAAGGCGACCTCCCTCGACGCCGTGCAGTAGCGGGGAAAGCCGCCGATGATCTCGAAGTTCTTCATCGAGCATCCCGTCCTCGCCAACGTCCTGGCGATCGTCCTCGTCGTCATCGGCGCGGTCTCGCTCTATCGCCTGCCGGTGTCCGAATATCCCAATGTGGTCCCGCCGACCGTGCAGGTCACGGCGAGCTATGCCGGCGCGAGCGCCCAGACGGTCATGGACACCGTCGCGCTGCCGATCGAGAACCAGGTCAACGGCGTCGACCGCATGCTCTACATGCAGTCGACCAGCGCGCCTGACGGCACCTATTCGCTGACCGTGACCTTTGCGATCGGCACCGACCCGAACATCGACCAAGTGCTGGTGCAGAACCGCGTACAACTCGCGCTCGCTTCTCTGCCGGAACCGGTGCAGGCGCAAGGCGTCAGCGTCCAGAAGAAGAACACGGCGATCCTGCAGATCGTCACGCTGACCTCGCCGAACGGCAAATTCGACAGCCTGTACATGAGCAATTACGCGACGATCAACCTGATCGACGCGCTCGCCCGACTGCCGGGCGTCGGCAGCGTCAAGGTGTTCGGCGCCGGCAATTATTCGATGCGCATCTGGATGGATCCGCAACTCCTGCAGTCGTTCGGCCTGCAGCCAAGCGACGTCATCAAAGCCATTCGCGAGCAGAACCAGAACATCGCCGCCGGCCAGGTCGGCATGCCGCCCGCCCCGTCTGGGACCGAGTTCCAGTACACGGTCGACGTCCAGTCGCGCCTGAACCAGCCCGAGCAGTTCGGCAGCATCGTGGTCAAGGACGCGACCGCGCAGGGCGGCCGACTCGTTCACCTGCGCGACGTCGCCCGGATCGAACTCGGCGCGCAGACCTACGCGCAGGACTTCCGCGTCGACGGAAAGCCCGCCGCAGGCATCGGGATCTACCAGACGCCCGAGTCGAACTCGCTACAGGTCGGCAAGGAAATCAAGGACACGATGGCCCAGTTCGCCAAGCGTTTCCCGGAGGGCCTGCAATACGCCGTCCCCTACGACACGACGATCTTCGTCCAGGACTCGATCGCCGAGGTCTACAAGACGCTGTACGAGGCCGGCATCCTGGTCCTCATCGTCATCCTCGTCTTCCTGCAGAACTTCCGCGCGACCCTGGTGCCCGCGACGACCGTGCCGGTCACCATCATCGGCGCCTTCGCGGGGATGGCGGCGCTCGGCTTTACCGTCAATCTCTCGACCCTGTTCGGCATCGTGCTCGCCATCGGCATCGTGGTCGACGACGCGATCGTGATCGTCGAGGGCGTGACGAAGTACATCGAGCAGAAGATGTCGGGGCACGACGCCGCGATCCGCGCGATGGACGAGCTGTTCGGCCCGATCATCGGCATCACGCTGGTGCTGATGGCGGTGTTCATTCCGGCCGCCTTCGTACCCGGCCTCACCGGCAACATGTTCGCCCAGTTCGCGCTCGTGATCGCCGCGACCGCCCTCATCAGCGCGGTCAACGCGGCGACGCTGAAGCCGACGCAATGCGCCCTGTGGCTCAGGACTCCGGTTCCACCGGAACGGCGCAACATCTTCTACCGCTCGTTCAACAATATCTACGACCCGATGGAGCGCGGCTATACGGCTTTCATCGGCCGCATGGTGCGCCATAGCGGCCTGATGGTGATCCTGGCGCTGATCGTCTCGGCGGCCGGCGTTTACGGCCTCGTGCAGATCCCGACCGCCTTCATTCCGATCGACGACCAGGGCTATCTGATGATCGCCGCGCAGCTGCCGGAAGGCGCCGCGCTCGGCCGCACCACCGCCACGCTCGAAAAGGCCGCGGCGGAGGCGCTGAAGATCCCCGGCGTCGACCGCGTGATCACGCTTTCTGGCATCTCGCTGCTCGACAACAGCGCCGACCTTTTCAACGCCGGCGCGGCCTGGGTGATGCTGAAGCCGTTCGACGAGCGGCTCAAGGCGAAGGATGAGGACCTGCTTTCGATCTACGGGCGGCTCGAAAAGGCCGTCGGCGCCCTGCCGGACGGCAAGTCCTATGTGCTGCCGCCGCCGGCGATCCAGGGCATCGGCAACGCCGGCGGGTTCCAGATGCAGGTCGAGTTGCTCGGCGGCTCGACCGACTACCAGAAGCTTAGCAATCTCACGGGCCAAATCGTCGACGCGGCGAACAAAGATCCGGCCCTGCGCAACGTCCTCACCACCTTCCGCACCGAGGCGCCGCACGTCACGCTGATGGTCGACCGTGACCGGGCGCAGACGCTGCGCGTCAGCGTCGGCGACGTTTTCTCCACCCTGACCGACTTCGTCGGCTCGACCTATGTCAATCAGTTCAACAAATTCGGCCTGTCGCTGCAGGTCTACGTCCAGGCGGACTCCCATTTCCGCCTCAATCCCGACGACCTGCTCAAGCTGTATGTCCGCAGTCAGGACGGCAACATGGTGCCGATCGGCGCCGTCGCCCATCTCGGCTCGACTGTCGCGCCGCCGCTGCTCACCCTCTACAATCTCTATCCGTCCTCCACCATCGTCGGCGGCGCCCAGCGCGGCTACTCTTCAGGTCAGGCGATGGCGGCGATGGAGGCGATCGCCAAACAGGTGCTGCCGAACGACGTCGCCTACGAATGGACCGCGATGTCCTATCAGGAGAAGATTACTGGCAATCAGCTCTACTATGTGTTCGGCCTGTCGCTGCTGCTCGTCTACCTGGTGCTCGCCGGCCAGTACGAGAGCTGGATCCTGCCGCTCGCCGTACTCGCCGCGGTGCCGCTCGCCCTGCTCGGGCCGGTGATCGCGCTGACGGGCCTCGGCGCGGCCAACAATCTCTACACTCAGATCGGGCTCATGCTCCTGATCGCGCTCTCGGCCAAGAACGGCATTCTGATCGTCGAGGTGGCGCGCGAGCAACGCATCGTGCACGGCAAGACCATCTGGGAATCGGCGGTCGAGGCCTCGCGCACCCGCTTTCGTCCGATCCTGATGACCTCGTTCGCCTTCATTCTCGGCGTGCTGCCGCTGGTTCTCGCGACCGGCGCCGGCGCAAACGCGCGCCGATCGCTCGGCATCAGCGTCTTTTCCGGCATGATCGCCTCGACCTGCCTCGCCGTCCTGTTCGTTCCGTCCTTCTTCGCTGTGCTTCAGCGGTTCGAGGAATGGCGCAAGTCGAGGACAACGCCGAAGGCGCCCCCCGCGCCGGCGGCCGCGTCGAGTCCGGTCGGCGCGGCGGAGCAGGCGGACCAAGCACACGTCGCCGGACCGTCGGCCTGAGCGCTTCGGCCGTCGCCACCGCTGCGCCGCTCGTGTTTGGAGCAGGATCCGTCGTTCTGCTCGGACGGCGCTGTGAGCGCTCCTCCGACCGCTGACGCGGCCGCGGCGTGGGCGGACCTTGTTCGATCGGACGACGTGTTCGTTTCCTTGCTTGCTGGCGGTTTCGGCGCCTTCGTGAATAACGATGAGCGCCACGTGCTGGCGCTGCCGGAAGAGCGGCGGCGGCAAGGACCTCCGCCAAAAGAGGTTGGTCATGAAACTCGAGACATTCGTACCCGTCGCCAAGCTCAGCGAACTCAAGGGCGCAGGTCCGTTCGCATTGTCCGCAAACGGGGTGGACGTCGTCGTCGCCCGGGACGACGGCCGGTGGCGGGCCTTTGGGGGACGATGTCCCCATCAGGGCGCGCTGCTTGGCGAGGGCGAACTTGCCGGCCGCGCGCTTGTCTGCCGAAACCACCACTGGCGATTTGCGCTCGAACTCGGGACAGCGCATCGGTGGCCCCGAAGCTTTGGCGCCCTGTCCCATCGCGGAGCGGGGCGGCGCCTTATGGGTCGATGTCGCCGGCCTCACGCCGTCCGGCCGGCGGACCGCTCCGACGCGCTCCTTGGATGATCTTCCCGGTCCGCGGCCGCTGCCTCTCATCGGCAACCTTCACCAGCTCGGCTCCGCCAAGGCCCATCTCACCATGGAGGCGTGGGCGAGGCGATACGGCCCGACATTCCAGTTCTGGATGGGTCCTAGACGAGTGGTCGCCACCGCCGATCCGGCGCTAATCGACGAGGTTCTTCGCGCCAGACCCGAAACCTTCCGTCGCCCCGAGCATATGGACCGGGTCATCAGCGAACTTGGCGTCAACGGCGTGTTCAACGCCGAAGGCGACGTCTGGCGCCCCCAGCGCAAGCTATCGGTCTCGGCGCTCGCACAGCGTCATCTGCATCAGGTCTTTCCGAGCATTCAATTGGTCGCGGAGCGATTGAATTCGCGTTGGCGAAAGGCGGCGAACTCCGGCGAGACTCTCGACGTCCTCGAAGATCTCAAGCGCTTCACGGTCGACGTGACCATGTTGATCGTCTTCGGCCACGACGCCAACACCGTCGAGCAGGAAGGCGACGTCATCCAGAGCGAATTCGAAGTGTTTCTGCCGGCGATCAGCCGCCGTTTTTTCGCCCTCATTCCCATCTGGCGTTACTTCCGAACGCCGTCGGATAGGCGGGTCATGCGCGCAATTGGCAATGTTCGGGCTTGGCTCGGGGAAGTGCTGGCCGAGACCCGGGCCCGTTTGCGGTCAGAGCCGGAGCGAGCGGGGAAGCCGTCTAATTTCGTTGAAGCGATGGTGACGACCCGCGACGAGAACGGCGAGCCGTTCTCCGACGACGTGATCATGTCGAACCTCCTGACGATGCTGATCGCCGGCGAGGATACGACGTCCGTCACGCTTGCCTGGGCCATCCATCAGCTTTGCGACAGCCCGCGATGGACCTCAGAAATCAGGCGAGAGGCCGATGCGTTTGTCGGCGCCTCGACGGCGCCCGCGAGCCACGACGTCGCGAGCCAGTTGATCTGCGCCGGCGCGGTCGCCGCCGAAACGATGCGTTTGCGGCCGGTGGCGCCCAATATCTTCCATGACGCCGCCGTTGATGCCGCGCTGGGGGGGTATATCGTTCCGAAGGGAACGATCGTCGCCGCGCTCTTGCGTTCTATCGCTATCGATCCGGCGAATTTTGCCGACCCGCTCGCGTTTCGACCGGAGCGATGGCTGGAGGATGCAACTCGGCCGCGCAACCTCTCCGTCTCCATGCCTTTCGGTTCGGGTCCACGCATGTGTCCTGGCAGGCCGCTCGCCCTTCTCGAGATGAAGACCTTACTGTCGATGCTCTACAAGAACTTCGATGTCGAGCGGGCGGGCGACGCTGCCGACGTCTCGGAGCTTTACGGTTTCACAATGTCGCCGAGGGGTCTGAGGGTGCGTCTGCGCTCTCGACGACGATAGCCGCGGCGTTAAGCCCCACGCCAGGCCGTTCAGTTAAAGTTGACGACGTTAACAGGCGGGCCTACGGTCAAACCGCGGCTGCCGTAGAGGAACACTTTGACTTTCCCCTGCTGAGCATCACAATTCGGACGTTATGCGGGCAGGGCGCCCCATGACAAATAATGTCTCTTCCCGAGTACAGGAATCACAATCATGCTGAAAATAGTCGAAGGTTCGTTTGCGACACGCTTTCCTCGCGAAATGGATGCAATGTTTCGCAACCGAGCCCAGGTCTTCTCGGAGCGACTTAGATGGGAGGTTTCAGTTAAGGATGGGCGCGAGCGCGACATCTTTGATGACGCGAACGCGTTGTATCTTGTCTCGGTTGACCCCAAGACAGACGAGTATAGGGGATCGGTCAGACTTCTGCCGACGACCGGTCCCAACATGCTGCGCGATGTGTTTCCGTTCTTGCTGGGAAAGGACGAATACGTCGAAAGCCCGACCATCTGGGAAATATCGCGGATTTGCACTCTTGGCGGGGAACAGCAACCTGAACGAACCCGGAGCGGGTTCAATCTCGTGCTCGGCGAGTTGATTGTCGGCATCGTGGAGGTCGGCCTCATGGCGGGGCTGACCCAGATCGTGGCGGTGTTCGACGCCCGCATCTATCGCGTGGTGAAGGCCGCCGGTTGCAATCCGCAAATCCTTGGAAAACCACAACGAATTGGAGACACGATGAGCTACGTCGGGGTCTTCGATACTGGCAATAGTCCGCTCAGGGCCATTCGCCGCGCCGTCGGCATCGACGGACCGGTGATGGCCGTTGAAACTCGGATCCTCGCCGCGGCATAGAGTCGCGATTCTTGGAGGCTGGCTAAGCCAGCCTCCAGGGGCTCGCCTCCGACAGACATTCGACGGGGCTGAAGGACATGCGCGCGCCAATCTGGCCGCACGCCTGAGGACGACCAGTTTTCCTCGCGAAGGGGAGTGAGGCAATCATGGACTATCTCTTAGCGCTGCTGGCGGAATCACGCCGGTCGCCACGGCAACGCCTACGGCGTGCGTTAGATTAATGCAGTGCAGTTTATGGCGAGCAGTATCCAGGTGAGTCTTCACGCTGCCTGCGCTTAAACCCAAAATATCAGCAACTTCTTGATAGGTTTTTCCCCTAGCCGCCCAGACAAGGCATTGCTCCTCCCGCAGTGACAACTGAACGGGATCTTCTGGGTAGACCCGACTCGATGCTGGCTGCGGAATCTATCAAAGCGCACAGTTGTTGCAAAAATATCATGTTTGCGCCCTTGAAGGCTTCCCATTCCTCTCTCGTAGCATCGTTGCTGAATGAAACCACCGAGTGGGTATTTTTGCGATTTCGAATGGGAATTGAAAGGCCGTTGCGCCCGACGCCGTGACGCCTGGCGTCTGCAAAAAACTTCGCGGTCTCCGGGTTATCGGCAGGAAGCGTGTCCCAATCGAACGGTAAGATCGCCGCGCTGCCGTGCCTTACGATTGGGTCGACGAGCGCATATCGCCTTAGAAAATAACGCGTTTGCCACATCTTCGAGTGCGTACTAATCGAAGTCAATATACTAACGTCCCAACTCCTATTGGAAGCAAAACGAACAAAAGAGATGTGCAATATACCAATTTCTGCGGCGATCTCCCTAAGGACATCCGTCATAGTTTTCTTATTCTTGCCAAGTATTATATCAGTTAATTTGGCGGCGGAGGATTCGGCGGTTACTGCTTCCATAATTGGATCTCAGAGCAGGCAGCCAGCGCGAGCTGAGACACTATATTGGAACCTGTGCGTGTGATACATCCTATATTTCAACCTGAAAGGCTTGTGATACTGGGCGGTTCCCTTCCCGCTGGCTAGCGATCCTGTTATGTTCATGTTATGAACTCCTCGGATTTGGGGGTTGGCGCCAACATATCCTCTCTCTAAGTTTCTGTCGCTACGGGACGGCTTGGTAAAGGCAAAATGAGCGGCAAAGTGTCAAGATCGGATACGTTAAAGCTAGTCGAAACGTATTTGTCTAGGGCGCGCGACATGATGCGAGGCGCGGATGATGACGTTCTCTCCTACTTGATCGACGTCGCGATCTCAGAAGCTCAAGATCTGATCGGTTTAGAAAACCCAAATGCTCGGATGGATCAGTGCCCGGCAGCCGAGCTGGGCGGCCGAAAAAAGGGGGCATCCAGTGTCGTCCATCTTCTGACTGGAGACAAGCTCAGCTAGGCAGGTCGAACAGGCTAGCCATTCCTGGCAAGCTGCAATTGTTCCTCGACATACCGGATGATCGACTGCCGGACTTTCGCATCGCTGATCGAAAAAAAAGCCTGCATAAGTCGACGCCCTTCTTCCGGCGTTGGCCTGAGCGGCTTTTGAATGCTGCCAAAATTCCGAGACCCAACATCAGTGTGACTTGAATATAACTTCTTGTCAGACATCGCAACCGACCGTCATTTTTGGAGGCGCATGAGTGAGGCGGGGATCTTAAACATAGTTCAAACGACTGCGCTACCAAGAAAAAATAGGCGGACTTCGCTCGACGCTTCCGCACAGATGCGTGGACCGAACTGAGGGCGACCCTTACCTGCCGCCCGTCGTCAGTTCGCCGACTCATCGGCCCCAGGGCCTTTGATGGCCGGCCCCGCTTCAGGTCGCGGCGCCGCCCAGCCCCCTTGGACGCAGGCGAAAGCGAAAGCGATGTTGCGCGCCGCCTCCTCAAGCCGGTCAAACCGGCCGGGCTTGCCGCCGTGGCCGGCATCCATGTCCGTGTGCATGAGGATCGGGCCGCCGCCCGTCATCGTCGCCCGGAGCCGCTGCGCCCATTTGGCCGGTTCCCAGTAGCCCACCCGCGGATCCGTCAAGCCGGCGAGCGCAAGGATCGGCGGATAGGATTGCGCGCGGACCTTATCATAAGGGCTGTAGCCGCGGATGGTGGCGAAGGCCCTGGGGTCGCGAACCGGATCTCCCCATTCGAGCCATTCCGGCGGGGTCAGCGGCAGCGTCTCGTCCATCATGGTCGCCAATGCGTCGACGAACGGCACGTCGGCAATGATCCCGGCAAACAGCTCCGGCGCCTCATTGGCGGCGACGCCCATCAAGAGGCCGCCCGCGCTGCCCCCCTGCGCCACGATGCGGCCGGCGCCCGTCAAGCCTTCGGCGATCAAATGGCGTGCGGCGGCGAGGAAATCGGAGAACGTGTTCGGCTTGTTTCCGAGCTTGCCCTCCTCGTACCATCGCCAACCCTTGTCGGTCCCGCCGCGGATGTGGGCGATGGCGTAGACGAAGCCGCGATCGACGAGCGAGAGGCGATTGCTCGAAAAGCCCGCTTCGATCGAATAGCCGTAGGCGCCGTAGCCATAGAGAAGCAGCGGCGCCGAGCCGTCATGTTTCGCGTCCCGCCGCATCAGAAGCGACACCGGGACGGTCTCGCCGTCTGGGGCCGGCGCAAACACGAGACCGGTCCGATAGCGCGACGGATCGAAGCCGGACGGGATGATCTGCCGCTTGACGAGCGTCCGCTCGCGGGTGGCGCAGTCGTAGTCGTAAATCTCTTCCGGCCGCGCCATCGAAGAATAGGAGAAACGTATGCGCGGCGAGTTCGAACTCGTAGATCCGACCGAAGCTCAGCGCATAGGTCTCCTCGTCGAAGGCGACATCGTGGCGCGCGGCGGTGGCGAGGTCGATGACGATCAGCCGCGGGCGGCTGTCCTCGCGCGCCAGCAGGACGAGCGTACGCGCAAGCGCAGCGGCGTCGATCAGATAGCAACCGTCGTGGTGGGGGACGACTTCGCGCCAGTTCGCCTCGGCCGGATCGGCGCGCGGCGCCTCGACGACCCTGAAATCGCGCGCGCCCGCGTTGGTGCGTATGAAGACACGTTCGCCGTGATCATGCACATCGTAGAAATGGCCGGGCCGTCGGGCCGCGACGAGCAGCGGCTTCGCCGTCGGCGCGTCGAGATCGACGATCAGCGTTTCCGAGCCGTCGTGGCCGTGCACATCGATCATCGCGGCGCGCCCGCTGAGCGAGCCCGAGACGCCGATGAACCAGGCGGAATCCGACTCGACGAAGATCTCCGCGTCCTCGCGCTGCTTCGTTCCGAGCCGGTGCAGCATCACGCGGAACGGCCGGTGGTTTTCGTCCTGCTCGACATAGAGGAAGCCCGTGGCGTCGCGCGTCCAGACGATATCGGACACGGCGTTGACCACGCGGTCGGCGAGGTCCGCACCGGCAGCGAGGTCGCGCACGCGGATCGTCAACAGCTCCGAGCCGAGATCGTCTGAGGCCCAGGCGAGTTTCGCATGGTCGGGGGAATGGCGCGCCGCCGCGAGACTGAAGAAGGCCTTGCCGGCGGCGAGCGCGTCGCCGTCGATCAGGACCGCCTCCTCGCCGCCTTCGCGCGGCCGGCGGCAGAGGATGCGGTGTTGTCCGCCCATACGGAACCGCGAATAATAGGCCCAAGGGCCGTCCGCTTGCGGCGGCTGGCTGTCGTCCTCCTGAATCCTTGCTCGCATTTCCGCGACAAGCGTTTTCTGGAGGTTCGCGGTCGGAGCGAGCACCGCATCGGCATAGGCGTTCTCCGCCTCGAGCAGCGCCCGGATGTCGGGGGCGAGCGCAGCGGGATTGCGCAGCGCCTCCTGCCAGTTCTCCGCCCGCAGCCAGGCGTATTCGTCTGTCCAGCTCGCGCCGTGGGCGGATTTTTCGACCGGCCGGCGCTCGGCTCGGGGCGGGGAAACGGGCGTCGGGGCGGCGTCGGTCATGGCGCGGATTTTGGCACGCCTGTCGCGGTCAGGAAAGTCGGGCGAAGGCCGCCGGGACCTCGTCGGGACGCCCGCAGAGGATAGCGGCGCCGGCCGCCGTGAGCTCGGCCTCGCCGCCGTAGCCCCACAGCGCGCCGATGGTCGGGATGCCGTGCCGGGCCGCCCCGATGACGTCATGCTTACGGTCGCCGAGCATGACGAGGGCGCCGGGGAGCAGACGTTCCTCGGCGAGGATATGGGCGATGAGGTCGCCCTTGTCGTCGAACCGCCCGTCGAGTTCGGCCCCGTAAGCCGCATCGAAAAAGCCGGCGAGGCTGAAATGGTGGAGGATGCGGATCGCGTAAACGCGGGGCTTCGAGGTGCAAAGGATCAGTCGCACGCCGCCAACTTTGAGTGCGCCGAGCGCCTCCGGCACGCCGTCGTAGACAAACGCCTCGAACAGTCCGACCGTCCCATAGCGGTCGCGATACGCCCCAAGCGCGGCTTCGACCATCTCCGGGCCGCCGAGCAGTTCGGCGAACGACCGCCTGAGCGGAGGGCCGATGATCCAGGTGAGCCCCTCGGCGGGCGGGGCGACCTTGCCCATCGCCTCGAGCGCATGGCGAAAGCTGCCGACGATTCCCTGAGCCGGGTCGGTCAGCGTCCCGTCCAGGTCGACAAGCAGCGTCAGCCGTTTCGTCATTTGCGCCAACGGGACCTAGATCACTAGAGCATGCCAAAATGATTTGCGCGGCGAACCTCCACGCGCAAATCGGCTTCGACAACCACATGCCACGCAAAATCAGTCGCTTAGACTAACCGTTACCCTCCAGGCATAATGCGGCTCAAAGACTCTGTCACTCCAATTCAGACGTCTCAGCGGGGCAGTGCAAGCAATTGTCATGTCTGGACGGCGATGGTTGGTCAAGGGTCTTCGAAGCGCTGTGACGGTCTCGGGGGCAGTCATCTCTGCGGCCTGTTTTGTGGCAAGGGTTGCGACGCCTGATGATTCGTCCGCACGGCTCTTCGACGCCATCACCGCAACGCCGCCGCTCACTCGCAATCACCACCGCTTCAGTCCTCGGCGAGGTCTTCGAACGCGTCCGCGGTCGACGCCGTTGCCGACCAGGATCTCGCGCTTGCCGGCGTGGTTCGGGGCGCTGACCACGCCCTCCTTCTCCATCCGCTCGACCAGCGAGGCCGCCTTGTTGTAGCCGACCGACAGGCGGCGCTGGATGTAGCTCGTCGACACCTTGCGGTCGCGCAGCACGATGTTGACGGCGCGGTCGTAATAGTCGGCCGATTTCTTCGGCGTCCATCGAGCCGGGCGAGGGCAGGGGGCCGTCGTCGTCGTCGCTCTCGGCCTCGTCCTCCTCGGTGATGGCGTGCAGGTATTCCGGCTGCGCCCTGCTTCTTGAGATGGGCCACCACCTTCTCGACCTCCTCGTCCGAGACGAAGGGCCCGTGGACGCGCGAGATGCGGCCGCCGCCCGGCCATGTAGAGCATGTCGCCCTGGCCGAGGAGCTGCTCGGCGCCCTGCTCGCCGAGGATGGTGCGGCTGTCGATCTTGCTCGTCACCTGGAATGAGATGCGGGTCGGGAAGTTCGCCTTGATCGTGCCGGTGATGACGTCGACCGAGGGGCGCTGGGTCGCCATGATCAGGTGGATGCCGGCGGCGCGCGCCATCTGGGCGAGGCGCTGGATCGCGCCCTCGATGTCCTTGCCGGCCACCATCATCAGGTCGGCCATCTCGTCGACGACGACGCACGATGTAGGGCAGTTCCTCGAGCGCCATCTCCTCGTGCTCGTAGATCGCCTCGCCGGTCTCGCGGTCGAAGCCGGTCTGCACGGTGCGGGTGAGCGTCTCGCCCTTGGCGCGCGCCTCGGCGACGCGGGCGTTGAAGCCGTCGATGTTGCGCACGCCGACCTTCGACATCTTCTTGTAGCGGTCCTCCATCTCGCGCACCGCCCATTTGAGCGCGACGACCGCCTTCTTCGGATCGGTGACGACGGGCGTCAGCAGGTGCGGGATGCCGTCATAGGCCGAAAGCTCGAGCATCTTCGGATCGACCATGATCAGCCGGCACTGCTCCGGCTTCAGCCGATAGAGCAGCGACAGGATCATGGTGTTGATCGCGACCGACTTGCCCGAGCCGGTGGTGCCGGCGACCAGCAGATGCGGCATGCGGGCGAGGTCGACGATCACCGGCTCGCCGCCGATCGTCTTGCCGAGCGCGATCGCCAGCCGGTGCTTCGACTTCTCGAAATCCTCGCTCGCGAGGAGCTCGCGCAGATAGACCGTCTCGCGGCGCTGGTTCGGCAGCTCGATGCCGATGGCGTTGCGGCCCTGCACGACCGCGACGCGCGCCGAGATCGCCGACATCGAGCGGGCGATGTCGTCGGCGAGGCCGATGACGCGCGACGACTTGATGCCGGGCGCGGGCTCGAGCTCGTAGAGCGTCACGACCGGGCCGGGGCGGACGTTGACGATCTCGCCCCTGACGCCGAAATCGTCGAGCACGCCTTCGAGCATGCGGGCGTTCTGCTCGAGCGCGTCGCTGGAGATCTTGGCGCGCGGCCGACTTCTTCGGCTCGGCGAGCACGGCGAGCGGCGGCATCGCCCATTCGCCGCGCGGCGAGAAGGCGAATTTGAGCTGCGCGTCCGCGGTCGCGCGTGCGCCGGGTTTCAGCGGGCCGGCCGGAGCGGTCACCCGGGGGCTGAGCGCGTCGGCCACCGCCTGCGCTCCGGGGCCACTGCCGGCGCTGCCGACGAGGGCTTGGAGCGCGGCGCGTAGGCGGCAGGGTTTGTCAGCCCGCCGTCGTCGGCCTGAAGGCCCGACCAGGCTGGGCGCGGCGCGGCGGCGGTCGGGAGAAGGCCGGCGTGGCGGCCCGGCGCGCGGACCCGGCTTTGGCTGAACGGCGAAGGATCGCGCCGCAGCGCCGCCTTCGCGGTCAGAAGGGCGTGAATGACGGCGCCGATCGACACGATCCCAAAACCCGGCTCGTCCTCGACCGTCTTCGTCGTCGAGACGCGCCGCGCCCGCGCCGCGCCGCTTTGGCTTTCGACGCAGCTCTTCGTTCGGCCGCCGGGAGAAGCCCACACCCGACGCTCCGGCGAGGGCGAGAATCGCGATCGCCGCGAATGCGGCGCCGAGACGCGGCCATGCCCCAGGTCGAGCGCGACGCTAGTCGCCGTGGAAGGGCCAGGATGCGCGTCGCCGACCACGCCTCCCAGGCCCGTCGGCAGCGGCCAGCTTCCTGGGGCGGGCAAGAGCGAGGCGAGCGCCGCCGCCGCAGCGACGCCGACGACATAGACGCCGCCTTGCGCCGCGCATGGTCGAGTCGTCTTTCGCTCAGGAGCCGCCAGCCCCAGAACGCCGGCGGCACGAGCGCGGCTATGCAGGCGAGCCCCAGCATCTGCATGACGATGTCGGCGGAGATCGCTCCCGGAGCGCCGAGAAGATTGTGAACCCTCGCGTTAGTGGCGTGGTTGAGGCTCGGATCCTCAACCGACCAGGTCATGAGCGCGAAGCCGAGGCCCACAACGCAGGCGAGCGCGGCGATCCCGAGCGACTCGGCCGCGCGACGCTTCGGAAACTCCCGCAACGGAGCGGGTAGGTAGTCGAATACCGAGAATGTCGTAGTCCGCATCTTTCACTCGCCCGCTCGGCCGGCAACGCCGAAGCGCGCCGCTGAAGTCTGACCCTATGCAGGTCGAGTTAATGCGCACCTAACCATAACGGGCCGCTGCGGCGGCTCAGGAACAAGGGCGGTGCGGCTCGGCCCTGCGCCAAGGGAAAAAGGACGCCCCGAAGGGCGCCCAAGGTCCGCGGGAGGAAAGGAAGCCGGCGGCCAGCGCCGCCGGGAATTGCTTACTGCACGACCTCGCCGTGCAGGGCGTAGTCGAGACCGTCGCGCTCGACTTCGTCGGACACTCGCAGGCCGATCGTCGCCTTGAGAATGGACAGGATGATCACGCTGACGATGAGGTCATAGACAATGACCGTGATCACGCCGATGCACTGGTTGATGAACTGGCCGGGGTTGCCCTCGAGCAGACCTGCCGTGCCGCCGTACTGCTGGACGGCGAACACGCCGGTCAGAAGGGCGCCGATGACGCCGCCAACGCCATGGACGCCAAAACAGTCCAGCGCATCGTCGTAGCCGAACGCCTTCTTGAGCGCCGTCGCGCCGAGGTAGCAGCCGATGCCACAGGCGACTCCGATCACCATCGCGCCGACCGGCCCGACGAAGCCCGAAGCTGGCGTAATGGCGACGAGGCCGGCGACCGCGCCCGAGGCGATCCCGATCACGGTCGGCTTGCCGTGATGCGCCCATTCGACGACCATCCAGGTGAGAGCCGCGACCGCGGTCGCGATCTGGGTGACCGTCATCGCCATGCCGGCCTGCACGCCTGCGCTGACCGCGGAGCCCGCATTGAAGCCGAACCAGCCGACCCACAGGAGGCCCGCGCCGATGAAGGTCAGGACCATGTTGTGGCCAGGTCCGGAGTCGCGCCGCTTGCCGACCATGATCGCCGCGACGAGACCCGCGACGCCCGCATTGATGTGCACGACCGTGCCGCCGGCGAAGTCCAGAACCTTGACCCAGGCGTCGCCGTTGGTCGAGTTGAAGATGCCGTCGGGTCCCCACAGCCAATGGGCGACCGGGGCGTAGACGAAGATCGCCCACAGGCCAATGAACCACAGCATGGCCGAGAACTTCATGCGCTCCGCAAACGCGCCGGCGATCAGTGCGGGCGTGATGATCGCAAAGGTCATCTGGAAGCACATATACACGGACTCAGGGATGGTCGGCGCGAGCGGGTTCGGGTTGCCGATGCCGCCGTTGTTGACGTCGCTGAGGATGTTTTGCAGGAACGCGCGGCTGAGGCCGCCGATGAACGGCGTGCCGCCGGTGAAGGCCAGCGAATAGGTGACCACCGCGAACAACACCGTCACCAGACAGGTGATGGCGAAGCTGGTCATCACCGTGTCGCCGACATTCTTCTTGCGGACCATGCCGCCGTAGAAGAGGCCGAGGCCGGGGATCGTCATCATCAGTACGAGCGCGACTGAGGTCAGCATCCATGCGGTGTCGCCGCCGCTCGGCGTGCAGTTGGTGAGAACGGCGGGAACGGCGGCGACGGCTGCATACTTGTCGGTCTCGGGGACGGCCGCGCTGGCCGCGCGCGCAAGCGGGCGTCGCGGGCGGGGCGGGCTTGGCCGAGGGCGACGCGGCCGGAGCGGCAGCGGCGGGGGCTGCGGCCGGCGTGTCGCTCGTCGCAGGCGTGTTCTGCGCGTAAGAGGCGACAGGCGTGGCGCAGCCGATCAAGGCGGCGACCGCCAAAGCAGGGGCCAGGCCTGAGAAAATTCGCATCAGTCTCATTGTTCGGGAACTCCGATCTGAATAGGGGTCGCGCGCATCAGAGCGCGTCTTTGTCCTTCTCGCCCGTGCGGATCCGCACGGCGGAGTTGAGGTCGTAGACGAAAATCTTGCCGTCGCCGATCTGGCCAGTACGCGCAGCCGCGACGATCGCATCGACAACCTTGTCGGCGATGTCGGCGTTGACCGCGACCTCGATCTTGAGTTTCGGCAGGAAGCTGACCGCGTATTCCGCGCCGCGATAGATTTCCGTATGGCCCTTCTGTCGGCCGTATCCTTTGACTTCCGTAACTGTCAGGCCATGCACGCCGATGGCGGTGAGCGCGTCGCGCACCTCCTCCAGCTTGAACGGCTTTATGATCGCCATGACGATTTTCATAGGCCTCGCCCCAATTTGACGCGGGACGGCTGGTGCAATGCCGCGCCGCTCTCTGCGGTGAAGTCGGGGCCGCCGAAGGCGTCCCGCCTAGCCACCGTCTTACAAGGGCCATGCCATTCGCGAGCGCGCGCGGCTAAGCCTTGAAAACTGCGCATTCTTTCCAGGATTCGGCCCAACCTGCGCGATGACGGCTGCAAGCCGGAGCGGACTGGGAGTAAATTAGGCGCCCAAAAAATAGTCAGGTAGACGCGACGCCGTCGCGGGGGCGGAGCAGCCCTTCCTGCGCGACGCTCGCAGCCAGGGTTCCGTCCTCGGCGTAAAGGAGGCCATGGACCAGGCCAGTCGCGCTGGAGGCGTTGGGGCTCTCTTGGGCGTAAAGGAGCCAAGCGTCGGCCCTGACGGGGCGATGAAACCACAGTGCGTGATCGAGGCTCGCGACCTGGATGCGGTGGTCGTAGATCGTCAGGCCATGCGGCCGGAGCGCGGCGTCGAGCAGCGTCATGTCCGATAGATAGAGCAGCGCGGCGCGATGCAGAGCCGGGTCGTCCGGCAGTCGGCCGCCGATCCGCGTCCACAGGTTCTGCCGTGTTTCCGGCTGCGCGCCCGGCCCATAGCGCTTGAGGTCGGTCGGGCGGTACTCGATCGGCGACGTCGTGTCGAGCATGCCCTTCATGCGGAACCGCGCCGGGCCGTCGAGCAACTCCATGGCCTTATAGGGGTCGGGGCAAGCCTCGGGCGGCGCCGCGGCCGGCATCGGGGCGGCGTGATCGAGCCCAGCTTCCGCTACGTGGAAGGAAGCAGTCATGACGAAGATCGCGGCGCCCTTCTGCCGGGCGACGACTCGCCGCGTCGTGAAGCTCCGGCCGTCCCGCAGGCGCTCGACCTCGTACAGGATCGGCTCCTTGGGATCGCCCCCCAGCAGGAAATAGGCGTGCAGCGAATGCGGGTCGCGCCCGACGACCGTGCGCTCGGCAGCGACCAGCGCCTGCGCCAGCACCTGGCCGCCAAACACCCGCCGCCAGCCGTTATTAGGAGAAAGGCCGGTGAATCGGTCTTCCCCCGCCGGCGCGAGATCGAATAGGGCGACAAGGTCGTCAGCGGTCATGAGGCGAAGGTCCCGGCAGCGGGCGCGATGGTGAGGCCGGCCGGAGCCGGCGTCAACGCGGCCCTCGCCGCCGTAAAGTCCGCGCCGGATGAATACGCCCCCGGGCGCGGCCGTTTCGCCGCAGGAGCCCAGGCTGGCGACGTCCGAGTCCGAATTGAGCGTTTTCAAAGCGTTGCGTCAGATTTTGCGGGCCGCCCGCCGATCCCGGCTCGGGGTTCCGCCGCTCGACGGCCACGCCCAGGCCAGATCCTCGGCGCGGGCGCAAAGCGCGATCCGAGCCCGAGTCCGAAACGAGCGTTTTCAATTGTTTGCGGCGTTTTTTGCGAGCCGCTCGGTGGCCAGCGCGGCGCGAACTGGCCGGCGCGGCGGAGCGGCCGGCGCGGCCTGGACCCAGGGCGCACGGCCCGCCCGGAGAACCCGTTAACGCGGTCGAGCGCGCGCACGATCGACACGACGCGGTCGATCGCTTGGAAATTGGCCCGCCCGGTTTTCGGATCGACCATGGCGTCAAACGAATCGCGCAGCGCCTCGTTCAGGCGGTTCGTCTCCCGCACGAGGAACTCGACCGGAGGCCGGGGTTCGCGTCTGGCGAGGATCTCGCGAAGGCAGTTGCGCATGCGCTTGAGCGATACGCCTTCCTGGTCGGCGATCTCGGCGACCGAGGCCCCGCCGGTCAGGAGACCGACAATCCGAGCCTCCCGTTCGTCCCTCCGCGAAGCCACGCTTCGCCCCACGGACGCCGCTCGCCATCGCCCCGCTTCGGTGGAGTGAGGGTTGGGGCGCCCGACCTTCTTCCCGCAGCGGGCGAGACCGGACGCTCCTGGTCGCGCCGGGCGGCCAAGGGACCGGCAGGGACAATGGACGCTATAACTCTGGGCATTGGCCATTTCCTTACGAGTCCGCACACAGATTCAAACATAGAACATTTCATGAACAAACGCAAGAGAACGCCGCCGGTTCAAAAACACAACTCGAGTTGAAAATCACGGAGCGGTCGCGTAATGATCAGCAGATGCAGCTGTTTCGGAGGGCGGACGATGCACGACCTTCAGAAATTGGACGACATCGGCGCGTCAACCGAAGTTGTGTCGCGAATGCAATTCTCGGGCTTGATCCTCGATCTCGATGCTTGCGCCCTCGCGCGCGAATCCGGCGAGACCATTCCTCTGACGCGGGGGGAGCTTGCGCTGCTGCGGATGTTCGTCAATCGCCCAGGCAGAGTCCTCAGTCGTTATGCCCTGTTGGGGGCTTTGTCTGACAGGCGTTTCGAGCCGTTCGACCGCAGCGTCGACGTCCTGGTTGGCCGGCTGCGACGCAAGATCGAGCCCAATCCCAAGGATCCGACCGTCATCGTCACGATCCCGGGCGTCGGCTACAAACTGTCCGTCGCGGTGCGCCCGGCGGCGCCGGCCGCCGCGCTCGAGCCGACCGCTGCGGAGGTCGATACGGCAGGGCGGCCGTCAGAGAAGCGTTATCTCACGGTGCTTGATGCGGAACTCTTGCCGGCGCGGGACGGATGCCTGTCGACGGACCCGGAGGACCTGCGCACCCTCGTCGACATCTTCCGTCGCTCTGCATCCAAGGCGCTGGCCCAGTACGGCGGCGCCATCGGGGGGACCCGCGGTCGCGTGATCGTCGCATACTTCGGGCATCCGGTGGCGCAGGAGAATGACGTCGAGCGCGCGGTGCGCGCCGCGCTCGCGCTCCGGCGGGCGCTGTCGGAATTCAACGTCGAAAACGCCGGTAAAGGCGGGCGTGAAGTGGCGGCGAGGATCGGGATCGAGTTCTGGCGCGGCTTTGGTCGACCCGAGTGGCGAGGTTTTCTGCCACGCGTCCTCCGTCGCGGCGAAGGTCCGCGCGGCCGCCGCGCCCGATTCCGTGCTGATCACCGAGACCGTGCAGCGGCAGGTCGCCGGCCTGTTCCTCGCCGAACAGCAAGGCGTTTGGCGCTTCCAGGGTGCGCCCGAACCGATCAGCCTCTATCGAATTGTTCGCGCGAGCGGAGCGGGCCGCCGCAGGGGAGCACGGACTTTCACCCCTCTGGTCGGCCGAGAGGAGGAGTTGGGTATCGTCATGCGACGCTGGGAACGCGCTCGCTTGGGCAACGGTCAGTTCATTCAGATTGTTGGCGATCCGGGCGTCGGCAAGTCGCGCCTGATTGAAGAGTTCCACAGGCGTCTCGGATCGACCCCACACACCTGGGTCGAATGGAGCGCCTCGCAGCTTTTCCGGAATACGCCCCTTCATCCGATTGCAGAGTGGGGCCGATTGCGTTTCGGCGCCGGGGCGATACCGGACGACCAACGATTTGCCGAGTTTGAAAGCTCCTTGAAGCTGGTGAACATCGACGCGGAAGAAACCGCACCCTTGCTTGCTCCACTCCTCGACATTCCATTGCCTGCCAGACTCCGCGTGAACTTGGGGCCCGAGGAGCTTCGGCGACGGCAGTTGTCCGCGCTGGCGGCTTGGGCGCTTGCGGCGGCGAAAACGCAGCCAATCGTTCTTGTGTTTGAGGACCTGCAATGGTCCGATTCGACCTCGCTCGACTTCTATCGCGCTCTTGCTGAGCGGGGCGGACTGTCGCCGCTGCTTATTGTCGCGACGTCGCGCCCCGAATTTCTTCCGGCGTGGGCCATCCGATCACACCACAGCATCATTTCGCTTGCGCCCCTCGACAAGTCGCAAGTCCATCAGATGGTCGGCAGTATCGCATCGAAGCGGACGCTTCCGGCGCAAGTCGTGGACGCTATCCTCGAGCGGAGCGGCGGAGTGCCCCTATTCGTCGAGGAAGTCACGAACCTGCTGCTGGAGCGGGGCGAGCAGAGTGGCCTTCACGGAATTCCCCCGACGTTGCAGCAGTCTCTTGCCGCACGCCTCGATGGGCTGGGCGTCGCTCGTGAGATCGCACAAGTCGCGGCGGTTCTCGGCCGCGATTTTGACTATCCGATGCTGCGTGATCTGGTCAGGTCGACCGGCGCGATTTTCGAGCGCCAGAACCATCACGTTGAGGACACCGACAGCGAGTTCCGGCCTCTCGGCGCTTCTCGAGCGGCTCGCCGATGCGGACATCGTCCATGTTCACGGCGTTCCCCCTCGGGCAACTTATCGCTTCAAGCATGTGCTCCTCCGCGATGCCGCCTATGAGAGCCTCTGCAAGAGCCGCCGGGAGACTTTGCATCTGCGCGCCGCCGAACTTCTCCGCCATGATTTCGAGCGGGGGGTGGTTGAACCCGAGGTTATCGCGCATCACTACGTCGGGGCTGGGCTTGATCGGCTGGCGGCAGAGTGGTGGGGCAAGGCCGGCGATCAGGCGCATCGCCGATCGGCGTTTCAGGAAGCGATCGCCCATTTCAGCATGGCGATCGCCGTGGCGGAAGGCGCCGGCGAACCGTCGCACGCGGGGCTGGACAACGAGGAGACGTGGCGCGCACTCCTGACGCGAATGCGGGTCGCGTACGCCAATGCGCTGTTCCACGTCAGTGGTCCCCAAGCGCAGGAAACTGCGCAGGCTTTCGCCGCTGCCGACACTCCGGACGGCGCTGGGGCGCAGTTGGCGACAGAGTACGGCTTATGGGCCGCCTCCTACATGCGAGGCAACCTACCTTCCATGCGTCGGCACGCGGCGACTTTCCTCCACGATGTGAAGAGAAGACCGGACTCGCCCGAGGCTGGCGTCGGCCATCGCATCGTCGGGGTCACTCTGTGGGTCGCGGGAAAATATACCGAGGCCCGCGAGCATCTCGAACGCGCGCTGACGCTCTTCCAGCCGGGACGGGACGACGAGCTCGCGTTGCGCTTCGGGCATGACGCCGGCGTCGCGGCGATGCTCTGTCTCGCAATGACGTTGTGGCCGCTTGGCGAACTCGAACGAGCGATTTCGCAGGTGAACGCTGCGCTTGAGCGGACCGAAGCTCTCCCGGACGCCCGCACGCGCGCATATGCGAGGATGCACGCGGCCGTGTTTGAGCTGATGCGAGGCAGGTTCTCGCAAGTCGCTTCGCACGCATCGGCGTTCACGAAGGTGATCAAGGACTACGATCTTGGGTTTTGGCGTCCGTTGGCCGTATTCTTCGACGGCTGGGCCCAGTCGGAGCGCGGCTGTCTCGCTGAAGGGGTCGAGGGCATGCGCCGAGGCCTCGAACTTTGGCGCAAGCAGAACAACTTCAGTCTGGGTGGGCTGCTGACCTTGGCGCTCGGCCGCGCGGAGGCGCGGGCCGGCGATCCCGGGGCGGCCCTCGCAACCCTGGATCTGGCGCTGGCGACGTCGCAACGAGCGGGTTACCGCGTTTTCGATGCAGAGCTTCATCGAGTGCGCGGCGAGATCCTGCTGATGCACAATCCGGCGCCTCGGGCTGCCGCCGAAGAGGCGTTCCAAGCCGCCATCTCCATCGCTTCTCAACAAAACGCGCACAACTTTCACCTGCGCGCGGCGCTCTCGCTCGCCAAGCTTCATCAATCCGCTGGCCGTCCCGCCGATGCGCGCCGCATCCTCCGCCCCGCCCTCGACGGCTGGCCGCCGTCCTCGGACACGCCAGAAATCGCGGAGGCGCAGGGTCTGCGCTCACGCTTGGCCGGTCTCGGGTCGCCAGCCGGGTCCTCCGCCTGAGTTTAGCGAAGGAAGCGCCTGTCTGGTTCCTCCCGGGACGGAGGTCGAACGGCCGAAGTCTTTCCGGGAGGTGGCTGGCCTGGACGAGCGGTCTCTCTCGAGCAGGCGAACGCCCGGCAGGCGTCGGCGCCCGATGACGTCCGCATTTGAACCGAAGCCCACGCAGGCCGGTTTACACGCCATTTACACGAAAGACGCCTGCTATTCACACAAAGGCGATAGGATTCGCCTTCTTGGCAACAAGCGACCGGGACAGACGTCGCGGCCTTTAGACTGGGGAGGGAAACGTGGATCGCGAACACGCGTGTCATCGCCCAAATTCGCGGATGAGGTCTCGCCAAATGCTCTGGCGCCCGCATGGTGACCCGCAAGACGGCCGTCCGGCGGCGGACGGCCGCGCCCCTTTCGGCACGGCGCCCGAACTCGACGGCGCTCAGCGCCATCGCGGGTCGCCATGGCTTCCGAGCGTTCGCCTCGGGTCATAAACGCGACCCGGCGGCACACGATTCGGCCGCGCGACGCTCCGCGGGACAGACCCGGAAGTTCCCGAACCAAATCTCGGAGTCGCTCATGGCGCCATCGGATCGTCGCGATATCGGCGATGCATCCTCTCCTGAGAGGCAGCCGCCGATGATCGAAATCGGCTATGGCGTAAGGGTCGACCGATCGACGATCGACCGCTGGGCGCAAGCGACGCGGCTTGGCCATATGCGAACCGTCAACGAAATCGGCCCCGAATGGAGCGCGTTGCCGGAGGAGATGCGGGAGGCCTGGCGCGATCTGGCGCGCGCCGCCGCTTCAGAGGCCTGTGCGACGCTCGCGCTGTCCTCGGGCCCAGGCGAGCCGGCTCACGCGATCGACGCGCTCCGGGCGCAGGTCGATCAGTACATGTCGCATAAGATCTGGGCTGGGCCGGCGGCCGGTTGCCGTCATCCTGCGACGTGACCGCGAACCGCTCGCTTTCCTGTCAGGGTCGCGAGCGAATGCGAGACGACGGAGGAGAGCGCCGCAAGGCAGCTGCATGCGGCGTCGTCGGCCACCGCCGGTTCGCTGATGTCGCGCGCCCGCCGCGCCCGCCATACCGCGCTCGCCTCGCAAGCGCGCTGGATCGAGGCGATGACGGAGCACGAGATGCTGATGACCGCCATTGCGGCGCGCGACCCGCGACGCGCCGGAGAGATCATGCGCCGGCACGATCTCGGAACCGCCGTCTCCATCGCCGCCGCGCTTCGGCCCGCCGCGCCCGCGCTCCAGGACGCGGAGCTCGACCAACCCGCGTGATCGCCGACGATAGCCGATCCGATTGCGTTGCGGCCTTGAGCAGCCCTGATGGGAACGCGCCGATGGGCTCCTGGGCTCAGATCGCCGACCCGCGTCGCGCCAGCATGACGCCGACCCGCGCGCCCAGGTCGTCGAGCGCGAAGGGTTTGCGCAGGATCTCCACGCCGTGAGCGAGCTCCGCGTTGTCGAGCGCCCGTCCCGCATAGCCGGTGATCATCAGCACCGGCAGCCCGGGGAACGCTGCCCGCGCCGCGTCCGCAAGCTGCCTGCCGTTGACGCCGGGGAGGCCGACGTCCGTCACCAGCAAATCGATGGGACGGCGGGATTCGATGATTTGCAAGGCTCTCGGGCCGCCGGAGGCCTCGACGACTTCGCAGCCCATGGCGGTCAGAACATCGGCGATCTGGGCGCGCACGTCGTCCTGATCCTCCACGACCAGCACAACCCCTTGGGCCGAGGGGGCGGGCACATCGGCGGCCGGCTTCGAACCGAGGTTTTCCGCCGGTCCCGCCCGCGGGTAGCTGCGCATGAAGATGCAGACGGACGTCCCCTTTCCGGGCTCGCTCTCGATCCTCGAAAACCCACCGGACTGGCGGACGAAGCCGTAGACTTGCGACAGCCCCAGCCCGGTTCCCTCACCAGCAGGCTTGGTGGTGAAGAAGGGCTCGAACACGCGGCTGAGCGTGTCGGGATCCATTCCCACGCCCGTGTCTGTAAAATTGATCTCGACGAAGTCGCCCGGTTCGACGTTGTCCTGATCGGCGAGATCGCTGGCGTCGAGCGTGCGATCGATCACGGCGATCGTCAGCTGGCCGCCGTCCGGCATCGCGTCGCGGGCGTTGATCGCCAGGTTCAGAAGCACGCTTTCGAGCTGGTTCGGATCGCACATGACGTCCGATTTGCCGTCGCCCAAATAGAGCGCGAGGCGGATCTCGGGGCCGAGAGTCCGGCGCACAAATTCCTCCAGGCCGGCGATGAAGTTGTCCGGCTCGATGCGCTTGGGCTGCAGGATCTGGCGGCGCGAGAAGGCGAGAAGGCGGTTTGTCAGGCTGGCTGCACTATTCAGCGCCCGCCGCATTTCGTCGACAAAGCGGCCGATCTCGTCATGGCGCCCACTGGCGATCCGGCGATCCACCAGCGTGAGCCCGCCGGAGATCACCTGGATCAGATTGTTGAAGTCGTGCGCAATGCCCCCGGTCAGCTGGCCGACCACTTCCATCTTCTGAGCCTGATAAAGACGCTCTTCGGTCGCCTGCAAAGCCGCGTTCGCCTCGCGCATTTGCGCCGGGGAGGGGAGCGCCAAAGCGGCGGGCATCAGCCGCCATAGGGCGATTGCGGTAAAAATCGACACCAGCGCCGTCGCCGCCTTGACCGCAGCCTGGAGTCCGTAAGCCGGGATCCAGAGGGTCAGCACGTCCAGCCAGTGCGTCGTGCCGCACAGCAGGATGAAAGCCGCGAAGAGCAACAGCACCGGTCGAAAGACCAGATCGCGCCGCCGCCGGGCGATTATCCCGAGGGCGAGCGGAATGGAAAAATAAGCCAGGCCGATCCCAGCGTCGGAGAGGGCGTAGGTCCAGATCAGGGCCGGCTGCCAAAGCAGGCAGAAGCCGTGCGGCGTCAATCCGGCCGGGTCGAACAGCCAAGCGCTCACGGTGTTGAACATCGAGGGCCTCCCGGTTAGCCCGGCGAGCGGACTCGCTGGAACCCTTAGCAGAGGGCGGCGATCAGGCGGAGGCCGGCGAGGACGTTTCGGGAAGGTTGTCGTCTCGGCTGCGGCGGCGAGAGAGTCCTTCCAGCGTGATAGGCATCGCGAAGAAAATCTGCGGCATGATCCGCTGCGCCGCCCTTGCGCGCGGAGAGTCCCCGACGTTTGGTTGTCATTCTCCGAGGCGCGGAACGTCGCCCCACACGGAAAGCTCGATGGATCGCAGCGTTTGCGACGACGAACCGCGATCGTTCAGCATGACGGAGGCGACTGGCCCGGGCGCCGCTCAGCGGCCTTCGTCTGTCTCGACGCCGTCCGGCTTCGCCAGCGCTTGTTTCACGCGATCGAGCAGATTGCGTCCCGTGTAAGGCTTGGCGATAAATGCCTCCGCCATTTGCGGCTGGTCGAGCGTCGAGGCGCGGCCGCTTGTTATCAAGACCTTCACCTCCGGGCGATTGCTGGAGATCCATTCCGCCAATAGAAGGCCATTCATTTCGCCCGGCAGGTTGATATCGGTGAAGACCAGATCGATCGCGAATTTCGCATTCAGCGCCTCCAGCCCTTCGGCGGCATTGGCTGCCTCATGGACCCGGTACCCGCACTCACGCAGGAACTCGGCCATGTCCATCCGGATCAGCGGTTCATCCTCGACAAAGAGGATCGTCTCCGCAGGAGCGTGAACTTGAGGGCTGTCGTTCATCCTGGCCTCGATCCGGTAAAGGAGAAAGAAAGTCGAGGTCTTCCTCCCCTTCAAAGGGGATGAGGGTTAAGACCGGTTGCTGTCAATATTAGGGATATCACGTAGCGGGAATTGGACCACGCAGTCGGCCCGTTTGCGGCGAAAGTCAGCTTGCACAACTGGCGATCTGCGGTCGTGGGTTGGATTATTGTCATGCGGTCCCAACAGGCTCCGTTTTTTCACGTCCCTATCCCCTCGAGTTCCTCCGCCTATCCCGCCTCATAAACGCGGCGCCGCTGAGACCGGACGCCAAGGGAATCGTCCGCGCTCGCCTCAAATCGGGCGGAATTTCGACTCGCGATTTCCGGAGAAACACCGCTTGCGGAGTTTGCGACCGCCGGCGCAACCGCCGCGCTTGACTATGCTTGACGTTCCGTCCGAGGAAGGCGTGGCGCCTCCTAGCCCCGGAGATCGAGCTTGGATCCATCAGTCGTCGCCGATCACGCAAGGCTTGCCGAGGACCTCCCGCTGGATCAGATCGACGTCAGCGATCCCGCACTGTATCAGCAGGACGTCTGGCGTCCCTATTTCCGCCGCCTGCGTCGCGATGCCCCGGTGCATTATTGCCCGGAAAGCCCGGTCGGACCGTTCTGGTCGGTCACCAGGCACAAAGACATCATCGACGTCGAGGTGAGGCACGGGGTGTTCTCGTCGAGCTCGACACTCGGCGGCATTGTGCTGCGCGACAGGATGGGCGAACTCGAACTGCCGATGTTCATCGCCATGGATCCCCCGAAGCACGAGGCCCAGCGCAAGGTGGTCCAGCCGATCGTTTCGCCCGAGAATCTGGACAATTTTGGCGAACTGATTCGCAACCGAATCCAGGCGACGCTCGATCGCCTGCCGATTGGCGAGGTTTTCGACTGGGTGGACAGCGTCTCCGTCGAACTGACCGCGCAGATGCTGGCGACGCTGTTCGATTTTCCGTTCGAGGATCGGCGCAAGCTGAGCTTCTGGTCCGACGTCTCGACGGCGCTGCCCTATGCCGGCACGCTGGTCGAAAGCGAGGAGCATCGCGAACAGATCTTTCGCGAATGCCTCGGGTCCTTCATGGCCCTATGGAACGAGCGGGTCAACGCGGAGCCGCGTCCCGACCTCATTTCCATGCTCGCGCACGGCGAGGCGACGCGGGCCATGACCCCGCGCGAATTTTTGGGCAACGTCCTGCTGCTGATCGTCGGCGGCAACGATACGACGCGCAATTCGATGAGCGGGAGCGTGCTTTTCCTGAGCCAGAATCCGCAAGAGCTCGCCAAGCTGCGCGCACGGCCCGAACTCGTCGACTCCATGGTTCCGGAAATCATCCGCTACCAGACTCCGATCGCCTACATGCGCCGCACCGCGCTCGAGGACGCGGTGATCGGCGGCAAAACCATCCGCAAGGGCGAAAAGGTCGCCATGTGGTACATCTCCGGCAATCGCGACGAAGACGCGATCGACGAACCCGAGCGCTTCCTCATCGATCGCCCCCGCCCGCGTCAGCACCTCTCGTTCGGCTTCGGCATTCACCGCTGCGTCGGCAAGCACCTCGCCGAGATGCAGTTGAAGATTTTGTGGGAGGAAATCCTGCAACGGGGCTGGACGATCGAGGTCGTCGGCGAGCCGAAGCGCGTCTTCTCGTCCTTCATCCACGGCTTCACGGAGTTGCCGGTTCGGATATCCCGGCAGGCGTGACCGAAGGATAGCCGGGCACTCCCCTCTCCCGTCGGGCTGCGACATTCAGCGCGCGGCTCGATACCCTGGAAGACCATGCCCATCGTGCTTCTTGCAGGCTACGACAATTAGGTGTATGCGTGTCATACACGAATACGAAGAGTGGCGGATGGCGCTTTCCGTGCGGCTCGACCCGGTGCTTGCAGCGCGGGTGGAGGAAGAATTGAAGCGATTGGGGATCTCCAAGAGCGATCTCGTCAAGGACGCGCTGGAGTTGCGGCTCGGTCTCAAGAACCCCTACGATCTTCTGTTGCAGGCGCGAAGCGGAAGGCCGATGGGCAAAGCAACGGCATCGGAGCGAACGGGCGACGGGTTGCGGGCGAAGCTCCGTGCGAAACGTTCTCATTGACGCGGGGCCGCTGATCGCGCTCTTCGCGGCGGACGACAATCACCACGAGCGGATGGACGCGCAAGTGCTCGCCCTGGCGGAACAGGGTCTGCGTTTGCTGACTACCTGGCCCTGCGTCGTGGAGGCCGCTTATCTCCTCGACACGCCGCAGCGGTTCGAAATGCTTCGCTGGATCGAACTTGGCGGAGTCCAGGTCTACCCGTTCGAGTTCATCACCTTGGCGTCATGGTCGGCTGGATGGAGCGCTACACAGAGCAAGGCAAGCGTCAGATGGATCTGGCCGACGCAACGCTCTACTGGCTTGCCACGGAGACGGGCGTCAGGGACATTCTGACCATCGACGTCCGGGATTTTCGCCGCTATCGGCTTCCCGACGGCCAGCCTTTCAATCTGCTGTGAGGCGACGAGGTGGGCGGCGGGCCGGCGCCGGTGATCGATTATGCCCAAGTCGCCAGACGATGTTTGTTGCGCGTAGCTGAGTTTGCCCACACCCTGATCGCGCTAAGTAAGTAGAGATGACCACCGCTTTTATTATCGAAACTGAAGTCTACAGTCGAGCCCGTGCGAAGCGTGAATTGATTTCGGCTTCGCTAGGGCACAACCTGGTTTATCAAACAGGAACGTCCGTTGTCGAAAAGATCGCGTTTCACACTAAATGGGATGAGTTGCTGAATGCGGAAGCTTCACGATACAATCAATAGATATCGGACATTCCCACTGTAAAATCATATTAAAGATCGCAGACACGCTGGAAACAGGTTTAGGCATATCCTCGACAATGGACACTTAAAATTCGGTACCTCTCAGAAGGCGTTCAACCTCTATCTCAAATACATGTGGCAACTTCGGCGGGGAGCAATGCCGCCCCATTGTCCCATAGATAGGATTGTGCTTAAGGCTGGTGGGGTGCGATATAGATGGCAAAACTGGCTCGTCGCTATTTCAAATGGGTGAATGAGCGAGCACGTCACTGGCGATGAGGTAGACGATGGCTTTCAGGTTTCGCTTGGTTCGGTAGCCCTTGGCCTTGCGCTTGGCGGCCTGGACGTTGCCGTTGATCGCCTCCAGGACCCCGTTGGACAGGCCGGTGGCGATCGATCTGAGGATGCCTTCCGACTTGGCCATGATCGTCTTGGCCAGCTTCTTCATCGGCGCGAGGTCGCTCACCTGAACCCAGACGTTCCAGCGGTCGAGGAAGCGCCGGGCCGATTTGGCGCTCATCGTGAACAGCTGTTGCAGGTTCATGCGGATCTGCATCGCCTGGATCGTGTCCAGGTTCTGCGCCTCCAACCGCGACAGCGCCTCCTTTTCCTCCTGCGTCAGATGGTCGACGTTCTTCAGGAAGATGTAGCGCCGGCCCTTGATCTGGAAGTTGTTTCGCGCTTCCTCGCGCCGAACCTGGTCGACTGCCTCGTTGGCGAGCTTGATGACGTGGAATTTGTCGAACGTGATCTCGGCGTTGGGGAAGTTCTCCTTGATCCCCGCCTCGAATGCGGCCCCCATGTCGATGCTGGCGTCGGTCACCGCCTCGCGCTTGCCGCCGTGCGCCTCGAGGAAATCCGCGAACTCCTTCACCGTCGCCGCGTCCTTGCCGTCGGCGACATAGACGACCTTGCGGCGCGCCATGTCGACGAACACGCTGATGTAATCGTGGCCGCGCCGCGCCGAAGTCTCGTCGGCGGCGATACGACGCACCTCCGACAAATCCAGCTTCTCCACCGCCCGCCAGACGTAGTGTTCGACGATGCGCCACAAGCGCGTGTCGTGCTCGCCCAGCAACCGCGCCGCATTGGCGATCGGCATCGCCTTGGCCAGCGTCAGCATGAAGGCCTCAAACAACAGCGTGAAGCCCGATCCCGCGCGAGCCCACGGCGTGACGACCTTATGGACGCCGCACTCCGGCAGATCACTCTCGGCACACGCGCGTGCAACAATGTGCGGTGCTGGAAGAAATCCAAGTGCCGCCAGGTTTCGTCTTTCGTGTCGTGGACCGCGCAGCCCTCGTGCCCGCACTGCGCGCAGGCGAACCGGCTCCCCCGCGCAAAATCCACGTACAAATCAAGCCGACCGTCCCCCACGTCGAACGCGCTGCGCCTCACCACCCACGGCGACGAAAGACCAAGGCCAACTGGAAAAGATCAGTGTCTCCCTTCATGGACTAGCTTAGATGACGAGAAGACTTACAGGGACTGGATTAAGGAGCTCAGAAAAAGGGGCCGAACCGTTGTCATTAGCAGAATGGGAAAATCGGGAGTGGTTGAAGGAGCGGCGGCAGCGATCGCCTAGGCGCACGCCCCCCGCGTGAGAGGAATCACCGCCCCCTCCGCCTCATCCCTCCCCCTTCGGCCGCGCCTCGCCCCCTCCCAGATTGTGCGGGCCCATGTCCTCGTCGGCAGGCTTGTGCGGCCGGTGCGCCGGCAGGTTCGCGGCACGGCCGTATTTGCGCTGCCCGCGTAAGCGCCCGCCGTCGCCTCGACATCGGTCTGCCGCGCCAGCGGGTCGTCGCCGACGGCGAGCTCGACCGCCTGCAGCCGCTTGATCTCGTCGCGCAGGCGCGCCGCCTCCTCGAATTCGAGATTGCCGGCCGCCTCCTTCATCCGCTTTTCCAGGTCGGCGATGGTCGCGTGCAGGTTGTGGCCGATCAGCGCGCCGTCGGCGAGGCCGACGTCGACCGTCACGTGGTCCGCCTCCGCGACCGAGCCCAAAATGTCCTGGATGCCGCGCTTGATCGTCGCCGGGGTGATGCCGTTCGCCGTGTTGAACTCGGTCTGCTTCTCCCGCCTGCGCCGCGTCTCCTCCATCGCCCGCTCCATCGAGCCGGTGATGCTGATCGGCGTAGAGAATCACCTTGCCGTCGACGTTGCGGGCGGCGCGGCCGATGGTCTGCACCAGCGAGGTCTCGGAGCGGAGAAAGCCCTCCTTGTCGGCGTCGAGAATCGCCACCAGCGCGCATTCGGGAATGTCGAGCCCTTCGCGCAGCAGGTTGATGCCGACCAGCGCGTCGAACGCCCCGAGCCGCAAGTCACGGATGATCTCGATGCGCTCGATGGTGTCGATGTCGGAGTGCATGTAGCGCACGCGCACGCCGTTCTCGTGCAGGTATTCGGTCAGGTCCTCGGCCATGCGCTTGGTCAGCGTGGTGACGAGCGAACGATAGCCGCGCTGCGCGACCGTCTTGACCTCGGCGAGCAGGTCGTCCACCTGGCTGCGAGCCGAGCGCACTTCCACCGGCGGGTCGATCAGGCCGGTCGGCCGGATCACCTGCTCGACGAAGACCCCGCCGGTCTGCTCGAGCTCCCAGTGGCCCGGCGTCGCCGAGACCGAGACGGTCTGCGGCCGCATGGCGTCCCATTCCTCGAACCGCAGCGGCCGGTTGTCCATGCAGGAGGGCAAACGAAAGCCGTATTCGGCGAGCGTCGCCTTGCGCCGGTAGTCGCCGCGATACATGCCGCCGATCTGCGGGATCGTCACATGGCTCTCGTCGCAGAAAATCAGCGCGTTGTCGGGCAGGTATTCGAACAGGGTCGGCGGCGGCTCGCCGGGGCGGCGGCCGGTCAGGTAGCGCGAATAGTTCTCGATGCCGGCGCAGGAGCCGGTCGCCTCCAGCATCTCGAGATCGAACACGGTGCGCTGCTCGAGCCGCTGCGCCTCGAGCAACCGCCCCTGGGCGTTGAGCTCGTCGAGCCGGATCTTCAGCTCCGACTTGATGCCTGCGAGCGACTGCAGCAGCGTTGGACGGGGGGTGACATAGTGCGAATTGGCGTAGATCTTGACGAATTCCAGGTCGGCGGTCTTCTGGCCCGTCAACGGATCGAACTCGACGATCGCCTCGATCTCGTCGCCGAACAGTCCGATCCGCCAGGCGCGGTCCTCGTAGTGGGCGGGAAAGATCTCGATCGTGTCGCCGCGCACACGGAAGACGCCGCGGGCAAAGTCACCGAGCGAGCGCTTGTACTGCAAGGCCACCAGGTCGGCGATCAGCTGGCGCTGGTCGAGCTTGTCGCCGAGCTTCAGCGAGAAGGTCATGGCGGTGTAGGTCTCGACCGAGCCGATGCCGTAGATGCACGACACGGAGGCGACGATGATGACATCGTCGCGCTCCAGCACCGCCCGGGTGGCGGCGTGGCGCATTCGGTCGATCTGCTCGTTGATGTCGGATTCCTTCTCGATATAGGTGTCGGTGCGCGGGACGTAGGCCTCCGGCTGGTAGTAGTCGTAGTAGGAGACGAAGTACTCGACCGCATTGTCGGGGAAGAAGCTTCTGAACTCGCCGTACAGCTGCGCCGCCAGCGTCTTGTTGGGCGCGAGGATGAGGGCCGGCCGCTGGACCGCCTCGATCACCTTGGCCATGGTGAAGGTCTTGCCGGAGCCGGTGACGCCGAGCAGCACCTGGTCGCGCTCGTTGGCGGTGACGCCCTTGACCAGCTCGTCGATCGCGGTCGGCTGGTCGCCCTTGGGCTCGTAATCGGCGACGATGCGGAAGCGCTGGCCGCCCTCCGACTTGTCCGGACGGGGCGGCCGGTGGGGGGTCCACGCCGGGCGATTGCGGATGTTGGGATCGCCGAGCTCGAGCAGGCTTTTCAGCGACTCGATGGTGGCGGTGGCGCCGGTGAGGCCGAAGGGATGGTTTTCCGGGCCGGGCGCCTCGAATTTTTGCTGCGGCGTTTCGCCGAAGCCGTCGGGCTTCGGTTCGACCAGCGCGGGATTGAGCAACGCGGCGAGATGGTCGCCGAGCGGCTGCAACTCGGGCCGCGACGCCTTGGACTTCGGCGTGCGACCGGGCTTTTTCGAGGCGGGCATGCGCCCGAATATGGGGCGAGAAAAGGAAATGCGAAAGAGAGGATGCGAACAGCAAGAGTCCTGCAGCGGGCATGAGGCACCGCGGGACTTCCATGGGACCTTCGCCCTTGCCCTGACGCGCTGAGCGCCTAAGTGGAGCGCGGGCCGATCCGTCTCATCGGACGAGATTTCGAAGGACCTTATCACATGGCGATGTCTGTTTGGCGGGCGGCGGCTGTCGGCGCCGCGGCGATGGCGGCGGTCTCTGGCGCGAACGCCCAATCCTCCGACCCGGACCTGATCTTCCGCAAGTCGACGACGTTCAAGCTCCTGACGCCGAACGACAAACTCGCCGTCTATGGAGTTCGACGATCCGCTGATCGAGGGGGTCGCTTGCCACTTCACCGCCCCAGAGAAAGGCGGGATCAGCGGCGCCCTCGGCCTCGCCGAGCAGACCTCGGACGTCTCGCTCGCCTGCCGCCAATATGGCCCGATCAAGTTCAAGGACAAGTTTTCGCAAGGGGATGTAGTGTTCAGCGAGCGCCGGTCGCTGTTCTTCAAGAAGATGCAGATCGTGAGGGGTTGCGACGCCAAGAGGAACACGCTCGTCTACATGACCTACAGCGACAAGCTCATCGAGGGGTCACCCAAGAACTCGACCTCGACCGTGCCGATCGCGCCGTGGGGCGGGAGCGATGTCGCTAAATGCGGGGATTTCCTGCGCTAAGCGCGGTCCCAAGGCGGGCGGCGCAGGCGACCCGGCTTACCCCGCGCCTCGATATTTCCGCAGCCGGCCTGGCATCGCGTCGGAATGCTGGCGCCTTGGCCCCGCCGCCTCCATCGTCTCGCCCCTGACCCGGATCGTGATCGCGTCGATGTCCCAAGCGTCGGCGAGCGGGAGGCGGCCGTTCGTCGCCAGACACCAGCAGCCGGAATGGGCCGCGCGCTTCGACTTCGCGAAAATATTCGCATCCCGACTGGATCGCGATGCGCTTTCCGACGTTAAAGTCGTCCCGGTTCTCCGGATCGGAGAATTCGTGACGATCGCCGGATCGCGGGAGAAGCGGAAATGAGTCGTGCAACCGGTTTTCGGCGTGCATTCGCGGTCGCGCTGGCGGCGGGGGTCGCCGGATGCCAGACGGAGCAGAAACCTATCCCGGTGATGTCGGTTACGCAGTACGAGGCGCTGCCGCCGGGCCAGAAGCCGACGATGTTCAGCGACCCCGATCCGCGCCTCGCTTATCCTTACAACATCCACGAAACCGACGGACTGAGCCGCAATCCGGACGACTGCGCCCGCTGGGGTTGCGTCGACAACACCGACCGCTGAGGGCGTCCGCCGAGGTCGCTTGGGAGCGCGACTGCAGGAATCAGGCGTCGGCAGCCTTTGAAACTGGGCGAAACCGAATCGAAAGCGGCAGGGCGGCGGCCTCCGCAATCGGACATCCGGCGTGGCTCCCGGAGTTACCGGGCCAACAGAAAGTCGCGGACGACGCGCTGGCGCCGATAGAGGCGGCTGTGCGTATGCCACGGCAGGTCCGCGGACCGGAGAGGCGACAACGGGCTGTGGCCTGGATCGGCCGGCAAGCGACGCTTCAGGCTTCGTCCATGGCCTACGCCGACGTCTTCTGGGTCTTGATGATCCTCGCGCTCCTGGCCGCGCCGCTCGCCATGAGCCTGCGCTAGGTCAAGCTCGGAGCCGCTGCTCCTGCGGCGCACCGAGGGCCGGAGCGGCGGCGGTCTGCAACACGCTTGAACGTCAAACGGCCACGCTTTTGGCGTGGCCGCGATTTCCAATCTGAACCGGCTGGTCAGCGCGAGTAGAACTCGATGACGAGGTTCGGCTCCATATGGGTCGGATAGGGGACCTCGGTCAGGCTCGGAATGCGGGTGAGCTTCGCCGTGGCCTTGGCCGGGTCGACCTCGACGTAATCGGGCACGTCACGCTCGGCGAGCGCCTGCGCTTCCACCACCAGGGCGAGCTGCTTCGATGCTTCCTTGACCTCGATCACGTCGCCGACTTTCACCTGATAAGAGGCGATGTTGACGCGGCGTCCGTTGACGGTGATGTGGCCGTGATTAACGAACTGCCGGGCGGCGAATACGGTCGGCACGAACTTGGCGCGGTAGATCACGGCGTCGAGCCGGCGCTCCAGCAAGCCTATCAGGTTGGCGCTCGAGTCGCCCTTCATCCTCAGCGCTTCCACGTAGTATTTATGGAACTGACGCTCGGAAATGTTTCCGTAATAGCCCTTGACCTTTTGCTTGGCCTTGAGCTGGGTGCCGAAGTCGGTCGCCTTGCCCTTGCGGCGCTGGCCGTGCTGGCCGGGCCCGTACTCGCGCTTGTTGAATGGACTCCGGGGGCGACCCCAGATGTTCTCGCCCATACGGCGATCGATCTTGTACTTTGCTTCTGCGCGCTTCGTCATCGCGGTTCCTCTGCGAAATCCGACATGTTGTGAGGAACGCGCCCTCCTCTGCGCCTTCGGCGGGGCGCCGACAGGTCGAGGCCGAGCCAGGCCTTGACCACGGGTGCGTCAAACAGAAAGCGCGCCCTCTCGGACCGAGAGCGCGCTCGCCGTGGGCCTCCTAGGGGATCGCTTCGGCGCTGTCAACGGCTTAGCCAACCGGAGACCCGCCGCGCAATCGCGCAACTTCAATCCTTGGCGCGCTCGACGTAGCTGCCGTCGTCGGTCTGGATGACGATGCGGGTTCCGGGCGAGATGTGCGGGGGCACCATGGCGCGGGCGCCGTTCGAGAGCTTGGCGGGCTTGTAGGACGACGACGCCGTCTGGCCCTTCATGGCCGGCTCCGTCTCCACGACTTCGAGCGTCACGCGCGGCGGCAGCTGGATCGCCACCGGCGTCTCGTTGAACATCGACAGCAGGACCTTCATGCCCTCCTGCAGCCACTGCGCCTGGTCGCCGATCACATCGGCCGGGACGGTGATCTGGTCGTAAGTCGCCGTGTTCATGAAGTGCTGGCCGTCGCCGTCGGCGTAAAGGAAGTCGTACTCCTTGTCCTCGACGAAGGCGCGCTCGACCTGCTCAGTGGTCTTGAAGCGATCGGTTACCTTCACCCCGTCCGACAGGCGGCGCATGTCGATCTGCGTCGTCGGCGTGCCCTTGCCGGGGTGGAAGCTCTCGGCCGAGAGCACGACGCATAGCTGCCCATCCTCCCGCTCGATGATGTTGCCCTTGCGAATCGAGCTTGCGATAACTCTCACGACAGTGTCCTTAAGAAATTGGCGCGCGCCTGACGGCGCGAACGAACGCGTCAGGCGCTCCGGCGACGTCGGCGCGCTTTATACTGATTTCGGCGGCAAAGGCCATATGGATCGTCCGCGATCCCACCGCAAGCTTCGGAGCTTCTTGAGTTTGTCCGCGCCCGCGCCGTTCTGGAGCCCCGACCGTCACGCCGCCCGCCGGCCGCGGCTTGCGCGCGCGCGCGCATCGCCACAGCTCGTTCGCCACTGGTTCGACGCCGAGGGTTTCGTCGAGGTCGACCCCGCCGCCCTTCAGGTCTCGCCGGGCAACGAGACCCACCTGCACGGCCTTCGCGCCGGCCTCGTCGGCCCGGACGGAGTGGCGCGCGAGGCCTGGCTGCATACCTCGCCCGAATTCGCGATGAAGAAGCTCCTCGCCGCCGGCGAGACGCAAATCTTCGCGCTGACGCACGTTTTCCGCAACCGCGAACGCACGGCGCTGCACGCGCCGGAATTCGCGATGCTGGAATGGTATCGGGTCGGCGCGCCGCTGACGGCGCTTATGGACGATTGCGCTGCGCTTGTCGCGCTCGCCGCCCAGCGTTGCGGGCGCGAAGACCTTCGCCTTTCGCGGTCGCGAGGCGAGCCCGTTCGAGCCGCCCGAGCGCATCAGCGTCCGCGAAGCCTTCCTCAGCCATGCGGGCATCGATCTCTACGACAGCCTGCCGCCCGGCGGCGCGCCGAATGCCGCCCTCCTCGCCCGCCAGGCGCAGGCTGTGGGCCTCCGGGTAGCCGCCGACGACACTTGGTCCGATGTGTTCAGCCGGCTTCTCAGCGAGCGGGTCGAGCCCCATCTCGGGATCGGCCGCCCGGCCATCCTCACGACTATCCGGCGACCGAGGCGGCGCTGGCGCGAGTGGATCCAGTCGACCCGCGCATCGCCGAGCGCTTCGAACTCTACGCCTGCGGCGTCGAACTCGCCAACGCCTTCCACGAGTTGACCGACGCCGACGAGCAGCGCGGCCGGTTCGAGGCCGACATGGCCGAGCAGCGGCGCATCTATGGGGTCTCGCATCCGATCGACGAGGATTTTCTCGCCGCGTCGCCGCGATGCCGGACGCTTCCGGCGCGGCGCTCGGCTTCGACCGGCTCGTCATGCTGGCGACCGGCGCCGACAGCGTCGAGGCGGTCCAGTGGACCCCCGTCGTCGACGCCGGACCGCACGCATGAGCCCGCGATCCGGCGGCGATGGCCAAGGCCCGGGCGGCGCTAGCCAGCGTCTATGGATATTCCGCCTTCCGTCCGGGGCAGGAGGAGATCCTGTCGGCGATTTTCGACGGCGACGACGTGCTCGCAGTGATGCCGACCGGCAGCGGCAAGTCGCTCCTCTTCCAGCTCCCGCCGATTGTCCGGGAAGGCCTGACGCTGGTCGTCTCGCCGCTGATCGCGCTGATGCGCGACCAGGTGGCGCAGCTTCGCGAGCTCGGAATCGAGGCCGCGACCCTCAATTCCTCGACCGAACCGGACGAGCGCCGCCGGATCGCGCGCGGCCTCAGAGAGGCAACGCTGCGCCTTCTTTATATCGCCCCGGAACGGCTGCTGCGTGACGACGTGATCGCCTACCTCAAGGGCTTTCCGATCGGCTGCCTCGCCATCGACGAAGCCCATTGCGTATCGCAATGGGGGCACGATTTCCGCCCCGAATATCTGCGCCTGCGCGAGGTTGTGGAGGCGCTGGGCTCCCTCCAGACAATCGCCGTGACGGCCACAGCGGACGCGCCGACCCGCGACGAGATCGCCGGCAAGCTGTTCGTCCGGCCCCCGAACGTCTTCGTCCGCTCGTTCGACCGGCCGAACCTCTTCCTGGCGATGCGGCCGAAGACCAACGCGACGCGCCAGCTGATCGAGCGGCTCGACGGCCATCGCGGCGAGAGCGGGATCATCTATTGCGCCTCGCGCCGCAGGACCGAGGAACTCGCCGACGAGCTTTGCCGCACGCGGCCGCCGCGCGCTGCCCTATCACGCCGGGCTCGAACACGTCGACCGGTCGGCCAACCACGACGCCTTTCTGCGCGAGGACGATTGCGTCATCTGCGCCACCGTCGCCTTCGGCATGGGAATCGACAAGCCGGATGTGCGCTTCGTCTTCCACGCCGACATGCCGTCGTCGATCGAGGCCTATTATCAGGAGATCGGCCGGGCCGGGCGGGACGGACTGCCCGCCGACACGTTCACCCTCTACGGCGCCGGCGACATCGAGCTGCGCCGCCGCCAGATCGTCGAAGGCGGCTCGCCGGACGAGCGCAAGCGCGTCGAGATGATGAAGCTCGACGACCTCGTGACCTTGTGCGAGACGGCGCGCTGCCGCCGCCAGACGCTGCTCGCCATGTTCGGCGAAGAGTCGAGCCCTTGCGGCCATTGCGACGTCTGCCAGGGCGCGGTGCGCCTGATCGACGGGCGCGTCGAGGCGCAGAAGGCGCTGTCGGCGGTGCTGCGCACCTCGGGCCGCTTCTTCTACGGCCACCTCGCCAACATTCTGGCCGGCAAGGCGACCGAGGCGATCGAGCGGCACGGCCACGACCAGCTGAAAACCTTCGGCGTCGGCAAGGACCGCACGCCCGGCCGGCTGGCGCGGCGTTCTCAGGCAATTGCAGTCGGCGAAACTGATCGTGCGAGACCAGGAGGACCGCGACCGCCTTGTCGTGACCGAGGACGGCCGGCGCGTGCTGAAGGGCGAAGCGCCTTTCGCCCTGCGGGAAGACGTGCTGAACCCGCGGCCGAAAAGGGCCGAGCGCAAGATCGTGCAACCTGGCGACGCGGACGCAGCCTGCTCGGTGCGCTCAAGGGCCTGCGCGGCGCGATCGCGGCGGCCCAGAAGCAGCCGGCCTATGTGATCTTTCCCGACCGGACGCTGATCGAAATGGCCAAGGAGCGGCCGGAGACGCTGGACGATCTGGCCTCGATCCACGGGGTCGGCGAGGTCAAGCTGCAGAAATACGGGCCCGCCTTCCTGGCGGTGATCCGGGACCATGCTCCATGTCTTATACGACCTGTCTGCAACTCGCACTTTTTGCTCGAACTGGCACTTCAAGGTCTCGATCTGTTTCTCTGTTCGTGCCGGAGAGCCAGATCGACGAAAGTACTATGCAGGCGATCCGTGGGCTCGGCTCTGTTCTTCGTCGCTGCGCCGGCGATGCTGGCGGGGCTCGTCCCCTGGCTGCTCACACACTATCGGTTTCGGCCGCCATTTTTCGCCGTGGAAGAGACGCGCGTAATCGGGGGCGCGCTTGTCGTCATCGGGGCGCCCGGACTTGCCCGACTCTCTTTGCCCGCTTCGCCGTGCAGGGGCTGGGCACGCCCGCGCCGATCGCGCCGCCCCGCAAGCTCGTGATCACGGGTCTGTACCGGCGCGTGCGAAACCCGATGTATGTCATTGTCGCCTGTCTGTTCTGGGTCGGGCCATGCTGTTCGGCGACCTTGCGTCTTCATTGCCTATGCGGCGTTGCTCTTCGATCTTTGGCGTTCCACGCTTTCGTCCTCGCGTATGAGGAGCTCGCGTCTTAGGAATTGCACGCTTTCGTCAGCGCCGTATGAAGAGTATCGAAGGGCCCAATGCGCCGCGTTGGCGTCCGCCCGGCTTACGCGCGTGGAGCGCCTGCGTCGCCTCACGTGACGGATCCCGGATCGGACCTCACGATCTGGGAACAGGGGCGGACGGCGGACGCCGGTTCTCGGGCCAAGGGGTCCCATGCCTGAACTGCCCGAGGTCGAGACGGTCCGACGCGGGACTCGAGCCCGCGATGGTCGGCGCGCGGATCGCAAGGGTCGAGGTCCGGCGCGGCGACATCCGCTTCCCGTTCCCGCCGCGCTTCGGCGAGCGCCTCACGGGCAGGCGGATCGAAGCGCTGGCGCGTCGAGCCAAGTATCTGCTCGTCGCCCTCGACAGCGGCGAGACGCTGATCGCCCATCTCGGCATGTCCGGCTCGTTCCGCATCGAGGACGCCTTCGTCGGCGAGTTTCACCACCCGCGCTCGAAGGACCCGAAGCACGACCACGTCGTGTTTCACCTGGATAGCGCCAAGGTCGTCACCTACAACGACCCGCGCCGGTTCGGCTTCATGGATCTCGCCGGCGCCGGGGCGCTCGACCGCCATCCGCGGCTGGCGGAGCTCGGCGACGAACCGCTCGCGGCCGAGTTCGACGGGGCTCGGCTGGCGGCGCTGCTCGCCGGCTCGCGCGCGCCGCTGAAGTCGGCCCTGCTCGACCAGAAACGGATCGCGGGCTTGGGCAATATTTATGTGTGCGAGGCGCTATGGCGGGCGAAACTGTCGCCGTTCCGCCCGGCCTGCGACCTCGCGCGCGCGGGCGGAGCCGACCAAGGCGGCGACTGCGCTCGCCAGGGCGATCCGGGCGGTGCTGGAAGAGGCGATCGAGGCTGGCGGTTCGACCCTGCGCGACCACCGCCAGGCCGACGGCGAACTCGGTTATTTCCAGCACAGCTTTGACGTGTACGACCGCGAGGGGGCCGCATGCCCGAACTCGGCTGCCGGGGGACCGTTCGCCGCAACGCGCAAGCCGGCCGCTCGACCTTCTATTGCTCGGTTTGCCAGAATTAGCGCGCGACAGGGCGGGCCTCGCCGGCTCGCCAAGGCGCCCGCGTGACCAGCGACCGCGCGCCACAGCGCGCGCTCATTGACAACGCCGGTCCCGGCTCCTATCTCCAGCCGCAACCCTGTTTCAGCGGCGCGAAAGCGGGCGGTTTGCCTTGTTTCGCGCTTTTTGTTGTGGCCGTTGTCGTGAGCCGCGCCCGGGAACGCCCGGTAACGGGCGAAGCGCGAAGAAGTCCGGCGCGCGGCGATGGAAAGGTCGAAAATGCTCGCCGCCCTCAAGTTCGACTCGGTGATGAAACGGGTGTTCGGCTCGACGAACGACCGCCGCCTGAAGGGCTACAAGCCGAAGATCGCCGCCGATCAACGCGCTCGAGCCCGAGTTCGAGGCGCTGACCGACGAGAGTTGCGCGCCAAGACCGACGAGTTCCGCGCCGAGCTCGCCGCCGGCAAGACGCTCGACGACCTCATCGCGCCCGCCTTCGCCGCCGTGCGCGAAGCGGCCAAGCGCACGCTGAAGCAGCGCCATTTCGACGTCCAGCTGATCGGCGGCATGGTGCTGCACGAAGGCGCGATCGCCGAGATGCGCACCGGCGAAGGCAAGACGCTGGTCGCCACCCTGGCCGTCTATCTCAACGCGCTCGCCGGCGAAGGCGTGCATGTCGATCACGGTCAACGACTATCTCGCCCGCCGCGACTCCGAGTGGATGGGCCAGATCTACAAGTTCCTCGGCCTGACCGTCGGCGTGATCGTGCACGGACTCGACGACGAGGAGCGCCGGGCGGCCTACGCCGCCGACATCACCTACGGCACCAACAACGAGTTCGGCTTCGACTACCTGCGCGACAACATGAAATACGACATGGCGCAGATGGTGCAGCGCGGCCACGCCTTCGCCATCGTCGACGAAGTCGACTTCGATCCTGGTCGACGAGGCGCGCACGCCGCTGATCATTTCCGGCCCGTCGGAGGACCGTTCGGATCTCTACGCCGCGGTCGACACGATCATCCCGAAGCTGAGCAGAGAGGATTACGAGCTCGACGAAAAGCAGCGCACGGTCAACCTGACCGAGGCCGGCAACGAGCACGCCGAGGCGCTGCTGCGCGAGATCGGGCGTGATGAAGGACGAGGGTTCGCTCTACGAGGCGGGCAATGCGACGCTCGTCCATCACGTCAACCAGGCGCTGCGCGCGCACAAGCTGTTCCAGCGCGACAAGGACTATATCGTCCGCAACGGCGAGGTCGTCATCGTCGACGAGTTCACCGGCCGCATGATGCCCGGCCGCCGCTATTCGGAAGGCCTGCACCAGGCGCTCGAAGCCAAGGAGCACGTCACCGTCCAGCCGGAGAACGTGACGCTCGCCTCGATCACCTTCCAGAACTATTTCCGCCTCTACAAGAAGCTCGCCGGCATGACCGGCACCGCCTCGACCGAGGCGGACGAGTTCGCCGAGATCTACAAGCTCGTCGTCGTCGAGATTCCGACCAACCTGCCGATCGTGCGCGCTCGACGAGGACGACGAGGTCTACCGCACCGACCGACGAGAAGACTGCGCGCCGTCGTGCGCGAGATCGAGGAGGCCAACGCCAAGCTGCAGCCGATGCTGGTCGGCACGACCTCGATCGAGAAGTCCGAGCAGCTCGGCCGAGGTGCTCGAGAAGCAGGGCTACAAGAAGATCGACTTCACCCAATCCGGGGCGCTGAAGCCGCTCTACGCCGTCGGCGCGCTCGGGCAAGCCCTCGAAGACCTTCGCCGTGCTCAACGCCCGCTTCCACGAGCAGGAAGCGCTCTATCGTCGCCGAGGCCGGCGTGCCCGGCGCGATCACCATCGCCACCAACATGGCCGGCCGCGGCACCGACATCCAGCTCGGCGGCAACGTCGAGATGCGCGTCCGCCAGGAGATCGACTCCGACGCCTCGCCCGAGGAGCGCGCGGCGAAGGAGGCGGACGATCCGCGCCGAGGTCGCCGAGCTTCAAGCAGAAGGCGATCGACGCCGGCGGCCTCTACATCATCGGCACCGAGCGGCACGAGAGCCGCCGCATCGACAACCAGTTGCGCGGCCGCTCGGGCCGCCAGGGCGATCCCGGGCGGTCGAAGTTCTTCCTGTCGCTGCAAGACGACCTGATGCGCATCTTCGGCTCCGAGCGCATGGACGCGATGCTCAAGCGCCTGGGCCTCAAGGAGGACGAGGCGATCGTCCATCCCGTGGATCAACAAGGCGCTGGAGAAGGCGCAGCAGAAGGTCGAGGCGCGCAACTTCGACATCCGCAAGAACATTCTCAAGTTCGACAACGTGATGAACGACCAGCGCAAGGTCATCTTCGAGGACCGGCGCAAGATGATGGCGCAGGAGATCGCTCGAGCCGACCATCGCCGAGATGCGCGCGGACGTCATCGACGACATGGTCGGCAAGCACATTCCGCACGACGCCTATCCGGAAGCGTGGGACATCGCCGGGCCTCAAGCAGGAAGTCCTCGAGCAAGCTCAACCTCGACCTGCCGGTCGACGCCTGGGCGAAAGAGGAAGGCATCGCCGACGAGGAAATCGCGCGAGCGCCTGCACAAGGCGGCCGACGAGGCCTATGCCGAGCGCGTCAAGCGCAACACGCCCGAGGCGATGCGCTACGTCGAGAAGCAGGTGATCCTGCAGATCCCTCGACCATCTGTGGCGCGACCATCTGGTGACGCTCGACCATCTGCGGCAGGTGATCGGCTGGCGCGGCATGGCGCAGCGCGACCCGCTGAACGAATACAAGTCCGAAGCGTTCGAGCTGTTCCAGACAGCTGATCGAGCAGTGGCACGAAGCGGTGATCGCGCAGATGATGCGCATCGAGGTGCGCTTCCAGGCGCCCGAGCCGCCGCCGCCGCCGATGCAGTTCCAGCATCTCGACCCGAGGCGCGGCGACGACCGGAAGGCGATTCGGCGCGTTCGAGCGGGCTGCGATCGAATTCGGCGCTCGGCGGTCGCGGTTGCCGCGCCGGCTTCGCGGCGTCGCCGCTGCCGAACGCGACCCGAACGATCCGGCGCACCTGGGGCAAGGTCGGCCGCAACGAGCCCTGCCCTTGCGGCTCGGGCAAGAAATTCAAGCATTGCCACGGTCAGTGTCGCCTGAGCGGTCCGTCGGCAGTCAGCGCCGCGACCACGCGCGAGCGCAGGCGCTGGCCGCGCTTGCCGAGGCGTTCGAGCGCGCCGGGATCGAGGAAGCCGAGCGCGCGAGGCGCGCGCTCTGCCGCTTTGCGCAGGCGGGCGACCTGTCCAGCCGCTGCGACTGATCTGCGGCGCCGGAATCGCGCGCTCGGCGCGACCGCTGCCGGCGCGCCTCGCGGATGTCGGCGCGGACGACGAGCCGCTGGCGAGCCGCTGTCGCAAGCATCGCTGGCCGGCGCGAATTCTGGGGCCTGACGCTGACCGTTTCGCCGGACGTGCTCGATCCCCGCCCGGACACGGAGACCCTGGTCGAAGCGGCGCTGAAGCTGATCGGCGCGCGCCGCCGCGAGCGGCTGCGCGTTCTCGATCTCGGCGTCGGCTCGGGCGCGATTCTCTGCGCGCTGCTCACCGAGTGCCCGCGCCGCGCAGGGCCTCGGCGTCGACGCTTCTCCCGCCGCCGTCGCGATCGCCCGCGCGCAACCTCGAGGCCTGCGGCCTGGACGACCGCGCGGACGTTCGCCTCGGCTCCTGGACCGAGGGTGTCGAGGGCCCTTCGACCTGATCGTGTCCAACCCGCCCTATATTCCGAGCGCCGACATCGACGGTCTTGCGCGCGAGGTGCGGGATTTCGATCCGCGCCTGGCTCTCGACGGCGGCGCCGATGGGCTTGACGCCTACCGTGCGATCCTGCCGGCCTCCGTCGGACTGCTGGCGCCGGGCGGCCGGCTGATCGTCGAGGTCGGCGCGGGACAGGGCGGCGACGTTCTCGGCCTCGCGGCGAGGCTCGGTTTTGTCCACGCCGAGACCCGGCGCGACCTCGCCGGGATTGAGCGGATCGTGATCGGCGAGCGGCCGGCATGACGCGCCTTCGCCGGACCGTTGCGGCCGGCGCGCTCGCCGCACTCTCGACCGTTCACGCGGCCGCCGAGGCGCCGAAGCGCGACTGGCCTTGGGAGAAATGCTTCCGTTACGGGCGCGACTGGGACGAAGCCTTGCGCCGCTTCGGCCGGGACGGCGCGAGCGAAGGCTTCCTGGAAGGAAACGAGGCGTTCGTCCGTTCGGGCTGTCGCGCCGCGCGCATGCTCTGCCCGGAGACCGCGAAGGATCGCAAACTCGCGGACGCGCTTGCGATCCGGGTCGTCAACGAGGGCATGTCGACAACCTTCCTGCCATACGACTGCCAGCCGCGAGGCGGCGCCCCTTGATCGCGTTCCGAGGCGCGGTCAAAGTCGGGCGCAGGCGTTCATAGGGGCCGCTGATGACGAACGACGCGATCGAACAACCGAAAGGCGAGTTGACTGTGCGCCTCGTCGCCATGCCGAGCGACACCAACGCCAACGGCGACATCTTCGGCGGCTGGGTGCTGAGCCAGATGGATCAGGCCGGGCGGAATTGCGGCGGTCGAGGCGGCGGAAGGCCGAGTGGCGACGGTCGCCATCGAGGCCATGAACTTCATTCGCCCGGTCAAGGTCGGCGACGTGCTTTGCGTCTATACCTCGATCGGCCAAGTCGGGCGCACGTCGATGAAGGTGCATATCGAAGCCTGGGCGCGGCGATTTCGCAGCCATCATCGCGAAAAAGTCACAGACGCCACTTTCACCTTCGTCGCGATCGACGATCAGGGGAGACCGCGGCCAATCGTCCGGGGGCGGGCGAAGGGGTAAGGGCGTCGAACAGCCGGAGCGCGGTCGCGGTCCGGCGCGCCGCAGTCGGTCCACGATCGATGCGGCCAACGCCGGGAGCACACCCCGCCAGCGCGCCGTCGTGCGCGGCCCATGTTAAACATTCTCGACTTGACATTTAACGTTCGACAATTTAACTGAATATATATGTAATAACGTTGAAATGTTGCACGAAATGGCGCCTAAGTCGTTGAAAAGAGCGGCGCGCGTCAATTCGTGCGGGCTTGCGAGGTTGCGAAGCCTCTTGAGAGAGCCGACGGGACCGGAAGGGGTCCGCGCCATCGCCGCCCCCCCAGAGTCGGCCGAGGCTGAGAGCTGCTTGCAACCCCAACGCCCGATCAATCGTCGAGTTTTCGCGCCTCGTCGGGCAGCATAATCGGGACGCCGTCGCGGATCGGGTAGGCGAGCTTGGCCGCGCGCGAAATCAGTTCCTGGCGCGCGGCGTCGTAAACCAGCGTGTCGCGCGTCAACGGGCAGACGAGCAACTCGAGCAGACGCGGATCGGTGCGTTTGGCCATTGCCGGCGTGGAGGCCGCTTGCGGCTCGTCGTTGGCCATCGATTTCACTCCCCATGGGCGTTGCGCCGGGATCGGCGGCTCGGCGTGGCGGGCCGGAAACCGGCTGGCGGCGCTCGGATCAGAATTGCAGGGCGGTGGCCTGGCGGACCCCCTTGAGCTTGCCGACGGCGTCGAGCACCGGCTGAGGAACCTCGCCGTCGACCGACACCAGCGCGATGGCGGAACCGCCCTGCTCATCACGGCCGAGGGCAAACGTCGCGATATTGACGCCCGCGTCGCCCAGCACGCTGGCGAACCGCCCGATGAAGCCCGGCTTGTCCTCGTTGGTCACATAGATCATCGACGGGGTGAATTCCGCGTCGACCTTGATGCCCTTGATCGCCAGGATGCGCGGTTTGCCGTCATGAAAGACGGTGCCTCCGATCGAGCGGGTCTGCTCTTTGGTATCACGGTCAGGGTGATGAAGCTCTCGTAGTCGGCCCGGGCCGCGCGGGTCACCTCCTCGACGATGATGCCCCGCTGGGCCGCGACCGTCGGGGCGGAGACGACATTGACGTCCTCCAGTGAAGGACGAAGGAGACCGGCGATCGCCGCGGAGGTCAGCGCCTTGATCTTGAGGTCAGCCACGGCGCCTTCATAGGCAATGGCGACCTTCTCGATCGGCGCCGTGGTGAGTTGGCCGGCGAACGAGCCGAGTCCCTCGGCAAGCGCGATGAACGGCTTGAGCTTCGGCGCCTCCTCCGCCGTGATCGAGGGGAAGTTGACCGCATTGGTGATCGCGCCGCGGATCAGGTAGTCAGACATCTGTTCGGCGACCTGCAGCGCGACATTCTCCTGTGCTTCGCTAGTCGCGGCGCCAAGATGCGGGGTGGCGATGAAGTTGGGATGGCCGAACAGCGGGTTCTCCTTGGCCGGCTCCTCGACGAAGACGTCGAAGGCGGCGCCGGCGACCTGGCCGCTGTCGAGCGCGCTCCTCAGCGCAGTCTCGTCGACCAGGCCGCCGCGGGCGCAATTGATGATGCGGACGCCCTTCTTGGTCTTGGCCAAGTTCTCGGCCGACAGGATGTTGCGCGTCTGCGCGGTCAGCGGCGTGTGCAGAGTGATGAAGTCGGCGCGGGCGAGGAGATCGTCCAGTTCGACCTTCTCGACGCCGATTTCAGCCGCGCGGTCGGGGCTCAGGAACGGGTCAAAGGCGATCACCCGCATCTTGAGGCCGAGGCCGCGCGAGGCGGCGATCGAGCCGATATTGCCACATCCGATCACGCCGAGCGTCTTGCCGGTAAGTTCGACCCCCATGAAGCGGTTTTTCTCCCACTTGCCGGCCTGGGTCGATGCGTCTGCGGCCGGGATCTGGCGGGCGAGCGCGAACATCAGCGCAATCGCGTGCTCGGCGGTGGTGATCGAGTTGCCGAACGGCGTGTTCATCACGATCACGCCTCGGGCGGTGGCGGCCGGAATGTCGACGTTGTCGACGCCGATGCCGGCGCGGCCGACGACCTTCAGCCTGACCGCATGCTCGAGCAGCTTGGCGGTGACCTTGGTCGCCGAACGGATCGCAAGGCCGTCATACTCGCCGATGATCCTGGCGAGTTCGTCCTTGTCGAGGCCCGGCTTGACGTCGACCTCGACGCCGCGCTCCTTGAAGATGGCGACGGCGGCGGGGGAAAGCTTGTCGGAAATGAGAACGCGGGGAGCCATGGGGAAATCCTGGATGTGCGGTCGTCAAGACCGCAAGGAGGATGGGGAAGCGTGAAGGCGCGCGCTCCGCTCGGCGGCTGGGCGCAGAACGATCACGCCGCCTTGGCGAGCTTGGCCTTTTCGAGCGCGATAGGCGTGTCGAGCCAGGCGCGTCAGCGCCTTGACGTCGGCCGTCTCGACCGTCGCGCCGCACCAGATGCGCAAGCCCGCCGGCGCGTCGCGATACGAGCCGATGTCGTAGGCGACCTTCTCCCTCTCGAGGAAGCTCGCCAGCGCCTTGGCGAAGGCGGCCTGCCCGTCGGCGGGGAGCGCGGCGACGGCCGCGTCCACGACCTTGAGGCAGACGCTGGTGTTGGAGCGGGTCGCCGGAACCGTGGCGAGGAAGTCGATCCATGGGGTCCGCTGGACCCATTCGGCGATCGCCGCGGCGTTGGCGTCGGCGCGGGCGAACAGCGCCTTCGCGCCGCCGAGCGCCTTCGCCCATTGCAGTGCGTCGATATAGTCCTCGACGCAGAGCATCGAGGGCGTGTTGATCGTCTCGCCCTCGAAGAAGCCTTCGGTGAGCTTTCCGCCCTTGGCGAGGCGGAACAGCTTCGGCAGCGGCCAGGGCGGGGTATAGGTGGTCAGCCGCTCCGCCGCCCGCGGGCTGAGGATGATCACGCCATGCGCCGCCTCGCCGCCCAGCGCCTTCTGCCAGGAGAAGGTGACGACATCGAGCTTCGGCCAGTCGAGGTCCTGGGCGAAGGCCGCGGAGGTGGCGTCGCAGATGGTGAGGCCCTTGCGGTCGGCCGCGATCCAGTCGCCGTTCGGCACCCGCACGCCCGACGTCGTGCCATTCCAGGTGAAGACGACGTCGTTGTCGAAGTTGACCTCGCGCGAGATTCGGGAAGCTCGCCGTAGCCCGCCTTCAGCGTGCGGACGTCCTTGATCTTGAGCTGCTTGACGATATCGGTGACCCAGCCGTCGCCGAAGCTTTCCCAGGCCAGGACGTCGACGCCGCGCGCGCCGAGCAGGGTCCAGAGCGCCATTTCGACTGCGCCGGTGTCGGAGCCGGGCGTGATGCCGATGCGGTAGTCCGCCGGGACGCCGAGCACTTCGCGCGTCAGGTCGATCGCCAGTTTGAGCTTGGCCTTGCCGATCTTGGCGCGATGCGAACGGCCCAGGGCGGCGTCTTTCAGGATTTCGGGGGTCCAGCCGGGCCGTTTTGCGCAAGGGCCGGAAGAAAAGCAGGCGCTCGCAGGCCTGGCGGCAGGCATTTCGATCGTCATTTATGTGCCATCCTTTCAGATGGGCGCCTCTCGTTGGGGAGAGGTGTCCCGCCGCGGCTGTTAGCCGATCATCCCCGGATTGGCAAGGGGACCCCGCGCGGACGCCTGCTCAGCCGCCGCGGCGGCGGCGATGGCCGCCGGCTTTTCTGCCGCCACGACGCGATTCGGAGGTGGTCGTCTCATGGACCGGGGCGTCCGAATCCGGGTCGTCGTGCTGATACCGTACGCCGGTGAAGAAGAGGATTTGTGCCGGGCCGTCCGGCGGCTGCCGGAGTTTGGGCTGCGCCCGCAGCCGGAAAACAATTACCTGGCACATGAATCACCCCGCTTGTCCGCTCAGCGCGATGTCGTGGCATCTGGACGAGCGACGGTTAACACTCCGTCAATTCCGTTACGCTAACCCGTGACAATTCCAGAGGTTTTCCCAGGGCTCGTTTGTGCGCGACCTGACTCTCTCAGACTTCCCTTTCATCGCTTCCCTCGGCGACAGCGACAATCCGAACGACCGCCGCATCTGGCTGCGCGTCGCCTGCGACCATTTCGTCGCCATGGGAACAACCGACCGCGAGGCGATCCAGCGCTTCGCAGATGCGATCGCGCCGCGAATCCAAGCGGCGGATTTGCCGACGGTCCTCGAAGCGGCGGGGAAGCTTGCCCCGTGCCCCCGCACGCCGGTCCGGCTGCTCGCAAAGCTTCAGGCGATCGGCCCGGATGTGAGCGACTATGTGCTCGAGCACGGCGCCGCCTTTGGGGCCGCCGAACTCGGCGGCGCGATCAAGAGAGGAGGCCGCGAGGCGACCGCCGTCGCCCGCCGCGCCGATCTGAGCGCCCGCCTGATCGGCGCGCTCGCCGCCCTCGACGAGACCGAGCCGCTCGTTGCGCTCGCCTCAAATCCGCGGGCCCGCCTCGAAGGCCCGGTTCTCGCCGGTCTCTTGCGGCGGGCCCGAACATTGGCCGACGACCGCGACGACCGCCGGCTCGCCGCGGCGCTGCTCGAGCGCCGGCCTGTCCGTCCGGAAAGCGCGGCGCTGTTCCTGATAGCCGAACCGCTCCAGCGCATGGAAATCCTGTTGGCCGCGCAACGCGCTGAGCTCGGCCGTCCCCCCGGCCAGCCGCCGGCCGCGCCGAAGATCGTCGACGAACTGGAGCTCGCCGCGGTCGGACGGCGCCCAGAGCGGTTCGTCGCCATTCTCGCCGAGGCGCTCGACTGCGAACAGACGCTGGCCGCGCGGATTGCCGCCGACGCATCGGGCGAACCGCTCGCCGTGGCCATGGCGGCGCTGGGGGCGCCTGGCGACGTGCTGGTGCGGGTGCTGATCGCCAATGACCTCGAGTCGGGCGAAGCCTACCGGCGCATCCGCACGCTGGCGCGGCTGAACAACGCCCTCAGCCGTAACGCGGCCATGGCGGTGTTGGCGGCGCTTCGTGGCGAACCGCTCGGGCGAAGGCGCCCAGCGCCCGAGACCGCGCCGCCGCCACGGGAAACCGCTGCGCGCCGCGTAGCGCGGTCACCCGGTCCGCTGCAGCGCAAAGCCGTTGGCTGAAGGCGCGCCCGCCAGAGCGGGAGAGCGTCGCGCGCCCAGCAAACAGAAACATCGCGCAGCCGTTCAGCCGCCGACACCCTTGCCTGCCATATATCAGGCGATGTTTTTCGTCGCGACCGACGCTCCGTTCGGAAAAATCCTGCAATATCATAGCACTGGCTGAATTACAACCCGAACGTTGCAGGCGCGGGCGGGCGCGGGAACAGGGAAATTAGCGGTGCGGAACAGGCGCCGAACAGGCGCATATCAGGTTGGAACAGGCGGGCGATCGAGGAGCGCAAGATCGCGCGCTCCCGGGTTGTAAATGCGAGGCCAGAGATCCCTTCCCACGCGACAAGGCGACTGCTTTTTGTGACCGGTCGGATGACGGGCGCCCGCGCGACCAAAACCGCCTTGCTCTCATGCGCGTAGCCGGCAAGATCGGTGCGGCGGTTGACTTTGCTGCGTCATTGGAGCGATTATTCGCTCGTCACGATAGCAAATGCCCATTTTTTTGGCTGTTCAGGGAGGATGTATTCATGAAGGTTCTGACCAAGGGCCTCCTCGGGGCCGTCACGCTGGCGAGTTTCACGCTTCCCGCCTTTGCCGACACCACGCTGACCATCGCCACCGTCAATAACGGCGATATGATCCGGATGCAGGGGCTGACCGACGACTTCACCAAGGCCAATCCCGATATAAAGCTCAACTGGGTTACGCTCGAAGAGAACGTGCTGCGCCAGAAGGTGACGACCGACATCGCCACCAAGGCCGGTCAATTCGACGTGCTGACCATCGGCACCTACGAAGTTCCGATCTGGGCGAAGAGGAAGTGGCTGGTGCCGCTCGACAAGCTCGGCGCCGACTACGACGTCGACGATCTTCTGCCGCCGATCCGCGCCGGCCTTTCCGCCGACGGCAAGCTCTACGCCGCGCCGTTCTATGGCGAGAGTTCCTTCGTCATGTACCGGACGGACTTGATGGAGAAAGCCGGCCTCAAGATGCCGGAGAAGCCGACCTGGGACTTCATCAAGCAGGCGGCCGACAAAATGACCGACAAGGCGGCCGGCGTCTATGGCATTTGTCTCCGCGGCAAGCCGGGCTGGGGCGAAAACATGGCCTTTCTGACCGCCATGTCGAACTCCTTCGGCGCACGCTGGTTCGATGAGAAGTGGCAGCCGCAGTTCAACACGCCGGAGTGGAAGAAGACGATGGACTTCTACGTGGCGCTGATGAAGGCCGACGGACCGCCCGGCGCTTCGTCGAACGGTTTCAACGAGAATCTCGCCCTGTTCAACGACGGCAAGTGCGGCATGTGGATCGACGCCACTGTCGCCGCCGGCTTTGTCACCGACCCGAAGCAGTCGAAGGTTTCCGACAAGGTCGGCTTCGCGCTGGCGCCGAACGACGGGCTCGGCAAGAACGCCAACTGGCTGTGGGCATGGTCGCTCGCCGTGCCGGCCGGCTCAAACAAGAGCGACGCCGCCGAGAAATTCATCTCCTGGGCGACGAGCAGGCATTACACGGAACTGGTCGCCGCAAAGGACGGCTGGGCGCGCGTTCCGCCGGGAACCCGCACCTCGCTGTACAAGAACCAGGACTATCTGAAGGCGGCGCCTTGGGCCAATCTGACCCTCGAGTCGATCAACTCGGCTGACCCGCTGCACCCGACCGTGAAGCCGGTTCCCTATACGGGCGTCCAGTTCGTCGCGATTCCGGAGTTCCAGGGCATCGCGACCAACGTCGGCCAGGACTTCTCGGCTGCGCTCGCTGGCAGCATGAGCGTCGACGACGCGCTCGCCAAGGCGCAGGCAAGCACGGCGGCGGCGATGAAAAAGGCCGGCTACGTCAAATAGGGCGCGGGACCGCGGCCCCGGGTTCCGGACATTCGTCCTCGCGCCGTTCCCGGCGCGAGGACGAATCTAACGCCATCCATGCCCCCTACGGCGCCGGCCTTCGCGGCTCGCGCTTCGTGCCCAGCCAGGCGACGGCGCATGCCGAGACTGGGCCCGCCGCTTATTTAGGCGCGTTAAGTCAGAGGCTTGGCTGGCCCGAGTCGATTTTGTGCGCCGCAGCGACGAATTGCCATTGACAACCGCGTGACGATCTGGCGAATATTCGCCCGCGTTGATAGCAATTGCTCAACTTCGCGCTTTGTCCATGGGAGGGAAGGATTAATGAAAGTTCTCGTAAAGGGCTTGCTGGGCGCGGTCGCGCTCGCGGGCTTCTCGCTCTCGGCTTACGCCGATACGACGCTGACGATCGCCACCGTCAATAACGGCGACATGATCCGGATGCAGAAGCTGACGGATGATTTCACCAAGGCCAATCCCGATATCAAGCTGAACTGGGTCACGCTCGAAGAGAACGTGCTGCGCCAGAAGGTGACAACCGACATCGCCACCAAGGGCGGCCAGTACGATATTCTGACGATCGGCACCTACGAGGTTCCGATCTGGGGCAAGAAGGGCTGGCTGGTGCCGCTCGACAAGCTCGGCGCCGACTACGACGTCGACGATCTGCTTCCGGCGATCCGCGCCGGCCTGACGGTCAACGACAAGCTCTACGCGGCGCCGTTCTACGGCGAAAGCTCGTTCACGATGTACCGCAAGGACCTGATGGAGAAGGCCGGACTGAAGATGCCGGACAATCCGACTTGGGATTTCATCGCCGACGCGGCCAAGAAGATGAACGATCCCGCCAACGGCGTCTACGGCATCTGCCTGCGCGGCAAGCCGGGCTGGGGCGAGAATATGGCGTTCCTGACGGCCGCCTCGAACTCGTTCGGCGCGCGCTGGTTCGACGAGAAGTGGCAGCCCCAGTTCAATACGCCGGAATGGAAGAAGACGCTGTCGTTCTACGTCGACCTGATGAAGGTCGCCGGACCTCCGGGCGCCTCGGCGAACGGTTTCAACGAGAACCTGGCGCTGTTCAACGGCGGCAAGTGCGGCGTGTGGATCGATGCGACGTCGGCCGGACAGTTCGTGGTCGGCAAGGACTTCGAAGGTCGCCGACAAGGTCGGCTTCACGATGGCGCCTAACGACGGACTCGGCAAGAGCGCCAACTGGCTGTGGGCCTGGACCCTGGCCATTCCCGCCGGGTCCAACAAGATCGACGCGGCGGAGAAGTTCCTCTCCTGGGCGACGGACAAGAAGTACACCGAACTCGTGGCCGCCAAGGACGGCTGGGCCAGCGTTCCGCCGGGCACGCGCACCTCGCTCTACAAGAACTCGAAGTATCTCGACGCCGCGCCTTTCGCTGCGCTGACGCTGAAGTCCATGGACGCGGCCGACCCGGTGCACCCGACCGTGAAGCCGGTTCCTTACACGGGCGTGCAGTTCGCCGCGATTCCGGAGTTCCAGGGTATCGGCACCGAGGTTGGTCAGGACTTCTCGGCGGCGCTCGCGGGAACGATGACAGTCGACGCAGCGCTCGCCAAGGCGCAGGCCAGCACCGAAGCCACGATGAAGAAAGCCGGCTACATCAAGTAGCCCCCACAGCCCTTCGCCTCGCGGCCCCGGCGCCGCGAGGCGTTCGCGCGGGACGTCCTCCCCGTCCCGACCCCTCTTCGCTTGGCGCGCCGAAAGACCGACGTCTTTGCGGAGAGGGGCTTTTCGGAACACTGTGCGGAGGGAGCGGGCCCTTTCCAGGGTTCGACGCTCGAACACCGGTTGGCGCGAAACGTCGTCTCGCGCCGGCCTGAGGGATGGAACGTAAGTCCAGAGCGTGCAAGCGCCATCGCGCGCTTCCGCCGAAGAGCCGGCGCACAACGCAGCGGGAGGCCTTACCAAGATGGCGACCCAACAGACTTCCGCGGCGGGCCGCCTGCTCGTCGCCCCCTCGGTCATCCTCCTCTTCCTCTGGATGATCGTGCCGTTGGCGATGACGCTCTACTTCTCGACCCTGCGCTACCTGCTGCTCGACCCTGACCGGACCGGGTTCGTAGGATTGGCGAATTATACGGCCTTCCTGTCCGATCCGAATTTCATCGCCGCGCTGATCAATACGCTCGTGCTCGTCGTCTCGGTGCTGGCGATCAGCGTCGTCGGCGGCATCCTCGTGGCGCTCCTGATGGACCAGCCCGTGTTCGGGCAGAATCTGCTGCGGCTCATGGTGATCGCGCCATTCTTCGTCATGCCGACGGTCAGCGCGCTGGTCTGGAAGAACCTGCTGATGAACCCGGATTCTGGCCTGTTCGCCTGGATTGCCAAGTCGTTCGGTTTCTCCCCGGTCGTGTGGTTCACCAACTATCCCATGCTGTCGATTATTATCGTCGTCTCGTGGGAATGGCTGCCGTTCGCAAGCCTCATCCTGCTGACCGCGCTTCAGTCGCTCGATGAGGAGCAAAAGGAGGCTGCGCAGCTGGACGGCGCCGGGGCGTTCTCCTATTTCTTCTATATCGTGCTGCCCCATATCGCCCGCGCGATCACCGTCGTCATCCTGATCGAGACGATCTTCCTGCTCAGCGTGTTCGCCGAAATTTACGTGACGACCTCCGGCGGTCCGGGCGTGGCGACGACCAACATTCCCTTCCTCGTTTACAAGCAGGCGCTGCTCGACTTCGACGTCGGCAGCGCATCGGCCGGCGGCGTCATCGCGGTCGTCCTCGCCAACATCGTCGCGATCTTCCTGATGCGGATCGTCGGCCGGAACCTGGAGGGCTGATCGATGGCCATGAAGCATTCCATGCAGAAGCGGCTCGGCGTCACGGCGCTCGCTTGGATCGTCGCCTTCCTGATCTTCTTCCCGATCCTGTGGACGTTCGTCACCAGCTTCAAGAGCGAGATCGACGCCATCGCGATGCCGCCGAAGTTCCTGTTCTTCAACTGGACGCTGGAAAACTATGCGGAGGTGCAGAGCCGCTCCAACTATCTGCACTACGCCTTCAATTCGATCGTGCTGTCGGTCGGCGCCAATATCGTCGGACTCCTTGTCGCAGTTCCGGCGGCGTGGGCGATGGCGTTCGCCCCGGGCAAGCGGACCAAGGATCTGCTGATGTGGATGCTGTCGACCAAGATGATGCCCGCGGTCGGCGTGCTGGTTCCGATTTACCTCCTGTTCCGCGACATGCATCTGCTCGACAGCCTGTGGGGCATCGGCCTCGTCCTGATGCTGCTCAACCTGCCGATCATCATCTGGATGCTCTACACCTACTTCAAGGAGATCCCGGTCGACATCTTGGAGGCGGCGCGGATGGACGGAGCGTCACTTCTCAATGAAATCCTTTATGTGCTGACGCCGATGGCGGTGCCGGGCATCGCTTCGACGATGCTGCTCGCGGTCATCCTGTCGTGGAACGAGGCATTCTGGACGCTCAATCTTGCGACCTCGAACGCTGCCCCGCTGACGGCTTTTATCGCCTCCTACTCGGCGCCCGAAGGTTTCTTCTGGGCTAAGCTCTCGGCAGCCTCTACGCTCGCGATCGCGCCGATCCTCATCCTCGGCTGGTTCTCGCAGAAGCAGCTTGTGCGCGGCTTGACCTTCGGCGCGGTCAAATAAGCCGGCAAAGGAGAATGCGTCCATGGGCAGCATCCAACTGAAGTCGGTTCGCAAGGCGTTCGGCGCCGTCAACGTCATCAACGGCGTCGATCTCGATATCAAGAACGGCGAGTTCGCCGTATTCGTCGGCCCCTCCGGCTGCGGCAAGTCGACCCTTTTGCGGCTCATCGCGGGCCTCGAGGACGTGACCTCGGGCGAGGTCCTCATCGACGGCAAGGACGTCACCGAGGTCGGGCCTTCGCAGCGCGGACTCGCTATGGTGTTCCAGTCCTACGCGCTCTATCCGCACATGAGCGTGCGCGGCAACATCGCCTTCGCCCTCAAGATGGCCGGCCAGAAGGCGGATGTCATCGAGCGCAAGGTGAGCAAGGCGGCGGCGACGCTGAACCTCACCGACTATCTCGACCGCAAGCCGCGCCAGCTCTCGGGCGGACAACGCCAGCGGGTCGCCATCGGCCGGGCGATCGTACGCGAGCCGAAAGCCTTCCTGTTCGACGAGCCGCTGTCGAACCTCGACGCGGCGCTGCGCGTGCAGATGCGGGTGGAGATCGGCGAACTGCACAACGATCTCAAAACCACCATGGTCTACGTCACCCACGATCAGGTCGAGGCGATGACGATGGCGAACAAGATCGTGGTGCTCGACAAAGGGTCCGTGGCCCAGGTGGGTTCGCCGCTCGAGCTCTACAACCGGCCGAACGGCCTGTTCGTCGCAGGCTTCATCGGCTCGCCGAAGATGAACTTCATCCGCGGCGCCCCGGCCGACAAACGCGGCGCGGCAATTATCGGAATCCGCCCTGAGCATGTCGAGATCTCGACCACGGCTGGCGAATGGCCGGCGACCGTGCGTCTCGCCGAGCACCTGGGCTCCGACACCTTCGTCCACGCCGAGGGAGACGGCATCGGACCGCTCACCCTCCGGCTTGAGGGCGAGGCGCCGCTGAAGCCGGACCAGCGGATTTTCGTGACCCCGCGCGAGATCAATCTGCACAAGTTCGACAAGGATGGCCGGCGCATCGATTGACTTCGACCCGACGCCGCCTCAGCCATTAACACTGGAAAGACTGTCATGAGTGTCAAACTCTCCCTCGCGACGCTGGCGAATTTGCCGGCGGGGATCATCCCCCCGAAGTATCGCCGCTCGGACCTCAAGCCGGGGATCGTGCACATCGGCGTTGGCAACTTCCATCGCGCGCACCAGGCTGTCTATCTAAACGACCTTTTCGACGCTGGCTCCGATTACGACTGGGCGCTCGTCGGCGCGGGCGTCCGCGCGGCGGACATCGACATGCGCGCAAAACTCGAGGCGCAGGACTGGCTGACCACGGTGGTCGAGCAGGAGGCGGACGCGACCACGGTGCGGGTCACCGGCGCGATGATAGGCTTTATCCCGCCTTTCGATGTCGAAGCGATGCTTTCGGCGCTGGCCAGCCCCGAGATCCGCATCGTTTCGCTGACGGTGACGGAGGGCGGGTACTACATCTCGCCAGCGACCCAGCGCTTCGACCCGACCCATCCGGACATTGCCGCCGACGCAGCCCGCCCTGGCGCGCCCAGGACCGCCTTCGGATTGATTGCGGCCGGTCTGAAGCGCCGCCGTGCGACAGGAGCGCCACCGTTCACCGTCATGTCCTGCGATAACATTCCCGGCAACGGTCATGTGACCGAGAACGCGGTCGCGGGCCTTGCTGAGCTCATCGATCCGGAGCTTGCGCAATGGATTCGGGCGAATGTGGCCTTCCCCAACTCGATGGTCGATCGCATTACGCCGGCCACCACCGACCGCGAGCGCGGCATCCTGCAAGACGTCTACGGCCTGGAGGACAATTGGCCGGTGTTCTGCGAGGAATTCCGGCAATGGGTGGTCGAGGACAAGTTTCCGGCCGGGCGTCCGGCGCTGGAGAAGGTGGGCGTGACATTCACCGACGACGTCGCGCTCTTCGAACTGATGAAAATCCGTATCCTCAACGGCGGACACGCGGCGATCGCCTATCCCGCCGGCCTGCTCGACATTCACTTCGTGCACGAGGGGATGCAGGATCGTCAGATCGCGACGTTTCTGACGACGCTGACGCAGCGCGAGATCATCCCGGTCGTGCCGCCGCCGGCGGGGGTCGATCTCGAAGCCTATCGCCGGAAGGTCGCGCAACGCTTCGCCAACCCGAAGATCGGCGACACGATCAGCCGCCTCTGCCTCGACGGCTCAAACCGCCAGCCGAAGTTTATTCTGCCGACGGTGCGCGACCGGATCGCGGCCGGAGCGAGCGTCAAGGGGCTCGCGCTCGTCTCGGCGATGTGGTGCCGCTACTGCTACGGCGAGTTGGAGAGCGGCAAGGTCATCCCGCCCAACGATCCGAGTTGGGACCGTCTGCAGGCGGCGGCAAAGCCGGCGCGCGACGATCCGCGAGCGTTTCTCGGGATGCGCGACATTTTCGGCGAGCTCGCGGACGACCCGATTTACGTCGCAGCCTTCTCGAGCGCCCTTGGGTCGTTATGGACGAACGGCGTGCGCGCCACCATCGCCAATTACCTCGAGGGCCAGGGGTAAGCGATGCGTTCGCCCGCGGCGCAGGGCGATAGCGAATCGGCCCGCGGCCGACGCGCGGCGAGCGCGCGCTCCGCGAGGAGAGAGGGCTTCACGATGATCGGAGCATTGGACGGCAAGGTCGCCGCCGTGACCGGGGCGGCGTCGGGGATCGGATTGGCCAGCGTCGAGGCAATGCTGGCTGCGGGGGCGCGGGTTGCGATGATCGACCGGGACGCGTCGGCTTTGAAGGCGTTGTCCAAGAAGCACGGCGAGGCCGTGACGCCGCTGGTCATCGACCTGCTCGACCCGAAGGACTGCGCAACGCTCCTGCCGAGAATTGTCGAGGCGACGGGCCGCCTGGATATCCTGCACGCCAACGCTGGACTCTATATTGGCGGCGATCTCGTGGACGCCGACGCGTCCTCGATCGACCGGATGCTGAACCTGAACGTCAATGTGGTGATGAAAAACGTCCACGACGTGCTGCCCCACATGATCGAACGAGGGACGGGAGACATCATCGTGACGAGTTCCTTGGCGGCTCACTTTCCGACGCCGTGGGAACCCGTCTACGCGTCGTCGAAATGGGCCATCAACTGCTTTGTTCAGACAGTGCGACGGCAGGTGTTCAAGCACGGCGTTCGCGTGGGCTCGATCTCGCCTGGCCCGGTGGCGACCGGGATGCTCGCGGACTGGCCGCCGGAGAAGCTGAAGGAGGCGAAGGAGTTCTGGAAGCCTGTTGGACGCGAAGGAGGTCGCTAACGTGGTGATGTTCATGTTGACCCGGCCGCGCGGCATGACGATCCGAGATGTCGTGATGCTGCCGACCAATTTCGATCTCTAAGTCGCAAAGCTAGGGCCGGATTCGACCGCGCCGTCAAACCACGGCATGGGGCGAGGAGATATCTATGGATCTTGAACGGAATGGCGAAGTCGGCGCCTAGGCCGGCGGCAGGCTCGGCGGAGGCGGCGATTGATAGGCCGCGTCGTGGCGGAGGGCGCGATGTATCTCGATCAATTCAATCTCAGCGGGCGAGTCGCCGTCGTAACCGGCGGCGGCCAGGGGATCGGCCTCGCCTGCGTCGAGGCGTTGTCGGAGGCCGGCGCGCACGTCTACATCGCCGACCGCGACGCAAGGGCGTTCGGCGAGGCGCAGACCGCTATGCGGGCGAAGGGCTACGCTGTCGACTTCGTTAGCGTCGACGTGACCTTGCCGAGCGAGGTCGAGGACGCGGCTCGGCGGGTGCTGGCCGAGAACGGACGCGTCGACATTCTGGTGTGCAGCGCCGGAATCGCGCGGTCCGACACGCCGGCTGAGGACGTCGCCGACCTGCACTGGCGGGAGGTCATGGACGTCAATCTCAATGGCGTCTTTTGGTGTTGCCGCGCCTTTGGGCGACCGATGCTGGCCGCCGGACGCGGATCGATCATCAATATCGGTTCGATGTCCGGGGTCATCGTAAACCGGCCCCAACCACAGGCGTCATACAACGCTTCCAAGGCCGCCGTGCATCAGCTGACGAAGTCGCTCGCGGCCGAATGGGGCGCGCGCGGCGTCCGGGTCAACGCCGTCGCGCCCACATATATCAATACGCCGATGACCGCAGTCGCCCGAGCCAACAGGCCAATGTTCGAGACCTGGATCGATGGAACGCCGATGGCGCGGATCGGAGAGCCGGACGAGATCGCGGCGGTCGTGCTGTTCCTCGCCTCCGACGCGGCGAGCCTGATGACCGGCTCGATCGTGATAGCGGACGGCGGCTACACTTGTTGGTGAAAGGGAGAAGGCAATGGACCTCGGACTGAAGGGCAAGGTCGCGGTGGTGACTGGCGGCAGCGTCGGCATCGGGCTGGCGATCGCAGAGGCGCTGGCGGCCGAGGGGGTGAACCTTGTCCTGGCTGCGCGCGGCGCCGAGAGAGTTCGCGGCGAGGCCGGGCGGATCGCCGGTCAATATGGCGTGCGAGTCGAGGGCGTCGCCTGCAACGTCGCAACCCGCGAGGGGACCGACGCGCTGATCGCTGGCGTCGGCCGAGCGTTTGGCGGCCTGGATATCCTGATCAACAACGCCGGGACGGGCTCGAACGAGACGGTCATGGAGGCGCCAGACGAAATGTGGCACGCCTACTGGGACTTGCACGTGATGGCCGCTGTGCGGCTCGCGCGGGGCCTCGCTCCCATGATGAAGGCGCGCGGCGGCGGCGTCATCCTGCACAACGCCTCGATCTGCGCGGTGCAGCCGCTTTGGTACGAACCGATCTACAATACCACAAAAGCGGCGCTGATGATGTTCTCGAAGTGCCTCGCCACCGAGCTCGTCGGCGACAACATCAGGGTTAACTGCGTCAACCCAGGCCTCGTCCTCACGCCCGACTGGATCAAAACCGCAAAGCAACTGACACAAGACGCGGGCGGCGACTGGCAGGGCTATCTGGACGGCGTAGCGCGCGAGCACGCGGCGATCAAGCGGTTCGCAACCCCGGCGGAGCTCGCGAATACCTTCGTTTTTCTCTGCTCGGAGCGCGCAAGCTACACCGTCGGCTCCACCTATTTCGTCGACGGCGGCATGCTCAAGACCGTGTGATTGGCTTTGCCGAACGCCGCCGCTGGAGAGGATCAGTGGGCGCCGGGCGGCGTGTCTCCGGGAAGACGGATCCGGTTGATGACGCCGACGACGCCGGGAACGTTGCGAACGTCGAATTCGGCGCATTGCCGTTGATAGGGCAGGTCGACCGATCCCGACATCGTGACCCAGCCGTCCTCGACTTTGACCGCGACGCGGTGGCGAGGTACGGCGAGATCCCAGTGGAGCGCATTCATCACGCGCGCCGTGACATCTTCGCCATGGGAGTGCATGCGTCTTTTCCTCCGCCCCCGCTCATCTTTTAGCAGTCCCGCGCCAGCTTGGCCTGCGACCGACTGACGCGGCCCCTGGAGGACGCATTAGTGCCCCAACAAAGCAGAATTGAGACCCGGAGATGCGCCGAGACTAAATTGCGAATGCGACGGACTCGCCAAGATGGGCGACGCGGTCGGCGACCGGGTCCGCCAGGCGCTCTCGGACAAGAGACCGATAGGCTCAAGCCCCGCGGACGCGTGCCCGACGGCGCCGAATCCTGGCCCGGATTGCGGTCACATCGGCGGCGGCGGACCGGACGGCGCCTCTCGGAGGGCGCTCTCGTCGACGCTCATGGCGTTGCCGCGCCAGACGAAATTGTCGCCCGTCCACGCCCGGCTCCACAGCGCGGGCAGAAGCACGTCGCGCACGAGCCACGCCGGAGGGCTCCGCCAGCTTAGCGGCCATCCCGCGACGACCGCGAGCATCGCTTCAACCGCATACCAGTAAACCGCGGCGAGGAGGGCGCTGGCCCATGGGCTCAGTCCGAATTCCGGCGCGGCGAAAGCCGCTGCAATGATCATCATCAAACTGGTCGTCAGGATCTCGGGAGCAAAATGCAGCGGAAAGGTCGCGCGACGAAGACGAGCCCAGCGCAATTGTCGCGACCAGACGTCTTTCAGCCTGCGCGCCCCGAGCGGCTGCTGGAACGGCTCATTGACGAGGTGGGCGTCGAAGCCTTGGGCGCGGATCAGCTTGGTCGAGGCGGCGTCCTCGGCGATCTCGGCGCCGAGCGCCTCGATGCCGCCGCCGGCCTCCATGATGTCGCGCCGCCACAGCATCGTCTTGCCCTGGGCGAAGCCGAACCCGGTCGCTTCGGCCGCGTATTGCCAGCGCGCCTCGTAGGTGTTGAGGAAGGCGCATTCAATCTCGGCCCCGAACGACTTCGGTTGCGAGCCAATCGGCGGAGAGCAGACGATCCCGCTGTTCGGGCGCCAGCGGGCGAGCAGCCGCTGGATGTAATCGCGCGGCATCAGCACATTGGAATTGGCGATGATCACCCAGGTGCGCCGCGACGCCTTCCAGCCCTTCACGACATTGTTGAGCTTGGGATTGGCGCTGACCCGGTCGTCGCCGATCAAGAGCCTTGCCGGCCGTTCGGGATGCGCTGCGATCGCGCCCCGGACGAGCGGGGCGATCGGATCATCGGCGCTGGCCAGGCAGAACAGGATCTCATAGTCCGGATAGTCGAGGGCGAAGATCGAGCGCAGCGTTTCGCGCGAAAAGGTTTCGACGCCGCAGAGCGGCTGCACGATCGAAACGGGCGGCGCGCTTTGCGCGGGAGGCATATAGCTGCGCCCGCCGGCGCAGCGCCGCAGCGCCAAGCCCACGCTCAGGGCATGAATTCCGCCCGCCGACACGCAAATTCCGGCGGCCAAAGCGCTAATTGTCATTATGCTATTGTACTCAATTGGCCAATCGGCGCCAGCACTATTGCCGGCGTCTCACGACGCTACTATGAAGGCTCATGAACGCGGTCCCGATCGTCCGATTTGCGCCCTCGCCGACGGGGCGCATTCACATCGGAAACGCCCGCACAGCCCTGCTCAACTGGCTTTTCGCGCGCCGACACGGCGGCCGGTTCGTTCTTCGTTTCGACGACACCGATCTCGAACGTTCGAAAGCCGAATACGCCGCCTCGATTGAACAGGACTTGGCATGGCTCGGCGTCGAGCCCGACCTCGTCCGGCGTCAGTCGGAGCGGACCGCTTCTTACAACGCCGCGACCGAAAAGCTCAAGGCGCTCGGCTGTCTTTATCCGGCATACGAAACGGCGGACGAGCTCGAACGCCGGCGCAAGCGCCAGCAGGCTCTCGGCCTGCCGCCCGTCTACGATCGCGCGGCGCTCCGCCTCACCGACGCCGAGCGCGCGGGGCTCGAGGTCGCTGGCCGCCGGCCGCACTGGCGGTTTCGCCTCGACCCGGCGACGATCCGTTGGACCGACCTCGTGCGCGGCGACAGCCACATTGATTGCGGCTCGCTCTCCGACCCGGTGTTGCGGCGGGAGGACGGAAGCTTTCTCTACACGCTTCCTTCGGTGGTCGACGACATCGAGTTCGGCGTCACGCACGTGATTCGAGGCGAGGACCACGTCACCAACACGGCGGTGCAGATCCAGCTATTCGAGGCCCTGGGCGGCGCGCCACCCAGGTTTGGCCATCACAACTTGCTGACCAACTCCGCGGGAGATGGGCTGTCGAAGCGGACCGGCGCCCTGTCGATCGCTTCCTTGCGCGAAAAGGGAATCGAGCCGCTCGCGGTCGCGGCTCTCGCGGTGCTGGTCGGCTCGGCCGAGGCCGTTCGCCCGGTCGCGTCACTCGACGAGTTGGCTGATCTTGTCGACCTCGCTGGCCTGTCGCGCGGCGCCGCCCGTTTCGACGAAGCCGAGCTCTACGCGCTCTCCGCCCGGACGCTGCATGCGACGCCCTACGCCGCGGTCGCGGACCGGCTCGCGGCCCTCGGCGTCGCCGGACCGACTGCGGAAGCATTGTGGCTTGCAGTGCGCGGCAACGTCGCGCGCCTCGCGGACGTCGCCGACTGGCGCACGGTTGTCGAGGGCGAAATCGCCTCGGTCATCGAGGATCGAGCCTATCTCGTCTTAGCCGCCGAGGCGTTGCCCGAAGGCGTTTGGGACCGGACGACCTGGTCCAAGTGGACCGCGGCCTTGAAAGCGCGAACCGGTCGCAAGGGAAAGGATCTCTATCATCCGTTGCGACTTGCGCTGACGGGACGAGACTCGGGCCCGGAGCTTGCGGCGCTGCTTCCGCTGATTGGACGTCCTAGAGCGATGGCCCGACTATCCGCACCGTCTTCTTGACTCCGTCCGGACCCGTTTCGGTGACTCTCTTTCCTTGGGTATCGCTGTAGAAGGCCCCGGACTGCGCTGCCCCGCCGGCGATGCCGGACGTTTCGCGGCTGACGGTCGCCGCGGCGGCGCTCAAGGCCGTATCTTCGCCGTTGGCGTTCAGTCCCTGCGCCGCGCCGGTCAGGCTCGGGTCGCTGGGCGGCGTTCCCGCCGCAGCCGAGTCGGGCGTCGCTCCCGTCTTGCCGGCGGCCTTGCCCTTCGCCTTTGGGTCGGTCGAGACCTTTGCGATGATCGGACGCGACATTTCGATAGATTTTTCGGGAGTCACGAGAATGTCGCGGGCCTCGTGGCCGTATTTGGCTTCCGCGGCCGCCAGGGCCTGCGCCCAACTCTCGCCCTTGCTGCGGCAGGAGCAGGTCGGATCGAACGACTGCTGGAACTTGAGCGCGTTCGGCATGTCGACATAGCGCTCGCCGGCAGTCGACACCGCCTGTTCGATCGTTCCTCCGAACGGGAAGGAATAGAGCTGCACGTCGGCGTTCGGACACAGCGAGCGGCACACGTCCTCGAACCGGCCGCTCGCGCCGGAATAGGAGACCGGGAAGAAGCTGCCGTCGCAGGTGCGCACGCAGACTGCATAGGAGCCGGCCGAAACGTTGGCGCTCTTCTTTTCGTGCTCGATTGAGTTCTCGATATTCTGTTGCTGCTCGTCCGGCGACAGGGTGTCGGGATTGAACGGCTCGCTGGTCTGCGGCCTGCCGCCGATGCCGAATAGCGCCTGGAAGATATTGCCGGGCTGCGCCTGCGCATTCGCGCACTCGGAATTGTAGCGGGCGACCAATTCTTCCCTGCCGCCGCCGGCACGCTCCTGCAGATCCGCCAGACTGGCCTGCATTCGGGCGATCTGACCCTTGAGTTCACCGCACTGCGCGGGCGGATCCGAGCCGAAAAACAAGAACTTCTGGTTGTCGCAGCCTATCGACCGAGCATAGGCGCTGGTGTGGGCGAGTTCTGAACGCTGGCGAGCCGCAGCGCCCGCCGCCGGGCCATTTCCGCCCCGCGGGGCCGAGGCGATGGCGGCCCTCAGGCGCGCGCATTCGCCGCTATCGGCATGAGCTTGCGCGGTTGCGAAGACACCGATCGACGCTGCAAGGCCGACGATCGCCCATTGCGGTCCTGAGAAATTCCGCATTCCGACCATAGCGTCCTTTGCCGCCCGAAAATCGACCGCCGTCGAGCCCCTTGCTGGGCGCCCGGGCGCCGCGCCTTAAAATCCAGAAACGCGGCGTCAAGAAGGCAAGGACAAGGGCCGCGTTCAAGCCGCCTCTTTAAGGGTTTTCACCGCGTTATGCCAGTGAGTGTCGAGCCGGAAACCCGGGGCGTCCCGCCAGCCGCATCGGCGTGATCGTCGCGATCGGGCGGCCGGCGAGTCCGAGCGTCAATCTTGTCAGCATCCCCCGATCCTGGGTAGGCTCATGCGGCCGAGGAGAGACGCATGAAGGCAAAACAGGCGATCGCCGGAACGGTCACCGGCAACGACCAGCATGTCGGCTTCCGAGCCATGATCATGAAGCAGGCGATCACCGACAACCTCGCCGGGTTCGCGAGGAACCTGCCTGGCGACGTCGTCAGCTTCACGCTGCAGGGCGACGCGGATCGGCTGAAGCCCGCGGTCTTGGCGATCCAGGACGGCACCAAGAAATCGTCCAACATCAAGGTCAGCACGGCGGCGGCGACGGTCGATCCGGCCTTGACCGCATTCACGATCTTCGCCTGGACGTCCACGACCCGGAACATCACCAATCCTTACGATCTCGTCTTCGAGCTCCGGCCCGATGACAGCAAGCTCACCGGGCCGGACGTGAAGACCGTCTGGCATGGCATCCTGAAGTCGACGCTGAAGGGCGACGATCTCAAGAAGCTGGGTTCGGACGACTGAAACGCCGGCTGTGGCGCCCCGCGCGACCGGTTGACCATCGACGCCCATCCGGGGCGCTGCGGGCGGGCGGCGTCGTCGGGCGGGGCCTGCCGAGGCGATCCTGCAGCGTTGGCGCGCCCCCCACGATTTCAATGTCTTAAGTGGACAAAACTGTCACAAAATCGTTCCGCCGAGAGCGCCGATTGGAGCGCGGTATCTATCAGGCCCCTCCCGTCGTTGGCCCCAGCTCATAAATACTAACATATTGTGTTATTACTCCCCGCCTGCGACCTTGGATGCCCAGGCGGGTCGGCGCCCGCGGCGGGCGCCGCGGCGCCTCGAACACAATCTCCTGACCCGGTTGCACAGATTCAAACGCGATATTTTGCGATTCGTTTTCGACCTGACCCCTGCCCTTCACCCTCGACGAGGCCGAGCGGGATCGGCGAATGCTGACCCGCTCCCGGGTCGTCAACGGCGCGCGGCCTCATCGCGCTCCTTGCGGCGCCCGGGCGCAAACCGCCTCGAACTCGGCCTCGGTGGCGAAGGACTTCTGCGCCCCTCGCTTCGTCACCGAGTCCGCGGCGTAGCCCGTCGCACGGCCGAGCGCCGCCTCGAGGCTCAAGCCGGCGGCGAAATAGCGGGCGAAGCTGCCGATGAAGGCGTCGCCGGCCCCGGTCGTGTCGACCGCCTCGACCTTCACCGGCCGGATGCGCTTGAGCCCCTCGGGCGTCACGACGAGCGAGCCGCGCGCGCCGAGCGTCACGATGACGGTCTCGATTCCGTCTGCGATCAGCCGGTTCGCCGCCGCGGCGATCTCGTCCTCGCTCCCGACCGGCAAGCCGGTCAGGATCGCCAATTCGCTCTCGTTCGGCGCGACGAAGCTCGCGAGCCGCACCTTGTCGCGATCGAGCGTGCTGAGCGCCGGGGCGGGGTTCAGCACGGTCTTCACGCCGTGCCGCTTGCCGAACTCGAGCGTCGCGTAGACCGTCTCGAGCGGCACTTCGAGTTGCAGCAGGATCAGGTCGCAGGTCTCGAGGTCGGCCGCCGCCGCCGCGACGTCGGCCGGGGTCAGGTCGCCGTTCGCGCCCTTGACGATCAGGATGAAGTTTTCGCCGGCCGGATTGACCAGGATCGTCGCCGTGCCGGTCGTCTGGCCCACGACGCGGCCGACGTGGCGGGTATCGACCCCGAGGGCGGCGAAATTGCCGAGCACATTCTGGCCCAAGAGGTCGTCGCCGACCTTCGACACCATCACGAGGTCGGCCCCGAGCTTCGCCGCCGCGACGGCCTGGTTCGCCCCCTTGCCGCCAAAGCTCATCTCGAACCGCGGCGCCGCGATCGTCTCGCCCCACACCGGCATGCGCTCGATGTAAGTGACGACGTCGACGTTGCTCGACCCGACGACGCCGATTCGCGGACGTTTTTGCCGCATGACGATCCTTCCCACTCCTCGCTGGATCGCGCCGGGTCCAAGCCCCGTGCGAAGGCGCGCACCCAATTCGATCTTGTATACCACGTCTGATGCCTGGGGCCTTGCCGTATCGGTCGCGAGAGGCAGCTATCGCTCCGACACGAACTTTCGTTGCGACCGTTTGAACGCCGCAAATCGACGTAACGGACGGAGCAGACCGCGGTTTGGACGCCTCAGTTGGGTGGAGTCCGGTCATTCGGCGAGAACGCGACGGGCGCGACGTTTCGCCGGATAACCGAGCCCGAAACTCCATAATGGAGCTTATCCGACTTCCTGCGACGGTGCGCGCCATGCAATCAGTCGCGTCACTTCTGGCGAGCGGATCAGAGCTTGTGCCACGGACAATATCTCATGGTGGAGTAAGTTCCGATCGTTCACCCGAAAAGGCAAGCCGCCGAATTCTCCGGCCTCAAGTCGGCGTAGCAGATCGAACAAGGGCTTACGGGATTTAGGTGATTTGCCTTCTGGGTCGAAGTGAGCCCCACCTAATGTGTTGGCCACATACTGGACAAGCTGGATGGTAGAAACCTTCACAGAGCCAACTTGGATTCGAGTCCGTTTGCAAAAGGCGCTGAGATCAAGCGAAAGTTCAGCAAATGTCGCATTGCGGCTCGCTGCGAAAGGTATGCCCGGGAGTAAGTCTCCGCCACCGCAGTAAGCGACGACATCATTGCCTTGCGTCGAAGTGATGCACCGCACCTTAAATGTCATCGGCCCTCCAAGCCGCGATGCTCGCCAAGCTCGCGCAAGCGAGTCCTCAACCAGAAGGAAACGGAGGGAACTGCTCGCAGACTCTGATATCCGCTTCATCCGCGTTGTACGTCGAAAGGATGGACAGCTGTCTCAAGTGCGCGATGACAGTCTTAACGAGCGAAATGTCACTTTGTGTCAGACTTTGCATGGGCCGCCGAAAATTCGCTCTCGCAAGAAAGTAACGCAACACTTAAGCGAGGAGCCATGGGTGGTGCAGAAACCAAGAGTTTTGGGGTGGGAGCTGGCCTCGGATCTACAATGGGCTTGCGCGTGTAGAGATCCTGTGCAAGCGTTGCGGCACGCAGGCCTCAGGGGGATTATGCGGCGCGCCGCCGCGCAACTCTAATTGTAGCTCCGCTGACGTTCAGACGCATTCTCACGAGTTGGACACTCGCGCCGTAACGATCCGACGCGAGATTTATCTCCATACGTTGTTCTGCGATGTGAATGGCGGCTTCCTCGGAGACCAGCAGCGCTGGGCCGAGCCAATTAGCTTCTTCTTCCAAGACATCATCGTAGTGGCGCGAGCCGTTGGCGTTGATAGGCGGCTTTGGAGGGTGCATCAGCAGGCTGTGTGCTAACTCATGGGCAATATCGGCGGCCTGGCGCTTTCTGGCATGAGTGTCGTTGTAGATGATTAGCGGTTGAGGGCCGTCGAACAATGTGATCGCCGAAAACGCTCTTTGCCCTGATGTCGATCCTAGCCAGGCGACTGCTTTTGGCGCCGTTTGCCTATAGTCGCTGAGCCTGTGAATAGGAATCTCCAGATGGGCGGCGAGCTTCCATGGGCACAGCGGATCGTGTGAGGCCAGTCTTAACTCGCGCCGCATTTCTCGCGCATACCAATTGGCTTATCGCAATGGTGGTCGCCATGAGTATTTTGGCGGCTATGTTACGCGCTCGCCTTTCCGCGTCTCCGTGCCTCGCTCAGGACACTGGCATGTTGCCATCGATCTTGGCGGCCACAGCGGTCATGTTCGCGCGGGCGTACGCGTTCTCGGGTGAAGCAAGGGCCTCCCGTTCGGAGAGCTCAATCCTGTATGAGGTGATGTCATGGCGAATAAGAACGGTGAGCAATTGTATGTTGAGCGTCGTCCCGAGGGTGATTTTGCCGTAAGGCGCCCAGGTTCGGAGCGTGCAAGCGACGTCCTTCCCACGCAACGGGAGGCGATTGAGCGCGCGAAGCAGCTGGAGCCGAATTCAACGCCAATGGTCGAGCGGGTCCGCAATACGAACGCCGGCCATCCGGACAAATGGCGTACCCCCTAATCGGGTGAATTATGCGTCCTGTGATCGGGTAAAGGGTCCGTCTGCTTGACCCAGCGGGCCGCCCTTTGCCGCCTCAATGCATGATAAAGCCATTTGCGCAATAGTGGATATAATTACGCAGAGCCTTCCTCCTTCAACATGGGGCGAGCGCCGAAAACCGCTGTAGGTCGATATGACCCGTTCGCCGATCTGCCAGCGATTGCCAGCCCCGCAGGCAATCCGGCCATTCATTCAAGCAACCGGAAGGTCGGCGCCGGGTCGAGAGCGTTTCATCAGGTCGTCTCGATCTGATTCTCCGCCGCACCGACATGGAGCGCGACGGCCTCTATCCGTGCGACCTCGCCGTCCTTACCGAGGCGCGCCGACAGGGCGCCGCAAATGTTGTGGTCGACGTCGTCACAGGGAAGGCGATGGCGCCGCGTCTCGAAGCGATGGGCGTCCGCAATCGGCAGCGCAACTCTGGTCTTCACGGCGCGCACGAGACGGTCAGGAGCGGCTCACGGACTTTCCAGCAGCGCGAGGATGGGCAAGGAATCGCCTTCGGAAAGCGCTGTCGGCATGGGCAACGCACGCCGAACGTGGCGTCGGAGGGACGCGAGCAGGTTCATCGCGGCGTGACCCTCACCTTGTGCGTCCTGTGCCAGGCTCGGAACGCAGTCAGAACCTGGTTGAAGAAGCGCGGCGGCAAAAAGCCATAGTCGTAGCGACCCGTCCTCGGCGCCTTGCGCAAATCGTAGCCTGGCCAGACGAATTGATCGCCCTCGCTCACGATCACCCATGAGCGTTCGTCATCGAGGCCAAGATGGTTCTTGACGGCGAGCGGAATCTCGACGGCCGCCGCCGCATCGCGCGGCCGCCGATGGGTCACCGGCAACACCGTCACCAGCGTTTCGCCGTCTTGCTGGCGCTCGATCGCGAGGGCGATGACGCAGGGGCGATCTTTGCGCCCCTCTTCTTGTCCGCTCTGCGCTTCGTGATCCCAGACATAGGCATAGGAGATGACGAGGCCCGGTTCGGGCGTCGGAATCGCCATGCCGCCCGCTATTTCGGATCAAGGAGTTCGTTGAGATGGTCGTGGCGCGCGTCCATGCGGGACGACGCAATGCGTTCGACGTCTTCGTCGGACAACTCCGCCGTCAGGAAGCGCCGGCGCATGCCTTTGAGCTTGTGCAACTCCTCGTACTCGTGCGGCGCGACGAAATAGCCCGCGAGCGTGCCGTTGCTGGAAACGGGAATCGCTTCGCGCTGCGCCAGCAGCTTGTAGCGACCGAAGTTACGGGCGAACTCGGCGGCCGGAACGGTGTCAGCCATGGTCAAGCATCCTCTCTCTCCAACCATGACAATATACGCGCTTTACGCGAAGAATGCAATATCCGCGCTTTACGTAAACGTTGCGCCATAAACTCTTGCTTACCCTAGGCGCTCAACCCCGCCGGCTGGTTTTGCCTCGGGAGGTTGGGCGCGCCACGGAATGCAATGGTCGCGGCGGCCCCTTACCGGCTGAGAACAATGTGGGTGGCGTGCTCCGTCGCTTGATGCTCGGTGACGCGGTAGCCGAGCGCCGGCAAGTCGATGCCGGCGAACATCGCTTCGCCTTGACCGAGCACGACCGGGGACAGGGCGAAATGCAGGTCATCGATCAGCCCAGCGCGAAGATATTGACGCACCGTCCCGACACCGCCGCCGATCTTCACGTCTCGTCCCTTGGCGGCAAGCTTCGCCTGTTCCAGCCCGGCCTCGGCGCCATTGGTCACGAAGATGAAGGTGGTTCCGCCTTCCATCTCGATCGGATCGCGCGGATGATGCGTCAGCACGAAGGTCGGCGCGTGATAGGGCGGATTGGCGCCCCACCAGCCCTTCCAGCTTTCGTCGGGCCATTCGCCGCGCACCGGACCGAACATGTTGCGGCCCAGGATGAAGGCGCCGAAGCCCTCCATCGAGCGGCGGGCGTAATCCTCGTCGACGCCCTCGGACCCGCCGCCTCCGCCGAACATCGCTTTGAACGTCTTCGTCCCGAAAAACCAACGATGCAGCTCCGTCCCGCGCTTGCCGAGAGGATTTTCAAGGCTTTGGTCCGGCCCTGCTCCGAAGCCGTCGAGCGAGATCGAAAAGCCTGCAACACGCACTTTCGTCATCGTGCACTCCCTTTCGCTGAGCGAGGTTCAAGCCGGCCTTTGATCCTTTGCCGCAGCCAGTGCGCGCGCCGGTCGCGCGATGCAACGGCCAACGTAGTCCTCGAGGGCCTTGGTCTTCTTGTCCCCCAGTAAGGGCGACTCCATGAACATGGCGAAGGTCCCGGCATAGAGCACGTCCGCAGCCGTAAACGCTTCGCCCGCGATGTAGGGCCGCGCAGCAAGGCGCGCGTTGATGAAAGTCATCGCTTCGTCCAAATCGACCCAGCCCGCTGTCCCGCGCGGCACAGCGACCTTCATGAATTTCGACGTGAACGCCGGCTCGAGCACGCCCGAGTAATAGGCGAGCATGCTGAGAAACTCGCCTCGGGCGGGATCGCCGATCGCCGGCCCGAGACGGGCGTCAGGAAATCTGTCCGCCAAGTAGAGCGCGATGGCTGTCTGCTCGAACACCATCGCTGCGCCGTCCTTCAGGGCCGGGACCTTGCCGTGCGGATGCGGATTGGCAGGATCGAGCGCGCCCGAGCCATCGCTGCGACGGATGCTGACATATTGGATGTCGTAGGGCTCCCCGATCTCCTCGAGGAGCCACAGAAAGCGCGACGAGCGCGAGCGCGGCGCGTGGACGAGCGTGAGCATGGGCGTCTCCTAGTGACTGCGCAATCTTAAGACGCAGGAGTTTGCACCGGCGCCTAGGGATTGGCTACGTGTCGTGGACGCGTTCGCTATTTCCGAGCATCGCCATGACGCTGGCGAGAACGCAACACCCAAGCCGGGACGTCATGACAATGCCCTCATCACAATGCCGTCGTCCCGAGCCTGTCGAAGGATGATCCACTGGGCGGGGCCGTTCGTGCGCGCTGGAACGTCCTTCGACAAGCTCAGACGAGGGACGATGGGTCTTGGTAGTTACGGATCGAGACCATGGCGTACGACCGGGGAGCCGCTGTCGATGTCGAGCCAACGCCCCCTTTTCGTGGTCATCGGCCGGTACGGACCAACCTACAATGGCGAAAGCCGCTCGAAGCGCAGCCCGAGCGGGAAGCGCACCGAGCCTTCATGAATGACCTGGAGGCGAAAGGCATAGCGCGGCTCGGCGGGCCGCTTGCAGGGGGCGTCGCCGTTCTTGTGAAGAAAGACGCCGACGTCGCCTCGATGATAGCTCACGTGCAGGCTCACGTGCAGGATGATCTCGTCGCGCCGCATGCGGAACGGGCTCCGTTGGTGCGGGAGGCGTCTTTCCGTGACTTGATGTCCGTGTTGCGCGCGCAAGATCGGAAACCGGAACGTTCAAGCATCGCCGGCCTTCTGCGCGAGCAACGAGCGACCGGGGAGAAGCCACAGGAGATCGCGGCCCAGGTCCTCAACCTCCATGCCCGTCCCCTGCAACACTTCCCTGTAGCGAGACGTGTGCAAGAGGTCGAAGAGGGCGATACGACCGCCTGGCTTCAGCACGCGGACAAGTTCGCGCAGCGCCTGATCGCGCCCGTCACGCGAGGAGATGTTGTGAATCACGGTCATCGAAATGACGGCGTCGAACGACGCGTCGGAGAATGGCAGCCGTGTGATGTCCCCAGTCTCCAGCTCGACCCGGTCGGCCACGCCTTCGGCGGCCGCGTTCGCGCGCGTCGCTTCTGGATGGTTGTTGGATAGGTCCTTCGCGGCCCATAGATCAATGCCGACCGCCTTGCCCCTGGGAAGTTTCTTTGCGCAGCCGATCAGCGCCAATCCGCGGCCGCATCCGGCGTCGAGCACGCGCTCGTTCCCCGAAAGTTGAAGCGCCGCAACCAGGCGGTCGCTGAACTCGCTTCTTGCCCACAAGGCTCGACCACAGCATGACCGCGCCGTAGACGAGAAGAAGGGCGGCGACGGAGACCAGCAGCAATGCTTAAGGAGAGCGGAACGAGGTTTGGCCGGGGCCAAGCGAGGCCGATCGCCGCGATCAGCGCCAGCGGCGACCCGAGAACAAAGTGGGCGCGGACCACGCCGGGAGCGTCGACGCCATAGCCTGCGGACCGTTTCATGATTTTCGAAGTCCTCGCTTGCCCTTGCCCGATCTGCGTCTCGTCGGTTCGGCGGCGCCAGCCCAAGGCGCATCGTGTTTGGGCGTCCACGAGCGCGCCGCTTCTTTCGACGCATTTCATGTCGACAAGATACGAGCGATAGCTCATTTTGTATACTCGCATTCCCGGAGCGCGCGCATGGCCCGCCGGCCGCAAACAAGCCCCAGAAAAATGGCGTCCCAGAGGCGATCGCGGTCGACTGTCGATGCGCTTGTCGAAGCGACCGCTCGCGTTTTGATCAAGGAAGGCTATGACCGGGCGAGCACCAACAAGATCGCGGCCAAGGCTGGCGTCAGCATCGGCTCGCTGTACCAATACTTCCCGAGCAAGGAGGCGCTGGTCGCGGCCGTTATCGAGCGCCACACCCAGGCGTTGTCGCAGGCGGTCTCCAACGCCTTGCTCAAGGTCGCCGCGACACCCGATCGAGACCGGGGTGCGCGAACTCGTCGCAGCCGCGATCGACGCTCACCGCGTCGATCCGAAGCTTCATCGCGTTCTGTCCGAGGAGGTTCCCCGCACAGGGCGGCTCGAAAATATCGAAGCTGTCGAGCGGTAGCGCCTGCGGCATTTTTCGAGGCTATCTCGAGGCCCACCGTAGCGAGATCGATGTTGCCGATCTCGACCTCGCGGCTTTCATCGTGGTGACGACGGTGGAGGCGCTGACGCATTCCGCAGTCCTGAGCCGCGCGGATGTCCTGGCTGACGAAAAGACTGGCGAGTTTATCGACGAGGTGACAGGGCTTGTGCTCCGGTATCTACGGGCGCCATCGCCGCTCCGTCCAGGCAAGCGGGCAAGCCCCTAAGATTTTGGGTCTCAGTGGCGCCAGGCGTTCACTTCCCTCCGAAGCGTCGGGCGAGGCGCGCGTTGACCTCCTCGACGGAGAAGTCCTCCGGGTCGAACTCTTCGTCAATCCATTCGAGGCGTTCGGCGCGTTCGGGATGGTTGGGGTCTGCGAGGATGTCGAGCAGCTCCTGATAGCCCCAGGGGCCGCCGCAATCCTCCGGCGGGCACGCGCGTTTGCCTGCGAGACATGTCGGAGTGGCCGCTCCCTCAGCGGCCGGAAGCGTCTTCTCGATCGTGATGGCGTGTTCCCAGTCGTCGCCGAAGTCGTAAGTGTAACTGAAGCGGGCGACGCCGGATTTGCGCACTGCGCCCAGCGTCAGCCGGTTCTCGTCCGCGACGTCGTCGACGCTGGCGCGGTCGCCGTAGCTCCTGCCGCCGATCTCAAAGACATGGAGGTGGCCGCCGTTCCAGCCCATCGCCACCAGGATCGCGCCATGCAGATCGGCGAGAGTCAGGCTGGCCGGCGCCAGGAGCCGACGCCAGATCGGCGGCTTTGTGCCGCGCAGCGTGATTTTGAGGCTCACGACGCTGTTTGCCGCGTCGGTTTTCGGCTTCGTCGCCATGCCGCTTTTCCTGCGTTGCCCGTGGTCGGGGAAGTCCGCGTCTGACGATTCGGAGCGCTACCCCAGTTCCGCCGACCGCGCCCAGAGGTTGATCCCGGCGTCGACCGCGTAGCCGTCGATCGCCTTCAGTTCCTCCGCCGAGAACTCGAGCTTGTCGAGCGCCTTGACGCTGTCGATCACCTGTTCGGGCCGGCTCGCGCCGATCAGCGCGCTCGTCACCCGCTTGTCGCGCAGGGCCCAGGCGAGCGCCAACTGCGCGAGCGTCTGGCCGCGGCGCTCGGCGATGGCGTTCAGCGCCCGCACGTGCGCAAGCGTTCTCGGGCGTCAGAAAGTCCGGCTTGAAGAAATGGGCCTCCGCCGCTCGACTGTCGGCCGGGACGCCTGTCAGATACTTGTTGGTCAACAGCCCCTGCGCAAGCGGCGAGAACACGATCGCGCCGATCCCTTCGTCCGCCAGCGTGTCGAGCAGCCCATCCGTCTCGATCCAGCGGTTGACCAGCGAATAGCTCGGCTGATGGATGAGGCAGGGCGTCCCGAGACCCTTGAGAATGGCCGCGGCCTCGCGGGTTCGCCGCGAATTGTAGGACGAGATTCCGGCATAGAGCGCCTTGCCTTGGCGCACCGCGGCGTCGAGCGCGCCCATCGTTTCCTCGAGCGGCGTGTCGGGGTCGAAGCGATGCGAATAGAAGATGTCGACGGTCTCGAGCCCCATCCGTTTGAGGCTCTGGTCGAGGCTGGCCATCAGGTATTTGCGGCTGCCCCATTCGCCGTAGGGGCCGGGCCACATGTCGTAGCCGGCCTTGGTCGAGATCACGAGCTCGTCGCGATGACCGCGAAAGTCGCTGCGCAGGAGGTCGCCGAAGTTGATTTCCGCCGAGCCCGGCGGCGGTCCGTAATTGTTGGCGAGGTCGAAGTGGGTGATTCCCAGATCGAACGCCGTGCGGCAGATCGCGCGCATCGAATCGCCCGACTTGTTGAAGCCGAAACTGTGCCACAGGCCGAGCGAGATCGCCGGCAGTTTCAGGCCGCTGCGGCCGCAGCGGTTGTATATCATGGACTCATAGCGGGTGGGCGAGGGGAGGTAGGGCATCAGCGTATCCAGACATCGTCGTTCGTGGCGCCCAACCGTAGTCCGGCCGGCGGTGTCCGATCAAGGACGTCGCGCCTTTCCGCCTCGCCGCGCGCCATGCTATCAGCCGCTATCCTCGCAGGATTCCAGGAGACGAACGCTGTGAATGTGAACGGACGCGCCACCCGGACGATCTGCCTCAACGCCGACGGATGGGGCGTCGACGTGATCGACCAACGCTGGCTGCCGCACGCCTTTCGCGTCGAGACCCTGCGCGATGCGGGGACAGCGGCGACGGCGATCCGCGACATGTGGGTGCGCGGCGCGCCGCTGATCGGGGTGACCGCGGCCTATGGCGTCGCGCTCGCCATGCGCACGGACCCGAGCGACGCCGGCCTCGACGCGGCTTGGGAAAGTCTGCATGCGACCCGGCCGACGGCGATCAACCTGCGCTGGGCGCTCGACGCCGTGCGCGCCCGCCTGCGCCCGATCGAGCCCGCCCGGCGCGCCGCGGCGGCCTATGCTGAGGCCGCCGAGATCGCCGACGAGGACATCGCCATCAATCGCGCCATCGGCCGCAACGGCCTCGCGATCATCCGGAAAATCGCCGAGACGAAAAAGCCCGGCGCGCCGGTCAACATCCTCACCCACTGCAACGCCGGCTGGCTCGCCGCCGTCGATTACGGCACCGCGACCGCGCCGATCTACCTTGCGATGGAGGAGGCGATTCCCGTCCACGTCTATGTCGACGAGACGCGGCCGCGCAATCAGGGCGCATCGCTGACCGCCTGGGAGTTCATCAACCATGGAACGCCGCACACGCTGATCGTCGACAACGCCGGCGGCCACCTGATGCAGCATGGGCTCATCGACCTGGCGATCGTCGGGACGGACCGCACGACGGCGCGGGGCGACGTCTGCAACAAGATCGGCACCTACCTCAAGGCGCTGGCGGCCAAGGACAACGGCGTGCCGTTCTACGTGGCGCTGCCGTCGCCGACGATCGACTGGACGGTCGACGACGGCGTGAAGGAGATCCCGATCGAGGAGCGCTCCGCCGACGAGGTCGACTTCGTTCAGGGCCTCGGCGCGGACGGCAAAGTGGCGAAGGTGCGGGTCTCGCCGGCCGGCAGTCATGCGGCAAACCCCGCTTTCGACGTGACGCCGGCGCGGCTCGTGACCGGCCTCATCACCGAGCGCGGCGTCGCGGCGGCCTCTCGCGAAGGGTTGAAGGCGCTGTTTCCGGAACGCGGCTAGCCGGGCGAAGATCAATCGTCCTACATTGAACCATTGCGCCGTTCATCCGCCAGGACTTCCCTATGCTGCGTCCGCTCGCCGGCCTGACGATCATCGAGTTCGAGGGCATCGGCCCCGGCCCGCTCGCCGGCCGCATGCTCGCCGACCAGGGCGCCGAGGTGACTGCGGTCGTACGGCCCAACAGGGCGGCGATCGGCAATCCCGAGTCGACCGGCGGCGGGGACCCACTGCGGCGCGGCAAGCGCATCGTCGCGCTCGACCTCAAGCGCCCGGAGGCGGTCGAACAGGCGCTGACCATGGTCGCCGGCGCCGACGCGCTGATCGAGGGCAACCGGCCGGGGGTGATGGAGCGCCTGGGCCTCGGTCCCGCCGACTGCGGCCGGCTGAATCCGAGGCTCGTCTACGGGCGCATGACCGGATGGGGCCAGGACGGTCCGCTGGCGCAGGCGGCCGGCCACGACCTCAACTATGTGGCGCTGACCGGCGCGCTGTCGCTGACCGAGCGCCCGGGAGCGGCGCCGATCCTCCCGCCGACGGTGCTCGGCGACGCCGGCGGGGCGCTCGGGCTCGCCTTCGGCGTCGTCAGCGGTGTTTTGTCCGTTCGGACGACTGGCCAAGGCTGCATCGTGGATGCGGCGATCCTCGACATGGTCGCGGCGTTGAGCGGCATCGCGCTCTGGGCGCGGTCGACCCGCATGCTCGACGGCGGTCGGCCGAGCATGTTCCACGATTTGCCGTTCTACGACGCCTATCTTTGCGCAGACGGCCGCTATGTCACGATCGGCGCGCTCGAGCCGCAGTTCTACGCCGCACTTCTCGACAAGCTCGGGCTCGCCGACGTCGATCCGAAAGCGCAATACGACGCGGACACATGGCCGACGCTGAAGGACCGCTTCCGCGCTCTCTTCGCCAGCCGGCCGAGCGGCGAGTGGCGGGCGTTGCTCGAGGGAACCGACGTGTGCTTCGCCCCGGTCCTCAATCTGGCCGAGGCTGCCGCCCACCCGCACAACGCCGCGCGCGGCGTGTTTCGCGTAGGCGCAGATGGACGGCTCGACGCGGCCGAGGCGCCGCGTTTCCAGCCGTTTTGACGGCGCGCCTTCCTTCCGCGGGCGTCAATGGACGTCCTGCTTTCGACCAGCTATGCGGAGCGAAGAAGACCATGGAGCCCCGATGACCCCGCACGCCCTGCCGCAGACGCTCGCGTTTCCGTTTGCCGCGCCGCCCAAGGCCGGCGAGGTCGTCGAAGTGCGGCCTGGGATTTTTTGGGCGCGGCTCGCGCTGCCGTTCCGGCTCGACCACGTCAATCTCTATTTGGTCGAGGACGGCGCGGGCCTCGCGCTGATCGACACCGGGATCGACAATCCACCCTCGCGCGCCGCCTGGGAGGCGCTGATCGACGGGCCGCTCAAGGGGCGCAAGCTGACGCGGCTGATCGCCACCCACTTTCACCCCGATCACATCGGCCTCGCGGGGTGGCTGTGCGAGCGGTTCGACATGCCGCTCGCCATGAGCCAGACCGAATATCTGCTCGGCCTCAACATCCGGCTCGACCCTTCGGCGCTGAAGTCCGAGCCCTATCGCGGGTTCTACCGCTCGCACGGGCTGACCGAGGAGAGCACCGAGATCCTGCTCGGCAACGGCCTGCAATATCTGCGCATGGTCGTCACGCCGCCGAAGACGTTCCAGCGGCTGATGGCGGACGATCGGGTGAGGATCGGCGGTCGGACGTTCGAGGTCATGACCGGCGGCGGCCATTCCCCGGAACACGTGATGCTCTATTCGGCCGAGGACAATCTCCTCCTCGCCGGCGACCAGATTCTGGCGAAAATCTCGCCGAACGTCAGCGTCGAGGCGATGGAGCCCGACGGCGACCCGCTCGGCGTCTATCTGAGGTCGCTGGGAAAACTGAAGGCGCGGCTGCCCGAGGACGTCTTCGTGCTTCCGGGCCACAACCTGCCCTTCATCGGCCTCGATACGCGCGCCGATGAGCTGATCGCCCATCACGAGGCGCGCTGCGAGGCGATCGTGGAGGCGTGCAGCGATCGGGCCACGGACGGCGGCCGAGCTCGTGCCGGTCATCTTCGGCAGGCGGATCGACGATCCGCACCAGCTCGTCTTCGCCTTCGGCGAGGCGCTCGCCCACATCAACACCATGGTTCGCGCCGGCCGCCTGCGCTTCGCCGCCTCTGCCGCGGATGGGCTTGCGCTCGAGGCGGCGTGAGGTCTCCGCGGTCGCGTTACGGATTTTGCGCTGAAAGCGACGCGCACAATCGGGCAGTCCGTCCACACGGGGCGCGGCTATCGACGGGCGTGAGTCCGTCTCCAATCCTCCGGCCTTCCCGCGCGATCGGGCTGAGGTCTGCCCCGAGTCCATCCGCCCGCTCCAGATCATGCTGGGCCTGGACGCCCATCCAGAGACCCGGCGAGACGCCGAAGCATCTTGCGAGCTGTCGCGCGAAGTCGGCAGAGAGCGCGGTCTGTTCGTTGGCCCCCCGCTCGATTGGCGGGCGCAGCGCACGCTTTTTGTGTTTTCTTATTTTACAGCAATTTCTTTGGTAAGCAGGCCGATTGTCCTCATTGGGCGATCAAGCTTTCAAAGAGTGCGGCGAGGCGAAGACGAAATGAACGACGCGAGGCAACTGACGGCGAGGGGGTGAATTTGAGCCGGGGCGACGCGGACATGGGCGCGCTGCGGCCGTTGGGGCCGCCTGCGGCGATCGGCGCGCCGACAAGTTTTTTCCGCGTAACTGCCAAGCCGGGGTGAGTCCGAAATGTCACATCCCCCGCACAATCGACTTCGGCGCTGCGATTTTGCGCGACAGGGACGCGGAGTTCTGACTCAAGGGTGGAATGGTTTTTCCGCCCGAAGCCGTGGAGGTGATCGACTCGCTCAGAGGCGAGATTGAGGCGCTTCGGGCCGGGTACGCTGCGCTTTGGACGGAGAACGCCGAGCTTCGGCGGCGGCTGGGGCTGGACAGCTCCAACAGCTCGAAGCCGCCGTCGAGCGACGGGCTGAAGAAGAAGCCTCGCGTCCTGAAGAGCCTTCGCACGCGCACGGGCAAGCGGAGCGGAGGGCAGAAAGGTCACGACGGCGACACGCTGCGCCAGGTCGCCGAGCCGGACGCGATCGTCGCGCACGCGGCCGAGGTGTGCGCGCATTGCCGGGCGCCGCTCCCGGCGGATTCGAAGGTCGGCGAGGAGAAGCGCCAGGTCTTCGATCTTCCGGAGAGACCGCTGATCGTGACCGAGCACCGCGCGACGGTCCACGACTGCCCGGCCTGCCGGCGGCGCACCCGCGCCGCCTTCCCCGAGGGCGTGGTTTCGCCGGCCCAGTATGGCGAACGCTTCAAGGCGGCGGCGGTCTATCTCAACGCCCAGCAACTCGTGCCCGAAGAACGAACCGCACAGATCCTGCAAGACCTGTTCGGGGCGGCGGCGGCGTGCGGGGCGAGCGTGGCGAGTTGGGTTCGCCGCAAGGCCGAGGCGCTGGCGCCGGTCTGGCGCGGCATCGGCGCCTGCGTCGCGGCGGCGCCGGTGCGCTGCCTCGACGAAACGGGCTTGCGCATCGCCGGCCAGACCCGCTGGCTGCACACCGCCTCGACCCTGACCCACACCTTCTATCGCGCCGGCGAGCCCCGCTCGGCCGTGCCGGAACTCGAGGGCGGCGTCGTGGTCCACGACCACTGGCGCGCCTACTACGCCCTCGAAAACGTCCTTCACGCCTTCTGCAACGCCCATCTCCTGCGCGAGCTTCAGGCGGTCTGCGAACTCGACAAGGAGCCCTGGGCCGAGGCCCTGCGCGCCACGCTCATCGAGGCCAACCAGGCCGTGCAGAAAGCCAAAGCCGAGGGCGCCGCGGCGCTGCCTCCCAAGACCGTCAAGGCGTTCGAGGACCGGTACTGGGCGGCCGTCCGGGAAGGCCTCGCCCTGCACCGGAGCTTGCCGGCCTTCGATCCCTCGAAAAGCGCGAAAAAGCGAAAGAAGCGGCGGCCCGCTCACAATCTCCTCATCCGGTTCAAGACCTTCAAGGACGCGACCCTCCGCTTCCTCACCGACTTCACCGTTCCCTTCACCAACAACCTCGCCGAGCAGGATCTGAGGATGATGAAGGTGAAGATCAAAATCTCCGGCGGATTCCGAACCCTGCAAGGCGCCCAAGACTTCGCAAGCCTGCGCTCCGTGATCTCGTCGGCCCGAAAGCAGGGCCGCGACATCCTCAAGGCCCTCACGCTCACCCCCGACCAACTCGCCGTCGAACTCGAGCTTGTTCAACCGGCTTGATCCCCGCTCTGAGCCCCGCCTCCGCCTCCCCTCCACTCCAACAAGGCACGAAAGGCGCCGCCGGCCAGATATGGCCAGCCCCGTAGGCGGCTTGGCAAACACCTTTTCCGCATCTCAGCGGCCGTAACCCCTTGATAATCCAGATTCGCGGAAATTTTTTGCAACGTTTGGAAACGGATTGAAATCCGGCTGAAGCCGCCGCGCAAAGAAATTGAAGCTTTGGGAAGGAAACTGAAGGAAACGGAAGGGCCGCAGCGGGGCGCGTTCGGACTCCGGCAGCGCCGCGGGCGACGGGTGGCCAGACGTTAGAACTCCGTGGGTGGATTATGGAAATGGATCGACGCCGGCAGGTCTTCGGCGGCCAATTCGGCCGCCCTGCGACAGATCGTCCCTCGCCTGTGTCATGGACTTGACTTCCCTGTTGCGCAAACGTCACCGACGGTGCTCAGGGAGGGTCCCTCCATGCTCGAACGCCACCTAGCCTCGCTCGGCCCGTCGGGGTTTCACCGCGTCGCCTACGTCGAATGGCCCGGGCCTCCAGGCGGGCCGACACTTCTGTGCGTTCATGGTCTAAGCCGCAATGCCCACGATTTCGACGTCTTCGCCGAAGCGATGTCGAAGACCCACAGGGTCGTCTGCCCAGACATGCCCGGGCGCGGGCGCAGCGAATGGCTAAGGGATTCCAACGAATACGCGTTCCCGACCTATCTCGCGGACTGCGCCGCGCTGATCGCCCGGCTCGACGTCGAGAGCGTCGACTGGGTCGGGACGTCGATGGGGGCGGTCGTTGGCTTCCTGCTCGCCTCGCAGCCGGCCGCGCCGGTGCGCAGGCTCGTGGTCAACGACGCCGGCCCGTTCATAGCGAAGGCGGCGCTCGCCTGGCTCGGCACGTTCATCGGCGCCGACCCGACGTTCGAATCGATCGACGTCATGGAGAAGGCGATCCGGATGAACAGCGCCGGCTTCGGCGCGCTGACCGACGCCCAGTGGCGCACGATGACGCTTTACCTGTCGCGCCCGAAGGCCGGCGGCGGTTACGGCTACGCTTACGATCCGAGGATCGGCGAGCCCTACAAACAGGATCTCCCCGACGTCGACCTCTGGCCGTTCTGGGATCGGGTCGCCTGTCCGACGCTCATCTTGCGCGGCGAGCATTCGAACGTCCTGGCGCGGAGCGACGCGGAGGCGATGACGCGGCGCGGGCCGAGGCCGAAGCTGGTCGAGTTCGCGGGCGTCGGCCACGCGCCGGCGCTTCTGACCGAGGATCAGATCGGCATCGTCCGCGACTTCCTGCTCGGCTGACCCGACGACGCGGGCCACGCTTCCCCTTTCGTCCGACTGCCGCTATCCCTCGCGGCTTCGAGACGAGAGCCGCCGCATGCCGCCCCCCCTTCTGCATCTCCAAAACATCGCCGTGACGCTCGGCGGCGCGCCTCTGCTCGAGAGCGCCGAACTCGCGATTGCGCCGGGTGACAGGATCGCGCTGGTCGGCCGCAACGGATCGGGCAAGTCGACGCTGCTGCGGCTTGCGGCCGGCGAGACCGATCCAGACCGGGGAACGCGCTTTCAGCAGCCGACCGCGCGTCTCGCCTTCCTGCCGCAGGAACCCTCCATGGCGGGCTTTCGATCGGTGCTCGACTACGTGCTCGCGGGCCTCGGGGAGCACGACGACGCCCACGCGGCCCGGGCGATGATGGGCGATCTCGGGCTCGACCCCGAGGCCGATCCCGTCCATCTCTCGGGGGGCGAGGCACGGCGCGCGGCGCTCGCGCGGGCGCTGAGCGCCGAACCCGACATCCTCCTGCTGGACGAGCCGACCAACCACCTCGACCTCATCGCCATCGAATGGCTGGAGAGCCATCTGGCCGCGAGCCGTTCGGCGCTCGCCCTCGTCAGCCACGACCGCCGCCTGATGGCGGACCTGACCAACGCCACCGTCTGGGTCGACCGCGGCGCGACGCACCGGCTCGACCGCGGCTTTTCCGCCTTCGAGGCTTGGCGAGATGCGAAGCTCGCGGAGGAGGAGGCCGAGCGTCACAAGCTCGACCGGCGCGATCGTCGCCGAGGAGCACTGGATGCGTTATGGCGTCACCGCGCGACGCAAGCGCAACATGCGTCGGGTCGGCGAGCTCGCCGACATGCGCCGCGAACGGCGCGAGGCGCAGCGGGCGGTCGGCCTTGCGACCATGGTGGCGCAGGAGGCCAAGACCTCGGGCGCGCTGGTGATCGAGGCCGAGGGGATCGGCAAGGCCTACGACGGGACGCCGATCGTTCGCAACTTCTCGACCCGCATCATGCGCGGCGACCGGATCGGGGTGATTGGGGCCAACGGCGCCGGCAAGACGACACTGATCAATCTGCTCACTGGCGCGCTCGCGCCGGACGCAGGCGATGCTGCGGATCGGAACCAACGTGGTCATGGCGCGGCTCGACCAGAAGCGCGACGCGCTGCCGCCCTCGACCTCGCTCGTCGACGCCCTGACCGGCGGAGGCAGCGATTATGTGACGATCAACGGCGAGCGCCGGCACGTCATCGGCTACATGAAGGATTTCTTGTTCGGGCCGGAGCAGGCGCGCACGCCGATCGAGAAGCTGTCTGGCGGCGAGCGGGGCCGCCTGATGCTGGCCCGTGCGCTTGCTGCGCCGTCCAACCTGATCGTGCTCGACGAGCCGACCAACGACCTCGACGTCGAGACGCTCGACCTCCTGCAGGAGTTGCTCGGCGAGTACAAGGGAACGATCCTGATCGTCAGTCACGACCGCGATTTCCTCGATCGGGTCGCGACCTCGGTGATCGTCAGCGAGGGGAGCGGGCGCTGGCTCGAATACGCGGGCGGCTATTCCGACATGGTCGCCCAGCGCGGCTACGGCCTCTCCGGTCAGGCGGCTACGCCCGCTCGCAAAAGCCGAGAAGACCGAGGCGAAGCCGAAGGGCGAGGCGCAACCGAAGCGCAAGCTATCGTTCAACGACAAGCGTGCGCTCGAAGTTTTGCCCGAGCGAATGGACGTCTTGCGCGCCGAGATCGACGCGCTCGAAGCGCAACTCGGCGATCCCGACTTCGCCGGCCGACGAGCCTTCCGCCTTTCGAGGCGGCGACGGGCCGGTACGGCGCCGCCCGCGAGGCGCTGACGAAAGCGGAAGACGAGTGGCTGGCGCTCGAAATCCTGCGCGAGGGGATCGAAGGGCAGGAATAGCGGCGCGGCTTTTGGCGGCTACGACTGCGCGCCTTTGCGCCTCATTCTTCGATACGCGGCCTCAGCCACAGCACGTAGAGCGCGCCCGCGAGGGTCGCGGCGCCGGTCATCACCGCGGCGATCCCGAGCGGCGAGGCGTTGCGATAGAGTGCGGCGCCCAGCGCGCCGCCGAGCGCGCCAAACAGCATCTGGCTGGAGAGCAGGACCGCCGAGGCCATGGCGGCGATTTCGGGCAAGGGATGCACCGCCTCATGCATGGCGTTGGGGAAGATGATCCCCATGGCGAGGAAATAGACAAAGGCCAGTCCGGCGACGAATCCAGCAGAGCCTTGCCCGGCCAAGCTCGCGCCGAGCAGCGCGAGCGCGGCGAGGACCGTCAGCGACAGGGCGACGTCCAGCGCGCTCTTGGGCTTCACGCCGCGGCGCATCAGCCAGGAATTGACGCTGGCGCCGCCGATCACGCCGAGCGAGGTGAACGCGAAGAGTCCGGCGAAAGCCGCCTTCGAGACGTCCGAATCCCTGCATGAACAGGAGCGGCGAGGCGTTGATGTAGCAGAACATGCCGCCGAAGGAGAGGCCGAGCACCAGCGAGAAGCCGAGGCAGAATCGGTTGGTCAGCGCTCGTCCATAGTTCCTGGCGACAGCGGCCGGTTCCAAGCTCTGGCGGGCGCCGACCGGCTGCGATTCGCGAAATCGGGCAAGCCCAAGGGCGAGCATGACGAAGCCGATCGCTGCGAGCGTGAAGTAGATGGTCCGCCACGGCGCTACGTAGAGGATGATTGTTCCGAGGCTCGGCGCGATCACCGGCGCGACCCCGTTCACTTGCGCAATCGCCGTGAGGAAGAGCCGCGATTGGCGCGCGTCAAACAGGTCGCGGACGATCGCGCGCGGCAGGATCCCGACCGCGCCGGCGCCCACGCCCTGGATCAGGCGAAGGCCGAGCAGCAGGCCGATCGACGGCGCGAATGCGGCGCCAAGCCCGCACAAGGTGAAGATGAGGAGCCCAACGACGAGCGCCGGCTTGCGGCCGAAGCGGTCGGCGAGCGGCCCAACCAAGAGCGGCGCGGTGGAAAAGCCGGCGAGGAAGATCGCGACCGTGGCGGCCGCCTGCGTCTGGGTCGTGGCAAGGCCGGCCTGGACGAACGCCAGGCTCGGCAGCGCCATGTCGATCGCCAGCGGCGGCAGCGCCGTCATCGTGGAGAGAAAAACCAGAAAGCCGCGACCGTGGATATCGAAAGACGGCACACCCGACTCCGAACGCGCGCCGCCCAGGTGCGCGCGCCGTTCTTTCTACGATTCGACGCCGGGACGCAACCAAGCGACGTAGAGGGCGCCGGCGCAGAAAGCCCCGGCGCTCATTACCAGTCCGATCGCCAGCGGAGAGGCGTCGCGATAGAGCGCGGCGGCGAGCGAACCGCCGACGGCGCCAAACAGCATCTGCGCCGACACCAGCACGGCCGATGCGATCCCGGCGATGTCCGGCAGGGGATGGATGGCTTCATGTACGGCGTTCGGCATGACGAGACCGAAAGCCGAGATGTAGATCATCACCGGCGCAATGACGAAGACGAGCGAAGGATGGCCGCCGAGGCTCGCGACGAGCACTGTGAGCCCCGCAATCCGCCATTGCGCCGAGCGCCGCGTCGAGCACCGCGCGCGGACTCGCGTGCCGACGCACGAGCCAGGTGTTGAGGAGCGAGCCGGCGATAACCCCCGATGCGGTCATTGCAAACAGCCCGCCGAATACGGCCTGGTTGACGCCGTAGCCCTCGATGAACAAGAGCGGCGAGACGTTGACATAAGCGAACAGGCCCGCGAACACGAAGCCGATGATGAGCGAGAAGCCCCCGCACATGCGGTTGGCCAGGGCTCTGCGATATCCGGCGACGATCGTCACCGGCCTGAGGCTGCGACGCATTGTTCTGTCGTGCGATTCTCCCAGCATCGCCAGCATGAGCGCGCCGAGCGCGACAGCGAGCGCTGCATGGGTGGCGTAAATCAGCCGCCACGGACCGATCGCCAGCAGGCCGGCGCCGAGTGTCGGCCCGATCAGCGGGGCGACGCTGAAGACGATCGACACGGCGGCAAGCTGCAGGCGCGCCTCGCGGCCCTCGAACAGATCGCGGATGATCGCGCGCGGCAGGATCGCGACTGCGCCGGCCCCGGCGCCCTGGAGGATGCGCGACACGATCAGCACGCCGATCGACGGCGCGAGCGCGCAGCCGATCGCGGCGAGGGCGAAGAGCGCAAGGCCGCCGAGCATCACCGGCTTGCGCCCGAAACGGTCGGCGAGCGGGCCGACCAGGAGCGGGGCGGTCGAGAAGCCGGCGAGAAAGACGGAGATCGCCGAGGCCGCCTCCGCCGGGCCCGCGTGAAAATCGGCCTGCACGAGACTGATGCTGGGCAGCGCCATGTCGGTGGCGAGCGCGGGCAACGCCGAGAGGCCGCCGAGCAACGCGGTCAAACCGAACCCATCCACCTTGGTCTTCATGCAGTCAGGCCAGCGCGTGCTTCAATTGGCCGCAATCGTGCAGCATGCCGAGCATGACCCAGAGCCACGTCATTTTGTCGGGGGAATCCACTGGAGGAAGAGAGGGCCGTCTTAAACGGCATTCGCGTCGGAGACGCAACCCGGCCGGTCTTCGGCAAGACCGGCCTCGCGCATTTGTGAGCGCGCGCATCGGGCGTCTTGCGATCAAGCTTCGCCGCGGGGTGGCGTTGACGCAGGCGCGAGATCGGGCTTCTGAACCGTCGAGGTCCCGCATGCGGGCGCGCTCGGGCGAACTACTGCGGAAAATGGTCGCACGTTGCATGAACAAGGCGCATCTCAGCCGGATCGTCGCGCGTTCACGTCGGCGGCCCGGTCGAAGCGTCCCTTAGATATGATAGATGTCCGCGGCTTCGGGCGCGTCCGTCAGCGCGCGCAGTTCGGCCAGCGTGCGGTTGTCGAGAACTCCGGCGACGGCGTTGCGCGCCTCGACCATGATCTGCCGGACCGCGCAGGTGTTCAAGTCGGCGCAATCAGCGCAGGCGCGGAAGGCGGTGACGGAGGCGCAGGGAATCGGCGCGAGCGGCCCGTCGAGAACGCGCACGATTGCGCCGACGGGAATCGCGTGCGCCGGCCGAGCGAGCGCGTAACCGCCGCCCTTGCCCTTTTTGGAATAGACTAGGCCGGCGTGCCGCAACTCGGTCAGGATGTGGTCGAGGAACTTCTTCGACATCGCGTTGCGCTCGGCGATATCGGCGACCTGGGCGAGGGCGCCCGGCTCGACGCCTGCGAGATGAACCATGGCCTTGAGGCCGTATTTGCCCTTGTTCGTCAGCACGTCGCGTCCTCGGGCCCGTCCTCGGATCCGGTCGCGGCAGGCGGGCACGTGGCACAAACGACGGTTTGGGCCAAAAGTCCAGCATATCGATCAAGGAGGGTTCGCCCTGTTCGCGACGCCGAATCATGTCCCGAGTTCGGCCGGCGCGGCGCGGCGCGCTCGATCGAGCGGCAGGATGATCACACCGACAACAGCATCTGCAAGGGCGGCTGGCCCGGCGGCTGTTTCGACACCTGCTTCGACGCGAGAGACGCGATGGTGGGGGAGGTAGGACTCGAACCTACGAAGGCTTAGCCAGCGGATTTACAGTCCGCCCCCTTTGCCGCTCGGGACACTCCCCCATGATCCGTTCGGCGCGAGCGCCGGCGCGGACGAAAACGCCTCGGTCATGCCGAGGCGCGGGTGACGGCTTATGTTGCCTCAAGCCTTGGCCTGTCAACTGGAAAATCGCCGACTCCGCCGTCGCATCCAGGCTTCGCTGGCGCGACGCCGGGATCCGGCCTAGAGCTTTGCGCCACTAAGCCACAGAGGGACCTCCCATGACCCGCCATCGCGAGCGGCGGGGCCCTGCGCCGCCCGCCGCATCCGATCCCCGCCGTGCGGGCCCGCCAAAGCCGTCGCGCGCCGCAGCCAAGGCGCCGCCCGAAGCCCGGGCGCGCGAGAAGCGCGATCCTGACGTCGCCCGCATCTACGGCTTCCACAGCGTCGAGGCGGCGCTGAAGGCGCCGCGCCGCGACCTGATCAGACTATACGCCACCGCCGCGGCGGCCGAGCGTCTGAAGGCGGAGGTCGGCGCGCGCCGCGTGGAGATGCGCATCCTGAGCCTCGAGGAAGTCGCCCGGCTCGCGCCTCGCGACGCCGTCCATCAGGGGGTGGTGCTCGAGGCCCGCCCGCTCGCGCCGATCGATGTGTCCGAACTTCCGGCGCGCGGCCTCGTCGTCGTGCTCGATCAGATCACCGACCCGCACAATGTCGGGGCGATCCTGCGCACGGCCGCCGCCTTCGCGGTCGACGCACTCGTCACCACCGAGCGCCATTCGCCGGAGTTCTCCGGCGCGCTCGCCAAATCGGCCTCCGGCGGTCTCGAGCATGTGCCGGTATGCACGGTCACCAATCTCGCACGCGCGCTCGCCGAGATGGGCGACATGGGCTATCTCCGGGTTGGCCTTGATTCGGAAGCGCCCGCGCCGCTCGAGGTCGTTCCGCTCGCCCGTCCGCTCGCGCTCGTGCTCGGCGCGGAGGACAAGGGGTTGCGACGCCTGACGCGCGAGCGCTGCGACACGCTGGCCCGGCTCGACCTGCCCGGCGCGATCAAGAGCCTCAACGTCTCCAACGCCGCCGCGATCGCGCTGGCTCTGGCCTATGGGAAGGTCGGAGCGAGCTGACGCGCGCCGGTGCGGCCGGGCGTACGGACAAGGGATCGCCGATCGGACTGGGCGCCCATGGACTCGAACCCCTGGAACGGGGCGATTTGAGGTCCCGGGCCCCCTCCGGCAGTCCGGTTTCGCATGCGAACAGGCGGTTTTATTTGTCGCGGTCGGCTCTCCGTTCCCGGAAGCCCTGCAATGTCAAGATATTGCGGCCCCTACAACCAAACGGTTGTGGGTCGGCTAAGCGCGCAACAGGCCAGTTTTACAGGCTCTGAACAGGTCAATAACAGGCGCATATCCCGTTGGAACAGGCGGCGACGACGAGGCGCGAGACCGGACGCCGCCGGGTTGCAACGCGCGGCTCCGATGCCCTCGGGGCGCTGCCCTGGGGCATCTCCATTCTTCGTTCACGCGGTCTTCGCTGGCCACGCCGGGCGGATGTTTTCGACTGGAAGAACCATTGCCCATGGCTGCTGTCTCCAATGGGCGAAGCCACTGACCGCCGCTTGCAGCGCCCCGAGCAGGCAACGACAAGCGTTCTCATCAATTGCCCGATCCCGGCTGGCAAGGACGTCGGAGGGCTCGTCCTTCGCCACCGCAAGCTCGCCGTTTTGGACCTTTGAGGGGTCAGTCCTCTGACGCCGGCATCGACGGCGGGCCTGAGACGGAAGCGTTACGCCGCCGCCGCGCCTGGAACGCGGCGGCGCATCTCGGCGGTGACAGTGTCCATGTCGATGGGGCCGAAGCCGTGACTGTCGACTCCGACGTCGAGGCTCAAGCCGAGCGGCTTTGCGTCGAACTTGCCATGGACGTGACCATAGAGGTGCCAGGCGCCGCGCCACGCATTCGGCCACTCGCGCAAGGGGTAATGACAAAGAAAAATGCGCTGACCGCCGATCGCGATCTCGCGCATTTCGGCAATGGTCTCGAAGCGGCCGGTCGCCTCCATGAGATCGCACGGATCATTATTGCCGCGGACCAGATGAATTTGCCCGTTGAGCTTGTCGAGCGTCTCGCCAAGTCGCTCGTGGTGGTCATGGCCGACGTCGCCGAGGTGGTAGACCTCGTCGTCCGGCTTCACCCTTTCGTTCCAGCGCGAGACCAGAAGATCGTCCATTTCGCTGAGCGACGCGAACGGCCGCATGCGCTGGGTCAGGGCGAGGATGTGTCCGAAATGCGTATCCGCCGTGAAATGGATTTTTTTCATTCAAACCGCCTCGGCAAGGTTCGATTGACCGACGTTCCCCCGAACGGGGCGCGGAGCAATCCCGCGCGCCTTCCCTGCTGCGCCCTTCTCGCGTTCGCCGAAGCTAGCGTGACAAAAGGGCGCATCACTTTCTTAGCAAGCCTTATACCGGTAATCTATCGCGGTCGGTCCGACTTTCGGATAAGGCCGGCGAAGGGAAAAAATGCCATCCGACGTCGCGTTGGTGAAGACCGACACATGATTGTCACGGGAACGGTCTGATGGGGTCATCCCAAAGGACCCAGGGTTAGATGGACAGACCGCGCCGGATGCGGGTCGAGGAAAAGGCGCGAATTCTCCAGGAGAGGCCAGGCGCGCCAGGTGTCGCCGTTGAGCTACGCCGAAGCTGGCGGGAGCGCCGCCCTCGCCATAGGCCGGCGAGCTCTCCATTCCGATCGTCCCCACCATAAGGCGCGAAGGAGGTAGTTCTCCATCGCGCGGGAGACGAGAGTTCGGGAAAGGTGAGGAAGAAGTTGCGCGAGTTGGTGTGCACGAGCGCGGTCATGTCCTTGAGCTTGCGCAGATCCTTCATAACAAACGAGGCCTGCATCGCATCCGGGTAGCGCTTGAGGTTGGCCTTGGTCATCTTCTCTTTGCGGCTCTTGACCTGAAAAATCGCCGCGCCGGATTTCTGCTGCCTGCGACAAATGCTTCGAGAAGTATGGACCCCGTGTTAAGGCCGACGACGCCGCCGCCTGCGACGAGCATCTGTTCGCCTGCTTTCTCGCGGTCGGGCTCAGCGAAGAGGCGGCCGGGATCGCGACCCTCGCCGACGCGCCCGAACTGTCGGGACTTGCGCCCGCAAGGCGATACGCGGCCCGCCGCGCCGCCGCTCCCCTGTACCGCGACAATAGGCCGGTCGACGGCGGCCGGGCGCACGCATTAAAGGTCCTCGACTCTTTGAGGCGGACGGTTCGCCGCGCGGCGCTACGGGCGTCGCGGGAGCGGCCTCGGTACCGATGACCCATTCGTTCGACGACTACAGTCCCGCCCAGCGCGCGCTCCTGACGATCTGCGTGATGCTGGCGGTGATCATGCAGGCGCTCGACACGACCATCGCCAATGTCGCCCTGCCCTACATGCAGGGTTCGCTGTCGACGACCCAGGACCAGATCAACTGGGTGCTGACGTCCTACATCGTCGCCTCGGCGATCATGACCGCGCCTGTCGGGTGGGCCGCCAGCCGATTTGGCCGCAAGAACCTGTTCATCATCGCCGCCGTCGGCTTCACGGTCGCCTCGATGCTGTGCGGAGTGGCCCAGACGATCGGACAGATGGTCGGCTTCCGGCTGCTGCAGGGGGTGTTTGGCGCGGGGCTGATGCCGCTCGCCCAGTCGGTGATGCTCGATATCTACCCGGTCGAAAGGCGCGGATCCGCGATGGCGACGTTCGGCATGGGGGTGATGCTCGGCCCGATCATGGGCCCGACCCTCGGCGGCTGGCTGACCGATTCTTATTCCTGGCGGTGGGTGTTCTACGTCAACCTGCCGTTCGGGGCGCTGACCGCGCTCGGCCTCGCGTTCCTCATGCGCAGCGAGCAGCCGGCCGGGCGTTCGCCGTTCTCCTGGATGGGCTTTTTAAGCCTTGGGCTCGGCATCGGCGCGCTTCAGCTGATGCTCGACCGCGGACAGGACCTGGGCTGGTTCGATTCGCAGGAGATCGTCATCGAGGCGGCGCTCTCGGTGGTGGGCTTCTACTTCTTCTTCGCCGACGCGGCGACGACCAGCCGGCCGTTCATCCCGCTCAGGATGTTCCGCGACCGAAACTTCGCCCTCGCCAACGCCATCATGTTCCTGAACGGCCTCATCCTGCTCGCCACCATGGCGCTCCTGACGCCTTTCCTCCAGACCCTGCTCGGCTATCCGGTGTTGACCAGCGGCTATTTGCTCGGCGTGCGCGGCGTCGGCACGCTGTTCTCGATGATGGTGGTCGGCCGCCTCCTCAACCGTGGCGTCGAGCCGCGCGGGTTGATGCTGCTCGGCTGGTCGGTCGCCACCTATGCGCTTTGGCAGATGTCGGGCTGGAACGCCGAGACGCCGGAGCGCCTGATCATCGTCACCAGTATCACCCAAGGCGCCGGGCTCGGCCTCGTGTTCGTGCCGCTGCAGACAGTCGGCTATTCGACGCTTCCGGCCGAGTTTCGCACCCACGGCGCGGCGATGTGGACGTTGATCCGCAACATCGGCTCCTCGGTCGGCATCTCGTTGATGGTGGCCAACCTGGTCAACAACACCGCCATTTTTCACAGCCGGATCGCCGAATTCGTCACCCCTTTCAACGATGCGATGAAATTGCCGGAAGTCGCGGGGATGTTCGCCAGCCTCAGCCCGCAGGGACTCGCTACGCTCGACGGGCTGGTGACGCAGCAGGCGGTCACGATCGCCTACGCCAACGATTTTTTGTTCATGGTGTATTTCTCCCTGATCGGCCTGCCGCTGATCCTCATGTTCCAGCCGACGAAGGCGGCCCGGCCGGCCCGCGCCGGAGCGGCGCCGAGACTGGACGAACCCCAGGCCGTCGCCGATTAGGATCCGCGATCGCCTCCGAGGCGGGCGGTGATGCGGATGTGGATCATAGCCGGAATATAGCGGCGCCGATGGTCAGTTCCTCAATGGCAATTGCGGGCGAAGCAAGAACGGAAGGGATGAAATTCTGACGTGCGACAACAGATAGCGCTGCGATCATCGGCGATGCGCCTGATCTAAGCGCGGAGAGACGACTCCGCGTCGAAAGGCTAAGCCCGTGGACCACTCCGACAACGCCGACCATTTCAGGTTTCGGCCGGCTCGGTCTTGATCTGGGTCGACGGAGCGAACTTCTCGGGATCGCCGCTACGCCCAGCGGCAGTAGCCGTAGGCCCTGAACGTCGAGGTGAGGTTGTCCGAACCTTCTTTCGCGGCGCAGGTCTGGACACGAGAAGGACGCGATCGTTTCGGTCCACCACGCGCAGCTGGACGGCCTTGCTTGGCCAGCTATCGGCGACGACAAAGAATGCGTCAGCGCCGCTCCCGGCCTCGACCGTCAATTCGCGAATGACGTGGTTGGAGGCATTGATGAATTGTAGCTGGTACTGCACTCGACGGCCTCGCCCACGCACGCAGGCAGGTGGCTCGTCCAAGGCGTAAGACCTCTGATGGGTGACCGGCGCTGATATTCCCCAGCGTCGGCCAATCACGGGGCTACCTGCATTGATCTCGCGCAATTCGCCGTCTCCTTGACGACTTGAACCCGCAGGTCGAGCCCCGGAGCGTGGGGTGCATGGTCCCCTTCGGCTTCCGCCTGGTCGAGGAGGCCGACGGCGAGGCCAAGCGCGTCCGGCATGAGGCAGAGCACGACGCCCACCCGGACGTGCATGGCCACTTCCCCGTCATCGCGATCGGGGCATGATCGTAGCGTCGGCGGCTCGATCGCCCCCGCCGAGCAATGGTCGTCGCGACTTCGCTATCGGCCCCGGAGGCGATGCAAACCTCGTTGGAGCCCGGATACTGGATCCGGAGATGCGACGCGGCCTCCCCAATACCGCGCCGCGCGACCTACATCGGCGGCGCGACGCCGTTCTCGCCGACGACGACGAACCCGGCCGACAGAGCGCCGTCCATGCCGCGCTCGGCCGGAACGAACACGGGCGCGCCCGGCTTCAGGTCCGCTTGCGTCGCCTGGGCGAAGGTCACGACGGGTGTGCCCTCGGGGACCGAAATTGTCTTTTCCCCGCCCTTATACGAAAGGGTGAGCGTTCGCCCCTCGACATCCTGGACGGCTCGCGAGACGGTTGCGTTGGTCATAGTGCTATTGGGTTTCAGATCCCAGGGATAGCTGCCTTCGCCCGTCTCTTTCATGGCGGCGGGAAAGACGAGGACTTCGACAGCGCGGTCTCCGCCCGCCTCTCGCGGCAGCGAGGCGATCCCGACGAAATCGCCCCGCTTGATGTCGCCGAGCGATGCAGCCGCGACGCCCGTCACCTTCCATCCGGGTTTCAGCGCGAGCGCGGCGGTCGCGCCTCGCGGGTTTTCACGGTCAGGGTCGAACCATCCAAACTTACGAGCGCGCCGCGGACATGGACGCGTTCCGCCGCCCGGGTGGGAGCCGCCGCCGCCAAAAGCGCCGCAACTGCGACTGCGCTCGCCAATCGAAAGCTGGTCATCACGTCTCTCCGAATGGGTCCGAGTACCCGCGCGAGCCCGACTGCCAGGCGTTTCGTTAGAACACCTCTGCGCGGCGCTCTATTCGCCGCGCGCGTCGGACCGGCCGGCACGCACTGCGTCAGCCGAGGAGACGGGAGCGGCGCAAGAGAATATCTTCGGTGATTTCATATGGTACCGCCACCCCGGCTCGAACGGGGGACCTCTAGATCCACAATCTAGCGCTCTAACCAACTGAGCTATGGCGGCCCTTTTTGAGCGGCGCGGAAACTAGTCGGAAAGGCCGCTGCATGCAAGCCCGGGCCCGGCCGCGATTGCCGGCGCATAGGCGTGGGCCGGGCGGCGGCCGCCGTCGTCATCCGGCCAGGTCGGCGACTTACCCGGCGCAGTGGCGTCTCACGCCGCAGCATCGCCCGCCTCCCCCGGCGGCCGCACTATGCACGGTTGTCCGGGGAAGTGTAAGGGCTGATTCAACGTGTCGCAGCGCATGCCCCGCAAAACCAGGGAACTTGATGAGATTCCTTGGTATTTTCTGGTTGCAGAGACTTAGAAAAGAGAGCGGGGCATGCGTTTTACTCCGACCATTTTCAGCCAACTTGTCGAACCCCTCGACCGGCGGCGGTTCGAGGCGATCGTCAAGCGCCGAAACGCCGACGCCTATGACAAATCGTTCCGCAGCTGGGAGCACCTGATGGTGTTGATCCACGCCCAGCTCACCGGCGCGACGTCGCTGCGCGCGCTCGCATCCGGCTGGAACGCCAACGCCCACGCCCATTATCATCTGCGCTGCGAGGCGATCGCCCGCTCGACGCTTGCCGACGCCAATGCCCGCCGGCCAGTCGAAGCCTTCGCCGAAGTCCTGGGGATGGTCGCGGGTCTCGCCGACCGCTCGACCCGGGCCGAGGCCAAGAAACTGCTGCGCCTGATCGACTCGACGCCCATCCCATTGGGAAAACTGTTCGATTGGGCCAAGTCCAACGGCCGCATCCGCGGCATGAAGGCCCATGTCGTCTACGATCCCGGCCGCGATCTGCCGCAGATCCTCGACATCACCGACGCCAACGTCAACGACGCCCAGATCGGCCGACAGATCGAGATCGAGGCCGGCCTCACCTATGTGTTCGACAAGGGCTACTGCCATTACGGCTGGTGGAGAGCCATTCATGCGGCCGAGGCCTTCTTCGTCACCAGGCCCAAGACCAACATGGGCCTGACCGTCAAGGCCGAGCGCCAATACGGGCCCTCGCGCGGAGACGGCTTCACCGTGATCGCCGATGAGGAGGTCGAGCTCTCGAGCAAAGGCGATTCCAAGCTGCCGATCCCGCTGCGCCGCATCGTAATCCTGCGCGACGAGGACGCAAAGACGATCGTCGTGATCACCAACGACATGAAGCGATCCGCCGTCGAAATCGCCCAGGCCGACAAGTTCCGCTGGCAAATCGAGCTGCTGTTCCGCTGGCTCAAGCAGCACCTGAAGCTGCGCTCCTTCCTCGGAACCAGTGCAAACGCCGTCAAACTGCAGATCTACGCGGCGATAATCGCCTACATCCTGCTGAGACTGGCGGCCAAGGCCGCCAAAACCAAATTCGATATCCTGCGCTTCACCGAACTCGTCGGCGTCTTCCTCTTCGCCCGCCGCCGCCTCGCAGCCATCGAAACGCCCCCACCGACCAATCCAAGCAGAAAACGCGACCGCCTCAATCCCAACCAGTTGGACTTCCCCTATCCGTGAAAAATTCCCCGGACAGCCGTGCGCACTATGGGAGAAGGGGAGCCCGAAGGGCTTGGCGCCCACGCGGAACGGGCAGAAGGTTCGACGTTGGCCGAGAATGTCGTTGGGAGGGACGGGATGCCGGGGAACGAGTTTGTCTTTCAGGCCGAGGACAGCGTCCGACTGCTCGGCCGGCGCTGGCTGCCGGACGGAGAGCCGCGGGCGGTCGTTCAGATCGCCCATGGCCTGGCCGAGCACAGCGCCCGCTACGCGCGCCTCGCCGGGGAGCTCAACGCAGCCGGCTACGCGGCCTACGCCTCCGACCTGCGCGGCCACGGGCCCTCCGCCGCGCCCGCGGACCTCGGCCATTTCGCCGACCGCGACGGCTGGGCGAAAGCGTCGACCGACCTCTGGACCTTCAACCGCCTGATCGCTGCGGAGCAACCGGGCGCCCGATCGTCTTTCTCGGCCATTCGCTGGGGTCTTTCATCGGCCGGCGGTTCGTGGCGAATCATTCGGAGGCGCTTGCCGGCGCCGCCTATTCGGGATCGAACGGCAAGGCGCCGCAGATCGCGGCGCTCGGCCGGCTGATCGCACGCGCCGAACGCCTGCGGCTTGGCAAGCGCGGCAAGAGTCGCGCTCATCTTCAAGATGTGGTTCGGCGACTTCAACAAGCCGTTCGAGCCCGCGCGCACCGCCTTCGACTGGCTCTCGCGCGATCCGGCTGAAGTGGACGCCTATGTCGCCGATCCGCTCTGCGGCTTTTCCTTCTCGACCCAACTGGCGATCGACGTCCTCGACGCCCTGCCTGGAATCTCGAGCCCCGCAAGCCTGGCGCCGATCCGCAAGGACATGCCGATCTATGTCTTCTCCGGCGAGAAGGACCCGGTCGGGGCGAACATTAGGGGCCTGATCGACGCCCTAAAAGCGGCCGGGTTTGTGCGCCTGACGACCCGGATTTATCCGGGCGCGCGCCATGAAACGCTGAACGAGAACAACCGCGACGAGGTCGTGCGCGACCTGATCGCCTGGCTCGACGGGATCGTCGGCCGGTAGCGGGCGTCGCCAACAAATCGAGCGCGAGACGAACGAGCGACCCGCCTCGGACATCCGTCGGCGCGCTCAGGCGTTCGGCAGCAGCAGCGCCTTCAGATAGCCCGGCCGGCTCTCGGCAAGCGCGTCGAACAGCTCGGCCGCCTGGGCGAGCGGCGCCTGGTGGCTAACCACGGCCCGCACGTCGACCCGCCCCGAGGCGACGAGGGCGACGCCGCGCGGATAGTCGTCGCCCATCCGGCGGACGAATTTGATCTTGAGGCCGCGCCGACGCGCGTCGGCCGCCGGCAGCGTATAAACATCGCCGTCCGGGATGCCGGTGAGCACGACCCTCCCGCCGATCCGCGCTGCGATCACCGCGTCGCGGAACCCGAGCGGGCTGTTGGTCGCCTCGACCACCAGCGGCCGGCCGCCCCTGCCGTCGGCCCCCGCGAAGTCCGCGGCCGAGGCGAACACGGCGTTGGCGCCGAGATCGAGCGCGATCTTGCGGCGGTGCTCGAGCGGTTCGATCACGTCGACCGGACCGCCCCCCGCGGCCTTCAGGACTTGAAGAATCAGAAGGCCGATCGGACCGGCGCCAAGCAGCGCGACCGGCTCAAGCAGACGGGGCTTGGCGAGATCGACGGCATGGATGGCGACGCCGAGCGGCTCGAGCATGGCGGCCTCGAGCGGCGTCATCGTCTCCGGCAGCGGGACGACCTGCTTTTTCGGGACCCAGATCTGCGACGCCATGGCGCCGTCAAACGGCGGCGATCCGATGAATTCCACGTTCGGGCAGAGATTGCCGTAGCCCTCGCGGCACCATTCGCATCGGCCGCAGGGGCCGTTCGGATCGACGGCGACCAGCGCGCCGCGACGAAGTCCGAGGTCGGGGATGTCTTCGCTGAGATAACCGCCGAATTCGTGCCCCGGCGTGAAGGCGTCGCCGACTTTCGCCGAGCCGATCGCGCCGTCCTTGTAGTAGTGCAGATCGCTGCCGCAGATGCCGACCGCGGCGACGTCGATCAGTGTCTCCCCGGGGCGGCCCGCCCGAAGGTTGTAAGGCCCGACGCGCACGTCCCTCGCCCCATACAGGTAGACGGCTTGGCTCATTGAGCGCTCCTTTCGAGTTCAGGTAAGCGGCTGGCCGGTCCGCGCGCAAGAGCACGGTCGCCGTCGCGCTCCGAAACAGTCCAACATTCACGTCAGGCCGCAAAGCGTGTCGACCCTCGCTCGCAATGCGCGGACGGGACCGCGTTGGAAGCGACCGCACGGGCGCGCAACCCTCGCGCCCGCACAGGGAAGCAGCCAAGCGCGACAACGCGCGCTGACGCACCCTCTATCATCCTGCCCTACTGGTTGCGCATTTGCCGCATGTGCTCGGCGGAAGCGCGAGCGCGCTCCCGCGGCATATTGTGCCGCTGCCGCATTTCGCTGCGGTGCGAGCCGGTCGGCTGGTGCGTCTGGTGAGGGGAAGCGCTGGGCGGGGCGGTCGTCTGCGCCGACGCTGCGAGCGACGACCCTGCGATCAGCGCGCCGATTCCGGCGATGGCGATGAACCTGAGCATGGATTTCTCCTCATAGGATGAGCGTCGGTCGCACGAGCCTACGAAACGCGGCCGCGTTCGCCAAGGTCCGGCGACCATGTCCGGCAAACGGGCGCTTGCCCCTTCGACAGCCGACTGCAGACGCATGCGCGAACCGCCGCGGGGCTGAACGCAAAGGCGCGGGCGCGTTCGTTTCACATGCGCTGTCCCGCTATCGTTCTATCCGTGTGCGGAGGCCGATCGAATGTCGCGTGCACGCAGTTTGGAGCGCTGTGATGGCTCGGGGCGTTGGGGCGCGCGCGCCCCCTGAGGGTCATAGTATTCGGGTGCATGGGGACCTTGTTCCCGACCGAGGTTCAGGACTGAGCCGGTGCGCCACTCGGAGAGCCGACCACGGCGAGGATCATGGCCGCGAGGATCAGGCGAAGACGAGCTGGCTTCCAGGTTCTTTTCCAGTTTTGAGGGGCGGCACGATCATGAAAAACCCGCCGTTCCTGGCGGGTTTCCGATGTCGATCGAGGGCCCGCGATCCGCAACGCCCTCGAGGTTCGCACGTCGTTTCAGACGCGCCGCGATTACATCTGAGTATAGCTGATTTTGCCGTCGGGCTGCTTCTTCCAGACGTACCAGACGAAGTCGACAGACTTGCGGTCGCCCTTGGTGTCATAGGCGATGTCGCCGATCACCGTGTGGAACGGCATGCCCGAATGCATGACCTCGGCGACCTTCTTCGGATCGAGCGACTTGGCCTTCTCGGCGGCCTCCTTGATGATCTGCAGGCCAGCGTAGGAATAGAGCGTGTAGGCCTCCGGGTCGAAGTTCTTCGCCTTGAACTCGGCGACGACGTCCTTCGCGTTCGGGTTGTGGCGCGGGTCGGGGCCGAAGGTCATCAGCGTGCCCTCGACGCCCGGGCCGCCGATCTGGGCGAACTCATTGTCCGTGATGCCGTCGCCGGAGATCATGACCGTGCTCATGCCCTGATCGCGCATCTGACGCAGGATCAGGCCGCCCTCGGTGTGCAGACCGCCCCACATGACGAAGTCCGCGCCCGATTCCTTGATCTTCGACACGATCGCCGAATAATCCTTCTCGCCGGTGTTGACGCCTTCATAGAGGACTTCGTTGACGCCGAACTTGTGCATGTTGTCGCGCGCCGCGTCGGCGAGGCCCTTGCCGTAGGTCGTCTTGTCGTGGACGATCGCGATCTTCTTGCCCTTGAGGTGGTCGCGCGCGTACTCGGCCCACACGAGGCCCTGCTGATCGTCGCGGCCGCAGGTGCGGAAGGCGTCCCAGAGGCCGCGATCGGTTAGTTTCGGGTTGGTCGCCGACGGGGTCACAAACAGGATTCCGTTCTCGGAATAGACGTCGGAGGCCGGAATGGTGACGCCCGAGTTGAAATGGCCGATGACGAACTTGACGCCGTCGCCGACGAACTTGTTGGCGACCGAGACGCCCTGTTTGGGATCGGAAACGTCGTCGCCCTGCTCGAGGGTGAGCTGTTGCCCGAGGATGCCGCCGGCCTTGTTGATGTCGTCGACGGCCTGCTGCGTGCCGTTGACGAGCTGCGCGCCGAAGGCCGCGTTCGGGCCGGTGATCGGTCCCGCCACGCCGACCTTCACGTCGGCGCTGGCGGCGCCGGAAAACGCCAGAGCGGCGACAAGCGCGACGCCCGACAGCCAGTACTTATGCATGTGTTGACACTCCCATGAGTTCGGGGCGCTCGGCCCTCCCGGAGCCCCGCGGCGGATCCGAAATCCACCGCAAGCGGCGATACTTTCTCGTTTTCGAGGAAAAGTCATCTTAAAAAGCGCAAAGGGTTCGCTACGGAATCCGTGGCTTTATCCTGAATTCTTGGCGCGCCAATTCAGCCCCGCGCGTTCATAGGCCCAAGAATACTGGGTGGCCATCTGAGCCGCCCGCATCGACCGGTAGCCGAAACCTGCGACCAGCAGAGTCCAGACATAAGCGACCAGAAAGAACTGCAGCGACAGCAGCGACTCACCGTAAAGCGCGTAGTGAAGGAAGCGAACGCCCGCAGTCAAAAACAGCATGTAGACCGCGATCATCCCCACCGGCCGCCAGGTTTGCGCCAGCGCCCGGCCGGCCGCGTAGGCGCCGAGCCCGCCGAGAACGACGGTGATGAGCAAGAAGATTAACAGGCCGTAAGGAGTTGCCGCGTAGAGAAAGCCGGCCATCAGTGGCCTCCCTCGAGATAGGCGGCGCGGACCTCGGGGCGAGCAAGAAGCTCGGCGCCGCTGCCTTTCATTGTGATGGCGCCGTTGACCATGACATAGCCGCGATGGGCGAGCTTGAGCGCGTGGAAGGCGTTCTGTTCGACCAGGAACACGGTCAGACCCTCGCCCTTGTTGAGGTCGCCGATGACCTGGAAGATCTGCTTGACCACGAGCGGCGCGAGACCAAGCGAAGGCTCGTCGAGCAGCAGCAGGCGCGGCCGGCCCATCAGCGCGCGGGCGATCGCCAGCATCTGCTGCTCGCCGCCCGACAGCGTGCCGCCCCGTTGCGGCGCGCGCTCCTTGAGGCGAGGAAAGAGAGTGAAGACGCGGTCCAGGTCCTCCTCGAAATGGGCGAAATTGTTGATCGAGGCGCCCATCTGAAGGTTCTCGAACACCGTCATGCGCGGAAAGATGCGGCGGCCCTCCGGCGATTGGGCGATCGACAACCTGGCGATCAGGTGGGTGGGCAACGTGGTGATGTCCTTGCCATCGAACGTGATGCGGCCGCGACGGGCCCGGGGGGCGCCGAAAATGGTCATCATCGTCGTCGACTTGCCGGCGCCGTTGGCGCCGATCAGCGTCACGATCTCGCCTGCGTTCACGTCGATATCGACGCCCCTGAGCGCCTGGATCTTGCCGTAGAAGGTCTCGACGCCGCGCAATTGCAGGAGCGGCGCCGCGGTCGCTCCGCTCATTGCTCGAGTTCCTTCTCGATCGATTCGACCTCTTCTTCGTCGGCGACCCCGAGATAGGCGGCGATGACCTTGGCGTCGGCGCGCACCTCCTCCGGCGTACCGTCGGCGATCTTCATCCCGTAATCGAGCACGACCACGTGATCGGAGATCTGCATGACGACCGACATGTCGTGTTCGATGAGCAACACGGAGGTCTTGTGGTCGACACGGATCGAGCGCAGCAGCGCCGAAAGGTCGGCCGACTTGCGCGGGTTCAACCCGGCCGCCGGCTCGTCGAGGCAAAGCAGCACGGGGTCCGTGCACATGGCGCGCGCGATTTCGAGCCGGCGCTGATCGCCGTAAGGGAGCTCTCCGGCCGGATCGTCGGCGCGGTCCATCAGACTGATCTTGTCCAGCCAGTATTTCGCCTTGTCGATCGCCTCGGCCTCACGCCGGCGGTAACTCGGCGCGCCGATCAGCCCGAGCACCGTCATGCCGCTCGCCCGCATGAGCGGATTGTGATGCGCCACCAGCAGGTTTTCCAGCGCGGTCATGCCCTGGAACAGTCGGATGTTCTGAAACGTGCGGGCAACCCGCGCCTTGCGAGCGATCTCATGGTCCGGCATGCGCTCGAGCAGGAAAAGCTCGCCGTTCGTGGTCGTCGCATGCCGGCCGCTGGCATTGGTGACGGTGTCGAGGTCGGCCCGGGTCACGACGCCGTCGCGCGCAAGCGCCAGCCGGCCTTCGGTCGGCTTGTAGAAGCCGGTGACGCAGTTGAAAACCGTGGTCTTGCCAGCGCCGTTGGGCCCGATGAGCGCAGTGATGTCGCCACGCCCGACCGTGAAGGAGAAGGCGTTGACCGCAACGAGTCCGCCAAATCGCATGGTGAGATTTTCGACGGTCAGAAGCGGGCTGCTCAGCCAGTTCATTAGCCGTGCCCTTCCTTGACGTAGTCGCCGGACACCGCTTTTTGCTCCTTGAGGAAGATCGACGGCGCGCGGGTCGACACCAGGCCGCGCGGCTTCCAGATCATCATGAAGACCATCGCAGCGCCAAACAGCAGCATGCGATACTGGGTCGGATCGAAATCGGGGCCGAAAATCTGCTTCATCCAGTCGAGCTCGCGCATGAGCTCCGGCGCGCCGATCATCACCGCCGCTGCGATCGCGACCCCGAGCTGCGAGCCCATTCCGCCGAGCACGACGATGGCGAGAATGGTGGCCGATTCCATGAAGGTAAAGCTCTCGGGGCTGACGAAGCCCTGGCGGACGGAGAAGAACGACCCCGCGAATCCACCGAACATCGCGCCCAGCGCAAAGGCGGTGAGCTTGGTGTTGGTGGTGTTGATGCCGAGCGAGCGGCAGGCGATCTCGTCCTCGCGCAACGCCTCCCAGGCGCGCCCGATCGGCAGACGGCGGAGCCTTAGGGTGATGAAGTTGGTAAGCAGCGCGAGCGCCAGGATGAGGTAAAAAAGGAAAATCGTGCGGTAGATGGGCGAGTAGGGCAGATGGAAGATGGCCGAAAAGCCGCTTTCCTCGTCGTTGAACGGGATGCCGAAGAAGCTGACGTGCGGGATGCCGGAGATGCCCGCGTAGCCGTTAGTGAAATCGACCCAGTTGATCAGCACGAGCCGAATGATTTCGCCAAAGGCCAGGGTTACGATGGCGAGATAGTCGCCGCGCAGCCGCAGCACCGGAAAACCGAGGATCACTCCCCACATCGCCGCCAGGATGCCGGCCAACGGCAGACACACCCAAAATGAGAGCCCGTAGGTGGTCGAGAGGAGCGCGTAGGAGTAGGCGCCGACGGCGTAGAAGGCGACGTATCCCAGATCGAGCAGTCCGGCGAGCCCGACCACGATGTTGAGGCCCCAGCCCAGCATCACGTAGATCATGATCTGGACGCCGTAGTTGTTGATCCATTTCAGCGATCCAGAAGACCCGAGCAGCCCGAGCATGATCAACGGGTACAGAATGACGAAACCGAGCGCGAACGGCCCGAACCACTTGGAGAAGCTGAGGCGGGCGCGGGACGGCGGCGCGACGCCCTCGCCTTCGCGAGCGGCCTCGGCGAGCGCGCCGCCCATGCCGCCGGCGGCGACCGAACCGACCCGGTCGAACCAGACGCGCCAGTCGGGCGGCGACAATTGGCGGAACAGGACGAACGCGAAGACAAGGCCGGCGACGGCGATCGACAGCGGCCAGCGGCCCGTCAGCACCAGTTCGTTGTTGATGTTGGCTTCAGCATGGTAGCTGACGATCGGAAAACAGAGGCCGAAGGCGACCATCGCCGCGGCGAAGGCATTGCGGAGCGTCTTGAGAAATGGGGCGACAGCCGCCTCCCGCGGCTCGGCGACGGATGTGGATTGCGGCGTGGCGGCCATGGTCAGACCTTCTCCACCTCGGGCCGCCCCAGAATGCCCGAAGGCATGAAGATCAGGGTGATCGCGAGGATCATGAAGGCCGCGACATCCTTGTAGTCGGTGGTGAAATAGGACGACCAGAACACCTCGATCAAGCCGATCAGCAGGCCGCCGAGCACGGCGCCCGGCAGCGAGCCGATGCCGCCGAGAACTGCGGCGGTGAAGGCCTTCACGCCCGGCACGAAGCCGTCGGCGAAGTTCACCACCCCGTAGTAGATGACGAACAGGACGCCGGCCACGGCCGCAAGCGCCGCGCCGATGATGAAGGTGATCGAGATCGTCGCGTCGACGTCGATGCCGAGCAGCGCCGCCATCTTGCGGTCCTGCTCGCAAGCGCGTTGCGCCCGGCCGAGCGACGTGTACTGGACGAGATACCAGAAGGCCCCGAGCAGGACCGCCGTTACCACCACGATCAGGATCTGGCGCACCGACAGCGTCACGTCATATGTGCCGCCGGTCAGGTTGAAGACGTAGTTGGGCAGTTGCGGCGCCGGTTTGTTGCGCGGGCCCTGCACGACTTGCACGAAATTCGAGAGGAAAATCGACATGCCGATCGCCGAGATGAGCGGCGCAAGGCGGAACGACCCGCGCAACGGGCGGTAGGCGAGGCGCTCGATCGTCCAGTTCCACAACCCGGTCAGCGCCATCGCTCCGAGCAGCACCACCACGAAAGCGATCGGGAGCGAGCCGAAATGCAGCAGCTGGGTAAGGATCATGAACAGAATCAAGGCGATGAACGCCGACAGCATGAACAGATCGCCATGCGCGAAATTGACCATGCCGATAATGCCATACACCATCGTATAGCCGATGGCGATCAGTCCGTAGATCGAACCGAGGGTCACGCCGTTGATCAGCTGCTGGAGGAAATTATTCATGCGCCACTGTCCCCTTGGTTTCCTCCGGCATCGCAGGAAACATGCCACAACCCGTCGGCTGTCCCTGTCGGCCTTGTCGAGCCGCCTCCCTTAAGCGCTTAGCCCGTTGCATTCCGGGGTTCAAGCCGGACGCCCAGCAAGACAGGAACCTATCGGCGGACAAGTCGCCGGGCAATGCGAATGAGACAATGCGCGCTTCAGTTGGCCAAACGCGCCCGGCCGCAGCGATAGGTCGCAGCAAATATAGAGGGCGATCGGGGATCGTTCCGAGACTTCTCAGAGTTTTCAGATCGTTATATCTCGATAGATATAACGAGCGTTCACGTTCGGGTATGGACTTTGGCGCCGACGACAAGATAGGAATTCCGCCCTATACTTCGCCGGGCGCGGTCGGACCGCGAAGGAACGCCTGGCTCGAGACGATCGACCACGCTACGGCGCGCCGACTACGGCGTCCGTTAGGGGAGGAAGCGACGGATGGCGATGACGATGTCCGGGGAGGCGACTCTCCCGGCGGCGCGGCCGAAAGTTTGGGCGATGCTCAACGACCCGGACGTGTTGAAGGCGTGCATTCCAGGCTGCCAGTCTCTCGAAAGGACGGGCGACGACGGATTTGCCGCGATTGCGAAAATCAAGATCGGTCCGGTTTCCGCGACCTTCAGCGGCAAGGTCCAGCTTTCGGATATCTCTCCCGACGTCGGCTACACCATCTCCGGCGAGGGTGAGGGCGGCGTCGCCGGCTTCGCAAGAGGGGGCGCGAAGGTATCGCTCGCCGACGCCGCGGGCGGCACGCTGCTGCGCTACGACGTCGAGGCCCATGTCGGGGGAAAGATCGCCCAGCTTGGATCGCGATTGATCGACAGCGTGGCCAAGGGCATGGCCGACAAGTTTTTCGCCAGTTTCGCCGAAGCCGCCAAGGCCGGCGCAATGGCGCCCGGTCACGCGGGACCCGCTGATGCACAGGCGCTCGCCCCGCCGCTCACGCAGAGTCCGGTTTCCGCGCCGTTTGCGCCCTCCGGTCGCCCGGCGCAGGCCCTGCCCGCCGGCCCGCCGTCGTGGCCGGCCGCAGAGGCGACGGCAGTCACCCCATCGAAAAAGAAGTCTTGGTTCAGGAGGATTTGGGAATGGTTCATGTCTCGATGACGGTGAATGGCCGGCAGGTCTCGGCCGAGATTGATCCGCGAACGCTGCTCGTCCAGTTCCTTCGGGAGCATTTGCGCCTGACCGGGACGCACGTCGGCTGCGACACGTCGCAGTGCGGCGCCTGCACGGTGCATGTCGACGGCGCGGCGATCAAGTCGTGCACAACGCTCGCGGTCAGTTGCAACGGCTCGAGCGTCACGACGATCGAGGGGCTCGCTCACGCCGGCAAGCTGCACCCCATGCAGCAGGCGTTCCAGGACAACCACGGCCTGCAGTGCGGCTACTGCACGCCCGGCATGATCATGGCCTCGGTCGACCTCGTCAATCGCGAGGGCTATGCGATCGATGAACAGACGATCCGGCATGGCCTCGAAGGCAACATCTGCCGCTGCACCGGCTACCACAACATCGTCAAGGCGGTCCTCCAGGGAGCGCACGAAATGGGCGCCTCGGCGGCGCCCAGGGCCGCCGAGTGATCGAGACTTCATACATTCCCAGGGAGAGAAGCATGAGCGCGACTGGTCTTGGCGCCTCCGTCAAGCGCAAGGAAGACATTCGTTTCATTACCGGCAAGGGCCGTTACGTCGATGACGTCAACCGCCCCGGTCAAGCCTACGCCTACTTCCTGCGCTCGCCCCACGCGCATGCGACCATCGACAAGCTCGACGTGTCGCGCGCCCTGAGCGCGAAGGGCGTCGTCGCCGTCTACACAGGCGACGACATCGCCGCCGACAAGGTCGGCGGCCTCATCTGCGGCTGGATGATCCATTCGAAGGACGGATCGCCGATGAAGGCCGGCGCTCATCCGGCGCTCGCCCAGGGCAAGGTGCGCTACGTCGGCGACCATGTCGCGGTCGTCATCGCCGACACCTACGTTCAAGCGCGTGACGCCGCCGAACTGATCGACGTGCATTACACGGAACTCCCCGCGCTCGTGGATCCCGCGAAGGCGGCGGACGCCGGCCAGCCGACAATTCACGACGCCGCTCCGGGCAACACGGTCTTCAACTGGCATCTCGGCGACAAGGCGGCCGCCGACGCGGCCTTTGCGTCCGCGGCGCACGTGACGAAGCTGGACCTCGTCAACAACCGCCTGATTCCGAACGCGATGGAGCCCCGCGCGGCAGTCGGCGACTACGATTCCGGCACGGACACAATGACGCTCTACACGACCAGCCAGAATCCTCACGTCGCCCGCCTAGTGCTCTCGGCCTTCATCGGCCTCGCGCCCGAGAACAAGCTTCGCGTCATCGCCCCGGACGTCGGCGGCGGCTTCGGCTCCAAGATCTTCATCTATGCCGAGGAGACGGTGTGCGCCTGGGCGGCCAAGAAGGTCGACCGCGCCGTCAAGTGGACGGCCGAGCGTTCGGAATTGTTTCTCTCGGACGCGCACGGCCGCGATCACGTGACCCATGCCGAAATGGCGCTCGACGCGGCGGGCAAGATCACCGGCGTTCGGGTTCACACGATCGCCAACTTGGGCGCCTACCTGTCGACCTTCTCCTCGTCGGTGCCGACCTACCTCTACGGTCCGCTCCTGTCGGGCCAATACAACATCCCGGCGATCTACGCCGAGGTGGATGCCGTCTACACCACGACGGCGCCAGTGGACGCCTATCGCGGCGCTGGCCGTCCGGAAGCGACTTTCGTCGTCGAGCGTCTGGTCGAACTGGCGGCGCGGCAGACCGGGCGCGACCCAGCCGAGTTCCGCCGGCAGAATTTCGTCACCGAGTTCCCGCACCAGACGCCGGTCATCATGGCCTACGACGCCGGCGACTACGCCGGCGCGCTCGACAAGGCGCTGGCGCTCGCCGACTATAACGGCGTCGGCGCCCGCAAGGCGGCCTCGGCCGCCAAGGGCAAGCTGCGCGGCGTCGGCTTTTCGGCCTTCATCGAGGCCTGCGGACTCGCGCCTTCGGCCGCGGTCGGCTCGCTCGGCGCGGGCGTCGGCCTTTGGGAATTGGCCGAAGTGCGAGTCAACCCGATCGGTACGGTCGAGGTGATGACCGGCTCGCACAGCCACGGCCAGAGTCACGAGACGACCTTCGCCCAGCTCGTGTCCGAGCGCCTCGGCATCCCGATCGACAATGTGTCGATCGTTCATGGCGACACCGACAAGGTGCAAATGGGCATGGGGACTTACGGGTCGCGCTCAGGCGCAGTCGGCATGTCGGCGATCGTCAAGGCGCTCGACAAGATCGAGGCGAAGGCCAAGAAAGTCGCCGGCCATGTGCTCGAAGCCTCCGATCAGGACATCGAGTTCAAGGACGGCAAGTTCACGGTCAAGGGCACCGACAAGTCGATCGATTTCGGCTCCGTCGCCCTGCAAGCCTATATCGCGCACAAGTTCAACGGCCAGGAGCTCGAGCCCGGTCTGAAGGAAAGCGCGTTCTGGGACCCGACGAATTTCACCTTCCCGGCCGGCGTCCACATCTGCGAGGTCGAGATCGATCCCGAAACCGGGGTCGTCAGGATCGACCGCTACACGGCGGTGGACGACTTCGGCAAACTGATCAATCCGATGGTCGTTCACGGTCAAGTTCACGGCGGAATTGCGCAGGGCATCGGCCAGGCGCTGCTCGAGCGGGCGGTCTACAACGATGACGGCCAGCTCTTGACGGCCAGCTACATGGACTATTGCATGCCGCGGGCCGATGACCTGCCGTCGTTCACCATCGACACGATCGAGACGCCCTGCCCTTCCAATCCGCTCGGCATCAAGGGCTGTGGCGAAGCGGGCGCGATCGCCTCGCCGCCGGCCGTGATCAACGCGATCACCGATGCGCTCGGCCACGAGGACGTGACGATGCCGGCGACGCCGCAGGTCGTGTGGCGGGCGGCCCAGAAGGCGCCCTTGAAGCGCGCCGCGGAATGATTTCGAGCCCGGGGCGGCCGACGCGCCGCCCCCTCACCCCATTCGGAGATGTCCCCATGTACGCTTTCGAATACAATCGCCCGCAGACGCTCTCAGGCGCGCTCGCCGACCTCGGAAAGGCCGACGCCAAGGCGCTTGCCGGCGGCCAGACTTTGCTTCCCACGATGAAGCAGCGTCTCGCATCGCCCTCTACGCTCATCGAGCTCAGCGGCCTGCCGGAATTGAAAGGCATTGCGCGCGAGGGCGACGCCCTCGTCATCGGCGCCATGACGCCCCATATCGAAGTCTGCCAGAGCGCGGTCGTAAAGGAGGCCATCCCAACACTCGCCGCGCTCGCTGGCGGCATCGGCGATCCCCAGGTGCGCAACCGCGGCACGATCGGCGGCTCGCTCGCCAACAACGACCCGGCCGCCGACTATCCGGCAGCTGCGCTCGCGCTCGGCGCGACGATCGTCACCGATCGCCGCCGCATCGCCGCCGACGACTATTTCGTCGGACTGTTCGAGACGGCGCTCGAACCAGGCGAGCTCATTACCAAAGTGAGCTTCCCGATTCCGCAAAAGGCCGCCTATGTGAAGTTCCCAAACCCCGCCTCGCGCTACGCACTCGTCGGCGTGTTCGTCGCCAAGACAGCGGGTGGCGTCCGTGTCGCGGTGACGGGCGCGGGCGAAGGCGGCGTTTTCCGGTTTCAGGCGTTCGAGGCGGCTCTCGCCGCGAATTTCGCGGCCTCTGCGCTCGACGGCCTCTCGGTCCCGGTGAACGGGCTCAGTTCCGACATCCATGCCGCCGCGGACTACCGCGCCCATCTGATCGGCGTGATGGCGAAGCGGGCCGTCGCGGCCGCCGGCTGAGCCGCAGCCGCATCCGGAAGGGCAGCTCTCTCCGGATCTCGCGGGCGCGTCGAAAAGGCCGCGCCCGCGTCTGAGAGTGGCTGATCGCGCCCGGCCTGAGGTAGGGTGGACGCGCCCTTTGCGCTGGAGATTCGATGCCTTCGCACCCGTCATCGGCGCCGACTTCAATCGACGAGACCCAAGCTTTGCTTCACGGCGCCCACTATGTCGCCGACCGATCGCTGGCCACGGTGCTCTTTCTCGCCCTCCGGCTCGGCCGGCCGCTGTTCCTCGAGGGCGAGGCCGGGGTCGGCAAGACGGAAATCGCCAAGGTGCTCGCCACGAGCCTCGACCGCAGGCTCATTCGTCTTCAGTGCTACGAGGGGCTCGATGTCGCGACCGCCGTTTACGAGTGGAACTATCCTGCTCAGATGATGGCGATCCGGCTTTCCGAAGCTGCGGGCGATCACGACAAGGAGCGCATCGAACACGACATCTTCTCCGAGCGTTATCTCATCAAGCGACCTCTCCTGCAGGCGATGGAGCCGAGCGTGACTGGCGCCCCGGTCCTCCTGATCGACGAGATCGACCGGGCGGACGAAGCGTTCGAGGCGTTCCTTCTCGAGATCTTGTCGGACTTTCAGGTGACGATTCCGGAGCTCGGCGTCATGAAGGCGCCGGAACCGCCGATTGTCGTGATCACGTCGAATCGCACGCGCGAGATCCACGATGCGTTGAAGAGGCGCTGCCTCTACCATTGGGTCGGCTATCCCGATGCAGCGCGGGAAATGGCGATCGTGCGGATCAAGGCGCCGCGGGCGCCGGAAGGGCTGACGCGGGAGCTCGTCGGCTTTGTCCAGCGCCTGCGGAGCCAAGACCTGTTCAAGTCGCCCGGCGTAGCCGAGACGCTCGACTGGGCGTCCGCGCTGACCGAACTCGACGCGGTTGCGCTCGAGCCTGCGCAGGTCTCCGATACGCTCGGCGTTTTGCTGAAGTACCAGGATGACATCGCCAAAATCGAAGGTGCGACGGCTCACGCGCTGATCGAGGAGACCCGCGCCGAGCTGCGACGGATGGAGCTTGGCTAGCGCGCAGGGAGAGACCCGATGACTTACGCCTACACGCTGTCTTGTACGCTGCCCGCTTCTCCCGAGGCCGTTTACAACGCGTGGCTCGATAGCGCCGGTCACAGCGTGATGACCGGCGCGCCGGCGCGCGTCGGCAAGGGCGTCGGCGCATTTTACTCCGCTTGGGACGGCTATATCATCGGAAGGACGCTCGAGCTCGTTCCGCCGCGCCGAATTGTCCAGTCGTGGCGCACCACCGACTTTGCCGACGATGACCACGACTCGACCGTCGCCATCGAGCTCGAAGCGACAAAGGCCGGCGCCCTGCTCACGCTCGCGCACACCGGCGTCCCCGATGATCAGACCGATTACGAGAGAACCGGCTGGCGGGAGTTTTATTTCGCGCCCATGGAGGCCTACTTCTCCGGCAACGCCAAAGGAGCCAGTCCTCCTCGGAACCGGGCGTGACCATGCGGCGTGCGCTCCCGCCGTTGCCAACTCCGGCCCAAACCGGGGTCCGCGCGCCATGACGGTCCCGTCCGGCCCAGCGAAGGCGGGCGGCGGCGCGCTCGCCGACAACATCGTCCATTTTGCCCGTGCGCTCCGCGAGGCCGGCGTTCCGATCGGTCCGGGCGCCATCCTCGATGCACTCGCCGCTGTGCAAGCGGCAGGATTTGGCGATCGGCAGGACTTCCGAGCCACGCTGCATGCGGTCTTTGTCAAAAAGCATGAGCACAGCCTGCTGTTCGACCAGGCGTTCGCAATCTTCTGGAAGCGGCGCGGGCTGCTGGAAAAGCTGATCGCGTTGATGTCGCCGCAAGCGCCGTCTTCGAGGCCGCCCAAGTCGACCGAGGCGGGCGCGACCCGGGTCGCCGACGCCCTCTTCAAGTCGACCCCTCGAGAGCCGAAGGCGATTCCCTCCATCGACCTCGACGCGCGCTTTACCGTCTCCGACCATGAGATCCTGCGCGCGAAGGATTTCGCGCAGATGAGCGCGGCGGAGATCGAAGAGGCGCGTAAGCGCATCCGGGCGATGGTCATGCCCGACGACAGGCGGCGCATTCGACGGTTCGCCGTAACCGCACGGCGGCTGCGCATCGACCCCCGCCGGAGCTTCCGGCGCTCGCTGCAACCGGGCGGCGCAATCGCCCTTTCCTATCGAGCGCCGCTCGAGAGGGCCCCCCCGGTCGTGGCGCTCTGCGACATTTCCGGCTCGATGAGCGAGTACACCCGGCTGTTCCTGCATTTTTTGCACGCTCTCGGAGAGACGCGTCGCGTGTCGACATTTTTGTTCGGCACACGACTGACGAACGTGACTCGCGCGATGCGCGCCCGCGACCCCGACGAGGCGCTGGCGCAGGCCGCAAAGCTCGCCGTCGACTGGTCGGGCGGCACGCGCATCGGCGAGGCGATTAGCCGATTCAACCGCGACTGGGCGAGGCGCGTCCTCGGCCAGGGCGCGATCGTCATTCTCTTCACCGACGGACTCGAGCGCGACGGCCTCACCGACCTCGGCCGTGCCGCCGAGCGTCTGCGGAAATCGAGCCGACGCTTGATCTGGGTCAATCCGCTACTCCGTTTCGACCACTTCGCCGCCCGGGCTCAGGGCGTTCGCGCGATCCTGCCGCATGTGGACGCCTTTCGACCGATCCACAACCTCGCCAGCATGGCCAATCTCTGCGCAACCCTGACGGACACCCGCGACAGGGGAAAGGATCCGCGGCAGTGGCTCGAAATTTCGGCCTGACGGCCGCCTCGCCTTGCGGCGCGCGCGGGTCGCCTCCATCTCATTTCGATCGGAGCTGGAACGAACGAGGCGAATTCGCCGCTCCGCGAAAACCGAGCACGAAAGGCGGTTTCCCATGCTGACACGCGAAGAGGACGTCCTGGCCGCGGCCGAGTCCTGGCGCGATTGCGGGCGCGATGTGGCGATCGCGACGGTCGTCGAGACCTGGGGCTCGGCGCCGCGTCCGGTGGGGTCGCATCTGGTCATCGACGCTGAAGGCGCCTTTCTCGGCTCGGTCAGCGGCGGCTGCGTCGAGGGCGCGGTGGTGGAGGAAGCTGCGGAAGTGATCGCGTCTGGTGTGCCCCGCATGCTGGAGTTCGGCGTCGCCGACGAGACGGCGTGGCGGGTCGGTCTTTCCTGCGGCGGTCGGATCAAGATTTATGTCGAGAAGCTGAGCTGATGCGGCTCGATGTCCTCAGGGCGATGAATTCGGCCCGGCGCGAACGCCGCGCCGGCGTCATGGTCACGCGTCTCAGCGACGGAGACCAGCGGTTCATCGAGGCCTCCGCATTCCGCAGCGACCCGCTGGCCGACAGTCTCGAATCCGCGTTGCGCATGGGCAGGAGCAGCGCTGTCACGCTCGACGGGGTCGACCATTTCCTGACCGTCCAGGCTCCGTCGCCGAGGCTCGTGCTCGTCGGCGCCGTTCATATCTCCCAGGCGCTCGCGCCAATGGCCAGGACCGCTGGGCTCGACGTCACGGTGATCGATCCCCGAACCGCCTTCGCCACGCCGGAGCGCTTTCCCGATACGCCCGTTATCGCTGAATGGCCGGACCAGGCCCTCGCGGCTGAGCCGCCCGACCGCTATACCGCGATCTGCCTCCTGACCCACGATCCCAAGATTGACGACCTGGCGCTCGCGGTCGCGCTGAGGGCTGAGTGTTTCTATATCGGCGCGCTCGGGTCTAAGAAGACGCACGCGAAACGGTTGGACAGGATGCGGGCGAACGGATTCGACGACGTCGCGCTGGCGCGGATACACGCCCCGATCGGCCTCGACATCGGCGCCGTGAGCCCCGCCGAGATCGCCGTGTCGATCGTCGGCGAGATCGTCGCCTCGCTGCGCAGGAAGCCTCTGCGCTCGGAGGCCGGCGCGGCATGAAATTCGGCGCAGTGCCCATTGATGAGTTGGCGGGCGCTATTTTGGCGCACGCGGTGCGGATCGAAGGTCTGACGCTGAAGAAGGGCGACGTGGTCACGCCCGATCGGCGCAAGACATTGGCCGAGGCCGGGGTGCGCAGCGTGATGGCCGCACGCCTCGAATGCGGGGATGTGGGCGAGGACGAGGCGGCGGCTCGCATCGCCGCGCGCATGGCGGGGATTCACGTCCGATGCGCGGCGCCGTTCACCGGCCGGGTCAATCTGTTCGCCGAAGCCGCCGGCCTCGTCCTGGTCGACCGGGACGCGATCGACCGGGTCAATGCGATCGACGAGACGATCACCGCCGCCACCCTCGCGGCCTATCGCCCCGTCGAGGACGGCGACATGGTCGCGACCGTCAAGATCATACCCTTCTCGACGCGCGACGCAGCGCTCGAGGCGGCGCTCGAAGCGTTCGGGGCTTCGCCGGCTGTGTCCGTTGCGCCGTTCCGGCCATTGCGGGTCGGCGTCGTTTCGACCCTGCTTCCCGGTTTGAAAGACAGCGTCATCGCCAAGACGCTGCGCGCCCTCGAGGCGCGCCTTGCGCCGACAGGATCGCGCGTCGTCGAGCACGTCACGAGCGTTCACGAGGTCAGCGCGCTCCGCGAAGCGCTGCAGCGGCTCGAGCCGCAGGCCGACGTGCTCGTCGTCTTCGGCGCTTCGGCGATTACCGACCGGCGCGATGTCATTCCGGCCGCGATCGAAGGCCTGGGCGGCCGGATCGAACGGTTCGGCATGCCGGTCGATCCCGGCAATCTCCTCCTGCTCGCCGCCCGCGGCGGCAAGCCGATCATCGGCGCGCCCGGCTGCGCGCGCTCCCCGAAGGAAAACGGCTTCGACTGGGTCCTTCAGCGCGTGCTCGCCGACATTCCGATCACGGACGCCGACATTCGCGCTATGGGGGTGGGCGGGTTGTTGATGGAGATTGCGTCCCGGCCTCAGCCGCGCGAACCTCATGATTAAGGTCGGCGCCGTCGTGCTGGCGGCGGGCCAGTCGTCGCGCTATCGCGGCGCCGGCGGATTGGCGGCGACTAAGCTCGTCGCCGAGATCTCCGGTGAACCGATCGTCCGCCGCGTGGTCCAAGCCGCATGGGCGTCGCGCGCCCGTCCGGTAAGCGTGGTCGTCGGCTTCGAAAGGGATCGGGTCGAGGCGGCCCTTGCCGGCATCCCGGCGACGATCGTGGTTAACCCCGATTTTGCGGCCGGCCTCGCCTCATCGCTGCGCGCGGGCCTCGGCGCACTGCCTGCCGACGCGGCCGCGACGCTCGTCCTGCTGGGCGACATGCCGAAGGTCGACCCCGCATTGATCGACCGTCTGATCGGCGCTTTCGAAGCGTCGCCGGATGCGTGGGCGGTCGCGCCGCTTCAGAACGGCCGCCGCGGCAATCCGGTTCTGCTGGCTCGGCTTCTGTTCGATCAGGCGATGCGCCTTGAAGGCGACGAAGGCGCTCGCCGCCTTCTCGCTGGACTGGAGGCCAGTCGGGTCGTCGAAATCGACGCGGCTGGCTCCGACGCGTCCTTCGACGTCGATACGCCGGAAGACCTGACGGCCGCCAATGCAGTCGGCCCGGTTCACAACGGCAGGCGGTCCGATTGACTTTGAGAATCAGGTGTAATTTAGTCTTTAATCTGTGGATTAGTCTGATTCTGGCGGCGTGAGGCTCATGGCGGAGCGTTTGATTTTGGCAATCGCCGCGCTTGTCATGGCGCTGGCGGCGACGTGCGCTGTAAGCGGCGCCGTCGCGCAGCAGGCTATCGGTTCAGCGGCCACCACGCAAAATCAGGTGACCCGCGAGATCGGCGGCGCAGCGGGACCTCTTTCCATTGGCGATTCCGTCTATCGCAACGAGATCGTGCGGACCGGAACGGACTCGCTCGCCAAGCTGATCTTCCTCGATTTCGACCAATCTCGCCGTTGGGCCGACCTCGCGAGTCGTGCTGGACCGCTTTGTCTACGAGGGCGATCAGAGCACCGGAAAAGTTGCGGTCGGCCTTGCGAAGGGCCTTTTCCGGTTCACCACGGGCAACCTCGACAAGAAGGCCTATACTATCAGCACACCGACCGCGGCAATCGGCGTGCGCGGAACTGTGCTCGATATCGACGTTCAGAGCGCCGATACGCGCGTGACGCTTGTCGAGGGGCGGGCGCTCGTCTGTCCAAAACGCAACGGCGAGAGCTTCGAGCAACAGGCGCGCAATTGCGGCAAGGCGTTCGGCGGCGCCGGTCCCCGCAACGGCCGCTGCGAATGTGTCGAGCTCGACCATCCCGGCCAGACAGCGCGAGCGAAAAAATCCGGCGGAACGACCACCGCGAGCATGACCGACGCGACCGTCGATTTCGCCGCGCTGTGCGCCGGGGATCCCGCACTCTGCTCCGGCGACACCTACGGATTTTCGGGCTTTGGCGGAGGTTCCGGGGGGGTCTTGTGCGGTCGATAGCGACGCTCACGATGACAAAGGCTCTGCGGTACGCCGCTGTCGCGAGCGCTACGGCGCTGGCCTCGCTAACCTGGACGAATCAAGCGGCGGCCTTTTGCGCCTGGGGAGTTGCCAACGGCGCTCCCTACACCAATGTTTTCGCCCTTCAAGGCACGAACAGCCTCTGCACCGTGGCCCCGTCCGGCCTTGCCTTTCAGGCCGGTTTCAGTGTTCCGGGCTTTCCCCCAGGAGTTTCTCCCCCCATTCCGTATACCGGCTATGCGTTCCTCGCCTACGGCGGGGGCCAAATCATCGTGACGGGAAGCGGGACCAGCATAACCTCCTTTGTCGGCGACTACCCCGGGGCGACAACAGCGCCCTATGGCGTCTTCAGTTTCAACGACTCCGACCATCCCTCCCCGGCATCCAGCGTAACCTTCGCGCCCGGAGCGACGGCGACCGTCAGCACCACCAGCGCAAACGCCTTCGGCCTCTACGCCAGCGGAGGCGCGACGATTTCGTCGAGCGCCCAGATGACGGTGATGACGAACGGGACCGGCGCCAGCGGCGTCGTCGCCGACGCCAACGGCCAGGTCACACTGTCGGGCGGCGCGTCGATTGTGACAACCGGAGACGGGGCCCATGGCGCCCAGGCCGACAGCGGCGGCGTGATCGTGCTTGCCGGCGGCTCGATCCAGACCTCCGGGGCCGGCTCCGACGGGCTCACGGTCAGCGGCGATACCTCCGCGATCACCGCCAGCAATGTTGCGATTACGACCGGCGCCGGCGTCGCTCCAGCGTCCGGCGGCGTCGGCGTCTTTGCCGCCGCTGCGGGAAGCGCGACGCTCACCGGCGGTTCCGTGGCGACCAACGGCGCCAGCGCCCCGGGCCTTTATGCGACCGGCGAGGGATCCTCGATCACCGCCAGTTCGCTGGGTAGCGCGGACCTGGCCGTCACGACGAACGGCGCCGGCAGCCCGGGCGCACAGGCCGGCGCCGGCGGCGCCCTGGCCCTGAACGGCGTGGCGGTCGCGACCTCGGGTCAGGACTCCCACGCGCTCGCCGTTTCGGGCTCGGGCTCGAAGGCGACTCTCACGGGCTCCAACACGTTTTCCACCGGCGGGAACGGGGCGATCGGCCTTTATGCGAGCGCGGGCGGCGCGATCGCCGCCTCCGGCGCGACGACCGTCTTGACCTCGGGCGGGACTTCTGGGGCCACCGGTCTCGGCGCCGCGGGCATCAACGCCGACGGCGCGGGCTCGACGGTCGAGTCTCGCCGCCACGACCATCAAGACGACCGGCGCCCGGGCCTTCGGGCTTCTGGCGAGCGACGCGGCGGGCAGCGGCAAAGCCGGCTCGATCACCATATCCGGGCCCCTTTCCATCACGACGACCAATCCGGCCGCCACCGCGATCGGCCTGCAGGGCGCCGGCGCCTCGATTTCGGCGACCGGAGGCGGAACGATCGCCTCCGCGGGCGGCGCCATCGCGTTTCTCGGCGGAACGAACCAGAGCGCGACCTTCGACAATTTCACGATCGCCAACCAGACCGGCGATCTCATCTTCGCCGATCCGTCCACAGCGACCGTCAATTTCAACAACACGACGGCGAACGCCGGGACGAACAACCTGTTGCACGCGACCAACGGCAGCTTCGTCACGCTGAACGCGGCGGCGTCCGCCTTGACTGGCGCGATCACGACCGACACCGCTTCGACCTCAAACGTCAACCTGACGAACGGGTCGACCTGGACGATGACCGGCTCCTCGGCCGTCTCGACTCTCGCTGTGACGAACAGCGCGGTCGTCTTCGCCCCGCCGAGCCTCGGGGGCGGGTTCAAGACCTTGACGGTCGGCAATTATTCCGGCTCCGGCGCGTCCGTCGCGATGAACGCGGCGCTGGCCTACGCCAGTTGCCCTGGCGGGACCCGATTGCCGACAAGATCGTCATCAACGGCGGCTCGGCCACCGGGCAGACGCTGTTGTCCATCCGCAACACGACGATCGGCGGCGCGCCGACGATCGGAAACGGCATTCCGGTGGTCGTTGCGACCAACGGCGGAACGATCGGCGCGAACGCCTTTGCGCTCGCCACAGACGACGGCCGCCGGCGGCTACCTGTATTCGCTCGAACAGACCGGGGGGGACTATTATCTCGTCGCCGCCCCGACGACGACCGAGACGCAGGTGGCCAGTTCGGTCAACGCCGTCGCCAGGGCGCAACAGCAGGCGCTGATCACCGGCAGGGTGCTGAGTTCGATCCTTCTCGGCGCGACCGAACAGATCAGCTGCTCGAACTGCAGTTCCGGCTTCGGATCGGTCGGCTCCTACGCGCTCGGCGCGCATGGCCGATGGAACATCACGCCCGAACTGACCGTGATCGGCGGTTTCTCGTACGACGAATACACCGCCCCCGGCATCACCGTCAGCAACGCGCCGACCTTCGCCGGCGCGCTCACCTACGATCCGATCAATTTCGGCCGCAGCCGCCCGTTTGTCGAAATCGGCGGCGGTTTCGTGCCCTATGAGCAGGTGCAGCTACTCGCGAACCTATCCCAACGGCGCCTTGATCGCCGAGGGTCAAGGCGACGCGATCAACCGCAGCCTCGGTCTGTTCGGCCGGGTCGGATGGGTCGACCGGGTCACGCCGATCGACGAAGCGGCGATCTACACCGACATCAGCCGAAACTGGCTGGTCACGGGCGGCTACACCGAGGCGTCCAGCGGAAACAATCCGTTCCCCGCCACCGTGTCGACCGGACTAGAGGCGCTCGATGTGTTGCGGCTCGGCGGCCAGTACACTCATCTCTTCGGCGGCCGGTTCGAGGCGAACGTCAGCGGCGCCGTCGCCTATGGGTTCAACTCCGACCAACGGTTCGCAATGGAGCGTCGCCAACTTCGGCGCGATCTCCCCTTATCCGCTCGGCAATTCGGTCTGGTACGAATGGGGCGCGCGCATTGGCTACCGGGTCAGCCAGCGCACGATCGTGGACGGCTTCATTCTGGGCACCTTCGGTGGGGTGATCGGGACGACGGTTCACGGCGGCGTGGGTCTGCGCTACCTCTTCTGACGGAGCGCCGGCGCCAGCCTATTTTTCGTCGAGCGCGATCATCGGCGCCCAGCTTTCGGGAAGCGTCTCGGCGTCGAGCGCAGCGAACCGCTTGGCGTAGTAGTCGTAGAGGCCGGCGACTTCGGGCGGCGCGAGCGGCGCCGCCTCCTCGGCCAATCGTCGCGCGGCGGCGAATTTCCGCGCGCGGTAGGCGGCGAGCATCTCCTCGTGCAGCGCCAGCAGGCCGCGGAACGCCTCGCTTTCGGCGTAAGCCTGTCCGCCTGCCAGCGCGTAGAGCGCCACGGCCCGCGTCTTGTTTTTCAGCCTGACCGCGTCGATCTCGAGCCAGGCGAATTCCGGCGCCTCGTCGCGGGTGGCCGGCGCTCGCCACGATGTCGACGCCGAACTGCTTCGACGAGCCCTTCGAGCCGCGAGGCGATGTTGACCTCGTCGCCGAGCGCCGAATAGTCGAACCGCTGCTCCGAGCCCATGTTGCCGACGCTGCATTCGCCGGTGTTGAGGCCGATGCCGAACTTCACCGGCTTGAATGGCGCGCCCGCCTTTTCCGCCTCGGCGCGCCAATCCTGGTTGAGGCGCGTCAGCGTCTCGCGCATCTGGAGCGCCGCGCGGACGGCGTGAATGCCGTGGGCCGCGTCGTCGAGCGGCGCGTTCCAGAACGCCATGATGGCGTCGCCCATGTATTTGTCGACCGTTCCCTCCTCGTCCAGGATGATGTCGGTCATCGGCGACAGATATTCGTTGAGGAAGGTCGACAGCTCGACCGCGGTGAAGCCCTCCGAGAGAGTCGTGAACGAGCGGATGTCGCAAAACATCAAGGTCAGCTCGCGCTTCTCGCCGCCGAGCTGGAGGTGCTCGGGATGTTCGGCGAGCCGCGCGACCACCGCGGGCGACACGTAGCGGCCGAAGGCCGACGGATCTCACTCACCTGCTGGCGCTTCTGGCCGTAGAGCTGCCCGACGCCGGCGAGAAACACGAAGCCCGCGGCGAGCTCGGGATAGACCGGGTCGATCAGCACGCCCTGATCGACTGAAAGCGTTCCAGCTGACGAGCCATGCGGCCAAGGCGGAGAGCGCCGATGACCGCCGTGCATAGATCGGGATGAACGGCAGCAGCGACCGCGACCGCGAGCGACAGCGCGCGCGCCAGCCAACGATTCGGCGCCGGCGCCCAGTCGGGCCGCTCCAGGGTCACCGCGCTGAGGATCTGCTCGATCAGTTGAGCATGGGCCTCGACCCCCGGGCGTCGACGGATCGAGCGGCGTCGCGACGATGTCGGTGAGGCACGAGGCGCTCGCGCCGATGAGCACGATCTTGCCGGCGAGGTCGGCGAGGTCAGCCTCGGGCTGCAGCACCTTCCAGGCCGGCATCGAGCGACGCGGATCGGACTGGGCGAACCAGACGCGCAACTGCGCCGTCGGCCTGGACGGGCACCACGACGTCGCCGTCCTTGATGAATCGTTGACCTCGCTCTTGCCGGCGGTGCTGCCGTAAGCGGTCGTCGACTTCACGATATAGCCCGTCGGCCCTGGGCGACCCGAGCGTCTCGAGCGTCAGGCTCGGCTGAATCTGGCCGTTGACGCGAGCAGAAGGGCACGCGGCGCACCACGCGGTCGTTGTCCGGCAGCCAGTTCAGAAATCCGAGACCGTCGCGGTGTCCGCCAGTTCGGGGATCGGCGCGAGCACGCCGTTGAAGGAGGCGACGAGGGCGTCGGCGGGTCGCCGATGAAAGAAAATCCGGCCTTGGTCGTGAGGCTCGCTTGGGATCCGTTGTGGGTCGGCGTGAGATATATGCCGAGGACGACGGGCGGCCCTGAATGGCTTGAGCAAGGGCGGCGTCGCCGTCGGCCCGCTCCTGGCAACGCGACGCGGCGTCGGCGCTGGCGCCGCCGCGCGCGCACTTCGCCACATCTCCGGCAGCCTGGTCTTTTTCGGAAAACAGGTAGTCGAAGCCGATGGCGGCGACCTTCGCCTTGACCAGCGCCTCGACCATCTCCGCCATCGTTCGGCGCGACCACGGCCATCGACCGATCAGGTGAATCGATTCGTCGTCGATGTCGACGATGCGGACCGGCTGGCTGAAGTCGTAGGGCCTCGGCTTCCAGCGCTGGTACTGATCGAACACGAGGTTGTCGAGGTTGCCGCGCAGCGGCCCGAGCAACGCGCCGAGCGCCGACGTCAACACATAAGCGGCGATGACGACCAGGACATAGGACCGCCATTTCTTCAGCTGACGCAGCGCCCTGGGCGAGCGGACCTTCATCGTGTCTGCGACCGTTTGCGAGAACAACGGAAGGTCCGGAACCTCCGCTTGAGAGACCAGATGGTAGCCGAACGCGAGCGTCCGTCAACGCCGCGTCCTCCGGGGTCGACGAACCGCTCTCCGCGACGCGACGACTCCTGCATGGCCGAGACGCTGCATGCTGTGGCGACAGTCCGGCGGAGCGGCCGCCCAAGCGCGCGACGCAGACCTCCAGGGTTGCCTCTGCGCGCGGCCTCCGCCCGAGAGCCGTCGCGGCCGAAACGCGACCCGTCGACGCCGGGCGGACAACGAGGTCGTCCGCGGAAGTCGCGCGTCAGACGGCAACCCGCAGCGCGCCCGTTGGGCGGGGCCGCGATGCGATATCGCCGCTGACGGTCCGCAAACGCCGCGGCGAGTCGGCGCCGCCAGGTCTTGCAGCGAGTTCGACAGGCTGTGGGCGTCCGAATCGCCGAGGACGCAACTCA
>CAWFJG010000025.1:0-67395 GCA_963816065.1 uncultured Alphaproteobacteria bacterium | reverse complement strand
GGTGACGCGAGCGTATGGAAGATTGGCGGCAAGGTGTTCGCTATCGGCGGCTGGTCCGGTTCGGCCGGCTTCGGGATCACCTTCAAGGTCACCCCGACCAGTTTCGCAGTGCTCAAGGATCAGCCGGGATTGCGGCCGGCCCTCTATCTCGCCTCCCGGGGCTTGAGCTGGATCCAAAGGGTCGACGATACGACGCTTAGCGATGGCGAGCTTGCGCAGTATGTTCAAGCGCAGCTACGCGCTGATTTCCGCTGGGCTTGCCAGAAAGACACGCCGTGACCTCGGACTCGAGCAAAGCTGACCTGCAAGCTCCGCCGCCCTTGGTGACGCCGGCCGACATCCGGGCCGCGCACGCGCGCATCGCCGCCCACATCCGCCGTACCCCGATCCTCGAGACCCCGTCCTCGCTGCCCGGCGCCCCGCCCCTGTCGCTGAAGCTCGAGGGCCTGCAGCACTCCGGCTCGTTCAAGGCGCGCGGCGCGTTTCACAACCTCCTGACCCGCCCTGCTCCGCCCGCCGGATGCGCCACAGCCTCGGGCGGCAACCATGGCGCGGCGGTCGCGTTCGCGGCGAAGGCGCTCGGCGTCCCGGCGCGCGTGTTTGTACCCGAGATCTCGACCCCGGCCAAGGTCGCCCGCATCCGCGCCTCAGGCGCCGAGGCGGTCGTCGGCGGCGCCGACTATGCCGAGGCGCAGGCGCGCTGCGACGCCTATGTCGCCGAGAGCCTCGCCCTCAAGATCCACCCATACGACGCGCCGGCGACCGTCGCCGGCGCGGGGACGGTCGCGCTCGAATGGGAGGAGGATCTGGCCCGGCTGGGGCTCCCCGCCCTCGACACTGTCCTGATCGCGGTCGGGGTGGCGGCCTCGTCTCGGGCGTCGCCGCCTGGTTTGGCGGCCGCGTCAAGGTCGTCGGGGTCGAGCCGGAAGGATCGCGCGCGCTCGACGCGGCGCTCGAGGCCGGGGCGCCGGTCGACGTCCCGGTCCAGTCGGTCGCCGCCGACTCGCTCGGAGCCCGGCGCGTCGGCGCCCTCAATCTCGCCATAGCCCAGGCTTTCGTCGCTGAGACCGTGCTTGTCGCCGACGCGGCGATCGTCGAGGCGCAGCGCCGGCTCTGGCGCGACATCGCGATCGTCGCCGAGCCGGGCGGCGCCGCCGCCTTCGCCGCGCTCGTCAGCGGCGCCTATCAGCCCGAGACCGGTGAGCGCGTCGGCGTCCTCGTCTGCGGCGCCAACGTCGATCTTGCGGCCTTCGCCACGCTCGGTTGAGGCCGGCTGCAGCTCTGGCAGGGTATGCACGATTTCAAGAGCTTAAGTGTACAAACCTGTCACAAAGTCACAAACGCGACGGCCCCGCTTAGCCCTGGCGCCCGGCGGCGGAGGCCGCGGGTCGGCGATCGGCCCCGCCCCGCCGTGCGCCAGGGCTCTGGATCCCCGCCTTCGCGGGGATGAGGTTTGGATCAAATTAAACATGTACATGATGTTTAATCATCACAATCCTGCGCCTCCGGCTCGCACGCTACGGCCAGCGGGTCGGCGTGGGTCAGCCGAAGCGGCGGCGCAGCCAGAGCTTGCGGAGCGGGCGCCGGCGCCGGCGCCGGCAAGGCCGCGCGGGCAGCGTCGGAAAGGCCGTGATAGCGATCGAGCGCCCGAACGACCTTCACCATCGGGCCGATCGCCCGCAATTCGCCGCGATCGATCTTGTCGTCGATGAGGCGCATGGCCTTGTTGAGCCGGGCGACCTGCAGACGCGCGTAGCGAGCGGGCGCGTCCAGCCGGCGCTCGTCCAGCGCCCGGTCGACTTCGCGCCTGACGGTGCGCGGACTGACCTTGCGGAGTTCGGCGATCTGTTCGACCGACCATCCCGCCGCGAGCGCGTCGAACATAACCTGGCGCAACGCGGCGCGTTGTGCGCGCCGCGCCTTCGCCGCTGCGCTTCGCTTCGCCCGTCGGCCCGGCGCATCGAGGGTTTCCGTCACGAGGGTTTCCGTCATCGGGGTTTTGGTCATCGGGGTTTCGCTCATCGGCCTGGCTTTCGCTTCTTTCCAACACAAAGTCATTATACACGAATTTTGTTTTACCGAAAGACTTTGCTCCGATTTCCTTGTAAACGTTGATGGGGGATACTTTTTTGCCATCGCCGCCGGCGGTTAGAGCCGGCCGTGCGCGCGGAAAAAGCGGCGCTGCCGCCGCGATCTTCGCCGGGGGCGCCCTCGCCGACGACGCGACATGGCTCCAGGAAAGCGCGCTGCGGCTTGATTTCGCCGGTTGCGGCCATTGCGGCCAGCGAGCGCGCGAACTATTGTCCGCCGCGCTTTCCGCCGGGCCGCTTCGCCGCCGGCGGCGGATTGGGGCGTCGCCAAGCGGTAAGGCAACGGATTTTGATTCCGTCATACGGAGGTTCGAATCCTCCCGCCCCAGCCAATGCCTATATCAAGAACTAAATCAATAACTTGCGCGCTGGTCGGGACGCCAAAGCGCCCCACGCAGTGCCCCAGTTGGAGCCCCCGGTGGAGCGCCGCCTACGCGTCAAGGTGGCCCCCCTCCATCATCCTCCATCATGGGCTTGAACGCGCGACGAATAAACTCGCGTAGCGAAAGGCCGCTCTTGCCGTAATCCGTGAGGAAAACGACGCTCCCGCCTTGGCGATAGGCTTCACTGAGGGGACCCTTCTTGTCGTCAAGGGTCAAAACGACCGCGTGGAACGAGCGCGCAGCGAGAGAAATGTCAGCTTCGTTCTTGTAGAGCTTGGTCGGGCGCATCGTGGGCTTCAACGCGGAGTTCAGTTCCGCCATGAAGGCCAGTTCTTTTTCGCTCGCCCATCGACCCTGATCGAAACCGGCGATCCGCTGTTCTGACGACGGAATTTTATCGTCGTTGAACCCGAAGAAGGTGTCCGTTTTGATGTCGCAGCTTGCGATAGTCGCCTCGGCAAAGGACTTCTTTTCCGAAGGCATCAGTGCGATCTCGAACTCTGCCTCGCGTGTGATGAAGATGCGAAACTCATCGGCGGGCAGTTCCGTCGCCAGATCGATCTTCCGCTCAAGAAGGAAGTCCCAAACATTGCCGTCGATAAACACCGTTGTCTGCATAGTCTACCGTCAGCCTCCAAAGCCTCTTCCAAGCCCGCCGCTCCGACCTCCGGGGGCCGCTTCATCTCCACGAAGCCCGCCCTGTCCAGTGCTCGACAAGCCGCCTGGCGACGATCTCGGCCGTGATCTCGTCGGCGCTATGCGTCCGCTTCCGGCCTTGAAAGCGGAGCGCGAAGGCGAGGTCAACTCGGCGGGATCGGCGGTGAGGATATTACGGCGCAACGCAACGCGCTTTGTCTGATTAAGGCAAGCGATACTCGTAACAAATAGGCTTTAAGAGTTCCTCGACGATTGCCCACGGCTTAATGACCATTAGCTCCCCCTCATCCAAAACGCTCGTTCCGTCCTGAGATAGTTTAATCCCGTGGACAATCAGCAGTGCGTTAAGAGGATGGCTTTTGCGGTGGAGAGCGACCTCGTTGGCGGTCAGTAAAACGCTGCCGGGTCCGCCGGTTGTGCCTTTCACCTCGACTGTCCATTCATCGCCCAACTTAGTAGCGCGGAAATCGTAGCTCTCCTTCGCGGATACGTCTTCAACCTTGAAACCTTCATCCTTGAGCCACTGCTTTGCTTTTGCCATTGCTGTGTATTCCACGAGTTTACGCAGGGGTGCCGTCACAGGGCTGTTCAACGCTCTCTACTGAGTCCGTTTTGCAACACGTTCTGACAAAGTGAAGGGCGACGCGCGAAGGAGGATTCCTCGGATCAAGAAAGTCTGAATTTGTATCTGGCGACCAAATCCCGTGGGGGTCGCCTTGAAGTCATTCGAACACCTTCTTTCGCTGCTCGCGACAATTCCCGACCCACGCCGCGCTGAGGGCCGGCTCTACCAGCTGCGGCACGTGCTGCTTTTTTCCATTTTCGCCATCGTGAGCGGCGCCAACTCGTATCGCGGTCTGCGGACCTATTTCAAGGTCCATCGGGAAAAGCTGAACGAAGCTTTCGGCATCAATTGGAAAAGGCCGCCCGCGCATACGGCCATCCGCTATATCTTGCAGCGGCTCAGCGCCGAGGATGTCGAAAAAGCCTTCCGCGAACACGCCGCCAACCTGAATTGCGCGCCCGAGGGCGCGAACGCGCGCATCATCGCGTTCGACGGCAAGACGCTGAAGGGCAGTTTCGACAATTTCAACGACACCAAGGCCAGGCAGGTGCTCAGCGCGTTCGCCGTGGATACCGGGTTGGTGCTTGCGCATATCGAAATCGACGAAAAATCCAACGAAATCCCGGCCATGCAGGCCCTGTTGCGCGAACTCGACTTGGCCGACCATATCGTCACCGCCGACGCGATCCACTGCCAAAAAAAACTTTCGAGGCCGCCGACGCCGCCAAGGCGCACCTGATTGTTCAACTCAAGGACAATCAGCCGACCCTGTGCCAGAACGCCGAAACCGCCTGCGCCGCTGGCGAGCCGCTGTCGCGCGTCCAGACCGTGGACGCGAAAAGACGCAACCGCCACGAAACTCGCACGATTGCCGTGTTCGACGCCAAGCCCGCCGTCAAAGACACGGAATGGACGTCCCATGTCGCCGCCATCATCCGGGTCGAGCGCTCTGTTGGCTCCTACCAACCCGCCACCGGCTTGTGGAAGCAATCGCGCAAATCCTCGATATATCTGTCCAATCGCCCGCTCGACGCGAAAACCGCGGCCTGCGCCGTTCGCAACCATTGGGCCATCGAGAACAAATCGCATCATACGCGCGACGTCACGCTACGCGAGGATGCTTCGCGAATCCGAAAAAACCCGGGGGTCTTCGCCAGAATGCGCAGCTGGGCCTACAATATCCTGCGCTGCAATCAGTCCGACACAATCCCTCAGGACCGCTTCGCCGCCGCCATCGGAGGCATCGAGGCCGTGCTCGCGATGACCTTGTGTAGAGTGCATTGAACAGCCCTGGGTGCCGTCAAGCCCCACCCTTGCCCCGTTTTCGGCGGCTTCAACGGGTCCGTGACGCTCCGAATTAGATCATCCAGCGTGAGACGATCAGGGCTTGCGTTCTCCACGGGCTCATCCGGTTCGAGCTTGATAAGGAGCCAACAAAACGAGTGGGCGTCTACTAACTTCACATCATTCAGGCCTGGAATGCTGCTCAACGCTGCTTGAATGTCACCTAATGCTTGAAGGTAATCCTGGTAGTTCGACCAAGAACATTTACCGCTCGTCTTTACGTTGATCTTCAGCTCTCCAACGGCGAGGTCGAAAGTTTCCGGAGAGATCGGCATGTAAGTCTGGGAGTCTTTTTGAGGAAGAAAAGATACGCAACCAAGTCGTAATGGCTCCCAACGAGCGAGCGAAGCGATTTAAATGCTACATCGGGTTCGATATCGGTGCGATAAAATGTGAACGCCCAAGCCTCGATTTGATCACGCAGTTGCTGGTTATCTTTGGCGTTAATTAATGCGGAGTGTGACTTACTCTTTTGGCCGTATCTGCCTGTCCATTCGACAAGATTGTTGCGGTCGTCATTTCCCTCTTTTGGGATTTCGATTGCGGAGATCAAGCTGGCTAATATATTTCCTTTCCCGATCGTGCTTTGCTCCCATTTCCCTGGGTTGAGACGGACCAGCGCCTTCTTGCGGAGCGGCTCTTTGTAGCTTTCCCACTCATGCGGTAGGCCTTCATGAAACGAAACGAACGGCTTGCCGCTCTTCGATGCAACTCGCTCCTTGAAGACGTTGAACTGCTTCTTGAAGACATCTTCATCAATGTCCATAACCCAACCCATTCCTATCTTCCTGCCGGGAGTTTTCTGAGACTGCTGGGCAGGAAGGGCAAGGCGGCTGCGGGTGGTTGAGACAAAGCGCCACAGGCGGGAAAGAGCATGCCTGCTTGCGCCGGTAGCCCGCCCGCGGTGCCCTACGGTGTCGCCGTAGGACGACCTTCTTGTCCCCGCCCGGGCCTCGGGATTGGATCATGGCGCTTTAGGGTCCGTGTTCGGCGGCGCTTCGGGATTTCCGGGCTCCAATGAGCCTCCAGCTTTTCTTCCGCGCCCTGAGTGTGGCGGCTTCGTTGGTCGGGCAGACGGCCAGCCCGAGCGGAAGCGCAAAGTACGGCGCGCTTCATCGTCAACCTCTCGCTGCCGCTGCCGCGGTCGCTCCGGCGCGAACCGGCGCGCCGAAGCGCAGGCGCCGGTCGGCAAGCGATAGCGCGCCGCCGAACGCCATCAGACAGGCGCCGAGCCAGATCAGCGTCACCAGCGGTTTCCAGTAGAGGCGGGCCGGGACGAGCCCGCCGCCCTCAGGATCCGACATCGACACGTAGAGTTGCCCAAAGTTTATCGTGACGATCCCCGCCTGCGTCGTCGCCGTCTGGCGCGCGACGAACTGACGGCGCGCGGGTTCGACCACGGCGACGACGCCATAGCCATTGCGGACCGTCATCGTTGCGACCTGCTCGCTGTAGTTCGGACCGCCGCGCGTAACGACGCGGTCCAGGACGACCTGGTACGGCCCGACCTCGACCGGCGAGCCGGCGCGCATCGTGACGATTTTCTCCGCGCCGAATCCGGTTGCCGCAAGACCGAGAAGGACCAGGCCGACGCCGAAATGAGCGGATGCGCCTCCCCAGAACGACAAAGGCAGGCTCCGCGCGCGCGCGAGAACCGCCGGGAGAGCGAGACCCCCCCGCGAAACCCGGGCGAACGCCTCGCTGAGCGTTCCCAGCATGACAACGACGGCGATGGCCGCGGCGATCGGCGCCAGAACCGGACCGCCGCGGAAGAGCGCGAGGAGCGCGACCAGAACCGCCAGACCGCCGGCGAGCGCGACAGCAAGCCGCTGGACGACGCCGACGAGGTCGCCGCGCTTCCAGGCCAGCGAGAAGCCGAACGGCGTCGCGAACGACAGTGCAAGGAGCAGCACCCCGCAGGTCATGTTGAAGAAGGGCGCGCCGACCGTGATCTTCTGACCGGTGAGTTGCTCGAGGCCGAGCGGATAAAGCGTGCCGAACAGGACGGTGGCGCAAGCCGTGCTGAGCAGCAGATTATTCAGCACGAGCGCGCCTTCGCGCGAGATCGGCGCGAAAATACCGCCCTGTTTCAGGACCGGCGCGCGCCAGGCGAACAGCCCTAGCGAGCCGACGATGAAGACAGCAAGAATGGCGAGAATGAAGACGCCGCGTCTCGGGTCGCTGGCGAAGGCGTGCACGGAGGTCAGGACGCCGGACCGCACGAGGAAAGTCCCCAGGAGGGACAGGGAAAAGGCCAGGATGGCGAGGAACATCGTCCACACCTTCAGCGCATCGCGCTTCTCCATCACCGCGACCGAATGGACAAAGGCGGTTCCGGCCAGCCACGGCATCAAGGACGCGTTCTCGACCGGATCCCAGAACCAGAAGCCGCCCCAGCCGAGCGTATAGTAGGCCCAGTACGATCCCATCGCGATGCCGAGGGTGAGGAACCCCCAGGCGATCAGCGAGAAAGGCCGCACGAATTGCGCCCAGGCCGCGTCGATCCGGCCCTCGATCAGCGCGGCCGCGGCAAAGGAGAACACGATCGAGAAGCCGACATAGCCGAGATAGAGCAGCGGCGGGTGGATCGCGAGGCCCGGATCCTGAAGGATCGGGTTGAGATCCTGGCCTTCGAACGGCGCCGGGTCGAGCCGCTGGAACGGGTTCGAGGTGACAAGAATGAACGTCAGAAACGCCGCGCCGATCAGCCCCTGCACAGCAAGCGAGTCGGCGCGCAGCCGGTTTGGCAGTCCTGCGCCGAAAACCGCGACCACGCCGCCGAAGATCGCGAGGATCAGAACCCACAGCAGCATCGAGCCCTCATGATTGCCCCAGAGGCCGGAGAACCGGTAGATCGCCGGCAGCGCGCTGTTCGAGTTTTCGGCGACGTTCAAGACCGAGAAGTCGGACCTGAGATGGGCGGCCGCCAACGCAACGAACGCGCCGCCGACGAACAGCAACTGGGCGATGGCGGCGCTGTCCCCGACCCGCATCAGCGCGAGATCGTTGCGCCGCGCGCCCCAGAACGGCAGCACGGTCTGGACGATGGCGAGCGCAAGGGCCAATGTAAGCGCGTAGTGGCCCGCCTCGACGATCATGGGTTGGCTCCGAGCGCGTTCATTGGGTTCCGACGTTCAGTTGCTTTGCCAGGGATTCGAGCGACGCCGTGGCGCTGGCGTCCCCGGCCAGCGCCTTGCGGGCGGACGCGAGCGCGTCCTTGGCCTTATCCGGTTCGTTGAGCACGGAATAGGAGCGCACCAACCGGGTCCAGTCCTCCGCGTTGCCGCCATTCTGCGACAACCGGCCGGCGAGCCGCGCCACCATGCCGCGAATCAAGTCTTGCTGGCCGCCTTCAGGCGCGGACGTGGCAGCGCCGGCTGCGGCGCTGTCGGCGGGGGCGTCCTTCGCCGCTCCGTCGAGCGAAGCGAGGGCGTTCGGATCGCCGGCCAACGCCTTGCGCGCCGACGCGAGCGCGTCCCGCGCCTTGTCCGGCTCGTTGAGCACGGAATAGGAGCGCACGAGGCGGCTCCACTCTTCGGCGCTGCCGCCTTTCTGCGCCAACCGCTCGGCGAGCCGCGCGACCATGCCGCGGATCATGTCCTGCTGGCCGCCTGCGGGGGCGCCGGCGCCGGCCGAGCCGTCGGCCGCCGGAGGGGCGACGCTCGCCTCGTTGGACGCGGGCGCCTGCGGACTCGGCCCAGGCTCGCCCGTGAGCGCCGCGAGCTTCCCTTGCACCACCTCCTGCCAGTACGGATGGTCGGCGACCTGGTCGAGCACCGATCGATAGATGCCGATCGCCTTTGGCTTGTCGCCCTCCTGCTCGGCAGCGAGGCCAAGATAGAAGCGCGCCATCGGCAGTCCCGGCGACTCGACAAGGGCCTTGTCGATCGAAGCGCGGGCTTCGGCGGTCACAAGTCCGCCGGCCGCCGCCACCTGGGCCTCGCCGAGCGCGGCGCGCGCCTCCGCGTCCTCGCCTTTGAGACGCAGCACCTGCTTCCACGCGTTGACCGCGTCGCCGTAGCGGCCGAGGCGCATATAGACCGGCGCGAGCGCCGACCAGGCCTTCAGGTTGTCGGGCGAAGCGGCTGCTTCCGTCTCGACATGCGTGATCGCCGCCTCGATATCGTCCTCAGCGTTCGAATCGGGCGTGCGCGAGGCGAGCGGAGCGTCGGGAAGGTTCGGCGAGCCGAACTGGAGATAGAGGCCGACGGCGACGACTGGAACCACGAGCGCGCCGAGAGCCGCTGCGACCAACCGGCCCCGGCGGCCGCCGACCGCAGGCCGAGCTTCGACCGCGCCCGCCGCGATGAGGCGGCGCGCCGTTTCGGCGCGGGCCGCGGCGGCTTCCGAAGGAAGCAATTGACCGCGCTCGACATCACGGTCGATCTCCGCCAATTGCGAACGATAGAAGGCGACCTCGCTCGGCGAATTGCCGGTGCGCCGGCGGCCGGACACGACCGGCCATAGCGCGATCCCGACGGCGGCCGCGGTCATGGCGGCCAAGGCGATCCAAATCATCCATCGACCTTTCGGGAGGGTGTTTCGGTCAGGGCGTCGGACGCTGTTAGAGCACCCTGCCGCGTCCCGCAATCAATCTGCGCCGGGCGGCCAACGGCCCCAGCGAAGGGACAGGCGTCCGCCAAGACCCGCTCGGCAGATTGACTCAATTCTTTCGTAATACGGAAATCGCGCGGTATGAGTGGATACGAAATCGCGTCGTCATCGGAGCGCTCCGCCACGGGGCCAATCGTGCAAGGGTTTGAATATGTTAAGCGGAGGCACACGCGGAGATTGCGCCTGCCGCCCCCTCGATTGTCATACATTTGGCAACACTGTGTTGCCCGAAACGCATAATTATGGTCATGCGATCTATTGGCATGTCTAGACCTGCGCTGTTTTGCCGCTGATTTCTGTTGAGAAATCGCCTTGCGGGGAGTTTCGCCCTCGGCAAGATTTCGCCAACATTTCGGCCTGCAGCTGTGGCTAAAATGTGACGGTCTGAATCAAAGTGCAACTTCGGCCGGCTTAAGCATTGTTCGACGCTTGAAAGGCGTTAACCTCCATCGAAAAGGCCAAGCCGATTCCAACAGGCGAGTGCAGTCGGCGGCGCGAGAATGACGAGGCGGGGATGAGTGGGAAATTTCGAAAAGCGCTGGACCTCCTCCCATTCCCGCCATCGAGCCGAAAGTTCTCCAGCCGCGTTCGCCGCGCCGCCGCAGCCAAGACCGTCCCCACGTTGGCGCTCGCCGCGCGGCTCGTGATTGCCACGGCGTTCGTGCTTGGCCAGCCCGTCCTCGCCGAGCCGACTCTAAGATCTTCCCGTCCGCGCCAGTTCGGAGGTTTTCACGGCGCTGCAGGACTTCGTGCAGACGCAGCGCGTGGTGTCCATCGCTCTCACGGTCTCGCCGGGCGCGGAGACGGCGCCCGTGGCCAAGCGCGCGCAGGGACGCGATCCCTACGCCGTGCTGCACGACTTCGTTCGGGTCGCCGACTTGTCAGGGACCGTTCCGCTGCCGCCGCAGGCGGCCGCGCCCGACGATGCGATCCATGCCGCGGCCGCCGCGTCGCCGGCGGACGCCTATTCCGTGCTGAAGGCCTTCGTCCAAGGCCCCGACTCCTCGGCTTCGCCTCAGGGTTCCGCGCCCGACGACGCCGTTCATGCCCGCCTGCGCGCATCGTCGATGTCCCAGGGCCCTGCCCCGGATGACGCCGTTCACGCGCGAGTGCGCGGTTCGACGACCTCTCGGGGTTCCGCCCCCGACGACGCCATTCACGCGGGGCTGCACGGCTCGACGAAGGCCGCCGACGCGGCCGCGCCCGCGCAAACCCGGCCAGCCGACGCGATCCACGCCAGTGCGGCGTCAATGGCCTCCGCCAAGGACGACTACTCGACGCTGTCGAACTTTGCTGAAGGCAAGAGCGAGGCGAAGCCGATCGTGCTCGCAGCCGCCTCCTCCGAGGCGACGAAATCGCAGAAGCCGGACGCGGCGACCGACACGGGGCCAGCGACCTATGTCGGAAACCAGGTCTGCCTGAAGTGCCACCGCAGCCAGTACGGCAGCTTCGAGCAGACGCTGCATGGCGAGATCTTCCTGCACCATCCGCGCGACTTGCAGGAGAAGCAAGGCTGCGAGAGCTGCCATGGCCCCGGGTCGAAGCACGCCAAGACCAAGGCGGATGACAGCGGCGCGCCAGGTGACATCATCTCGTTCGGCAAGGACTCGCCGCGCCCGGTCGCGGAGCGGAACGCCATCTGCCTGAGCTGCCACGAGCGCGGCCAGCGGACCTATTGGGACGGCAGCGTCCATCAGACTCGCGGACCTCGCCTGCACCAACTGCCACCAGATCATGGAAAAGGTGTCAGTCAAGTTCCAGCTTCTCAAGAGCACCGAGCCCGAGGTCTGCTTCCAGTGCCACAAGGACGTCCGCGCGAAGATGGTCAACTCTTCGCACATGCCGCTGATGAACGGGTCGATCGTCTGCTCCTCTTGTCACAACCCGCATGGCAGCGCGACGGACAAGATGCTTGTCGAAGCGTCGGTCAACGAGACTTGCTACAAGTGCCATGCGGACAAGCGAGGCCCGTTCCTTTGGGAGCATGAGCCGGTCCGCGAAAACTGCCTCAATTGCCACAACCCGCACGGGTCCGTGTACGAGTACATGCTGAACCAGCAGCGTCCTCGCCTCTGCCAGATGTGCCACATGGGGCCTGGTCACGGAAATCCCGGCAACCCGATGACGGTCCAGTCGATCAACCGGTCGTGCCAGAACTGCCATACCTTCATACACGGCTCGAATTCTCCGGCTGGCGAGTTGTTCCAGAGATGATCAGTCAGGCGTTACGGTCGCGAATGGTAATGTAAGAACTCAATGAGGCCGCCGGCACTGCGACACCCGAGGGGGAACGCTTTGTGGGCGAGGGCAGGGCAAAATGAGAACTTTGCGACAACTGTTTCTAGCTGGGACGGCGGTAGCGGCTGGCATGGCGGTCAATTCCGCAGCCCGCGCCGACGATCTCCCGGTCCTCCCCGCCTTGAGTCCCACGGGTTGGACGATGAGCCACGCCTCCGCCGAATTCGGCGGCCAGGCCTTCATTGAAAAGCCCGGCGCGACGCCGAACAACAGCGCCGCGAAGTTCAACCAATTCGGCACGCTGACCAACCCGGTTTTCCTCAATTTCTTCGACCTCGGCGCCCAGGGGTATGACTACAAATATACATTCGAGGCGCTCGGTCAGAACGTCGGCACCAACAATCAGGCCTACGAGGTTGATCTCAACCAACCGGGCCAGCAATATCTGACCTTTGGCTATTATTCCGTACCGGACCTGCGCAGCAACACGGCCTTGACGCCCTACTACGGTGTGGGCTCCGGGAACCTGTGGATGCCGCCGACCGCCGTTCAGCAGCTCTACAGAGGGATCTTCAACGGCGGATCGTTTGCGACCGGCGCCGGCGCCAATTCGACCGTTCCGGTGCTGAACTGGTATCCGGGTCAGACGGCCTCGTCCGCCACCAAGCAGCCGTTCGGCTGCTACCTACCGGGCCAGACCGGGACGCTCGCCTGCAAGCCCGGCGTGACGCCCGTGCAGACGACGGTTCAGGAAAACGTCCATCAGATCAATCTCGGCATCCAGCGCGACGCCGGCCAAGTGGACTATCGCTGGACGCCGACGCCGGCCTGGGACTTCCAGGCCGGCTACACCAACGAGCATCGCTACGGCGTGCAGGAAGAGGGCATGCTGTTCAGCTCGAGCACCACGACGCCGATGGCGGCGGTGCCGATGCCGGTCGACGACTATACCCAGAACGCCTTCATCTCCGGCGAATATTACGGGACTTCGCCCTGGGGCATGAAATGGAACGGCTCGGTGAAGTACGCAGCGTCGATCTACACCGACGAGTACAATTCGTTCAGTGCGATGAACCCGTTCGGCGGTCCCGGCAGCCCGGTCAGCGGCGTGCCGAACTGCCCGGTCGCCAACGCCGGCACCAAGCCCAATTGTTACGGCATGGGCTCCGCGGGAACCGAGCCGAACAACGCCTCCAACATGGTCACGGCGCAGGTCGGCGTCGATCTCCCCGGGTTCGTTCGCAACCGCTACATGGGGACGTTCAGCTTCAATGACATGACGCAGAACCAGTCCTTCATCCCCATGACGATCAACGGCGCGGGCGTGACCGGCTTCTACCCCTTGACGCTGAAATCGAACGGGACCATCGCGACCGGCCAGTATCTGTCGCCCTTGCAGCGCTCGAGCCTGAACGGGCAGGTCGAAACGTTTTTGTCCAACAACGTCATCACCACCCAGCTCCTGCCGAACCTGCAGAACAAGCTGACGTACCGGTACTATTCCGATCAGAATAATACGCCGGCGCTGACGCTGGCCAACTGGATCGTCAACGACTCGGCGATCGCATCATCCAGCCCGAGCAGCGTCGGCGGCGGCAGCTACGCCCCGCACACCACCCTGTTCCAGTCCTATACCAAGCAGGACGCGTCCGAGCAGCTGACATGGAATCCGGCAAGCTGGGCCACGATGGGCGGCAGCATCGGCTGGGAGCAGTATGACTATTCCCAGACCGCGGCCAACCAGACCAATGAATTCCAGGCTAAGTTCTTCGCTACCGGCCATCCGACCGACTGGCTCGCCGTCCGTTTCAACGAGATGCTGTCCTGGCGGAGTTACGAAAATTACAACTGGCAGCAGTTCGTCGGCAACGTGATGTCGGCTGGCGTGCCGTCGACGGCCACGGGCATGGTCGAGAATCCCTATCTCCGGGATTTCGACCTTGCCAATCGGAACCGCAACGCCGGCACCCTCTATTTCGACATCACGACGCCGATCTCCGGCCTGACCGTAACGCCAAATTTCGGCTGGCGATATGACAGTTACCCGGGCGACCTGGCTCTCTATTCGACCAGCAACGGGCTCGGCCTGAACACCGACAACCACCGCGACGCCGGCATTGAGGTCGACTGGGCATTCAACCCGAACGTTTCGTTCACCGGCGCCTATAGTATCGAGAACATTCTGCAGACGATGACCGGCACGTCGACCTCCAGCACGGCGGTGAGTTCGATGACCCTGTACAACAGCCGGATGAGCGAGAACGTCAACACCTGGATGCTCGGCTCGACCTTTCAACTCATCCCGGATCGCCTGTCGCTCAAGGTGAGCGGAACCTACGAACTCGCCCAGGGCGCCTGGTTGACGGGACCTGAGCAGGGCTGTCTTGCGATCAATTCGACCGGGATATCCTGCGGTGTCGCGAGCGCGGGCAATCCGGCCTATCCGGACACGAACACGACTTTTGCCCATGCTGATGTGGCGGTCACCTACAAGGTGGACCCGACCTTCCTCAGCCAGTTCGGCAAGGCCGAGGTTTATCTGCAGCTCAAGTACATGTTCGAGCGCAACAATGTGACGAACTGGCAGACGACGGGCATGACCCCCTACATGTACTCGGCGCTGAACGCGAGCACCGTGGCGTTCAAGGACATGATCTTCTTGGCGGGCGACAATCCGAACTATACCGCACAGGCGATCATGGCGAGCCTGTTGGTCAAGTGGTGAACGCGGCGGGGAAGGCGGGACTCCGATGGCCGGTCAAAGCGGCATGTCAAGACGTGCGGAACAACGGGAGCAGGGACGAACGATGAGGCTAGCTCTGGCGTTCGGCGCCGCCGCGGCGCTTCTGGTTGCAATGGCCGGCGAGTCCTCGGCGACCGTGCAATTCGGCAGTCCCGACTACTCGAATTTTCTGTCGCGGCCTAAGACGGTGACATGCGACTGGCAATACGAGAATTACTTCCGCGCCTGTCCGACCCCCCATCCTCCGCCGAAGCCGACCGAGCCTTCGACGCACAAGACTGGGCAGTCTTGATGTGGCGGACGGTCGCGAGCGTGTGGGACGCCGCAATCCGAACGCGTTTGACATCGACCATGCGCAGGACATCAATCCTGAAGCAGGCGTCTCGGCGTTCGTCGTTGCAAGGCTAGATTTTTGCGGATGTATGGAATGGCCTTCGTTCAAAGCGCGCTGCGCTTTTTCGCGGTCTTCGGCGCCGGCTTCGTGCTCTCGCTTTCGGGCGCCTCCGCCCAGACCCCGCTCGCGCCGGGCGATGAAACGCGTCCGCTTTATGCCACCAGCGACGACATCCGGGACGGCAAGGAACTCGCCGATACGACCTGCTCGAAGTGTCATGGTCCTGCGGGAATCAGCGCCACGCCCGGCATCCCCGATCTCGCCGGGCAACGTCCGTCTTACGTCTATCGCCAACTGAGGGCTTTTCAGGTGGGCGACCGGCCAGGGGGCGGCGACCCGGTCCACAATATGAACCTGATGAAATTCTTCAGCGAGCAAGCGCTGGCGAAGGTGGCCGCCTATTACGCAAGCCTCGATCCGGGGCCGGCGCCTGATGGCCCGCCGCCGGCCTACGACGACCCGGTCGCCGCCGGCAAAGCGGCTTCGACGCCCTGTGCGAGATGCCATGGCGACAATGGGGTCAGCCACAAGGAAGGCGTGCCGAGCCTGATCGGAATCAATCCGAAATATCTGTTCGAAACCATGCAGGCCTATAAGCAAGGCGACCGGCCAGTCGACGACAAGAACGCCGACATGAAGAAGGCGCTGGACCCCCTCAGCGATCAGGATCTCAAGCGCATCGCCCTATATTACGCCCTGCAGAACGAGAATTCTGACGCGCGCGCAGACGCCAAGCCCGCCGGTAGCGCCGATCGCCAAAGATGCGCTCGCCGCTTGCGCCAAGTGTCACGGCGAAACCGGCGTCTCCTCGAGCGCGGCGACGCCGAGTCTGGCGGGCCAGGACGCGGCTTACATGATCAAGGCGCTTCGCGCCTATAAGGATGGAACGCGCGACGACGACACCATGGGCCCGAAGGCGAAGAAGCTCGACGATGTCGAAATGGCGAACTTCGCCGCCTATTTCGCTGCGCAGGCTCCGAAGCCGGTCAATGTCCCAAAGCCGCTGAGTCCCGTCGAGTGGGCCGACAAATGCGACCGCTGCCACGGCGTGAACGGCAACAGCGCGCGTCCTGATGTGCCAGCCCTCGCTGGCCAGCGGCTCGACTATCTCGAAAATGTCCTCAAGGCCTATCGGAAGGGCGATCGCAGGAGCCCTGAGATGGACGCGATGGCGGCCATTCTCACCGACGCCGACATCGAGGGCATCGCCGCGCACTACGCCTATCAGAAGAGCCGCCCGGCGATTTTCATAACCGTACCGAGCAAATGAGATGGGACTCTGGAGGCGGCCCTTGCTGGTTCCGACGCGTGGGCGCCGCCCGAACGTCGCGCGGCAGGCGTCGAACCCGGCGGGACGCACATGCGTCAGCCGAGGCATGACGCCGGTAATCAAGTTCGGTTGGGAGAGCGTCCCGAGGCGCAATCGATGGATCCGAGTATGTTAGAAGCAAGCCCTCCTCCGCACGCGCTCTACCGTCATTATTCCGAACTGCCCTACAGTCTGCGGGTGCTGTTCACCTGCATGCTGCTGATTCTCGGGTTCGGCTATCTGTTCGCGCTCCTGAACATCTATTTTACGTACGCCGGCCGGGCGGGTGGCGATTCCAAGATGCTGACCTACGAGGACATCGTGGCCGGCTATTCGGGCACCGGAAAAGGGTCAATCCTGGAAGGCGCACTGAGCGGCCCCATGTCGGGCATGCTGCCGAACGACGAACGCTCGATCATAATCCGGTGGGCCCGAGCCGGCGCGGCGGAGCCTGACTACGATGCGAACATCAAGCCGATCATCGAGAGGCGTTGCTTCACCTGCCACGACGGCCGCAATCCGCACCTGCCGAACTTCACGAGCTTCGAGGGCGTCAAGAAAGTGACGACGCAGGACACCGGCGCGTCGATCGCCACGCTGGTCCGGGTTTCGCACATTCACCTGTTCGGCATCACGTTCATATTCTTCGTCGTCGGGCTGGCCTTCAGCCACGCCTACGTTCGCCCGGTCTGGTTCAAGTGCAGCGTTATCGCGCTTCCATTCCTGGCGATCATGATCGACGTCATGTCGTGGTACCTGATCAAGCTTTATCATCCCTTCGCTTGGTTGGAGATCGGCGCAGGCATGCTGATGGCCGCGTGCTTTGCGTTCATGTGGCTCGTCTCGCTCTACCAGATGTGGTTCATGAAGCCGCCGGAGGCGATCCTGCTTCGGATGGGCGGAGATATTCCGCTCGCGTGAGGGACGTCCGGCATAAGCCTCGACCTTCGGCCGTGGCGCGAGCATCGGTTACCCGTCCGGCCGCAAACCGGATTACTTGTGAAGAGGAGTACCCAGAGATGGCCAAGATACGGCTCTATTCGGCGGAGGTTTCCCGCCGCGGACTGCTGCACGGCGCCGCATGCGCGGCTGCCGGCGTCGCGATCGCCGGAGCGTCCGGGCGCGCGCTTGCGGCGAAGAAGAAGAAGGCTCAGGCTGACGTGGCCTATCAGGACACGCCGCACGGCAGCGAAAAATGCTCCAATTGCGAGCCCTTCATTCCGCCGAACCAGTGCCGGACGGTCGAAGGCCCGGTTGCCGCCAACGGGTGGTGCAACATCTACTCGGCCAAGTAAGGGTCGCTCGCACAGAAAGCGCGACCTCGACACGAATGGCGTTGGCTAGCGTTTCATCGCGGCCGGCGCCGACTCGACGTGGAACGCGCCCATCAGAAAGGCACACTCATGGACTACGAGCGGCGCTTTTCGGATGCGATCGACCGCCTGAAGGCGGAAGAGCGCTACCGAACCTTCGCCAATCTCGAGCGCGACGCCAGTCGGTTCCCGACGGCGCTGTGGCGTCCCGAGGGCGAAGAGGACAGGCCCCGTGAAGTCACCGTCTGGTGCTCGAACGACTATCTCGGCATGGGCCTCCACCCCGCGGTGATCGAGGCCTCCGTCCAGGCGGCGCGCGCCCACGGCGCGGGCGCCGGCGGCACCCGCAACATCTCCGGCACCCATCATCCGATCGTGCGGCTCGAGGCCGAGCTCGCCGACCTGCACGGCAAGCCGGCCGCGCTCGCCTTCACTTCCGGCTGGATCTCCAATCTCGCCGGGATCTCGACGATCGCCAGCCTGTTGCCGAACTGCCTGATCCTCAGCGATGCGCTGAACCACAATTCGATGATCGAGGGCGTGCGGCGCGCCGGCTGCGAGAAGACGGTGTGGCGCCACAACGACGTCGCCCATCTCGAGGAATTGCTCGCCGCCGAGCCGCTCGAGCGCGCCAAGCTCGTGGTGTTCGAGAGCCTCTATTCGATGGACGGCGACATCGCGCCGATCAAGGAGATCCTCGACGTCTGCGAGAAATACCGGGCAATGAGCTATATCGACGAGGTCCATGCGGTCGGCCTCTACGGGCCGCGCGGCGGTGGGGTGAGCGACCGCGAAGGGCTCGCCCACCGGATCGACGTGATCGAGGGCACGCTGGCCAAGGGCTTCGGCTCGCTCGGCGGCTATATCGCAGCCAGCGCCGCGGTGGTCGACGCGGTGCGCAGCTACGCGCCGCAGTTCATCTTCACCTTGACCTTGCCGCCCAGCGTCGCGGCGAGCGCGGCGGCGGCCGTCCGCCATCTCAAGGCTTCGACCGTCGAGCGCGAGCGGCATCAGCACATGGCGCGGCTGACCAAGCATGCGCTGAGGGCGGCCGGCATCCCGGTGATGGACAATCCCTCGCATATCGTGCCGGTGTTCGTCGGCGATGCGCGAAAGTGCAAGGCGGCGAGCGCCATGCTGCTCGACCGGCACGCCATCTACATCCAGCCGATCAACTACCCGACCGTCGCCAAGGGAACCGAGCGCCTGCGCATCACCCCGACCCCGGCCCACAACGAGGCGCAGGTGGCGGAACTGGTCGAGGCGTTGGTCGACGTGTGGAAAACGCTGGACCTCCCCTTCGAGGAGGCCAAGATCATTCCGCTGCATCGTCCGGCCGCCCGGGAGATGGCGGCGTGCGTCTATCCCGAGATGAAGAAGGCCGCCGAGTAGCGAGGACAAGTTTACCGGGAAGGATCCGAGGAAAGCTCGTGTTCATTGACGCGTCCCGAAGGGACGGGCGCGAAGCGCGGGGGCTTCCACCAATCTGGCGCGCAAGGGCGGACGATGCGGGCGCAGTCGACGACTGCGGGTCGGCATTCCGCATCGCCACTACAAGACCATCACGCTCGTCGCCGGCCTGCGCCTTTCCGGTCTCGTGGCGGCGAGGTCAACCCATTCGACACCCATTCGACGCTAAGTCCGACATTGCCAACGACCTCCCCGGTCACAAGCGCAGCGACGCGTCGAGACGACAAAGTCGCGCCATCACCGCCCGTTAGGGTTTTCTCGCTAAGCACGGCCTGTCCCCAAACGTTGCGACGACAAGAATGTCTGTTTCCGCCCGCCAATCCCGTGATGCGTCGACACCGCTCGACAATCCAAGCCGCGCGCCAAGCCGCGCGCGAGGCGCGCGGCTTTCCGTCGGCATGCGCATCGGGGTCCTGACGGTCCTGCCGCTGGTCGGACTGGCCGTCATCTTCACCCTGTTTTGGGTCAGCGCGCACCGGGTCGGTGTCGAACTCGGCCAGAGCCGCGTCGACATCCACACATCACTGGAAGCGAAGACTTTTCGCGATAAGCTCATGTCGGCGGAGCTGGCGATCGGCGCCTTTATGGCCAAGCCTTCGCCGGCCACCCAGGCGAACCTCGCCTCGGCGTGGACGGCCGTCGAACACGCGGTCGACGGCGTCGCAACACAGGACGGCGCGTTGGCGGTTCAGACCAAGGGCCTGTCGCAGACCATCGAGGCAATCCTGTCGGCTCAGGACTCCCTCGGCGCCGACGAAACCTCGGGGCTGATCGGACAGACGAACGCCGCCGGCGGGGCCCTGGCCAAATCGATCGCCGACGACGTCGACACCAGCGACCCGCTCGGCGTCGCCCTCGTCGAAGCTTTTGGAAAACTCCGTCCCGATACTTACAAGTTCGCCCTCGCCCGGGACGCCGCCGCACGCGACGAGGTGCTCAAGGACGCGAGCACGATGAAGAAGGACATCGAAGCGTCCTACTTCGCCGACAACAAGAAGGCCGAGCTTCAGAGGACGGTGGACGCCTATGTCGCGCTCTTTACTGTGCTGGCGAAGACGGAGACGGACCTCGCAGCCCTCCAGGGCCAGGCCGAGGCGCGCTTCGCTCAGTTGACGAAGGCGACCGACGCGGTCGTCCTATCCGCTTCGGAATCCGCCGACGCCACGCAGGCGCATCTCGCGGACACGCAAGTCCAGGCCCTCGAGATCGTCGCAGCGGCTATTGTTCTTGTCGTGCTGGTCTGCGGCTCCGCCAGCTTTATCATCGGACGCAGCCTGTCGCGGCCAATCGCGCGGCTGGCGTCGATCATGCGCCGGATGGCGGAGGGCGACCTCGACGCCGAGGTCAATCACTCGGATCGCGATGACGAGATCGGCGCCATGGCGAGAGCCGTCCTCGTCTTCAAGGAGGCGGGTCTCGAGCGCATCCGGTTGGAACATGCCGCCGAGGCGTCGAGGCAGGCGATCGAGAAGGAGCGCATCGCCCGCGTGGAGGAAAAGGTTGAGGCCGCAAAGGCCGATCACGCCGTCGTCGCCGCGCTAGGAGAGGGTCTCCGCCGTTTGGCCAGTGGCGACCTCGTGGCTCGCCTCACCGTTCCCTTCGCATCAAAATCGGAGCCTCTGCGTCTCGACTTCAACGCCGCGGTCGACCAACTGCAAGCCACACTGGGGACGGTCGGAGCGACGACCCAAACCATACGGTCCCACACGGTCGAGATTTCCTCCTCGGCCGAGGACCTGTCGCGCCGCACCGAACAGCAGGCGGTCAGCGTCGAGGAGGCGGCCGCGTCTCTCGACGCGATTACGACATCGACGAAGCGGACCGCCGAAAGCGCCGACCAAGTCCGTGGCCTCGCTCTGGCCGCCAAGACCAACGCCGAGGGCGGCGGCGCAATTGTCCACCAGGCCGTCGAGGCGATGGCCAGTATTGAACACTCGTCGACTGAGGTCGCCCAAATCATCGGAGCCATCGACGAAATCGCCTTCCAGACAAATCTTCTGGCGCTGAACGCCGGGGTCGAAGCGGCCCGCGTGGGCGAGGCCGGGCGCGGCTTTGCGGTCGTGGCGACGGAGGTCAGGGCGCTCGCGCACCGCGCGGCCGAAGCGGCCAAAGGGGTCAAGGGACTGATCTCAAAGTCCGCCGGCCAGGTCGATCGGGGCGTCGAGCTCGTCGGCGAGGTCGGAAAGGCGCTCGATCGGATCATCGGCGGAGTGACCGAACTGACCTTGGAAGTCTCGGCGATCGCCACGAGCGCCAAGGATCAGGCCGACGGCCTCGAGCAGATCAATCGCGCCGTCAGCATGATGGATCGCGTGACCCAGCAAAACGCGACGATGGTGCAGGAGACGACGGCCGCGACCGCGTCGCTGGCCAACGACGCAGCCGAGCTCGCACGGCTGGTCAGCCACTTTCAGACCGAAGCCCAGACGAACACCGGCGGCGCGGGCGCAGCCGATGGGGCCACTCGCCATTCCTCGCGCCAGCCGGCCGCGCGGCAGGTTCTCAGGGTCGTCGCGTAGCGACGGGTTCAGCGCATGTGCGGGCGACGGGCCCGGCGTTCGGCTAACGGCGTGCGTCAAACCAATCGAGAGGGCGATGCCTCTCATCCTTGCGACCCCTTGTTTGGGGGCGTGGCTCGACGCGGCGCGGACGGTTAACCAGCCTCCTTGTGCCGGTCGGTGAGGACGTCCCTGACCGATGGCAGACATGGCGATCGACGGCCTGATAGGCTGGAGTGGCCGAAATACCTCGAAAGATCAATGGTATCCGATGTCCGCACGTACCTTGCCGCGAAACACCCAATACGACCAGCCGGAATAGATCAGCACGATCGGCAGGAGGGCGAGCGCGCCGATCAGGAGAAAGGCCTGCGTCGCCTCGGACGAGGCGGCCTGCCAGATCGTGTACTTGTATGGCACGATGAATGGAAACAGGCTGATGGCGATGCCGATGTACGACATCACGAAGAGCGCCACCGCCCAGACGAACGGCGCCCCCTCCGAGCGATCGCTCAGCGCGCGCCATTCCGCCAGCGCGACCAGCGCCGTCACCAACGGTACAGGGGCGAGCCAGGCGATGTTCGGCCACGAGAACCAGCGCTCCGCGATGGCCGGGTGAATGGTCGGAGTCCACAGGCTCACCCCGACGATCGCGACGAGGACGCCGACGAAGGCGTAGCGGCCAAGCCGGCGCGCCATCTCCTGCAGTCGCCCCTCGGTTTTGAGCACCAGCCAGCCCGCGCCGAGGAGCGCGTAGCCGAACATCAGCGCCACCCCGGTGAGCACCGAGAACGGCGTAAAGCAGTCGAGCGAATGGCCGGCGAAATGGCGGCTCTCGACCGCAAAGCCCTGGACGAAGGCGCCGAGCACCACGCCCTGGGCAAAGGCGCCGAGAGCCGAGCCGTAGCAGAAGGCGTGGTCCCAGAAGGTACGATTCTCGGCGTCGCGGAACCGAAACTCGAAGGCGACGCCGCGAAACACGAGCGCCAGCAGCATGATCATGATCGGAAAATAGACGGCGGGCAGGATGATGGCGAAGGCGAGCGGAAAGGCCGCGAGCAGGGCCACGCCGCCGAGGACGAGCCAGGTCTCGTTGCCGTCCCACACCGGCGCGATCGAGTTCATCACCAGGTTGCGCGACTCGCGGTCGGGCGCGAATCCGTAGAGGATGCCGACGCCGAGATCGAAGCCGTCGAGCAGCACGTAGAGAAAGACGCCGACGCCGAGAATGAGGGTCCAGATCGGAATCAGGTCGAGAACGTAACCGCTCATCTCAGCGCTCCGATTCGGCTGACGGCATGGCGCGGACCGGCGATTTCGGCCGCCCGGCCTCGATGAAGTCCGGCATGTCCGCCGCCGTCGGCCCTTGCCTGAAGATGCGCATCATCATGGCGACGCCGGCGGTAAACATCACGACGTAGACGACGGCGTAGGCGACGAGCGACAAGGTCACGTCGGAGGCGGTCAGCGAGGGCGAGACGGAATTGGCGGTGCGCAGAAGGCCGTACACCGTCCACGGCTGGCGGCCGACCTCGGTCGTCACCCAGCCGGCGATGACCGCGACGAACCCGATCGGCGCGACGAGGGCGCACAGCCTCAGATACCAGTCCGCGTCGTACAGCTCGCCCCGCAACCGCAGCCACAAGCTGAGCACGACCGTGAGCGCCATCATCCCCCAGCACGCGAGCATGATTCTGAAGCCGAAGAACGGCGGCCCGACGGGGGCGCGATCTTGGGCCGGGAAGTCCTTGAGACCCTGCACTTCGCCGTTCGGATCGTGGGTGAGAATGAGGCTGCCGACGAGCGGGATCGAAACTTCGTAGAGGTTCTTCGCCGCCGAGTTGTCGGGAATGGCGAAGACGACCCATGGCAGACGCCGGCCGCCGTCCCAGATACCCTCGATAGCGGCGAGTTTGGCCGGCTGATGTTTGAGCGTATCGAGCCCCTGCTGGTCGCCGAACACCAACTGGAGCGGCACGAGCACGGTGAGCAGCCACAGCGTCATCGACAGCATCGTGCGCGCTTCCTCATAGAAGCGCCGGCTAAGGAGCCACCAGGCCGCGACGCCGACGACGACGAAGCCGGTGGTGATGTAGATCGCCGTCACCACATGGGCGAACCGGAAGGGGAACGAGGGATTGAAGATGACCTCGAGCCAGTCCTTGGGCACGAACCGGCCATTGACGATGTCGAAGCCCGCCGGCGTCTGCATCCAGCTGTTGGTCGCGAGGATCCAGAAGGTCGAGGCGAGCGTCCCGAGCGCCACCATCAGCGCGGCGAAAAAATGCGCCCAGCGCGGCACAAGCCGGCGCCCGAACAGCAGCACGCCGAGAAACGCCGCCTCGAGAAAGAACGCCGTCAGCCCCTCGTAGCCGAGGAGCGGCGAGATTACGTCGCCGACATCGTCGGAGAACCGGCTCCAGTTGGTGCCGAACTGGAACGGCATGGTGATCCCGGACACCACTCCCATGCCGAAAGAGACGGCGAAAATCTTGGTCCAGAAGATCGATATGCGCAGGTAGACGTCGCGTGTGGTGACAAGGTGCAGGCCCTCCATCACCGCGATGAACGAGGCGAGACCGACCGTGAAAGCCGGCATGAGAAAATGCCAGGCTACCACCCAGGCGAATTGGAGGCGCGAAAGGAACAGCGGATCGAAATGCACGCGGACGCTCCCCACTCCGACGACTCGTCGAGAACAGGGCTACCCTAAAGAGTCATTTGCGACAAGTCCAACCTAATTGACCGCGCTTCCAGGCTGGCTTCCGGCGCCCGCCGCTGCCATTCGACCTCCATGCTATCACGGCGACAACGCGATGCGCGCTACCGTCCGCGCGAGACTTTTCGCGATGCAGCAGAGTTTACAGCCGCATCTTATCAGCAGCGATTGAATACAGTGTTAAGTTGTGACCGTAATGTGGCAGCGTAAAGCAGACATCGTCAATCAGTCAGCCTAAATCTTTCGCACTCCACTTCCTTGCCGCAGCGCAACAGGCGTGATAGCCTTTCATCAATTGCATTCGCTTTGGTGAGCCGATGCGAGAGTTCTCGTTGCAAGAAGGGGTATACGGAATGAACACGAAAGCGTTAGCGCTCGCGGCGGTCTTGGCTGGCTCCGCCAGCGCATCCGCTCAAGCCGCCGTGGTTGCCACTCAGGCTTTTGTCGATTTCGGCACGCCAACCGCAAACGGCGGCAACATCAACACGGCGACCATGTTCAGTATTGGCGACCTGGTTTCGAACAACAACAACTCCGGCGCGCTCGCGGGATTTCCCAACACGATCTTCGGAAAGGTGAGCTTCACCACCACAGACGGCACGAGCCTGTCGTTTGGCAACGCCGGTTTCGGGATGTTCGACAGCACGAGCATCATGGAAACCAGCAATGTCAGAGGCTCGGTTTCGTTTTACGTCCTGGGCGACTGGACTCCCGGCACATACGGGGGCGCCGGCTCTGGGCCGTACCCGGCGAGCTTCACGCTCGGCTTTAGCCAATCTGGCAATACCATCTCCGATTCGGGGACCTTCTCGGCGCCGCCGGCGGCCGGAGTGCCAGAGGCGCCGACGTGGGCGATGTTGGGCCTCGGCTTTGCCGGCCTCGGCTTTGCCGGCTTTAGCTCGTCGCGCAAAAGCGTCTCGATCGTTTCGTAACGTCGCCGTCCGTCAAGAGGTGCGAGAGGCCCTGGGCGACCGGGGCCTCTTTCAAATCGAATTGAGCGCCGGCCTTGCCCGCGCTGTTGGCGCGGGCGGCGCGCCATCTCACATGAAGCTTTGCGGGTCGACGTCGATCGCCACCTTGACGCCGCCGCGCGGCGTTGGCGCGGCCGCAAGAAGCGCGCGCAAGAACCCCTGCAGATCCGCCGAGCGCGGCGCCTTGGCGGCGAGGCGGAAGCGGTGGCGCTTGCGCAAAACCGCAATCGGCGCCTCGGCCGGCCCAAGCAGCGCGATCTCGTCCTCGCGCCGCTCGCCGCCGAGCGGCGCGATCCGCCAGCCCTTGCCAGCCGGCATCGCGTGTGCGGCGCGGGCGAGCGCGCGCGCGTGCGCTTCGGCTGCGCCCTTGTCCTCGGCCGAGACGACGATCGCGGCAAGACGCCCGAATGGAGGCAAGCCGCCGATTCGACGCTGCTCGCTTTCCTGCGCGTAAAAGCGCTCGGCGTCGCCGGAAACCAGCGCCTGCATGACCGGATGATCGGGCTGCCAGGTCTGCAGCAGCGCATGGCCCTCGCGCTCGGCGCGTCCCGCCCGTCCCGTCGCCTGACGCAGAAGCTGGAAAGTACGCTCAGCGGCGCGCGGGTCTGCGTTGGCGAGGCCAACGTCAGCGTCCACCACGCAGACGAAGGTCAACAGCGGAAAGTTGTGACCCTTGGCGACGAGCTGCGTGCCGATGAGAAGGTCGTATTCGCCGCGCGCAGCGGCGTCGAGTTGCCGCCGCAAAGTCTCGATCCCGCCGGGAAAGTCGGACGACAGCACCAGCGTGCGCGCTTCGGGAAAGAGGAGCGCCGCCTCTTCCGCCAGCCGCTCGACGCCAGGGCCGCAGGCCGCGAGGCTCTCGACGTCGTGGCATTCCGGGCAAAGATTCGGCCGTGGCTCGACATGGCCGCAATGGTGACATACGAGCGAAGCGCGAAACCGGTGCTCGACCAGCCACGCCGCGCAATTGGGGCACTCGAAGCGGTGGCCGCAGGAACGGCACAGGGTCAGCGGCGCGTAGCCGCGCCGGTTGAGGAAGAGAAGCGCCTGCTCGCCCCGCCCCAAGGCCGCTTCGACCCCCGCGATCGTCTTCGGCGACAGCCAGCGGCCCCGCGGCGGGCCCTCGCGCTTCAAATCGACGGTCGCAAGGACCGGCATGGTCGCGGCGCCGAAACGGCTCGGCAGCTTCAGCCAATGATAGCGGCCGGTTTCCGCGTTCACCCGGGTCTCGATCGCCGGCGTCGCTGAGGCGAGAACGAGCGGCGCGCCTTCGAGGCGCGCGCGCACCACCGCCATGTCGCGGGCGTTGTAGACGACGCCGTCCTCCTGCTTGTAGGCGCCCTCGTGCTCCTCGTCGACGACGATCAGGCCGAGATCGGCAAACGGCAGGAAGAGCGCTGAACGCGCCCCGACGATGGTCCGCGCTTCGCCGCTGGCGACCGCCCGCCATGCGCGTTCGCGCTGGCGCGGCGTGAGGCCGGAATGCCACTCCCCCGGGCGTGCGCCGAAGCGGGCGGCGAACCGGTCGAGAAACTGTGCGGTCAGTGCGATCTCCGGCAAGAGCACGAGCGTTTGCCGGCCCTGCCGCAGCGTCTCGGCGATCGCCTCGAAATAGACCTCGGTCTTGCCCGAGCCGGTGACGCCTTCGAGCAGCGTGGCGGAGAAGATTCGGGCGGCGACACGGGCGGTGAGATCGTCGGCTGCGGGCCTCTGGTCGGCGTTGAGGATCGGCGGTCGGTGATCCGGATCGAGGTCGGCGGCGATCGGCTCGGGCGGCAATTCGACCACCGCCAGCGCGCCGTCTTGGATGAGACCGTCGATCACGCCGACCGAGCGTCCGGCAAGCTCGGCGAGCGCTGCCTTGGAGATGGGCGATTCCGGTTCGCGACCGCCGACTCTCACCCGGCGGCCTTCGGCCGCTTCCCTCTCCCGGGTGGAGAGGGGCGTCGCGGCGCCGTCGATCCCGTCCCCCTCGGGGGGAAGGCGGCCCGGAGGGCCGGATGAGCGCGCCATGGCCGCGAGAACCTTTGCGCGCGCTTCCGTCATGCGCGCCGGCGGCTTGCCGGTCGCGACCACGGCGAAGCGGGGCGCGGGCGGCTCCAGCGCCTCATGAGCGCGGATCGCCATGCGCAGCACCATGCCGCGGGGCGCCAGTGTCCAGCGCGCGACCCAGTCGATGAAGTCGCGCAGAGGCTGCTTCAGCGGCGGCCAGTCGCGCATCGCGGTGACGTATTTGAGGTTCTCGCCGCCGGCCTCGCGCACGGCCCACACGACGCCCGTCGCATGGCGGGTCCCGAGCGGAACGTCGACGAACCCGCCCGCCTCGAGCATAAGGCCGGCCGGGGCGCGATAGCTGTAGGCGGTGTCGACCGCGACGGGGACGAGAACATCCACGAGGCGCTTTTGAACCATTGGGTTGGAATCGTGCGGGCGCGGGGGAAGCATCGCACGCATTTACCATGTCAGGCCGCGTGCGCGCGTCCATTCCGGGCCGTCGCGTTGTCGTTCACAGTGGATTGTGGTCCGATGCCTTGGGACCATCCGGAGAGACCGAAGGTCGAACTTCGGGCTACCACAGGCCAGCGAGGAACCATGACGCAGGAAACGGCGGCATCGGAGACCGAACCCGACGCTTTCGAGCGCGTGGACATCGCGATCATCGGCGCCGGAATTTCGGGCATAGGCGCCGCCTATCACCTTAAAACTCAATGCCCAGGAATGCGCTTCGTGATCCTCGAAGCCAAGGAGACCTTCGGCGGCACCTGGGTCACGCACCGCTATCCGGGGATCCGGTCGGACAGCGACTTGTTCACCTTCGGCTACCGCTTCAAGCCCTGGAAGGGCAATCCGATCGCGGCTGCCAAGGAGATTTTGGCCTATATCGGCGAGGTCGTCCGCGAGAACGGGATCGATGCTCATATCCGCTATCGGCACACGATCTCGGCGGCCCGCTGGTCGAGCGCCGAAAAACTGTGGGCGCTCGAGGGTATGCGAACGGACACGGGACAACCCGTCCGCATCGCCGCCAGCTTCTTATGGATGTGCCAGGGCTATTACCGGCACGAGGGCGGCTATACGCCCCAATGGGACGGCGTGGAAACGTTCCGCGGGCGTATCGTCCATCCGCAGACGTGGCCGGACGATCTCGATTGCGCCGACAAGATCGTTGTCGTCGTTGGCTCGGGCGCAACCGCCGCCACGCTCATTCCGGCGATTGCAGAACGCTGCCGGAGCGTGACGATGCTTCAGCGTTCGCCGACGTTTTACATCCCCGCCCGCAACGCCAACGATCTCGCCGACACACTCCGAACGCTGGAAGTCGACGAGGCGTGGATCCACGAGATCACGCGCCGGAAAGTCCTCTACGATCAGGCCGCCTTCACGCGCCGCTGCTTCGAGGAGCCGGAAGCGGTCAAGCAAGACCTGCTCGCGGCGGTGCGCGCCTATCTCGGCGACGATTACGACATTGAAACACACTTTACGCCGAAGTACCGGCCTTGGCGCCAGCGCATCGCCTTCATCCCGGACGGCGACCTCTTCCGGGCCATCCGGTCCGGGAAAGCGTCCGTGGTCACGGACGAGATCGAGCGATTCACGCCGTCCGGCATTCTCACGAGGTCCGGCAGGTTCGTCGAGGCCGACATCGTCGTGACCGCGACCGGCTTCCACCTCAGCGTGCTCGGCGACATCGATTTCTTCATCGACGGCCAGCCGCTCGATGTCTCACAGACGGTAACCTACCGGGGCATCATGTTTACCGGCGTGCCCAACATGGCCTGGGTGTTCGGCTATTTCCGTTCGAGCTGGACGCTGCGCGTCGACCTGGTCGCCGACTTCGTCTGCCGGCTCCTCAACGCCATGAAGGCTAAGGGCGCGCAGACGGTCGTTCCTGCCCTGCGCGACGAAGAGCGCGACATGCCGCTTTCGCCCTGGGTCGATCCCGAGGATTTCAATCCCGGCTACCTCATGCGCGACGTCGACCTATTGCCAAGGCGCGGCGACAAACCCGAGTGGCGCCACTCGCACGACTACTGGGTCGACAAGGACCTCTTTCCGAAGATCGACCTCGACGACGGGGCGTTGGCCTACGGCTGACGGCGCGCCGGTATCGCCTTAGTCCGCCGGGCGGCCGACGGGGCGTCTGTCGTGCGGACGACCAGAAGTGCTCTCGGGAACCGTCGCAGGCTGTTGCGCGAGCCATCGCAGCAGGACGCGCACTTGCTTGTCTTGCAGCGCCCATGGCTTGCCTGTCAGCAGGGACTTTTTGCGTCCTGTTCCCCGCTAATCATTGGCTTATTGGGTTACAACCGATCGATTGCAAGCTCCCACGGGCGCGAAACAGGCGCGCTAAACAGGAGCGGAACAGGTCATTAACAGGCGCTTATCAGGTCAAAACAGGCAGAAAGCAGCCGGACGAAACGGGGGTGAGAACGCGTGCAGTCGAGTTGCAAGGCCCGGTCGGGACTTCCATTTTCCCCTCGTGGACGCGAAGTCCGGTAAGCCGCACAATTCTCTTGCCCAGCTTGCCTCGCCGGCTTGCCTCCGTCCAGGTCTTCAGCTCTCCGTCTTTGCCTTCGCCTGCTCCTTGGCCGCTTCCCTCGCCGCCTCGCGGGCGGCGGGGGTCTCTGTCCGCTCGGCGATGCGGGCTGACTTGCCGCGGCGGTCGCGCAGGTAATAGAGCTTGGCGCGGCGCACCTTGCCACGGCGCACGACCCGAACCGAATTGATCATCGGCGAATAGACCGGAAAGACGCGCTCCACGCCCTCGCCGTAGGAGATCTTGCGGACGGTGAAGCTCTCGTTGAGGCCGCTGCCGCTGCGGGCGATGCAGACGCCCTCGTAGGCCTGGACGCGGGTGCGGTCGCCTTCGGTCACCTTGACATTGACGACGACCGTGTCGCCGGCCTGGAAGACCGGCATCTTGGCGCCGGGCAATCTGGCCGCCTGCTCGGCCTCGATCCGCTCGATGACGTTCATGACAAAACTCCTGCCGTGCGCCGGTCCAATGAGCCGGCGAGCGCTTCGGCGCGCTGTTATCAGTTAGGAGGCGCCTCATAAGGCAAAGCGGCAAGGAAGTCGAGCGGCAATCGCCGGATGCATGCGCCGCCGGCGGCGGCCTAGACAGCCGCCTGCCAGCGACGCCTTGATCAGGCTCCCACCTGCCCGCGGTGTCTGAGGAAAGCGTCGGCCAGGACACAGGCGACCATCGCCTCTGCGACCGGCGCGGCGCGGATACCGACGCAGGGGTCGTGGCGACCCTTGGTGACGATCTCGGTCTCCTCCATCGTGCGGGTAACGGTCAGGCGCGGCGTCAGGATCGAGGAGGTCGGCTTTACGGCGAAGCGGACGACGATCGGCTGCCCGGTCGAGAGGCCGCCGAGAATTCCCCCGGCGTGGTTGGAGAGAAAGCGTGGGCCCCCGTCGTCGCCGGCGCGCATCTCGTCGGCGTTGTCTTCGCCGGTCAGCGCCGCCGCGGCGAAGCCGTCGCCGATCTCGACGCCTTTGACCGCATTAACGCTCATCAGCGCACCCGCGAGTTCCGCGTCGAGTTTGCCGTAGATCGGCGAGCCCCAACCAGGCGGAACGCCTTCGGCCACAACTTCGAGGACCGCGCCGACCGACGAGCCCACCTTGCGAATGGCGTCGAGATAGTGGGCGAAGCGCCGGGACGCCTCGGCGTCCGGGCAGAAGAACGGGTTTCTGCCGACCTCGTCCCAGTCCCAGTGCTCCCGCTCGATCTTGAGCTTGCCCATCTGAACGAGCGCGGCGCGGATCGTCACGCCGGGGATGACCTTACGGGCGATCGCTCCCGCCGCGACCCTCGCAGCGGTCTCGCGCGCGGACGAACGGCCGCCGCCGCGGTAGTCGCGGATGCCGTATTTGGCGTCATAGACGTAATCGGCGTGGCCGGGCCGGTACTTGTCCTTGATCTCACCGTAGTCCTTCGATCGCTGGTCGACGTTCTCGATGAAGACCGCGATCGGCGCCCCGGTTGTCAGCTGGCGGCCGGTCGAGTCATCCGTCATGACGCCCGAGACGATGCGCGCCTCGTCCGGTTCGCGCCTTTGGGTGGTGAAGCGCGATGTCCCGGGCCGGCGTCGGTTGAGTTCGGCTTGTATGTCGTCGACGTCGAGCGGCAGGCGAGGCGGGCAGCCGTCGACCACGCAGCCGATCCCCACCCCGTGGCTTTCGCCGAAGGTGGTGACCCGGAACAGATGGCCGAACGTGTTGTGCGACATGGGGGTTCCCTACCGGCCCGTCGTGCACGACGTCAACCGTGGCGCGCAGCCCCGAAAGGACGGACGCACGTGCCTGTAACAGACCGGACGCCGTCAACGAAAGCTGTTTGAGCCGCCGTGGCTCTCCAAGGAGATTTCCATGATCAAGACGTTTGCCGCCGCCGGCCTAGCGATTGGCCTTGCGCTCTCGCCGCTCGCCGCCTTCGCCCAGACCGACATGTCGGAGAAGCCGATGTCCGACAAGACCATGGCGCCGAAGAAGCCGATGATGACCCATAATTCCATACACACGAAGCCGATGACGAAGACGAAGATGCATTCGGAACCGATGAAGAGTGGCGAGACGCCGCAGAAGATGTGAACTCGCCGGCTCCGGCGCCCCACCCCCGGGCGCGCGGGAATACGGAGAGACGCAGGCGCTCGGCATTGCGGCCGCAAAGCCGGCCGTATTGCGTCAGGCGACCGTTCATCCCCAATTCATCCGCGAGCGCGCACTTTCCTGTCCGTGAAACAACCGTGGGCCAACGAGCCCGCATCGGAGAGAGGACCCTGAATGCTCAAGAATGTCGCCGCCATCGGCCTTGCCGCCGCTCTCGCACTTTCGCCTCTCGCGGCGCTCGCCCAAACCGATAACGCTGCGCCTGCCGCCGGCGCGGCTGCGGCGCCCGCCGACACGGCTGCGCCGGCGAAGCCGATGAAGCACAAGTCGCACAAGGCGAAGAAGCACAGCGCCAAGAAGACCATGGCCCCGTCCGAACCCGCGGCGCCGGCCGAAGCGCCCAAGAGCTGATTGTCTAAGGGGCCGTCGCGGCCTCCTTTCGCGCCCCGCCCCGTCTCCGGACGGGGCGGTTTTTTTATCCGCCGCCTTTCGCGGCCCTCGCAGCCGTGCGACGTTCGCCACGGGAGGCGAGCGCAATGGCCGCAGCGGATTTCTGGTACGAGTTCGCCAGCACCTATTCCTATCCGGCCGCCATGCGCGTCGGAGCGCTCGCCGAAGCGCGCGGCGTCGCCCTCGCCTGGCGTCCTTTCCTGCTCGGGCCGATTTTCGCCGGCCAAGGATGGCGCGACTCGCCCTTCAACATCTATCCCGCCAAGGGGCGCTACATGTGGCGCGACCTCGAGCGGATTTGCGCCGCGGCCGCCCTGCCCTTTCGGCGGCCCGACCCCTTCCCGCAGAATAGCCTGCTCGTCGCGCGCGTCGCGCACGCACTCGAGGGCGAGACGCGCGCCGAATTCTCCCGACGCGCCTATGCCGCGGAATTCGGCGAGGGGATGCCGATCGCCGACCGGGCTGTCCTGGCCAGGCTCCTCGGAGACCTCGGCCTCGACCCGGAGACGGTGCTCGCCCGAGCCCAGAGCGAGGCCAACAAGGCGCGCCTCAAGGCCGAATGCGCCCTCGCCGGGGAAATCGGCATTTTCGGCGCGCCGAGCCTCGTGACCGAGGACGGTGAGCTGTTCTGGGGCGACGACCGACTTCGAACAGGGGCTCGACTGGGCGGCGGCTCGCTAAACCAACGGCTCCGCGCGGGCCGGTTGCCTCCGTCGAAGCCTTCGCTAAGCTGACGGCCAACAAACGCGAGGGAGGACGTATATGGGATCGCTGCACGAAGGCGGCACGGTCGGCGCGATGCTCATTTCGGCCATCCGGCGGTACGCCGACGGCCCGGTCATCGCGGACAATCGGACCCGCTGGACCTATGGCGAGCTTGGCGACGCGGCGGCACGGATGATGTCGGTTTTTCGCACGCTCGGCCTCGGCAAGGGCGATGGGGTGGCGCTTCTGGCGACGAACCGGGTCGAGACCTGGGCCGTCGTCACAGCGGCGGCGATCATGGGCCTGCGCTATACGCCGCTGCATCCGCTGGCCGCGGAGGATGATCACGCCTTCATCGTCGACGACGCCGAGGCTCTGGCGCTGATCGTCGAAGGAGAGAGGTTCGCTGAGCGGGGCCGCGCGATCGTCGCCCGGGCGCCGGGGGTGAGGCATCTTTTGTCGTTCGGGCCCATCGAGGGCGGCCACGACCTTCTGGCCGAGATGCGCTCTGCCGCCCCCGCGCCGCTGATCGACGAAGCCGAGGCCGAGATGGTGTGCTGGCTCGCCTATACCGGCGGCACCACCGGCCGCTCGAAGGGCGTGATGATCGCCCACCGCTGCGTCCTCAACATGTCCGCGATCATCTTCTCCGACTGGGAGTGGCCTCAGGACATTCGCTATCTCGCTTCGACGCCGATTACCCACGCCGGCGGGGTCAACATCTTCCCGACGGTGATGCGCGGCGGCTTCGTCCGCGTGCTGCCGGGCTTCGACATCGAAACCTTCTGCCGCACCGTCGAAGCGGAAAAGATCAACACCGCGATGCTCGTGCCGACGATGATCTATGCGCTGATCGACGCCAAGGACGTCCGCGCCCGCTACGACCTGTCGTCGCTCGAGACGATCATCTACGGCGCGGCGCCCATGTCGCCCGACCGCCTGCTGGAGGGCATCAAGACGTTTCGGCGGCGTCTTCGTGCAGTTCTACGGCCAGACCGAAGCGCCCCAGTGCATTACGTCGCTGAGAAAGGTCGACCACGACCCCGCCCGTCCCCGGCGGCTGGGCTCGTGCGGGCGCCCCAATCCGCTGGTCGAGGTGAAGCTGTTCGATCTCCAGATGAACGAGGTCAAGCGGGGCGAGGCCGGAGAAATCTGCGTTCGCGGCGCGCTGGTGATGAACGGCTACTGGAAACGCCCCGACGCGACGGAAGATGCATTCCGGGGCGGCTGGCTGCACACCGGCGACGTCGCGGTCGAGGACGAGGACGGTTACTACACCATCGTCGACCGCATCAAGGACATGATCATCTCGGGCGGGTTCAACATCTATCCGCGCGAGGTCGAGGACGCGCTGATGGCGCATCCCGCGGTCGCCTCGGCGGCTGTGATCGGCATCCCGGACGGCAAATGGGGAGAAGCGGTGAAGGCGTTCGTGGTGCTGAAGGCCGGCGCAACCGCGGATTTCGACACGCTGCACGCGCATGTGAAGGCAAAGCGGGGAGGTCCCTGGGCGCCGAAATCGATCGATTTCGTCGAGCAGATCGCTGTCACCGGGCTGGGCAAGGTCGACCGCAAGGCGCTCCGCGCGCCGTATTGGGAGGGGCGCACGCGCGGGGTGGCGTGAGGGCGACGGGCGCGGTGAAGCGACGGCAAAGCGGCGTCCGGCGCCGATTCCGTCTTCGTTTTGTCTTAAGCGCGGCGAAGGGTGCCGCCGTGCCTGGGTCGTCCATGACTGAGAGGTCGGCCTAAGAGGACGCGTCCATCAACTCGCCACTGGAGGTTCATCGTGCGTTCGCTTGCCTTGGCTCTCGCCGCATGTTCGTTCGCTTTCATCGCGCAAACTTCCTTCGCCCAGGATCAGGCCGGGCCCGTGGCGCCTACGCAGTCCGGTCAGGTCCGCGGATTCAGCAATGGCGGCGTCGAAGGGTTTTTAGGAATTCCCTACGCCGCGCCTCCGGTCGGCGAGCAGCGCTGGCGCGCCCCGCAACCGGTTCAAAGCTGGAACGATGTCCGTGACGCGAGCAAGTTCGGCGCCTATTGCGCCGCAGCCAAAAGCACGAACGGGCCGCGATCGGAGGCGGAGGATTGCCTCTTCATCAACGTCTGGAGACCGGCAAAGACCGCCGAGGTCGCGAGGCTGCCGGTGTATGTGTTCATCCACGGCGGAGGGTTCGTCAATGGCAGCTCGAACCAGGCGGACATGACGGACATCGTCGAACAAACCGGAGTCGTCGGGGTCAGCTTCAACTATCGGCTTGGCGCTCTGGGTTTTTCTCTCATCCTGCGATCACCGAGGATTCCGGCGATTTCGGGTTGATGGACCAGCAGGCGGCGCTGCGCTGGGTGCATGACAACATTGCCGGGTTTGGCGGCGATCCGGCGCGAGTGACCGTCGGCGGCGAGTTCCGCGGGCGGCTATTCCGTCTGCGCTCATCTGGTCGCTCCCGGGTCGGCGGGCCTCTTTTCCCAGGCGATGATGCAAAGCGGATCCTGCATCAGCATACCCCTGGCCGAGGCTCAAAAGAGAGCCGCGACGATCGCCGACCAGGTCGGGTGCAAGGGCGCGGACGCAGCCGCCTGCCTGCGCGCCACCACCGCGGGAAAGCTCATCGATGTCCCCTACCCGGGCATCGCCGCGCTCCCCACCGACGGAACCAGCCTCTTGCCGATCGCGCCGCGCAAGGCCGTGGCCGACGGGAATTTCCAGCGCGTGGCGATTTTGTTCGGCTCCAACCGGGATGAGGGCCGGACCTTCCGCCAGGGCGACATCGGCTGGAAAGAGAGCGATTACACGAAATGGGTGTCCGACACGTTTGGAGCGAAGGCCGACAAGGTGCTTGCCCAGTATCCTTGGCCGAGCAACGCAGATGCATATACCGGCGCCTACCTGTCGGGGGCGATCTTTACCGACGCCGGCCTTGCCGTGGGAATCGGCGGCTGCCCCAGCTTCGAACTGGCTCAGGACCTTGCGAAATATGCGCCGGTCTACGCCTATGAATTCGGTCATCGTACCGGTCCCGGGCTGACGCGCGAACACGGCGCTTACCAATGGGGCGCGGGTCACGCCGCTGAACTCGCCTACCTGTTCCCGAGCTTCAACAATGGCGAGCCGATAACGCCGCTATTCAATGCGGGCGAACGGGCTCTCGCCTCGCACATGAAGTCGTATTGGGGCGCATTCGTCAAACAGGGCGTTCCCACCGACAAGACTGGAGCCGCGTGGCCCCTGTTCAACGGCGCCAGTCAGGTGCTGTCGCTCGAGGCCGGGGACGGGTCGTTCGTGCTTTCGCCGGAAATGCTTGCGCGGGAGCACGACTGCCCTCTCTGGGATGCGAAATAGAGCGGGATGCGGTCGCGTCGAGCGGCGCGTCGACCTTCATTGGGCCCTTCGGTCAACCTCGGGATTCACTTGAAGGGGGCCGTCGTCGTCGGCTCGTCAAACCTCGCCTCGTTCCGGGTCGTCAGGCCGCGCGCCCCGGAACGGTTGCGAAGAGAGAGCCGAGGCCCTCGGCCATGGTCAGGTGCGAGAACCCGGCGTCACGCAGCTTCGTATAGGGGAGCCCGGCCATCATCGCGGTCTGGACGGCCGCGAGGACTTCGCCGAGCTCGGAGCCGATCATGGTGAAGCCGAGGATGCGGTCGTCGCTCGCGCCGACGGCCGCCTTCATGAAGCCCTCCTTCTCATCGGTCGCCTCTGTGCGCAACACCCGGTTCATCGGCAGCCGGGCGGCGCGCACCAGGACGCCGCGGCGTTGGCCTCGCCTTCCGACAGACCGACGCGCCAGGGGCGGATCGGTGAACATGACATAGGGAACGAGGCGGTCGCTGGTCCGGCGATCGCCGTCGGCCATGTTGGCTCTCACGATCCGGAAGTCGTCGACAGAGACATGCGTGAACTGCGGGGCGCCTTGGTGGGAATGCAGCCCCAGTTGAGGCAGATCCCGCCCAGGTGTTCGCGCTCGACGACCGCTACCTTGAGCCCGAACTGCGCTGCGCGGATCGCGGCCACATAGCCGCTCGCGCCCGGATCCGATGATGATGATGTCGAATTTCATTCGGTTTGCGGCTTGGCGCTCGCAGCCTCTCGCGCCATCCGCCCGCGCGCTCGCGCCTTGAAGGTCCGGGCGCTGACCCGATCCAGCAGGTCGACGATGTCCTTGAGATTGTCTCTCGGGATGCCCTGGGTGATGAAGACGATGCGCGTCCGCTGGTCGCCGTCGGGCCAGCGGTCGAGCCAGGTCATGGTGTGCAGGAGGTGTTGGGCGCCCTGAATCACCGCCGGCCGACCTGGCTCTTCAGCGATGTTCACCAGTCCCTTGACTCGAAGGAGCCCGGTTCCGAGGTTCTGCGCAATCCCGTCCAGAAGAAACTGCGCTTCCTCTCGCGTGAGCGGGCTGTCGCGGGTCAGCACGAAACTCTCGATCCCCTTGCCCTTGAGGTCGTGGGGGCGCCACGGCTCGGCATGATCATGGTCGTGGCCGCGGTCAGGGCCGCAGGCGTCAAGATCACGGGGCGCCGCGTCATAGGCCTGGACGTTGAGCCAGGGACGAGGGTCCGCCTCCGGATCGGCCGTGTCGAAGCCCGGAGCCGTCAGGAGTTGAGCGACGGCCGCCGACGACCAGTCGACCTCCACGATCTCGGCCGACGGATTGATCCGGCGGAGCTCCAGCCGGGTCCGCGACGCGGCGTTCTGCCGGTCGCCGTTGACCAGGTCGAGCTTGGTGATCCGGATCCGATCCGCAAGCGCAACCTGGCGAACCGACTCCTCGTGCGCCTCCGCCGTGCCGGCCCAATTGACCGCATCGACCAGCGTCAGCACGCTCGCGACGCGATAGAGCCCGTCCAGCGTCGGCTCCGAAAGGAACGCCTGCAGCACCGGGCCCGGGCTCGGCGAGGCCCGATGTCTCGATCACGACATTGTCGAAGGCTGGGAATCTCGCCCGCCTGCCGGGCGTGATAGAGAGAATTGAGCGTCCCGACGAGATCGCTGCGAACGGTGCAGCAGAGGCAGCCGTTCTCGAGCACGACGACCGAGTCGGAACTGCTTGCGAAGAGCTGGTGGTCGAGACCGACCTCGCCGAACTCGTTCACGACCACGACAGTCTTCGCAAGCTCGGGCGAGCGAAGCGCGGCGTTGATCAGGGTCGTCTTCCCGCTGCCGAGGAACCCGGTGACGAGCGTCACGGGAATCCGGCTCCTTGGTCGCGGCGGGCGGGCTTTCAACCGGCATCGGCGTCCTCGATCAGAACACTTCGCAACCCGGGAGGCCGCAAGAGATCAGGCGGTCCGACGGGAAGTTGGTGATGATCTCGCATCCGTCCTTCGTGACGACCACCTCTTCCTCGATCCGCGCGGCGCCCGAACCGTCGTCCGCGCCCTTCCACGTCTCGAGGGCGAACACCATGCCTTCGACAAGGGGCCGGTTCTGGCCGCGGAAGCGCTTGGAGAAGATCGGGCGCTCCCACAGCGACAACCCGACGCCGTGGCCGTACTGCAGCAGGAAAGCCTCGGCCTCGTCCCGATAGCCGAATTCCTGCGCGTCCGGCCAGACAGAGGCGACCTCGTCGGGCGTGACGCCGGGACGGATCATGTCGATCGAGGCGCTGATCCACTTCGACGCGGTCTCGTAGGCGTCGATCTGGTGCTTGTTCGGCTCGCCGCAGATGAAGGTGCGATAGTAGCAGGTGCGATAGCCGTTGAAGGAATGCATGATGTCGAGGAAGATCATGTCGCCCGGCTGGATCATGCGGTCGGAGAACGTATGCGAATGCGGCCGGCCGCGACGGCCTGAGACGGAGTTCACGCATTCGACGCGCTCGGCGCCCATGCGGAACAATCTGTCGTTGGCGATCGCGACGAGTTCGTTCTCCTTCGTGCCCGGGCGGATCGCGCGCACGATGTCGACATAGGTCGCGTCGACCATCGAGGCCGCGACCTTGAGCAGCTCGATCTCGTCCTCGGTCTTGATCTCGCGCGCGTCGAGCAGCGCCTGCTGGCCGTCGACCACCTCGATGCCCTCGGCCTCGAGCGCCCGCAGCATGCCGATCTCCATCATGTCGATGCCGAGCGGCTCCTTGTCGATGCCGTAATGCACGAGCGCCTTCTTGATCTGCTTGGCGAAGTCGTGCTGCACGTTCATCGACGGGGGGATCGCGCCCTGCATGGTGGTGATGGGGGCGGCGACATTGTCGGATATCCAGGGCGAGGAGATGCGCTTGGCCGGCGGCGCCGGGTCCCACAGAAAGGGCTTTCCTTCCGCCGGACAGAGCGCATAGCGGAAGAACTTGTCGCGCGCCCATTCGCCGATGTGCGTCGCGGTGACGTAGCGGATGTTGTCGAAATTGAAGCACAGCACGCCGCCGAGTCCAGCGTAGCGGATCGCGTCCTGCGCGCGTTTCAGCCGCTCGACCGACAGGCGATGGTAGTCGACCCCCTGTTCCCAATCCTTCGCCATCATGCCCCAGGCGGCGGTCGAATGCGGGCTGTTGTACTTCACGAAGTCCTCCCTTGAACTCTGCGACTCGACGGCGCGCGCCGTCAAAGGTTCGACGAAACTCTTCAGTCCATTGCGCGTCTCGAGGATCTGCTTCAGGCGCGAGAGAAACGCGGCCGAATAGGCGCCGTCGAAGGCGCGATGGTCGAAGCTCTGGCCGATCATGCCGATCATCCGGGGCGCGACGAAGTCGCCTTCCGGCGTCGAGACCACCGCGGGCTTCAGGCGGATTGCGTCGGTCGACAGGATGCCGACCTGCGGCGCGTTGATGATCGGCGCGGTGAAGGTCGTTCCGAAGGCGCCGTTGTTGCTGATGGAATAGGTGCCGCCGGAGAGATCGTCGGGCGAGAGCCTGCCGGCCTTCGCCTTGTCGATCTGCCGGCGCATCGCCTTTGCGAGCCCGATCAGCGTGAGGTCGCCCGCGTCGCGCACGACCGGCACGACGAGACCGTTGTGATCGAGGTCGACCGCGATGCCAAGATTGACGTCGCGTGAGAAGCGTGAGCGCCTTGCCGTCGAAGCGCGCGTTGATCTGGGGAAGGCCGAGATCGCGAGGCAGGTTGCGCGGGCGATGAACGGCAGATAGGTCAGCGAGAAGCCGTGCGCCTCCTGGAAGCTTCCCTGTGGCTTTGCGCACGCGATCGACCGCGGTGAAGTCGACCTCGATCGCCTGGAACACGTGCGGGATCGTCCGCCAGTTTTCGGCGAGGCGCTCCCCGGTCCTCTGCCGCACCGTGTTCAGCGTGATGACGTTCGTCCGTCGCGGAACAGGGCGGCGGCGCGGGCGCGGCAGGTGATGGGCGCCGCCGACGCGCCGGCGCGAGCCGGACGCGGTCGCGATGCGCCGAGCGCACCGCCGCCTCGTCGATCTTCGCCGCTCCGCGCTTCGCTGAGCTTCTGCCGCGAGCGCGGCAAGGTCGAGCCCGTGCTGCGCAATCAGCCGGCGGGCGAGCGGCGTGATGCGGACGCCGTTCGGCCCCTTCGCGGGGCCGAACCTCTCGGTCGGCGTCGACACCTCCTCGAAGGGCGAGCGCCACTGCGGAGCCTTTGCCGCGGGCGCCTCGGTCGTCCGGCGCCGTCTCGGCCGTCATCGCCGCTCGCCGACGACCGCGACCACCTCGCCGACCTTGGCGCGTCGCCCCGGCCCCGACCCGGATTTCCGACAGCCGGCCCGCGACGATCGCCTGCACTTCGATCGTGACCTTGTCCGTCTCGACCTCGAAGAGGTTGTCGCCTTCCCGGATCTCGTCGCCGATCGACTTGAACCAGGCGAGGATCTTGCCCTCCGCAACGGTCTCGCCGAGCTGCGGCATGATGATCGTCGAGGCCATCGGCTCTATCCGTTCAGCACGCGGCGCACTTTGTCGACGATGCGCGCCGCGCTCGGCAGCGCGAGATCTTCGAGATGATCGGCTGCCGGAAGCGGAATGTGCGGCGTGGTGATGCGCACGATCGGCCCGTCGAGATCCCAGAAGGCCTCGTCCGCGACTATGGAGGCGATCTCCGCGCCCCAGCCGCAAAGCCGCGGGTTCTCTTCCACAGTGAACAGCCGCCCGGTCTTGGCGACCGAGCCGAAGAATGGTCTGCGTGTCGAGCGGCACAAGCGAGCGCACGTCAATCACCTCTGCGTCGATGCCATGCTCGCGTTGCAAGGTCTCCGCCGCGTCAAGCGCGCGCGGCACCATCAGGGCGAGCGCGACAATCGTGCAGTCGCGGCCGGGGCGGAGGATCTTCGCCGTTCCGAGCCTGTCGACGATCTCGCCGTCCGGCACCTCGCCCTTGATCGCGTAGAGCGCCTTGTGTTCGTGAAAGATCACCGGATCGGGATCGCGCACCGCCGCCGCCATCAGCCCGATGACGTCGACCGGCGACGACGGCGCGACGACTTTCACGCCCGGGATCATCATCGTCCAGTTTTCGATCGACTGCGAATGCTGCGCGCCGAAACGCACGCCGCCGCCGTTGCCGGTGCGGATCACGAGCGGGCAGGAGAGCTGGCCGTTCGTCATGTACCGGAGCTTCGACATTTCATTGGCGACATAGTCGAAGCAGACGGCGAGGAAGTCGGCGAACATGATCTCCGCGATCGGCCGCAATCCCGTCATCGCCGCGCCCATCGCGGCGCCGAGGATCGCCTGTTCGGAGATCGGCGTGTCGCGCACCCGCAGCGGTCCGAACTGCTCGTAAAGACCGACTGTCGTCTTGAATACGCCGCCCGCCTTGCCGATGTCCTCGCCAAGGAAGACGACGCGTTCGTCGCGCTCCATCTCCTGGGCGATGCCGCGCGCGACGGCGTCGCGATAGGTCAGTTCCGCCACGCCCAGCCTCCATCCGCGTAGACGTCGCGCGGTCAGCAACTCGACGGGCGCCGGCGGCGAGGCCTTGCACGCCTCGGTCGCGGCCTCGACCTTCCGCTTGCTCTCGGCCTCGATCGCGTCGATCGTCGCTTGCTCGACGCCGAAGTCCCTGAGACGCTCGCGATAGATCACGACCGGATCGCGCTTCAGCCATTCCTCAAGTTCGCCTGGCGGCCGGTATTTGGCGGGATCGGCGCGCGAGTGGCCGGAATGGCGATAGGTCAGGCATTCGATCAGCGAGGGGCCGCCGCCATCGCGCGCCTTTTCAAGCGCGGCAAGCGCAGTGCGATAGACGACGTCGGCGTCGTTGCCATCGACGACGATGCGCTCGAGACCGTAGGCCGCGGCGCGATCGGCGGCGGGATGTTTGACCGCCGTCACCTCGCCGATCGGCGTATACTCCATGTAGAGATTGTTCTCGCAGACGAAGACGACCGGCAGCTTCCAGACCGCGGCGAAATTGAGCGCCTCGTGGAACGCGCCGATATTCGTCGTGCCGTCGCCGAAGAAACAGACCGACACGTCCTTCTCGCCGAGATATTGCGCGCGCCAGGCCGAGCCGCAGGCGATCGGCAGATGCGCGCCGATGATCGCATAGGAGCCGAGCACGTCGTGCTCGACCGAGGTCAGATGCATCGAGCCGCCCTTGCCGCGCATCAGGCCGATGTCGCGCAGCATCAGTTCGCCGAGCATGCCCTCCATCGAGGCGCCGCGGGCGAGCGTATGCGCGTGGCCGCGATAGGTGCAGAACGACTTGTCGCCTTTCCGCATCGCGACGCCAAAGCCCGCAGCGACCGCCTCCTGTCCGATCGACAGATGGCTCGTCCCCTTGATCAGGTTCTGCAGAAAGAGGTCGAAGGCGCGCTTTTCGCAGTCGCGGATTTCAACCTGAAGGCGGAACAGCTCCAGACGCCGATCCAGGCCTATGTCGTCGTTCCGAAGCCGGTCGTTTGGCGCCGTCGCATCCTTTACGGAGGCCATGTCGGTCGTTTCCTACCCAATGTCGTTGCGACCGGAAATTGGCAGAGAACGGCGACCCCACGTCCGAAAAAATTCTCAAAATGGAGATTTCGTGAACGGCGTCGGCACCTTGCGGTTCCAGGCTCGCCGGAAACCGGTCGCTGGCGGGAAATCTCATTTTGGACAATTGGGCCGATCCGAGGGAACCGAGGTGTTATATGGCTTCGCCAGGGAGGACTATGGCGCTACGCGACCGCCAAGTCTGAAGGTTGCGTCAGAGAGGTTACGCTGTGAGGAACATTTGCGAAGGTTGCTCGCCTTCACGACACCGGCGGCCGCGAACTCGCGAGGCGATCCGTCGTACGAGACGTCGCGCATGTAGCGCTCGACATGCAAACACGCGTCTCGATCGGTTGCCTCAGCGGACCGCCCAGCGACTCTGAGCTCGTCCGGTCGCCCGCGAGGCCGCCGATGACTGCGCCGTGCCGAAGTTGCAGTCAAGGTTTTGGCGCGGTCGCTCGACGGATGAACGAAGAGGGAAGGAAGACAACATGAAAGCGGTGAGGTTCTACGCCAAGGAGGATGTTCGCGTCGAAGACGTTCCAGCGCCGAACTCGCTCGGCGACTCGCAGGTGCTCATCAAGCCTCTGACCTGCGGCATCTGCGGCACGGACCTGCACGAATTCGCTGGCGGTCCGATCGTGACGCCAGCCACTCAGCACAAATTCACCGGCGCGGTGCTGCCGCAGATTTTGGGGCACGAGTTCTCCGCCGAGGTCGTCGACACCGGCCGCGACGTGAGACGGGTGCGCAAAGGCGACCGAATCTCGATCCAGCCGCTCGTCATGCCGCTCGACGACTACTACAGCCGACGCGGCCTCAACCATCTGAGCCCGAGCATGGGCTGCATCGGACTGAGCTGGGCCTGGGGCGGCATGGGCGAACTCGCGGTCATCAACGACTACAACGCCAATTTGATTCCCGACAACGTCACCGATGAGCAGGGCGCGCTCGTCGAACCGACAGCGGTGGCGCTCTACAGCGTCGATCGCTCCAAGGTGACTGGCGGCAGCACGGTGCTGGTCACCGGCGCCGGACCGATCGGCGCGCTTGTCGTCCTGATCTGCAGCGCCGTCGGCGCCTCGAAGATCTTCGTCAGCGAGCCCAACGCCAATCGACGGAAGCACATCGAGAGCCTTGGCGTCGCGCCGTGCGTGCTCGATCCGAAATCGGTCAATGTCGTCAGAATATATCCGCGAGAATACCGAGGAGGGCGTCGGCGTCGATGCCGCGATCGAATGTTCGGGCTTCGAGGCCGCGCTCAACACCTGCGTCGAGGCGGTGCGCAATCACGGCACGGTTGTGCAGACCGGCCTGCACGTGAAGAAAGCGCTCGTTGATCCCGCGCTGTGGGCGTTGAAGGACATCACCATCGAGGCGACCTGGTGCTACGAGGTGACGATGTGGCCGCGCGTCATCCGCATGATCTCGAGCGGCAAACTGCCGGTCGAAAAGATCGTCACCGGACGCATCGAGCCGGAAGCGATTGTCGAGAAGGGATTCCGCTCGCTGCTCAATCCGAGCGGACAGGAAATGAAGGTCATGGTGAACATGAGCTGAGGCGGCGGTCGGGGATCCCGCCTCGCGGAGCCGCGCTGTCCCATCGACTGGATCAGGAGACAGACCATGGAAATCGATAGCGCTGGTTGTCGGCGCGACCGGCATTGCCGGGCGCGGCGTGTCGCAGGAACTTCTCGACGCCGGCGCCCGCGTTCACGGCCTGTCGCGCCATCGGGATGGCGTCGTCGCGGGCGTCGAGCATGTCGCCGCGGACCTTTTCGACCCCGCGAGCCTCGCGCAAGGCGGTGAGCGGAATGAAACCGAGCCACGTCTATCTGACCGCCTGGTCGCGCCAGGCCACCGAGGAAGAAAATATCAAGGTCAACGCCGGGATCGTGCGGACCGTGCTCGAGGCGGTCGCGCCGGCGAGAAGCGTCAAGCATGTCGCGCTTGTCACGGGCCTCAAGCACTACCTTGGGCCCTTCGAGGCCTATGTCGCGCGGCGGCGTTGCTCCGCCGACGCCGTTGCGGGAGGAGCAGCCGCGTCTGGACCTCCCGAACTTCTATTATAGCCAGGAGGACGAACTCTACGCCGCGGCCAAGCGCGACGGTTTCACCTGGAGCGTGCACCGCCCGCATACGATCATCGGCAAGGCGATCGGCAACGCGATGAACATGGGCTCGACGCTCGCCGCCTACGCCTCGATCTGCAAGGAACTCGGCCGGCCGTTCAAGTTCCCCGGCAGCGCCGCGCAATGGAACGGCCTTTCGGACATGACCGACGCGCGCGTGCTCGGCAAGCAGCTCGTCTGGGCGAGCACCACCGACGTCGCCAAGAACGAGGCCTACAATATCGTCAATGGCGACATCTTTCGATGGAGCTGGCTGTGGCCGCGCATCGCCAAATGGTTCGGCGTCGCTTGGGAAGGCTTCGAGGGCGCGCCCGTTCCGCTGGAAGGCCAGATGGCGAACGACGGGGAAGTCTGGAAGAAAATGGCGACGAAATACGGCCTTGTCGAACCCGATCTCTCGCGCGTCGCTTCCCCGTGGCACACCGACCTCGACATGGGCCGGCCGATCGAGGTGATGACCGACATGGCGCTGAGCCGCAAGCTCGGTTTCCATGTCTATCAAAATACCGAAGAGGCCTTCCACGATCTCTTCGCGACCCTGCGCGCGGAGAAGGTCATTCCTTAAGCTCGCGTAGCCTGAGTCCGGCATGGCGCCAGCCGTCCGGCCGATGCGAGACGGATCGCGATGGATAGCGGCGGCAGAGCCTCGGACTGGACAATCGAGGTTTCGACGCCTAACCGGAGGCGAAGGCCGGGAGGATCGGGAGGATCCGCGGCAACCCGGCCGAGCGCGATCGGATGACCGAACACGAACTCCTGCGGATCATCGCGTTTCTCGAACGGGTCCGTCAGCCGTTCCAGGAGCTGGTTCCGATCGCCGAAGAGGACGCGACCTGGAACCTGCTGCTGTTCCTGATCAAGAACCATCTGACGGGAACGCCGGTCGCGATCTCCACGCTCGCCTCGGTCGCCAAGGCGCCGCATGCCACCGCGATGCGGCGCATCCACGCTCTGATCGAGCGCGGAGACATCCTCCAGGAGCCGCTCGGCGAGGGCAGCAAGAGGTTCAAGCTGCGGCCGAGCGAGGCGCTGCTCGAAAGCTTTATCCAGTACGCGCGCAAGATCAAATTTCTGCTCGCCGAGACCTTCGGCTTGCGCTCGAAGACCGACAGCGACGAGGATTTCTATTTCGGCGGCTCCTATTTCGCGGCCCAAATCATTCCGCCGCCGCGACTCATCGAGAGCCTGTTTCGCGGCAAGCGCGAGATCCAGTTCCTGCTCAACGACGACAATTACTTCCTCTCGATGCGCAACATGTGGGCGGACTTTCGCAACAACATGGCCTCGCGCAAGAATTTCGATCTGCGCAAGTTGCCGCAGTTGCACGAGCGGCTGGTCGAGAACGCCGAGCCTGCCGGTTTCGGAATACGACATCGTCGCGATCAATGCGCCCTGGCTCGGCGAGGCGGTGAAGAAGAAGCTCGTCATCCCGCTCGACGAACACATCAAGTCCGCCGCGCCTCTCCTCGCTCGACTTCCACCCTTCTGTTTGGTCGATGGGTCGTGGCGCGGCCAGCAGTTCGGCGTTCCGATCTATTGCACGATCGAATTGCTCGCGGCGCGCACAGACCTGTTCGAAAAGGACAAGATCGAATATCCGACGACCTTCGAGAAGACTGTCGCCGCCGCCAAACATTTCCATGCGCCCGCCAAGGGACGCTATGGCATCGCCTGGAACGGCGGGCGCGGCATGCCGATCGCCTCGACCTTCATGTTTCTGATGGGCTGCTGCGGCGAGTCGATCCTGCATATCCCGAAGAGCCAGCCTTGGAATGGGCGTCGACGAGGCGCGGGGCGAGCAATTGCGGCCGCAGATCCAGTCCGAAGCGGGCCTGCGCGTGCTCGACTATCTGCACAAGCTGAAGGAGTTCTCGCCGCCCGACATCCTCGAAATGGACTGGGACCGGCGCACGACGTCCTTCCTTTCTGGCGAAACCGCGCTTGCCTATTGCTGGACGGTGCGCGCGGCGCGATTCGAGACCGACGTCAGTTCCGCGGTGAAGCGCAAGGTGCGCTATCTGCCGCAGCCGCGCGGGCCGGGCGGCGCCTCCAACAACCCGATCGGCGGTTTCCTGCTCTGCATCCCCACGAATCTGCCGCCCGAGCGGGTCGAACTCGCCTTCGAGGCGATCGCCTGGATGACCTCGCCCGAGGCGATGAAGGCGAACGTGCAAAACGGCTTTCCTGTCGCGCCGCGCTTCAGTGTCGCCGCCGACCCCGAGGCCGCCGCGACCTCGCCGATCGTGAGCGTCGTCGACCGGCTCGCGAAGCGAAATATGCTTAAGGGTTGGCCTCGCCCGCCGGTGCCCGGAATACTTGTCTCTCGAAGCCATTCTCGGCGAGGAAATACATAAGGCCTTGCGGGGGGAGACGACCGACAAGGAGGCGCTTGAGGCCGCACAGAGCAGAGCGGACCAGGTCATGCGAGAGGCCGGGTACTATTAAGGTCTGTAGGGCGTCCAACGCCTCTGCGTGCTGCAATTCTTGAGGGCGCTGCCGCGAACGCCCGGTGGTGGACGGGACATGCCGCTTCCTTCCCATTCGGGTTTGTGGCTGCGCGCGGCGGAGCCGGATTTGTCCGTTTTGGATAAATCAGTGCGATGGCTCGTGATTTAGTTTGTTAGCTTTCCTCGAACGGTGGAGCGCCGCTGATTTCGTGGTGCCGCCGACAGCCAAGCGCCACGGAAGAACGGCGCTGATGCTGCAGGGAGGACATTCGGCAACATGCGCAACCGTTCCTTCGGCAATGGCCTCGGGGCAGCCTCCCAGCTCGCGCAGCCCGGGTTTCCCTCTGCTGGCGCTCTCGTTCCCGCTCGATCCCGACTTCCAGCCCGAAGGCTATCGCTCATGAGCCGGCCCGTCGGAGTCGCCTCATCGGCATGGGCTGGTGGGGCAAGAAAATGCTCAACGTGCTTGGCGCGGCGCCGGCGGACATCCGCGTTGTGCGCGCGGTCGAGCCGAACCTCGAGACGGCGCGCGCGCTCTGCGCCGAGAAGGGCGTCGCGCTGACGGCGGACTACGCGGATGCGCTGGCCGATCCTGAGGTCGAAGCCGTCGTGCTGGCGACGCCGCACGCGCTGCATGGCGAACAGATCGAGGCGGCCGTCGCGGCAGGCAAGCATGTCTTCTGCGAGAAGCCGCTGGCCTTGACCAAGGCCGGCGCCGAGAAGCCGTCCATTTGTGTCGCGACGCCGGCCTCGTTCTCGGGATGGGGCACGAGCGGCGGTGGGAGCCGCCGATCGCCGAACTGCTGGCCAAGGCCGACGCCGGGGAACTTGGTCGCATTCACCAGATCGAGGCCAACTTCAGCCACGACAAGTTCCTAGCGCTCGACCGGAACAACTGGCGCCTGAAGGCTGACCAGGCCCCGGCGGGCGGCATGACGGCGACAGGCATCCATCTGCTCGATCTGTCGGTGCGCCTTCTTGGGCCCGGCCGAAAGCGTCTGGTGCGTCTGCGAGCAGCTCTCATCGGACCTTCCGCAGGGCGACACCGTCGCCGCTTACCTCAAGTTCCGGGGCGGCGGCACGTCTTACGTTTCGGCTTCGCTTGCAAACCCCTTCATATCCCGTTTCACGGTCTTTGGCTCGAAAGGCTGGATCGACATTCGCGACAAGGCGCATGTGGAAGCGCCCGACGGCTGGGTCGTCACATCCGCGATGGCTGGCGGTCCCGATAACGACCGCCGAGGTCCCCCCCGCCGAGCCGGTGAAGGACAACCTCGTATCCTTCGCGCGCGCCGTTCGGGCGTCGAAACTTACCCGATCACGGCCGACCATCTCGTCAACAATATCGCGCTGCTCGAGGCGGTCTTTGCGTCCGCTCGCGAGCGGCAAGATCGAAACCGTGGCCTGACGAGCCGCGATAGAAAAACGGGAGCGAGCGATGAAGGCGCTGTTCTTCGACGAACCCAAGAAGCCGATTGTCTCACAGGTCCAGTCCCCTTCGATCACCCCGAATGAAGTGCTGATCCGGTCGCGTCGCGTCGGCATCTGCCATTCGGACTACGAGCTTCTGGCCGGCCAATACATTATCCCGATTTCCTATCCGGTGATCCCCGGCCACGAGTGGGTCGGCGAGGTCGTCGAAGTCGGGAAGAACGTATCCGGCCTCAAGCCCGGCGACCGTGTCGTCGGGGAATGCGTGATCAAGACGCCCGAGCGCATCCACCACTTCGGCTTCTCGATGGACGGCGCCAACCGAGAGTATTTCCCGGCGCGACCCGAATGGCTCCATAAGCTGCCGGACGCGGTCGATGACGCTAAGGGCGCCCTGATCGAGCCGTTCACCTGCGGCTTCTACGCTGTCCTTCGCAACGGCGCGCCGGACGCTTCCGAGACGGTCGTGGTCTCAGGCGGAGGCACCATCGGCCTCGTTACCGCGGCGGCGGCCATCGGCATGGGCGCCCGTGTGATCGTCGTCGACCCCGTGCCGCTGCGGCGCGACATCGCCAAACGTTTGGGCGCCGACGAGACCGTCGACCCTTCGGCGGGCGATGCGATCGAAGCGGTGCAGGAACTGACCCGCGGCGGAGCCGACCTCGTCGTCGAGGCGTCGGGCCATTCGGCTTCGCTTGCGAACGTCTTCGACTATGCGCGGCCGGAGGGCCGCATTTCGATGGTCGGAATCAACATCGGCAACAAGATCCCGGTCGAACTCGGCAAGATCCAGATGAAGAATCTAACCGTGCGGGGCTGCATCGGATCCCCGGGCGTCTGGCCCGCGGCCATCCGATTTCTTGAGCGAACCGGAATCGATCTGTCGCCGATCCAGACGCACAGCTTCCCGTTCGACGATGCGGTGAGAGCGCTGGAGCAGGGGAAGAAGGTGACCGAAGCCGTCAAGGTGACGCTCGAGATTGCGTGAGGACCATCTGAGGAACCTGACGATGAGCGGGCGGCGGCGAGCTTGTGATCTGAGGCTGCGAGCGATCTGCCGCCGCCGCCCTCGCGCAATGTCGTCGCGCGCTAGAAATCGCTGGTCGTGAAAGCGTGCGGATGATGGCGATGAGCAACCCGATAAGCACGCGAGCGCTCGATCAGCGATTCCGCCTGCCCCGGACGCGAGAATTCCTGACCGTTGTCGTTTCGACGGCCGCGCTCATCGTCGTGTGCCGCCTGTTCGCGCCGTCGAGCATCGCCTACGGCGCCCTGGCGGGAAGCATGCCTTTCGCGGCCATCCTGGCCATCGTCGGGCTGGGCCAGATGCTGGTCGTCCAGCAAGGCGGCTTCGACCTTTCGGTCGCCGGGCGGCGTGTCGCTCGCGGTCGTTATCTCAACTGCCATTCCGGCCGGAAACAACGCCAAACTCTTGCCCGCGGTGCGTTTGCCGCTTGTTGCGCCCTTGTTGCGGGCATCGTGAACGGGGTGCTGGTCGGCCTCTTGCGCCTGAACGCGATCGTCGCCACGATCGGCATGAACGCGCTGATCTATGGCGGCTGTTTTCGCAGTTTCCGGCGGCATGCCGAGAACGACGACGCCGGTGCTCGCGCGCGATCGCCGGGGGGACACGTTCGGCGTCGGGAACTCTGTCTACTTCGCCTTCGCGATCCTGCTCGTCGTGACTTTCGTCCTGAAGAAGACCGTTGTCGGACGCCGCTTCGAGGCGATCGGCGCCAATCCTTGGCCGCACGCGCCGTTGGCCTTCACGTCCGGCGTCATCAGATGATGGCGTACGTCTATGCGCAGTTGCTCTATTGCACCGCGGGCGTTCTGCTGGCCGGGATCACGAGCCAGCCGACGGCCTTTCAGGGGGACTCGCTGCTGCTCCCCTCGGTCGCGGTGGTGGTGCTCGGCGGAACCTCGCTGATCGGCGGCCGCGGCTTTCCCATCTCGACCGCGATCGCCGCATTCTTTCTCAATCAACTGAACCAATTCGCGCTGGCCATCGGCGTGCCCTATTCGGCTCAGACAATCATTCAAGCGCTCGCGCTTGGATTTGGTATCGCCGTCTATTCATTTCGGTGAGCCAAAGGACTGGAAACCGACAAACGAGGAGGAAAAATATGAAGTCCATTTCGCTAAGAGGAGAAGGCGCTCTGGCGGCGCGGCCATCATGCTCAGCTTCGGCGCGTCGGCGGCTTATGCCGAACGCCTTCCTGGTGCGGCCCGAAGAAGGCCTCGATCGCTTTTCTCGACGGCTTCGGCGGCAACAGCTGGCGCCTCATCACCACGGCTTCCGCGAAGGAAGAAGCCCAGAAATGCCCGAGCATCACCCAATACGAATACGCCGACGGGCAGGGCAACACGCAGAAGGCGATCTCGGACATCAAGAGCATGGCTGCGAGGGGCATCGACGCGCTTGTCGTGTTTGGAGACGCTGGCCCGGCGGTGCTGCCCGCGCTGACCAGCGTCTATAAGGCCGGCAAGGTCGTCGTTCCCTACCGCGTCGACGTCGGCGGCGAAGCGGGCAAGAACTACACCAAATTCGTCGGCGCGTCGTTCAAGAACGACGGCGTGAATTGGGGCAACTGGATCAAGAGCATCCTGCCCAACGGCGGCAACGTCCTGTTCCTCAGCGGTCCGGCCGGCAACAGTCAGGGCAAGGACGAGCTCGAAGGTCTCAAGTCTGTTCTCGGGCCCGAGTACAAATTCATCAACCCTGCGCCCTTCGACGTGACGAACTGGGATCCCGCGCTGACCCAGCAGGTTCTGACCGCCGAGATCGCGAAGAATCCGAAGATCGACGTCATCGTCTCCGACTTCGGCCCGTCGCTCGTCGGCGCGCTTCCGCTGTTCAAGAAGTCCGACCGATCGATCCCTGCGATCGCCACTTCGGACGGCAACATCCTTGGATGCTTCTGGACCGACATACCAAGCGACAATCCGGACTTCAAGCTGTTCACCGTCGCGACCGGCAACGACAACGCACGCCTGGCCGTCCAATGGGCTGTCGCGATGGCGACGGGTGGTAAGCCCCGAAGGAGGAGGTCTTCATGGCGCCGAACTTCGAGGATTCCGTGTCTAGCAACCCGAGCACCGTGCAGTGCCGCAGCGACCTTCCCGGCGACATCTACCTCTCGGCCCAGATGAAGGCCGAGGACCAGGCGAAGCCCATCAAGCAAATAATGTCGTCGCGGCCCCGGAGACATCCGTCCCGGGGCCGCGCACCTTTTGATGAACGAATCGTCGTGCAAATGCGGATGAACGACTTGGCCTTTGAATCCGGCAAAGTGACCGCGATCGAGTCTCCTGGGCCGACCACGCGGCGGTGACCATCCGGCTGACCGGCATTTCAAAGCATTACTCCGGGCGTCGCGGCGCTGTCGGACGTCAGCGTCGAGTTCTATGCGGGCGAGGTCCATGCCGTTCTCGGCGAGAATGGCGCGGGCAAGTCCACCCTGATGAGCATCATCTCCGGCGTGAACCAGCCGGACGCGGGCGAAATCGACTTCGAAGGCCGCCGGTATCGCCGATGTCGCCGGAAACAGCCGCGGCGCTCGGAATCTCGATTTCCTATCAGCACCCCGCGATTCTCGACGATCTGTCGGTGCTCGAAAATCTCCGGGTCGCGCTGCCGCAATCCTGTTTGAAGGTAGACCCCCTCGCGAGGTCGCAAGCGAGATCCTGAACGCCGTCGGACTGAACATTCCCCTGCGAGCGCGCGGCGACTCGCTGACCGTCGCGGAAAAGCAATTGCTCGAAATTGCAAAGGCCCTGGCCATGAGGCCGAAGGTGCTGATCTTCGACGAGCCGACCGCCTCGCTCGACCGGGAGTCGACCGACATGCTTTTCGACCGCATTCGCGCGGTGGTGAAGACCGGAACCTCGGTCATCTACATCACCCATCGTCTCGCCGAACTCCGCCAGATCGCGGATCGCGTCACTGTTTTGCGCGACGGTCGTGTGCGGGGCAGCGGCGCTCGTGACCGAGGTGACCAACGAAGATCTGCTGAACATGATCGTTGGACGCGCGCTGGGATCGACATTTCCGCCGAAGGCGACGCGGACACCGGAAGGGACGTCAATTTCTCCGTCCAGTCGCTTGAGCGGTCCGAAATTCAAGGACGTGAGTTTCGACGTTTCGCCTGGACAAATCCTTGGCGTGGCGGGCGTCGCGGGCAACGGTCAGTCCGAGTTGATGCGGGCGCTGGCGGGCCTACAGCCCTCCGACGGGACTGTCAGTCTTGGCGGACGTTCTCTTACGCACCACGATCTGTTGCGGGAAGCCGCCTTCATGCCCTCCGACCGACTCGTCGAAGGTCTGGCCGGCGGTCTCACCGTCCGCGAAAATGCGTCGATGGCGGCGCTGGAAAAATTCAGCTCGTTCGGAATTGTCAATCGCAACCGGGAAGTGGCACAGGTCGGCAAAACGTTCAGATCCCTGGCTGTGAAAACCGCGAGCATCGAAGCGCCGGTGACGTCGCTATCGGGCGGAAACCAACAGAAGGTTGTCCTGGCGCGTGCGCTGCTCGCGGAGCCCAGCCTGATTGTGGCCGACGAGCCGACCCAGGGCGTCGACGTTGGCGCGCGGGCGGAAATCTATCGCATTCTGCGCGAGATCACGATTTCGGGCACGCCGGTCGTCGTCAATTCGTCCGACGCGGCGGAGCTCGAGGGCCTTTGCGACAAAGTCATCGTACTGTCGAGGGGCCGGGTCGTCGAGACGTTGACCGGCGGCGACGTTGTCGAGGCCGGCATCGTCGCAGCCGCGGTTAGCGCCGAGCACCATGCCGACGCGGGAAGGGCGTCTCCAACGCCGAGGGCGCGGCGCGGCCGCGGAGGGCTGGCGACACTTCCTCCAGACGGACAACGCGCCCGCCGTTCCGCTGGCGATCGTCACGGTTCTCCTGGCGCTTTACGGTTTCAGTCAGAACGCCGAATTTTCTTTCGTCGTTCAACGTCTACAACGTCCTGATGCTCGCGACCGCGCTCGGCTTCATCGCCCTCGGGCAGACGATCGCGCTCCTGTTGGCCGGCGTTGATCTGTCGGTCGGCCCGTTGGCGGGCTTCCTGGTCGTGGTCGCCTCGTTCTTCGTCAACGACGGCCAGCCGTGGACGATGATCGCTGGCGGGATTCGTCCTGATGTTCGTCGGCGCGCTCGTCGTCGGCGCGATCAACGGCTCCTCATCCGGTTCGCGAATTTCACGCCCGATCGCCGCGACGCTGGCGATGTACATCGGCCTGCAAGGATGCAGCTTTCTTCTTCGCGATGGGCCGGGCGGATACATCAATGCTTCCGTGTCGGCGGCCATCACCTCGCAGATTGGGCCGATCCCGGTGGCCTTCCTCTTCCTCGTCGCTTGCGTCGCGGCGGGCGAGTACGCGCTGCGGAACACGCGAGCGGCTGGCAGCTTCGGGCCGTCGGTTCGGACGAGGAATCGGCGCGGCGGATTGGCTTGCGGATCGACCGCATCGTCATACTCGGCTATGTCAGTTCGTCGCTCTTCGCCGCGCTGGGCGCGGTGATGCTGATGGCCCAGATCGGCGTCGGCGATCCTCAGCAGGGCGTCGAGCTACACGCTTTCGAGCATCACGGCGGTGGTCCTTGGCGGCACGAGCCTGCGGGGTGGGCGAGGCACGTTCGTCGGGACGGCGATAGGCGCGGTGCTCCTGACGGAAGTGCTGAGCGCCGTCGCGTTTCTGGGGCTCTCGCAGACCTATCAATACGTCTTTCAAGGCGCGCTCATCCTGATTGCCGCGCTGATCTATTCGAGCGTTCGTGGACACGGTCGCGCCTGAAGGCGGAATGCCGAGTGACGCGGAAAGTGAGAAAAAGGGAGAGACCGAAATGACCACGGAACTGACCGTCGTTGCTCATCTGCGCGCTCTGAACGGGCAGATCGAGGAGACCAAGAGCATTCCTTCAGGGTCTGATCGAGCCGACCCGCGCGGAGCCGGCTGTCATCGAATACTGGCTGCACCAGGACAACGACGATCCGGCCGAGTTCACCTTTTACGAGAACTGGAAGAACCGCGCCGAGTGGGACAAGCACATGGAACAGCCCCACCTGAAGAAGTTCGCCGAGGTCAAGGACAGGGTTTTCCAAGTGCAGAAGATACGGCTAATGACTATGATCTGCGATCCGGTCTCGGTGCGATGAGCGTGGGCCTGCCGGATCTGGCGGGCACGGACCACGTCGGCTTCACCGTTCCCGACCTTGAGGCGGCGACCCGGTTCTTCGTCGACGTGATCGGCTGCACGCCGGTCTATGAGATCGGGCCGTTCCGGTCCGACGACGACTGGATGCAGGTGCATCTCGGGGTCGACCCGCGCGCCGTCATCCGGAAGTTGCGCATGTTCCGATGCAAGACCGGCCCGTCCTTCGAGGTGTTCGAGTATGCGCTTCAGGGGGCGAAGGCGCGCCGCCGCGCAACAGCGACGTCGGCGGACACCACCTGGCCTTCGATGTCAAGGACATGAGCATCGCAGTTGCGCACCTGAAGGCGCACGGCGTCACCGTCCAGGGCGAGCCGACGACCATGGATCAGGGTCCGTCCAAGGGCCTGACCTGGGTCTATTTCCTGTCGCCCTGGGGCATGCAGCTCGAACTTGTCAGCTATCCGGCAGGCATGGCCGTTCTGCACGAAACGTCGGGAGCCCTGTGGTCCCCGAAGGAGGGCTGATCCTAGTCGACGCCGTGGGGCTGAGCGGTCATCCAGAGGAGGAGCGCATGGAAAGGCAGGACGTCGAATTTCAGTCCGAGGGCGCGACGGTTCGCGCCTGGTTCTATCGGGCCAGGGGCGGCGGCCGCCGGCCGACGGCCGTACTTGCGGGCGGCTGGTGCTACGTGCGCGAGATCGTAATGCCGACCTACGCGAAGGCCTTTGCCGCCGCCGGGATCAACGCCCTGATCTTCGACTCTCGCAACCTTGGCGTCAGCGACGGCGACAACCGGCAGCACCTCGACCCATGGGCGCAAATTCGCGACTACCAGAACGCGATCTCTTTTCTCGAGCGCCACGAAGCCGTCGACCCGCGCCGCATCGGCGTCTGGGGCATATCCTACTCCGGCGGCCACGCGCTGGTCCTCGCCGCCATCGACCCGCGCGTGAAGTCCATCGTCAGTCAGATCCCGGTCATCGACGGTTACGAAAACATGCGCCGCGCCCATGGAACGATGGAGTTCCGGCGGCTTTGGGACCTCGTCCTCAAGGATCGCAAGCTCCGCTACGATCGCCCCGACGAGCGCCTCTACCTGCCGCACGCGACGGAGAATTCGGAGGCAGAGGTTTCCGCGTGGCCCTTACCGGAGACCGTTCGCACTTTCATGGCCATCAAGGCCAAAGAGGCTCCGCTCTACGAGAACCGGAGCACAGTCGAGTTGGTCGATCTCCTGATGACCTACGACGTCGGTCCGTTCGTGAAGCGGATCTAAAACACCCCGGTCTTCATGATCGTCGCCGAAGGCGACGATCTGACGCTGTGGGACCTCGAGATCAACGCGTTCAACGCGGTCCCGAGCCCGCGCAAGAAGCTCCACGTTCTGCCGCACACGACGCACATGACCCTCTATTCGGACGCGTCCAAGGTGAAGACGGCAGCGGGGCTTGCAACCGACTGGTTCTCCGAGACGCTTTGACAGCCAAGCCGACACCTCTGTCCGCGGGGCGGCTCGCCGAACGCATCTTCGCGATGTCCTCGGCAATGGCAAGGGCTCGCGGTCAGGCCAGGAGACTCGATGCCGAACAGGGTCACGAGTTGCTCGGACGCCGTCGTCATCCTCAGTCTGGACCAGAAAGTCGGTGGCGGACCCGCCGGGGCGTGCGATCTTTGGGCGAATGCCGGCATGGGCGGGTTGCAGCACGTTGTCCGGCAGCTCCGGCCAATGGGTCTGATTGCCGCGTAAATGGACGCTGTGCGCCTCGGGTCGATTGCGTAGTCGATCGAATTGATCCATTCGACATCCGGCCCGAACCGCGCCTGGCCCGCGAGGTCGAGGGTAAGATGGGCCCCGAGCCCGCCGTCCGCCGGCATCGGGTAGACGAGCCGCGAAAACGGCGTCCGCACGCTCAGCGAGAAGTTGTTGCCTTTGGCTAGGAACAGCGGCGGGATCTGGTCGCTCGGCATGCCTTCGATCGCGCGCGCCGCCCCCTGCGCGCCAAGGCCCGCGGCATTGACGGCGACGGACCTCGCGACCCGTGCGCGGCACGGCGCGCCCTACCGCGAGACGGACGACGCCGGCTCCGAGCCGAGTGAGACCACGGCATCCACTGCGCCCTCCTGAGCGTCAGGGCGGCGACCCGCAACAATCCCCGACGACGCTCGTTAGACCAACACCATCCCGCCGTCCGACATGATGACCTGTCCAGTGATATAGTCGGAGTCGGCGGAAGCAAGGAAGGCCGCGATCCCCGCGAGATCGTGCGGCTTCGACGGATAGCCCAGTAGGATGCTGGCAGAAAAACTCTCGATGAACTCGCCCTTCTTCTTGATAACGCCCTTGTCGATCATGTCCTGCTCGAGCCCGTCCCAGAGCGGCGTCACGACAACGCCCGGCGCAAAGGCGTTGACAGTGATCTTGTGCTTGGCGAATTCGCGCGCGCCCGCCTGGGTCAGAGAGACGACTGCCGACTTGCTGCAGCAGTAGGGCGCGAATTCCGCATAGCCTTGCCGGCCGGCGATCGAGGCGGTGTTGATGATCTTGCCGCCGCCGCCCTGGGCGATCATCTGCTTGGCGCCCTCCTGGATGCCGAGCATGACGCCCCAGGCGTTGACCCGCATAATGCTGTTGAAGTTCGCCTCGTCGACCTCCAGAAACGGCAGCGGTTTGTTGAACCCGGCGTTGTTGAAAAGGACGTCGAGCCGGCCGAAGCGGTCCACGACCGCGTGGATCGCGGCCTGAATCTGGCCACGGTCGCCGACGTCCACTTGGACGCCGATCGCGCCCGCCGCGCCTTCAACCTTCAGCGCCTCAGCGACCGCCTTGGCCTTGTCGCCGTTGAGGTCGGCGATGGCGATCGCTGCGCCTTCGGCCGCGAGCCGCCGGGCGATGCCCTCGCCAATGCCTTGGGCGCCGCCAGTGATCATAGCGACTTTGTTCTCTAGCCTAGCGATCATTATCGTCCTCCCTTGCGCCACTGAGGCGCGTTCTTGCAAAGGCTTCTCAGGCTCCGAGCGCCGACCTCACGAGGTCGGCGTTCGCAGGCGAGGCCGTCAACGCCCCGCTCTCGATCCTGGCGGCGATTGCAATCAGCGCCTCGTTCACGGGCGCACGGCGGCCGAGGCGGCGCTGCTCCCGAACGACGAGGCCGTTGATGTCTTCGCCTTCTCCGCGGCGGCCCTTCATCCAGTCCTGCAGAACTGCCACGCGCGTGTCGGGCAGCGTCCACTTCGACAGGACGGCCTCGAGCAGCGATCGTGCGTAATCGTCTGGGTCATTCGCCTCAACGCGGGACTTGCCGAGAATGGGAACGAGCCGGTGTCCCAAGGCGAGCGCGGTGTGTACGGCCTCGACGCCCGACGCCGCCATGACTTCGCGGATCCCGGGCGTCCCGATCGCGGCGGCAAGCGGAAGCCCCAAAATCGCCGAGGGGAGGAATTCGGCTGCGTTCACGACAAGTTTCATCCATTTCGCCGAGCGGACGTCCTCGACGATCTCGACCGTCCCGGCATGGCGGAGGCATTGCGCGACCTCGTCTTCGCGGCCGCGCGTCGAGGAGTCGAACGCGCCGATTCCGAACCACGAGCCCTTGGGCGGAGTCTGTCGCACGACGACGCCCGGTTCGAACAGGTTCGACGTGACCTCGATCACGGCGCCGAGGGTTCGTTCCGGCCCGACGATCGATGCGACGTCGTCGATCGTCATGCCGTTCTGCAGCCCGACCACCAGCCCATCCGGCGCCACCAGCGGCTTGATCAGCTCGCAGGCCCATCGCGTGTCGTAGGCCTTCACCGCGATGAAGACGATGTCGTAGGTTTCACGGAGCGAGGCGACTTCGCACACATGGACGACGCGGACGGGCGTGACGACGGTTTCGTCTGGCATGACGACCCGAACCCCTGTCGTCCGCATCGCCTCGACATGCGCAGGCCATTGATCGATGAAGATGACGTCGAGGCCGGCGCACGCGAGGTCCGCTCCGATGCCGGCCCCATTCGCGCCCGCGCCGACGACGGCGATCTTCCGGCTCTTCACGCCGGCGCTCATCCCTGCTCAAGTCCGGCGTTCCGCGCCGCCTCGCGAACGAGGACGAAGAAGTCGAGATCACCGTAACCGTTGACGAATGCCCCCTCGTACTGCTGGCGGATCTGGGCGATGAGCGGCATCGGGCAGTGGTCCTGCCGCGACACCTCCGCGATCAGATCGAAATCCTTCATGATCTGTTGGACCGTAAAGGCGGGCGCGTAGGTCCCGTTCACCACGGTGTCGCGCTTATACTGCAACAGCGGCGAAGCGACCGCACTGTGGCCGATGACGTCCATCATAACAGCCGGATCGAGACCACCCTTGCGCCCCATCGCGAGCGCTTCGGCCAGCAGCGCCGACGTTCCGCCGACCAGCGTGTTGAGGACGAGCTTGAGGTAGCGGGCCTCTTCGTTCTCGCCCACTACAAGGGTCTTTCGGGTGAAGGACTGAAAGAAGCCGGCCAGCCGCTCGGTCGCTTTCGGCGGACCCGATAGGACGGCGGTCAGGTTTCCTTGGGCGGCCAGAACGATGGAGCCGGATACGGGCGAGCGGACGTAGTCCACGCCGATCGCCGCCATCGCCTCGGCGACACGTTGGGAGGCGTTCGGGGACACCGTGCTGATCTCGACGAAGGTCTGCGACGAGTTCAGAGTCTCTTTGAGGCCGCCCACTTGGAAGACGACGTCGAGCAAGGCCGCGTCGTCGCTGATCGCGGAGACTACGATCGCGGCGCCATCGACAACGCCGCCGATGCTCGATGCGGTCCGAAGCCCCGCTCTGGCCGCTCGCTCTCGTCCCTCGTCGCTGCGTGTCAGCGCGGTCACCAGGAAGGAATGGGCAGCCAGCCGCTCGCAGATCGGGAGTCCCATCTTGCCGAGACCGATCCAGCCGATCTTTGCGCGCTCGGGCGCCTGGGCCGCACTCATGGTTTTCCTTCGCGTCGTCGTCGACTAGCCGCCGAAGCAGGAAGTCGCCATGAGCGCCAGCTTCGCACGCCGCAGGAGCGCGGGGGCGGAGGAAAATCCCCATTTTGAACCGTGCGGCGCCGTCGGCGCGCGTGGCTCATTTGCCCAAATCGAGAAATCTTTGCATTGAGTTTCCCATTCCGGCCAACCAAGACTCCAAGGACTGGCCTCGGACGCGCCATTCAGGGTTGCGCGAAGGCGCTTTGGGAGGACGACGCGCGATGAAGCTCGCAGGCGACCTGGGCCATCTCACCTATTCGACGCTGGTGCATCCGGCCGATACGTGGCCTCAGCTCTGGGACAGCGTCAATCGCTATCTCCCAGCCGTCAAGCGGCGCGTCAGCCCAGATGCGCCTTTCGGCGTCTGCCTGCGCCTGTCACCGGATTCCGCCAGTACGCTCACGCGCGAGCCCACGGAATTGGCGAAGCTGAAGGCGTTCCTGGCCGAGAACGATATGTACGTCTTCACGGCCAACGCCTTTCCCTATGGCGCTTTCAAGGGCGAGCGCGTCAAGGAACAGGTCTATGAGCCGGACTGGCGCACGGACGAGCGGGCCGCCTACACCGTCCGCGTCGCGGATGTTCTTGCGGCTCTGGCGCCGCCGGACATTCAGCCGTCGATCCAATCGCCGCCGCTCGGCTACAAGCCGCGTGTGACGGGCCCGGACGTGGTCGAGTCCTACACTCGGCAGTTGCACGGCGTCGCCGCCTATCTCGCCGAACTCGAGGCCAGGACTGGCCGCACGGTCACGCTGGCGATCGAACCGGAGCCCTCCTGCTATATCGAGTTGACCAGCGAACTGATCGACTACTTCACGAACCATCTCTATTCCGCCGCTTCGGTCAAGGCGCTGGCGAAGCGGACCGGCCGGTCGGAGGCGGCGTGCGACGCGCTCCTGCACAAGCATCTCGGCGCCGTCTTCGACATTTGCCATCAGGCGGTGGAATACGAGACCATCGCAAACTCGCTGGGCAGTCTCAGCAAGGCAGGGGTTCCGGTGCTGAAACTGCAGCCGGCTTCGGCCTTGCGGATCCCGAAAATGACGCAGGAGATCGCCGAGGCCCTGCGGGTGTTCGACGATCCAATCTACCTCCACCAGACGATCGAGCGTCACGAAGGACGACTATCGCACTACCTCGATCTGCCGGCGGCGCTCGCCGCCTGGGAGACAAACCCGATCCCCAGCGAGTGGCGGATCCATTTCCACGTCCCGGTCTTCCTCGAGGACGTCAACCGCTTTAAGACGACCCGCCCGGCCATCGAGGAGGCGCTCAAAATCCACAAGGCCAACCCGCTGTCGGCGCACATCGAGATCGAGACCTACACCTGGGACGTCCTCCCGGAGGAATTCAAAACCGGCGACATCGTCGACTACGTCGTTCGCGAACTCGAATGGGTGCGCGCCCAGCTCGTTTGAAGTCGCAAACGAGCAGCTTGGACGCTCTGGAGCGTCCGCTTGTGTGCAGGTCTTTGGACGCCGACCGGCCGCGCGTTCAGGACAACTTCGACGCCTTCGCGATGGAGTGTGGCCCCTATCGATTCCGTGGCGTCAGGGTCTTCCCGCCCCGCCATCCGGCCGCCGGGTTCGATGACGGCGACACGGCTGCCGAAGCGGCGGAAGGCCTGCCCCATTTCGACGCCGACATAGCCGCCCCCGAGCACGATCAGATGCGAGGGGAGAACGTCGAGGTCGAGCGCCTCGATATGCGTGAGCGCGCGCGCCGCCTCGAGACCGGGAATGTCGGGGATGGCGGCGTGCGAGCCGAGATTGAGGACGCTCTCTCCGCCGGAAAGAATACGCGCCGCCGTCGTTCAGCGCGACATCGATGGTCTTCGGACCGACGAACCGACCGAGGCCCATGATGAGCCTCGCGCCGCTCTCCCTGTACGCCTCGAAGTGGATGTCGATCTCGTGCTCGACCATGTCCTGCTTGCGGGCGAGGACCTTGCGCATGTCGGTTCGGACCACGCTGGTCAGCGTTCCGAACCGGGCGGCGTTCCGGCAATGTTGAACAGAGCGTCGATTTGGCCGAAGACCGCCAGGGCCTGATCGACGTTCGCCTGTTCGATGCAGATTGGCGCGGTTACGCGCGACCAGGACCAGCGCGGAGACGTCGCGCGCGAGGCGCACCGCGTCGCCCGGCCTACGCCTTGACCGGCTCCCGTAACGATCGCGACCGACTTCGACATCTGGGGTCCTCCTTCAGGGCGGCGGATGGAGTTAGCGGGGAAGGAAGTCGCGAATGTCCGCCGCGATCTCGGCCGCATGGGTCTCCAGCGCGAAATGCCCGGTGTCGAAGAACCGGACGATCGCATCGGGAATGTCGCGTCTGAAGGCCTCGGCGCCTGGCGGCAGGAAAAACGGGTCATTCCGGCCCCAGACTGCAAGGAGGGGCGGTTTATGGGTCCGAAAATAACTCTGGAAGGCCGGATAGAGCGCGACGTTGCTCTTATAGTCGCCGAACAGGTCGAGTTGAAGGTCGGCGGCTCCCGGTCGAGCCATATAGAAATTGTCGAGCGAATAGCCGTCGGGCGACACGATCGCCGGATCGGGGACGCCATGCGTGTACTGCCAGATCGTGGTCTCGGGCTTAATGAACGCGCGCAGCGCGCTGCGATTGGCCTCGGACGGATCCTGCCAGTAGGCCCGGATGGGGTTCCAGCCGTCGCTCAAGCCCTCCTCGTAGGCGTTGCCGTTTTGCGAGACGATGGCGGTGATCCGGTCCGGATGCCTCACCGCAAGTCGGAAGCCGGTCGGGGCGCCGTAGTCAAAGACATAGATGGCGTAGCGATCGAAGCCGACGACCTCGGTGAAGCGGTCGATGGTCGCGGCGATGCTCTCGAAGCTGTGGCCGCGGCCGGGCATATCGGAATTGCCGAAGCCAGGCAGGTCGGGAGCAATCATGTGATAGCGGTCGGCGAGCTGGGGATGAGATCCCGGAACATGTGGCCGGCGCTCGGAAAGCCGTGCAGAAGCAGGAGTTTCGGCGCGGTCGCGGGGCCGGCCTCGCGATAGAAGACCTTGACGCCGTCCACGTCGGCGGTTCGGTAGGCGATGGCGGTCATTTCGCTTCTCCTTTGTTGAGCAGTAGCCTTCTTGGCGCCCGTCACCGCGACGACAGCACCGTGGGCTTGGTCGACCAAGACGAACGACCGACTACGCGGATTTTAATTCGACCTTCTTGTCCAACCGTGGGGCTCTATTCAGCGCCATCTCCAGCGCCACACGGATCAGATCCTGCTTGAGAAGATAGAAAGAAGCAGCCAGGAAAAGAAAATCCTTCGTCAGGAACGCCACCGGAAGGTACATGGCCGGAAATCCACCCGCTTCCGACGCCCATGCGTTGGGAAGAAATGGGATGATCGTGACGGTGCCAAGAAAAGTGACGGTCGAGCCCAACGCCCCAACCACGCCAAGACTTCGATACCGGAAGCCCAACAAGATCAGCGTGCCGAACGACCATTCCGTCGTGCCGAGGAAGAAACTGGCCGCCGCGAACCCCAAAGGCTGGGATCAGCCAGAACACCAGCGGGCTGTGACTGATAAACGGCGTAATCTGATGAGCCTCGAAACTAAACCATTTCTGGTAGCCAAATATGAAAAAGGTGAATGCCATCACGGCCCGAATCAAGTGACAGTCAAGTTCACCCCGAAATGGAGTGGTCTTCGAGAGAGAAAGGATAAATGAGTTCAATGTATCCATCCTTCTTCTTCTCATCTGCACATCATTGGATAGTCCGGGAAAGCAATGTCGGGCAGGTCCGAGCGATGATCCGAGGCTGGCGTCGTCGTGGCGGTCACAAGAAAGTCAGCTCCTGGCCTCTTCGATCGCCTCGCGGATGACGTCCAGAACGACAGAGGGCGCGGTCACCAGCGGCATGTGATCGACAGGATGCGACCGCAGGCGGGCCTTCATGCGCTCGGCCATGAAGCGCTGGTTCTCTATAACGATCATGCGGTCCTGCTCCTCCGCCAGGTACAAAGTTGGCCGGTCCTTCCAGAGGGGCCGCTCTACTGCGACGGTGATACAGGCGGGCGAGATCGGCCGCTGCACCGCCGCCAGCACCGCCAGCTCCTGTTTGGAGGCATTTTGCGCGAAAGCGGCGGCGAACGCTGCTTCCGGCATATAGATCAAGCCGTGCCCCTCCGGCGCGAGCTTGGGCGCCTGCGGATGCGGCTGGCCCCGGTAGAACACGTCTGCGACGGTTTCGCCCTCGTCGGGGGCCAGCGCGGACACATAGACAAGCGCCTTCACCTTGTCGCTGCCTGTCGCCGCGATCACGGCGCCGGCATAGGCGTGGCCGGCTAGAACGACCGGAGCGGCCACGCGCTCCGAGGTTCGCTCGAGTGCGGTGACGTCGTCGCGGCAGCGACGTTAGCGGCAACGGCGCCGTGGTCGCTTTGACGCCATCGGCCGCCAAAGCAACGATGATCTTCGCCCAGCTCGATCCATCGGCCCACGCGCCATGGACCAGCACGACGTTCACATCGTTCGAGGACATTGCTTCTCTCCCGCAACGTCCCCGCGGACTCTCAACGTCTCCGAAGACGACGGCTTTCCAGTGGTCATCCGTGCGAAACGACCGCTCCTAATTGGACGAGTGGCCGTTCGACATGGAGCCGTTCGACATCGAATCGTTGGACATCGCGTGAGTAGACGACATCTTGTCCTGATCCTTGTGCGCATTGGCGCCGGAAGTCATCGACCCATGCGCGTTGGAGCCGGCCGACATGGCGTCCGTATTGTGCTGGTTCGACATCGAGACGGAGCTCGATGACTGTGCGACCGCGAAGCTCGAAAAAGCGGCTCCAACGACTAGAGCGAAAGCGACAGACTTTACGTTGGTCAACATTCCACTTCTCCTGATGAGCCGCAACGCCCGGATCTGGGCATTTCCCACAAGGGAAAACATCGCCGAAGAGGCGCCGCCCGAAGCGCCGCGGGGACGGAAGGTCGAGCGGCCATGCATCCAAAGACAAGCCGCACCGGGGCCTCGGCGCGCGGATCCTAGACGCCCGCGTACCATTCGTAGCCTCTGTCCTCCCAATAACCGCCGCGGCCGCCGGCAATGTTGGCGAAACTGTCGGTGACCTCGATCCGCTCGATGTATTTGGCCTGCTTGTATCCGAGCTGACGCTCCACGCGCAGGCGAAGAGGCGCGCCATGCGCGACGTCCAACGGCCTTCCGTTCAGCGCGTAGGCAATCAGCGTCTGCGGATGGAACGCATCCACCAGATCGATGCTCTCGTAGTACTGCCCGGGACTTTGCTCGCCGCCTTTCGAAGGCTCGCCGGTCAGGTTGTCGGCGCAGTGAAACACCGCATAGCGCGCCGTAGGCGCCAAGCCGGCCGCTTTGAGAAGCAATCCGAGCTGGACGCCGGTCCACATGCCGATGGCGCTCCAGCCCTCCACGCAATCGTGGCGGGTGATCTGTGTGCGCGACGGCAATGCGCGCAACTCGCTGACGGAGAGCGATAGCGGCCGCGTGACCATGCCGTCGATCCGCAGTCGCCAATTCGCGAAGGCCTGCGCGACCTGAGCGTTGTACTCGTCGCCGCCGGGATCGAAGGTTCCGTTCGGCTTGAAGGTCGGCGATATGTCCGCCGCGGCGTATTCCTTGGCGAGTTGGCCCGCAGAGCAAAGTCCGCTGACTGAGACGAAGTCCAGTCCTCCACGGCGCGGAAGACGTGGGCGAAACTCGGACTGAGCGTGAGCGAATTGGCGTTCCAGATGAGAGCGCCGGCGCCGCCAAAGCCGACGGCGATAACCGCCCGGCGGGTGAAATCCGCGGCGCTCATGACGCATCTCCTCCGGTACGACGTATCGACCGGTCAACATCGAGCGCACTTCATTGATCGCGCCTGCGAGCGCCACCTCGATGAGATGAATGAGGATGAACAGCACGATGAGGCTCGCGCTGATGAAGTGGATGCTGCGCGCCGATTGCCTTCCGCCGAAGACCTCAAGAAGCCAGGGGCAGACCGCGTCAAATCCCGGCGACATGGTCAGGCCGGTCAGCACCATGAGCGAAATGAGGACGATGACGCCCAGGTAGGCGAGCCGCTGCAGGGGATTGTATCGCTTTGCGGCCGCGCCGACCGGATGTTTCAACTTGATGTGTTGGAGAACCGAAGACGGGATCGCCCGAATGTCCGCCGCGGTCGGAACGATATCCCTCTGAAGATGGCGCGATCCGATGCTCCAGGCCAAATAAACGGCGCCGTTGATCGCCAGGAGCCAGGCGAACGTGAAATGCCAGCGCCGCGCATCGGCGAGATCCTGAAAACTCGGGATGGTGATCCAATCCGGCCAAGCCCGCGCATCGTATTCGCCGTTGGTTTTCGACCAGCCCAGGACGCCAGTCGTGTCGACACGCCAATGGCCGAGTTGCGCATACCCATGCGCGCCGCCGGCAGCGTCCTCGGCGCCGATCGAGAAGAAAGGCATGTCGGCGTCCGCGCCGTACATTCCCCAGTACAGTCTCGGATGCGCATTGAATATGTTCAGACCGCTTCCGAGCAGGAAGAGAATGCAGAGCGCGTTGATCCAGTGCGTCACGCGGACCGGCAGCCGATGGCGATAAAAGATCTCTTTGGCTTCCGAGGACAGGAACGCCCACCGAACTCTGGGGATCGACGAGCGGACGACGCCTTCGACGTCCGTCGTCACCCTGCGGCGAAAATCGACGACCGACGAAAACAACAAGAAGACCGTTGCGCGCACGCCGGCCTCCTTACGGGACTTCGATCGATGGATTCGCGAACTGGCGGACGAACTCATCGGCGACGCCGCTGGGACAAGCGACATCGTGCGCGCCCGACAACGGCGGGGTTCGTCGAAACATGATTCGTCTCCTGCGGCTTCATGGGGCCATTAGGAGCAGGGACGATGGTCGAAGAGAAATGCCGATTGGCAATCGGCTCGATAGCCGCCGTCTATAGCGCTCAGCCATCGCAATGAGGCGATTGGGGGCGGTCGTCCGGCGCCTGTCCGGCCTTGCCGTGGCCTCATCTGCAGTGCAGCGCCTCACCGCCCAAGCCACCTTCACATCGGCGACAAGGCTCATTGCTCAACGAATTCCAGCGGCGTCGCAGCCGAACTCTGTCGTCACCCTCGGACGCCAACTCGTCCGCGCGCTCGACAATCCGCTCCGGGCGTTGTCCGAACCATCTCTTCTGCATCGCTTCGCGCACCAGCGAGCCGAACTCCAGGCGAATAGCGACGGCCCTCGACGCTCACCAGGCCGACCTGTCGCCAAAATTCGGGCTCGACGAC